>NZ_BAAJLW010000002.1:0-772123 GCF_057546125.1 Colwellia sp. SU-HH00943
TTTAATAAAACAAACCAATAGCACTATGCCCCCACCTGATTCCATTCGCTTATACCTACAATAAATGCCACGGCGCACAGAAGTTAAACGCAGTTTCGCCGATAGGTAGAAAGCGTGTGGGTGTTCTTCTCTTTATGTGAGAGTAGGACATTGCTAAACTTCTATTAAGAGAAGCCCGCACACTGTGCGGGCTTTTTGCTGTCAGGGGTTTAATAAAACAAACCAATAGCACAATGCGCCCACCTGACTCCATTCGCTTTTAGCTACAATAAATGTCACGGCGCACAGAAGTGAAACGCAGTAGTGCCGATGGTAGAAAGCGTGTGGGTGTTCTTCTCTTTATGTGAGAGTAGGACATTGCTATACTTCTATTAAGAGAAGCCCGATTCGAAAGAGTCGGGCTTTTTGCTGTCTGGGTAAAAATTTATTAGTGAGTTCAAAGTAACTAATAAATAATGGAAAAGTAGATGAGCAGAAGTAAGTCAGATATACATGCATGATATATTATGTGTTGTTATCCGCCGATAAATTTAACTTTAAAACCCTCTTCTTCAAGTACTGATTTTATTTCTTCTCTTTTATCGCCTTGAATTTCAATAGTTTCATCAACTACTGAACCACCTGTACCGCATGTTTGTTTAATCTTTTTAGCTAATTTTTTCAATGATTTTGAATCTAGCCCTAAACCACTTATTGTTACAACTCCTTTGCCTTTCCTTCCTTTCGTTTCACGGCGAACATGCGCGTAACCATCACTGGCAGTAACTTCTTTAGTTTGTTTTTTTTGTTTAATACGTCCAGAGTCCGTTGAATATACTAATGATTCACTGTTAATTGAATTATCATGCGAAGTTTTAACAGGAGCTTTCCCAAATGCAGCAGCAAGATCTGCAAGACTTGATAATTTATCGCTCATAATATTTGTACCTTGGTAATCAATGTTGTGTAGTGAAGTTGTTTAGGGTATAAAAAAGCCACTACAACGAGTGGCTTTAGTATAACAGTTGAAGTTATTAAACTTTACCTATTTTCATAGGTTAAAGTTTGGCTTCAAGCTCAGGAAGTGCCTCAAATAGGTCTGCTACTACACCGTAGTCGGCAACTTGGAATATAGGCGCTTCTGGGTCTTTGTTTATAGCGACGATAATTTTAGAATCTTTCATACCGGCCAAATGTTGGATTGCACCGCTAATGCCTACAGCAATATATAAATCAGGAGCAACAATTTTACCTGTTTGTCCTACTTGCATATCGTTAGGAACAAAGCCAGCATCTACAGCTGCACGTGAAGCACCAATTGCTGCACCGAGCTTATCAGCGATACCTTCAAGTAGCTTGAAGTTATCACCATTTTGCATACCACGGCCACCAGAAATAACAACACCAGCTGCACCTAAATCAGGACGTTCTGATTCTGTCAGTTCATCACTGACATGGTTTGAAATTTCTGCATCTGTTACTGTATCTAGTGTAATAATCTCTGCACTACCATCTGTTGCGACGGCATCAAAAGCCGTCGAACGTACAGTAATAACTTTTTTACTATCTAGGCTTTGAACTGTTGCTATGGCATTGCCTGCGTAAATAGGTCTAACGAATGTATCGTTTGATTCAACGGCAATAATATCAGATATCTGGGTTACATCTAAAAGCGCAGCAACACGTGGCATGAAATTTTTACCAGTACTTAATGCTGTAGCAATAATGTGATCGTAGTCACTTGCGAGTTCGGTTACTAGTAAGCTGATATTTTCCGCTAACTGATATTCATAAGCAGAATTATCTGCAACAAGTACTTTACTGATACCGTTTATTTGAGATGCAGCTTCTGCGACAGGTTGGCAGTTAAAACCAGCAACCAATATTGTGATGTCACTACCAATAGCTTGAGCAGCAGCGACGGTTTTTAACGTTTCAGCTTTTAAGGTGCTGTTATCGTGTTCGGCAAATACTAAAATACTCATGAGATCACCTTGGCTTCATTTTTAAGTTTTTCAACTAATTCGTCAATAGTTTCTACAATAACGCCTGCTTGGCGATCCGCAGGTGGGGTTACTTTTAATAATTTAGTTCTTGCAGATAAATCAATACCATAATCTGCAGCATCTTTAACCTCTAAAGGCTTACGTTTTGCCTTCATAATATTAGGTAAGGATGCATAACGCGGTTCGTTTAAACGTAAATCGGTAGTGACAACTGCAGGCAGGTTAAGGGCAACAGTTTGTAAGCCACCATCAATTTCGCGAGTTACGTTTACTTTATCACCTTCAACTTTAACTTCGGAAGCAAACGTACCTTGAGCCATACCGGTTAATGCGGCGAGCATTTGTCCTGTTTGATTGTTATCACTATCTATAGCTTGTTTACCTAGGATAACTAACTGCGGCGACTCTTCATCAACTACTTTTTGCAATAACTTAGCAATGTTTAGAGAGTCTAGGTTTGTTGCGGCTTCAATTTGAATGGCGCGATCAGCACCCAAGGCTAATGCTGTACGTAACTGTTCTTGGCACGATTTGTCACCTATAGAAACAACAACAATTTCACTCGCTGTACCTGCTTCTTTTAAGCGAACAGCTTCTTCAACGGCAATCTCACAAAAAGGGTTAATTGCCATTTTCACATTGGCAAGATCAACATCGGAATTGTCGGGTTTTACACGTGCTTTGACGTTATAGTCAATGACGCGTTTTATTGGAACTAGTACTTTCATCGCTGCCTCTGGTTTTGCTTTTTAATGTCGAAAAATAAAGTTTCTTGTTTATTCTCAAAAGACTATCTATATTTGACGTTTACGTCAACGTAGTCTTGGTGAAAACTTTCAAACTGCTATACAATATTTAACAGATATCTGTTTGTTAAATATCAAAGGTAAGTTGAAAGTCGTTTAAAACTACTATCAATAGAGCATAGTAGTAACCGGTAATTTAGCTAGGTTAAGCTGAATAAAAATAAGCTATTTGTATCTTGCTCGATCACCTTTATTAAGATATTATCAAACACCTGTTTGAATATCAAACACCTGTTTGAATTTTTTACCTATTACCCTGTAATATGAGGAGAGAGCATGGAACGGGAATCAATGGAGTTTGACGTAGTTATTGTTGGTGCTGGCCCTGCAGGCTTATCGACAGCATGTCATTTAATGCAGTTAGCACAACAACAAGAGCAAGAGTTGATGGTTTGCGTTGTTGAAAAAGGCTCAGAAGTGGGCGCTCATATTTTATCAGGGGCTGTTTTTGAACCTCGTACTTTGAATGAGCTTTTTCCTGACTGGAAAGATAAAGGTGCGCCTTTAAAGACAGCAGTCTCTGGCGATGATATTTACCTTCTTAATAGTGATAGTAATGGTATTAAGTTACCTAATTTTGCTGTACCAAAAACCATGCATAATGAAGGTAACTATATTGCCAGCATGGGAAATGTGTGCCGCTGGCTTGCGGAACAAGCGGAGCAATTAGGTGTCGAAATTTTTCCCGGTTTCCCAGCACAAAGTGTTATTTATAATGATGATGGCAGTGTTGGCGGTATTATTACTGGAGACATGGGATTAGATGCTCAAGGAAATGAAAAAGATTCTTTTATGCCGGGTATGGAGCTTCGAGCTAAATATACTGTGTTTGCAGAGGGATGTCGTGGACATTTAGGTAAAGAGTTAATTGCTAAGTTTAATTTGGATGAAGATAAATCACCACAGCATTATGGTATTGGTTTTAAAGAAATTTGGGATATTGATCCTGACAAGCATGAAGAAGGTTTAGTTGTTCATACGGCTGGTTGGCCATTAGATAAAGAGACTACAGGTGGTGGTTATTTATATCATGCTGAAAATAACCAAGTGTTTGTAGGTTTAATTGTTGATTTAAACTACCAAAATCCTCATTTGAGTCCGTTCGATGAGTTTCAGCGTTATAAACATCATCCTAAAATAAGCCAATACCTTGAAGGTGGTAAACGTGTTTCTTATGGTGCTCGTGCTATGGCTAAAGGAGGGTTTAATTCTTTACCTAAAATGACGATGCCAGGTGCTTTATTGGTTGGCTGTGATGCAGGCACAATTAACTTTGCTAAAATCAAAGGTAACCACACGGCTATGAAGTCAGGTATGTTAGCTGCTGAAGCTATTGTTGAAGCACTAATTTCTAGTGATGGTATCGCGGAGGAAGGTAAGCAAGAGTTAACGAGTTTTACGCGTAAATTCAAAGACTCTTGGTTATATGATGAATTATATAATACCCGTAATTTTGGTCCTGCTATGCACAAATTTGGTACCTTTATGGGCGGTGTTTATAACACTATTGATCAAAACTTCTTTGGCGGGAAATTACCGTTTAATTTTAAAGATGACAGTTTAGATTATGCACAAATGAAATTTGCAGCTGATGCTCCCGTTATTCAATACGCCAAACCTGATAATAAGTTAAGTTTTGATAAGCTTTCTTCTGTGTTTTTGTCTAATACGAACCATGAAGAGGAGCAGCCTTGCCATTTAAAATTAACGAATAATGAAATTCCCATTACGGTTAATTTAGCTAAATATGATGAACCTGCTCAGCGTTATTGTCCCGCAGGTGTATATGAAGTTGAAAAAACTCAAGAGGGTGATCAATTTGTGATAAATGCCCAAAATTGCATACACTGTAAAACTTGTGATATTAAAGACCCAAGTCAAAATATTACTTGGGTTACACCAGAAGGCACTGGTGGTCCAAATTATCCGAATATGTAAGTATTGATTTTAGTGTAATGAGAAGAAAGCTGCAGTATTGTAAATATTGCAGCTTTTTATTTTTTAATGCTAGTGAGGCGATAAAATAGTTAATTCAATTGGTATTAATTGACTTTAATAATATTGAATTGACTTAAAACACTAATGGATTGATGCATTTTATTTTCCGTATCATTTAGTGCTCTCATGTGCGTACAAAACTGTTTTGCTTTCTTTTTGAGTGTTTTGGCATTAGCACTAATTTCAAGTTCTAGATCTTTGTTAATGTTATTTAAGCGTTCATCAAATGTTGAAATTCGGTGTTCACTATTTCTAGCATTTTCACTATCAGAGCTATTAATGATTGCTTCACCAACGGCTAATAAAATAGTGCCAATTGAATTTGAGATTATTTCTTCTATTTCTTGCTCAAATTGACCAGTAAAAATTTCATCGAAATCAGCAAAATCTTGAGGTGCAATATAGTAATTATTAGCACTGTGGTTAAAACGGGTTCGAATTCGCCACTTTAATTCATCAAATTTGGTCTGAATTTTTTGTTGTGTAGCGCTGTTTTCTCCCGTTAAACCGCCAATGACTTCGTTCACCGCTTTCAGGCCAATATCAACGCCTTCAATAGCAATTGATACAATTTCTGGAATTTGTTTTCTAATTCCGTTTGAGAAGTCACTTAAAACAGCTTGTTGATTGTGATCTAATTCAACTTCTCGCCCTTCAATAAATAATTGGGCAGCGCCATTAATTTGAATAATTGTTTTACCTTCATCAATGATGCGTATATGACTAGGATCTATGATTACCCCGTAATTTAAGTTTACCGAGCATTGTTTAGCTTGGCTGTTAAAGGCTATGAAAAATAGCAGGGGTATGAGTATTAGTTGAGTTTTAAATGTCATTGCTATGTATTTACTATCGGCTCAATATGAATTTTTCTATCTTTATAAATCATCTTACTTGGACCATATTCTCGACGAGATCTATCATGAAAGTCACCAACAATAAGCTCAACACCATGATAAATTTTTTCAGTTGCTTCAATATATACACTCTCCATGTATTCTTGAGTAGCTTTTTCATGCTCCTCTTTTTCCAGTAGAATTTCACCCAATCGTTTAGCGTGAAATTGATAAGTGGAAATTACCTTAGCTAACATTTCTGGTTTTGCTTTTTCTTTGGGAAGTTTTTTTAATTTATTCGCCGCTTCTTTTAATTCACTTGTTTTTTCTGAATCAAATTTTAGGCGCGATTCAATATCGTGCATTTGTTCTTTTAGTTTAACTATCTCATGCTCAAAATTGATAATAGTATTACTGCCTGCTGTTGCGCCAACAATACCGGCACTAACCGATGTACCTGCTTTAATATAACCACCAATAAGCTTGCCATTAGATTGCTCTTCAGTGCCTACTTTTAACTGACCATTAATATTCAGTAAACTATGCAATAGCTGATTTTCAATGCGTACATCTTTACCACAGTTGATTTGAGCGTATTGGCAATATTTTGCATAAATACTACCTTTGGCATTGACACTGACGCTCATTTTTACATCAGTAACTTTGGTTTTTTCGATATCATGCTTACGGCCAATAATACCACCAGATATAGTAATGTCGCCGCCTGCTTCTAGCATAGCTGACTCAACAAAGCCACCGACTGTAATATCACCACTGGCAATGACTTTCATGCCTTCAGTAACATCACCTTCGATCATAACACTGCCGGTAAAATTGATATTCCCTGTTCCAATAGTAACGTCTTTAATTTTATAAATTTCATCAACTTCCATGCCATTCGGAATCAGTTTAGGCAAGCCAACCATTTCAGAAACTAGTATATTTTCATTTTTTGGGCTAATGCTTGTACCTTCTCCAGGCACGAGCTCTACATCATTTCCAGGTTCAGCAGGTAAGGGCGTTGCGGTAACTGTATAACCTTGTTTGCCCGTAGTTAATGGGATTTTCTTTGCGAGAGGGTCACCCACTTTAACGCAGATAATGTCGCCTAAATCACGCATATCAACACTACCATCTTCACGCTTTTTAGGTCGTAGGATACGAGATTGAGCACTTTCAACGAGTGGCTTTATCTCAGCGTCTTTGCCATTAATGGCAAATTTACCCGTTGCTATCTGTAAATTTACTTGTGTGTTTGGTGGCGCTTTAGCGGCTAAATGGGCTAATTTTATTAACTCTTCTTTACTAAAACCTTTTTTAACGCCCATTTCTTGGGCAGCATTTAATATAGCTTTAGCGGATAAATTTTTGCCGCCTTGTGCAGGAGATATTTCAGCGGTAGCACCCATTTCATCATCATCTATCGTGACTGTAATTGTGGCATCAATCCGCTCTAATATTTGATAAGTGATTTCTCGGCCCGTTTGTTTATCTTGTAACGGTTTTAGTATGTCATTAAGTTCAGCAATAGCATTCTTAATATTTGCATTATTAATAGCTAAATCTGCGTACTGAGAGTTTTTTACTAACTCAAGTACACTCGCCTCATTGACTGCATCACCACCTTTAATCGGCGTTAAGTGTAAATCAATATTATCTTTGGCGTTAACGACTAAACTTAGTTGAGTCATAAAAGGTTTTCTCCGACATCATCATTAAAGTGATTAATGAACTACTTAGATGGCATAATAGTGTTTTTACTAATCTTAACTGGCTGCTAAATATAATTATCTTGATGTATTTTGATAAAAGATTTGGTATCTGTTTTGCTGTAATCGATTTTGTATTCTCTGCCGTCTAATGCTTGTACAAACAACAAAGTTTTTTCCTCACCAAATAGCTCCGAAGATTCAACATGTACTACATCTTGATATGCTTTTTTTGCTAGGGAACGCTTGGCAGGAATTTCACCTTTGTATATACCAATGCCTCTGTTACTTACAATAACAACCGGGTTTTCACCATTAACAATGAGTAGATCGAACTTTTTTACTTTATGAATGATCGTGTTTCGGCCACTAGTTATGAAATTTTTCTCTATCAAAATAGACTCCAATACTAAATACTGTCGTTTTTAGTTATGTTTATCACCATAGAATAAGTTCTTAACCATTTGAAATGGTATGGATTTTTATTGATGGTTTAATTTTAATTAATGCTATCATAAGGCTAATTGCTATAGTGTTAAATTTTACTGCACTAGCATCAGAAATTAACCATACATTTGTTTAAATATATAAACTTTTTATTGGCTTAGCAATGCGTTGTAAAAAAAAACCTAGTTAACTTGCTTATCAATAATATATTGAGGTATTTGTTGGCTGTTTATCAACTCTCTACGAATTAAATCTAAACCTATATTCGCAACATATTTTTGAAAATATACACGTGGTAAAGGCATTAATAAGCAAACAGCATTGAGTTTAGTGTTACTTCCCCAAGCAATCCAAACGGTACCTACAGGTTTATCTTCAGAACCACCATCAGGCCCAGCTATGCCAGATACTGCTATGACCATATCAGCGGATGACTTATGTAAAGCACCTTTAGCCATCGCAAGAACTGTTGCCTCACTCACTGCGCCGTTCTTTTCAATCACGGTTTCATCAACTTCGAGTAATTGTGTTTTTATTGTATTGCTATAGGTGACAAAACCAGCTTCAAAACATTGTGATGAACCTGCTTCTTGAGTAAGCAAGCTCGCAATTAAGCCGCCTGTGCATGATTCTGCTGTGGTTATTTGTAAGTTCTGCTTAGCCAATTCTTCCAATACATGTTTAGCTAAACTCTTTGGTTTGTCTTGTATTTGACCGATTAAGTGATCCCCCAGTAGATCTGCTATTTTTTGTTGCCAATGTATCTTTTGTTGATGACCCTGTTGAGTATTCGTTGATAGTTTTACTTCTAATAAAGGCATACCGGCACGAAAACCAAGCTCTATATCGTTTGGCCAATCAGGTAATTGCTCGTCGACCAGTTTTTGTAAGTTCGATTCACCTAAACCGAATACTTGTAATCGAGAAACGTCGGTAATTAATTCATTGGGAATATTTTTAATAATATCGGGCTTTATTTGCTCTGCAAGCATGGTGTTTAGCTCGCGAGGAACACCGGGAGTGCAATAAATATCACAATTCATATGATTCACTTTAAAGCCGACTGCACTGCCTTGTCTATTGGCAACAATCTCACAGCCTTGAGGAAGAATTGTTTGCTTTAAGTTTGGCGCATTTAATTTGGCCCCGCGTTTTTTACACCATGAGATAACATGAGCTAACGCTTGTGGGTGTTCTGTGAGCTCTACCTCACTTGCTAGTGCTAGTGCTTGAGCGGTTAAGTCATCAATAGTTGGCCCTAGGCCACCATTGATAATGAGAATGTCTGATTGTGCTGCAATTTGATTGATTTCACTGACTAATAAATCAAGGTCATCTGCTATGGTCACTTTGCGCGCTATGGTTAAGCCAATCTCTTTTAATTGCTCTGCAATCATAGCTGAATTGCTATCAACAATATCTCCCGTCATTAACTCATTGCCAGTTAAAAGTAGCTGTACTTTGGGCGCAATCATTTTATTTCCTAATTTATTTTTCTAGCTAATTTAAACCTTTTTAATGCATCTTTCATCTAATCATTTTAAGACATGAAAAACAGGACTAGGAAAAACATGAAGATATTATTAAAAAGTAGTTTATTAGTGTGTGCATTTATCAGTACATGTTCTTTGTTTGTAGAGGCAAAAGTTGTCGATAATATCGAGCGCACATTTGAGGTAGCTAAGGATAGTCGTTTTAGTTTGGAAAATATTAATGGCGCAGTTGAGATTAATAGCTGGAATGAGCAAAGTATAAAAATTGAAGCCACAATTGAAGCTGATACTCAGCAACAACGCGATTTGGTTGAGGTTAAAATGAAGCAAAATGGTCAATCAGTGAATGTAGAAACACATTATCATGAGCGTTCAGGTAGCAACAACCATCATTCAGCTCAAGTTGAATATAAAGTATGGCTTCCTAGTGAAACTCAACTAGATAAGATTGAATTGGTAAATGGTAGTTTGAAAATTTTCAATGTAAGTGGTGAGGTGAATGCTCAAGTGGTTAATGGTTCAGTAAAAGCAACCGGACTTACTAAAAACAGTGAAATAAGTTCAGTTAATGGCAGTATTAAAGTGACTTATCAATCACTCAGCGAAGGTATTGAGGAAATCGAGCTTGAAACTGTAAATGGTAGTATTAAGCTGTATTTGCCAGATGATCTTAACGCTAATTTTGATCTAGAAACTATGCATGGCAGTATTAAAACCGAGTTTGGCTTAAGCTCAGAAGAAAATATTTTTGCTGGCCATCACTTACGTGGTGATGTGGGAACAGGAGATATAAATATCACTATGGAAAGTGTTAATGGCAGTATAAAAGTACTGAAGAATTAATTATTTTTTTACAGTTAATACTAGAGCGATTTAACACTGAAAACCGAATGTAATCAAAATACTTGTAGTTAAATAAGCTATTCAGATTGGCTTTAGTCTAAATTATCTTTAAAATAACACCATCTCTTTTTAAAAACATAAGGGATGGTGTTTTTTGTTTTACTTTACTCAATTATTACTGAGCAAATTAACGTGAAATTTGATAGAGAATTATTATTCGGCCGTTGGTTTAGAAGTGATATAGATACTCAAAATCGAAAAGTTGTTGAGTATGCCCAATTAAGTGCAGACGGTAGCTTTGAATTTACTTTTATTACTTATGAAAAAGTTAAAGGTGGGGCTGAGCAAGTTATTGAGCAGGTAACTGAGTTAGGCGATTGGGGATTAGTAGCAGATGTTCATTTTACTATTACCAAAAATGAACTAATAGATGAGCAGTTATATAGTGTTGATCTTAATGATGCGAACAACTATCAAGCGTATCGAGTATTACAGCTAAATCACCAAACCTTTGAATATCAGCATCTAGAAACGAATGAAGTTTTTATAATGCGCAGAATTACTGATAGTATGGGACATTGTTAGTTGGACTTTGTAACTTGGAAATAGTTACTTGAACATAGCTATTTCTGCTAGTTGGTACTACCCACAAATTTAAGATAAAAATTAGGAAAATAATGAAGCAGTTAAAAGCAGCTAGTTTAATTACCGCAATTAAAACACCATATACCGATTCCGGTGACGTTGATTTAGCAACATACGATACGCTTGTGCAAAATCAAATTGATGCAGGTGTTGATGGTATTATTGTTGGAGGCACTACGGGTGAAGGGCATTTACTTAGTTGGGAAGAGCATCTGATTCTAATTGCGCATAGCGTACATAAATTTAGTGATAAGCTGTTAATTATTGGTAATACTGGCAGTAACAATACCAGTGAAGCTATTGAAGCCACTAAAAATGGCTTTGCTGCGGGAATGGATGCAACTTTACAGATTAATCCATACTATGGCAGAACATCAACGGCAGGTGTTCTTGAGCACTTTACTCGCACCTTAGATATTGGCCCTGCATTTATCTACAATGTGCCAGGACGTACTGGCCAAGATCTCACCCCTGATATTATTGAAGTACTGGCTAAACACAAAAACTTTATTGGTGTAAAAGAATGTAGTGGTAATGAGCGTATTGCTTATTATGAAAAACAAGGTATTGCGTGTTGGTCAGGTAATGATGATGAGTCGCATGACGGTCGACACAAATATGGCTCTCATGGTGTTATTTCTGTGACTTCAAATATAGTTCCTTCATTAATGCGTCAGTTAATGGATAATGAGAATGTTGAGTTAAATAATCGTTTACAAGATCTGATGCAATGGCTATTTTGCGAGCCTAATCCAGTGGCAATTAATACGACTTTGATGATGACTGGTGCTGTTAAAGCCAACTTTCGTTTACCATATATAGCTTTATCAAAAGAGCAACGCCAGCAGGGCTTTGAGTTGTTGAGTGCATTAAGTAGCGATGAAAGAGTAGGGCCAGCACTTTCTGTACTTAACGATGATGATTTCAATTACTGCGTATAATTAATAGTCTTTTTGTTAGTATCTATGGTATTACTTTAGTATTGACCATGAGCTTTTTGGATTTTGGGCTTATTAGGGATTAATACCAATTTGATTAAATTTCTTCCCTACTCAGAGCTATGCTCGATGTTCAATAACAAGGCAAATTTGTTTAGGTTTAGTCATTCTAAATCAAATAAATTTAATGAAGTTAGTGGGCATCGAGCAAGCTCCCAAAGGGCGAGTTTAAAAGGCTTACATGCTGCGTTATTGATTTTGACAAGGGAATAACCATTCTCTTCAATCAATGCTTTGCCTCTAAGCCTTTTAATTCTCGCTGAGTGGGAAAGAACTTAATCAACTTGGTATAATTGGTTATGAGTAATATCATCAAATATTTATGGGCTTTTATCTTTCTAGCGACTTTTATTTGGTCAGCTATCACACCGAAAGATTATTTTACTTGGTTTTTAGAAGTGCTTCCTGCACTGGTTGGTGCAGGGCTTGTGCTTTACACCTATCACTCCTTTAGATTAACACCAGTCTTGTATGTCTTGATTTTATGCCATTGCGTCATTCTGATGGTTGGTGGTCATTATACCTACGCTGAAGTTCCGTTATTCGATACCCTTAAAGAAATATTTAATTTAGAGCGTAATAATTACGATAAAGTTGGGCATTTTGCACAGGGCTTTGTGCCCGCTATTATTGCTCGTGAAATTTTGATTCGAAAAAATGCGGTGAATGGTCGAGCCTGGTTAAACCTTTTTGTTATTTCTATTTGCTTAGCCTTTAGTGCTTTTTATGAGCTTCTTGAGTGGTGGGTTGCTGCGGCTACAGGTGAAAATGCTGAAGCCTTTCTAGGTACACAAGGTTATGTTTGGGATACTCAGTCAGATATGATGCTCGCCTTAATTGGTGCTATTTGTGCGCTGTTAGTGCTATCCAAATACCATGATAAACAACTAGCAGTCTTAGATAAGAATTATTCGTCTAAAAACTGAGGCTTTAGGTTATCGGGCAGTTCAAAGTGTTTCACCTTGCCGGAAATAGGGCAATTAAAGGTTAATCGAATTGCACATAATTGTAAGTTTTGACTCTCGTTGTTATCAGCTTTGCCATGTAATCTATCACCGACCACGGGAAAGTTAATGCTGGCGGCATGAATACGAATTTGATGCTTTCTTCCTGTATCAATTTTTACTTCAATCAGTGATTGATGTTTGCTTTTATCATACGCTAAATAAGTAAAGTGACTACGCGCATTTTTACCGTCAACTTTTGTTGTGATCACATGTGTTTGGTTATGGTTAACCTCAATTTTACTGGTACTTTTATCGAGATTTTGCTGCTGACTAAAATCACCGTGAACAATAATCTGATAGTACTTTTCAAGCGCATTGTTTTTGCTGGTACGATTTTCAAACATGGTCGATAACGCACTTGCCGCTTTTTTACTATGGGCGATTAGGATCAATCCTGTTGCTGCTCTATCTAGGCGATGAATACTAAAGACGGCTCGCTCAGCATTGAAGTGCTGCTGTGCAAAGCGCATGATGGTACAATGATCACTCCATTTTGAACCCTGAGAAAGCATACCATAAGGTTTGTACCATACACTGTAGTCACCTTGATCACTAATCAAACTTGCCTGTGGAACTTCAGTAGCCAACACCGCTTCATTATAGTAAAAATGCAACTCGTCACCTGGTTGTAAGTTTTTTTTCACTCGGCGTAAACGTTGTGTATTTTTACCCCGTGTTAACCATAATGCACCTTTGGCAATGGCTTGCTTTAATTGAGCTTTTGTTAATGCGTTATCTGTATTTTCTAGACTCGCAAATAAAAAATTCAGTGCTGTATTACTTGGTGGTTCAGTTACTTCAGTAAATTTTATATGGTGCTCAAAAATGCTGGTCATTTAAGGAGATAAATTAGTAAAAATAATACGGGTTAGCTTAACACTTTTATCGGTTATCAGGTAATATGTCGGTAATTTCTTCACAGTATAAATAAAAGTTGAGTTTTAGATGAGTCGTGATTTAACCCTTTTTCCCAATGATAAAATAGGTGATGCTCTATGGGAGATGCAACAAGCTGGTGGTGATCTTGACCAGCCAAGAGAAGTAGAGTTTTCAGTACTGTTTCCTTCACAAGCGCTTGCTTTACAGTTTGGCCAGTTACTCCTAGAAAACAACCAAAAACTTTCTTTCACACCCTTTCCCGATAATGAAGAACTTCCATGGGAAATTACGGCCTACCCTGAAATGCCGTTAAGCTATGAAAATATTACAGCCTATCAAGAACTGCTCGAAACCAGTTGCGCACCACTTCAAGGACAATTTGATGGTTTTTATTGCATATAAAGTTAATGGCCACACAAAGATATGATAGATCTTAAGCAGTTCGATGCCTTAAAAAATAAGAGTAAAAGTTCTTTTGTTGCCCAGAAGCAATTAATGAAAAAAGTTATGGCAGGGCAAACGGTACTTTGCTCAACATGCCAGCAACCTTTGAAACTATCAACACCAGAGGCAGGCGAAAATACAGGTATTCGCTGTGATAAAGGTTGCACAGACATTCAGCTAGATTTTGTCTAGTTTGTCATTACCAGTTTTGTCTTAGTTAATAAGGCTTATAAAAAAGTCGCTATATCATTTAATGACTTTTTCACTTGTGCATGAGCGGGAATGGTTGCATCTTCGTTGGGGTAACCGGCTATAAGTAACATATAAGCGCGCTCATTATCTCCTCGCTGACAAATTTTATTTAAAAAAGACATTGGCTTAGGTGTATGGGTTAATGTCGCTAGTCCCGCATTGTGTAAGGCCGTAATTAAAAAGCCCGTGGCAATACCTACTGATTCATGCACATAATAATTCGTGTTTTTATCTTCTTCATGTATACCACCTTTTTTTTGGCTAAAAATGGCAATAAGCCAAGGGGCATGTTCTAAATAAGGTTTATTGGCATCAGTGCCTAAATCTTTCAATGCATCTAGCCATTCTTCACCGGCACGACCTTGATAAAAACCACGTTCATGATGCTCAGCTTGCTCTCTAATTTGCTTTTTAATTTCAGCTGAGTTTACGGCAACAAAATGCCAAGGTTGATGATTCGCGCCACTTGGCGCTGTGCCTGCCGCTTTGATACAATTTTCAATAACGGCTTTATCAACACTTCTATCACTAAAACTTCGAATGGAATGACGGCGTTTAATGTCTTGATAAAATTGCGCTGATCGTTCAAGCATTTCTGCTTTGGGGTATTCAATAAAATCGTCTAAAGGAGAACAGTCGTGATCTTTCATTGTAACTCTGTGCTGTAATTATATTTGTAATGAGCTTAGCCTAACAGATAAAAGCATCAAAAAAAAACCGACAGCTTCAAGAGAAAGTTGTCGGTTTTTTATCATGATTTTAGTGTCTACTGTAATAAAGCAGTATCAGAACTCTTGAAGCTGATTAGGCCAAGTTCACGAAGAAAGCGCGGAGTTGACACTAATCAATGAGCACTTTCGACAAAGAAATTGGTCTTATCAGCAAAAAGATTAGCCGATAAATTTACGCGCGTTTCTGAACATACGCATCCAAGGTGAATCTTCACCCCAGCTATCTGGGTGCCATGAATTAGCAACGGTTCTAAATACACGTTCAGGGTGAGGCATCATAATCGTGACACGCCCATCAGTAGTCGTTAATGAAGTAATACCATCTACTGAGCCATTCGGGTTAGCAGGGTAAGTTTCAGTCACATCACCGTAGTTATTAACATAGCGCATTGAAACAGTACCAGAGTTGTTAGCGGCATCAATTGCTTCATTCGAGCTAAACTCAGTACGACCTTCACCGTGAGAAACAGCAATTGGCATCATTGAACCCGCCATGCCTTTAAATAAAACTGAAGGACTTTCTTGAATTTCAACTAATGAAAAACGTGCTTCAAAGCGCTCTGATTCATTTTGCACGAAGCGAGGCCAGTGCTCACTACCTGGGATGATATCTTTTAGGTTTGATAGCATTTGACAGCCGTTACATACACCTAATGAGAAAGTATCTTCACGTGCAAAGAAGGCCTTGAACATAGCGCGTGCTTTGTCGTTAAACAAAATAGATTTTGCCCAACCTTCACCTGCGCCTAATACATCACCGTATGAGAAACCGCCACAAGCAACTAAGCCATTGAAATCAGCTAAATCTGCTCTGCCTGATAAAATATCAGACATGTGAACGTCAACAGCGGTAAAGCCGGCGCGATCAAAAGCAGCCGCCATTTCAACATGCGAGTTAACCCCTTGCTCACGTAAAATAGCAACACGAGGGTTGGTTTTATTTTGGGCGTCTTTGGCAATTAAATCTGCGACGATATCTTCATTAATATCAAAGCTTAAGTTAGCTTGTAAACCTGGATCTTCAGTATCAAACTTCACATCATGCTCTTCTTGAGCACAAGCTGGATTGTCACGTAAAGATTGCATCTTAAAAGTGGTTTGTGCCCAAGTTGTGCGGAAATAAGTACGAGAGTTTTCAAGTACAATTTCATTATCACGGCTAAAACGAATAGTATCGTCGTTGTTGATACGACCAACATCTTTACAGCAATCTAAAATGCCATGAGCATCTAAAATAGCGTGAATTGCATCAACATCGCTCTCACGAATTTGAATAACGGCACCCAACTCTTCATTGAATAATACAGACACGTTATCGCCAGAATAGCTCGATAAATCAATATCAACACCTGTGTGACCTGCAAATGCCATTTCAGCTACCGTAGTGAATAAACCACCGTCAGAGATATCATGATAGGCAATTAACTTTTCTTCACGAACAAGTGTTTGCATAGCATTGAAAAAGCCTTTTAACGTTTCAGGACAATCAACATCGGGTGTTTCATTACCTAATTGTTTATAAACTTGCGCTAAACATGAACCACCTAAACGGTTCTTGCCTTTAGATAAATCAATAGCAACAATGCGGCTATCGCCTTTATCTGTGCGTAATTGTGGTGTTACGGTTTTGCGAATATCTTCAACGACACCAAAAGCAGTGATTACTAATGAAAGTGGTGAGGTTACTGACTTATCTTCACCGTCTTCTTGCCATTGGGTTTTCATCGACATTGAGTCTTTACCCACTGGAATAGTTAAACCAAGGGCTGGACATAATTCTTCACCAATGGCTTTTACCGCTTCATATAAACCAGCATCTTCACCTGGGTGGCCTGCTGGCGACATCCAGTTAGCTGATAATTTAATGCGGTTTAAATCACCAATATCAGTACCGGCAATGTTAGTCAGTGATTCAGCTACCGCTAAGCGAGCTGAAGCGCCGTAGTTAAGCAGTGCAACAGGTGTACGTTCACCTAATGACATTGCTTCACCATGGTAAGAGTCTAAACTAGCAGCGGTGACACCACAGTCTGCAACCGGTACTTGCCATGGACCAACCATCTGATCGCGGTTAACCATACCGGTAACAGAGCGATCGCCAATGGTGATCAGGAAGGTTTTTTCAGCCACTGTCGGTAAGCTTAAAATACGGTCAGCAGCATCAGTGATTGAAATGTCACTTACTTTTAGCGCATCACCTGCTGCGGTTGTGCTTTGTACGTTTTTAATGATTTTTGGGGTTTTACCCAATAAGACATTAAGGGGTAAATCAATCGGCGTATTGAGTTCTTCGTCGTTAGCAAAGTGCTCGTCAGTAACGGTTAAGTGCTCTTCTTCAGTAGCACGACCTACAACAGCAAATGGTGCGCGTTCACGGGCACAAATTTCAGTAAATTGTGCTAGCTGTTCATCTGAAACAGCAAGTACGTAGCGCTCTTGAGATTCGTTACACCAAATTTCATGAGGCGTCATGCTACGCTCATCATTAGGTACGTTACGTAATTCAAAAACGCCACCACGACCACCGTCAGACACTAGCTCAGGAAAGGCGTTTGATAAACCACCAGCACCAACATCATGAATAAATAAAATAGGGTTTTTGTCACCTAACTGCCAACACTTATCAATAACTTCTTGGCAGCGACGCTCCATTTCAGGGTTTTCACGTTGTACCGAAGCAAAATCGAGGTTTTCAGCTGATTGACCAGAAGCCATTGATGAAGCTGCACCACCACCTAAACCTATGTTCATGGCAGGGCCACCAAGGGCGATTAAGTTTGCACCAACAACAATTTCACCTTTTTGTACATGTTCGTCACGAATATTACCTAAACCACCGGCAAGCATAATAGGCTTGTGATAACCACGAACTTCAGTACCGTTAAACGAGTTAACTTGCTCTTCGTAGGTGCGGAAATAACCTAAAATAGCAGGGCGGCCAAATTCATTATTAAAGGCTGCGCCACCAAGTGGGCCTTCCAACATTATGTCTAAAGCGGACACAATGCGGCTTGGTTTGCCGTAGTTTGTTTCCCAAGGCTGTTCAAAGTTAGGGATACGTAAGTTTGATACTGAAAAACCAACTAAGCCTGCTTTGGGTTTAGAGCCGACACCTGTTGCTCCTTCATCTCGAATTTCACCACCGCTACCTGTTGCAGCGCCTGGGTATGGAGAAATAGCGGTAGGGTGGTTATGGGTTTCAACCTTCATCAATACCTGAATATCTTCATGACTATAACCATAAATATTGGTTTCAGGGTTAGGGAAGAAGCGGCCACCTTTATTACCAACCATTACCGCAGCATTGTCTTTATAAGCACTTAACACAAAGTCAGCGTTAACTTCATGCGTGTTGCGGATCATTTTAAATAATGATTTTGGCTGCTTTTTACCATCAATGGTCCAATCGGCATTGAATATTTTATGACGACAGTGCTCTGAGTTTGCTTGAGCAAACATGTACAGTTCAATATCATGTGGATTACGGCCTAATTTTGTGAAGTTCTCAAATAAGTAATTAACTTCATCATCAGCGAGAGCTAAACCTAATTCGATATTAGCTTGCACTAAGGCATTTTTGCCACCATTTTCAATATCTATTGCAGTAAGTTTACCGGGCTCTGCACTAGCAAATAATTGTTGAGCATCTTCAAAATCAGTAAACACACTTTCCATCATGCGATCATGAAGCAGCGAACTAAGCTGTAGCTTTTGCTCAGCCGTTAAGTTAGCGCCATCAGCTAAGGTAATGTAATAAGCTAAACCGCGCTCTAAACGTTCAATTTTTGCTAAACCACAGTTATGAGCAATGTCTGTTGATTTTGATGACCAAGGTGAAATAGTACCCGGACGCGGTGTTACTAGTAAAAACTGACCTTGTGGTTCATGTTCTTCAATAGTTGGTCCGTACGTTAATAATTGCTTTAAAACATTTTCTTCGTCGGTTGATAAGTCAGCATTAAGTTGTGCAAAGTGCGCAAACTCAGCATAAATATCTGCTACTGGTAGTGCTAAATCAGCACATTGAGCCAATAGTTTTTTAATTCTAAAGTCAGAAAGAGCAGGAGCGCCACGAAGATTTTTTATTAACGTTGTCTTAGGCATCGTCATAGGGTAATCACCATATTTATGTAGGTTTTTGATCAGGCTAATGGTTGAGTTTAGCCTAAGCGAAAATTTCGCGCGTATTATAGTTGTTTTTTAATCGTTTAGTAAGCGTTAAAACACTATGTTTTCATTAAAAAGTTATGATAAAAAAAAGTACTTGGCTAACAAGGGAATACGCGCCACAATTAAGTAATGAAAATTATTAACTTTACTCACCAGAAGCCGCTGCATTTAAAACGACTTTTTGTCACGTTTTTATTGTTAGTAACGCTATTTTCTTGTGATGATCAAAAACAATCTGCAAGTCTTTCTCGAATTATTGAGCAAGGTTATGTCACCATTGGCACTTTATATGGCCCGAATAGTTTTTATATTAAGGGTGATGGCATTCAAGGAGAAGGCTTTGCCGGCTTTGAATATGAGTTAGCGAAAAAGTATGCGCAATGGCTTGATGTTGAGCTGAAAGTTGTGCCTAGCTATAACCTAGATGAGCTCTTTATTAAACTCAATAATGGTGAAGTTGACTTTCTTGCTGCCGGTTTATCTGTTACTGATAAGCGTTTACAGCGTTTTCGTTTTGGGCCTAGTTATCAAGAGGCAACTCAAAAGTTAGTGTTTAAGCAAGGTAAAAAGTGGCCAAGAAAATTAAAAGACTTATCCGGTACTTTAATGGTAACTGCCGATTCCAGTTATGTAGAAAATTTAGAGCGCTTAAAACAAACCAACCCTGAGTTAACTTGGCAGGAAAATAAAGATTTCGACAGTGAAGAGTTACTATTAAAAGTGCTTAACGAAGAAATAGACTATACCGTGATTGATAGTAATATTTTAGCCATCAACAGACGCTATTATCCGGAAATTAGTATTGCTTTTAGTATCAGTGAGGCTGAGCCTTTAGCCTGGATGTTAAGTAAAAACAGTGACGATAGTATAATGGCTAGCTTAGTTGAATTTTTTGGTGAGGTTCATCATGACGGTACATTGCTAGCACTTGATGATAAATATTACGGTCATATTGAAGAATTTAATTATGTTGAAACCCGTACTTTTATCAAAGCAGTAGAAAATAAATTACCTCAATATCAGCCGTTATTTGAAAAATATGGGCAAGAGATTGACTGGCGTTTATTAGCAGCAATAAGCTATCAAGAATCACATTGGCGGCCTCATGCTCGTTCTCATACCGGTGTGCGAGGCATGATGATGTTAACACTTGATACGGCTAAACAAATGGGCATCAAAAGCCGTTTAGATGTTGAGCAAAGTATTCGTGGTGGCGCTAAATATTTCCAACGAATGATAGATAGAATGCCTGATAGGATTCCAAGCCCTGATCGTGTCTGGTTTGCACTGGCTTCATACAATGTCGGCTTTGGCCATTTAAATGATGCCAGAATTATTACTCGTCAGCAGGGTGGTGATCCCGATCGCTGGGTAGAAGTGAAAACACGCTTACCTCTTCTACAGCAGAAAAAATATTATAAACAAACTAAGTATGGTTATGCTCGTGGTGCAGAGCCGGTCAGTTATGTTGAAAATATTCGTCGCTATTATGACACGCTCACTTGGCTGGACAATAAATCTCAAGATGAAAAGAACATAGAGCAGGAAGCAACTCAATCTGATAGTGAACAGACTGGAACTGCAGAAGCGACTGAGTAATTTGTCTAATTGCTATTTCTTAGATGACGCGTTAATTGCTAATTACAATTTGTCGATAATTTTTTAACTTTTTTACCTTAATGTCATTTCACTGTCATATTTAAAGATAATAATGACTAAGAACTTAATTAAAGCACAAAGTAAGAGAGACTAATGATGAGCATTAGAAGACAGAAATCAGCCAATGCACGAAAAAAGCATTTAAAAATTCAACACCATAAAGTAAACGCACGTAGACAGTTTTATTTTAATCAACTTTCATCACAATCTGCACAAGCCCAAGAACTAACTCAAGCTAAAGAGCACTAAGTTTTAGATTGCTCTTTAGCGGCCTTTTTTTTACGCTTTTTTTCATCGCGACGACGCTTAAAAAAGCCAGATAACAATTCACTGCAATCACCAGACATAAGCCCATTATCTACAGCAATTTGATGGTTAAGTTGCTCACAATTCACTAGGTTAAAAGCACTGCCTGCAGCGCCAGTTTTAAAGTCATCACTGGCATACACTAAACGTTTTATTCTGCTATGAACTAACAAGCCTGCACACATGGGGCAAGGCTCGAGCGTAACATAGAGTGTGCAATCAATTAATCGGTAGTTTTGTAGGTACTCACCCGCTTGACGTATTGCGATCATTTCTGCATGTGCGGATGGATCGTTCAATGTGATGGATTGGTTATAGCCTTCACCAATAATTTTTCCTTGATGAACAACAACAGCCCCAACAGGTATTTCATTTATTTTTTCAGCTTGTTGAGCTAATGCAAATGCTCTTTGCATAAAAGCATGATCAGCTTGCTCAGTAATGTTAGTCATTATAGGAAGAGCTCCAATAAGTCATTTAAATAACGATGTCCTAATTGAGTCACTTGCCATTCATTGTTATTACATTGCATAAGCTGTTTGGTTTGTGCTGTTTCTAGTGTCGGTAAAATAGCCTGTGGAGATAAATGGGTAGCTTGTTGAAAATCTTCAAGGGTAAAGCTAGAAAACAATCTAAGTTGGTTCATCATGTATTCAAAAGGTAACTCTTGTGCCGTGACGCTTGTTAAGTGATCTAATGGGTCACGTGTAGCATCAAGATAACCTTTAGGGTGCTTAACTTTAATGGTTCGTTGTATTTCACCAGTATTTGCATTGGTTATTTTGCCATGGGCACCGCAGCCAATTCCAAGGTAGTCACCAAATCGCCAATAATTGAGATTATGTTGGCATTGTTTACCTGCTTGACTAAAGGCAGAAACTTCATATTGTTGATAACCTGCATCGGCTAATAGTTTAAAACCCTGCTCTTGTATATCCCATAAGGTTTCATCTTGAGGAAGTTTCGGAGGCTTTGAGTGAAATGCTGTATTTGGCTCTATAGTTAGCTGATACCATGAAAGGTGATCTGGCGATAAACTTATTGCTGTTTTCAAATCATCAAGGGCATTTTCTATGCTTTGGTTGGGTAAACCATGCATTAAATCTAGATTAAAACTTTTAACACCTGAAGCTTTGGCAAGATGAGCAGCCTGTTTTGCTTGCTCAACATTGTGTATCCTACCTAGCTTGATTAACTTTTCTGATTCAAAACTTTGAATACCAATGGATAACCGTGTTACGCCAGCTTTAGCAAATGCTTTAAATTTATCTGCTTCCACAGTGCCAGGGTTAGCTTCTAGTGTTACTTCAAGTGATTGCTCATAGGAAAATCTTGCAAGCACTTGGTTTAATAACTGCTCAATGGCTGAGGCTGAAAATAAACTAGGTGTGCCACCGCCAATAAAAATAGAGTGAAGTGTTCGCTTGTGTAAATTAAAACGCTCAATATCAGCATCTAAATCAGCAATGAGTGCTGCGACATACTCTTGCTCAGGTATTGCTGCTTTTAATGCGTGAGAATTAAAATCGCAATAAGGGCATTTTTCCACACACCAGGGAATATGAATATATAAAGATAAAGGCGGTGTTGTTAACAAGTTAGTACTCACTTTTTTCCTGTCGATAAGAAAGTTTCTGTTGGTGATGAAGCTTGAATTATAGTCAAGAAGATTGAATTAACTGTTTTACTAGTTGCGCTAACGCTTGACCACGATGACTTAATTTATTTTTTACGTCGCGAGGTAATTGGGCTGATGTAAGCTGTAGATCTTCTTGCCAAAAAACAGGATCATAACCAAACCCCTGATCACCAAATTTTTCTCGGCTGATACTGCCATTCCATACTCCGTGACAAATAATAGGTGTGGGATCATGTTCATGCTTCATATATACCAAAACACAGTGAAAACGTGCAGTGCGCATTTCATCCGGTACACTTTCTAAGGCAATCAGTAATTTATTAGTATTGTCATTATCGGTAGGGTTTTCAAGCATGTCACCGGCATAGCGGGCAGAATATACGCCAGGTGCTCCTTGTAAAGCGTCAACCTCTAGCCCTGAATCATCAGCAATAGCAGGAAGGCCGGTAACTTTAGCAGCATGACGCGCTTTTATGATGGCATTTTCTACAAAAGTAGTACCTGTTTCAGCTACTTCCGGTACATTAAAATCACTTTGAGGGACAATGCTAATATTATGTTCGGCCAGTAAACTCGCTAACTCTTTAACTTTGCCTTGGTTACCTGTGGCTAAAACTATTTTGGACATTGAAGGGTTCAACTTTAACAAGAAATAATGGCTGCTAATGATACGGTAAAAGCAGCTTAGGTTCTAGGATTCACTGATAAGGATTCACTTGTCGTAAGGGAGGAGAATGAATGTCAGCCAATGAGTATAGTTAGAGTGACTTTACGCAATGGCTGTTATGCGAGTGTTAGTCGATATAAAATTTTTGTGAAAACTTCAACGTTTGTTGCTCTTTGCCATCATTGATAAGTAAGTCAAAGTGCAAGGTATCTTCGTGATTGAAACTCACTTGTGCTAAATAATAAATGGCACTGCCTTCTTTTACTTCACTAAATTCGAGCGATTTAAACTGCCCTAAATTATTTTTAACTTGCCCAGTAATACTGACCTTTTTAGCTGGGGTATTGGGCTTGGTATTATCAAGCACAGAAATATTCACTAGCCCATTATATCGGCTTCGCGTTATACCGTATGCTCTGGCAATTTCAGGTGTGAAAAAGGTTGAGCCAATGGCCATGTAATGCACATTCATTGAGCCAAGCTTTTTCATATTTTCGGCATTAGCGCCAGTGATAAAAGCGATAGTTAAACCAAGCACTATGACTATTTTACTTAGTGTTTTCATCTTATTTGCCTTATTTTTAAGCTCATTTTGTCAGAGGTGATTTTAAAAGCTATAAATCCTGCTTTATACCTAAGAGTAAGTGCTACAAAGCACCCCAGTAAGGTAGTGAGCCTGATAACAATATATTAATCACATTCATGATTAAAAATGCCACTATCATGGATAAATCTAATCCACCCATGTTAGGAATAATACGTCTAATTGGGTTTAAGAAGGGCTCAGTTAGTTGATGGAAAATCATGAGTGTTGGATTGTAACCTTGTACTACCCAACTCATGATTGCCATGATGATCATGATGACAAATAGCATAAAGCCAGCTTGCTTAATCAATACTAATAAACCAATGTAAAAAGCGAGTGTTCCTAGACTTTCACCAGCTAATGCGGCTAAGGTCACAAACTTTAATGTGGCAACAATATAAGCAACAACTATAGTAGCTAAGTCAATGCCACCTAAACCAGGTATAATCCGTCTAAGCGGTATCACTAATGGGTTTGATACTTTTACAATGAACTGGCTTAATGGGTTATAAAAATCTGCTTTCACCCATTGTAGCCATACGCGCATGATTAAAATCATGAGTAGTGCGTCAAAGGCGAATCTTAGTAAATATATTATAGCTTCCATTATGTTAACCTTCTTTAGCCATTTCTTCAGCGCGAGCAATTGCTGCATTCATTGCATTGCTTACCATTTCTTCAATACCATCTTTTCTAAATTGCTCAAGAGCAGCAAATGTTGTGCCTCCCTTGGAAGTTACATTTTCTCTTAAGGTACTGATTGGGACATTATTATGCTCAACCATTTGGGCGGCACCTAATGCGGTTTGTTGTACAAGCATTCGACTTTCTTCAACAGTAAAGCCAAGTGTCTGGGCTTGTTTTTCCATTGCTTCCATAAACAAGAAAAAATAAGCTGGCGCAGAGCCAGCAACAGCAATGATATCATTAATTTTATCTTCAGTGGCCAGCCAAATCACTTTACCCACGGCTGACATTAATTTATTACTGGCAGCTTTATGTTCATCATTAACTTCTGCAGAAGCAAATAGCCCACTCATGCCTAAACCTAGTTGAGATGGAGTATTGGGCATCACCCTTACTACTGGAGATTTTGAGTTAAGTGCTTGTTGGATTTGTGCAACGGTTGTACCTGCAGCAACAGAGACGAAAAGCTTGTTGCTAATATCAATCGCATTGGTTAATTGTTGGCACACATCACAAATAAAATGTGGTTTAACACTTAACACGATAATGTCAGCAAACTCACCAGCTTCAATATTATCGTCGGTTTGATGAACGCCAAATTCCTTGGCGAGTTGTAATCTTTTTTCAGCAGAAGGGTTAGCAACAATGATGTCGTTAGCGTCAACACCTGAATTTACTAAGCCTATGATGATGGCACGTGCCATATTTCCAGCGCCAATAAATGCTATTTTTTTCATTATCTTCTCATAGCGAAAACTTTCGCTCACCTTTTTAAAATATGAATCGATTCTTTATATCAATTCAATTATGTTGCTTTTTTCTCTCTTTGACCAAAAATAGCGGTGCCCACTCTTACTATGGTAGAGCCATGCTCTATAGCAATATCTAAGTCACTCGACATGCCCATAGAAAGGGTATCTACTGTTGGATATTGGGCTTGTAACTGTTTAAACAAGTGTTGCATTTTTTGATAACTATCATCTGCTGCATTTTTAGCCGGAATCGCCATTAAACCTCGTAAGGTAAGATTATCACAATTATCAACCACTTTGGCGAGTGACAACATCTCATTAGCCATAATGCCAGATTTTGATGGCTCTTCACTAATATTCACTTGTAAACAAATGTTTAGCGGAGTATCTTGGCAATTATTTTGCTGGCTTTGTTCACTTAAATGGGCGTCAAGTCGCTGTGCAATCTTAGCTCTGTCTACGGTGTGAACCCAGTGAAAATGTTGTGCTATTTGCTTAGTTTTATTAGATTGGATAGGACCTATAAAGTGCCAGCAAATATCCGTTAAGTTTGACAAGCTGGTGATTTTTTCTATCGCTTCTTGCAGATAGTTTTCGCCAAAGTCTCGTTGTCCAGCAAGATAAGCTTGCTCTACAGCAGAGATAGGTTTGGTTTTGCTAACGGCGAGCAAAGTGACAGAATTTTGCCTATTATTATTGAGGCAAGTTTGCTGAATTTGTGCGTTTATTTTAGTAATGTTTTCTTTAATATTATTCATGGTTTTAAGCGAAAGCTGCTGATTTTAAGGCTTTGACAAACATATTTTTTATAGATAATACTTTAACACTTGATACTTTAACAGATAACACCACCGAGGTTTTTTATGGATATCACCGAACTACTAGCATTTAGTGTGCAGCATGATGCATCAGATTTACATTTATCAACAGGCACTCCGCCTTCTATTCGTGTTGATGGTGATGTGCGAAAACTTAACATTCCAGCCTTCGATGCTAAAGATGTGAATGCTTTAGTGTATGACATAATGAATGATAGGCAGCGTAAAGAATACGAAGAAAATTTAGAAGTGGATTTCTCTTTTGAAGTACCTAACTTAGCGCGCTTTAGGGTAAATGCTTTTAATCAAAATCGTGGTCCAGCAGCGGTGTTTCGTACCATTCCAAGTAAAATATTATCGCTTGATGACTTAGGTTGCCCTGATATTTTTAGAGACATTGCCGATACTCCACGTGGCTTGGTGTTAGTGACTGGGCCAACGGGCTCTGGTAAATCTACAACTTTAGCTGCGATGGTGGATTATATAAATAATGCAAAACATGATCATATTTTGACCATTGAAGATCCTATTGAATTTGTGCATGAAAATAAATTGTGTTTGATTAACCAAAGGGAAGTACACCGTGATACTTTGAGCTTTGAAGCGGCGTTACGCTCAGCGTTACGTGAAGATCCCGATGTTATCCTTGTTGGTGAGATGCGTGATTTAGAAACTATCCGCCTAGCCATGACCGCTGCAGAAACGGGTCACTTGGTATTTGGTACCTTACATACGACTTCTGCACCTAAAACCATTGACCGTATTATTGATGTTTTCCCAGGCGAAGAAAAATCTATGGTTCGTTCTATGTTGTCAGAATCCTTACGTGCGGTTATTTCACAAACCTTAATTAAGAAAACTGGTGGTGGTCGAGTGGCTGCGCATGAAATTATGATAGGTACTCCTGCTATTCGTAACCTGATCCGTGAAGATAAAATTGCGCAAATGTATAGTGCTATTCAAACAGGTATGTCTAATGGTATGCAGACTATGGATCAATGTTTACAAAACTTAGTTAATCGCGGCATGATTTCTAAAGGCGCAGCGATGGAAAAAGCAGTAGATAAAAATCAATTTAGCAGTTACTAGTTTACTAGCATAAATAGGACATTATATGAGTTTTCATCAGTTATTAGAAAAAATGGTTTCAGAAGACGCTTCTGATATGTTTGTTACCGCCAAATTACCCGTAAGTGCAAAAATTAATGGTGAGCTACAGCCTATATCTGATCATATTTTAACGCCAGATGAGTCACTTGGTCTGGTGCATGATGCGATGAATGAAAAGCAAAAGAACCAATTCGATCAAGAAAAAGAGTGTAACTTTGCTATTTCAATTGACGGCATAGGGCGTTTTCGTATTTCAGCTTTTTGGCAACGTGATATGGCGGGTATGGTTATTCGTCGCATTGTTACTGAAATTCCTGATGTTGATGAGCTTGGATTACCGTCGGTACTTAAAGATGTTGTGATGTCTAAACGTGGTTTAGTACTGTTTGTCGGTGGTACAGGTACAGGTAAATCAACCTCTATGGCATCTTTGATTGGTTATCGTAACCGTAATTCTCGAGGCCATATTTTAACTATTGAAGACCCGGTAGAATTTGTACATGAACACGGTAAAAGTATGATCACCCAGCGTGAAGTCGGCTTAGATACTGAGTCTTTTGATGCCGCGCTAAAAAGCTCATTACGTCAAGCCCCTGATGTTATCTTAATTGGTGAGATTCGTAGTCAGGAAATTATGGAACATGCGTTAAGTTTTGCTGAAACAGGCCATTTATGTATTGCCACGTTACATGCTAATAATGCCAACCAAGCAATTGACCGTATTATGCACTTAGTACCAGCTGAGCAGCATGGCAAATTATTGTTCGATTTAGCACTAAATTTACGCGGTATTATTGCTCAGCAATTAGTACCAACCAGAGATGGTAATAGCCGCGTTGCCGCCATTGAAATTTTATTGAATTCCCCTTATATCGGTGAACTGATTAAAAAAGGCGAAGTAGGCAGCATTAAAGAGGTAATGGAGAAGTCTAATGAACAAGGTATGCAAACCTTTGATCAGGCGCTATTTACTTTATATCAGCAAGGGTTAATAACTTATGCTGATGCTTTACATCATGCTGATTCACCTAACGATTTACGCTTGATGATTAAACTTCGCAGTAATGAGCAAGGCGGTGCTGGTGGCTTAGCTGGGGTTACAATTGATGGGCTAGAGCCCACTGAAGATTAATGAGTATTAGGTTGGATTTAAGTTATTTTAGTTCAACCTAATACGCAACTTTTTCGAAAAGCTAACAGTGCGTTATTGTTTCGCGGTTAGCTTTTTTTTATAGCGTAAAGCTAATACTTTTAGAATATCTCGCCAGGTGATAATGCCTATGGGTTTATTGTCTTTATCAACAATGGGCAGGCAAGATATATGCTTTTCATCAAACAAAAGTACCGCGCTTGTTACAGGAATTGTATGCCTTGCTGTAACTGGGCTTCTGCTCATTATTTGGTGTAATTTTTTTTGTAATAATGCCGTGTCTCTGTGAGTTTCTTGACTTGTTCCAACCGTAGGACTTAAATGTTTATATAGATCTCTGTCATTAATCACCCCAGCTAATGATTCATCGTCGTCTGTTATCAGTAAATGATGAATATTATTATTTTCAAATACTTCCTTTGCTTTGCTTAAAGGAGTATCCATTGAAAGGGTAATTAAATCTTTACTCATTATATTTTCAATTTTCATACATTTATTCTATTTTTATCATGTTGAGAAAACTGTCGCCAATAGCCAAATATTATGCTTATATGGCTCATCGGAGCAGTTAGGTATACTAACTATCTATAGGTAATTGATATAGTAACTGCACAAAGTCTTTGATGACAAGCGCAAATTTAAGGCAGCTGATTATGGCTAATAATTTATATAGTTCAGAAGATGATCAACAAGAAATTTCAATACTTGATAAAGCGTTAGTTGAGCAAAAACAAGCTTTTGCAAAACAACCATATCCATCATTGGAGACGCGTATCGATGATTTATTACGCTTAAAGTCTGCCATTCTTGAACATCAAGATGCTTTACTTGATGCCCTGTCAAAAGATTTTGGTTGTCGCAGTATTGATGACAGTAAAATGGGTGATTTAATGCCGACTATTATGGGGATTAATTATGCGATAAAGCATATTAAGAAGTGGATGAAGCCGTCTAAACGCCATGTCGGTTTATTATTTCAACCTGCTAAAGCGTTTGTTATGTATCAGCCTCTGGGAGTAGTAGGTATTATTACCCCGTGGAATTATCCATTATTTTTGTCTCTTGGCCCACTAACAACGGCACTTGCTGCTGGTAATAGGGCTATGATTAAAATGTCTGAATTTACCCCTGAGACCAATGAAGTTGTTAAAAAGCTTATAGAGAGTGCTTTTCCTCGTAGTAAAGTCGCTGTGATTCATGGGGGATCTGATGTGGCGGCACATTTTTCCTCGCAAGCTTTTGATCATTTACTTTTTACAGGCTCTACCCGGGTTGGAAAAATAGTCATGGCGGCAGCTGCTAAAAATCTAACGCCTGTCACATTGGAATTAGGTGGAAAATCGCCAACTATTATTGATGATAGTATTGATATCAAAGATGCCGTGTCACGGTTTATTCTGGGAAAAACTTTAAATGCGGGACAAACTTGTGTCGCGCCAGACTATATTCTTTGTCCTACTACACGTATTGATGAACTGAAACAGACATTAAGTAAGCAGTTTAGCAAAATGTATCCAAGTGTTGCTGATAATAAAGATTACAGCAGTATTATTAATGAAGCACAATTGCAGCGATTAACCGAATTATTGAGTGACGCAGAATCTAAAGGCGCTGTGATTACAAAGCTTAGTAATGATAGTGAACAGGACTGCATTACGGTTGGTAAAATCCCCTTAACGTTAATCAATAATGTTAATGATGAAATGTTGTTGATGCAGGATGAAATTTTTGGCCCGTTATTACCCATAGTTAGTTATGAGCATATAACTGAAGCTATTGACTATATTAACGCTAGGCCAAGGCCATTAGCATTGTATTTATGCTCTCATGACAGCGACACACAACAGTTAGTATTATCGCAAACGCATGCCGGTGGTGTTTGTATAAATGATGCAGCTATGCATGTTGCTCAAGAGGATATACCTTTTGGTGGTATAGGGCCTTCAGGTATGGGGCAATACCATGGTCATGAAGGCTTCTTGACTTTCTCAAAAGCAAAGTCAGTTTTTCAAAAAGGAAAAATTAACTCAACCTCTCTGGCATTGCCTCCTTATGGAAAATTAATTCACAAATTAATTTATAAGTTTTTCTTGAAATAATTCTGGGCTTTAATCGCTGTAATGGTTGTTCATCTGAAATGAAATTATTGTATTTAATTGAAATATAACAGTTTTATTTCTGTCATATTTCTGTCATATTTCTGTCATATAATTTGCCGGAACGAGTATAGTGAAAATAGATTTGCTTGCGTTTAGTAATTGCAAAATAAATGCGTTATGATCCGCCGCGAATCATCTGCAACAAAAACTGGAAACATATTATGGCCAGAAATTCAATATTGGGTGTTTTTGCAAAGTCGCCCATTAAACCGTTAGAAAAACATATCCAATTGGTTGTTAAGTGTAGCAATCAACTTATTCCTTTTTTTGCCGCTTGTAGCGATAAAAATTGGAGTGAAGCCGCCAAAGTTCGTCGTAAAATCTCTAAGCTTGAACAAGATGCTGATGCATTAAAACGTCAGTTACGTTTAGAGTTACCTAGTGGCTTATTTATGCCAGTTGAGCGAGCTGACTTGTTAGAGCTACTTACTCAGCAAGACAAAATAGCAAATAAAGCAAAGGATATTGCAGGTCGTATTTTAGGAAGAAAATTAGAAATACCATTAAGTTTACAAGAGCAATTTAACCTTTATTTAGCTCAGTGTATTGCGGCAACAGAAAAAGCTGCAGAAGCGATTAATGAGTTAGATGACTTGTTAGAAACAGGTTTTCGAGGTCGTGAAGTAGAGCTTGTTGAAAAAATGATCAACCAATTGGATGATATTGAGAATGACACTGATTCTATGCAAATAGCTTTACGTAAAGAGTTATTAGCTCTGGAAAGCGATTTAAATCCAGTCGATGTCATGTTCTTATATCAAATTATTGATTGGGTTGGTGATTTAGCCGATCTTGCTGAGCGTGTTGGTGCACGTTTAGAAATTCTTTTAGCTAGAAAATAGGGTTTAACTGATGGAAATTTTACTTAACTCAGGTTCAACCTTGGTTATTATTGCCGCGCTAGTTGGCTTATTTATGGCGTGGGGTATTGGTGCTAACGATGTTGCAAATGCAATGGGTACATCAGTTGGCTCGAAAGCATTAACTATTAAGCAAGCTATTCTTATCGCTATGGTATTTGAATTTGCTGGCGCATATTTAGCTGGTGGTGAAGTTACCTCAACTATTCGTAAAGGCATCATTGATGCCAGTTTCTTTGTTGATACCCCAGAATTACTTGTTTTCGGTATGATTTCAGCACTTTTTGCCGCTGCAACTTGGCTACTTATTGCTTCAGCTTTAGGTTGGCCAGTATCGACTACTCACTCAATTGTTGGTGCTATTGTAGGTTTTGCTGCTATGGGTGTCAGTGTTGATGCAGTTACTTGGTCTAAAGTAGGTGGCATCGTAGGTAGCTGGATTATAACGCCGTTAATATCTGGTGTGATTGCCTTCTTCATATTTAACAGTGCGCAGAAACTTATTTTTGATACAGACAAGCCACTACAGCAAGCTAAACGCTGGGTACCGCTTTATATGTTTTTAGCAGGCTTTGTACTTGCGCTAGTAACCATCAAAAAAGGTTTAAAACACCTAAATTTACATATTGATTCAACAGAAGGTTATATCTACGCGATTATTACCGCCTTTATTGTAGCGCTTATAGGTAAAGTCTTTATTAGTCGTATTAATTTCGATGAGTCAGCCGCGGTTAAAACTCATTATGCTAATGTTGAGAAAGTTTTTGCGATACTCATGATTGTCACTGCATGTTGTATGGCATTCGCTCACGGCTCTAATGATGTAGCAAATGCGATTGGGCCACTAGCAGCAGTAGTTAGTATTGTTGATAATGGTGGACAAATTGCAGCTAAATCAACACTTGCTTGGTGGATTTTACCACTAGGTGGTTTTGGTATTGTTGCCGGTCTTGCTATTTTTGGACATAAAGTTATTGCGACTATTGGTAAAGGCATAACGCACTTAACTCCTAGTCGTGGTTTTGCGGCTGAGTTAGCAGCGGCTTGTACCGTGGTTATAGCATCAGGTGCTGGTTTACCTATCTCTACAACACAAACACTTGTTGGTGCTGTATTAGGTGTAGGTATGGCACGTGGTATTGCAGCAATTAACTTGTCAGTAGTACGTAATATTGTGGTTTCTTGGGTAATTACCTTACCGGTAGGTGCTGGTTTGTCGATTATTTTCTTCTGGATGATGAAAGGCATTTTCGCTTAGGTATAATGCTTTATTAATCTTATTAAAGGTCGCCTATCATGGCGACCTTTTTGTTTGTCGATTACTAGAAAAGATCTTTATTACTCCTGCTAAAGCGAGTTGTGTCTAAAGGTTTTTTTCGTGTAGAATGACAATTTACTGATGTAGAATAGACCAGCTATTATACTTCTTATTTAACGAACAATTACTGCGAGATGTCATATCAATGACCACACTTAGAAAGCAAAATGAATCAAAGCTTGTACAAGCCTTTAAACGTTTATTAAAAGAGCAATGTTATGGCTCACAAGGGCAATTAGCTGAAGCTTTGTCTAAACAAGGTTTTGAAAATATGTCACAAGCTAAAATTTCACGTTTGTTGTCAAAACTAGGTGCTGTTAAAACGCGTAATGTTAATAATAAGATGATTTATATTTTACCTGATGAATTAGCTGTGCCTAAATCTAAACACGCTATTGAATCAGTAGTGTTGAGTGTAAAGCATAACGGCATGCTGATCGTTGTGAAAACGGGTATTGGTGGTGCATCACTTATCTCAAGAATGCTGGATAGTATGGGAGAATCAGCGGGCCTTTTTGGCACCTTAGCTGGCGATGATACTATTTTTATTGCTCCTGCCGATGCCAGTAAAATTGAAGAAATAACGCTATCTATACGTGAATTATTAGGTGTTAAAAGCAGTTAATAACCTGTAGGTGGGTAGCATTCATGAATATAAATAATAAAAAAATATGGATCACTGGCGCATCTTCAGGAATCGGTGAAGCGTTAGCGATAGCTTGTGCGAACAAAGGCGCTTCTCTAGTTTTGTCTGCTCGTAATACAGATAAACTGAATGAATTAAAAGCGCGTTTAGTGAATAGTGATCGCCATCAAGTGGTTGCTATCGATTTAGCGGATGCAGAGCAAGTTACAGAACGAGTTCAACAGTTTATTAGTGAAAATGGCCCTGTAGATATTCTTGTGAATAATGGCGGTATTGCCCAGCGTGGCACCGCAAGAGAAACCAAGCTTGCCGTGCAAAGACAAGTAATGGAAGTGAATTACTTTGGTACTGTCGCTATGACGCAAGCCGTATTGCCAAGTATGCTTAATGCCATAGAAAAAGGCGAACAGGGGATGATAGTCACGGTTTCCTCTGTGGCAGGTAAAGTGGGTGGTAAAAGTATGTCAGGTTATAGTGCTTCTAAACATGCTGTTGTAGGCTATATGGATTGTTTGCGTGCTGAAGAAAGTGTTAATGGCTTGCAAGTGCTAACTATTTGCCCAGGGTTTGTACAAACTCAAATTTCAGTCAATGCAATGGTTGCTGACGGTAGTCAATTTGGTAGAGTTGCGGGTTCAATCAAACATGGTATCCCCGTTGAAGATTGTGCGATGCAAATGGTGAAGGCTATTGAGCAGGATAAAGATGAGGTTGTTATTGGTAAAGGTATTAGTTATTGGGCGCCTACCATTGCGCGCCTGTTTCCAAATACATTTAGGAAAATGACCGCAAAGAAAAACTTTCGAGAATAATAGCTATTGAAATAAGTATTTCACTTGTTCTAGCTGAATGATCAATTATTCAATAGATATAATCAAAGTTCATAAAAAAAGGAGTAACTTATCAGTTACTCCTTTTTTGTTTTTTTGCTTAGGTTCTGACTTATCAAAAAATTTTGAAGTTATTTATCAAGCTTTTCGAAACTGAACTTTTGACCGCCTAGTGCAGCTTCATACATTAAGCCACCCTTTATGTAAGTAAAGATAGCCATACCATTTTGATAAGTACCTTTTTGTTTACTGTTTTCTTGCTTTGTTCCTGCACCAGCGGAAGTTCCTGTCGTACTCGTTTGAGCGCTAGCACCTGCATTTATTGCCACTGCAGAAGCTTGGGCACTAAACTCAAAATTACCACTTGTGAATTTGTCGTATGCTCTTTTATCTTGAAAGAATATTATTTCACTAAATGCTTGGCCACCCACTTGGAAGCCAATTGTTACTTGGGTCATTGATGCGGTGCCAGATTTTTTCCCCTGCTTGTACACAACACCATTACCATAGGCGCCGCCTATACCAAAGCCACCTTTACCGATAGAAGGAAAAACAGCATAACCATATGCTTTCTTGAAAAAGTTATCTAGTTGGCCAGATTTTTTGAAGTTAGCAATTGTTGTTTTAGCGTTATCATCGGCTAAAACAGGTTGAGTGAATAAGATAATGGCTATAAGTAAAAGTATTTTTTTCATCGTTAATTCCTTGCGTTATTTCATAGTGTTGTAAGTGGTAACTAATCTGTGCTGCCGATAAAGTGTTTGTTTTTGCAACTTATATCTTTTTTCCGTCATTACTATAGCATCAATATTCACATGATACATCGCCTTTACTTATGTTACTTAAGTTAGATATGTTAGTTTTTTCAGTTTAATGATTGGCTAATCACAATGTTGAAAAAATTGTTTAAAGGAATGATTTCTACAATCAATTTGAATTTTCTTATTGCAGGTCAAGGTTGCACTTGATTGACTATAGCAAAATGGTTTTGCGTTTAACTTTTTATATATAAGACAGAGCCATTATGACTTCTATTACTGACTATATGACAACAAAACATCGAGAATGTGATGATATTTTTTCTGAAGCTGAAACCTATGTTTCACAAGAAAATTGGCCGTTAGCGCTTGAAAAGTGGCAAAGTTTTGCACAAGAGCTAATTCAACACTTTGAGCAGGAAGAAGATGTTTTATTTCCAAAGTTTGAACAAGCTACGGGTATGACAGCAGGGCCAACTCAAGTTATGCGTATGGAGCACCAGCAAATGAGAAACTTAGTGCAAGAGTTAGATAATGCCCTTGCTGCAAAAGAGAAAGATGAATATTTAGGATTGTCAGAAACTTTAATGGTGATGATGCAGCAACATAATATGAAAGAGGAAATGATGCTTTATCCTATGATGTCACAACACCTTACTGATGCTCAGGATTTGGTCGCGCAATTTAGCGCTGCTTAAGTTGAGTTTATTATAGTTAACATAAAGAGGTACCTGAATACAGGTAACAATATGCTTGTGTTAATAAGAGAAAACCAACATCTGGTAAATTGTTATGACGGATAACTTAACGTTTATCTCGGTTGATGTGAGCGAATTAGCACCACCAGAGCCCATGACGGTAATATTATCGCATTTAGCCCAGTTATCAGAGCATGAATGCTTGCTTGTGAAACACAGGCGACAACCTTTCCCTCTTTATGAAAAACTGACTTTGGCTGGCTTTTCATATCATTGTGAAGTGCATGGCCAAGATGATGTTACCTTATATATTTTCTTTGCTGAAGCTCAAGCAATTTTTGAGCATTATTGGGAAATCAACCAAGGCGATGGTCAATGAAAATATCTGGCTTATCTTTTAATGCGCTTCCTCCCATCGATTTACCTTTTCGTTTTTTTGCAACGGCCCCGTTATTTGTCGTTATTTGTGCGGGAATCATGCTTTTTTCAGAACAAGCAATGTGGCTAAGTCGTTGGCACCCTAGCACATTAGCAGTCACTCATGGTTTTGTTCTTGGATTTATTACTATGGTAATGATGGGCGCGCTATTACAAATACTACCCGTGGTTGGCGGTATCGGCGTGCCAAACCCTCGTTTTACTGCTATGACTAGTCATGCATTGCTGACTGTTGGCACACTGTGCTTAATGGCTTACTTTATGATACCTGCTACTTGGATATTACACACAAGTATTCTGTTGCTAGGAATCGGTGTAAGTCTTTATATTATTGCCTTGCTTTGGGTTTTGATGAAAAAACTTAGTCAAGGTGACACTATTTTAGGTGTACGTTTTGCGATATTTGCGCTTTTTTTGTTGTTAGTGATAGGACTATTTTTGCTGATACGTACGCAAATAAATATTGCTGAAATTCCTTTGCCTGAATATTTAAAGATAACACTCATTTCAAAACAGTTAACGAATATGCATGCCTTATGGGGGCTAGTTGGTTGGGGAAGTATGTTGATTATCTCGGTTAGCTTTCAGGTTATTCCTATGTTTCATGTGGCTCCCAGTTTTCCAAAAGTTATTAGTAGATTTTTACCTGTTACTCTATTGGTTTTACTATTTTGCTATATCTTTCTGCCAACAATGTCACTGACTGTGATGTTCTTATTACACAGCATTTATGCAATTAGTGTACTTTTGATAACGAGTAACCGAAAACGCAAAGTAGCCGATACCAGTATTTATTTTTGGCAATTATCAGCCATTAGTTTGCTTGTATTGAATGTTTTTTATTTCATCCCTAACCAATATTTAAGCCTTATATTTATTGAAAATAAAACGCTATTGATGACAGTTATCTTTATTTTTTTCTATTTAGTGTCTGTTATTCAAGGGATGTTGCTAAAGATAATACCCTTTTTGAGTTATACCCACTTACAACAGTTGTGTTTAACTGATTTTTCAGCAATGCAATATATTCCACATATGCATGAATTTATGCCTAAATCACATGGCCAATGGCTGTTTAATTTACACCTTGTAACAGGGTTCATATTGTTTACTACGGTTATAGCACCAAACCTATTTTGGTTATTGGCAGGTTTGCTTTTTCTTGAATTTAGTTACTTATTGATACTGATGTATAAAGCAATGACTTTGTATTACCTAACCTTAAAGAAAATTAATTCATCGGTTAATGAATAGCTTGCAGTTTTTTAGCGGTAATTAAGCATTGCAAAGGTTAATTTTTGCTACAATTAAGAGTGAGAGTAGCTAATGTCAAAAGAAAGTGAACGCTTATGGAATATGAATTTATACATGATGCAATAACCGGTGAAGCAAAAGCACGCTTTTCACTAGAACACGAAATAGTTGGTCCATGGATTGAGGTTGAATTAGGGAATGATAGCCATAAATTAACACAGCTTTTAACGGCGATAGATCAAGTAGAAAAAGGCTTGAAAAGTGAAGTTGTTATCCCTGGTCACGAATATTCCGTGGCAATAAATCAACATGATGTTGCCATTCAAACTAATGTCAGCTTAAATGGCGCAGAGCCTTTATCTGATATGCTAACCTCAGAGCATATTCATATTGATCAAAATGAAAGCGCTGATTGTGGTTTGGTTGATTTTCGAACCATGTTGTTGTCATGGGCTAAGTTCACTAATAGCCTACCTTCCTAGTGTCTTATAAAGCGCTTGTTATTTGCTGCAAAATATCAGGCAGCTCTTCTACTTTTATTGCCAGTACTTTCAGTACCGCTTCTTCTAAATATGGCCAGTCAGGCGATGAGCAATCTAAATATTTTAATGAAATAACATGCTCGGCAAGTTTTAAAATGGCGAATAAATCTTGTTCAACGGAGCCATCTAGCTTATCTAGATAATCTCGTTCATGGTGTTGGAGAATTATTTGGCAGACATCTTTGGGTAAACGCCATGAACTCGCAACGTAATAGCCAATGGTAGCGTGATTAGCATGGTAATGTTTTTCTTCTAATTCAATGAGTGAAAGTTCAGAAGTGACTAAGGCTTGATCGATAATATCTTGATAATTTGGATATTTCATCGCCATAACAGGAATGCCACAGGCATGAAATAAACCTAAGCTAGATAACTTGTCTATAGGTATATTTTTTTTAAATAGTTTGCCAATAGTCATTGTGGCATTAGAGGTATCGGTAACGGCAGCCCAAAAATCTTCGAGATCAATACTACAGCTTTTTGGATCGAAGCTTTTTTTCAATAAACTCCCTGTGACCAACATAACGATGCCATAAATGCCTATGTAATTAACTGACATTTTTATGTCGGTAACTGTTCTGCTTAATCCATATAAAGGAGAATTTACTGCTTTTAAAACAGCGGCACTCACAGCTATATCTTTACTGATACATTCAGAAATAGCATTGATGTCAGGCTCTGTTTCAGCCATCAGCTTCAATAAATTAAGAAGTAGTTTGGGTTGGGCGGGCACTGAAAAACCACGAGAGATATCGTCTAACACATTTTGATCAATAATTATCATGGCAATCCTAATTGTTTTTATCTAGAAAACTTTAATCATTGAGTAGTTAAATAATAATACACCTTAGTGGATATTGCTTAATAACAGCTTGATTATTTGTTATTATTTTTCAGATTTACCAGTTTTTTGGGGAGAGGTTTAATGAAGCGTTGCGCAATTTTGACTATGGATAACCTGTCTGATTTTGAATGTTATGATAGTTTATTGGATAAACCGCTTGCTGAACTGGGATGGCAAACTCAGTTAGTATCATGGCGAGAAAATAATGTCCAATGGCAGGCTTTTGATGCGGTTATCATACGTAGCCCTTGGGATTACCAAGATGATGCAACGGCTTTTTTAGCCGTATTAGCGCAAATAGAACAATCACAAACACCATTACTTAATTCGCTAGCTACAACTCGTTGGAATATTGATAAAATCTACTTAAAATCGTTAGCTGAACAAAATGTTCATATTGTCCCTACCTTATGGCAGTCAAACTTCGCAGAACAAGATTTAGCAGATTTTTTCGAGCATTTTACTTGTCAGCAATTGGTCATTAAGCCAAGAATTAGTGCTAATGCGGATAATACTTTTTGGCTGCAAAAATCAATTAGCAAAAAAGTTATTGCAGAGCTAGAAACTGTATTTTCAACGAGTAGTTTTATGGTTCAACCCTTTATTGCTAGTGTTATCGATGAAGGTGAGTTTTCATTATTTTATTTCAATGGTCAATATAGCCACGCTATTTTAAAAACGCCGAAAAAGGATGATTTTAGAGTACAAGAAGAACATGGCGGGCGACTACAATCTATTACTCCTGAAGAGTCATTATTGACACAAGGACAAGCAGCATTGCTTGCTATAACCCAGCAAGTGGGTGAAATGCCGTTATACGCTCGTCTTGATTTTGTTCGTGTTGCTGAGCAGGGAGTTGAATTTGCATTAATGGAAGCTGAATTAATAGAGCCATCTTTATATTTTAATATGGACGATAAAGCAGCTATGCGATTTGCTAACGCATTTGTTAAGCGAATAAGTTAACTGTGAGTGACATAAAGCATAGTGACGAAAAAAAGTACAATGACAGCATTAAAAGACAAAATATAAATAAAGCCTTTTAGCCCTTCTTTTAGGGTATAGCCGTGATTATTAAGGTACCACCACCAAATAGCACACATAAGAATTGGTAATAAAAAGAACAATTTGATCATATAAACTTCCTATTTCTTTTTTTAATTAACTTTTTTGTTCTATTGTTGCGTTATTTATTGGCTCATTCCATGGAGCAACTTTAAAGAGCATTAACATGCCTGGCACTGCTAATACGGTACATAAAAAGTAAAACTGAGTCCAACCTATTTGCTCTACAATGAAGCCGGTCGTAGCATTGGCAAACGTTCTTGGTAGTACTGCTAACGCGGTAAATAACGCAATTTGAGTTGCTGCAAACGCTGGGTTTGTTGTGCGTGCAATAAACGCTGTAAAAGCAGCCGTACCTAAGCCTACACCTAAATATTCAAAGCCCATTGCTATGGCTAAAGCATAGTTATTATGTCCTATTTCAGCAAGAGCAGCAAAACCAAGAATACTGGCTATTTGCACAAAGCCAAACAACCATAATGCACGGTTTATACTAAGCTTTATCATGACAAGGCCGCCTACAATGATACCGACCGTCATGGCAACTAAAGAAGCCGTTTTAGCAATGACGCCTATCTCAGTTTTACTAAAACCCATATCGATAAAGAATGGGGTTTGTAAGGCGGTAGCCATGTTATCGCCCAGCTTATACAACACTAAAAAAGCTAACGTATAACAAGCTGACTTGAGACCGTTGCTTTGAATGAAATCTTTAAAAGGAAGGATAACTGCTTCTTTTAGTGACTTTGGAGCATCGTGTTCAGTGTCTAACTCTTTAATAAACAATGTCAATAACACACCAATGATCATGAAAGCTGCTACCACCATAAACACAGATTGCCAACTAATATGATCGGCTAAAATAAACGCTAATGAGCCAGGTACCAAGCCTGATAAACGATAAGCTTGAACATGGATAGAGTTACCCAGCCCTAATTCGTTATCTGGCAATAGTTCACGTCTATACGCATCCAGTACAATATCTTGGCTGGCACTAAATAAGGCAACAGCTGCAGCTAAATAGGCAACTGACCAAATATTATCGACAGGGTTAACCCAACCAAAAGCCGCGATTGAAAAAAGTAAAAGTAATTGTGTTGCTAGCATCCAACTGCGTCTTCGGCCTAAGCCACCCAATGAATACCTGTCCATTAGTGGAGACCAAAGAAATTTCCATACGTAGGGAATACCTATTAATGAAAATAAGCCAATTTCAGCTAAACTCACACCTTGGTCTCTAAGCCAACCGGGAACTAATTGGTAAAGGACAAACAAAGGCATACCGGAGCTAAAGCCAGTGAAAATGCAAATGAGCATTCGCTTATTTAAAATGGCTTGTTTAAAGGTAGAGGACGACATTAATAAATGGTTATTGCTAAGAAGGAAGTGTTAGGTTATCAAAGCTGATGGCTAAACCCAACTAATTAGTGTCAGTTGTTTGAGAAGTTATGCCATGGGTCGCCAACCAATGCAATCAATTGGGTAGCTGCCAATACCCTTAAAAAAGTCTAAACAGGTATTCATTTCACTTTTGAAAAAGAGGTTAGTATGTAAAGCTTGGGCACCATGTAAACTCACTTCATGCATTAAATGCCAAAAAACCCGCTCTTGAGCGTTACTGGGTGTTTCATCAACTACCTGTAAACTAGCCCATTCTTCCATCGTATCAAGAATAAACTTATCTAATTCTGTGTAATGTATAGACTCATTGATAACAGCGCTAATATAGGCGGTCATCTGTACTATTTTGTCATTGATAAACTGCTCAATTATCATGATGAACCTTATTTGTAGGTATCAGTGCCCTTAAAATTTTAAGTGAAATAAACCGATTAGCTTGGTGAACTTTTATGCTTATTGCTTAGAACAAGAATTTGTACAAAATCAAAACTAAGAAAGAACTACGTGCTACAACGATTAACGTACATCTATAGTTATTGTTGATAAACCGCTTTTTGTCAAAAAAAATCACGTATTTTTTGTATGGATATTGTAAAGGTTAGCTAGCGTTATTTTTTATCTCACGCTTTGTGGGTGAAAGCTTGTTATCTATTCTTCAGGTAATAATGTTGCTTTAATTAACATGACTGGTTCTAAAGGAACGTTTTCCCACCCTAGCGATTCATTATAGTCAGTTTTCACTTGTGCTATTGCTTCGAGCACTTCTTCTCCTTCGACAATAGCGCCAAACACTGCATAGCCCCAGCGACGACCCGGATCTAAGTTTGTGTTGTCATTGATGTTAAAAAAGAATTGTCTATTGGCCGTGTGTGGACGACTTTCTTTTGCCATAGCAATGGTACCAATTTCATTTTTTAAGCCATTACCAGATTCATTAAAAATATCTTCATTTACTTTTTTGGGAGTAAAGTCTGCATCGTAACCTCCGCCTTGCACAATGAAGTCGGTGACAATGCGGTGGAAAATAGTATTGTCGTATTCTCCTGTCACAACATACATTAAAAAGTTATCTACTGTCAGAGGTGCTTTAACCCTATCAAGCTCAACAATAATTATACCCATTGAAGTTTCTAGTTTTACTTTTGGAAATATATTTGTTGGATCTATAGCGACGTTTTTCGCCAAGCTCTGTTGCACTACTAACATCGAGCACAGTATGGCTACATATTTAAAAAATTTAGTTACACAAGTCATGAGTTTATTCTCTTAATAGCAGGTTACTTCATAAAAGCATGTATTTTTTCATTCGCTAAAATTTGATTGATTAAGTTAGATAATCTTTGATTAAAGTTACGTTCAAGCACGGCTATGTCAGCTGTTAATGGTCCCTTTGAATTACCGCGATTTTTAAAGGTACTAGTTAATGTTTGAGAGCCGTTATTGACTGAGACTTTTAAAATGATCTCTGTTTGTGACTGATAGTTCATTGATAGCTGGTTGACACTTATTACCGCTTTTTCAACGGTAATATTGATGCTATTGGTTGCTAATGGTGAAATTTCCAAGCCTTGCTTTTTCCAATGCTTTGTTAACGTCTGCTTAATAGTATCTTCTATACGCGTTTGCGCTGAAATCAAGGTTGCTGGCTCATCTTCTTGTAATATTTGTACGATATGATTAGCAATTCGCATATCAACAACGTCAAGTTTTGCGTGTATATTATCATAATGTAAATTGGACTTTGCGAGGATCTCTGGCGCAATAATAAGGTGACTTGGTGTGTTACTACAGGCACTAAGTAAAGTGGCTAATAATAATGTGGTTAACAATTTAATTTTCATTGGGGGCAGTTCACTTTCTTTACTGAGTTATTAACGTTTTATCGCTGATTGAGTGACAAACTTGTCATTACTAGCGATGAGGGTTTCATTACCAAAAATCCGCTTAAGTTTAATATGGTAAGCCAATTGGCGATTGCCAATAATGCGCAATTCACCACCTTTTTTCAATACCCGATGACTATCTTTAAACATTTGCCAAGCAATATGGTCGGTTGTGGCATTTTGTTGATGAAAAGGTGGATTACACAAAATCAAATCAGCACTGTTACTGTTCACATTGTTTAAGCAATCATTGATTTGAAATTGGCATTGACTAACGAGCTTAGGCAGGTTTTGTTGGATATTTTCTTTGGCTGATGTAATAGCCATATGCGATTCATCGAAAAACTGTACTTGAGCACTTGGCTCACTAGCTAATACGCTTAAACCAATAACACCATTGCCACACCCTAAATCAATAACTTGGCTATTTGGTTTGATTTTAGGGAGGTTTTCAATAAAGTACCGACCACCAATATCAAGCTTTTCTCTCGAGTATACGTTTGCATGGTTTGATATGGTAAAGTCACATGCTAAAGCTTTATTGGGCATTGTCCAGATGGTAGGAAAAGGCGAGGTTTTTACGGCATCAGGATTATCCAGCTGACAGAAAACCAAGCGCGCTTTTTTTACTGCAAGTGATGTTTTGGTAGACCCTAAATATTTTTCAAATAATTTTAGCGTTGAACTATGAATGTCTTTGGCGCGGTCTGCAGCAATAAAGACTGTGTGTTTAGCAACTGTGTTTTTAATGTTTATTAATTGTTCGATTAATAATGATTTACTTTTAGGAATTTTAAATAAAATAACATCCACATCGCGAGGTAATTCGTCTAAGCAATTGAGAAAATTTATATTACTCTTATCAAGAGAGTTTTGTTTTATATTGTGGTTAATCCCTTGTTGACTAATAAAAGAGTCATTAATGCAATGAACCTTAACGTTATTAGGGCGTTCAGTATTTTCTAAAGAGCAAAATTGAGTGGTTAAGGCGCCGAAAGCATCATTAAAAATTAATATGTTGCTGTCATTTTTGATTACATCCTGCTCATTGAGGTAATTGATAATATACTCATCTGCAGCATCCCAAGCTTGTAGGCTACGATTAACCTGAGCAAGGGGGAAACGGTTGAGAGTGAGTGGTTTACCAGATATAGAAAAAGGGCTTAACATAACGATAGATAATCAAGAAGGTTTTAAATTTAGTGGCTATTGTGTCATAACTAGGCTTATATTTCTTGATTGATAGCGACAAAATTTATTAAAATAAAATTTTAGTAATGCCATTGAGTTAACTCATAACCGCTTTCTTTTTACATTTTATATATGGCATATAGAATTAGATTAGCTAGACTTATGAGTATCCCCCACTGATTGAGAATAACAATGACTATTGCCGCTGCTATAGAAGAGAAACTACTGTCTGCTTTTTCACCAATTCATTTAGATGTTATTAATGAAAGCAATAATCATAATGTCCCTCCAGGTAGTGAATCCCACTTTAAAGTAACCATAGTGTCTAAAAACTTTGAAGATGAACGCTTAATTAAACGTCACCGCGCCGTTAATTCAGTATTATCTGAAGAGCTTGCTGAAAAAATCCATGCCTTGGCGTTGCATACCTACACTGAAAAAGAGTGGAATGATTATTATGCTGAGAATACGCCGCTTTCACCTAACTGTTTAGGTGGTGGTAAATAACTTTTCTACATAGTTTCTAACGCTAGTGAAAGCGTTACTCTTGCGAGTAACGCTTTTTTTAAATACACTCCTAGTTATCCTTAATAACTGCTCGTACCTCTTTAATTTATTAGCAAGGTACAATAGCGGCACATTTCTATATACGTTTATTCTTTAAAAAGTCATTTAAAAGGTTTTCTTATGGTAATCAAACCAAAAATTCGTGGTTTTATTTGTACTAATGCTCACCCTACGGGGTGTGAAGCGCACGTTAACGAGCAAATTGCTTATGTCAAAAGCCAGTCTGTAAGTGAGAGTGGTCCTAAAAATGTATTAGTTATTGGTGCTTCTACTGGCTATGGTTTAGCTTCACGTATTACCGCCGCGTTTGGTCACAATGCTAGTACTTTAGGGGTTTTCTTTGAAAAACCGCCTACAGAAAAGAAAACAGCTTCAGCAGGTTGGTATAATACAGCTGCCTTTCAAAAAGCCGCTGATGAAGCAGGTGTTTATTCAAAAAACATCAATGGTGATGCTTTTTCTCATGAAGTGAAAGCTCAAGCAATTGAAACTATCAAAGCTGATATGGGGAAAATTGATTTAGTTATCTATTCTTTGGCGTCACCACGTAGAACTGATCCTGATACAGGTGAAGTATACTCTTCAACACTTAAACCTATAGGTGAAAGTGTAACGACTAAAAACTTAAATACATCGAAACGAATTATTGACTCTGTTTCTGTTGAGGCCGCCAGCGAAGCTGAAATTCAAGGTACTATTGATGTAATGGGCGGTGCTGACTGGGAATTATGGTTGAATGCCTTAAAAGAAGCTGATGTATTGGCTGAAGGTGTAAAAACGGTTGCGTATACTTATATTGGTAAAGAACTTACATGGCCTATTTATGGAAAAGCTACCATAGGTAAAGCAAAAGAAGATTTAGATAGAGCGGCGACAGCGATTAATGATGCTACCTCTAGTATTAATGGTCAAGCGCGTGTTACTTCATTGAATGCTGTTGTAACGCAAGCGAGTTCAGCTATTCCTATTATGCCTTTGTATATTTCAGCTATGTTTAAAGTGATGAAAGCTGATGGCACTTATGAAGGTTGTATTGAGCAAATTGCTAATTTATTTAAAGAAAATATCTATAGTGATAGTCCGCGTCTTGATGAAGAAGGGCGTTTCCGCCAAAACTATAAAGAGCTAGAAGATAGTGTTCAACAGCGTGTGACAGATATTTGGAATACGGTTGAAACGGATACAATTGATGAGTTAACAGATTACGTTGGCTATCATAATGAATTCTTAAAACTCTTTGGCTTTGGTGTTGATGGTGTTGACTACGACGCTGATGTTAGCCCTGTTGTTGAGATAAATCACTTATAAAACCTTAACGTTTGTTAGAAAAATCTCATAAAAAAGAGGCACATATTTGTGCCTCTTTTTTTGTTCTCGTTGAATGATAAAACAGTGAAGTCAAGGGGAATAAATACTAAAAAGTATTGTTAAAATCTTCCTCTATGTCTGTGTAATCATCTATTGTTATACCTAGTACATTGAGTACATCGTCTTGCAGCTTTTCCCAGCCAGGTGTTAATTTAAAACGCTTGGCTTTTTCTACTATGTTTTCAGAAGCTTTTAATGCTGCGAAGGCTAACTGCTCTTGGTTGCCTGAGATATTCTTTAAATAATTTACTTCATGGTGTTGTAATATAAGCATGCAGATTTCTTTGGGTAAATTCCATGACGAGGCAATGTAATAGCCTAAGACAGCATGATTAGTTTGATAGTGCTTTTCCTCTAAACTAGTAGAATCAATGCCTAAACTATTAGCTTCAATTAAAATATCTTTATAATTCTTATGTTTGAGCGCCAATAATGGGATGCCGCAGTCATGAAATAGACCAATGGTATAAAGCATCTCTACAGGTATTTTACTTTTAATTTTACTACCCAAAAATGTCATTGCGTTAGCGACATCAAGAGCATCATCCCAAAAACGCTCTAGTGAAATAGAGGCATCCCCTTGAAAGGATTGCTTTAAAAGTACAGCAGTAACTAGAGCGTTAATTGTTTTTAGTCCTAACATCATTACCGCTTGTTTAATTTCTGATATTCGACGATTCATGCCGTAAACAGGTGAGTTGATGATTTTTAATATACTTGCGGATAAACCAACATCATTGCTAATTAATTCAGCAATTTGATCAATATCAGGTTCACTCTCATCCATTAATAATTGCATGTCTGTTAAAACTTTTGGTTTTACAGGTACTTGGAAGCTAGCAACGATGCTTTCCATTTTTTCTTCATTTAGCTCTATCATCTTTGGTATTCCAATTAAACTGCTCTCATAGGCGATTATATGCTCAATAGTTAATAAAGTGTTAATGCTAATCAATTTTTATTTAAAAACTTGGAGTTATTATTGGTGGGGATTTGAATTTTGACTGTATTTAATTTTAAGGAAAACTAATTTTTTAGCTAAGTTGGAAAGTTTAAATTATTGGTGTGAAAGCCAATAGCAAAGGCTGTAGTTTGGAGCAAGCTGTGTATTGAATATGAAAATTTGGCTGATTTTCAAGCAAAACATGCCACTATAGTCTAAATTGTAATGAAAAGTTGATCATGACCATAGAATAAAAAGGAGTTTTTATGGTAGTATTCGCGCCAGAAAAATTTAACTTAGAGCCAGTGAATTCTGTTTTTTCGAAAGGATAAATAGCTTATTCACTGAAATACACTGAAATCAATAACTTATGGTTTTATGGCTTAGGTTCTTTTGCTTTTAAGCTATAAACTAGAAAGTTTTGGTTTTAATACTCCCATCAAAAGTAGTGCAAGTGTTTATGATTACAATAAAAAAAGGCTTAGATGTTCCTGTTAAAGGTGCACCACAGCAGGTAATCCATGATGGTCCGTCCATCAAAACCGTAGCAACACTCGGTGAAGAGTTTGTGGGTATGCGTCCAACCATGTTTGTAAAAGTGGGTGATCGCATTAAAAAAGGTCAGGTGATTTTTAGCGATAAAAAGAATCCAGGCGTTAAATTCACATCTCAAGCAGCCGGTGTTGTTAAAGAAATTAATCGCGGCGAGAAACGTGTTTTACAATCTGTAGTTGTTGAAGTTGATGGCTATGATCAAGAAACATTTACAAGTTACTCAGCCAGTGAACTAGGGTCAATATCGCGTGAAGACGTGATAAATAACCTAGTTGAATCTGGTTTGTGGACTGCGTTAAGAACTCGCCCTTTTAGTAAAATTCCTGCTATCGATTCAACCCCTGAAGCTATCTTTGTTAGCGCTATGGATACTAACCCTCTGGCGGCAAACCCAGAAGTGGTTATCAGCGAACAAAGTGAAGCATTTAAAAATGGTTTAACCATTTTATCGCGTTTAACTGATGGCGAAGTTTTCGTCAGTAAAGCGCCAGGTGCTGATATTCCTGTTACTGATACTGTGCAAGTTAATGAATTTGCTGGTAAGCATCCAGCAGGTTTAGTCGGAACACATATTCATTTCTTAAAACCTGCAAGTGCAGAGAAGTTTGTTTGGCACCTTGGTTATCAAGACGTTATCGCTTACGGTAAGCTATTCACTTCAGGTGAACTTGATACTAACCGTGTTATTTCTCTCGCCGGCCCAGCCGCTAAAAATCCAAGATTAGTTCGTACTGTTTTGGGTGCTAGTACTGAGGAATTGACCGCAGGTGAAGCTATTGAAGGTGAATTACGTGTTGTTTCTGGTTCATTATTAATGGGTTCTACAGCAAGTGCTGTTCATGGCTATTTAGGTCGTTATCATGTACAAGTTGGTTTGATCCTTGAAGGACGCGAGAAAGAGTTCATTGGTTATATGTATCCAGGACCGAATAAGTTCTCAGTCACTCGTGCATATATGTCACATTTCTTCCCGAAGAAATTATTCAATATGACCACTACCACAAACGGTAGTTCACGCGCCATGGTGCCAATTGGCAACTTTGAACGTGTTATGCCGTTAGATATTTTACCTACCATGTTATTACGTGATTTAGTAGCCGGTGATACCGATACTGCACAAAAACTTGGTGCCTTAGAGCTAGACGAAGAAGATTTAGCGCTATGTACATTTGTTTGCCCAGGCAAAACAGATTACGGCGTTCACCTTCGTGATTGCCTAACCACAATCGAGAAGGAAGGTTAGTCATGGGCTTGAAAAAGTTTATTGAAGATATTGAGCCGCATTTTGAGAAAGGCGGTAAACATGAGAAGTGGTTTGCGTTATATGAAGCAGTCGCTACTGGTTTATTTACTCCAGGTTATGTAAATAAGGGCAAAACACATTTACGTGATAGCATTGATTTAAAACGAATCATGATCACTGTATGGTTAGCTGTTTTCCCGGCAATGTTTTTTGGTATGTACAACATTGGCTTTCAAGCTGTTGCTGCATTAGGCCAAGGATTTGCTACTCCTGATACATGGCAAACTGCTTTATTTGCAATGCTAGGTGGAACGCTTACAGCTGATTCCGGTTGGTTTAGCATGATGCTATATGGTGCCGTGTTCTTCTTACCTATTTATGCTGTCACCTTTATTGTTGGTGGTTTCTGGGAAGTGTTATTTGCAGCGGTTCGCGGACATGAAGTAAACGAAGGTTTCTTTGTTTCTTCTATTCTATTCGCGTTAATCGTACCGGCAACAATTCCTTTATGGCAAGTCGCTATTGGTATTACCTTCGGTATTGTAATTGCTAAAGAAGTCTTTGGTGGTACAGGTAAAAACTTCTTAAACCCAGCATTAGCGGGTCGTGCGTTTTTATTCTTTGCTTACCCGGCTGAAATCTCTGGTGATACCGTTTGGGTTGCTGCAGATGGTTTCTCTGGTGCTACGGCGTTAAGTGCTGCAAACCAAGGTTTAGTTGATTACTCAATGAATGCTGATTGGTGGGATGCTTTTTGGGGCTTTATTCCAGGCTCTGTGGGTGAAGTATCAACTTTCGCTATTTTATTAGGTGGTGCTTATATCCTTTATAAGGGAATTGCATCATGGCGTATCGTACTCGGTGTTTTCGGTGGTATGGTCGCAACATCTTTCTTATTCAATGCTATCGGTAGTGACACTAATGCAATGTTTGCTATGCCTTGGTACTGGCATTTAGTTGTTGGTGGTTTTGCTTTCGGTATGATGTTTATGGCAACAGACCCTGTATCAGCTTCATTTACTAATACTGGTAAATATTGGTTTGGTGCGCTAGTGGGTGTCATGGTTGTACTAGTACGTGTAGTAAACCCAGCCTTCCCAGAAGGCATGATGTTAGCTATTTTATTTGCTAACTTGTTTGCGCCATTGTTTGACTACTTTGTAGTGAAAGGCAACATAAAACGGAGGCTTGCACGCAATGTCTAGTAATAAAGAATCATTTGGTAGAACGGTTGGTTTCGTATTAGCCGTTTGTGTGGTTTGTGCCATGTTAGTGTCTTTTTCTGCAGTACAGTTAAAGCCGTTACAAAAAGCGAATAAACTATTAGATCAACAAACTAAAATTCTTGAAGCTGCAGGCTTATTAGAGCGTGCTGGTAAAGATATTGTTGGTACTTATAATGAACTTGTTGAAGCACGTTTAATTAATTTAGACTCAGGCGATTTTATCGAAGGTGATGTTCTTAACTTTGATGAACGTCGTAACTCTCGTGATAAAGCACTTTCAATTAAACCTGAAAATGATATCGCGGGTATTAACCGTCGCTCAAATACAGCGGTTGTTTATTTAGTTAAAGATGATGCTGGCTCAGTGAATACTGTTGTATTACCTATCGTTGGTTCTGGTTTATGGGATCTAATGTTTGGTTATGTTGGTTTAGCTTCTGATTTAAACACGGTTAAAAGCGTGATTTATTCTGATCATAAGGAAACTCCAGGACTAGGTGCTGAAGTACTTAACCCTAAATGGAAAGCATTATGGCCAGGCAAGAAAATTTATGATGCTAATGGTGATGTAAAAATACAGTTAGTTAAAGGCGGTGCTAAAGCAGGCGACCTTTACGGTGTAGATGGCCTATCGGGCGCAACATTAACCAGTAACGGTGTTACTAACACATTGCAATTTTGGTTTGGTAAAGAAGGTTATGAAAACTTCATTGCTAAATACCGCGCAGAAGGAGTTCAATAATGTCTTCAGATGCTAAAAAAGTATTAACGGGTCCTATTTTTGATAATAACCCAATTGCATTACAAGTACTGGGTATTTGTTCTGCGTTAGCTGTTACAAGCTCTATGGCGAATGCTTTAGTTATGACCTTAGCGGTTGTTTTCGTAACAGCTTTTTCAAACTTATTTATTTCAATTATTCGTAACTATATTCCATCAAGTGTACGTATTATTGTGCAAATGGCGATTATAGCTTCATTAGTAATTGTAGTTGACCAAGTATTGAAAGCTTTTTCTTATCAGCTATCGAAAGAGTTAGCCGTATTTGTAGGCTTAATTATTACTAACTGTATTGTAATGGGTCGTGCTGAAGCTTTTGCGATGAAAGAAAAGCCAGGTGTGAGTTTCCTTGATGGTATAGGTAATGGTTTAGGTTACGGTTTCATATTGATGACTGTTGCCTTCATTCGTGAACTTTTTGGTTTTGGTACTTTATTTGGTGTCGAAATTTTGCAATTAACGCAAAATGGCGGTTGGTATCAAGGTAATGGCTTATTAGTTTTACCATTTAGTTCATTCTTCGTTATTGGTTTAATCATTTGGGCTATTCGCCAATGGAAACCAGAACAAGTAGAGAAGGATTAATAGTATGGAACATTATATTTCTTTATTAGTTAAAGCTATTTTCATTGAAAATATTGCTTTAATGTTTTTCTTAGGTATGTGTACTTTCCTTGCTGTATCTAAGAAGGTTGATACTGCTATTGGCCTAGGTGTTGCTGTAATTGTAGTACTTGGTTTAGCGGTACCAGTTAACCAAATTATATATCAAGCTATATTAGCGCCAGGTGCTTTAGATTCATTAATGGGTATAACAGATCCAAATGAGTCTATCGATTTAAGCTTCTTATCATTTATTACCTTTATCGGTGTTATTGCTGCATTAGTTCAGATTTTAGAAATGGTGTTAGATAAGTATTTCCCTGCGCTTTATCAAGCATTAGGGATCTTCTTACCACTTATCACGGTAAACTGTGCAATTTTTGGTGCTGTATCTTTTATGGTAGCAAAAAACTTAACATTAGGTGAAAGTGTAGTTTACGGTATTGGTTCAGGTATTGGTTGGGCACTTGCTATTGTGTTATTAGCTGGCTTACGCGAAAAGATGAAATATTCTGATGTGCCAAATGGCCTTAAAGGCTTGGGGATTACATTTATTACTTCTGGACTAATGGCTTTTGGCTTTTTGTCTTTCGGTGGTATTTCGTTATAAATTTTAGCGGTGTAATACAAAAAAACTTGTGTTGCACCTTTAGAGAAGTTTAAGGAAAGGTCGATGGAAATTATTCTCGGCGTATCGATGTTCACAGCGATAGTTATAGCCTTGGTATTAGTAATTTTATTTGCTAAATCGAAGTTAGTATCAAGTGGTGACGTTACGATAAATATAAACGGCGATCCAGAAAAAGCAGTGACTACTGCTGCGGGTGGCAAGTTATTAGGTGCCTTAGCTGATAAAGGAATTTTTATTCCTTCAGCATGTGGCGGTGGCGGTACTTGTGGTCAGTGTCGTGTAGAAGTTCATTCTGGTGGTGGCGATATTTTACCAACAGAAGAAGGTCATATTACTAAACGTGAAGCTAGAGAAGGCTGTCGTTTAGCATGTCAGGTTGCTGTAAAGCAAGACATGGAAATTGAAGTTGAAGACGAGATCTTTGGTGTTCAGCAGTGGGAATGTGAAGTTATCTCTAATGATAACAAAGCAACTTTTATCAAAGAGCTTAAACTTGGTATTCCTGATGGTGAGTCTGTACCTTTTAGAGCCGGTGGTTATATTCAAATAGAAGCACCAGCGCATCATGTTAAGTACAAAGACTTTGATATTGAAGAGCAATACCGTGGTGATTGGGAGCATTTTGGCTTCTTTGATGTAGAATCTAAAGTAGACACCGATACCTTACGTGCATACTCAATGGCTAACTACCCAGAAGAGGAAGGCATCATCATGCTTAACGTGCGTATCGCTACGCCTCCTCCTGGCAAGTTGCATTTACCAGCGGGTAAAATGTCATCCTTTATCTTTAACTTGAAGCCAGGTGATAAGGTAACTATTTCAGGGCCATTTGGTGAATTCTTCGCTAAAGAAACTGATAATGAAATGGTATTTATCGGTGGTGGTGCTGGTATGGCACCTATGCGTTCACATATCTTTGATCAGCTTAAGCGTCTTAAGTCTAAACGTAAGATGAGCTTCTGGTACGGTGCACGTTCTTTACGTGAAATGTTCTATGAAGATGATTATAACGGCCTAGCTGCTGAAAATGATAACTTTGAATGGCATGTAGCTTTATCTGATCCTCAACCAGAAGATAACTGGGAAGGTTTAACAGGCTTTATTCATAATGTCCTTTATGAAGAGTACTTAAAAGATCATGAAGCACCAGAAGATTGTGAATACTACATGTGTGGTCCACCTATGATGAATGCTGCTGTAATAGGCATGCTGAAAGATTTAGGTGTAGAAGATGAGAATATCCTTCTAGATGACTTCGGTGGCTAGTATTTTACTTTAGTTTGTTGCTTCTTCGCTCAATAGCTGCATCGAAGGTGCTCATTGACTAACGTCAACTCCGCGCCTTCTCTTTGCTCTAGAGCAAATTAGCTGCAAATTTCAGTTAATTATCGTTACTATTTAAAGACGACTTCGGTCGTCTTTATCATTTACATCAAGGTATTAATGAGTACCTTGATGTAAATGATAAATTTTGGACGCCTTACATGAATAAATTCAAACTAATGTTAGCTAGTTTGCTGGCTATAGCATTAACTGCTTGTTTCCCCAGTAATGATTCACCAAAAACCGAAGTACTGCTGCAAGGGCGTACTATGGGTACAACCTATAATATTAAGGTCGTTTCGACGATTACTCATGTTGAAACGCTTAAATTACAGCAACAAATCGATGCAGCTCTTGAGCAAGTTAATCAAGAGATGTCGACTTATATGCCTGACTCGGAAATATCACGTTTTAATCAATCTAGCTCCACAGAAACAGTGGAAATATCAGAAGGTTTTAAGCGTGTTTTAGCTGAGTCTATTCGCTTAGGTGAATTAAGTTCAGGCAAGTTAGATATTACGGTAGGGCCTTTGGTGAATTTATGGGGTTTTGGGCCAGAGCAAAGGCCAGAGACAGTACCCAGTGATGACGTCTTAACAAATACACGTGCACGTATTGGTTTACAGCATTTGCACTTAGCAGGCAATTTATTATCTAAAAATATTCCTAACCTTTATATCGATTTATCAACGATAGCGAAGGGCTATGGTGTTGATGTTGTCGCTGAGTTAATTGAAGCTAATGGTATTTCAAACTACTTGGTAGAAATTGGCGGAGAAATGCGATTAAAGGGCTTTAAGCATACTGGTGAGCTTTGGGCTATTGCAATTGAAAAACCTATTTTAGATCCCTCTGGTGGGCAACGAGCAGTTCATCAGGTGGTGATCCCTAAAGATAATTCGGTAGCCACGTCTGGAGATTATCGTAATTATTTTGAAAGTGATGGTCAGCGTTTTTCTCATATTATTGATCCATCTACAGGAAAGCCTATCGATCATAATTTAGTATCAGTTACTGTTATCCATCCTTCATCAATGACCGCAGATGGGTTATCGACTGCGTTAATGGTGATGGGGGCAGAACAAGGGATGATTTTTGCTCAACAAAATGATTTGGCAGCATTATTCATCACTAAAACAGAGCATGGCTTTAATGAGCAGTTTACGGTAAAATTCAAACAGTATTTGAAGTAATGTTCTTTGTATTAAGATTAACCCGCAGGTGTAAGTAAGAGTAGTAATATTATGATGATTTTTTTGATTACCTTAGGTTTCTTTTTACTCATTGGTGCTGCAATGGCAGTAGGTTATATTTTCCAACATAAAACTCTTTCAGGCAGTTGTGGCGGCTTAGCTAGTGTCGGAATAGAAAAAGAATGCGATTGTGAGAACCCTTGTGAAAAGCGTCAAGAGCGAGAGCGTGTAGCAGCACAAGAAAAACAACGTATAGACGTTAAAAACATTTAAGCTGAAACGGGTTTAAGAGAAGTTAAAAAACGCCAACTTAATAACTTAAGTTGGCGTTTTTCGTTTAAGGAATAAGTTTAATAAATAAATTTAAGCAATAAATTGTTTAATGCGTTTCAGCATGCCTTCAGCATCAATTCCTAATTCATGATGAATTTCGGCTTGTGTACCGTGCTTAATAAAGTGATCAGGAATGCCGATGTTGAGTACTTTGATGTTAATGCCATTGGCTAATAAGTATTCGTTTACCGCTGAGCCAGCACCACCAGCAATGGCATTATCTTCAATAGTCACTAACACATCATGAGATTGAGCTAAATTGTCAACTAATGTGGTATCTAAGGGTTTAACAAAGCGCATATCAACAAGGCTAGTATTGAGCTGCTCTGCAACTGCCTTGGCTTCAGCTAGCATTGTACCAAAGCTTAATAATGCGATTTTGGTTGTCTCTTGTTGACTTGCTTCTAACAAGGTAACGCCTTTGCCTATCTCAATGGTTTCTTCGGTAGAGGGTAATTCTTCACCCGTACCATTTCCACGAGGGTAACGCACAACAGCTGGTGTATCTAACTGATGACCAGTATTGAGCATCAATTGACATTCACGTTCATTTGCTGGCGTCATAATGGTCATATTAGGGATACAACGTAAATAACTTAAATCAAATGAACCTTGATGAGTAGCGCCATCTGCGCCGACAATTCCGGCTCTGTCTACTGCAAACAAAACGGGGAGGTTTTGAATAGCAACATCATGGATAAGTTGATCATAACCACGCTGTAAAAAGCTTGAATAAATTGCCACTACAGGTTTTTGTCCACCAATAGCAAGACCTGCAGCATAGGTGACAGCATGTTGTTCTGCAATCGCAACATCATAATATTGGTCAGGGAAACGTTGGCTAAACTCTACCATGCCTGAACCTTCGCGCATGGCAGGCGTAATGGCGACTAGTTTTTTATCAACAGCAGCTGTTTTACATAACCAATCGCCAAAAATTTGTGAATAGGTTGGTAATGTAGGCTTGGATTTTGGTAGGTTGGCATCGCTTGGATTAAATTTAGGCACAGCATGGTACTTAATAGGATCTTGCTCAGCTGCGTGGTAGCCTTTACCTTTTTTAGTGGCAATATGAAGGAGTTGTGGTCCTTTAAGACTTTTCATATTTTTAATGGTATCAACTAAACCATTAACATCATGTCCATCAATAGGGCCTATGTAGTTGAAACCAAGTTCTTCAAAAAAGGTGCTTGGCACAACCATGCCTTTTATATGTTCTTCAGCACGGCTTGCTAGCTCTTTTATAGGCGGTAAGTTATTGAGAATACGTTTACTGCCTTCGCGTAGACCTGTATATAAACTACCGGAAAGCATTTTTGCAAAATGATTATTTAAAGCACCAACATTTTCCGAAATAGACATTTCATTATCATTAAGAATAACTAACATGTCTTTACGAATGTCTCCGGCATGGTTTAATGCTTCGAAAGCCATACCTGCAGTCATGGCTCCATCACCAATAACAGCAACAGTTTTTCTGTTTAAGCCTTCTTTTTCGGCGGCAACCGCTAAGCCAAGTGCAGCTGAAATTGACGTGCTTGAGTGACCAACACTTAAGGTGTCATATTCACTCTCTTCGCGCCAAGGGAAGGGGTGCAGACCATCTTTTTGTCTGATGGTATGCAATTGATCACGTCTACCCGTTAAAATTTTATGAGGATAGGCTTGGTGACCAACATCCCAAATAAGGTGATCAAAAGGCGTGTCGTATACATAGTGAAGTGCCACAGTTAACTCAATAGTACCCAAGCCTGAAGCAAAGTGACCACTACTTTTACTAACCGAATTTAATAAATAGCTACGAAGTTCATTACTGATTTTTGGCAATTGCTCTTGTACTATATTTCGCAGATCTTTTGGCGAATCAATTTGAGCAAGTAATGGATAGTCAGCAAGGTTTGTAGTCATAGTGTAATATTCAAGTCGCTATTATTGGTATATTAAATTTAGGGTTAGTGGCTACGCTTAACTATGAAGGTAGCAAATTCCTCTAAAGACTGCGTATTGTACGGTAAACTAGCTAAAGCTTGAAGCGCTTGCTGCAATAAGTTTTCAGCTTTTTCTTGCGCGCCTTGTAAACCAAGCAAGGCAGGATAAGTACTTTTATTGGCGGCAAGGTCTGAGCCCTTTGGCTTACCAAGTTCTTCTTCGCTAGAGGTAATGTCAATAATATCGTCTTGCACTTGGTAAGCTAAGCCAATAAGTTGTGCGTATTGCTCTAATGCTTGTTTTTCTGCTGAATTAACTTGCATAGAGCACTCTGCAGCCATTAATACGCAGGCTTTCAATAGCGCCCCAGTTTTTAGCATGTGTAATTGTTCAAGCTGCTGTAAATCAATTGCTTGATCGGTTGCTGATAAATCAAGCGCTTGACCACCACACATGCCTTGGTAGCCGGAAGCTGCTGCCAACTGTTGGATAAGTTTGATTTGTTTGCTTTGTACTGCTTCAGAAAATTGATGATTAGCGAGGATGTCAAAAGCAAGGGTTTGCAGTGCATCACCAGCTAAGATAGCCGTCGCTTCATCAAAGGCTTTATGACAGGTTGGTTTGCCTCGTCTTAAATCGTCATCATCCATGGCTGGTAAGTCATCATGTAATAAGGAATATGCATGAATACATTCAAGGGCAGCTGCAATGGCATCTATATCAGATTGCTCAGTGCCTAGGGCTTCACCTGTGATATAGGCTAAATAAGGTCGCATTCTTTTGCCACCAATCAGTAAACCATAACGCATCGCAGCAAGTAATTTTTCATCATTGATGGCTAATTGATCAAGTTGTTTGGTTAGAAATTGATTAATTTGCATTTGGTGGTGTTGATAATTAACTAAGTTACTCACAAATTTTACCTATGAATGCTCATCATTTGAGACTGTATAGTTAGTTAATTGTTGCTCGCCATTTTTTTCTAATAAAATTTTCACTTTTTGTTCAGCGGCTTGCAGTTTAGTTTGACTCACCTGGCTTAAGTTTAGGCCTCGTTCAAATAAAGCCATAGATTCTTCCAAGCTTAGCTCCCCTTGCTCAAGGTTTTGTACAATAGTGTCGAGCTCAACGAGAGACTCTTCAAAACTGAGGTTTTCTAATTTTTTCTTTGCCATGTAAATTTCTCTGGGGCGCTAACATTTTAGGACTAGGCGCAAACTTACCTTAGCTAAGCGCGTTGGTCAATGTAGACTTACTTTCTAGTTACTATTTTCCTTTCTATTAGCTTACATTTATTTGTAACAAGCTTGTTATTTACCGAAAAAGGTACTTTTTACTGCGTCAGTTTCTCTGTAAAGAAAAATCAAAAATAATAAATCTGTGCATATTTCAATCGTTAACTACTTCTTATCTCAAGTTCAGACTATATTTATTTAAAACAAGCTATTAAGTTATTGACTGCATGGGCGATAACATAAGTATTAGCGAATATTTATTGCTTCATGTACTATTATTTTATTAGTGCTATTTGGATTTGGTAGTTTTAGGAGAGATTTGTGGATTTAGCAACGTTAATTGGTATTGTTGGCGCCATCGGTTTACTTGTTATGGCAATGATACTATCTGGCGACATCATGATGTTCGCTGATACTCAGTCAGTATTAATTGTATTTTGTGGTTCAATTTTCATCGTATTATCAAATTATAATTTAAGTCAGTTCTTCGGTATTGGTAAAATTATCGGCAAAGCCTTTATGTTCAAACTGGAAAAACCAGAAGAATTAATTGAGAAAGCGGTTGATATGGCTGACGCTGCGCGTAAAGGTGGCTTTTTAGCTTTAGAAGAAGCTGAAATAACAAACCCTTTTATGCAAAAGGGTGTTGATATGCTAGTGGATGGTCATGATGCTGACGTTGTTCGTGCTACTTTACAAAAAGATATAAACCTTACCACAGAACGTCACGAAACTGGTTCAAATATGATGATGGCCTTAGCTGATGTAGCGCCAGCAATGGGGATGATCGGTACGTTAATAGGCTTAGTAGCTATGCTGTCGAACATGGATGATCCTAAATCTATTGGTCCAGCGATGGCTGTTGCCTTATTAACTACGCTTTATGGTGCTTTTCTAGCAAATGTTATTGCCATTCCGATTGCCTCAAAGTTAAAGCTACGATTAGCTGAAGAAAAGATGAACCAAGAACTAGTGCTTGATGCGGTTTTAGGTATCCAAGACGGGCAAAATCCGCGTGTAATCGAAGGGTTATTGAAAAACTATTTAGCTGAAGGTAAGCGCGCTATTGATACCACAGGTGACGAGTAGTTGATGATGCAATCCCTTGAGCTGTTAACTGTGAGAAATGTAAGGAGGGCATATGTCTGAAAAAGAATGTAAGTGCCCACCACCGGGCCTTCCCGCTTGGATGGGGACTTTTGCAGATCTTATGTCCTTACTTATGTGCTTCTTTGTACTGTTACTTTCTTTTTCAGAAATGGATGTACTTAAGTTTAAACAAATTGCTGGCTCAATGAAGTTTGCTTTCGGTGTTCAGAATAAAATAGAAGTAAAAGATATCCCTAAAGGCACAAGTATTATTGCGCAAGAATTCCGTCCTGGTAAGCCTGAGCCAACACCGATAGAGGTGATCCAACAGCAAACCATGGAAATGACTCAACAAATGTTAGAGTTTCAAGCAGGTGATGAAACCTCTGCGGGTGGTCGTCAAGAGCAACGAGGTACTGAACGTGGTGGTCAATCGCAAAATACTGAAGACGCTATGTCTGCAGAATCATTACAACAAGCTAAAGAGCAAATGGAAAGCGCAGCTCAAGAACAGGTAAATGATTTAGTGAAGAAAATTGCAGAGCAGCTTGAACAGCAAATTCAAGATGGTGCAATCGAATTAGAATCTTTAGGTCAGCAGGTGATTATTCGCATTCGAGAAAACGGCTCTTTCCCGTCAGGTTCAGCATTTTTACAACCTAAATTTAGGCCTATTATTCGAGAAATTGGTGAATTGTTGAATACGGTTCCTGGTGAAATTATGGTTTCGGGTAATACCGATAACCGAGGGCTTGATTCAGAATTGTTCAGCTCTAATTGGGACTTATCGAGTAAACGTGCCGTGGCTATTGCCCATGAGTTAATTAAAGTGCCTAACTTTGATCAAACGCGATTAGTGGTTGCCGGACATGCCGATACTCGCCCGCTAGTGCCAAATACAAATGCATTGAATCGTCGTCGAAATCGTCGTGTTGAAATTGCAATTAACCAAGGTAAAGCGAAAGAAACAGAACCCATTCAAGTCACTCAATAAATACTTAAACCCCAAGCAGCAAATTAACTTCCCGTTAGTTTGCTGCTTTGTTCTAGTCGCCTGTCGCTTTTTAATAGTATATAATGCGCGCCAATTCCCAGCCGTTATTATTTAGGTTATTTGTCGATGAAATTTATCGTAAAGCTGCAAGCTGAAATCACCATTAAGTCACGCCCCGTGCGTAAACGTTTTACCAAAATTTTAGACTCAAACATTAAGAATGTTTTGCGCCGTGTCGATGAACAAGTTACTACGCGCATGAATTGGGATAATGTTGAAGTTAACACCAAAGACAATAGCCCAGAAAACCGTGAACGTTTAGTTGAAGCCTTAAAGTGCATTCCGGGCGTACCTTTATTTTTAGAGGTTCAACAATATCCTTTTACCGATTTGCATGATATTTATGAAAAAACTTTAGCTGTTCACGCTAAAACCATTGAGAACAAAACTTTTTGTGTGCGAGTTAAGCGTACAGGAAGTCATGACTTTAATTCGCTTAAAGTAGAGCAATATGTTGGTGGTGGTTTGAACCAAGCGGTTGAAAGTGCAAAAGTTAAACTGAAAAAACCTGACGTGACCATTCATTTAGAAGTTAAAAATAATGATTTGTTTATTGTCACAGAACGTCATCAAGGTCTAGGTGGCTTCCCAATAGCGACTCAAGAAGATGTTTTATCATTGATGTCTGGTGGTTTTGATTCGGGTGTTGCTAGTTATCAAATGATCAAAAAAGGGGCTCGTACCCATTATTGCTTTTTTAACTTAGGCGGCTCAGCTCACGAAGTGGGTGTTAAACAAGTCAGTTATTTTTTATGGAATAAGTTTGGCGCTTCTCATAAGGTGAAGTTCTTTGCGGTAGACTTTGAGCCCGTGGTGGCTGAAATATTAGAAAAAGTAGAAAATAGCCAAATGGGTGTTGTGCTTAAGCGCATGATGATGCGAGCGGCGAGTAAAGTTGCTGATCGCGCTAAAATTCAAGCGTTAGTAACTGGCGAAAGTTTAGGGCAAGTTTCCAGCCAAACCTTAACTAACTTAAATGTAATTAATCGTGTCACGGAAACACTTATTCTTAGGCCATTATCGGCCTATGACAAGCAAGATATCATTGATATTGCCCGTAACATTGGTACAGAAGATTTTGCGAAAACCATTCCTGAGTACTGTGGCGTTATTTCTAAAAAACCTACCGTGAAAGCTGTTTTGTCAAAAATAGAAGAAGAAGAAGGTAACTTTGATTTTTCTATTTTAGATAAGGTCGTTGCAGAAACACGTGTTTTTGATATTCGTGATATTGCTAAAGAAACCGAAGCAGAAATAACCGCGGTAGATTTAGTTGAGAACATTAGTGACAAAGCTGTTGTAGTTGATATTCGATCTCCTGAAGAAGAAGATGAAAATCCTTTAGAAATTGATAATGTTGAAGTGAAGCATATCCCTTTTTATAAACTTGCTACACAATTTGGCGATTTAGATATGAGTAAAGATTATTTGCTGTATTGCGATCATGGTGTGATGAGTAAGTTGCAGGCGCTTTACTTACTTGATAATGGCTTCACAAATGTCAAAGTGTATCGTCCGTAAGTGCTCTGGCCAATCAATATGATTCAGCTCATCGCGGTATAGTGTTGGGCTGTTTTTTTGACTAAAAATAGACTACAGGTGTGAATTTAAGTTTTTTATCGCTTGCCACATTTTGGTATTTTCAGGTGTAGCAATATTATGTTTTAAACCTAAGCGATGAATGTAACCATTAATATAGTCAATTTCAGTTTTTCTCTTTTCTAAAATATCACAACGCATTGAAGAGCAGTTTTTTGCCGTAAGCTGTGCAACTTGTTGAACCTTTTTTTGCAGCTCAGTCTTATCTAAACAAATATTCTCAGCCTTAGCGACTTGCACAATTTCTGCAATTAAATTTTGAGTTACTCGAGTAAAGATTTCGTCATTCACTTGCCCGTTATTAATATCATATAAAGCGGTTATCGGGTTTATTACACAATTAATAGCAAGTTTCAGCCACTGCATATTTTTGATGTTTTGATTAAATATAACTGAAGGTAAAGCGCTGTTAAGTAAAGTAGTTAAAGACTGCTCTAATTCTTTGTTTTGTGTACCTGATATTAAGCCTAAACTTGATTCTCCAGTACCGGTATGTGTTATGGCTAAAGGTCTATGTCGTAAACAACCATGTGTGGTTAGTAAGGTATAAATATTATGCTTTTCTAACACCGTTTTTGGTAAGTTTTCGATAGTTCCCATACCATTGTGTGCTAGTACTATACTGCAGCCTGTAGGTAAATCATTTGCTACTTGTTTAATTGCCGACTCTATCTGATAAGACTTTAAACACAGTAATACACAGTCAGCTATTCGAAGTTGTTCTTGTTGTGCGTAGTTTATTTCGCCAGTTATTGTTTTCTTTGTTAATGAGGTGAACTGATATTGATTTTTCTCAAGGTCCTGCCGCTTTGATGCAAGTAAACTAAGCTGAATTGCAGCATGATTAGTTTCTGCTTCAGTAACTTTCGTTAATTGCTCGATATGGTGATACCAGAGTAACCCTATCGCACCTTGACCCACAATAACGATATTCATTTTTGACATTCTAAAATCGCTTCTGACTGAGATTTAGTTATAAATGACTTTTTATAAGCGAGATAAAGTAATTTCAGTAAAATAAACAAAGTTATGCCAGCAAGATCTGCAAAAAAGTCACTGAACTCACCATTTCTAAAACCTAAAAAAGATTGCCCCAATTCACTGAGCGCCCCATAAAAAGAAAGAGTAAATAAGGTTAACAGTAAATTGACTTTGAGAAACGAGTGCATAACCCAGGCTAATACAAAAAAACCTATAAAGTGGCCTATAGTATCAATTTGTGGTGATCTAAAAATAGCGTTTTTCAATTCTGTTGGCAAAAATAAAGCACTGGAAAAAAACAGTACAATTGCTGCACTGAGCAGTAATATAAAAAATAGTAGGTGATGGCGAGCTTTCACAAAAATAGCTTAACTTGAGTTTTTATATAAGGATAATATCATGGTTGATAAAGGCTTGTTTGCCTTTTCTTGCTAGGTATAATATTGCCAACAATTTTGTGAAATTTAATGAGATAAAATTATGCCATCGATGGATATTGTGTCTGAGATTAACATTGAAGAAGTACGCAATGCGGTAGAAAACGCTAACCGAGAACTGACTAATCGCTTTGATTTTCGTGGTGTTGAAGCGAGCTTTGAGTGGAAGAAGCCTGTGGTTACTATAAAAGCTGAAGGTGATTTTCAGTTAAAGCAGCTTAGCGATATGTTACGTAGTCAGCTAACTAAACGTAATGTTGATGCTAAGGCAATGACCTTAGGTACGGCTTCAGCCACTGGTAAAAATTGGAGTCAACAGGTTACTTTTAAAGAAGGCATTGAGCAAGATGTTGCTAAAAAAGTAGTCAAACTGATTAAAGCGGAAAAGTTTAAAGTGCAAGCGGCTATTCAAGGTGAGCAAGTTCGCGTCACAGGGAAAAAACGTGATGAGTTACAAGCTGTTATGGCCATGATACGTAAAGCAGAATTAGAGCAATCTTTCCAATTTACTAACTTTAAAGACTAATTCAAATTAATTAGTCTTTAAAGTTTAACCATTGCGAGTGTCGAATACTGATAACAGTTTGTTTACCTAGGTTTGCTTTTATCGTCAACATTCTTCGTTATCAGTGCTCTATACTCGCTTTAAATTGCGCGGTCTTAATGTTTATCGCTACTACAGCTACTGCTACCACAGCAATCATTTTTTTCTTCGTCACTCTCGCTGTGTTCATGAGTGTGACTACCACAACTTTCACCTTCAGCGTGGATATGGCCGTGAGCAAGCTCTTCTTCAGTTGCTTCACGTACTTCTAGAATTTCAACATCAAAACTTAGATCTATCCCCGCTAAAGGATGGTTACCATCAACAGTTACTTCATCATCGCTAACATCAATTACAATGACGGTTTGCTCGCCATCGTCGGTTGTTGCACGTAGTTGAGTGCCAACAGCAAGCTCTTCAACACCTTGTAATAATTCTTTAGGTACGTTTTGAACGTATTCATCATGACGTTGACCATAGGCTTGGTCGCAAGGTACATCCACTTCAAACTTGTCACCTTGCTGATGATCAATTAGGGCATCTTCTAAGCCCGGAATTAAATAACCTGTCCCTTGAATAATTGCCATAGGCTTATGATCATAAGAGCTATCAATCAGTGTGCCTTCACTGTCTGATACGGCGTAATGCATTACAACGACTGAGTTTTTGGTGATTTTCATATAGGTTCCAACTATGTAAATTGAGTATGTTAATAAAATTATTCTGTCACAAGTGAATAAGGTAATGGCTCTACTTTGATACTAATATTAGGTTGAGATTTCAGACGTAATGCCGTTGTCTCGTCAACATCACTGCCTAGTACTGCTTGTAAATAGCCATTGCCATCATTACTTTGATAACTGATGAGGATATCTCCCGCTTTTCGCCAGTTATCACCAAGTTGTTTTTCAATCACTTCGTCTGCTAATAAGGGCTCATCTGTTTGTAAAGATAATGAGAACAGTGCGCGTTTGTTTTTACCTAAGTATTGCATGCGAGCAACGGTTTCCTGACCTAGATAACATCCTTTGGTGAAGCTGATACCATGAATAGCTTGTAAATTAAGCATTTGCGGTACGTATTCACTGGCTGTTTGTTCGTTTAATTGTGCAAAGCCTTCGATGATTTCTAATAAGTCCCAAACGGGCGCCGTGAAAGTGTTTAAGTTTAGCTTTTCAAGTTTGACAGCTAAATTATCTGCTTCATCTATTAATAAATAACGGGCTTGTTTTCCTGCAACATAAATGAGGGTAGTTCCATCACTGTTGACAACGGGAGTTAGGCTATCAGGTACTTGAGTAAAGTTAGCTTTTAATAATTCACTGGCTTGTTCACCGACAAGGGCGAAAATATTTATATTGTCAGCTTGGGTAATTTCTACTTTGGCAAACACACCAAATTTTTTTAATTCTGCAATAGAGGCTGTAATGCTGCTTTTGGGTTGTATCAAAAGGTGAGCATTATTGCGATTAATTAATCGAAACACACTAAAGACTTTACCTTTGGCATTACAGTGAGCGCCAATTAATACATTGTCATTTGTACTGCTATTTACATCACAAGTTACTTGGCCTTGTAAATAACTTGTTTGTTCTTCGCCACTTAATGAAATAGCGCTGTAATGATCTAAAGAAATTAAATAGGTACTGGGTAATTGCGAAGGAGAAAGCAAATTATCGTTACGGTTTGTTAGCATAAGTAAGGCACTATAGTGTGATTGTTAAGGCATAGGTGAGGGTTAAGTGAACAAATATCAAGTTTAACAGTAAAAAAACACACAATTTATTGGCGAGTAAACTAGCGTTATTGTTACAATAACGCTAACTTTATTTTTAGGTAATTTGATATGTCAACAGAAACAAATACTCAACCCGTTGTAAATAAGGCGCGACTTAAGTGGGCTTGCCGCCGTGGTATGTTAGAGCTTGATGTACTTTTTATTCCTTTTGTTGATGAAGCTTATGATGATTTAGCACCCAAAGAACAACGTATTTTCGAACGATTATTGACTGAGCAAGATCCAGATTTATTCGCTTGGTTTATGGGACATAAAACTTGTGAAGACCCTGAACTTAACGCCATGGTGCAATTTATTCTCAATCGCGTCAAAGTATAATATTCAAGTAAAAAAATCTTATAATAAACGGCTTCTTATTATAGGTTTTTTAGTGTTTGCTTGTTTACTCTTTTGGGTATTGTTGAGTTATGAGTATCTGTTATCTCAAGCCCTTTCTGTTGTTAGTCTTTTGATTTTTGGCATTGTCTATGCCAACTTAAAATCAGCTCAAGCAACTATTGCTTATCAATTTGAATTAACAGCTCAAGGGCAGTGCATTTTTGAATATGATCGCTATTTTCAGATACAGCCTAGTAGTCGAATAAGCTTTTTAGGATGTTGGCTAACACTTGTGCCGATAGGTGATACAAACTCGCCGCTTATGTGTAAACAAAAGCGGCTTTTTATTTTTCGAGATAGCTTATCTGAGCTTGACTTTTCCCGCATCTCTGCCGTTTTAAATAACTTAACTGCTCAGGGTTAACTCTTTTGATTTTGACTGTTTATCTTTGGGGTAAGAATGGTTGGCTCTGCTTTTTCTAAAGTGTCGGGGTAATCTAAGGTATAGTGCAATCCACGACTTTCTTTTCTACGTAACGCACAATGAATAATTAATTCAGCCACTTGCACTAAATTTCTTAATTCAAGTAAGTTATTACTCACCCTAAAGTGTTGGTAATAATCTTGTATTTCTTGCTGTAATAATTCAACTCTGTGTAGTGCTCGCTCAAGTCGTTTTGTGGTTCTAACAATACCGACATAATCCCACATAAATAGTCTTAACTCATGCCAGTTATGTTGAATAACCACTTCTTCATCAGAGTCTATTACTCGGCTTTCATCCCAGCGTGGTAATGTTGGGAAACTATTGCTTTGTGAAATAGACTCGCTGATCTCAAGGGCAGCTGCGCGAGCAAAAACTAAACATTCTAATAGTGAATTGCTTGCTAAGCGGTTTGCACCATGTAAACCAGTGTAAGACATTTCACCAATAGCATATAGTTGCTCAACATCAGTTTTCCCATGTTGATTAATCATTACACCGCCACAAGTGTAATGGGCTGCAGGTACAACTGGCATAGGTTGTTTGGTTATATCTATGCCTAACGCTTTTGTACGTTGATAAATGGTTGGGAAATGTTGTTTGATAAATTCCGCAGGTTTGTGACTGATATCAAGGTACATGCAATCTGCGCCTAAGCGCTTCATTTCAAAATCGATAGCTCGTGCAACAATATCCCTTGGCGCTAGCTCAGCTCTTTCATCAAAGGCAGGCATGAAACGACTGCCGTCTGGTCGTCTTAATTTCGCCCCTTCACCACGTAATGCTTCGGTGAGTAAAAAGTTGCCAGCATCTGGGTGGAATAAGCAGGTTGGATGAAATTGATTAAACTCCATATTAGCAACACGACAACCTGCGCGCCAAGCCATTGCAATTCCATCTCCACTAGCTATGTCTGGATTAGAAGTATATTGATAAACCTTGCTGGCACCGCCTGTTGCTAAGATGGTTTTTTGTGCATAAATACTTTCAACTTTTTCAGTATTTCTGTTCCATAAATAAGCACCAATACACTGTTTTTTTTCCGCATTATGTTCATCAGGCTGGCAAATAAGGTCAATGGCATTGTAGCGTTCAAATACACGTATCCTTGAATGCTGCTTAACACGCTGAGCAAGTGTGGTTTGGATTACTTTACCTGTTGCATCAGCTGCATGCAGTATGCGTCTGTGACTATGACCACCTTCACGGGTTAAATGGTACTGCTCTTCGCCTTGATTATTTTCTTCTTTATCAAACTCAACGCCTTGTGCTATCAACCAATTTAAACAAGCTTTTGCATTTTCTGCTGTATATTGAACCGCTTCTTCATCGCATAAACCAGCACCGGCAACCAAAGTGTCAGAAACATGTGCTGATATACTATCATTCTCATCAAAAACAGCGGCTATACCACCTTGCGCATAAAAGGTTGAACCTTCATTTAAGGGACCTTTACTGAGAATAACTACATCGGCGTTTTTGGCTAAATGCAAGGCAAGTGTTAAACCAGCAGCTCCACTACCAATAATTAACACGTCACAATTATTTTGTTGATTCATATATAAAAGATAATCAGGTATTATAGGCTAATATTAACTTTTATTAGCGTTTGATAATAGGGTTATCGAGGGCGATAAAGTTTAAAATTGAAAAAAAAATAAATTAATTTAGAACTTTTTCTCTAAAGCACAGTCTTAATTGATGCGTTTGTTATGAGCCAAATGTAGTGAATGTTTTTGTGCCCCATGTAGAGTGTGGTGGTATGTATAGGAGATATGGCTCAAATGAGCGAACAGAACGTCGACCAGGTATTGGTTGAAAAGGTACAAAAAGGCGATAAAAACGCCTTTAATTTGTTAGTAACTAAATATCAGCATAAAGTGGCTAACTTAGTGTCACGTTATGTTAGCAACCATAGTGATGTACCCGATATAGTGCAAGAGGCTTTTATTAAGGCTTATAGAGCTTTACCTAATTTTAGAGGGGAAAGCGCTTTTTATACTTGGCTATATCGCATAGCAGTTAATTGTGCTAAAAATCATAGTGTTGCTCTTGGTCGTAAACCACCAAGTAATGATGTTGAAGTTGAAGATGCAGAGTTTTATGATGGTGGAGATGCGTTAAGAGAAAATGCTTCACCTGAAAAAGTGTTACTTACAGAGGAAATTAAAGCGGTTATTTTTAAAACTATTGAGCAATTACCAGATGACTTGCGTATTGCCATAAACTTTCGAGAAATTGAAGGTTTAAGTTATGAAGAAATAGCTACTATAATGGATTGTCCCGTAGGTACAGTACGTTCTCGTATTTTTAGAGCACGTGATGCAATTGATAAAAAAATATCGCCATTGCTACATAAATAACTGGTTTCTTTTCTAAGTTTTTGTTGTTAAGTGTTTTCGTAAATTTTTGTGAGTTTTAAGGTTTAAATATGAGTGAAAGTAAGTTTGAGACAATATCATCATTAGTAGATAACTATCGTGCATCTGACGAAAATTCAGAGCAAGCTATTGATGACATGCTCAAGGATGAACACTTATCAGCAACATGGCAGCAATATCACCTTATTGGTGACGTGATGCGTGATGAAATTCCACAAACGATACAATTAGATCTATCAGCGCAAATTGCAGAAGCTATTGCTGATGAGCCTAGTATATTGGCACCAAACAATGGCAGTAACATTAGTCAATTACCGTCAAAAGTTAAAGCTAAAGTAGTGCAATTAATTAAGCCTGTTGGTCAATTAGCTATTGCTGCTTCTGCAGCTGGTTTAATGATTATAGGTGTTCAACAAAATACCGCTGATACCAATGAAATTATTACTCCTAGCCAAGTCGTACAAACTAAACCTTTAGCAGGATTTGCTAACCCTGTTAGCTTCAACTACCAACAAAATAGTCAAACTCAAAAGCAGGCAGCAATTGAAGAGAGAATTGAACAGCAACGACGTTTCCAAGCTTTACTGTCTGATCATCAACAACAAGTAAAATTGAGCGCAGCTAAATCTAAAGATACAGAGCAATCATCGCTAGAAAAAGATGAGTAAATAGTGAATAATTAATTTTATTCACTTGTCTGTAGTTTATGCTGCAACCTTGCTTTGAGAACGCATGAAAATCTTATCTTCACACTGTTCCACCAAATTATTCTTTTTATTCGCTTTTGTGCTTTCTTGTTACAGTCATGCGGTTCATGCCGCAGGTCCAGAGCAAGCAAAGCTTTTATTGGAGCGATTATCTCAATCATTACGCCAACTCAACTTTAATACCTCTTTTGTTGTTGTGAAAAACAATCAAGCTGAGCCCTATCACTGGCAACATGGTGTGGTTAATGCCCCTTTCGCTATTGAAGATGAAAGCCAGGAAAAGTCAGCTACTAAAGAGCAAAAAGTTGAATTAGAAATATTAGCCTTATTAAATGGACCACGTCGTGATATTTTACGAGTAGGTAATACGGTTAGCTATATTGAACCAGAGTATGCCCCTTATTCTATTACTTCTTCTCAAATAAGTGGCCCTATCCCTCCAGTTTTTGGTCGAGATATTAATGAGTTAGAGGATAACTACCATTTCGTATCTGTTGGGAAAAGTAGGGTGTTAGGTCGGGCGGCACAGCTTATTAGAATAGTGCCGAAAGATGCACATCGATATGGTTATTGGCTATGGTTAGATCAAGACAGTGGCTTGATGCTCAAACTTGCAGTTATTACTCGCAAAGGCAAATTACTTGAACAGATCCAATTTACTCATTTAGAAATTACCGACACTTTGTCTGATAACTTAAAACAGTTACATATAACGGAGTTACCTAAGGTGATAGAATTCTCTGCAACGCAAAATGCTACTGAGTTAGCTTGGCAAGTGAATTGGTTACCAGAAGGCTTTGAAGTCGTTAAATCAGATCGTCATCGCCTAAATAGCAGTAAGCAAGCTGTTGAATTTATGTTGTTTAATGATGGACTAGTGGATATTTCTGTTTATGTTAATCCAAGCCACGAGCAACAAAGAGCGATCGAATACGCGAGTGATGGTGCCACTTTAGTGTTAACTCAAGTAGTGAATACTATTGAAATTAGTGTGGTTGGAAAAATACCATTAGCGACAGCAAAACAAATTGCCAACTCAGTAAGTTTACCGCCTAAAGCACAAAACTAACCGGGTTGTTTGTAGGTTTATAATGGAAGAGTTAGCTGAAGTAGTATCTATTGACGATACTCATATCACGGTGATGAGCCAAGTAAAATCTAGTTGTAGCAGTTGTAAACAGGTTGACTCTTGTGCAAGTGGCCAAGTGGCTAAAGCCATCCCTCATAAAAAACTATCATTTGTATTACCTTACCCTCAAGCCTTCGTAGCAGGCTCTAATGAAAGTGTTGAAGTTAAGGTAGGTGATTGTGTTGTTTTATCACTGCCTGAAACGGATGTGTTGCAAAGCGCATGGCAAGTGTATTTGCTGCCAATAGCTGGGTTATTATCCTTTTCTGCCATAGGGCAGTTAATGTTATCAGAGCAGTTATTAAGCCATGAGTTACAGGCTTTAGCTATAGGTGTTTTAGGCGGTTACTTAGGCTATAGATTAGCGAAGTACTGGCAAAATCTGCCAGTTAACCTGAATAAATTGCAACCTAAAATTAAGCAAGTTTTACCTAAGCTGATTGATATAGCTGACACAAGACGTGATAAACACGAGTAGTACTTTAAAATTCTGAACAAAAGATAGCCCCAGCGCGCTAAATTCGTTAAAATTACGCCATTCCCGATTTATTCGCTATCGTTGTAGCATTTTATTTGAATTCCCATTTATGAAAAACATTCGAAACTTCTCAATCATTGCCCATATTGACCATGGTAAATCAACCTTGTCTGATCGTTTAATTCAGCATTGTGGTGGTTTACAAGAACGTGAAATGGAAGCGCAAGTACTTGATTCAATGGACCTTGAGCGAGAACGAGGCATTACCATCAAGTCTCAAAGTGTTACCTTAGATTATAAAGCTAAAGACGGTGAAACGTATCAATTAAACTTTATTGATACTCCTGGGCATGTTGATTTTTCTTATGAAGTTTCAAGATCCCTTGCTTCATGTGAAGGAGCGTTATTGGTTGTTGATGCCGGACAAGGTGTTGAGGCTCAAACAGTAGCCAATTGTTATACCGCAATTGAAATGGATCTAGAAGTATTACCCATCTTAAATAAAATCGATCTTCCTCAGGCAGATCCTGATCGTGTATGTGAAGAAATTGAACACATTATTGGTATTGAAGCGACTGATGCGGTGACATGTTCTGCGAAAACAGGTATTGGTATTGACGATGTATTAGAAACCATAGTTAAGAATATTCCCGCTCCAGAAGGTGATCCAAGCGCTAATTTACAAGCACTCATTGTTGACTCATGGTTTGATAATTATCAAGGCGTTGTATCTCTCGTTCGTATTATGAACGGTGAAGTCAAGCGTGGCGATAAAATGTTAGTGATGTCAACTGGGCAGGTACATCAAATTGACAAAGTGGGAATTTTCACCCCTAAACAAACAGAAACCGATGTGTTACGCGCCGGTGAAGTTGGCTTTATTATCGCAGGTATTAAAGAAATTCATGGTGCGCCAGTTGGTGATACCATTACTATCAGTAAAAAAGAGACTGCAGAGCCGTTAGCTGGATTTAAAAAAGCACAACCTCAAGTTTATGCAGGTATTTTTCCAATCAGCTCTGATGATTATGAAAACTTTCGTGATGCCTTGAATAAACTGAGCTTAAATGATGCTTCATTGTTTTTTGAGCCGGAAAATTCCTCAGCGCTTGGCTTTGGATTCCGCATAGGTTTCCTTGGCATGTTGCATATGGAGATCATTCAAGAGCGCTTAGCCCGTGAATATGATCTTGATTTAATTACGACAGCGCCAACAGTAAACTATGAAGTTGCTTGTACTAATGGTGAAATATTATCGATTGATAATCCGGCTGATTTACCAGCTATTAATAATATTGATGAAATCAGAGAGCCAATTGTACAAGCGAATATTTTAGTACCACAAGAGTTTTTAGGCAGTGTTATCACACTATGTATTGAAAAACGCGGTGTACAAAAAGATCTTATTTATCACGGTAATCAAGTCGCGGTAACTTATGAATTGCCTATGGCAGAAGTTGTAATGGACTTTTTTGACAAGTTGAAATCAACTAGCCGTGGTTATGCTTCGCTTGATTATCACTTCTTACGCTTTGAAGCCGCTGATATGGTGCGTGTTGATGTGATGATAAATGGTGATAGGGTTGATGCCTTAGCTATGATTACTCACCGCAGTAATTCCGTTTCTCGCGGTCGTATGTTGGTTGATAAATTAAAAGAGTTAATTCATCGTCAAATGTTTGATATTGCGATACAAGCGGCTATTGGTAATAACGTTATTGCTCGAACAACAGTGAAACAATTACGTAAGAATGTAACGGCTAAATGTTACGGTGGTGATGTTAGCCGTAAGAAGAAACTCTTACAAAAACAAAAAGAAGGTAAAAAACGCATGAAGCAAGTAGGTAATGTAGAAGTGCCTCAAGAAGCGTTTTTAGCTGTACTTAAATTAGAGAAGTAATTTAAAGTAAGTTCATGTTCAGCAAGTAAAAAGAAAGCAATTACCTTACTTAGTGCTTGTCAGATAATTAATAAAGTTAGGATACTATGGCAGTTTATTTTTCAATTATTTTAGTCGCAATAACCGTAATCACAGGTATTGTTTGGCTTGCCGATAAATTTTATTTAGCCCCGCAACGCCGGTTAAATGTCATTGAGGCGCAAAAAGCTGCAAAAGCGCAAGGTGCTGTTGAATTACCTAATGAAACTATTTCAACATTAATGGAGCCTTCGCCGCTGGTAGATACTTCAGTGCAAATCTTCCCAGTTATTGCTTTTGTTTTAGTTTTACGCTCCTTTTTATACGAACCATTCCAAATCCCATCAGGTTCAATGATGCCAACATTACTTGATGGTGATTTTATATTGGTTAATAAGTTTAATTATGGTTTAAGAGATCCTGTTGCTCGCAACAAGTTTGTGGAAATTGGCTTGCCTGAACGTGGTGATGTAGTGGTATTTAAATACCCTAGAGATACGCGTATTGATTATATTAAACGTGTTATTGGTTTACCGGGCGATAGAGTTATTTACAGAAATAAATCAGTTTTTATTAAACCTGCTTGCCAAGAGTCAGATGCTAAATGCCCTGATTATTCTCAAGTTACAAATACTTTTACCAATAAATATCAAGGGCCTGATGCCGAGACTGGCATGAATCAATTTGAAGCAGTTATGTTTGATAGGAAACATAATATTTTGAATGATCAATATACTATGCCAAGAACCAACCATTATTTCCAACAAGCTGGTACAGCAAAAGATGAGTTTGTTGTACCAGCCGGTCACTACTTTGTCATGGGTGATAACAGAGATAACTCCTTAGATGGTCGTTTTTGGGGATTTGTTCCCGAAGAGCATCTTGTTGGCGAAGCGGTAGCTATTTGGATGAGCTTTGATTTTGAACGTTCAGAGGATAGCTTCTTACCGAGCTGGGTACCAACTAATGTACGTTTTGAACGTATTGGTGCCATTAACTAATGGCATTGCATGTTAAAGCGAATACTAAGCAAGCTATTGCGCGCTTATCGAAAAGTATTGGCTATAGTTTTAATGATGCCAATTTATTAGTTCAAGCTATTACCCACCGTAGTGCGAAAGGCCAACATAACGAAAGATTGGAATTTTTAGGAGATTCCATCCTCGGTTTTGTCATTGCTGAGGCGCTTTTTGAAAGGTTTCCAAAGCAGGATGAAGGCGATTTAACGCGTATGCGCTCTAGCTTAGTTAAAGGTGTTACTTTAGCGGAAGTTGGGCGAGACTTTAACTTAGGTGAATATTTAATATTAGGGCCTGGTGAATTAAAAAGTGGCGGTCATCGTCGTGAGTCTATTTTGGAAGATGCTATTGAGGCTATTATAGGTGCAGTCTATTTAGATTCGGATATTGCTACCTGTAAATCTCTGATCTTAACTTGGTTTGATAAACGCTTGAATGAAATTAAGCCCGGTCAAGAGCAAAAAGACCCTAAAACGCGTTTGCAAGAATACCTACAAGGTCGAAAAATTCCTCTACCAGCTTATGATGTTATAGATACATCAGGGCAGTCTCACAATCAACAATTTACCGTTCGCTGCTGTACCCAAGTAATTGATCATGAGGTTATAGCTAAAGGGACAAGCCGTAGAAAGGCAGAGCAAGAAGCAGCACAGCAGGTACTTGAAATCATTGAAAAAGAAAATGAATTAAAAAAGGCCAAAAAGCAACAATCTACCGTGAATAAAAGGTCAAATAAATCATGACACAAGAAACAACACATGCTGGATTAGTTGCAATTGTTGGCCGTCCTAATGTAGGTAAATCGACTCTGCTAAATGCTTTGCTCGGTCAAAAAATTAGTATTACCTCTAAAAAACCACAAACTACCCGTCACCGTATATTAGGTATCCTGACAGAAGCAAACAAGCAGGCTATTTTAGTTGATACCCCAGGTTTACATTCTGAAGAAAAACGAGCCATTAATCGCTTGATGAACCGTGCCGCAGCTAGCTCAATTGCCGAGGTGGAATTAATTGTTTTTCTTGTCGAAGGGACACATTGGACGGCTGATGATGAGTTGGTTTTAAATAAAGTCAAAAAAAGTGGTTCAAATTGCATTTTAGTGGTGAATAAAATTGACAATATTGCTGATAAAGATGAATTACTTCCGCACTTGCAAAAGCTTGGAGCTATGCATGATTTTAGTGATATTGTCCCGATTTCAGCCAGTAAGGGAAATGGTGTTGATACCATCGCTAAACTTTGTTTAAACAGTTTACCTGAAAGTGATTTCTGGTTTCCTGAAGACCATATTACTGATCGTTCAAGCCGCTTTATGGCTTCAGAAATTCTTCGTGAAAAGCTGATTCGATTTACCGGCGATGAATTACCTTACTCAACTACGGTTGAAATTGAACAATTTAAAATGGATGAAAAAGGCGTAATTCATATTAATGCGCTAATTTTAGTTGAGCGAGATAGTCAGAAACGAATGGTGATTGGCAATAAAGGTGAGCGTTTAAAAACTATCGGCCAAGAAGCTAGACGAGATATGGAAGAGCTCTTCGACAGTAAAGTTTTCTTAGAAACTTGGGTGAAAGTTAAATCTGGTTGGGCTGATGATGAACGAGCTTTGCGCAGTTTAGGTTATGGTGACGATTATTCGGGCTAGGTAGCATGTTAACGGTATGTCAAATACACTGATCGAGCAAAATGCTTTTGTACTTCATACAAGGCCTTTTCAAGAAAACCAACAACTGGTTGAGTTACTTACTGAACATGAGGGTAAAGTTTCTGCATTGGTGTATGTTGGTCAATCTAAACGTTCCATTAAAAAAGGTGTATTACAACCTTTTCTGCCATTAAAGCTGACCTTTAAGGGGAAGGGGACAGCGTTAAAAAGAATTACGACTGTCGAAGCCAGTGCAAAATCTTATGAGTTAACAAAAGACAGCTTATATAGCGCTTTTTACGTCAATGAATTATTAGTCCGTTTGTTAACCAACGACATAACGTGTGATTCATTATTTGCTCAATACAAAATCACCATAGCGGCACTTGCCAGTGGAACACCTATTGCGTCAGCCTTAAGACAATTTGAATTATCTTTGCTTGATGAGTTAGGCTTATCATTTGATTTCGCTCCTGTATTTGATGACAATGAAAATATTGCAGGTTTTTATTATATTGCTGAGCAAGGCTTTATTCCGGCATATAGCTATGGTGTAAATACAATTACGACGCACTACTATAAAACAGAACATATACGAGACATTGCTGAGTATATTCATCATGATAAACCACTAAATGATAGTGGTGCACAGCAAACATTTAAACTATTGATGCGTGAGGTGATTAACCATTTACTAGATGGTAAACCACTGAATAGCCGAAAATTATTTAAGAAAAAAGAGAAAAAGTATGAATGAAATACTCTTAGGCGTTAATGTTGATCATATTGCCACATTGCGCCAAGCCCGTGGTACTAATTACCCTGATCCTGTTTATGCGGCTAGTGTTGCTGAACATGCTGGTGCTGATGGTATTACCGTTCACTTACGTGAAGATAGACGCCATATTCAAGATAGAGACATCTATGTACTAAAGCAAACGCTTCATACTCGTATGAACTTTGAAATGGCTGTAACTGATGAAATGGTTGCCATAGCATGTGAAGTAAAGCCTGAGTTTTGTTGCTTAGTACCTGAAAAGCGTGAAGAGTTAACGACTGAAGGTGGCCTAGATGTTGTGGGTCAACTTGCGAAGGTTAAAAAGGCTGTTGAGCAAATTTCAGCTGTTGGTACGCAAGTTAGCTTGTTTATTGATGCGGACAAAGCACAAATTGATGCGGCACTAGCAAGTGGTGCTCCCTATATCGAGATTCATACCGGCCACTATGCAGATTTAACCACAGAGCATGAGCAACAAGCAGAGTTAGTGCGTTTAACCGATGGTATTAAATATGCGCATAGCATAGGGCTAAAAGTTAACGCAGGCCATGGCTTGAACTATTTTAATGTTAAACCTATTGCGGCAATTGAAGAGATTATAGAGTTGAATATTGGCCACGCTATAATTGCTCGCGCTGCTATTGATGGCTTAGACAAGGCCGTTCGTGATATGAAAACATTGATGCTTGAAGCAAGGCGCGGACTTTAATATGCCTGTTGTTGGTATTGGTACTGATATTATTGAAATCAGCCGTATCAGGGATATGGCTGAAGCTACTCGCAACCGTTTAGCTCAGCGGGTATTAACACCCAACGAATATCAGTACTACCAGCAAACCAGTCACCCGGTAAATTTTTTAGCCAAACGTTGGGCTGGAAAAGAAGCCGCGGCGAAGGCTTTAGGCACCGGAATTGCCGATGGTGTTTCTTTTCAGCATATTGCTATATCATCTTTAGCAAGTGGACAACCTATCTTAGAGTTTAGTGAACGCGCTTTAGTTGTTGCTGAGACTTTAGGTGCTAGTCATTGGCATATCTCTCTTGCCGATGAAAAACATTATGCAACAGCTTTTGTAACGCTTTCATAATGTTACCTTCATACCTACGAACAAGTTAAAAACTTTTTAGTATCTTACTTTTTCTTTGCATGTTTTTTGTACTACACTTACTCTAGAGTTGTTGCAATTTTATATTGCTCTGTTTATTTTTAATTCAGACAAGGAATGTGTCCTGTAGCGGGAGTGGCGATAATGCAAGCACAAGAAAAACCTATGCTGGAAAGACGGCAAATTGCGCCTGAACAGTCCATTTGGTGGAATAAATTGTCATTGGCGCAAAAGTTTTCCGCAAGTAGTTTAGGTAAGTTTGGTTATGAACTCTCCTTTGTTCGAAGTGAACAAGGGCGAAGCTTGGCGGTACTAACCTGCAGCTCTGGTGTTGCTGTTATAACTGAAGATGGTGATATTAATACATCCCCAAATATAAAAATTAGAGACTGATTTAGAATTAATAATCTTATCATCTTCTGCTCTAAAGCTAAGATATTTCCTCATTTATTACTTCAAGTACTTTAGGCGCAGCGTCTAAAACTTGTTCTATATGTTCAGAAAGCTCTAAGAATTCAGGCTCTAAATTATCTAAACACACGTCTTTTTTTAGTTGTGTTTCTAATTGTTGGCATATTTGATTTAAGTTTGGTACGCCCGTATAACAGCATGAACCATTAAGTTTATGAATTAACTGTTTAAGTAGTTCACTATCTTCTTGCTGACGTGCTAGGTTTATTTCTTTCTGTGTCGCTACTAAATCATCTATTAATCCTAAGAACATCTCCTTTGCTAAGCCGACTTTACCGCCAGTTCGTTCCAGCGCCAATGGCCAGTCTATTACGCTACTTTTATAGGCTTTTTGCTCATCACTGGTTTCTAGCGATAAAGTAATGTCATCAAGCGCAATGAAACTATTAACATCACAATACTCATAAATAATATGGCTTAACATTGTTTCATCAATAGGTTTAGTCATATAAGCATTAAACCCTTGCTGCTGCATTTTTTCTTTTTCGCCATTTAAGGCGTGTGCAGTAACTGCAATAATAGGGGTTTTATCATTGATGGTTTCACTCTTAATGGCTTTTAAAGTGCTGATCCCATCCATTACAGGCATTTGAATATCCATAAAAATAATCGAGAAGCTTTCTCGTTTACATAATTCTACGGCTTTGACACCATTTTCAGCCAAGGTAACTTCAGCAACTTGCTCTAATAATAAGGCATTGATCAACTTTAAGTTGGCTTCATTATCATCAACGGCTAACACTTTAATTGGCAGAATTTTTTTGTTTGAATCGAGTAAGGTTTTTTGCTCCGAGAGTAGTGCAGAGCCAAGTTTTTTAGCTGTAACTGGTTTACTCAAGCAACTTAACGCGCCACTAGAAATCAATGCGTCTTGTAAACTAGGTGAGTTGCTATTAATGGTAAGGTGAATTTTTCCCACATTTGTTTTAATTTTAGCAATGATTTTCTTTAATTCACTTAAAGCCGTAGCAGTATTGTCATGGCCAATAAGTGCAAATTCAAAGCTCTCATTTTGAGATGCTTTCTCCGCAATGGCTTTATTTAAATCAGATAAATTATCAACACAGGTAACGGCCATTTTCCAACTTGTTAAAATAGCACTGGTTGATAATCGAGTATGCTCGTGAGGTTCAAAGTAGAGAATACTTTTATTGATTAATTGGTGTGTATCGAGTTCATCATTAAGCGAAAGAGCGTTGACACCACATTCAAAATCAAACCAAAAGGTGGAACCTTGATTGGTATTACTTTCAAAGCCAATCTCACCTTGCATTTCATAAGCAAGGCGCTGACAAATCACTAAACCTAAACCCGTACCGCCGTATAAACGCGTAATACTTTGGTCGGCTTGAGTAAAGGCTTTGAATATTGTTTGTTGTTGCTCATTATTCATCCCGATACCCGTATCTTTTACGGTAATTTTTATCGTCGCTTTTTTACCACTAATTTTTTGACAAGTAATATCAATAGTGACTGAACCTTGTTGAGTAAACTTAATGGCATTACTAACTAAATTACTGATGATTTGCTTAATTCGCATTGCGTCGCCGAGTAATGAGTCGGGAATAGATTGATCAATATTAATTGATAACTCAATTTGTTTTTTATGAGCATTCGGGGCAAGCAAAACTAAGCTATCTTCAATGGCTTCTCGAAAAGAAAAAGGGATACTTTCAATGACCATTTTACCTGCTTCTAGTTTAGAGAAATCAAGAATATCATTGATAATGGCGAGTAAGTTATTTGCCGATCTATCTATGGTTTGTAAATAATCGCGCTGTGGATCGCTTAAGGGTGTTTTTAATACTTGTCGTGTAAAACCAATAACGCCATTTAGTGGTGTTCGCAATTCATGGCTCATGTTTGCTAGAAATTCTGATTTAATTTTGTTGGCTTCTTGCGCTTTTTTCTTGGCGATACTTAACTCAACATTTTGTATTTCAAATTGTTCTAAACTTTCGCGTAAATCAATCGTGGCTTGGTCAATACTTCCTTGCATTTCATTTTGATAATTACCTAAAGATTGTGCCATGGTATTAATACCATTTTTAAGAAAGTTTAATTCACCTATTAATCTGCCACTTACACGGCTTTCAAGCTTACCTTCACGTATCCTGTCAATGGCCTGTACCATCGAATTTACGGGTTTGGAAACGCTTGAAATTAACTTCATTGCAAAAATGCTACTGAGAATTGCACCTAATAATGCCATGGTGAAAGCAATAATATACTGACTTTGCTGCCTAAATTGCATATTGCTTTGATCTACTTGAATGGCAATATAGCCGAGTACTAATGGGGAATTATCTGCAGTATTTTGACTGGTGTTTGGGCTATATTCATCAATGATCGGGCTACGATAAATTATAAAGTCATTGATGTTTTCTGATTGTGTATGGCTTGGCAGCTTATCTCCTGCTTTTAATCTCATCGTGTTGGTATCACCATGATAAGCACTAGTGACAAAGACTTGGTTATCGAGCGTAAATACTGCGATGCTTTTGATGATACTTGACTGATTACGATGAGCAAAGCTAATGATACGACGCAGCATTTCACGGTTGTTATTGATTAAAGGTTCTTTACCAGCAACGGCTAATGGTTCAATAATACTTTTGGCGCGTAAATTTAATATTTCATCCATTTCAGCGTTGCGGCTATAAGAAAAATACCCGGCAAGACCAAAACCAATTAAGGTTGTAGGTACAATAGTGAGTAATATCACCCAGTCTTTTAGACTTATCTTATACATTATTTGTCAACAGTCCCTATTACTTTATAAGAGAACCCATGGGGAAATTAGTGTAAAATATTAACTTAATATAGCGATATAAATTAACTATTTAAATCTTATTTGTGCTGAGTAAATATTAATCATAGTAACAATGCTTATAATGGCATAAGCACATCTAAATATATAGTTTATAAATCAAGGAAAAATCACCTGTGGCAAACTTTTTTAAGGCCAGCCCTAAAAAAACAACGAAAACCAAATCTACTGCAAGTTTGTCGGTTCGAATCGATAAACTTGACTTTAATGGTTGTGGTGTTGGCAGTTACCAAAAAAAATCAATTTTTATTGATGGTAGCTTACCTAATGAAATGGTAGAAACACGCCTTGTTGAGCAAAAAAACAAATATGTTCGTGGCAAGCTATTGAAGGTTATTAAGCCCAGTGAATACAGGGTTAAAGTGCAGTGTCGTCACTTTCATTTGTGCGGTGGTTGTGATTTGCAACACCTTGACTATAAAGAGCAACTTGTATTTAAACAGCAAAAAATATCTGAATTATTTTCTCGGCAGGGTATTGAAAGTAATATTCTTAATGAGCTGGTATGGCAAGAGCCGATTCAAGGTCAGCCTTGGCATTACAGAAGAAAAGCGCGAATTGGTGTGCAGTTTGATAAAAAATCACAAGCAATCATTGGTTTTCGTCAAAGGGGCACAAACCAGTTAGTACCAATCATGTCATGTCCAACGTTGGTTGAGCCATTTAATGATATTTTTCCTACGTTAAAAACCTTGATAGCTAAGCTAACTGTTAGTAAAGCCATTGGTCATATTGAAGTTGTTAGTACTCAAAAACAAGATTGTCAGCCCTTACTTACTTTGGTCGTTAGGCAATTAAGAACACTTAATGAAAATGATCGCCAACTTTGGCAGCAATATGCACTAGAACATCAATGGCAAGTGTTATTCGATTTTGGAAAAAATACTATTGAGCCATTGGCAGACTATCAACCGCTGACTTATAGCGTCAATCAGGAGATTGATATAACCCTTACACACGATGATTTCATGCAAGTAAATCAACACGTGAATACAACTATGGTAGCGCAAGCTATTGATTGGCTTACGCTAGAAGAAGACGATAAATTATTAGACTTATTTTGTGGCTTAGGAAATTTTAGTTTGCCAATAGCAAAAAAAGTTAATGAGGTTGTAGGTATTGAAGGTGTACAATCAATGGTTGATAAAGCCAAGCAAAATGCCGTACAAAACCAACTTGATAATTGCCAGTTTTATCAGGCCGACCTAAATAGCCATTGGTTGGATGCAAATTGGGTAAATATTGCTTATACAAAAGCAATACTTGATCCAGCAAGAGCTGGCGCAGAGCAAGCAGTATCACAGCTGATTACTCTCGCGATAAAGACAATATTATATGTTAGCTGTGATGCTGCAACGTTAGCGCGAGACAGTCAATTATTACTGGCGCAAGGCTATAAAATTGTCAAAATTGGTTTAGTTGATATTTTTTCTCAAACAAAGCACGTTGAGACTATGGTATTGTTTACTAAATAAAAATTGTAGTTGTTATCGTTAGAACAAGGAAAACCCATGGTTTCGGTGCGTAAGTCACATCAAGTCGTTAATATAAATTTTCAGCAATGGTTGCAAGAGCTATCTTTATCTGAATCTAAGCATCAAGCTTTAACGCAATTGTGGCAGGTTGTGGCTGTTCATTTTCAGCAGCGGGAAACCTACTTGTTAAAATCGATGGAAATGGTAGAAATTTTATCGGGGCTTAATTTAGATAAAAACTCGTTAGTGGCTGCCTTCTTAACGCCGCTTTTAGAAAACGACATTATCACCAATGACTTGCTGAGTGAGCACTTTAGTCATGAAGTTGGATTGCTTTGCCAAGGTGTTAAGCAAATGGCGGCAATTAAAGAATTAAGTAAAGGACAAAATGCTAGTCAAGCTAGTAGCGGTAATATCGATAACATACGTCGCATGTTATTAACTATGGTTGAAGACGTTAGAGCCGTAGTGATTAAGCTTGCAGAACGATTATGCGATTTGCGTAGTCAAAAAAATAATGATGAAGAAAGCCGAGTTTTAGCCGCTAAAGAGAGTGCAAGTATTTACGCACCTTTAGCAAACCGCTTGGGCATAGGGCAATTAAAGTGGGAGTTAGAAGATGTTTCTTTTCGCTACCTTCATCCACAAGTCTATAAAAAAATTGCTAAATTGCTTGATGAAACCCGGCTTGAACGTGAGCAATATATGGATGATTTTGTTAGCCATATAAACCAAGAATTACAGGCGCTAAAAATTAAAGGCACTGTATATGGAAGACCCAAACACATCTATAGCATTTGGAAAAAAATGCAGCAAAAATCTCTCGATTTTGAGCAATTGTTTGATGTAAGAGCTGTGCGTATTGTCGTTGATCAAATTCAAGATTGTTATTCTGCTTTAGGAATTGTTCACACCCAGTGGCGTCATTTAGCAAATGAATTCTCTGATTATGTAGCCACACCTAAGCCAAACGGTTATCAATCAATTCATACGGTTGTGCTTGGACCTGAAGGAAAGTCGATTGAAATTCAAATAAGAACCGAGCAAATGCATGATGATGCAGAGCTTGGCGTTGCTGCTCACTGGCGTTATAAAGAAGGCTCTGCTACGGGTAAAGGCCAAGATAAATCAACGAGTTTTGATGAAAAAGTGGGCTGGTTAAGAAAAATATTACAATGGCAAGATGATGTTTCAGAAAGTGGTGCATTACTTGATGAATTGCGTAGCCAAGTCTTTGAAGATCGTATTTATGTCTTCACGCCAAGTGGCGATGTTATTGATTTACCTATGGGGTCTACACCACTAGATTTCGCTTATTATATTCACTCTAATGTTGGCCATTGCTGTATTGGAGCTAAAATCTTTGGCAAAATTGTGCCTTTCACTCATAGGCTACAAACAGGGGATCAAATTGAGATATTAACCAGCAAACAGCCCAATCCAAGTCGTGATTGGTTAAACCCCAATTTAAATTATATTCATTCATCAAGAGCAAGAGCGAAAGTTCAGCATTTCTTTAAATTACAAGATAGAGATAAACATCTTGTTTTAGGTAAAGAGCAACTCGATGCGGAATTAGCCAAATTAACCCACATGACACTTAGCCAAGCTGATTTCAAAACTGCGGCAGAGCGGTTTAATGTGAAAAGTATTGATGACTTATATGCGGCAATAGGCTCTGGAAATGCGCGTTTACAGCAGGTGGTTAATTATTTTGTTCAGCTTGACGGTAAGTTTAAACCTGTTGAAGAAATTGATCCGCAAAGTTTAATTAGACAACCATCGGTAGAAAAAAAACAGTCATCAGATGCTAACGGTATTACCGTTTCAGGTGTTGGTAATTTGATGACTCATATGGCGAAGTGTTGCTCTCCTGTACCTGGCGATGAAATTCAAGGCTTCATTACCCAAGGGCGCGGTATCTCAGTACACAGGCAAGATTGTGAACAGCTAGCAAACGCTTTACACCAACAACCTGAAAGGCAGGTTGATGTACAGTGGGGGATTGACGATAAGCAAAGTTATCAAGCCAGCACGCAAATTATTGCCAGTGATAGACAAGGCTTATTTCGTGATATATCCACCATCATCGCGAATGAAAAAATTAGTATTGTTGGTATTGAGAGTCACTCCGATAAAGCAAAGCAAACCATGAGTATGGTAGTGAAAATGGAAGTCATGAGTAGTGCCTTATTAGCCAGAGTTTTGGATAAACTACGTCAATTAGATGATGTGATTGAAGTGAAACGTTTATAACACTTAACACTATAAGTTTAAATAAATCAAAGAGAAAGCAATGTTAAACGAGAAAGCTTCCATTGAAAAACTGCGTTGGATTATGTCCAAGCTGAGAGATCCTCAAACTGGTTGCCCTTGGGATATTAAACAAAATTTTGCCTCAATTGTGCCTCACACAATTGAAGAAGCTTATGAAGTTGTTGATGCGATTGAGCAACAAGATTTCACTGAGTTGAATAAAGAGCTTGGTGATTTATTGTTTCAAATCATTTTCTATAGCCAGCTAGGTGAAGAACAACAACTGTTTGATTTTGATACTGTCATTGAAGCGGTATGTGAAAAGCTTATTCGACGACATCCTCATGTCTTTGCTGATGCTGATTTACGATCTGATGCGCAAATTAAAGCTAACTGGGAAAATGAAAAAGCCAAAGAACGTCAAGCAAAGAACAATCAAGAAAACCTGAGTATTCTTGCGGATATTCCAAAAAACCTTCCTGCCTTGTCTCAAGCGGCGAAAATTCAAAAACGCTGCGCTCATGTCGGATTTGATTGGCATAATATCCATGATGTTTTTGCAAAAATTGAGGAAGAAGTTGTTGAAGTCAAAGAAGAGTTAGATGCTGCAGAAATTAACCAAGATGCTTTAGGTGAAGAGTTAGGCGACTTAATGTTTGCCGTAGTGAACTTGTGTAGACATGCTAAGCAAGATCCTGAAACTTTATTGCGTCAAGCTAATCAAAAGTTCACTAAACGTTTTCATGGAGTGGAGGAAAAAGTGGCTTCATCAGGTAAAAGTTTTACAGAACATGATTTAGCGCAATTAGAACAATATTGGCAACAGGTAAAATCCCTTGAAAAGTAATAGTGCTACAACATTGTTCATTGACGACTTATTTTTAGAAAGGCGTGATTAAATTGAACAGCATAAAAGATAATTCATCTAAAAAAGTGACTATTGCACTAACAAACCCTAAAAGCCCAAGTAACGTTGGAGCTGTGATGCGTGCCGCGGGCTGTTATGAAGTTGATCAGGTTATTTATACTGGTAATCGCTATGCTCAGGCAGCAAAGCACAGTGGAACAAAATTAAATACTGATACAAAAAAAGCGCGAGATAATATTCCTTTATTTGCGGTTGATAATTTTGAAAAGGTTAAAGAACAACTGGAAAATATGCCACAAACAACTAAAGTTATTTGTGTAGACTTAATTGAAGGTGCTCTACCTTTGCCGCACTTTCAGCACCCAGAACATGCGGTTTATATTTTTGGCCCAGAAGATGGCACGATTAGCCAAAAAGTTATTAATAATGCTGATGACGTGGTTTACGTACCAACTGTAGGCTGTATGAATTTGGCTGCATCAGTCAATGTTTTGTTGTACGACAGATTAGCTAAATCACTGATTAAAAATAATAAAACGCAAAGTGATACGGCGTTGATCAGAAAAAGTAGAGATACTAATAACAAAGTAAAAGTATCAGCCAAGTTAACCTAGACAGGGAAAATTAAGGAGGCAAGGTGACTCAAAACCAACAATCAATAGCAAAGCCTAGCGTCGTTTTAGATGAGTGCCCATTGCCTGTTTCGACACGCAGTAAGGTTAAAATTTTTTTATGGAAGGCGGCGGGGGTATTTTGTGTTGGTTTGGCTATTTTAGGTGCAATTTTGCCTATATTACCCACCACTGTATTTTTAATAATGGCCACAGCCTGTTTTGCTAAATCCTCGCCTCGATTACAGAAAAAACTACTTAACAATAAAACTTTTGGGCCATTAATTCACGATTGGCAGCAACACCGCAGTATTCCAAGGAAAGCTAAAAGGGTTGCTTTACTTACTATTATTTTGTCGGTTGCCTGGTCAGGCTATTTACTTCAAAATATTTGGCTAACTTTGTTAGTTGTTTTATTAGTGACTGGGCCATTTATTTTTTTATGGCGCTTACCGCTTAGCAAGTGAACTTGTCAGAAAGTCTAACGACTTTACCCACAAAGAATCCTCTCTCCCTTGCTTAAAAGGCTTAAATCACTATTTAACATGGAAAAATATAAAAATGCTTCTACACTTTGGTTTAGTATCAAGTGAAATAATAATTTGACCAATTCAGCGCTGTGTCAGGGAAGTTAGCACAAGCTAAATTAATTCTCACTGAATGTTCGAATGTTTAATTCAATTGGTATCATAACCAAGCGATGAAGTTGCAAATTTAGTGATGTAAATAGCTTAGTTATTAGGTAAACCTTAAATAGGATACTGATCATTTTATTGATAAGGAGTGTTGAAAATGTCATTAAAAAAGGTTTATTTGCTTGATGATAATGAGGATATGCTCGTTTTAATTCAGGAAATGATCGAAAGTACAGGCCTCAACTGCATCGCATTTTCTCACGGTAAAGCATTTTTTGAACAGATAACTAATTTTGAAGAAAATAGCCTTCTGGTACTTGATTTACATATGCCGGAAATGGACGGTATTGAAGTTATGCGTCGATTGGCATCTATGGAAAATGCGCCAGATATTATTTTAATCAGCGGCCACGATAAAGGCGTTTTACGCTCGGCGCAAAAGCTCGGCAAAGTGCATAATTTAAATATTATTCGCACTATTACTAAACCCATCCAATTGAAAGCCTTCCAGCAAATTTTATTAAAATACTATGCAAACATTCTATCCAGTAGAGAAAAGAAACATAAGCAACCTAGTCCTAATATTCACTGTTACGATATATGCCCTGAAGAACTGCTTGTCGCAATCAAAGAAAGGCAGTTAGTGTTATTTTACCAACCTCAAATTAATATACTTGATGGTAACTGTTATGCCTGTGAGGCGCTGGTTCGATGGCAGCACCCAACAAGAGGCTTAGTGTTTCCAGACATGTTTATTGGTATTGCTGAAACAAATGGCTGGATGGGCATCTTAACCAATGAAATTTTAAGACAAGCTGTTGAACAAGAGCATGTTTGGAGCCGAAAAGGGTATAAAATTCGAATATCAGTTAATGTTTCTGCCGACAACATTACCAGTCTGTCTTTACCGGAGCAAATTACGGCTTTGTTAGCGGAAAATAGAATTACGCCTACCATGCTCACTTTAGAAGTGACAGAAAGTGCCTTAATGGGAGAGTTAGTTACTGCATTAGATATTTTAACGCGGTTAAGGTTAAAAGGTTTCGGTTTGTCTATTGATGATTTTGGTACTGGTTACTCTTCTTTATCACAATTACATAAAATACCGTTTACAGAATTGAAAGTTGATCAAAGCTTTGTCGGTTCGATATTAGAAGATAAAGAGGCTAGGGCAATTGTTAAAACATGTATCGTTTTAGGACATGAATTAAACATGGAAGTGGTCGCAGAAGGTGTTGAAACCAAAGCCCACTTTGAGTTACTCAAAAAAATGGGCTGTGACATTGCGCAAGGTTATTACTTTAGTAAAGCTATTCCGCCGCTAGAGTTAGAGGCTTTTCTTAATCATCATAATAATAAGAATCCAGTACTTTGCTAATCTTAAGGCTTGTACATTTTAAAATGTATGGAAAACACAGTTAACTTAATGCTTTGCCAACGATGGCAGCTAAATGATCTGGCAATGTTAACGATAAGGCAATGTCATGAGCGTCACTAGACATTTTCTTCCAGGTTAGCTGCACTATGCGGATAATTTTGGCTTCATTGTCTTGTGCTAAGTACTGGCTTGCAAACTCATCAAAATAATAAATAAGAAATACTAAACAAGCGACATCTTCTAGTGTTTGGCTATCCGAGTTACTTTTTAAATTCTCTTTGCGAATAATACTGGCTACTTGCTCTGCTTGTTCTTGCTGGTAACCATGTTCAAGCATTATTTCAGCCGTTAACTCCGCATGAAATTTACCTAGTGCAATTCGCCACTGGTAATAACCTGCTTTACCTTCTGGAAATTCTGCACGTTTTAAATACCAACGTTTTATATGTTGAGCGCGCACAGCTATTTGTAATAACTCATTAGCTTGCGGCCAATATTGCAACAAACAAGCAGTCATACGCTGACCATAAATTAATTCTTTAGGGTGCTCTGTACCGTTATCTACCGTGACATTAATGTCTTGGCTGTTTATCTCATCAATGGCTGATAAAACATTGTCTAATTGATTTGTCATAAGCTACTTTCTGTGGAGAATAATTCTTTATAATAACGATTTACTAATAATAAAAAAATAGTTATTTCTATTATTGGATCGCTTGTAGTTATTGTTGTTAGCGATGCTTTTCAGTATAATACTTTCCCGTCCTGCTTTATTTAAATTTACCTTATCTTTTATTCGTTTTTTGGTTGTTTTTTGACTACAGTTGAAAACAATTGCTGGCGATAAATGAGTCATTCAATTCGGTAATGATAAAAAAGCACAAAATTTCTGTTTTCTTTACATCGGTGTAGACATGACAACTAGATATATTTTTGTTACTGGCGGCGTGGTTTCGTCTCTTGGTAAAGGTATTGCCGCAGCTTCATTAGCAGCAATTCTTGAAGCTCGTGGTTTAAAAGTAACCATGCTGAAACTTGACCCTTATATTAATGTTGATCCCGGCACTATGAGTCCGATACAACATGGTGAAGTATTTGTCACTGAAGATGGCGCTGAAACCGATTTAGATTTAGGTCACTATGAGCGTTTTATTCGTACCAAAATGACTAAACGTAATAACTTTACCACAGGCAAAATATATCAAGATATTTTAGCGAGAGAGCGTAAAGGTGAATTCTTAGGGGCAACTATTCAGGTTATTCCTCATATCACTAACGACATCAAGCGTCGCGTTATTGAAGGTGCTGAAGGTTACGATGTTGCTATGGTAGAAGTCGGTGGCACTGTGGGTGATATTGAGTCACAACCTTTCTTAGAAGCTATTCGACAATTAGCCACTGAGGTTGGTCGTGAGCGTGCTATGTTTATGCACTTAACGCTTGTGCCTTATTTAGCAGCGTCAGGTGAAATTAAAACCAAGCCAACACAACACTCAGTAAAAGATTTACGCTCTATTGGTATCTTCCCAGACATTTTAGTGTGCCGTTCAGACCGACTTATTCCTACGGGAGAACGTGCGAAAATTGCCTTGTTTTGTAATGTGGAAGAAAAAGCTGTTGTCTCAATGCGTGATGTTGACAGTATTTATAAAATTCCAGCCTTGTTAAAATCTCAAGGCGCAGATGAATTAGTTGTCAAGCGTTTTGGTTTAGAGGTTCCAGAAGCCGATTTAACTGAATGGGAAGAAGTGCTTTATCGTGAAGCCAACCCTAAAGGTGAAATAACCATAGGTATGGTTGGTAAATATATTGAATTACCCGATGCTTATAAATCAGTTAATGAAGCACTAAAGCATGCTGGACTAAAAAATCAGTTAACCATTAATATTCAATATGTAGATTCGCAAGATATTGAAGTTAAAGGTACTGATATATTAAAAGATTTAGACGCAATTCTTGTGCCTGGCGGTTTTGGTGAGCGCGGTGTTGAAGGTAAAATTTTAACTGCACAGTACGCTCGCGAAAATAAAGTGCCTTATTTAGGTATCTGTTTAGGTATGCAGGTTGCGCTAATTGAGTTTGCTCGAAATGTTGCCGGTTTAACAGACGCGCACAGTACAGAGTTTAACGAAGCAACGCCACATCCTGTTGTAGGTTTGATCAGTGAATGGTTAGATGAAGAAGGACAAATTGAGTATCGAAATAGTGACTCTGACTTAGGTGGAACTATGCGTTTAGGCTCACAATTGTGTCACCTTTTGAAAGGAACCAAGGTATGTGACGTATACGGCAGTGAAACAATTAATGAAAGACACCGCCACCGTTTTGAGGTAAATAATAACTACCGTGAACAATTAGGCCAAGCCGGACTAACCTTCTCGGGTTTATCTACAGATAAAAGTTTAGTTGAGGTGATAGAAATTGCAGATCACCCATGGTTTATTGCTGGGCAGTTCCATCCCGAGTTTAATTCGACTCCTCGTGATGGTCACCCACTATTTGAAAGCTTTGTTGCTGCTTCTTTTGAATATCAAAAACAGCAAACAAGCTAACTCATAACGAATAATAAGCCGGAGCCATTGTGTTGCGGCTTTGTTTTTTAAGAATACTTAAAAATTAATTTTAAAGTTTGTAAAGGAAAGATAATGTCAAAGATTAGTAAAATTTTAGCACGTGAGATCATGGATTCTCGTGGCAACCCAACTGTTGAAGCTGATGTATATTTAGAATCAGGTGCTTGGGGACGTGCAGCTGCTCCATCAGGTGCATCTACTGGTTCTCGCGAAGCACTTGAATTACGTGATGGCGACAAGTCACGCTACTTAGGTAAAGGCGTATTAAAAGCCGTTGCAGCCATTAAAGACAGCATTGCTCCAGCGCTTCTTGGAAAAGATGCCTTAGAGCAAGCGAACATTGATCAAATCATGATTGATTTAGATGGCACTGAAAACAAGGAGAACTTCGGTGCAAATGCTATTTTAGCTGTTTCATTAGCGGTAGCTAAAGCAGCAGCTGCAGCGAAAGGCGTTCAATTATTTGAACATATCAGTGATTTAAATGGTACTTCAGGTGTTTATAGCCTGCCATTACCTATGATGAATATCATTAATGGTGGTGAACATGCTGACAATAACGTTGATATTCAAGAGTTTATGATTCAGCCAGTAGGCGCTAAAAGCTTTAGTGAAGCCTTACGAATGGGCGCTGAAATCTTTCATGCCTTGAAAAAAGTATTATCAAGCAAAGGGTTAAATACAGCTGTTGGTGATGAAGGTGGTTTTGCCCCTGATTTAGCCTCTAATGCTGACGCACTTGCTGTTATTAAAGAAGCTGTTGAAGCTGCTGGCTACACACTAGGTACAGATGTAACTTTAGCGATGGATTGTGCTGCTTCTGAATTCTACGATAGCGACAAAGGTATTTATGATCTTACTGGTGAAGGTAAGCAATTTACTGCTAATGAATTTTCTGACTTCTTAGCAACACTTTGTGAAGAATACCCAATTGTTTCAATTGAAGATGGCTTAGATGAGTCTGATTGGGATGGTTTTGCTTACCAAACAAAATTAATCGGCGACAAAGTACAAATTGTTGGTGATGATTTATTTGTAACGAATACTAAAATTTTAGCGCGTGGTATTGAGCAAGGTATTGGTAACTCAATTTTAATTAAATTTAACCAAATTGGTTCATTAACTGAAACATTAGCAGCAATTAAAATGGCTAAAGATGCTGGCTTTACAGCTGTAATTTCTCATCGTAGTGGTGAAACTGAAGATGCTACTATTGCTGATTTAGCGGTAGGTACTGCTGCTGGTCAAATTAAAACAGGCTCTTTATGTCGTTCAGACCGCGTTTCTAAATATAACCAATTATTACGTATTGAAGAATATTTAGGCGATAAAGCTATCTTTAATGGTTTAAGTGAAGTTAAAGGCCAATAAGCCTCTATTGATGTAAGTAATTTTGTCTTACTTGAAAAACCGATACATTATTGTGTCGGTTTTTTTATGGGAAATTTTATCTTTTCACCACAATCAAGTATGCTTAACCTTATATAGTTAGTAAGTTCTTGATTTATAATCCCTGTGACTCAATCATCTTTGTGGCAACACAATAAAAATAGTAATGATTATGCCGAAGTGTGCAATGCACTCTACGAGCGTGAATTACATTTGATCGCCAATGCAGATATTGCAACAGCGCAAGGAGTGCAAGGGCAATTGAAAAGCTTGTCTTATTATATTACTAAAACGGCTAATTTAATGACGCAAGTCAATGAGCAAGGTAATTCCCCCCTGACATTAGATGTGCAAAATGCCACTTGGTCGGCCAAACAATCTGGGCAATTACCGCTTACCGGTGAAGAAGATGAAACGGTCTTTACTTGGTATACACAATTATTAGAGAAAGAAGGTAAACCTCTATTAGGGTTAGTTGTGCCCATTTTGGTTGGTGATCATATCGTTTTAGATTGCATTGATAGAATAGATATTGAGAAAAAGCGCTTGAGAACAAATAAATCAGGCTGGTTTTCATTAGTCCCTAATACTACTGAACTTACAAAAAGTACAGAAAACCCTGAGAATGAGGTTAACGAGAGACGGCTACTTAAACCGAATAAAAAAGTCATGCTTGCTGCCTGTGCAGGGCATCGCTGGCAGAGCTCTCAACATAATAAAAAGTTAAGACCTATTATTCCATCATTGCGAGAATTATTACTGTCTTGTGTCATTGATTGGAAACACTTTCATAAAACCTTGAGTTAGTTTATCCAATATAGGAAGTCGTTAAACTGGCTTGTTTGCTAATTCAACTAGGTTAAATTTTGCACCTTGTTCGCCTTTGATAAATAGCTGACATTTTCCCCAAGTTTTAGGTATCTTCCATTCTTTACTTGGCTCTATTTTGTGAGTAGAAAAGTGATTGGCACAACGTATATCGACTGAGTCTAATTCTCCATCAAGACTTGTAAAAGTGAAACTTTTTCTTGCAAGGTAGTGATGCCATTGTGAACGTTCATTAATTTGTGCAGCAATAAAAATATGCTCTGAGCTATCAATAATAGCCTTTATTTGTTCAACATAAGGAAGAAGTTGTTCAACGTATTTACTATCTTCATCAAACTTCTTTAAATCGTTGTAATAATACAAAGCACTAGAAAGTAGGTTGTTTGATGTTGCCAATTGAAAAGCTCTCGCCACAGATTGGCTATAAGAGTTTTTAGGTAAATAATGTTTCCCTTGAGGGATAAGTTTTTTTAAATTGCTAAACTCTTTTTGATAATCACCAGTAGCTTGATAATAACTAGCGCTGAGGCTGAAGAAAAAGCGATCTTCATAAAAGTTTTGTTTAGGTTCTTGAGCCAGCTTATCTAAAGACTCTTTTGCTTCAGGTAATTTTTCATCAATAATAAAGTTGGTGGTTTTCTTATATTGCCTAACAAATTTTCGTGAAGCTCCTTTGCTTTTTGTATTCATTCGAAAATTTAACTGTACGCTATTTCTACATTGTTGAATGGTTTCACCATTTCTTGTAGCTGGGTTATAGCGCCAAGATTTTACTGCGCGTTCCGCTGCTGTTTCGAAAGATTTAATTCCTGAAGAGTCTTCAATTATAGGATGACCAACACTCCCATCTTCATTGATAACAAAGCTTAATTTTACCCAGCCTTCTTGTCCATTTCTAGCTGCGTTGATTGGGTATATAGGTTTAACTCTCTCAATTACTGTTGCTCTTTGAACTTCATTCGCTTCTGTCACTTCTTTGGCAAAACAAGGGAGTTGTTTGTCAGAGTCGTAAAAAGCAAAGAGCTGAAAGTTAGGAACCCAAAGTATAAGAGCAATAATAATTGAGAAAGATAATTGTTTATACATGCAAAGTCCTTTTAAGTGCCGCATATTATTGTTTTAAAAGATAAGTATCTTATCAATAGAGATATTTTATGCAATGTGTAAAAACTGCAGACGACTGTTGAAAAACTTATTCTTATTATGAGTAGTTATTTTAAGTGAGTTTACTTATATAAACATTTACTCTTGCTGTTAGCTTTATATAATGGTGCTAATTAATCACACTTTTGTTTTTTCTAATTCATATGCGGGCATTCACAGCGCTTTTGCTGGTTTTATTATCACTCTTACAATATCGACTGTGGTTCGGTAAAAATAGTGTGCCTGACTATTATTCGCTACAAGACGAAGTAAGCCGTCAGCAAATTGCCAATGAAAAACTTAAACAACGCAATAAATTATTATACGCAGATACCGATGATTTAAAGCTTGGTAGTGAAGCTATTGAGGAGCGTGCTCGAAATGAGTTAGGGATGATTAAAGAAAACGAAACTTTTTTTAGGCTTATTCCAAATAAAGATAAAACTCTCGATGATACTGCTTCTGCTGCTTTGTCACCTAATGGGGAGCGATAAGCGTGTCAGATTCCGAGCAACAGTTTGTTGTTATTGTGCCTGCGGCAGGTGTTGGTAAACGTATGTTGGCTGACTGCCCTAAACAATATTTAAAAATTCACGGTGAGACAATTTTAGCTATTACAGTCAACCGCCTGCTCAGCCACCCCAGAATAAGCAAAGTTATTCTCGCCTTAAGCGAAGATGATAGTTACTTTGCAACAACAAGCTTAGTGAATAACCCTGATATTATTAGAGTATCAGGAGGCGCTGAACGGGTTGACTCAGTATTAAATGGTTTAAATGCTGTCAATAGCCATACTTTCCCCTGGGTGTTGGTTCATGATGCTGCTCGCCCTTGTTTGAGTCATTACGATATTGATTTACTTATTGAACAATGTTTGCAAACCAATATTGGCGGCTTACTGGCTGCACCTGTGGTGGATACTATTAAGCAAGCTAGCCAAGATAAAAGGAAAACACTCGTTGCTAAAACGGTGGATCGAAGCCAGTTATGGCATGCATTAACCCCGCAAATGTATAAGACCCATGAATTAAAACAAGCCATTGAGCAAGCGCAATCTAAAGGTTTGGCAATTACCGATGAATCGTCAGCTATTGAGCAAGCAGGTTTACCTAGTCAATTGATTTCAGCTTCCCGAGAAAATATAAAAATTACTCGCCCGGAAGATTTAGCGTTAGCAACTTTTTATTTAAATCAACAAGAACAACCTAAGGATAAAATATGCGTATAGGACATGGCTTTGACGTTCACAAATTTGGAGGCTCAGGACCTATAGTGTTAGCGGGTATTGCTATACCTTTTGAGCATGGATTTGTTGCCCATTCAGATGGGGATGTGGCTATTCATGCACTTTGTGATGCCATCTTAGGAGCGTTATGTTTGGGGGATATTGGTAATCATTTCCCAGATACGGAGGCAGAATATGAGAATATATCTAGCCGTATTTTATTGCGCCATGTTGTAAGGTTAATGGCAGAAAAGGGCTTTCAGTTAGGCAATGCAGATATAACTATTGTTGCTCAAGCGCCTAAAATTTCACCTCACTTGCTCGCTATGAGAGCGTGTTTATCTGAAGATTTAAACTGTGATATAGAGCAAGTTAATGTAAAAGCGACTACCACTGAGAAGTTAGGGTATGTTGGTCGACAAGAGGGTATTTCAGTACACAGTGTTGTGCTACTTACACCAAGTGCTCCGGCTATGCCGCCGTTGCATGAAGTACAAAATGCCTAGTTGATATTTTTGTTGGCCTCAATTTGGATTGTTAAGAGAGAATAATGTTACCCGTACTTAGTTTTTTACATGGAAAACCCAAATCTACTGGCTTATTAAGAAGCCAAGTAAGCGATTTTAAAGTATTTGAACAGCTACCATTTTCTCCTTGTGGAGAAGGTGAACATTTGTATATTTATATTCGTAAAACTGGCGCGAATACGGTTTTTGTTGCCCGTGAACTTGCTAAGTATTTTAAAGTAAAAGAGTCGTTGATCTCTTATGCTGGTTTAAAAGATAGGTTTGCCGTTACCGAACAGTGGTTTGGCGTTCATGTCCCCGGTAAGCAAGTCTATGACTTAAGTGACTTAACGATTGAAGGCGTTGAGGTACTAGAATATAAACGACATAATAAAAAACTGCGCACAGGTGCGTTAACGGGTAATCGATTTGAGTTGATTTTACGTGATGTTACTCAGCTTAAAAGCTTGTATGAGCGCTGGCAAAAAATTGTTGAGCTTGGGGTGCCTAATTATTTTGGTGAGCAACGTTTTGGTATTGATGGCGGTAATATAGCACAAGCTTTGTCGTTATTTTCAGGTACTAAAGTAAAAGATAAAAAAAAGCGTGGCATGTATTTGTCGGCAGCTCGATCTGTCATTTTTAATGATATTATTAGCGAACGCATTCAAAACAACCTTTTTTCTCAACTGCAAGTAGGCGATGTGTTAATGCTTGCTGGCACTCAATCTGTTTTCCATCTCGATGACATTGATGACACGCTTAAACAACGCTTAATTGAAAAAGATGTTGATATTACCGCCAGCATGTGGGGATCCGGTGAGTTAATGACTACAGCCAAGCCAAATGAATTAGAGCAGAGTGTAGCTAATAACCACAGTGAATTCTCACAAGGCTTACCACGATTCGGCTTAAAACAGGAACGTCGCCGAATTCGATTAGTTATTAACGATGCAGATATTGAAGTGTTGACTGATAGCAATGCTGAGGATGAAGCATTAAACAATAATAACTTAGCCAAGGTTAAAGTTAGTTTTACCTTAGCCGCAGGCGCGTATGCGACTACCGTTTTACGTGAGCTTATTGACTATCAAGATTGCACGAAACGTGTAGATATTAAAGAATCAGTAACCACAGAGCAGGCACATTAATGAATATTTTATTAAGTAATGATGATGGTGTGCACGCTTTGGGGATCAGTGTTCTCTATCAAGAGTTAGCTAAACACTTTAGTGTGACTGTAGTCGCTCCTGACAGAAACTGCAGTGGCGCAAGTAATTCATTAACATTACTTAACCCTCTAAGAGCACAAACTTTAGAAAACGGGTTTATTTCTGTAAATGGTACACCAACTGACTCAGTTCACTTAGGTATTAGTCAGCTAGTTACATCACCACCAGATCTAGTTGTCGCCGGAATAAATAAAGGGCCAAACCTAGGAAATGACACCCTATATTCTGGTACAGTGGCAGCCGCTACGGAAGGCAGACATATGGGTATTCCAGCGATTGCAGTTTCCTTATTAGGTAAACATGAAAAATATTACCAAACGGCTGCAACTATTACAGCTAACCTCATTAAACATATTCAAAAGCATCCACTCGCGGTGGATCAAATTTTGAATATTAATGTACCCGATGTTCCCATAGCTGATATCAAAGGTATCAAGGTAACTCGCCTTGGGCATCGTCATAAAGCTGAAATGATGAAAAAGATGCAAGATCCTTGGCAGCGAGATATTTATTGGTACGGAACTCTAGGGCAAGAGCTTGATGGTGGTGAAGGCACTGATTTTCATGCCGTTGCTAATAACTATGTATCGGTAACTCCGTTAACAGTCGATATGACCGCTCATAGCAGTATAAATAATATGAAAGAATGGATAAATAAAGTAACGTTATGATCACTCACACAAATAATAATCGCGCTGCAGGAAAGTCAAAGCGCAGTGGCGAATTATTAGCACAAAAGCTACAAGCTGAAGGAATAACCAATCCTCAGGTTTTACAGGCCATTGCTAATTCACCGCGCCATATATTTATTCCCGAAATTTTAGCGCATAAAGCCTATGATAATACGGCTTTACCTATCGGGCAGGGACAAACTATCTCTCAACCTTATATCGTAGCTAAAATGTCTGAGCTATTGCTTGCAGATGGTCGCCCAGAAAGTATTCTGGAAATTGGCACAGGCTCTGGTTATCAAACTTCTATTTTGGCGCAGTTAACAGAGACCGTATTTTCAGTTGAGCGTATTAAATCATTACAGTTTCAAGCCAAACGCTGTTTAAGAGCCATGGACTTACACAATATAAAAATGAAACATGGCGACGGCTGGCAAGGATGGGCAAGCAAAGCGCCTTTTGATGCCATTATTGTCACTGCAGGCGCAGCAAGTGTACCGCAAGCACTATTAGAACAACTCAATGATGGCGGCCGATTAGTCATTCCGGTTGGTGAACAAACACAAATTCTTAAAATAATAACTCGACAGGGTGATAGTTTTAATGAAAAGCAAGTGGAAGCTGTTAGATTTGTACCTTTGGTACCAGGAGAGTTGTTGTAATGAAATTGTTTTCTGCCATTTATGATTGGACACTAAAGTGGGCTGAGCACAAGTTTGCGCCAAGAATGCTTGCACTTATTACGTTTGCTGAATCAGTCTTTTTCCCCATTCCACCTGATGTTTTATTAGCGCCTATGGTGTTAGCAAAACCTGAAAAAGCATGGCGGTTAGCTAGCTTAACGACTATTGCCTCTATCGCAGGTGGTGTCGTTGGTTACCTGCTTGGCTATTTGATGTTTGAGCCATGGATACAGCCTTTAATCACTGAGTTTGGTTATCAAGAACGTTTTGATACAGCTATGGCTTGGTTTAGTGAGTGGGGGGTATGGGTGGTATTTATTGCCGGATTTTCCCCGATTCCCTATAAAATATTTACGGTTAGTGCTGGTTTCTTACATATGGCTTTTGTGCCATTCCTCTTAGCTTCAGCTATTGGTAGAGGTATGCGGTTTTTCTTGGTTGCAGGCTTAATTCAATGGGGTGGTAGTGCAATGGAGAAAAAACTACGTCAATGGGTTGATGTATTAGGTTGGGGATTAGTCGTTTTAATTGTTATTGCGTATTTTGCTTTACGTTAACATGGAGCGTTGGCTGTAGTGATGAGGTTTAAATGTTTGGCTAATACTAAACTTGGTAACTTACCTAGAATACTTGTTCGTTTAATATCTTGTATGTTGCTATGTTTAAGCCTTTTTGCTTGTTCATCAAGGGATAAGCCTGCACCTGTGGTTAGTGTTTATGGCAGTACACCCTTAAAAGATCGGGTGAAAAATAGTATTGATGGCAGTGAGTACATAGTGAAAGCCGGAGAAACCCTATACTCCATTTCTTGGCGAGCCAATTCAGATGTACACCAAATAGCTAAATTGAATAATATTTCACCTCCTTATAATATTTATCCCAATCAAAAATTAATTTTAGTTGCAAAAAACTCCTCAAAAAAAGCGAACGCTAGTAATAATAAGCACTCTAGTAAAAACCAGATTAAAAGCTCTAATCAGACCAGTAAAAAATCTTCACAAAAGGCACTTGCATCTACAAAAAAGCAAGAGTATGGTAAAAATGTAACTAAAAAGAAAACATTACAAAGTGGCTTACCAAAGAAAGATTTTTCTCAAAAAATTAGTCGTTGGCAATGGCCTGTTAAAGGCAGAATTACTGAAGGGTTTTCTTCTAAAGTTTACGGAAATAAAGGGATAAATATCATAGGGAAACGCGGCACTAAAATTAGCGCTGCAGCAAGTGGTAAAGTTGTATATGCGGGTAGTGCTTTACGAGGATACGGTAAGTTAATCATAATTAGTCATAATGATGATTACCTTAGTGCTTATGCTCACAATGACACAATACTAGTTAAAGAACAGCAATATGTTAATACTGGTGATGTCATTGCAAAAATGGGAGATACTGACGCGCAAAGAGTCATGCTTCACTTTGAAGTTCGCTTTCGTGGAAAGTCTATTGACCCATTGAAGTATTTACCGAAAAAATAACAAGTGTATTAAAGTGAGTTTTCTCATCAATAATACCGTTCCAATAATTAATTAACCTGGAGATAGTGTGAATATTTAATACTTAATTTAACTTTGCTACGTATTAGACGGGAGAGCAGCATGGTAAAAGAAAAACAACAAACTGCAGTACTGAATGAAAAGGAAGAAGCATCACTGAATTTAGATGCAACTCAAATTTATTTAAGCGAAATTGGTTTTTCGCCTTTGTTGAGTGCAGAAGAAGAAGTTTATTTTTCACGGTTGGCCTTAAAGGGAGATGAGGCAGCAAGAAAACGTATGATTGAGAGCAATTTACGTTTAGTTGTTAAAATTGCTAGGCGCTATAACAATAGAGGCCTTCCCTTGCTTGACCTTATAGAAGAAGGCAACTTAGGGTTAATCCGCGCTGTAGAAAAATTTGATCCTGAAAGAGGGTTCCGTTTTTCAACCTATGCAACATGGTGGATCCGTCAAACTATCGAACGAGCGATAATGAATCAAACTCGTACCATCCGCCTACCTATCCACGTTGTTAAAGAATTAAATATTTATTTACGCGCTTCACGAGAGCTTATTCAAAAACTTGATCATGAGCCAAGCGCTGAAGAAATCGCAAAATCGCTAGATAGACCTGTTGCTGATGTAAATAAGATGCTGCGTTTAAATGAACGTATCGCTTCTGTTGATACCCCATTTGCTGGAGATTCAGATAAAGTTTTACTTGATGTGATTGCTGATGATAAAAGCGCTGGTCCTGAAGGTGACTTACAAGCTGATGATATGAGTAACAATATTATTAATTGGCTTAACGAATTGAATTCAAAGCAGCGAGAAGTGTTAGCTAGACGCTTTGGCTTAATGGGCTATGAAGCCGCTACTTTAGAAGATGTTGGTTATGAAATTGGTTTAACAAGAGAACGAGTTCGCCAAATTCAAGTGGAAGCACTGAAACGTTTACGTGATATTTTAAGCCAACAAAACTTATCTATTGAAGCTATTTTTGAAGCGCAGTAATGACATTGTAAATTACTATACAAAAATAATCACAAGGTATAAAAATATATCAAAGGCAGTAAGGGAATCCTCACTGCCTTTTTATTTGCCTGTGAAATAGCTAAATTTTTACATTACACTTATACCAATTTACCTTGCCTTACTGTATGCTGCACGCCTTTACGAGTACTAAACTTGTTGTTCATCATTGGTTACTTAATAAGGTAACTTTAACCTACTAACTGAAGCTTCACTTCAAGAGATTATCTATGAGTACCGAAACGGTCAATTTTATCGATCTTGGTTTATCTGAGTCATTATTAAAAGCAGTGCGTGATCAAGGTTATGAGACACCATCTCCGATTCAGGCGCAGGCTATTCCAGCGGTTATCTCTGGAAAAGACGTGATGGCAGCAGCACAAACGGGTACGGGGAAAACGGCAGGCTTTACTTTACCTTTATTGCAGCGTTTAATGAGTAATAAAGGCGTTAAGGTTGGCGCTAATAATGTACGAGCACTTGTGTTAACCCCTACAAGAGAGCTTGCTGCACAGGTTAGTGATAGCATTGAAAATTACGGAAAATATTTGAATTTGCGTTCAACCGTGGTGTTTGGTGGAGTAAAAATTAACCCGCAAATGATGCGTTTACGCCAAGGAGTGGATGTGTTGGTTGCTACTCCTGGGCGTTTAATGGATTTATATAATCAAAATGCCGTGAAGTTTTCTCAGCTTGAAGTGTTAATTCTTGATGAAGCAGATCGTATGCTTGATATGGGCTTTATTCGAGACATAAAAAAAATTATCGCCTTGTTGCCTAAGCAGCGTCAAAATCTACTTTTTTCTGCGACATTCTCCCCTGATATTCGTGCTTTAGCTAAAGGCTTAGTACATAAACCTTTAGAAATATCGGTTAATCCTGAAAACTCTACTGCCGAGAAGGTAAGTCAATGGCTTACAGCCGTGGATAAAAAACGTAAACCTACGGTTTTGTCTTACTTAATCAAAGAAAATGCGTGGCGACAAGTATTGGTGTTCACTAAAACCAAACATGGCGCCAACAAACTTACCCGCTTTTTAGAGTCTGAAGGCCTAACTGCGGCAGCAATTCATGGTAATAAAAGCCAAGGTGCGCGAACCAAAGCTCTAGCTGCTTTTAAAGAGGGTGAGGTACAGGTTTTAGTGGCTACAGACATAGCTGCTCGCGGCATTGATATAGATTTACTCCCCAATGTTGTTAATTTTGACTTACCCAATGTCCCTGAAGATTATGTTCACCGTATAGGAAGAACTGCCCGAGCAGGCAATAGTGGTCAAGCGGTTTCATTGGTTTGTGCTGATGAATTAAAGCTATTGTGGGATATTGAGCATGTTATTCAACAACACATTGAGCGAAAAGTACTAGATAAGTTTATTCCAGTAAACGAATTAGGGGAATCTCGCCAGTTAAGGCCTTTAAAACCTAAAAAGCCAAAAAAAATTAAGCAGCCTAAGCAAAATAAAGTTGAACATAAAGATGGCCAGCATTTATCTAAGAGTCATAAAACGCAGTCGAAAAATAATAGTAACGCTAAGCCATTTGCAAAAAAAAAGAAACCGCGTCGCGCTAAGTCACCTTCTAATAGTGCTAAGCCAGTTAACAATAATAACTAAGCGGTGGGCTTAGCCGGTATTGGCAAGCTCTTGTTTAACAATGAAGTTGTCGAATAACTGTAGCACTTGTTCAGTGTGATCTGTTATTTCACCTATACCAGTCATTAATGACATGGCATTAGTGAGTTCTTGTGCACTGTCTGATGATATTTGCTCTAAGTAATTTAATTCGTCACGAAAATACTTATCGACTATTTTACTCGGTTTAGATAATTGTACACGCAATATGCTAGGTTTTTTGATCATGCGTATTTTTTCTAAGGCATTGTTCAATTTGCCATTTTTTTGTAACTGTTTGATATCACTAAACCAAAAAGTAAAGGTATCACTGGTTTGAGATTTTCGAGGAATAGTTAAAATATAAAAAACTTCCACCGGATTAGTTTCTGAAACTTTGTTAAGTAACGATAGACAGTAATTGCGGAATTTTTCTTGCTCTACCATTTTTAATAGTAAAAATTTTGCACAAACATCTTCATCGTTAAAGGGCTTAATTTGTGTATGTTGATTCATGGCCACTGAACTAATATGCCATTGTCGTTTGTCTTGATGGATAAAAAACGGTACGGATAAGTGGTTATTTGCATAAACATTTCGCATAGCTTTTTGTAAGCCATAAATGCTATCTTGCTCAAAACCACAATAGGGCAGGTTATCCATATTGTGGTAAATAAATTCACGTAACGCTTGGCAAGCAGCATGTTTATTTTCTTGGCCATTAATCGCTAAGCGTAGCAGACGATCATCCGTGCAACCTAAAAGCTGATATGCTTGATTAGGCATTGTCAGTAACTTCCCTCGGTAAGGTATGTCCATTTTGAAGCGAAGGTCTGCCCCAGCTTTCAATTTTATTGGCTGTGCTAACTCAACTAACATACCGCAAGTAGAAATGTTTTTACTTTTACCCTTTATGTTAATGATTTGATTGTTATTTTTAGTTAACGTTAAATCTATTTCATATTCAAACCTATCTTCTGAGCGTAAATCTTCATTGTTAATTGACACTATTTCCATGGTCGATTTACGAGATGACTTAGGCAAGGTAAATTTATCAGGGCAGTTGAGTTTTAGTTGATGCTGTTCTTGAGAATGCTGACTTGAAAGAATTTCAGGTAAAGCTAATACTTCATTGAGCTCAGTAACATCGGTTAAAATAGCTAGTTGAGTACTCGCTTTTAATAAGCTCGCGGTTTGCTTATTGTGAGGACGATTTAAAATAGCCATTGCTGGGCTTACATAGTCAGGTAAAGCACTAGGTACATAAGCATCTTGATGGGCGTTTATTGTCAAAATTCTTAAACGGAAATAGCGATAATTACCTGTGAGAATATATTTGCTTAAATAATTACTGGCCCCATAATCATTTTCAAGCTGGCTTTGCCAAATTATCACAAACTGTTGTTTAGTTTCAGCACCTTCAAGGTATTGGTGCTTTAAAACATAAGCATAGTCATCAAAGGCTTGCTCGTTATTTATCGCTTCTTGTATATTTTTGCTGCCAAATAAACGCGTTAGGGGCGCATAGTTATTTTCATCGTTAAAAAATTGCCAAGTATCTAGGTTGCTAGGCGTTTGTAAACTGATGGATGGTCGCCAACCCGATTGGAACTTAGCGCATAGCATAGGAATATCTAGCGTATTACTGAGTAAGTATTGTTCATGACACTTAGCATTAATCGAAGCGATTAAAGGTTGGATTTGCTTACTTTGGGATTGGTTAAGTAGTTGAAGTCTTTTAGCTAATAAGTCATTCAATGCACTGACCATTTTACTCTCTGACATTTGACTTAGTTTTAGTAGATAGTGGCTACACTTTCCTGATTGCGGTTTCTTATGGGCTTCAATCGTATATTCGAGAATAATGTCTTCTTGAAAATCTAAAATAGAGTCATGATCGTAAAACCATAAAAATACTTGGCTGTTAGTATTTGCTACGGCATGTAGCGGAGCTTTAATAACACAACTGCTCGCATTTACATCAAGGGGAGTGACTTCAATGCCCACTTCTAATCGACCCTTTCTTGACATACCTAAGGGATCATAAGTGAATAGACGACATTTGGATTTAGCTTTTACTTGTGGCTCATTAAAAAACTCATTATTCACTAAACTAACTTGTTGAACTTCTTCAATGGCTATTTTGCTATGTGCGTTAGCTTCTTTTTCTGCATTGACTATGGCGCGATGTCGTAACTTAGCTTTTTCATTTAACTCATTATAAATATGTAAACTAAACAGGCCATTGTTTTTTTTAACGCTATCTAGAAACAAGGTTTTGGATATTTTATCGAGATAGTGACAAACGTTTTGGTGTTCAACAGGTTCGCAATTATCGAAATAGGCGCGGAAATCCATGATTAAGGAGCAAGGCTTTGCTAAGCGTTTGATCTCCATTTTTATTAGAAATCGCTTTGAATCAGCAAGTTTTGGGGTGAGTTTTTCTATTAAAGTATTTAATTTAGGATGAGTTGCATAAGTAATTAAACTTAGAATGATCGTTCTAAATTGTGATAAATCTTCACTCAGTTGGGCAGCCATGACTAACTATCTTATTATTATATTCTCTCTGCTCTTTGGCAGATGGTTACTACATAATTTAAGTCTGTTAAAGCTGCAACTACAAAATTATCTAAGGGTGATAAAATTACACAACATCCTTTTACTCGCTAAACCTTAATAGACCAAAGTCTTATTAACGTTTAAATACTGTACGAAAAAAGGATTGAATTTTCTAGCTTTTTATTACAATTTTATAACTTTTATTTACTTAATTGTAACTTTGGTGCTTTTTTTATCGTCAGTTTTAGTTGTTGTCGGGTGTTAAATAACCTAAATTGAGTAAAGCGTTTGAAGAAAATGTATTCACTACCTCGCCAATAATAATTAAGCTTGGCGGCTTAATATTGTGTTTTTTAACCAACTCACTCAAGTTATCAAGTGTACCTTTGATAACCTGTTGGTCACTATGGGTGCCTTTACGAATTAAAGCGGCAGGGGTCATTCCACTACGGCCAGCCTGAATTAATTGCTCGGTAATAATAGGAAGGCTTTTTATACCCATATAAAAAACGACAGTTTGTTTTTTATCATTGAGGGTTTGCCAAGGTAAGTCTAATGCACCATTATCTTGCACATTACCAGTGATAAGCGTGCAAGATTGTGCGACTTGCCTATGGGTTAACGGAATCCCCGCATAACTAGAGCAAGCTGAAGCTGCTGTCATGCCAGGTACAATATGGCATGAAACCCCATGAGTTAATAAAAACTGCGCTTCCTCTCCACCTCGACCAAAAACAAAGGGATCACCACCTTTTAAGCGCAAAACTCTCTTATTTTGTTTTGCATAATCAACGAGTAGCTGGTTAATACCTTCTTGCGGAACTCGATGATCTGCTTGTTTTTTACCAACATAAATTAATTCACAGCTTTGAGGTAGCATTGCCATTATTTCAGCGCTAACAAGGCGGTCATAAATAACTACTTCAGCTTGTTGAATAAATCGAAATGCTTGCAAAGTTAATAAGTCAGGATCGCCAGGCCCTGCACCGACTAGAGCTACTTCGCCAGCGTTAAAAGATTGTTTATGTTGAGGAGGGATATACTGAGAAATATTCATGATTGCACTAACTATATTTAAAGGTGAACTTAATAAGAGTATTAATTTGAATGACTATTAAAGCAAAAAAAGCGCCATAAGGCGCTTTTTTAAAATTATAACTTATACACGTTACTTACTTAACGCTTCACCCAAATGTGGGCGAATGTTTTTTAAAATTTCTTTTTGTAAACGTGTGCTACTTGCAACAATATTACCTGATTTTACGTGTCCGTGACCACCAACAAAGTCAGTTACTAAACCACCTGCTTCAATTACTAATAACTCGCCTGCTGCTGTATCCCAAGGTTTTAAGCCAATTTCAAAAAATCCATCAATTCTGCCAGAAGCGACATAAGCTAAGTCAAGTGCTGCTGAGCCTGCACGGCGTAAATCGGACGTTTTTTCAAATATCGACGTTAACATAGCCATATAAGCTTTGGTATGTTGTCTGTGTTTAAATGGAAAGCCTGTGGCTAATACAGTGCCAGATAAGTCTTTATGCGCTTTTACACGAATGCGCATGCCATTGAGTTGTGCGCCTTTACCACGGCTTGCCGTGAAAAGCTCGCCACGTATAGGATCAAATATGACGGCTTGATCGAGCTTGCCTTTTACTTTTAATGCAATAGAAACGGCAAAGTGAGGAATGCCTTTTATGAAATTGGTTGTGCCATCAAGTGGATCGATAACCCATTGGAAATCGTCTTCTGAGCCAGTTAATACACCTGTTTCTTCTCCCACAATAGTGTGTTCAGGGTATGATTTACGAATAGTTTCAATAATTGCTTGTTCAGCAGCAGTGTCAACACTGGTTACGAAGTCGTTTGAACCTTTAGATTCAACTTCTACTTTATCAAGTTGCTCAAAAGAGCGAATAATAACTTTTCCTGCATTGCGCGCAGCGCGCACGGCAATATTTAGCATGGGATGCATAATAGAGTACCTATTTGTAAATGGCTTTTAAAAGAACGATGCCGAATAATGACGATAAAGAGTCTCCAAAATTCAAGCGCGCGGATTATAGCAAAATTTAACAGCGTTGGCGATATAGATATTAAATAAATTGCTTAAAAAGTATGCGCATCTTAAAAGGTGATTTTAATCTCTATGCTTTTATATAGAAAAATAAACTAAGTTAAGCAAACTTTGTTTAGTGATTTATCGTGCTTTTTAACCAGTACAGCAGTAATCTTCTATGATAGAATCTCGGACAGAGAAATGGGCTGTCATAGTCATGTATTAGCTAAATAAAAGCAAAGAGTAAAAATGTCGGATTCAAAGCAAAGTAATTTATTAGATCAAGTACGTATTGTATTAGTAAACACCTCAGACTGCCGCAATATTGGTAGTGCTGCACGTGCAATGAAAACCATGGGATTAAGCCAACTGATATTAGTTGATCCAATTGAAATGCCTAATGGACAAGCGCAGGCATTGGCTGCGGGAGCAACAGATGTTTTAGCCAATATTAAAGTGGTTAAAACCTTAAGTGAAGCAATTAGTGATTGTGGCTTAGTTGTTGGTACAAGTGCACGTTCACGAACACTACCCTGGCCAATGTTGGAGCCTAGAGGTTGTGGCGAAAAAATGATCGAAGAAGCTAATGATTACCCTGTGGCACTTGTGTTTGGCAGAGAAAGTAGTGGTTTAACTAATGATGAATTACAGCTGTGTCATTTTCATGTACAAATACCTGCTAACCCTGAGTACAGTTCACTTAATTTAGCTATGGCAGTACAAACATTAAGTTATGAAGTGCGTACTAGCTATTTATTATCTTTAGATGAAAAAGATCAAGAACACAGTACAGGTAATGGAAACTATATCGGTAAAAAAGCGGTTAACAATGAAAGTGATGATGAAGAGCAGTATCCAGTAACAGAAGAAACTGAGCGTTTTTATCAGCATTTTGAAGATGCTCTGAAAGCAACAGGGTTTATTGGCGATAAACACCCTGGGTTGGTGATGACCAAACTACGACGCTTATACAATCGTGCTCGTCCCGATGTAAAAGAAATTAAAATGATGCGTGGCATCTTGGCTTCAATAGAAAGAGCCGCAAAAAAGAACTAATTATATTAAAGCAGTAAGAAAGGAAAAAATATGTTTACCCGCATGAAAGAAGACATTAACAGTGTTTTTGACCGAGACCCCGCAGCACGCACTACTTTTGAAGTATTGCTAAATTACCCCGGGTTACATGCTATTTGGGTTCATAGATTAAGCAATCGCTTATGGCGTGCAAATTGGAAGCTGTTAGCACGCATTTTTTCCACCTTTTCTCGTTGGTTAACCGGGGTTGAAATTCACCCTGGCGCTAAATTAGGTAGACGCTTTTTTATCGATCATGGCATGGGCGTTGTTATTGGTGAAACAGCTGAAATTGGTGATGACGTTACCTTATATCACGGAGTAACGTTAGGCGGAACAAGTTGGAATGCCGGTAAGCGACACCCTACTCTTGAAGATAATGTTGTTATTGGTGCCGGCGCACAAGTACTTGGCCCAATCACTATCGGTAAAGGAGGGAAGGTTGGCTCAAATTCTGTTGTTGTTAAAGACCTGCCAGAAAATGCTACCGCAGTTGGTATACCTGCCCGTATTGTAAATACTAAAAATAGTAATGGTAATTCATTGTTAGATTCTGATTCTGGTGAGCAACTTAACGGCCATGAAGATAAAGAATCACGTGATAAAGCCGCGAAAAAATTTGGCTTTGATGCCTATGCCGTATCGGCTGATAACCCTGATCCTGTGGCTAAAGCTATTGGCCGTTTGCTCGATCATATGCATTTAATGGACGACAGAGTTGACAATTTATGCAAAGAGGTAAATAGCCTAGGTGGTGATGTTTGCCCTAAAGGTTTACCAGAGTTGAGAGTAGGTGAGTTTGTTGAAGATGAAATAGCTGCCGCTAAACGCCGCGAAAGTAAAGTAGAAAGCTTTGATCCTGAAATCTAACTTAGCTAAATAAAGCAAGAGTACATTTAAAAAAAGCAATAGTTGACTAAAATAGTCAACTATTGCTTTTCGCTTTTCAGTTCTTAGTATATAATACTTGAGTATATTACTCGGGTATATACTTGATTAAATTTTAAGGTTATGTAAAATTGCGCCCAAATTTGCTGTTAAGCAACTATTTTACGCGATTGATAACATTATTAGTTAAGCAATATATTAATTGAATGTGCAAAAGAGCAACCTATGAAACTAACTTCTAAAGGGCGTTATGCCGTTACAGCAATGCTTGATGTTACCATTCACGCAGCGTACGGCCCTGTATCTCTAGCTGATATTTCAGAACGACAGGAAATATCTTTATCCTATTTAGAACAGTTATTCTCCAAACTGCGTAAAAATGGCTTAGTGATCAGTATTCGAGGCCCTGGTGGTGGGTACCGTTTAGGTAAATGCTCAGCACAAATCGCGGTAGCGGATGTTATCAGTGCCGTCAATGAAAGTGTTGATGCCACTAAATGCCAAGGTAAGGGGAATTGCCAAGGTGGAGAACAATGCTTAACTCACTCGTTATGGGAAGGGTTAAGTCAACGTATAGAAGAGTTTTTGCAGAACATTACTTTGGCAGAATTGGTTGCAAAAAATGATGTGAAAACGGTCTCTAAACGACAAGATGAAAATTATATTTCGACTAAGAAAGAGCCAACGTTAGAAACTATTATTCCAATTAATATGTAAATTATTAGTTTTAGAAGATTTAAAAGAATTCGTATAAGTGGAGAAAGAGAGCAAATGAAGCTTCCTATTTATTTTGATTATTCAGCTACTACCCCAGTTGATAAGCGTGTTGCAGATAAAATGGTACAATTTATGACTACAGACGGTCATTTTGGTAACCCAGCATCACGTTCGCATAAGTTCGGCTGGCAGGCCGAAGAAGCTGTAGATATAGCTCGTAATCAGATCGCAGATTTAATTAATGCTGATCCTCGTGAAATTGTTTTCACATCAGGCGCAACTGAATCAGATAATTTAGCCATTAAAGGCGCGGCCAATTTTTACAGTAAAAAAGGTAAGCATATTATTACCTGTAAAACAGAGCATAAAGCAGTATTAGATACCTGTCGTGAATTAGAAAGACAAGGGTTTGAAGTTACTTACCTTGATCCAGAAGATAATGGCTTAATTGACCTGAATAAACTTGAAGCAGCAATGCGTGACGATACTATTCTTGTCAGCATCATGCATGTAAATAATGAAGTGGGTGTTATTCAAGATATCAGCGAAATTGGTGAAATGTGTCGCGCAAGAAAAATCATTTTCCATGTTGATGCCGCACAAAGTGCAGGAAAAATTAACATTGATTTGCAGCACTTGAAAGTCGATTTATTGTCTATTTCTGCACATAAAATGTATGGACCTAAAGGTATTGGAGCATTATATGTGCGCCGTAAACCACGTATCCGCCTTGAAGCTCAAATGCACGGTGGTGGTCATGAGCGTGGAATGCGTTCAGGTACACTTGCAACACATCAAATTGTCGGTATGGGTGAAGCGTGTCGTATTGCTAAAGAAGAAATGGCACAAGATCTTGAACATGTAACAGCCATGCGTGATCGATTATGGGCTGGTTTAAACAACATGGAACAAGTGTTTGTTAACGGTGATTTTGATAAGCGCTATGCAGGTAATTTAAACGTAAGCTTTAACTTTGTTGAAGGCGAATCGTTGATTATGGCACTTAAGGATCTTGCAGTATCTTCAGGTAGTGCTTGTACTTCAGCTAGTTTAGAACCTTCATATGTATTAAGAGCATTAGGCCTTAATGACGAAATGGCACATAGCTCAATTCGCTTTAGTTTTGGTCGTTTTACTACGACTGAAGAAATAGATTATGCGATTGAAATTATACAAAAATCTATCGGTCACTTACGTGACATGTCACCGCTTTGGGAAATGTTCAAAGACGGTATCGATTTAGACTCAATTGAATGGGCTGGACACTAGGCTCTGCCATCAGTGACAGTTAGGAGAGAGAAAAATGGCTTATAGTGAAAAAGTAATCGATCATTATGAAAACCCTCGCAATGTTGGCTCTATGGATAAAGAAGATCCATCCGTAGCAACAGGTATGGTTGGAGCACCAGCTTGTGGTGATGTAATGAAATTACAATTAAAAATATCTGATGAAGGCATCATTGAAGATGCTAAGTTTAAAACTTACGGTTGTGGCTCCGCCATCGCGTCAAGCTCTTTAGTAACCGAGTGGGTTAAAGGCAAGTCAATTGATGAAGCTGGCGAAATTAAAAATACGGCTATCGCAGAAGAACTAGCATTACCACCAGTTAAAATTCATTGTTCAATTTTAGCTGAAGATGCTATCAAAGCAGCTATCGAAGACTATAAAAGTAAAAATGGTTAATCGCCATAGTACTTAAAGAAAACGGGAATAAGTAGTATGTCAGTAACCATGACGCCAGCGGCAACAGAGCGTGTAAAATCTTTTATGTTAAACCGAGGCAAAGGCCTTGGTTTACGTTTAGGTATTAAAACTACAGGCTGTTCTGGGTTGGCTTATGTACTCGAGTTTGTTGATGACTTGAATGAAGATGATAATGTTTTCGATATCGAAAACGTAAAAATCATTATAGATACTAAAAGTTTAGTATACCTTGATGGTATTGAACTTGATTTTGTTAAAGAAGGTTTGAACGAAGGTTTTAAATTCACTAACCCTAACGCCAAAGGTGAATGTGGTTGTGGTGAGTCCTTTAACGTATAATTTTTCAATCTATTTCTTTGCTATTTTGTCCAAATGCATCGTTGAAAGTATTCATTGATTAAAGTTAACTCCGTGCTTTCGCCTTGCATCACAACAAACTAGCTTTGAGCTAAGTAGAAAAACCTGTAATTAACCTTATGTTTTAGCACAATGATTCTTTAGGTAACAAAGTGAATTACTTCCAACTATTCGACATTAAAGTCTCTTTTGATGTCGATTTAAATCAACTTTCGCAAACATATCAAAACCTACAAAAAGCTGTACACCCAGATAAATTTGCACATGCTTCAAGTCAAGAACAACTTGTCGCTGTACAAAAATCAGCAGAAATTAATGATGCTTATCAAACTTTGAAACAGCCCTTAAAGCGTGCTGAATATATACTGACCTTGCGTGGTGTTGATTTGCCCAATGAGCAACATACCTTTGGTGATAATAGCTTCTTAATGAGACAGATGGAGTTGCGTGAGATGTTGGAAGAGGTAAAGTCAGCGGCAGATGTAGATGAAGCCTTAGATAATGCTCAACAGGTGCTTAGCCGTGAATACCAACAACATTTTAACTTATTGCAAAATCAAATGCTTGAAAATAATGCAGCAGCGAATTCACTGGCATGCGATAATTTGCGTAAATTGAAGTTTTATCAAAAATTGAATGTTGAAGTTGAGCGTCTTGAAGATAGCTTGTTTGATGACTAAAACATTTAATAGCGAAAGTAGGCGATATTTTGATCGCACATATTACCTTAACAAACGAACATAATTAACAATGGCACTTTTACAAATAGCAGAACCTGGGCAAAGTACAGTCCCTCATGAACATAGACTTGCCGCAGGTATTGATTTAGGCACCACTAATTCATTAATTGCCAGTGTGCAAAGTGGCGTAGCGACAACCTTACCAGATCATCAAGGGCATGATATTTTACCTTCTATCGTCTCTTTTCAAGAAAATAATATCCTTGTTGGTGATGAGGCTAAAGCGCTGAGTATTAATGATGCCGAAAATACGGTGGTTTCAGCTAAACGTTTAATTGGTCGCTCTTTAAGTGATATTCAAAGCAAGTACCCCTCTTTACCTTACCAATTTTGTGGTGATGAAAACCATCCTGAAATAGTCACCCGCCAAGGTAAAATTAACCCAGTACAAGTCTCAGCTGAAATTTTGAAAAGTTTGAATCAACGCGCTGAAGAAGCGTTAGGTGGTGAGCTTACTGGTGTTGTGGTGACTGTTCCTGCGCATTTTGATGATGCTCAAAGACAAAGTACAAAAGATGCAGCAAAACTAGCAGGTGTGAATGTTTTACGTTTGCTTAATGAACCTACCGCTGCAGCAGTAGCTTATGGCTTAGATTCTGGTCAGGAAGGGGTCATTGCCATTTATGATTTAGGTGGCGGTACATTTGATATTTCAATATTACGACTTAATAAAGGTGTCTTTGAAGTGCTTGCTACAGGCGGTGACTCAGCGCTTGGTGGTGATGATTTCGATGTAGCTCTGGTTGATTATTTAGTTGAGCAAGCACAATTAACACGTCCTTTATCCCCTGCGCTTGAACGTCAATTGATGGCGCAAGCTTGTCATGCAAAAGAGCAATTAACTACCCAAGATAGCGTCGATGTTTCTCTCACTTTAGCGGATGATAAAGCTTGGACTAGCTCTTTAAATAAAGAAACTTTTGACGGCTTGATTTTATCACTAGTGAAAAAGACCTTACGTGCTTGTCGTCGTAGTTTAAAAGATGCCAACATCAGTGTTGATGAAGTAATTGAAGTAGTGATGGTAGGCGGCTCAACACGTGTACCACTAGTGCGTAGTGAAGTTGAGAAATTCTTTAATAAAACCCCATTAACCTCGATAGATCCTGATAAAGTTGTTGCTATAGGAGCTGCGATTCAAGCAGATATCCTTGCTGGCAATAAGCCAGAAAGTGATATGCTTTTGCTTGATGTGATCCCTCTTTCGCTAGGTTTAGAAACTATGGGCGGTTTGGTGGAAAAAGTTATTCCGCGAAATACCACTATCCCTGTGGCCAAGGCACAAGAGTTCACTACCTTTAAAGATGGTCAAACTGCAATGGCAGTACATGTATTGCAAGGAGAACGTGAATTAGTGGATGATTGTCGCTCTTTAGCACGCTTTGAATTGCGTGGTATTCCTGCAATGACAGCTGGTGCGGCACATATACGTGTAACCTTCAAAGTTGATGCTGACGGTTTGCTGTCAGTATCAGCCATGGAAAAGTCATCGGGTGTTGAATCTAGCATCGAAGTGAAGCCATCTTTTGGTTTAGACGATACGAAAATTGCCCAAATGTTAAAAGACTCGATGAGTAATGCTAAAGCTGATATTGATGCGCGTATGCTAAAAGAGCAGCAAGTTGAAGCGGCCCGTGTTATTGAGTCTATTCAGGCAGCTCTTTCGTTAGATCATCACTTACTAAGTAGTGATGAGAGAGTTGCAATAGAAATTGTAATAAAATCCTTGGCTGATATTAGTCAAGGTGAAGATGCTGATGCCATTGAAGCGGCAATTGAAAAGCTTGACCAAGCAACTGCTGTATTTGCAGAGCGCCGTATGGATAGTTCTATCAATAAAGCATTAAGCGGTCAGTCAGTTGAAAAATTGTAAATTAAACAGAGATTAAAAAATGCCTAAAATTATTGTACTACCTCACGAAGAGTTATGCCCTGAAGGTGCAGTATTAGATGCTGATACAGGTGAAAGTGTTTTAAATACTATTTTAAAAAATGATATTGATTTAGAGCATGCCTGTGAAAAAGTATGTGCTTGTACAACATGTCATGTCATTATCCGTGAAGGCTTCGACTCGATAGAAGAAAGTGATGAGTTAGAAGATGATATGCTTGATAAGGCGTGGGGTTTAGAGCCAGAGTCTCGCCTTAGTTGTCAGGCAATTATTGCTGACGAAGATTTGGTGGTAGAAATTCCAAAATATACGGTGAATATGGTCAGTGAAAACCATTAATAATCACCAATATTGATTGAACAAATAGCAGGCGATAACAGTAATGTTATCGCCTTTTTTATGCTTATAAAGTGAGTACATTAGAGCAATGAATAGTGCCCAGAAAGTGAGATGGTTGGTCTTAATTTTACGTCTAATGCATTTTTATTTACCGCTTAATTTGATAAAATAACCCTATAAAAAATAAGTTTATTTTGAGATTGTTATGAAGCTTTCTACTATCACTAAAGTATTACATTTAATTATTGCTATCAGCATGATTGTACTTATTGCCGTTGGTATTTATATGGCTGAAACAAAAGCCTTTGATCTATACCCGATTCATAAATCTGTTGGCGTTATTGTGTTTGTTTTTGCTGTATTTAGAATAATTGTCAGAATAAAAGAAGGTTGGCCAACGCCCGTAGGTGTTGCATCAAAAGCACAGCTACTTGCTGCTAAAGTTGTGCATTGGGGGCTCATCCTCATGACAGTGATATACCCAGTTTCAGGTATGATGTTATCAGGTGCTGGTGGTCGTGGTATATATGTTTTCGGCATTGAAATAATGGCATCAAATTATGATGAAGTGACAGGAGAAGTCATTCGGGTAAATGAAACGGTAGCTGACATTGGTCGAACATTACACGAATGGTTAATGCCTGTGGTGATAGTTTTAATTGTTTTACATATTGTTGGCGCGATGAAGCATCATATAATTGATAAAGATGACACAATTAGAAGAATGTTTTCTTTTAAATAAAGTCTTTTTTGAGTGATGTGCTGAAAGCCACTCCATTAAAAATAAAGGGATATAATCAAAGGGTTGTAGCTGTTTAGGTTAATACCCGTATAATTACTTAAAGATTTGCATTAAAGCAACCCACGAGAACTATTGAGCCTATCCATGAGTCGACCGCCAACATGCTTCACTGCTTTTACGCAAAGCATCGACAATTATACGCTGCCTGAGCGTTTTACTTTTCCTTTTTGCTATGAGCCTCATCCGTTGTGCTTACTCGCCGCACATACCTTACAACAGCAATTGAGCGCTAACGATAAACTGCAACAAGAGCTTGCTGATGTTGGCAAAATGTTTGGTGTTTTGTTGGTGGAAAATGAACAAGGCAACATTGGCTTTTTATCTGCTTATTCAGGCAAAATGACTAATCAAAATACAGGGATTCATTTTGTACCCGCTATCGTTGATCTTGATGCTGCTGATGATTTTTTTCAAAAAGAAAACTTAGTCATTAATAGAATTAATAAAGAACTAGAAGCCATCATGGCTTCTTCAAAACTTAAAGAAGCACAACAAACACTTGATTCATTATTAACGCAGCAAGAAGCTAAGCTTGAGCAGTACCGACAAGTCATGGTTGCAAATAGGCAAAGTCGTAAGGTTAAACGCGCTCAAGTCAAAAACGGCGCGAATGCTGAAGGTGATCTAGGTGCTGAAAATATCGCTCAACAGATGAAACAATTAGCAAAAGAAAGTGTTGCCGATAAAAACCAATTGAAAGCGTTAAAACTGCATTGGCAAGGGGTAATTGATAAGGCACAGCAAACATTAACCCTATTAACCAATGAAATAACGGACTTAAAAAATAAACGCAGGCGGTTATCAACACGCTTACAAAAGAAAATATTTAAGCAATATAAGCTATTAAATATTGCTGGTATTGAAAAAGATGTGCTCACACTGTTTGAAGAGACTCCTTTTCCTATTCCACCGGCGGGCACAGGTGATTGTGCCGCACCCAAGCTATTACAATATGCGTTTAGACATAATTTAAAGCCTAGAGCTATTGCTGAATTCTGGTGGGGAAAGGCACCTAAATCAAGCTTACGTCAACATAAAAACTTTTATGGTGCATGCTCAGGGAAATGTCAGCCAATTTTGACGCACATGCTTGAGGGGATAGCCATGGATGAAAATCCTCTGCTAGTAAATCCAGCTTTAGGAAAAGACTTGCCTATTGTTTATCAAGATGAGCATCTTGTAGTGGTAAATAAACCTAATGAATTTTTATCAGTACCGGGGAAGAATATTGAAGATTCTGTATATTTGCGCATTAAGCAACAGTTTCCACAGGCTACTGGGACTTTAATAGTACATCGACTAGATATGTCTACATCTGGCCTTATGGTGCTGGCTTTAAGCAAGCGTGTGCAAAAGAATTTGCAGCAGCAATTTGTCAAACGGACAATTAAAAAGCGTTACGTGGCGGTATTAGAAGGTGATATAGAAAAGTCGTTATCAAAAAGTGATGGTGAAATTTTACTACCTATGCGCAGTGACTTGAATGACAGACCCAGACAATTAGTGTGTTTTGAACAAGGGAAGCCTGCTAAAACACAATGGCAAGTTATCAACCAATCGCAAGGGAAAAGTAAACTCTATCTATACCCTGAAACTGGACGCACACATCAGTTGCGTGTTCATTGCGCTCATCCTCAGGGCTTAAATATGCCGATATTAGGTGATGATCTATACGGGCATAATAGTTGTAGCGTTACAGAAAAAACTAAACGATTACATTTACATGCCCAAAGGCTAATCTTAGTTCATCCTATAACGAAAGCAGAAATGACCTTTGAAGTCGATGACGATTTTTAGTTTACGTCACCTTTCAATAACCCATAACTGAAGCCGACAATCAAAGCAACTTCGAGTGCTAATGCCAAAGCATCATATAAAATAAGCGCTTGAGCTTTTTAGCTGTTCCGTACTAATATTTGTAACAATATTACAATAAAAACAATGAGGATATATGAAGCTAATAACAGCAATAATCAAACCTTTTAAGCTTGAAGAGGTGAGAATAGCATTAAGTGAAATTGGGGTAGAGGGCTTAACTATTTCAGAAGTTAAAGGATTTGGCAGACAAAAAGGACACACTGAACTTTATCGTGGTGCCGAGTATCAAGTTGATTTTTTACCAAAAGTTAAAATTGAAATCGGTACAAATGCTGATCAAGTCGATCGTATTGTAGACACTATTCTAGATTCTGCAAAAACTGGCAGTATAGGCGACGGCAAAATATTCGTCACCAATATTGAAGAAATCATTCGCATTAGAACTGGTGAAACTGGCGTTGAAGCGATCTAACTCCTGATTATTAAAATAAGTTGGTTAACAAAAATGAAAAAAAATATTACAACATTATTTGCTCTCTTAATTACATTTCTACCAAGTATTAGTTTTGCTGCAGAAACCGAGCTAAACGGCGCAAACACTGCTTGGATTTTAACCGCAACCGCATTGGTTTTAATGATGACGTTGCCAGGGTTAGCTTTATTTTACGGTGGTTTAGTTAACCGTAAAAATATTTTGTCTATTTTAATGCAGTGTTTTGCCATAGCAGGTATTTCATCAATTTTATGGCTGGTTTTAGGTTATAGCTTAGCGTTTGGCGAAGGTAATGCATTTATTGGTGACTTCAGCAAAGTCATGATGGCTGGTATTGGCAAAGACACATTAGCTGGTGATATTCCTGAAAGTCTGTTTATGCTATTTCAAATGACCTTTGCGGTAATTACACCCGCATTGATTATTGGTGGCTTTGCTGAGCGAATGAAGTTTTCTGCTGTTTTGTTATTTTGCGGATTATGGTTATTAGTGGTTTATGCTCCTATAACACACTGGGTTTGGGGTGGCGGTTGGTTAGCTCAAATGGGGGTGTTAGATTTTGCTGGTGGTATTGTCGTTCATATTACTGCAGGTGTTGCAGCCTTAGTTGCAGCTGTTGTACTCGGTCCTCGTAACGGTTTTCCAAAAACACCTATGCTACCGCATAATTTAACAATGACAGTAACGGGTGCAGGCTTGCTTTGGGTTGGCTGGTTTGGCTTTAACGGTGGTAGTGCATTGGCAGCCAATGGTGATGCAGCAATGGCAATGTTAGTTACTCACATTTCAGCGGCAACTGGCGCATTAACTTGGGCAGGTATTGAATGGAAAAAATTCGGTAAGCCTAGTGTCCTAGGCGCAGTTACAGGTATGGTAGCTGGTTTAGGTACAATTACTCCTGCATCAGGCTTTGTTGGTCCTGGCGGTGCACTTATTATCGGTTTGTCAGCAGGTATTGTTTGCTTTTATTCAACCGTTTATATCAAGCAGAAACTACATATTGATGACTCTCTAGATGTATTTCCAGTGCATGGTATGGGGGGGATTTTAGGTACGCTACTAGCAGCTGTTTTCTCTTCAACATCATTAGGTGTTTTTAGTGGCTTTGGTTTTGCTGAAGGTATTGCAACTATGTCAGAACAACTGACGGTACAGTTAATAGGTATAGGTTCTGCAATTGTTTATACCGCGTTGGTTTCTTATCTATTATTTAAACTAGTCGCAGTATTAACCGGTGGTTTAAGAGTATCACAAGAACAAGAAACTACAGGGTTAGATTTAGTTGAACATGATGAAAGCGGTTATAATATTTAATTAGCGCTAATTCCATCGTTTTATTACTTATCAAGGCAGCTATAACTTTAGCTGCCTTTTTTATTTCTTAAAAAAGAATTAAAAATGATTTTTAATCTACCTCATCTTGAAAAATATCTTCAATTTGCAAAGCAAACAACCGAGCAGCTTTAAAGGCTAAAGGTAAACTAGGATCAAATTTTCCTTTTTCTATAGCATTGATTGTTTGCCTTGAAACGCCTAATGCAGAAGCAAGTTGAGCTTGGGTCCAATCACGCTCTGCACGTAATACTTTTAAGCGATTCTTCATTTAAACTTCCTATTACCTGAAATAACTCCACCTATATAGGTAAAGCACATAACAAGCATTAAGTGTGAGATTTCTGGCTCGAAGGTAATTAACTTTATATCTTCTAATAACTCATAGCTTGAACCCACGACTAATCCTACCCCTAGAGCTAATGCCATAGCATCGAATAAAATTTTCTGCTGCATCTCGTCTAAACCTCGTAAGTATCGTCGATTCGCTAGAAGCATACCAAAACCTACAGCAAGACTTATTACAACGGTTATTGTGCTAAATAAGGTGTTGAACGCCCAGAGATATTTTGGCGCAAAAGCGGCTATTGCTATTGATATAATCCAGCATAGTGTCCAGTTACGCAGATGACGTGCGTTTTGACAGTTTAGGTTACTATAATCATCTTCTATCACTTGCTCTGATTTACTCATTACTAAATCCTTATTTCTGTGTTTTATGCTTAATAAGCTTTACTTATTGTAAAGTTTGCTTGACTCTAATTTAGATGTAATTGCTTACTGTGTCAAGTGTGTTTTACATAAAGCTTGGTTTTGATGACTTTTATGAGTGAAATTTTATAAGAAGTTGATATGAGAATAATAAAAAGCCCACCTAGTAAGGTGGGCTTTTATGACTGTAAATGTGTCATTTAACTGACTAAGGTAGTAACTAGTTAGTTATTTACTTCGGCATTGTGATAAACATTTTGTACATCATCACAATCATCAAGCATGGCGATAAACTTTTCAAAGTTGGCTAAGTCTTCTTCACCTTCAATGTTGATGTAAGTTTGTGGAACCCAAGTGATCTCTTCCACTTCTAGTTCAAACTCTGGCATTGAGTTAGCAAATTCAGTTTTAATTTTGAAAAACTCAGTGTGCGGTGCATAAACTGTAATAATACCGTCTTCTAATTCTACATCGGTAACATCAATATCTGCCATCATTAGGTTTTCTAATACAGCTTCGTCATCTTCACCCTTAAAAGCAAATACGGCTTGATGATCAAACATGTGTGAAACTGTGCCAGATGAGCCAATTTTAGAGTGAGTTTTTGTAAAACATTGTCTAACATCTTTGATGGTGCGGTTACCATTATCCGTTAAACAGTCAATTATAACCATACAGTTACCTGGGCCGAAACCTTCATAACGTGCTTCTACAAAATCTTCACCGCCAGTACCCGATGCTTTTTTAATTGCATTTTCAATAACATGAGTAGGTACTTGGTCTTTTTTTGCTTTATCAATCAAGCTGCGCAGCGCTAAGTTGCCATCGGGATCTATTCCGCCATTTTTAGCACATACGTAAATAGCTTTTCCATATTTTGAATAGACTTTGGTCTTTGCTCCCGCAGTTTTTGCCATGGATAATTTTCGGTTTTGGTAAGCTCTGCCCATTGTTCTTCGTCTCATTTTGTCTAAAAAATAATGAGCTAGATTCTATCAGGGGCGGCAGACAGTGACTAGAGGGAAAGCCGAGTAATTCAGGAAAAATTTGTCGTTAGGGCTAAATATAATCCTTGATAAATTATGTGAATTTTAATAATTTGTACTGTGAAGTTACCGTTAATAATATCAAGGAAGTTGTCTAATGAAGTATGATGAATATAAAGTCGTTTATGTTACTGAAGGTGGGTGCGGAACTATATTACTCGGCTCTAGTGGCTTACCTTTAAAGCGTCTAGAAGCGACACTCAATGAAGAGGCTGCTCAAGGTTGGCAGCTTGTTTTTCAAGTGATTGAACAAAAACGCTTTTGGCTATTTTGGTCTCGAGAAGCGGTAATTCTTACCTTGGGTCGAAATCATGGCTAGCGCTTATGGGCTAACCCAGATAACACTCAAACTGATCAAAAACTACCAACAAGGTGGTGGTTCAACTAAGTATTTTGCTACCTCGTGCAACTTCTCACCAACTTGCTCTCATTATACATACCAAGCGGTTGAACGTTTTGGTTTACTTAAAGGGCTTTATATGGGAGTTGGACGAATTAAGCGATGTAACGATCCAGATTGCGTTGAAACTATCGATGATCCAGTACCTGAAAAATACTAACTAAGAAGTGTGTTTGCTTTGAAAAGCGTTTCAAGGCAATTTAAAAACTAAATAAGGATGTTGTAATGAATAATGAAGATCTAGTACTTGAAGAAAATCAATTACGAGAGCAGGTCGCTAATTTATCTGTTGCGCAAAAAAGACAATATTACGCACAAGAGCTAAAACAAATTAAAGATCCTGACACTTATGCTGCGCTGAATTGGGCATTTTTAGCAGGCTTACATCACTTTTATCTAGGTAAGTGGCAACGAGGCTTATTAAATCTGATGTTGATGTTAGCTGGCTTGATTATGTATTTTTCAGGTGTCTTCTCACTATTGGGCTTGGTATTAATTGTTGGTATTTTTATTATTGAGCTGCCGCAATTATTTAATAGTCAAAATATAATTTATCGCTATAACAATCAGACAATGCGCAGGCTGTTACAGCAATTCAACCAATGAACTTTATTAATTAACAACTCTTTTCAACGTAAGGTTAGCTAGAGGAAGTCAATGAAAAAGCTTATTTTTTGTTTTGATGGTACCTGTAATTCACCTGAAGATTATGATGATTACTTTGCTGATGCCAGTATTAGTAATGTACTTAAATTGCATATTTTATTAGGGGGGCAGTTAGCCCCGAATAGTGGTCAAAATATCAATACCCCTAATCAACAGAGTTTTTATTACAGTGGTATAGGAACTCGTGGCCATTGGTTAAAAAGAAAATTTAACGCCATGTTTGCCCCTCCTTATGGAGATATGGAAGACATTTTAGCGCAGGCTAATGATGATTTAGCTAAGCATTATCAAGTTGGTAATGAAATTTTTATTTTTGGCTTTAGTCGCGGTGCAGCGATTGCCAGAATGTTTGCGGCTCAGCTAACACAAGAAGTTAAATTTTTGGGCGTTTTTGATACTGTTGCAGCTACACGCGGCTCTTTAGATTTAAACCCTGAAACTTACCCTGCTAGTGGCATTGTTTTTGAAAACGGTACCTTAGGCGAGCACATTAACAGAGCAGTGCATTTAGTTTCACTGGATGAAAAGCGAATTGTTTTTCAGCCAACATTATTTAATCAAGATAAAAGAGTACTGGAAGTGTGGTTTGCAGGTGTTCACTCAGATATAGGGGGAAGCTATTGGTTTGATGGTTTATCTGACATTACACTGTCATTTATGTTAAATAAGATTAAGGCAGATTTAACCGTACTCGACTTAGCACAAATTAATTTTAGCCATTTAAAAATGCCTGGGGCTCAAGATGAGTTAGGCATTGATGATCTTACCATTAAGCCTTTGCCAGCTGGTACACTTCATACACAAATTCGCACCAAAACTAATGCGGCTACCTTAGCTCCTCGCTTATTAAGGGTTAATGTTGACGATAATGTCTCAAAGCATATTCCCATTGTTCATCACAGTGTTGCCAAGCGCTTCAAGCAAGTGATGAGTTATCGTCCTTATGCTCTTCGTAATACTCGCTTTCAATTGTTGGATGAACATGGAATATTAGGAGAAGTCCAACACGGGATTCATAGCCTAGATTAACATACTCAGGGAAGATCTAGTTTACTCCCAAGCAAAAGCGGGATAATTCGGGAAAGATAGCGCTTCATAAGTTCCAGTTTGTACATTGTGTTCTGCTTGTGTTCTCAATGTTTGAAGATCTTTTTGCACACTATAGCGAAAATCTTGAACCGGTTGCCATTTGTCAATAAAACTTTGTGGTGCTTTTTTCTCATCACTTTCCACATAAGCTTTTAATAATGGACCTAGTACTTGATAGGCGGCTTTCAACCTGATGGCTTGTTGTTGTTCAAATGCATCGATCTGTGTTAAGTACTTTTGCATGGTTTTATTAGGTGCCGGTTCTATGCTTTTATTAATAGCCAAGTCTTTAAAGTAAGCTTGATAGGTTTGTTGAGGCACTTTATAAGCGTTTAACCATTTTTGCATAGTTTCCTTGTTTAGAAGTTTTTTACTATTTGGGTCAACTACCATGACAGTTGGCGTGCCGTAGTAAATAGGTTGTTTAAACTGCTTCACCAAACCAAACCCCTTCTCATAAAAGCCCACATCAACAAAAAGCGTTTGATAATGATCCGCTAAAATCGTTTGCATTTCAGGCGTAGAGAAGTTTTTAGCTAAACCTTTGCTGTCATGACACCACTGTGCGCCTAAAACAAATAGTGCTAATTGCTGATTATTTTTCGCTGTTAATAAGGTTTGTTCAACTTGTTGAGCTATCTGGTCAGTCTCTGTAAATTTGTATTGAGGCAGTACTTTGATATCTGGCGGTGTAACCTGAATATCTTCAGTATTTGATGCTGCTTTTAGCGTAAAAGTTGCGAGGGACAACAGGAGTAGTAAAAAATTTTTTTTGAGCATAGTCTTATTTTGTTACTTGGTTTAAGGCGTAAGCCTGAATGATATTGAGTTTAACAAAGGTGATGAAATTAACACTATGTTTTTTATTTATGGCTAAAGACTGTTTCTCTTGAGAACTTATTTATTACATTATGCGAGCATGTCGATAATTATTTCTAAAATCAGAAGGAAGTTGGCCGAAAAGTAAACGAAACCGTTTGCTAAAGTAACTATGATCATTAAAGCCTGTTTCGTCGCCTACTTGTGAAATAGGCATATTAGTTTCAACTAATAATTTACGAGCGTTTTCAAGTCTTATCTCATTGATAAATTGCTTCGGGGTTTTAGCTAAATATTTTTTGAAGCGCCTTTCTAAAGCACTCACCGACAAACAGGCTACTTGGGCTAATTCTTCAATAGTAAACTGTTGTTGAAAATTTTTGCGAATATAATTCACAGGTGCTTTTATATCCTCGACGTTTGAAAGGATTTTAGCCTGCTTTTCTAAGTGTCGTGTAATACCATAAGAGCCGATAATTTTGCCTTCCTCATTAGTGATAGGTCGCTTTGAAGTAGTAAACCAAGCGATGTTACCTGATTGATTTATGTTCATTTCTAAACGTTCAGTGACACTTTTTCCTGCTAATACTTTTTCATCATCTTTGATAAATTGCTTAGCAATATGAGAGGGCGAAAAGTCATAATCCGTTTTACCTATGATTTTTTCTATACTATTTACCCCTAGGTGCTCTATAAATGATTGATTAGCATGTATAAAGCTGTGGTTACTGTCTTTTACCCAAAAAAGTACATCAGGTAATAAATCAAACATTTTGATTAATTGTTCAATACCCATTTGGTGAACAAAATTATGTAAACCTTTGCTATTCATTTATAAAGCCTTTTGTTATGAAAAATAACAGCACAATTATCTAGCGCCGAATTTGTCGCATTAAAAACCGATTTATTAATAACATATTTTTCAAACAGACGCCTATAGTAATAATAAGCTTCTTTTTAGTTAAGTGTGTATATAAGGCGTAAAAATGAAAAAAATTCGCATGGGCATGGTTGGTGGCGGCCAAGGTGCATTTATTGGCGCAGTACATCGTATTGCTTCTCAGCTAGATAACGAGATTGAATTAGTCTGTGGTGCTTTTTCAAGTACAGCTGAAAAATCTATTGCTTCAGGCAAAATGTTAATGCTCGATGAAAAACGTTGTTATTCAGATTTTGACACCATGTTTGCTGCTGAAGCAAAACTTCCTCTTGATGAGCGAATGCAATTTGTTGTTATTGTTACCCCAAATCATATGCATTTCCCTGCTGCAAAGTCAGCACTTGAGCATGGCTTTCATGTGTTATCAGACAAACCTGCGACGTTAAATTTAACTGAGGTTAAAGCCCTAAAGAAAATCATAGATGAAACTGGTTTATTGTATGGTTTAACACATACTTATACGGGTTACCCTATGGTAAAAGAAGCGCAAACGTTAGTCGCTAATGGTGAAATAGGTAAAATCCGAAAAGTTATTGTTGAATATATTCAAGGTTGGTTATCAGAAGCACAAGACGCTGATAATAAACAAGCTGATTGGCGAACTGATCCTTCTCGTTCAGGTATTTCAGGTTGTATGGGCGATATTGGTAGTCATGCAGCTAACTTGGTGGAATATGTTACAGGAAAAGAAATTACCCATGTTTGTGCAGAGCTAACCGCATTTGTTGAAGGTCGACGTTTAGATGATGACGGTATTGTGTTGTTGAAAATGCAAGATGGCATCAAAGGTACATTACAAGCTAGCCAAATTGCTGCGGGTGAAGAAAATAATCTTACTATTCGCGTGTATGGTGAAAAGGGGGGGCTTGAGTGGCATCAACAAGAGCCAAATACCTTAACAATGAAGTACCTTGATAAACCAATGCAAATATTACGTACCGGTGGCTTGCATAGTGAACGTACAGCAGCCAATACCAGAACACCAATGGGTCACCCTGAAGGTTATTTAGAAGCTTTTGCTAATATCTATTTAAATTTTGCTCATGCTGTTCGTGATGTAAAGGCAGGTGCATATACCTCAAATAAAGACTATGACTTCCCGGATGTTAATGAAGGTATTCGAGGCATGGCGCTAGTTGAGTCATTCGTAAATAGCTCAAATCAAGACACTAAATGGTACAACTTAGATCAATTACTAGCTGATTAATAAACAAGTTGTTAGTAAATTTTTTATAAAAAATAAGAACGAGAGAATAATATGAAAACCTTAAAGGGACCAGCAATTTTTCTAGCGCAATTTGCGTCAGATGAAGCCCCATTTAATACCTTGCCAAATATTTGTGAATGGGTAGCAAGTATAGGCTACAAGGGTGTACAAATTCCATCATGGGATGCTCGCTTGTTTGATTTAGAGCGCGCCGCTACTGATTTAGATTATTGTAAAGAAGTACAAGATATTGTCGCACATCATGGTTTAGAAATAACAGAACTGTCGACTCACCTACAAGGTCAATTAGTCGCGTCTCACCCAGCATACGACACTCTCTTTGATGCTTTTGCGCCAGATCAGTTTAATGATGATCCTGAAGCTCGCACTGAATGGGCAGTTGAACAAATGATGTTTGCAGCTAAAGCGAGTAAGAACTTAGGTTTAAAATCTCATGCTTCATTTTCAGGGGCATTACTATGGCATACCGTTTACCCATGGCCACAACGACCAGTTGGTTTAGTTGAGCAAGGTTTTGCTGAGTTAGCAAGACGTTGGTTGCCAATATTAGATGCTTTTGATGAAGCAGATTGTGATATTTGTTATGAATTACACCCAGGTGAAGATTTACATGATGGCGTAACATTTGAGCGCTTCCTCAAAGCTGTTGATAACCATCCACGTGCAAATATTTTATATGACCCAAGCCATTTTGTGCTTCAGCAATTAGATTATCTTGAGTTTATCGATATTTATCATGAACGCATTAAAGCATTTCATGTTAAGGATGCTGAATTCATTCCTAGTGGTCGTTCGGGTGTTTATGGTGGTTACCAAAGCTGGATTGATCGCCCCGGTCGTTTTCGTTCATTAGGCGATGGGCAAGTAGATTTTACTGGCATTTTCACTCGTATGGCTAAATACAATTTTGACGGTTGGGCAGTACTTGAGTGGGAATGCTGTGTTAAGCATCCTGTTGATGGTGCGACGGAAGGAGCTCCTTTTATTGCTAAGCATATTATCAACGTCACAGAAAAAGCATTCGATGACTTTGCGGCAGCAGGTGTAGATGAAGCATTTAATCGAAAAGTTCTAGGATTAAAATAGTGACAACTACTTTAATAGTAAAAACACAAAATATAATTATAACAATGAGAGATTAATTATGAACTCAGTAGCCCATATACCAGAGAAAGACGCGAAACGCGTTTTTAACATCAGTTGTATCGCGTTGATAGTTACAGCAATGACCTTTGCTATTCGTGCCGGCATATTAGGGGAGCTTGGCGTAGAGTTTGGACTAACAGCTGAAGAACTTGGTTGGATAGCAGGTATGGGCTTTTTAGGCTTTCCATTAGCAACCATGTTTGGTGGTATTTTATATAATGCGATTGGCGCCAAAAAACTCGTCTGGTTAGCCTTTATTGGTCACGCCCTAGGACTTGTATTAACAGTTATTGCCGATGGTTATTGGGGATTAATGATCTCTACATTCCTCGTGGGTTTTGCAAATGGCTTAGTAGAAGCAGGTTGTAACCCACTTATTGCACAATTATTTCCAGATAACAAAACGACCATGTTAAATAAATTTCATGTGTGGTTCCCTGGTGGCATTGTAATTGGCTCTCTTGTTTCAGCAGGTATGACTGCTATGGGATTAGGTTGGGAAGCGCAAGTTTCAGTGATCTTAATTCCTACCATTATTTATGGTGTCATGATGTTAGGTTTTACCTTCCCTGAAATTGAAGATGAAACAAATAATACCGTGGCAAACCTTAAGAGTTTATTCAACCCACTTTATATTTTCTTAGTTATTTGTATGACGATAACAGCTACCAGTGAATTAGGTACAGGCCAATGGATTAACCAAATTCTAGGCGCTTCTGGTGCTCACCCAATGCTGATTTTAGCGTTAGTCACAGGATTAATGGCTGTAGGCAGGTACTTTGCAGGTCCTTTAGTGCATAAGTTAAGCCCTCCAGGGGTATTGTTAGGTTCAGCTATATTAACAACATTAGGTTTATATCTGATGACGCAGCTTCAAGGTGGAGCAGTATACTTTGCCGCGATTGTCTTTGCTGCAGGTGTCACTTACTTCTGGCCGACAATGATAGGTTGTGCTGCTGAATACACGCCTAAAACAGGCGCTTTAGGGATGTCATTACTCGGCGGTGCAGGCATGTTTTCGGTGAGTATGTGGAACCCTGTAATTGGTAGTTGGATTGATTCTGCAAAAGAGCAAGCTGAAGCTGCTGGGCTTAGCGGTAATGAATTAGCCTTAGCAATGGGACAGGCAGCATTAAGTAATTTAATACTATTTCCAATGGTATTGATTGTGGCATTTGCTGGCTTTTTCTTATATATGCGCAAGTCAAACTCAATTGAAGGAGCGGTCATTGAAAAAGCATAACATTGGAGAGGTAGATTCATTGTTAACTACCTCAAGTAAGCGAGTTTTTTTGAAAGGGCTTGCCGCGGTGCTTGGGGCAAGTACTGTTGCTCAGCTTACTTCAGGAAATGCCTTAGCTGTAGCCCTGAATTATGAAGCAAAAAAAGAGAGTGCAGAGAAAGCAGGCTTATTGTTTTCTCAACACCAAATGCAAGTGCTAGCCAATATTTGTGAGGTAGTCCTACCCAAAACAGATACGCCTAGTGCGGCAGAGCTTGATGTTCATGGTTTTATTGATAATCAACTGGTTACTTGTTTTGATGAGGGATATCAGCAACTAGGTATAGATATTGTCGATAAAATTGAACAACAAAGTCAGGTAATTTTTGCTAACTCATTTACGCAATTAAAGCTTACACAGCAAACTGAGTTGTTAGTTGCTGTTGAGCAAACTGACTTAGGGTTTTCCTCAGAGGATAAAAAACGATTTACTGACTTAAAATCATTGATTGTTTTTGGTTTTTTTACCACTGAAGTGGGCGCTACCCAAGCATTGGCTTATCAAGCGGTTCCTGGAGGTTTTAAAGGTTCTATTCCTTATAAATCGGTAGGTAAATCTTATGGTTCACTGGGCTTTTATTAAGTTGTCTGAGTAGGTATTGAGAGAGTGAAAATGAATCAGGATATGTATATCAATGAAAGTAATGAAGAGTTCGATGCACTTGTGATTGGCTCTGGCATTTCAGGTGGCTGGGCAGCAAAAGAATTTTGTGAACGTGGCTTAAAAACCTTAATGGTAGAGCGAGGTCGCGTAGTTGAGCACCGTAAAGATTATCCGACTGAAGGGAAACCTGTTTGGCAATATCCTAATAGGATGAAAGTCGAAGATTCTCTCGTTGAAGAGCAATTTAAAGTGCAAAAGCTTTGTTATGCTTTTAATGATGCGACTAAACACTTTTTTGGGAATGATAAAGATTACCCGTATTCAACAGAAAAAGGCACTGATTTTACTTGGATTAGAGCAAATCAGTTAGGCGGTAAGTCATTGTTGTGGCATCGACAAAGTTACCGGTTCAGCGACCATGACTTTAATGCCAATAAGCTTGATGGCTATGGTAATGATTGGCCTATTCGTTATAAAGATATTGCTCCTTGGTATTCTCATGTTGAAAAACATGCGGGTATTAGCGGTAATTACGATAACCTTGAGCAGTTGCCTGATAGTGAGTTTTTGCCCCCTTTTGAGTGGACAAAACCTGAACTCGATTTAAAAGCAAAATTTTCCACGTTATTTCCTGACCGTCCTATGGTAATGGGCAGAGCAGCTCATTTGACTAAACCTACTAAATTACACTTATCTCAGGGAAGAGTTCAGTGTCAAGCTAGAAATGAATGCCAGAAAGGTTGCTCTTTTGGGGCTTACTTCTCTACCCAAAGTTCAACGTTACCTTCTGCAGCAAAAACAGGTAATTTGCATATAGCGCCTAATAGTGTGGTTCATAGTTTAATATATGACGAAAAGACAAATCGCGTTAAAGGGGTAAAAGTTATCGATAACGATACCTTAACCACGCGTGAATACTTCGCCAAAGTAGTATTTTTGTGTGCTTCAACGTTAGGTACAACGCAAATCATGCTCAATTCAACATCAAAAACTTTCCCAAATGGTATTGCAAATAGCTCAGGTGTATTAGGGCACTACTTGATGGATCACGTATACAATGCCGGCGCATTTGGTCGTATTGAAGGGTATCATGATGAGTATTACTCAGGTCGAAGGCCAACCAGTATATATATTCCAAACTTCCAATTTAAACCAAGTAAATATAAAAAAGATTATAAACGCGGCTATGCACTTGCAGGTGGCTCAGGGCGAAGTAATTGGAGATCTACGGGGAAAAGTGATGGCATTGGTATTAAGTTCAAACAGCAGCTAACTCAAGCAGGAGATTGGTACTTTGGCATACATGCTCAGGGAGAAATGTTACCAAGGTTTGACAACCATGTCTCACTTCATGCCAGTAAAAAAGATAAGTGGGGGATTCCACAACTGCATATTAATTGTCAGTGGTCTGATAATGAAAAGCTGATGATGATGGATGCTGAAAATACCGCTAAAGACATGTTAGAGCAAGCAGGCCTGAAAGAGGTAAAAAGTTATACCTCTATAGATCAAAATTCACCTGGTTTAGCTATTCATGAAGTTGGCACGGCAAGAATGGGGCGAGATCCTAAAGAATCTGTACTCAATGCTTATAACCAAACACACGATATTCCTAATTTGTTTGTGACTGATGGTTCAAGTTTTTGTTCTACAGCAGTGGTAAACCCTTCACTAACGTTTATGGCGTTAACGGTTAGAGCTGTTGATTACGCAGTTAACGAAATGAAAAATAAACGAATTTAATTGAATGAATAAGTACCAAACTAAGAGAACTATGATGAGAATATTAACGTTAATGGTAAGTTGTTTACTAATACTATCAATGAGTAGCTGTGCAGATAGTACAGATAAAGAGGCCACTATGCAGCAATCCATACCAAAAATTAGTGTACAGTTATGGTCGATCAAAAATGAAGTGAAAGCAGATTTTAAAAGCACATTAACACAGCTAGTTGATATGGGGTTTGACGGTGTTGAATTTGCCAATGAATTCGGTGAATTTTCAGGTGATGCGAAAGCAGTTAAACAAATTTTGGATGAATTAGGGTTAAAAGGCAGTGGCGCCCATGTTTCATTTGAACAGCTTAATGATGAAAACTTTGATAGCACCGTCGCTTTTTATCAAACCTTGGGTGTGGATATGCTGATTGTTGGTTGGGATGAACGTGCATGGCACCCTGAAGGTATTAAAGAAGTTGTTGCTCTTTTGAATACCTTAGAAAAGAAATTAGCCCCTTTAGGCATGAAAACAGGTTTTCATAATCATGACCATGAATTTAATGACTACAAAGGCTCAACCTATTGGGATTATTTAGCTCAACACACGGATAAAAATGTGATTTTACAGCAAGATGTGGGTTGGACAACGTATGCAGGGAAAGATCCGATAGAGTATGTAAAACGCTACCCTGGAAGAACAATAACAACGCATTACAAAGTGAAGTTGCCTAAAGGCGTAACAGGTAAGTTACCATTAATAGGTCAAGATACAATTGATTGGTTAAAACTTTCTCAAACCAATATTGCTGTTGGTGGCACATTATGGTTTGTTGTTGAGCAAGAAGAGTATCCTAATGGTTTAACGCCAATGCAAGCCGTTGCTGTGTCTAAACAAGGCTTAGATAAAATACTTAAACAGCTATAACGGTTAAATTACCTCGCTAAAATAAAAAAACACTGGTTGTTTAGGCCAGTGTTTTTTTATTGCTAATAGAAAACTATTTCCGCTTAAACTCTGAAGTTTTACTCCACTGCGGCCAGACATCTTTGTTAGCTATTTCAACTCCAACAGCAAAGAATAATTGCATATCTTCTACCGCTCCTGACATATCCCAGTCATCACTATATTCATCACACAGGTTGTGATAACAGCTCGTTAAGCTTGGGGCTAACTTTTCACGTAATAGACGCGTAGCTTCATCAGCAGGTATTGCACCGCCTTTTGCGTAAAGTGCAGGGATACCTACATTGGCAAATGAGAAGTGATCAGAGCGATAGTAATAACCAGCTGAAGGTTTTGGATCGTTTGAAATTATACGGTTTTGCTTAGCTGCAGCTTCAGTTAGGTACTTATCTAATTCAGATTGTCCTAAACCAAAAATTGCTACATCTTTGCTTCGCCCATCGACATTTAATGCATCCATATTAAGATTGGCAACCGTTTTTGCTGCAGGGATTATTGGGTTGGCAGCATAAAACTTCGAGCCAAGTAAGCCTTGCTCTTCTGCCGTAACGGCTAAAAAGGTAATTGATCGGGCAGGGGCTTCAGGTAATTTTGCAAAGGCGCTGGCAATGTTAATTAACGCAGCAGTACCAGTGGCGTTATCGCGGGCACCGTTATAGACCTTATCACCATCTTTCGATGAGTCTGTGCCTAAGTGATCCCAATGGGCGGTATAGATAATATGCTCATCGGCTACTTCGCTACCCGGTAATGTGGCAATAAAGTTATAAGAAATAGATTTTTCGATGGTATTATTAACCGTCACAGAGGCATTTAAATCGCCTAAATCACGATTAAAGCTTCCTTGTGCAGCACGTTTTTTCATCTCAGAAAAATCTAAGCCAGCATCGGTAAATATTTCAACAGCTACCTCGTTGCTAATCCAACCTTCTACTGCAACTCTACCCATATTTAGGTCATCACGCTGGAAGCTAAATTGTGGACCTGACCACGAGTTTTCAACAACATTCCAACCGTAAGAGGCAGGTTTAGTTTCATGAATAATAATTGCGCCTTCAGCGCCTTGACGGCTTGCTTCTTCATACTTGTATGTCCAGCGGCCATAATACGTCATGGCATTACCTGTAAAGAGCTCAGGATTTTGTGTGGCATAACCGGGATCGTTGACCAGAATAACAACGGTTTTTCCTTTTACATCAACGTCTTTATAATCATTCCAATTGTATTCAGGAGCATTGATACCATATCCCACAAACACTAACTCTGAGGATTTTAGTTCACTTTTTTCGGTAATACGGCTGCTACCTAATACCATGTCTTTACCGTATTGGTAGTCTTTACCATTTATAGATAAGACCATATCTGCCGACGCTTCAATGGAGACTAAAGGGACTTCTTGTAAGTAACTATCGCCATTTCCTGGTTGTAAACCAATGGCACGAAACTGCTCTGTTAAATAGTCAAGTGTCAGTTTCTCACCTTTACTCGATGGTGCACGACCACCAAACTCATCAGAAGATAATACTTTAACGTGGTTAATGTACTCTTCAACGTTGATGCTATTGTAGCTCGTCTCTATGGCTTGTTGAGAGTTTTGTTCAATAACCGATTCAGTTGAAGATGAGCCAGTACAGCCAGCAAGTACTGCAGAACACAGAAGTGGTAACATCAGATTTTTTTTCATATTGATTTTACTTATTAAATTGAAACATCGTAGCAGTATAAAGTGTCTTGCGGTGAAGCGCTATGTACAGTTACATTTGAAAATGTACAACAAAGTATCAATCACAATTCAGCATGGTAGTAGATGACTTATGATGAGTTATGTTATTATTTTTAATATTTACAATCAGTTAAATATGATTTTAACAATTGTAGAACCATTGTTCCGCTTTATTATTGGGGTAATTTTCTACCTTTTAACTAAATTATGTAAATCAATATATACATCAGTAGTGATAGCGAACTAATGTTTATAAGGGCGTTGCTGAAACGAGAAGTTTATTCAACGCATTTCAAATAGCCTGTAAGCAATAAAAAGCGAGTGTCGTATGAGTGTCGTTTTTAGTGGTCGAGTAGTGTGTTTGTGGTGTGTTTTATAAGGAAAAACCCAATGAAAACAGGCGCTTTCACTGGGTTTATGTTGGTGGAGCTGGCGGGAATTGAACCCGCGTCCAAAAAACCTACATCCTCGGTACTACATGTTTAGTCGATTATTTATTTAACCAATTAGACGCCAATCGACAGGCTTCGTCATGGTGAGCTTGATACTATTTCGCGGTTCAGCCTCAAGCATGCTTCCCTCGCTAACCTATTTGGGGTGACCATCAATCCTCGAGACAATAGGTGAGACTATGAGGTGATGGCTAGCCTTAAGCGGCTAGTGCGAACGTTTCGTCGTTTGCAATTATAGTTTTGCGGCTTTTTACCAGGCCAACCGCCCCTGGACATGCACCTCGGGTTTCGTGAATCTTGTCGAATCCTGAATCAGCCCCAAGTGTTTGCTAATGATTAATCACCAGCAAGATATAATTATATCCTGCTTAAGATTCAACACCAAGCTAAAAAAGTAATTAGTTGTTATAGCTGCTTGTTTTTCATCATGCGGCCTTGCTCAACTTTCCACTCTCTATCTTTAATATCACTTCTCTTGTCGTGATCTTTTTTACCTTTACCTAAATAAAACTCTAACTTTACCCAGCATTTTTTCCAATACATAGCTGTGGCGATAAGTGAAAAGCCGTTACGGTCTACGGCGCCAATAAGTTTATCAAGCTCTCTACGGTTAAGTAGTAGCTTTCTTGGGCGAACCGGATCGCAAACTACATGCGTTGATGCCGATATAAGCGGGTGTATTTCAGCACCCACTAAGTAAGCTTCTCTGTCTTTTATGTGAACATAGCAATCGGAAATATTCACTTTACCCAAGCGGATACTTTTTATTTCCCAGCCTTGTAGACTCATGCCCGCTTCAAACTTATCAGTTAAGGTGTAGTTGTGCCTCGCCTTTTTGTTTAACGCTATGGTATTGCTGTTAGATTTACTCTTTGATTTCTTCTTTGCCATTTTCTTTTCCAATATTGCTCGCGGCTATTATACGGGTAAAAATATGCTTTTAAATGAGAAATTTATCTTTTCTTGGATAATGCGCTTTTTAGGTGAGTTTGTTATGATAGCAATGTTAATTTTTTAAGGGTAATAAAGAAGCAATGCCATCGATAAACCGTAGTGCACTAGTGATGTACAGTGCAGAACAAATGTACCATTTAATTAATGATGTTTTAGCGTACCCTGATTTTTTACCAAATTGTAGTGATAGTAAAATTATTAGCCAAACTGAAAATTCTGTGACTGCTGCACTGTTAGTCTCTAAGGGCGGCCTGAAAAAATGGTTTACGACTGAGAACACATTAATCTCTAATAAAGAGGTGCATTTATCTTTAGTTGATGGACCTTTTAAAAAATTACAAGGGAGCTGGCAGTTAGCCTCGTTATCGGACGAGGCATGTAAGGTGAGTTTAGCGCTTGAATATGAGTTTTCTAGTAAAGTGTTTGATGTTGCTTTCGGGCATATTTTTAATACGTTAACTAATAATATGGTGCAAGCTTTCACGCAAAGGGCAAAAGAGGTTTACGGAGTGAGTGTTTAATATGGCTTTAGAAGCAAATATTCAGTCAAGTAGCGATGCTTCAGACACTATCCACATTGAAGTGGTTTATGGTTTACCGCATAAGCAAAAGTTATTGTCGTTACCTGTTAGCGCTAATACCACAGTAGAACAAGCGATTATTGAATCAGGCATTATCAATTTATTCCCTGAAATTGATCTATCAGTTAATAAAGTAGGTATCTGGAATAAAGCAGTCAAGCTAGATCAAATAGTTCAAGATCTTGATAGAATTGAGGTATACCGTCCGTTAATTGCTGATCCGAAAGAAGTGAGGAAGCGTCGAGCCGAAAAAGCTAAATTGGAAGGTAGGGCAGACAAAACTACCGGCGGTAGGGTTAACCCGCTAGCTAAACAAAATTAATCAGCATCTCTTGAATTGTTTTCATATAAAAAAACGGCTTATAAGCCGTTTTTTTATGGATACTAGAATTGAAATTTCTCGTATTATTGACTGTTAGTTGTATTAAACTTTTGATTAGCGGCACTATCAGCATCTTTTTCCTGTGCTGGTGCATCAAATGGTACATTAAAATTCTCAGACAATGTGAAGTCACCTTCAGCTGATACCAATTTGTTATCTACAAATTTAACCGAAAACTTTTTCTGCATATTTAACTTTTCACTACGTCCTGACTTAAAACGGTAAACATAGTTCCAAGTATCATTGTCAAAAGCATCAATTAACACTGGACTACCTAAGATGAACTTGACTTGTTCTTTGGTCATACCTACTTGAATTTTATCAATACTTTTTTGTTCAAGGTAGTTTCCTTGGGGTATGTCAACACGATAAACCCAACTTGAACAAGCAGAAAGAGATAGCGCAATAGTTATGATTGAAACTCGAAACAACATGAAATTTTATGTACCTTTATAAACAGCTAAAAAAGCGTGAACAGGGATAATAACTAAGCGCGGCTGCAGATACAAAATTATTTTCAATAAATTTTGTTTTGTTTGCAATTTAACTTGCTAATAGCTCTTGTGCATTAGCCAAACTGTGCTCAGATATTTTATCACCTGCCAGTAAGCGTGCAATTTCTTGGACGCGACTTTGCTCACTAAGTTCCGTTACTTTTGTTTCTGTATGCTCACCATCTGTTAATTTACTGACAAAAAGTTGTTGATGTCCTTTACAGGCAACCTGCGGTAAATGCGTTACACAAATTACTTGCGTGTTATTTGCTAGTTGTTGCAATTTATTACCAACCATTGCAGCTGTTGGACCACTAATGCCCACATCGACTTCATCAAAGATTAATGTTGGGGTCACAACTTTATCAGCTAAAATCACTTGCATGGCTAAACTGATTCGCGATAACTCACCACCAGATGCTACTTTACTCATGGCTTCTAATGCTTGTCCTGGGTTGATACTGACTTGAAAGTCAATTTTATCTAAGCCATTGCTAGGGAATACCGTGTTATTGTTTTCTATTGCCGCGTTCTCTATGGCAATAGCAAACTGGCCATCAGGCATATTTAACTCATGCATACTTTTACTGATTAAAGTACTCAGCGCTTTACCGGCTTTGTTTCTAGAAGCAGATAATGCATTTGCGGCATCTTGATAATATTGCTCAGTTTTATGGAGCTCTTCAATGACGATGTCAATTCTAGAGCTATCACTACAGATATCATCAAGTTCTTGTTTGAGGCTTTGATGAAAGCTGGCTAAATTTTCAGGCGCTAAATTGTGCTTTTTAGCGAGTTGCAAGGTGGTAGAGTAACGCTCTTCAATCATGGCATAAGCTTGTGGATCAAGTTCAAGCTGTTGATAATATGCTTTAAGATCTGCACCAGCATCTTCTAGCTGAATAATACTGTTAGTAAGAGTTTCCGCAACATTGTTCAGCTGAGGATCTATCGCTGACAAGGCTGAAATGCTTTCACTACATTGCCTAAGGGAATCAATGACGTTGAAATTTTCATTTTCAGCTAATGTTTGCAATGACTGAATGGTAGTATCAAGTAAATCTTGCGCATTAGCGTGGCGTTTAAAGTCGCTTTCTAAGGTTTCAAATTCGCCTTGTTGAGGGGAAAACTCATCAAGTTCATTTACTTGATACTGAATTAATTGCTGCTTTGCTTCACGCTGTAATTTGTTTTCTTGTAGTTGGGTTAGCTCTTTATTGAGTTTGTGCCATTGTTTAGCATAGTGTTTGACAGATTCAAGCAATGTTGGATGGTTGGCATATTCATCAAGTAGTTTGCATTGTTGACTTGATTTAACAATCAGTTGATGGTCGTGTTGTCCATGAATATTGATAAGTAGCTGACCAATTTCCCTTAATTGCGCTAATGGTACTTGGCTACCGTTTATATAGGCTTTTGAACGACCTTCGCTTGAAATAACTCGGCGAAGTATACACTCGCTGTCTTGATCTAAAATTAAATCGTGCTCTTGCAACCATTGTTGGGCGCTTAAGTTATTGTTAGTTTCAAAAGTTGCAGCTAATTCAGCTTTTTTACAGTTAGGTCTAACAACGTTGGTGGTAGCTCTGTCGCCTAAACATAAACCTAGGGCGTCTATGGCAATCGATTTACCTGCTCCTGTTTCACCGGTAATGGTTGTCATGCCGGCTTGCCAGTCTATATCTAGTGACTTAACAATAGCAAAATTTTGAATATTTAATTGTAAAAGCATAAATGCGCCCACCCAAGTTACTGTATAAATACTTAGGTGTTAATTTATACAGTAACTTGTCGTGATGCAAATCTTTTTTACTACTTTTTGTTTGACAGGCCGTTGAAGAAAAATATTAGTAAAGCTTATTACCCCAACTTAACTTACTCCGTAATACATTAAAATAATCATGATCGAGAGGGTGAACTAGTCGGATAGTATTCGGACTTTTTTTGATGATTACTTCATCACCAGGCATGACGGCTAATATTACGTGTCCATCACAACTTACCTGCAAGCTTTCTTGGTTTTCATTTGCCAGAATTAGTTTAATTTCACTGTTACCATCGACAACAATAGGGCGGCTAGTGAGTGTGTGTGGAAACATAGGCACTAAAGAAAGTGCATTTAAGTTAGGCGTTAAAATAGGCCCGCCAGCTGACATTGAATAAGCAGTTGAGCCGGTAGGTGTTGAAATAATTAAGCCATCAGAGCGCTGGCTGAACATAAAGCTATTATCTATGTATACTTCAAACTCTATCATGCTAGCGACTTTACCTGCATGTAACACTGCTTCATTGACTGCGCTATTCGAGCTCTTAAGTTTACCGTGGCGATACACTTCTGCTTCAATAATAAAGCGCTCTTCTGAGCGAGATTCACCCGCCAGTATTTTTGCTAATGGTGCAATTATATCGTTTGGAGATAAATCTGTTAAAAATCCTAAGTTTCCTCGGTTGACACCAATAACACTAATATCGAAACAAGCAAGTACTCTTGCTGCACCAAGCATATAGCCATCGCCACCCACAACTATGGCTAAATCTGCTTGCTCGCCTATATCTGTTAGCGAGCGAACATTAATATCGTCAATAGTCAGTGATGCCGCTACTGAGTTTTCGATTAATACTTGATAGCCCTTTTCTAAAAGGTATTGGTGCAGTGCTGAGATGGTAGCACTAGCGCCTTGATGATTAGGCTTACCGATGAGGCCTATTGTTTTATAGTGTTGAGTCATAACAGTTATTTTGCTGTGTTCATCTATGTATACGAATTTTCTACCTATTTACATGGCTTGTAAAGTTTGCATTTGATAAAATACTTGTTATTTTTTGCGGTGAAAGCTTGAATCAAGCAAGTGTGACCCCATAATTAGCAGCAATAGTAAAGTTCATATAGATTTAATTGGAGTTTTTTATGACGACAGAGTCAACAAAACCTGAAGAGCAGCAAGGCGCAGAACAATCAGCAGAGCAGTTAGCTGATGATATCGTTCAAGAGGCAGAAGCACAGGTAGAAGAACAGCATGAACATGCTCACGAAGTTATCAGTGCAGAGCAAGAGCGTATTAATGAGTTAGAGTTAGAATTAGCAACTGTTAAAGCGACTGTAACTGATCAAAAAGATTCTGTTATCCGCGCAAAAGCTGAAGTTGATAATATTCGTCGTCGTGCAGCTCAAGATGTGGAAAAAGCACGCAAATTTGCTCTAGATAAATTTGCAGCTGAAATGTTAACAACCGTTGATAATTTAGAACGCGCTCTAGAAAGCCGTGCTACTAATGAAAGCGATGAAGCTAGCAGTAATGCAGTAAGTGAAGGGGTTGAATTAACACTTAAAGGTTTAATTGCCTCTCTAGAGAAGTTTGGTATCAAACCGGTTAATCCACAAGACCAACCGTTTAACCCTGAATTACATCAAGCAATGTCGATGCAAGAAGTACCAGGTGTTGAGCCAAATACAGTGATTGCCGTGATGCAAAAAGGGTATGAGTTAAATGGTCGATTAATTCGCCCAGCCATGGTTATGGTTTCAAAAGCTCCAGCTGTAGATACAAAAGCTTAATCAAAGTGTGCTAATTACATAAGCCTATAAATTTATAGGTGGGCTTTTAGATGCATTTTTATCTGAAAGTACATCAATTATAAAAATCCGCTAAGTCAGTATTAGCGGATTTTTTACGTTTTTAGCGACTAATTTTTCGATAAATGCGTTTTTTTCACATTTTTTTCTTATCAATAGTTGAAAAGTGAATTGCTGACCCCACTTACTATTTCAACAACAAATTAGATTTAACTTTTTACTCAAGTGGAATTAAGCCGCGTAGTAAAAATAATGAATAGGAGCTCCCATCATGGGCAAAATAATTGGTATTGACCTAGGAACAACTAACTCATGTGTGGCTGTTTTAGACGGTGACAGTGTTCGTGTAATTGAAAATGCAGAAGGCGATCGTACTACGCCATCTATCATCGCATACACAGAAGAAGGCGAAACTTTAGTAGGCCAACCTGCTAAGCGCCAATCGGTAACTAACCCAACAAATACATTATTCGCTATTAAGCGTTTAATCGGTCGTCGCTTTGAAGATAAAGAAGTTCAACGCGATATTGATATTATGCCATTTGGTATTGTTAAAGCTGACAACGGTGATGCTTGGGTAACAGCAAAAGATAAAAATGTTGCTCCACCACAAGTTTCTGCTGAAGTTTTAAAGAAAATGAAAAAAACGGCTGAAGATTATTTAGGTGAAACAGTTTCTGAAGCGGTAATTACAGTTCCTGCATACTTTAACGATTCACAACGTCAAGCAACTAAAGATGCTGGTCGTATCGCTGGTTTAGACGTTAAACGTATTATCAATGAGCCAACAGCTGCGGCACTTGCTTACGGTATGGATAAGCAAAAAGGTGATAAAGTTGTTGCGGTATACGATTTAGGTGGTGGTACGTTCGATATCTCAATTATTGAAATTGATGAAGTTGAAGGTGAGCACACGTTCGAAGTATTAGCGACTAACGGTGACACGCACTTAGGTGGTGAAGATTTCGATAACCGCTTAATCAACTACTTAGTAGATGAGTTCAAAAAAGACCAAGGTCTTGATCTTAAAAATGATCCACTTGCGATGCAACGAGTTAAAGAAGCGGCAGAAAAAGCAAAATGTGAGCTTTCTTCAGCGCAACAAACAGATGTTAACTTACCTTACGTAACTGCAGATGCATCTGGTCCTAAGCACATGAACATTAAAGTAACTCGCGCTAAGCTTGAGTCTTTAGTTGAAGATATGGTTAAAGCAACGCTAGAACCATTAAAAATTGCCCTTCAAGATGCTGATCTTTCAGTAAGTGATGTTGATGATGTAATTTTGGTTGGTGGTCAAACTCGTATGCCACTAGTTCAATCTGCTGTTACTGATTTCTTCGGTAAAGAACCACGTAAAGACGTAAACCCTGATGAAGCAGTAGCTTCAGGTGCAGCTGTTCAAGCGGGTGTTCTTTCTGGTGATGTAACTGACGTACTTCTTTTAGATGTAACGCCTTTATCATTAGGTATTGAAACTATGGGTGGTGTGATGACTAAAGTTATCGATAAAAACACAACTATCCCAACTAAACAGTCTCAAACCTTCTCAACAGCTGACGATAACCAAGCTGCGGTAACTGTTCATGTAGTACAAGGTGAGCGTAAGCAAGCAAGTGCTAACAAATCTCTTGGTCAATTTAACCTTGAGGGTATTGATCCAGCACCACGTGGTACACCACAAATTGAAGTAACTTTCGATATCGATGCTGATGGTATCTTACATGTAACAGCTAAAGATAAGAACACAGGTAAAGAGCAAAAAATTACCATTAAAGCCTCTTCAGGTTTATCTGATGAAGAAGTAGAACAAATGGTAAATGATGCAGAAGCTAATGCTGACGCTGATGCTAAGTTCGAAGAATTAGTAGCTGCTCGTAACCAAGCTGACGGTATGGTTCACGCTACACGTAAGCAAGTTGAAGAAGCTGGCGACGAATTACCAAGCGAAGACAAAGAGAAAATTGAAGCAGCTTTAACTGAGCTTGAAGAAGCGGTTAAAGGTGATGATAAAGAAGCAATTGACGCTAAAACTCAAGCGCTTATGGAAGCTTCAGCTAAGTTAATGGAAATTGCTCAAGCGAAAGCACAAGCTCAAGGTGCACCAGAAGGCGCGGCGCCAGAAGCTGACAGTGGTAGTGCTCCAGCTGACGATGTAGTTGACGCAGAGTTTGAAGAGGTTAAAGACGATAAGTAATTTTAATCATTTTGTTTTTGCTCTTTCGCTCAATGCCAGCGTTGAACGTGCTCACCTAGTAAACTAGGCTCCGCGCGTTCGCCTTGGCCTAGAGCGAACTAGCTTCAACAATATTGATTAAAAGATAATTTAGTCTTTTTATAAAGCGTCGGTAATCGGCGCTTTTTGTGTGTTACTTATTTGAAAAGTGTTTAAATTTTGGTTCTGATTTTCATGTTTTCTTAACGTTTTTATTAAAAAGAAAGTAAGTAAATCAGAATTATTCAACTTGAAGTAAAGAAATATATTTATGTCAAAACGTGATTATTATGAAGTATTAGGTGTATCGAAGAGTGCAACTGATCGCGATATCAAAAAAGCTTATAAAAAGTTAGCGATGAAATATCATCCTGATCGTACTAAGGGTGACAAAGCTAAAGAAGAAACGTTTAAAGAGATTAAAGAAGCTTATGAAATCTTAAAAGATGATCAAAAGCGTGCTGCTTATGATCAATATGGTCATGCAGCTTTTGAACAAGGTGGTCACGGTGGTGGCGGCTTTGGCGGTGGTCATGGCGATTTTGGTGATGCTTTTGGTGATATTTTTGGTGATATTTTTGGCGGTGGTCGCGGTCGCGGCGGACGTCAATCACGTACACAAAGAGGTTCAGACTTACGTTATAACGTAGAGTTAAATCTTGAAGATGCCGTTAAAGGTAAGAATTTAGAAATTAAAGTACCCACTTATGTCAGCTGTGAGCCTTGTGATGGTTCAGGCGCTAAGAAAGGCACTTCAGCGAAAACTTGTTCTACTTGTCATGGCCATGGTCAAGTTCAGATGCGCCAAGGGTTATTTGCCGTACAGCAAACTTGTCCAACTTGTGGCGGTAAAGGTAAGGTTATTTCGGATCCTTGTACATCATGTCGTGGTCAAGGGCGTGTTGAAAAAACGAAAACGCTTTCGGTTAAAATCCCTGCAGGCGTAGATACTGGTGATAGAATTCGCTTGTCAGGTGAAGGTGAAGCAGGCGAGCATGGCGCACCCGCAGGTGATTTATATGTACAAGTTAACGTGCGTGATCATGAGATATTTGTTCGTGATGAAAACCACTTGTATTGTGAAGTACCTATTAGCTTCGTAACTGCTGCGTTAGGTGGAGAAATCGAAGTGCCAACTTTAGGTGGTAAAGTGATGCTTAAAGTGCCTAAAGAAACACAAACTGGTAAAATGTTCCGCTTACGTGGTAAGGGCGTTAAATCAGTTCGTAGTTCATCTACAGGTGATCTAATGTGTAAAGTTGTGCTTGAAACGCCAGTTAATTTATCGGGTGATCAAGCGGATTTATTACGTCAATTAGAAGAAAAAATGGGTAAGAGCAATAAAAAACACAGCCCTAAAGAAACAGGTTTTTTTGACGGCGTGAAAAAGTTTTTTGATGATTTGAAGAGTTAATCAATCGAGATTCTTAAACTGAGCTAAGGCTATTTAGTTCAGTTAAAAAATAATAAAGCCATAAAAAGTATATGCTTTTTATGGCTTTTTTTATTGATATAAAATATTTACGGGAAAAGGGTGAGTTAATCGTCAGTTTGAAAGTTAGGTAAAACACCACTGCGACTATGTTCAAAAACTAATGATGTCTCAACTGTGGTAACTTCATCTCGAGAAGTAATATTTTTGAATACAAATTGACGCAAATGTTCACTGTCTTGTACAGACATATGAATATAATAATCGTAACTTCCGCCCATATGATATAAATTTAATATTTCAGGGTATTTTAAAAGGTCGTCTCTAAATTGGTTTACTATTTCTTCAGAATAGGGCTGTAAACGAATAGCGGCAATTGCTTCAATGTTGCCGCCAATGGTGTTTAAGTTAACATCAATATAGGCACCTTTGATAACGCCACTTTGTTTTAGTCGTTTAACACGCTCTAAACAAGTTGAAGGAGCAATGCCGATTTTGGCAGCTAACTCTTTATTGGTGATGTCTGCATCATTATATAAAAGCGTTAAAATACGGAGATCTATAGTGTCTAGCCTTTTCATTTTAGTCTCATTAAATCTTTTAGAAGGTTATATGGTTAAATACTATACTCAATGTTAATAAATAAACCAGTTAATTATGTAGTAAATTTGAATTTTTGACGCTATTAATTAATATATCCGAATTATTTTTAGATTTTAGATGAAAAAATTGTCTAATGCTGTGATAAAATCGTTACAAACGTTCACTATGATAATATTTGCCTGTACTAGGTGGTTTGACATATTATGACTATCTCAATTGTTATCGTGACTTATAGCTAGAAAAAAAGGTTTTTGTATGACTTTGTCTTGGATACCCGTGATAACTTTGCTTGGCAGTATTTTTTCTGCAAGGACGGGGAAATTAACACGTAATCAGTCAGCTGCTTTAACGTTATTGATGCCACTCATCGCTTTGTTCATGACTATTAGCTTAACGCCTGCAGTGTTTTCTGGCCAAGTTATTCGTGATTCTTTTGAGTGGATACCGTTACTTGGTATTGATATTTCATTTCGTTTAGATGGCTTATCCCTGCTATTTGTCTATATGATCTTGGTTATAGGCATCCTCGTCATTTTTTATGCTCGGTACTATCTCAGTGCTAAAGACTCATTACCTAAACTGTTTGCCTATTTAATGCTCTTTATGACCGCCATGCTGGGCGTTGTCATGTCGAACAATGTCATTCAGCTATGGTTTTTTTGGGAGCTAACAAGTATTAGCTCATTTTTATTGATTAGCTATTGGTGGCATAAATCAGAAGCGCGTGAAGGCGCAATTATGGCGTTAACTATTACCGGTGCAGGTGGACTTGCGTTATTAGCCGGTTTGCTTTTGTTAGGCAATATAGTTGGTAGTTATGATTTAGATATTATTTTAGCCAGTAAAGAGTTAATTCAAGCACATGATTGGTATGAGGTTGCGCTTATTTTGGTTCTTTTAGGTGCCTTTACCAAGTCAGCACAGTTTCCTTTTCATTTTTGGTTGCCGCATGCGATGGCTGCTCCAACACCTGTTAGTGCGTATTTGCACTCAGCAACTATGGTTAAAGCGGGTGTGTTTTTATTAGCACGCTTTTATCCTGCGTTAGCGGGTACTGATATCTGGTTTATTATTGTCAGTTTTACCGGTTTAGCTACATTATTACTTGCCGCTTATATCGCTTTGTTCAAGCATGATCTAAAGGGCTTGTTAGCTTATTCAACAATTAGTCACTTAGGTTTAATCACCTTGCTATTGGGTTTGGGAACAGAGCTTGCTGCGGTTGCGGCTATTTTCCATATTATTAATCACGCAACTTTTAAAGCGTCATTATTTATGGCTACCGGAATCATCGATCACGAAACCGGTACGCGAGATATGCGAAAACTTAACGGTATGTGGCGATATATGCCATATACCGCAACCTTAGCTATGGTTGCGGCTGCTGCAATGGCAGGGGTACCTTTATTAAATGGTTTCCTCTCGAAAGAAATGTTTTTTGCCGAAACACTTCATCAGCAGTTATTAGGCTCTATGTCTTGGCTTATCCCTGTGCTTGCCACCGTTGCAGGTGCATTAGCGGTTGCTTATTCAGCTCGGTTTATTCACGACGTATTCTTTAATGGTGACCCTATTGGTTTACCTAAACAGCCGAGTGAGCCGCCGCGATATATGCGTGTTCCTATCGAGATATTAGTCGCATTATGTTTAGTGGTTGGCATTATTCCAAACTTTATTATTGATGATATTTTGCGTTCAGCATCTCTTGCGGTACTTGGTGGGCAAGTACCTGCATATAAAGTGACGCTATGGCATGGCTTTAATTTACCATTATTAATGAGTGCTATTGCTGTAGGTGGCGGATTATTACTATATAGTCAGCGCCAATATTTATTCCAATTTCAGGCGTCATTACCGCCATTAAATGCCAAAAAAGTGTTTGATAAAGGGCTTGCCGCTTTGATGAAATGGACTCAAAGTAAAATCAGTAATATTGAAAATGGTTCTTTACAGCGTTATTTAACCTTGATGTTTATTGTTGTGTTAATTTTTGCTGGTTTACCTTTATTTGAAATGAACGAATTGGTTGGACAAAAGACACTGACGCCTATTGATGCTCACAACGGTATGGGAGCTTTGTTATTGATTATTGGCGCGTTTGCGACAGTTATTTGGTATCACTCACGCGTGATTTCATTATTGATGCTTTCTGTGGTTGGTTTAATGGTTTCAATAGCCTTTACGCGTTTTTCCGCGCCTGATTTAGCCTTGACACAGTTGACGGTAGAAGTAGTTACCCTTGTCTTACTTATGCTTGCTTTATTCTTTTTGCCTCAGCATTCACCTAGGGAATCTAGTTCGATGCGCTCACTACGTGATATAGCATTATCCACAGCAATAGGCGTAGTTGTTGCCAGTATTTGTTACGCTTTGATCACACGTCCATTAGAATCTATTTCAGATTTTTTCCTCGCCAATGCTAAAACTGGTGGTGGAGGTACTAATGTTGTGAATGTTATTTTGGTGGACTTTAGAGGCTATGATACCTTAGGTGAGGTTTGTGTGCTGGGTATAGCCGCTTTAGGTATTTATAAAGTATTGGTTAACTTGCCTTTGTTCATTCCTACCCATGACAGCGAAGGGCGACCTTGGGCTAAAGAGCGTTATCCAATGTTGTTAGCGAGTATTTCACAATCATTATTACCATTGGCATTATTAGTATCTTTTTATATTTTCCTACGTGGTCATAACCTTCCTGGTGGTGGTTTTATTGCAGGACTTATCACCGCGGTTGCTTTTATTCTTCAATATATCGCCCATGGCTCGAATTGGATTGCAGAGCGATTAACGATTAATTACCGTAAAATTATTGCTGTAGGTATTGCGGTGGCAATGTTTACGGGGGTGGGAAGTTGGCTATTTGGTAGGCCATTTATGACCACTTGGTTTGAATATTTTGATATACCATTGATAGGTAAAATTGAGCTTGCCAGTGCGTTAGTTTTTGATCTTGGTGTTTATATAACGGTAGTGGGTTCTACGTTAATGATTTTAGCGAGTCTTGGTAAGTTAACGGCTGATAAATCGAAAGAAGAGGTGAAAATTTAATGGAGTTGCTTTATGCGTCTTGTGTTGGGGTTTTAGTCTCTTGTGGTGTGTTACTTATTTTACGTGCTAGAACCTTTCCTGTTGTGCTTGGCTTAACAATGCTTTCATATGCGGTTAATTTATTTCTTTTTTCGGCGGGTCGATTAACGTTAAATAAGGCTGCCGTACTTGGTTACAGTGCCGAATATACTGATCCTTTACCTCAAGCTTTAGTGTTAACGGCCATTGTAATAGGCTTTGCCATGACAGCTTTCGTGGTTATTTTAGCTATTCGTGGACGAGCTGATTTAGGTAATGATCATGTTGATGGAAAGTTACCTGATACTAAAGCAAACAAAGTTAAAAAGGGTAAAGTATGAGCCAGCATTTAATATTTTTACCTGTTTTACTGCCTATGTTGGCTGGGGTATTTTTATTATTACCTCCTTTTGGCCAGAATACCAAAGCGCGACGTTTAACATCGGTAATACTTGGTATTATCAACCTGATTGTTTCACTAGCAATATTAGCTAAAGTTAGTGCTAGTGGTACATATGTTTATGCTATTGGTGATTGGCGAGCTCCTTTTGGTATTGTTTTAGTTGCTGATTTGCTATCAATTTTGTTAGTAATTTTAACGATATTCCTCGGCATTATTTGTACCTTATATGCCAGTGCAGGGGATGACGAAAAAGGTAGTTTTTTCCATCCGTTGGTGCACTTTCTAATATTGGGCGTCAATGGCGCTTTCTTAACGGGAGATGCGTTTAACTTATTTGTATTTTTTGAAGTGTTGCTTATCGCTTCTTATGCCTTATTAATGCATGGCGGAGATAAGAAAAATACGCGAGCAGCACTACACTATGTGATCATGAACCTAGTTGGTTCAGCGATATTCTTAATTGCTTTAGGTATCTTATACGGCGTTTTAGGCACGTTGAATATGGCTGATATGGCACAGCAGGTTGCAACCTTACAGGGTGACGACGTTTACTTAGCGAAAATAGGTGGCTTATTATTGCTGGTTGTATTTGCGCTTAAAGGAGCATTATTACCTTTACATTTATGGCTACCTAATACGTATGCGAGTGCTATGCCTATTGTTGCAGCATTATTTGCTATTATGACAAAAGTGGGTGTTTACTCAATGATGCGTGTTTACACGTTAATATTTGGTGAGCAGGCTGGCGAGTTAGCACATGTCGCACAAAACTGGTTATGGTGGTTAGCACTAGCAACAATTGCGATGGGAGCTGTTGGGGTTTTAGCCAGTAAAGATTTGCGCAAATTAGTGGCGAATTTAGTGATAGTGTCTGTGGGTACATTAGTAGCATTGGTTGCGGTACAAACTGTGCAAGCTACTGCTGCAGCTATTTATTATTTAGTACATTCAACATTGGTTACTGCTGCTCTATTTATCTTAGCAGGTTTGATTGTAGAGCAACGTGGAAAAGTTGCCGATCGTATTAAAGCAGGCCCAGCTATTTTTCATTACAAACTATTAGGTATTTGCTTTTTGATTTCTGGTATTGCTGTGATCGGGATGCCGCCCCTGTCTGGTTTTATCGGGAAAGTGTGGCTACTTAATGCCATATTGGAAGCGGAACAAAGTGTAATATTCTGGCCAGTATATCTCCTTGCCAGCCTTGCCATATTAGTTGCGGTAACTAAAGCAGGCAGTACGGTATTTTGGCACCGAAAAGAAGCATCAGCTGAAGGTGAATCAAGTGTTGTACCAGAGCAGAGAAAAATTCACCCTAAACAAATAGCGGCATTATTAATATTAATCGGTATTGTCCCTTTGTTAAGTATTTTTGCTGGGCCATTAAGTGAGTATGCTATTGAAGCTGCGAATCAACTACATGATGTTGAACATCATATAAATGTTATTCTTCCGGGAGATAAATAATGCGTTTAGATGCAAAGTTTAATTGGTTACCAGCTCCTTTTTTAAGTTTTTTATTATTCGTTGTTTGGCTGTTACTGAATAACAGTCTCTCGTCAGGACATATTATTTTAGCCATAGTGTTAGCGATAGTTATTCCTTTAGCGACTAACCCGTTTAGAGCTAAGCAACCGTTAGTTATCAAGCCAGGTCTTGCATTTCGTCATTTAATGTTAGTTTTATATGACATTATTACTGCCAATATTCAGGTGGCAATTTTAATTTTAGGACCAACTAAAAAGTTAACCCCCGGCTTTGTTAAAGTACCGTTAGATTTAACTCATGATATGCCAATTACTATATTGGCAAGTACAGTGTCATTAACACCAGGTACAGTAAGTGCTGAAGTATATCCTTGGAGAGAAACCCTGAGTGACGATGAAGAGCATACAGAAAGGTTTTTATTGATTCATGTTTTAAATCTTGAAGATGAAGAAGTGTTAATAAAGACAATTAAAGAACGTTATGAAGCACCACTGATGGAGATTTTTCAATGCTAGATACTGTGATTTTAATTGTGTTTGCAATGATAGGTGTGTCACTAATACTTAATTTATGGCGCTTGTTAGTTGGGCCCTCTATACCTGACAGAATACTTGCTCTTGATACCATGTATATCAATAGTATTGCCCTGATCATTTTATACGGTATGCGTTTTGACACTGCCTTATATTTTGAAGCAGCCTTGCTAATAGCTATGTTAGGTTTTGTAAGTACTGTAGCAGTATGTAAATACTTACTACGTGGCGATATAATAGAATAGAGTACTCATTATGACTGAATGGATAATTTCAATATTATTATTAATTGGTGGCTGCTTTATCTTAGTCGGCTCTATTGGTTTGGTAAAAATGCCTGACTTCTTTATGCGACTACATGGGCCGACAAAAGCAACAACCTTAGGTATGGCTTCACTATTAACGGCGGCGATGGTGTTTTTTAGTACTACTCAAACTGGCTTAAGTATGAAAGAGGTGTTGATTTCACTATTTTTATTACTCACAGCACCTATCAGTTGTTATATGATGATCAAATCGGCAATACATCATAAGCTTGACAGCATAGAGTGTACTAAAGGCAAAGATAACATCGAGGAAGATGTATAATCATTTTCTCACTGTGAGTTTTTAGCTAACTAGAATTAACTAAAAACTCATTCACTTGATCGTTTTACTTTATTCGTTACAATAGCGCAAATTTTACTCTTCGTATTTCTTCTTGTATGCAGCATAATTATCAAGATCTCATTACTTTATTTAATGATACTTTTTATCGGCAATATAATACGCGATTAGTAAAAGGTGGTGATGAACCTATTTATTTACCCGCAAGTGAAACTTGTCCTTACCATCAAATTATTTTTGCTCATGGCTATTATGCCAGTGCTTTTCATGAAATATCTCATTGGTGTCAAGCAGGTGAGGCAAGGCGATTGTTGGAAGATTTTGGCTATTGGTATGTTCCTGATGGCAGAAACGAGCAACAGCAAAAAAACTTCGAGCAAGTTGAAATTATTCCACAGGCTATTGAATGGGCATTCAATGTTGCTGCACAGAAAAAGTTTCATGTCTCCTCTGATAATCTAAATGGCTTTCAAGCGGATACTGAAGGGTTTAAGACAAAAGTGTTGCAACAGGTGCAAATCTTTTTATCGCAGGGCTTTCCTCAACGGGCAAATCAGTTTATCGAGGTATTGGCAAAATTTTACAATACGCCTTTACCTTTGACTCTTGAAAATTTCACTAACACGGAAGATATTCAATGTTTAAGCTAGGTTTAATCGTAAACCCGGTTGCTGGACTAGGTGGCAGTGTCGCGTTAAAAGGCAGTGATGACATGGTTCAAAAGGCTATTGAGTTAGGCGCTAAACCAAAAGCTAACAAGCGCACACAAACGGCATTGAAAGTGTTGTTGCCTTATAAAGATGATATTCATATTTATACGGTCAATGGTCAAATGGGAGCTGAAAGTGCCAAAGACTTAGGTTTTAATGTGACAGTGAGCTATGAAAGCGAATTTGAAGAGACTCAAGCTTGCGATACTGAACATGCGGTTGCTGCACTATTAGCTAATAACGTCGATATTATTTTATTTGCTGGCGGTGATGGTACCGCACGTGATATCGCCAAAGCCGTTGAAGACTTTACCTTAACACATGCCAAATCAACCACGCCGGTGTTAGGAATTCCTGCTGGTTGCAAAATTCATTCAGGCGTTTATGCAATCACGCCAACAGCCGCAGGGCGTGTCATTGAAATGATGGTGACCAAGCAATTAGTCACATTGACTGACGGTGATGTGATGGATATTGATGAATCATTATTTCGACAAGGCATTGTGAAAGCTAAACGTTTCGGTGAAATGCAAATACCCAGTGAGTTAAGGTATGTGCAAGCGGTTAAATCAGGCGGTAAAGAGTCTGATGAGCTAGTACTTCAAGATATCGCAGAAGATGTCATTGATGTAATGCGTGAGCATGATGAAGATTTGTTTATCATAGGCTCTGGCTCAACAACGGCTTTTGTTATGGGCGAATTAGCCCTTGATAATACCTTACTTGGTGTCGATCTTGTTAAAGATGAAATGCTCATTGCTAATGATGTTAGTGAAGAGCAACTATGGCAGCAATTAATGAAAGCTCAAGACGAGCAACAAACTGCTCGGTTAGTGATTACTTTAATTGGTGGTCAAGGTCATATTTTTGGCCGTGGTAATCAGCAGTTAAGCCCTCGAATTTTGCGTTATATTCTGGCGCAATCAGGAGGCAAAGAAAAGATTATCATCATCGCCACCAAGTCAAAATTAACTGCGTTAGATAACAGACCATTGATTAGTGACACGGGTGACACTGAGCTTGATGAAATGCTGGCTGGCTTTATGCCGGTTGTTACTGGCTACAAAGATCAAGTGCTATACCCTGTTGCAAGCCCTAAGTAGAGCTTGTCGAACAAACCATTTTTAAATAAAGAGAAAATTATGCTACCAGCTAGCCATTCACCGTTGAAAACTGTTGCTGAACTATATGAGTATTTAGATTGCTTATTCGATAAAGACATCGACAGCGATACTTTGTTTGCCAGCGGATATTTGCGTGGTTTTATATCTTTATCAGCAACAGATTTTGGTGATGAGCAGCAAGATATTTCTCCTGCATTAATCGCACTTGTGGCTGACAAACTGCAACTGGCAAAAACAGAGCTAAGTCCACAGGATTTTCAAGTAGTCCAGAACTTTTGGTCATCATTAAAGAACATGTTGAGCGTTTAAGTTTTTCGTTTAATGATATCCCTAATGACAAAACGATTAGGGCTTAAATTAAATAGCATATTGTTATCAACAGGGTAGGGCGTGCCACATAAATCAGCGGCGAGAATATCAGCAGCTAAAGGCGCTGAGCATAAGCCGCGAGCGCCAAAGCCCATCATCACATATAAATTCTCAATCACAGGTGCAACTTGCTGATATTTCCAATTTTTATCCTTGGCTAAGTGTGAGTAAGTCTCAATATGCTTTGTTATATCTGGCATAGCACCTACCATAGGCATGTGATCAGGTGTCATACAACGTAACCTTGCTTTACTGCTGTGAATATCTGATTTTTTCCAAGCAATGTTATCTGCTTGATTTGGTAAACATTTCTTTAGCATGGTAAGGTTAAATTCATCATCTTCAGGCGTAGCTTGCGTACTTGTATTGTCTTTATTAAAAGTGGCGCCTATACAATGGATTCCTTCGTTTTCAGGGGTTAAGTATCCTTTATGGCAAATAACCGTTGAAAGCCCAATACTCTTATCATTGGCAACCATACTAGTCACTTGCCCCTGAACTGCGCTAAAGGGGAGTTGATTAATAATATTTAAATCAATAACTTCTGCGCCCCCACAAACTACTAATACACTAGCGTTAAATGTGCCCTTATTGGTTGTTAGCTGCCAGGTTTTTTTGTCATTGGTTGTTTGTTGTGAGATGCTTTTTACACACACATTATTTTTAAGTTTCAGCCGACCGGTTGATTTCGCGGCATTAATGATTTGATGTACAGCATGCTGTGGCGATAGCCAACCGGCATTAGGCATAAACAAGCCACCATGAGATAGTGATAAATTTGATAGCTGACTAGCTTCATCGCTATTTACACTATGGATTAATGTTTTGGACCACGTTGCCAGCTCATCAAATTTTTGTTGTCTCTTGACTAAGGCCTCTTTGTAAGAAACTTCTAGTAAGCCACACCATTGATGAGGGAAGTTATAACCTTCATCAAGTACTTGATTATATAGCGCTTTAGCGTGCCAAAAAGCTTGTTGATAAAAAAGGCTGATATCGTCTTTTTGCTGGTGTAATAACGGGTACAAAGCGCCAATAGCATTACTTGAACCGCCTTGAGCCAGGCTATCATCTTTACAATATAAGGTAACTTTTATGCCTTGTTTGGTTAATGCTAAAGCGGCGCAAGCAGAAGCAATGCCGCCACCAATGATACTGACGTGTTGTGGTTTAGTGATCTGGGGTCTAAGTTGGTAGCCCTTATTCGATAATGGGTTTTGCTGATAAATACCTGTTAAAATTTCTTTTTTATTACCTGTGTAGGGTTTCTTTTCAGTTCTAAAGCCAACGCGTTGTAAATGCCTTTTCACAAAACCTGCGACAGTAAAAGTAGCAATGCTCGCTTGCTCTTTACTTAAACGGCCTATTTGATTAAAGAGTGATTCACTCCACATATCAGGATTTTTCGCTGGTGAAAATCCATCTAGGTACCAAGCATCCACTAAGCCTTGTTTGGGGGAGCATAACTTTTCCAAACCTAGGGCTGCATCATCAATAATTAGGGTTAATGTTACTTGTTCATTGAAAAAGCTAGCAGTAAATTCTTTACAGTTTACATCATTGTTTTCGTGATAGTTTTCGTGATTGTATTCTGATATATCGTACTGGGCTAATAATAATTGAGTCAAATGCTCCAGTTCAGGCAGCGCTTTTAAAGAGTGAGCTAATTGCGATTTAGATAATGGGTACTTTTCAACACTAATAAAGTGAATTTTAGCAGGTGAAGCTTCTGGCTTTTCAGTTAGTAATTTTTGATACAACTGTAAGGTCAGTAAAAAATTTAATCCTGTACCGAAACCAGTTTCAGCAATAGTGAATGTGTCACTATTTAGTAATAAACGTTCGGTAATATTATTACCATGAATAAAAATCGCTTCACTTTGCTGATAACCCGATTCGCTATCAAAATAAATATCGTCAAATTGCTCTGAATAAGGCGAGCCATCTTTTTGAAAACGAAGGTTAGGAGTATCAGAGGTTGTATTAATCAAAAATAAGGCCAATCAATAAACGGGTTATTATTTATGGGCATATTTTACGTTAGTTTTTGATTAAGATCAGCGATAATCACAAAAAGGGCGTAGATATTCTTACAGCAATAATTTAGTATGGTGTACATGTGTACGCTGGTTGTTGGCTTTTTGCTAACTTGTAATACCAGTTGAGGGCTGCAATCCTTGTATAATGCCCCGATTTTCCAAATTCTTGTAATTAATTTTTAATATAAACGGTTATTTAAATGAAACGTGTAGTGATCACCGGTATCGGTATAGTCTCAAGTATTGGTAACAATGCAGAAGAAGTGTTAGCTTCATTAGAGTCAGGTAAGTCAGGAATAACTTTTTCTGAAAGCTTTGCAGAGCAAGGCTTAAAAAGTAATGTTTGGGGTGTACCAAACCTTGACATAAAAGATCATATTGACCGTAAAGCTATACGTTTTATGGGTGATGCAGCAGGTTATGCATACATTGCTATGGACCAAGCTATCAAAGATGCCAAGTTAACTGATGAAGAAGTCTCTAATGTCAGAACAGGTATCGTTGCTGGCTCTGGTGGTGCATCGTCAGCCAATATTGTTGCCTCAACAGATACGTTACGTAATCGCGGTATTCGTCGTGTTGGTCCTTATGCGGTACCAAAAACTATGTCGAGTACTGTATCAGCATGTTTAGCGACGCCATTTAAAGTCAAAGGTGTTAACTACTCTATCAGCTCTGCTTGTGCAACAAGTGCACATTGTATTGGTCATGCGATGGAGCTAATCCAACTGGGTAAACAAGATGTTGTTTTTGCCGGTGGTGGTGAAGAGGTAGATTGGTCATTAGCAATGATGTTTGACGGTATGGGCGCTTTATCTGCCGGTCGTAATGATACACCAGATCAAGCTTCTCGTACTTATGATGCTGATCGTGATGGCTTTGTTATTTCTGGCGGCGGCGGCATGGTTGTTGTAGAAGAGCTGGAACATGCACTAGCTCGTGGTGCACATATTTATGCTGAAATTGTTGGCTACGGCGCTACATCAGACGGCTATGATATGGTTGCTCCAAGTGGTGAAGGTGCTGTGCGTTGTATGCAACAAGCCTTGGAAAATGTTGAAGGTGATGTTGATTACTTAAATACTCATGGTACTTCTACACCTGTTGGTGATGTTAAAGAACTAGGTGCAATTCAAGAATTATTTGGAGAAAAGTCTCCAGCAATTAGTGCAACAAAAGCCATGACAGGTCATGCATTAGGTGCTGCTGGTGTTCATGAAGCTATTTACTCAATTTTAATGATGGAGAACAACTTTGTTGCTCCTTCAGTCAATATTGATAACCTTGATGAGCAAGCGCAAGGTTTAGATATTGTTACCGAAAAAAGAGATACAGACTTAAACACAGTTATGTCAAATAGCTTTGGTTTTGGTGGTACGAATGCAACGTTAGTAATGCAAAAATATAAAGGTTAGTACAAATAGGACTTAGCCTTTTCTCTATTTTTTTAGAGCCATATTAAGTTGAATCTTAGTATGGCTTTTTTATTGAGACAAATCATTATCGCTAGCCGTGGATAGGTTAGTTACTCTATAATTGTGCAATTGACGTTTTGCAAACCTCTGTTCTAATGAAAATACTTTTCGATGAAAACATGCCATATGCTAAAGAGTTCTTTAGCAATATCTGTGGTGAATCTACGCAATTGCAGGCTTTTTCTGGCCGAGAGCTAACTTCTGAGCAAGTTGCTGACGCTGACGTATTACTTGTACGCTCCATCACACAAATCAATGAAAATTTATTAAAAGAGAATACTCAGCTTAGTTTTGTTGGTACTGCTACTATTGGTATGGATCATATCGATCAAGATTACTTAAAAAAGCGTGATGTCTCTTTTTATTCAGCACCAGGGTGCAATGCTATTTCGGTGGCTGAATATGTGCTGAGTTGTTTGGTCGTACTTGCAGAGCGTTATTTGTTAGATCTTTCACAGCTGACGGTAGGTATTATCGGAGGTGGTAACACTGGCACACGGTTAACTGAAAAGTTATCAGCCTTAGGGATCGCATTTAAAATATGCGATCCAATTCTCGCTAAAAGTGGCGAAGATAAAAGAGATTTTGTGTCATTAGATGAAGTGTTAGCCTGCGATGTAATTTCATTGCATGTACCTAAAACGCTAAAAGGGGAGCATGCTACTTTCCATTTGCTAAATGAAGAAAGGCTCAAACAATTAAATGATAAGCAAATATTGATAAGTGCTTGTCGCGGTGAGGTTATTGATAACCAAGCTTTACTTTCTATGAAGCAGCAAGGGCATGGTTTAAAGGTTGTTCTTGATGTTTGGGAAGGTGAGCCAAACGTATTAGTGCCATTGATAGATTATACTGAAATAGCTACAGCACATATTGCTGGTTATAGCTTAGAAGGAAAATCTCGTGGCACAGAGATGCTTTATCAGGCATTATGTCGAAAATTAGGTAAATTGCCTTCAGTGCAGTTATCTCAGCTACTACCTAAATCGAGTATTTCTGAGATTAAGATAACTGAAGAAATAGACCAAAGCATAGTTAATCAACTGATTAAAATTGTTTATGATGTCAGGCGCGATGATGCTATTTTCAGGCAAAAATTAGCCCTTGAGGGTTTTGATATGCTAAGAAAAAATTATCCGGTACGTCGAGAGTTCTCGTCTGTTACTGTAACATTGTCACCAGATGCCTATAACGATGTGCCACATCGTTTAGGCTTTAATAAAAACTCATAAGAGTATAAGTCCAACGAGTAGAGAGAGGATCATGGCACAGAAATTTGATGTATGCGTACTTGGCGCAACAGGTTTGGTTGGCAAAACCATTATGGAAATTTTAGAGCAAAGAGATTTCCCGATTAATAAACTTTACCCATTAGCAAGTGCTCGCTCTGCGGGTGAGTTTATTGAGTTTAATGGCGAAAGCATTGAAGTACTTGATGCTGACCATTTTGACTTTAGCCAAGCTCAAATTGGCTTCTTCTCTGCTGGTGGCGCTACGTCTGCTAAGTTTGCACCTATTGCGGGTGAAGCTGGCTGTATTGTTATTGATAACACTTCAGAATTCCGATACGAAGAAGACATCCCGTTAATCGTACCAGAAGTAAATCCAGGTGCGTTAGCTGACTACCGTAACCGCAACATTATTGCTAACCCTAACTGTTCTACCATACAAATGTTAGTTGCATTGAAACCAATTCAAGATGCAGTAGGTATTGACCGTATTAACGTATGTACATACCAATCAGTGTCTGGTGGTGGTAAAGAGTCTATGGATGAATTGGCGAAACAAACTGCTGATTTATTAAGTGGCAAGCCAGTAGAAAGTAAAAACTTTTCACGTCAAATTTCTTTTAATGTTATCCCACAAATCGATGTGTTCTTAGATAACGGTTACACGAAAGAAGAAATGAAAATGGTTTGGGAAACCAAGAAAATTTTTGGTGATGAAAATATTCTTGTTAACCCTACAGCTGTTCGTGTTCCTGTATTTTACGGTCATGCAGAAGCGTTGCACATTGAAACTAAAACGCCAATCTCTGCAGAAGAAGTTAAAGACTTATTAGAGCAAGCAGAAGGTGTTGTTGTTCGTCGTAATGATGAAGACTTCCCTACACAAATTTCTGATGCTAGTGGCAAGGATGAAACATTTGTTGGTCGTGTACGTGAAGACATTAGTCATCCAAACGGCATTAATATGTGGATTGTTGCCGACAATGTTCGTAAAGGGGCGGCAACTAATAGCGTTCAAATTGCCGAATTATTAGTGAAAGAATACTTAAGCTAAGTTATTAGTCTAACTTAATAAAACTCAAGAAAATTTAAAACTCGTCGTTAACATTAGTAATAATGTCAACGACGAGTTTTTTGTTTTCCGAATTAAAAAAATAAGCAATAATGATTGAATTTGGTATTATCGTATCAGGATGTCAATATTGCCGTTATTTTGATGGAATGAATTTTGCTTTACTTTTGGATGCCTGATGATGTCAATGTGTTGACAGTAACTAATTTTTGAAAAAATAATAACTAGGAAAGCCTCGATGCGAAAATTATTACGCCTGTGTTTATGGCAGGTTGTTCTTAGTGTGCTAACCCTAAGCACACTTACTGTTAGTGTGCCGGTTTATTCACAGGCGGCAGTCGCAGAAGAACGTGGTATTCGTATGCGTGGTCCAAAAAGCAGTGATGTTTTTCCTTATGAAAGGTATGGCCCAATTAGTAAAAGGGATACTTTATGGAAAATTGCTTTAACTGTTAGACCGGATAACCGTTTAACGGTTTATCAAGTCATGCAAGCGCTATTTCAAGCTAATCCCCAAGCCTTTGTAGATAATAACTTTAATCATCTTGTTGAAGGACAATACTTAACTATACCGTCATTTAATCAAATGATGGCTGTTAACCCTGCCCAAGCGCAACAAAAATCTGATCAAGATGAAAAAACTTGGCAGAAGAAGCAACCGAAGGCGGTGCAAAAATCAGCAACTAAGCCCAAAGAGCCTTCCGTTAAGAAAAAAGACTTAGATACAGTCAAAGTTGAGATAAATGACAAATTACAAAAAATAGATACTGAGCAGCAGCAACGCTTAGAGAGCATTCAAAATGATGTTTTAGATTCTATAGATGGCCTACAAGCCATTTTGAAAGAAAATGAAGAGCTGCGCCAGCGTCTATCTACCTTCAATAACCAACTTGGCACCATGCAAAAAGAGGTAGCCAAAGGCAAAGAAATTAAGCTGCAAATGGATGATATGATCCAATTGCAGCAAGCGTTACTTGAAAAAGCACAAGCTCGAGAGCAAGAGTTACTACTTGAAAAGCAACAAGCTGAACTGGAAAAAAATAACATTTTTTCAAGTTTATGGTTTATCGTGTTGATGGCTACATTGCCTGCGATTTTGATCATTATTGTTGTTGCTTTACTACTAAAACGTCGAAAGGGTGAGCCAGAAGCAAAGCAGCCTGAGAAAGAACAAAAAACAACGAGTGAGCCGGAAAAAACCGTAGAAGTTGAAGATGAAATTGCTAGCGTAGATGATTTATCACTTGATGATGAACTGTCATTAGATGGCGAAGTATCACTTGATGACGAATTATTACTTGATGATGACTTATCGGTTGATTTACTTGATGATGACGATGCTATTCATTTAGATGATGACGATGATGATGAGTTGGATGATCTCGATGATTTGGAAGATATTCTACTTGATGATGACAGTGAGCTAGAAGAGAGTACCAGTAACGAATTAGACCAAAGTGATTTAGATGCCTTAACAGAAGCGCCTGCTGAAGAAAGCGTTAATGAAGAGGCTGCAACAGATGATGAGCCGCTTGAAGGTAACGAGTTAGATCAAAATGATCTTGATGATTTATTGGGCAGTTTAGATGAAGAGCTTTCTGTTGAAGATGATCTACCGGAAGATGACGAAGAAATAAATATTGATGATGTGCTTGCTGATGAAAGCATAGTTGAAGATCCTTTAGCTGAAGCTAGTACTAATGATGCGGATGATTTCGATAGCCAGGCAGAAATCACCGACCCAGATGATATTGATGCCTTACTTGAATCAATGGATGTCGATGAAGAAGAGGTAGCGGTAGAAGAAGCCGCTGAGGCGGACGATAGCCAAGCAGAAATCACCGACCCAGATGATATTGATGCCTTACTTGAATCAATGGATGTCGATGAAGAAGAGGTGGCGGTAGAAGAAGCCGCAGAGGCGGACGATAGCCAAGCAGAAATCACCGATCCAGATGATATTGATGCTTTACTTGAATCAATGGATGTTGATGAAGAGACTGAGGTAGAAGAAAGCGTCGAAGAAACTGTAGAGGCGGACGATAGCCAAGCAGAAATTACCGATCCAGATGATATTGATGCCTTACTTGAATCAATGGATGTTGATGAAGCGACTGAGGTAGAAGATAGCGTCAAAGAAACTGCTGAGGCAGACGATGGCCAAGCAGAAATCACCGACCCAGATGATATTGATGCTTTACTTGAATCAATGGATGTTGATGAAGCGACTGAGGTAGAAGAAAGCGTCGAAGAAACTGCTGAGGCAGACGATAGCCAAGCAGAAATTACCGATCCAGATGATATTGATGCCTTACTTGAGTCAATGAATGTTGATGACGAAGCTGAGGCGGACGATAGCAAAGCAGAAATTACCGACCCAGATGATATTGATGCCTTACTTGAGTCAATGAATGTTGATGACGAAGCTGAGGCGGACGATAGCAAAGCGGAAATCACTGATCCAGATGATATTGATGCTTTACTTGAATCAATGGATGTTGATGAAGAGCTCGCTGAAGCCTCAGTAATAGAAGAGGTGCCTGAAGAAAGTATTGAAGAAGTTGCTAAAGAAGAAGAGAAAAGCGAAGAAGAAAGCGTTAATAAAGCTAAAATTGAAAACTTAACTGAAGAATATGTTGCACCATTGTTAGCCGTTGACTTTAGTGACATTCACGGTAAAAACGTTGATAGTGAAGAACTTATAGTTGAAGACACAGACGATGAATTAGCTGATGAGGTTGATGTTGATGATATTCTTGCTGAAGTTGAAGCAGCTAGTTTAGGTGAAAATGTAACTTCAGATGACGCTAATGACATTGGTGACGATTTAGCTGATGAGCAGTTAGGTACCTTTGATGAAGACACTTTGGCTGAACTACTTAGTGATAAAGCGGATGATCATGCCGTTGAATTAACCCCTGATTTTTCAGACCAAAATGTACTCGCTGATTTGTTGAATGATAGCGAAACGAGTGAAGAAAATAGCATTTCAGAAGCAACTGAAATTGATGACATTCAAGAGTTAGACAATTTAGAGTTTGATGAGTTGTTAGCTAATATTGAGGAAGAGTCCACTGTAGTTAATGAACCAGCAGACTTTAATCAAGATGAAATCCTTGACTCGCCTATTTCTCTCGATGATTTTGACGATCCTAATAGTGGTGTTGGTGTCATTAATGATGAAGATGAGAAAAACTTTGTTTCGGTAGATTCGATTTTGTCTGAAAGCCAAGAAGCTCAAACACTAGATGAGCCTTATAATGAAGCTAATATTGATGTTGGTTTAGATGAATACTCTGAATTTACTCATGATGCGAAACAAGTGGATGTTGATTTAGATGAAAATGGGATGGCTGCTAAATTAGATTTAGCGAAAGTCTATGTTGAAATAGGTGATCAAGACAATGCTAAAGTTATCCTACAAGAAATTATAAAGCTAGGTGATACGCAGCAACAACTTGAAGCACAAGAGCTATTCGATAAACTATAGAAAAACATGACACATAATGCTGATTGTAATGGCGACAAAATGAGTCGTCATTATCTGTTGGTAATGCCTTATATTTGTACCGTCTTTAAATCCGGTTGAATTTTGTATCTTACGCTCGATTGAGTATATAATGCGCCACTTTGAAAAGTGGTACATAAGAGGTATGCATGCGTTATGCTTTAGGCATTGAATATGATGGCAAAAACTATTGTGGTTGGCAGCGGCAAAAAAGTGTCGTTAGTGTTCAACAAACCTTAGAAGCTGCTTTATCAAAAATTGCCGACGAGCCTATTGAAGTGGTTTGTGCTGGCCGTACTGATACGGGTGTTAATGCTACCAACCAAGTTATTCACTTTGATACTACTAAAGTGCGCAAAGATGTTGCCTGGACCTTAGGGGTAAATACTCATTTACCAAGTGACATAGCAGTTACTTGGGTTAAAGAAGTTGGTGAAGACTTTCATGCTCGATTTAGTGCTACGGCGAGACGCTATCGTTATATCATACATAATTGTCAATTACGTTCAGCCATTCTAAGCCATGGTATCAGTCACTTTCACTACCCCTTAGATGAAAAGCTCATGAATCAAGGCGCTCAACACCTTGTTGGTAAGCATGACTTTACCTCATTTCGCACTGTACATTGTCAGTCGCACTCACCGGTGAGAACTATTTATCATTGTCAGGTTTCACGCCAAGGTGAATATATTATTGTTGACGTTAAAGCTAACGCTTTTTTGCATCATATGGTACGAAATATTGTCGGAAGTTTGATGCGTGTTGGACAATCGCAAGAAAAAACAACTTGGATTAGTGAAGTACTTGCACTTAAAAATAGGTGTATGGCTGGCGTAACTGCACCACCAGAAGGATTATACTTTGTAGAAGTTGATTATCCCGAACAATTTGGATTACCCAAAAGGCCATTTGGGCCACTTTTTTTACGCTGAAATATGGATTAACAAAAAAACTAACAAAACAGACCAGTTTTTTATATAAAACATGGGTTAAAGTATGTTCTAATTCACGGTTAAATTAGCATTCTTTTTAAAATTGACTTTTTGTGAGCACTTTTTTATAAAAAGTTGATTTATATTCGTTGCAATAGGCAAAAATAAAATTATGAGTTGGATTGAAAAAATTCTCCCGAAAGCAAAATCTACCCAAAAACGTAATATTCCCGAGGGCGTTTGGAGTAAATGTACTTCATGTAATGCAGTACTTTACAAGGTAGAATTAGATAGACAAATTTCTGTGTGCCCTAAGTGTGATCACCACATGCGTATTAGTGCACGCAAACGAATAGATAGTTTTCTTGATCAAGCAAACCGTGCAGAGCTCGGTGAAGAGTTTGAAGCAAAAGATGTATTGAAGTTTAAAGACTCTAAACGATATAAAGATAGATTAAGCTCAGCGCAAAAGAATACGGGTGAAAAAGACGCTTTAGTTGTGATGAAAGGTGAATTACATGGTATGCCTATTGTTGCAGCAGCGTTTGAATTTTCATTCTTAGGTGGTTCAATGGCATCTGTTGTGGGTGCGCGCTTTGTTGCAGGTGTTGAATATTGCCTGAAGCATAACTTACCGTTTATTTGTTTTTCTGCTAGTGGTGGTGCACGTATGCAAGAGGCGTTGTTCTCATTAATGCAAATGGCGAAAACTAGTGCTGCGTTAGCGAAAATGAGTGAAAAAGGTTTACCTTATGTCTCTGTGTTAACCGATCCTACCATGGGTGGTGTTTCTGCAAGTCTTGCAATGTTAGGTGACATTAATGTTGCTGAACCCAAAGCACTTATCGGTTTTGCTGGACCAAGAGTTATTGAGCAAACAGTACGTGAAAAACTTCCCGAAGGTTTCCAACGCAGTGAATTTTTGTTGGAGAAAGGGGCAATTGATATGATTGTAGATCGTCGAAATATGCGTGATGATTTAGCACGTATGATAGCCAAGTTTATGGGGCAGCCTAGTCCTTTTTCGCAAGCTGATTAATACATTATAAATAAATATTAGAGTCGTAAATGTCACAATATTTAAAAAGCCACTCAAAAGGTTGTCACAGCCTTAGCGAGTGGCTTTGTTATTTAGAAACCATTCATAATACTGAAATAGACCTTGGCTTATCTCGTATTGGTCAAGTTGCAGAACGTTTAGCCATTGATTTTAGCTTTGCCACCGTTATTACGGTTGCTGGTACAAACGGTAAAGGCACTACCTGTGCCTTTTTAGAAAATGCGCTCCTTAATGAAGCGGCTTGTTCATCACAAGAAAAAGAAGCCTTTGCTAATGTGGCTGTCTATTCATCACCACATATTGAGCTGTTTAATGAAAGGCTTAGAGTAAATAGGCGAGATGTTGATGATCAATCCTTTATTGACGCTTTTGAACAAGTCGAATCAGCTAGAGCTGAAATTTCACTGAGCTATTACGAGTATACAACTTTAGCGGCTTTTTTAGTGTTAATGGCATTAAAACCAGAGGTGATTATTTTAGAAGTAGGCTTAGGTGGACGCTTGGATGCAACAAATATTATTGATGCTGACATTGCCATCATCACTGCAGTTGATCTTGACCATCAAGCATTCTTAGGAGATAACCGAGAAGATATAGGCTTTGAAAAAGCAGGTATCATGCGTGCTAATCAAGTCATAGTGATTGGTGACAAAACACCGCCCAAATCAGTGTTACGTCACGCACAAGCAATCAATAACGCTTTACCTGAAAGTGAGCAAATCATTGCGCTTGAAAAGATAAAAGTCAGAGAGCGCGATTTTACCATTTTTGAGCAAGAGCAAGAGCAAGAGAAAGAGCAAGCTCTGTGGCAATGGCAATATTCCCAGAGTAATAATCCACAAGACAAGCTTGTTATTCATGATCTAGTACCAACACACATTCCTCGTGACAATGTTGCCACGGCCCTAACCGTGTTAAAGCAGCTTAATATTGAATTAACAACAAGCAAAGTCAATCAGCTTATTGAGCAAACCAAAGTTGCTGGTAGAACAGAAATGTTTCATCAAGAGTGCGATATTATGCTTGATGTTGCCCATAACCCTCATGCAGGAAAACATTTAGCTAGTCATATAGCTGAACTAAAAAAACAAAAAAAATACACCAGAATTATTGCACTTACAGCTATGCTGGCAGACAAAGATATAAACAATACTTTGCTTAGTGTCAGTGAGCACGTTGATGAATGGTATATTGCGCCACTAAATGCGCCAAGAGCGGCTAGTGTTGAATCAATGAAACTCACCTTAGATGGCCTAACTAATTCAGTCAATTGTTTTGACAATGTAACTCAGGCATTTAAAATAGCTAATCAAGATGCTAAGCAGACAGATTTAATACTTGTTTTTGGATCTTTTTACACTGTTGCCGAAATTAGGAAACTATTAATTTAGTTAATAATCTATAGTTTAAATAAGTTGGAGTCTCGTTTGTCTACACCGTTTCAAAATCGCCTTGTTGGTACTATTATTGTTGCAGCTGCTGTTATTATCTTTTTACCTGACTTGCTTGATGGCAAGAAAAAATCAAATCAAACAGACTTTGAGGCTATTCCAAAAGCGCCTAATTTTACAGGTCAAATGACTAAAAAGCCTTTCCCTGAAGATAAACTTGTCCCTAAAAAACAAGCTACGATCGTTAATGAAGTTGCACTAGATGAGAACGCTGAAGAAGAGAAGGACAGCAGTGCGGATAAACTGGTTAAAGATCAAAAAGCCAAAGTTACCCCTGCAACTAAACCAACAGCGATTACAGAAAGTAACCAATCACAATTAGCAAAAACATCCACAGCAAGTGCATCACCAATTGATAAACCAACTTTAGGCGAACAGCCTGCTAAAGCGGTCAATAAAGAAGCATGGGTTATTCAGTTAGGCAGCTTCAAGCACAAAAAAAATGTTGATGAATTATTAGTGAAACTGCAAAAAAATGGTTATAGCGCTTTTACTAAGCCTATAAAAACGAAACAAGGTGACTTAACCAAAGTTTTTGTTGGACCGCAGTTAATTAAATCATCTTTAGAAAAGCAAATTCCGGCGTTGAAAAAGTTGACTAATGTACAGGGAAAAGTAGCACGTTTTTATCCAACGAAATAAAGCGCTGGTGCAAAAAAGTTTAGGCATTTTTAATTCTATTCTGGTAGAATGCGCGCCTCTAATCAATGAGAAACTCAAGTTATGGTTTGGATAGATTATGCCATTTTGGCATTAATAGGTATATCAACGTTAATTAGTTTAGTGCGAGGCTTTGTTAAAGAGGCTGTTTCATTAATCATTTGGGCTAGTGCCTTTTTTATCGCGAGTACTTTTTATGCAAATCTAGCCAACCTTCTTACTAATATTTCAGATCAATTTTTGCGAAACTCGGCCGCAATAGCCATCTTATTTGTAGCAACGCTTATATTAGGCGCAATTGTTAACTTCCTTATCGGTCAACTTGTCAGTAAAACAGGCTTGTCTGGAACAGACCGTGTGTTGGGAATTGTATTTGGTGCTTTACGCGGCGTGCTTATAACGAGTGCTGTGCTATTCTTTATGGAAGCATTTACAACGGCAGAAGCAAGTGATTGGTGGAAAGATTCACAACTTATTCCTGAGTTTAGGTTAGTGATCGAATGGTTCTTTGAGTATCTCAAGCAATCATCAAGTTTTCTTAATTAATACTAATAACGAGTATTAAAAGTTAAGTTCCAAGCGGAGAAAGATTCATGTGTGGTATTGTTGGTATTGTCGGTAAGACTCCGGTTAATCAATATTTATATGACGGATTAACTGTGTTACAGCATCGAGGACAAGATGCAGCCGGTATTGTTACTATTCATGACAATACGTTTCGCCTAAGAAAGGCAAATGGTTTAGTGAAAGATGTTTTTCATACTCGCCATATGTTACGACTACAAGGCAATATTGGTATTGGCCATGTTCGTTACCCTACAGCAGGTACTTCAAGCTCATCTGAAGCACAACCTTTTTATGCCAATTCACCTTACGGTATTTCCTTAGCTCATAATGGAAATTTAACCAATGCTGACGAATTAAAAAGCTGGCTCAATACTGAAGCTCGCCGTCACGTAAATACCACTTCTGATTCAGAGTTATTATTAAATATACTCGGCCATGAATTACAGCAAAGTGAGAATGCCGCTTTAACACCTAGTGATATTTTTACCGCTGTAGGTAATGTACATGAGCGTGTTCGTGGTGCTTACGCGACTGTTGCCTTAATTGTTGGTTACGGTATGGTTGCATTTCGTGACCCAAATGGTATTCGCCCCTTAGTATTTGGTAAGCGTGAAAGTGAACTAGGTGTTGAATACATGATTGCGTCAGAGTCAGTTGCACTTGATGCTTGTTCGTTTGAATTTGTTCGAGACATCGCGCCAGGTGAAGCCATCTTCTTTTCGGAAGACGGCCAAATCCATAGCCAACAATGTGCTGAAAACCCTAAATATAATCCATGTATTTTTGAGTTTGTGTATTTTGCACGACCTGATTCAACGATCGATAAAATGTCTGTTTATGCTTCTCGTGTTGAAATGGGTACTAAACTTGGTAAAAAAATATCGAGAGAGTGGGATGATGTCGATATTGATGTCGTTATTCCTATTCCAGAAACATCGTGTGATATTGCTCTGCAAATTGCACAAGAGCTAGGTTTACCGTACCGCCAAGGTTTTATGAAAAACCGTTATATTGGTCGTACTTTTATCATGCCAGGGCAAGCGCAACGTAAAAAATCTGTTCGTCAAAAGCTTAATGCCATAGGTGCAGAGTTTAAAGGTAAGAACGTTTTGCTTGTAGATGATTCAGTTGTGCGTGGTACAACTTCAGAGCAAATTATTGAAATGGCTCGTGCTTCTGGTGCGAAAAAAGTTTACTTTGCTTCCGCTGCACCTGAAGTTCGTTTCCCTAATGTATACGGTATTGATATGCCAAGTGCGAATGAGCTGATTGCTCATGGCCGTGATGTAGACGATATTTGTACTTTAATTGGTGCGGATAAATTAATTTTTCAATCAATTGATGACTTAGTTGAAGCTGTAAGTACGCATAATCCTGATATTAAGACATTTGATACTTCTGTGTTTGATGGTAATTACATAACCAAAGATATCAATAACGATTATTTAGAAAAACTTGATGCGATGCGTAACAATACCACAAAAGAAAAGTCAGATAAAAATGCTGATTCAATTATTGATATGCACAACGAAGGCTCTGAATAAGTACCTTTCAATATATAAGCGTTAGCAGGCTTATATTTTTATTAACATTAAAAATGGCGCTACATCATTGATGTAGCGCCATTTTAGTTTCTGATTATTCTTTGAAGCTAACCGTTTAAAATTACTCGTTTAGTAAAGTCGTTAATCTTAGTGCTTTAAACTGTCGACTTATTGGTTAAGCAACATACTCAGGACCAAATCCCATACCCCACATAATCACCGTGAAAGCCATAATGCCGACAAGTAATACAAGACCACAGGTAACAACTGAGCTTGAATAAATAAAACCTTTTTCTTCAGGAATGTTCATCATAATTGGCACGCCTGAGTATAGTAAATAGACTGAATAGCAAACGGCTGCAACGCCAGCTAATGCAACAAACCAAAGAACAGGATATAAAGCAGCCACTCCCACCATCATCATTGGTGTAGCGGTATACGCAGCTAATTCAAGTGATTGAATGTAGTTAGGTTTTGAATCAAAGGTTTTTGCCATCCATTGAATTAAATAGGCTAGGGCGAATACACCGGCAATTAATGCCACGTACATGCCTATTGCCATCATTTGAGCGCTCGCTTGGCTGACTTTTATCGGTTCACCTACTCCTATTGTCCAACCAATATGCGCCGCAGCATAATAGCCACAAATTGCTGGTATGAGCGCAACAACTAAAATATGCATCAAACTATACATTAAGCTTTCATGGCGCTTTTCTATAGTTTGCCATTCTTCTTTTGGATGAGCGTATAATCCCCAAATATGATTTAATATCATAATAACTTCCTCTTACAGTCCCCAATTAATTATTTAGCAAATTTTCAATATATTTATTCTTTTGTTGCTAAATAAACCTTCGACGTTATTAATTTTTTATAGTCGATACCCTATTTATGGAATAAGGCTAAGCATTCGTCAAGATTTGTTTGAAAAACAAGCGAAATAAAATGCAAATAGGTTATTTTTATATTAAAAATAACTAAAAGAAATTTTGTTAGTGTTTATTGCTATAAGATGAAGGTGAGGGATAGCTTACTTAGTTTGAGTGATGAATTTCTATTATGTTATTTTTATTCGAACAATTTTCATTATTTCAATATCAAACCCCGCCACTTGCTCACTACTAGGGTAGTAAGTGATGTTAACACGTTGGCCTTGTAAATCTTTATAAAGCTTTTTGCGTTTATACTTAAATGGCACATCAACATTTTCAATCATTAAGGTGTTGATAAACCAGTCTTCAGATTCTCTCTGTACATGGGAAATAACTTTACTATTTTCTGTATGTGTTAACTGTTGGTGACGGTTGGTTAACTGTTTTACCGAGTTATTTTTTTCTGTGCTTGTCATCGTTTGATCAACGTCAGTGAAAAGTAATCTTTTACTAGTATCTCAATAAAATCGCTTTTAAAATAGTGTCTTTATTAGATAAATATCAATCGACGATTGATGACTACTAGGTTTATGAACAAATACTCTGAGCTTTTAGCGCCAATAAGATCTTTTCTACAATGCGAAACACCTGATGAGTGGGTCGAAGAAGCTAAAAAAGTCAATAATCTGCCTGTTATTTTACGCGATCATTTAGCCTGTGAGCTAAAGGCTGGGCAAACAGCTATGTTCTTAATCCGTAAATATGCTGTTGATAAAGAGAGCCATCAAATATTGCTAGACTGGTTTAAGCCTTATGAAGATTTTTTATACCGTAAAAAAGGTGATTTAGCCACATTAGCCAACGCAAATAACTTAACAAAAGCACTTTTACCAAAAAGTAATACTACGCAGGCTAATTCAACTTATAGCCAAGATCTTATCGATAAGATGGTGTTATTGATCAAAGAAGAGTTACACCATTTTTATCAAGTGTTAGAGATCATGGTTAAGCGTAATATTCCCTTTGATGGTATAACTGCTGGGCGTTATGCCAAAGGAATGATGAGGCATGTGACTACTTACGAACCTAACGCATTGATAGATAAGCTAATCATCGGTGCTTATATTGAAGCTAGGTCGTGTGAGCGTTTTGCTAAATTAGCTTCTCATTTAGATGACGACTTAAATAAGTTTTATATTTCCTTGCTGCGCTCAGAAGCGCGTCATTATCAAGACTATTTAGCCTTAGCTCAACAGGTTGCTGGAGATGATACGGATATTAGTGAACGTATTACCTATTTTGGGAAAGTTGAAGCTGAGTTAATTAGTACCCCTGATGAAGATTTTAAGTTTCATTCTGGCGTGCCCATATCACAAGCATAATTAAGTTGTTAAACATTAAATTGTTCTCTACAAAAGCTGTATTAATCACATCTGTGTCAGATATCATCTATACTTAATTGAATCAGGTTTACTGTATTATCAACTTTAATTTGAGGAAGTATAGCCTTGAGCCGATGCGTTATTACTTTACTAGTCTTGTTGACTACCATTTTTAGTACGTTGAGTGCTAGTCAAGAATATCGAATTAATATCCCTGAAGGAATAAAGGGTACCAAAATGGCTAAACAGTTTACTGACTTCTACACGGCGGTTTATGCTGAGTTAAATATCACACCTCGCTTTTATTATCTTCCCTCTAAACGTAGTTTTACCTATTTTAAAAATAATAAAATTCAAGCAGAAGCTTTTCGCACTCAATATATTGGTGATATTAATCAGCTAACAACAAAAATTGAGCCAGCAGTCACTAATGTGAAAGTTGCCTTATTTTGTTTGAACGAAAACAAATGTCAAATTAGCGCCGATCATATCTATGCAATCCCCAGTGGTTTCGAACAAGGTCGGCATATATGTAAAGATTTAGCGATTACCTGTGAATATATAAATAATGCTCAATTGATTATCAAAATGTTAGAGAAAGAGCTAATTGACGGAGTTTTGTCAGCTTACCCTGCTTATAAAAAAGTTTTATGTTTATCTAAAAATGACCATTTCTATTATCAGGAAATAGCTAGCCACGCTTTTCAAACGTTTCATTATATCAACAGTCGAGATCCTAACTTTATTAGCCAAGTGCAAACTAGCATAATAAAACACCTAGAACTAACTCCCTTTGATGCAAATGCGTTTAATGGTCTACCCTCATTAAATAGCTGTAAAAAATCATTACAACCCAAAGCACAGAAAACACGGTGAAATCACACAACACTTACTTATTGGAACTCAATAAATGATTAACTTGTATGTAAGCTTTAACAAACTGATGAATAAAGCAAGTTTGAGAGTGACCGTATTATTAAAACTATCAATATTTTGCTTGGTTAATATACCATCAGTTACTAAGGCTACATCGAATCTTGCTGACGATAAAGCAACGGATGACTCTATTGAAGTCATCACCATTAGCGCCCGAAAAACTGAAGAAGCATTAGATAAAGTGCCTATCGCGTTGAATGAATTCTCTTCACAAGACATTGAAACAAAAGCCTTGACTACTATTGTTGATTTATCGCGTAGTGCTCCTAATGTAAATTTTAACGAATCAGCCGCGACATCGGGGACTTCTTCATCGCCTACCGTTTTTATTCGAGGTATTGGCCAACAAGATTTCTTAATCACTTCAGACCCTGCGGTTGGTTTTTATGTTGATGGAGTGTACATGCCTCGCATGGTGGGTAGCGTACTAGATTTGCTTGATTTAGAATCTGCATTAGTGCTACGCGGACCGCAAGGAACGCTGTACGGACGAAACTCCATTGGTGGTGCTGTATTATTAACTTCTGAAAAACCGCATGACCAAAACGAAATCAATGGCAGTATAACGATTGGAGAGCGGAGTTTATTAAGTGCTAAGGTTACTGCGAATGTTCCTATTTCAGAAAAACTGACCACACGGCTTTCATTGCTTAGTAAGCAACAAGATGGTTATGTTAAGCTAAATAATTATGACGACTATGTCATTGGTGGTACCGATAATCTCGCCGCTAGGTGGCAAACTCGTTGGCAATATAGTGACTCTTTTACACTCAACTTCTCTGTTGATTTTGCCAAAGATACAAGTCCGCCGTCCGCCTTTGAAGCGATCAATATAAACAATGATGCTATTTTTATAAATTTAGCCAATCGAGTACAAGCTAATGCAGGTTTTAGTGAATGTTTAACCGATGAGGGAAGAAATACCAATGTAAACTGTTTCGGTAAAGTGCAACTATCTTCTGATAAATACCGTCAAAATCAAGTATATTTTGATGAATTTTCTAATCTGATTAAACCCCAAAATAAGGTTGAAACGGGCGGAGCCTCCTTAGTTGTTGATTGGGATACTGAAATAGGCCTCATTAAGTCAATCACTTCTTGGCGTCAATTAGATAGTAGCTTTCATCATTCTTTTAGTTGGGGACCTGGTATCAGTTTTCAAAACAACAACCTTATCTACGACAATCAAAGCCTTAGCCAAGAATTGCAGTTAAGTGGTGATAATCAAAGTAAATCACTTAAATGGTTGTTAGGTATGTATTGGTTTGCTGAAGAAGGGCAAGAGCGCGTGCAAATCTTACATGCTGGCGGTTCTCTAGCTCCTTATGAAGGCAGTGCTGCTATATTTGATAACCGTGAAATAGATAATACTTCTCAAGCCATGTTTGGGCATTTAATATGGCAAATTAATGATAAATATCAGTTGTCCACAGGGTTGCGTTGGAGTCAAGAGAACAAACACTTTAGTCTGGACTTTGGTAACAAGGCTTTTCCGGATGCCAAACCTCGTGTTGGTGAGCAATCGATCAATGAACTATCACCAATGTTATCTCTTTCTTATCAACTTGATCAGAAAACCATGCTTTATACGAGTTATTCTCAGGGGTATCGTGCGGGAGGGTTTCCTGCTCGCTCTCTAGAGCCACCCAATGAAGAAGCCCCTTTACACTCCTTTCAACCAGAATATTTAACCATGATAGAGTTAGGTATTAAATCAAACTTGGCTACACAAGGGATCGACTGGCAGTTTGCGGTATTCAATTCGAAATACCAAGACAAACAAGAAAGCGCTATCCCATTAAATGCAGAAGGTTTGGCTGCTAATATAGCGACTCAAAATATTGGTGACGCTACAATCAAGGGAGCAGAATTTCAATTTAATGCGACTATCACTGAAGATCTGCTGACGGATTTTTCGATTGGATATTTAAGTGCCGCGTGGGATAACATCATTGGCGAAGGTGCTGTTGGGGCGAATGGCATCATTATCACTAAAGATAACGTCTTACCCTATACGCCTAAATGGAATATGCATGCAGGTATCTCATCGTTCCATCAGCTGAGTAAGTACGGAGAACTTCACCTTAGAGCAGACTGGAGCTTTATTGATAAACAAGAATTTAGAAGTGAAAATATTCAAGGATTAAACCAAGGTGCTTATGCTATCACTAACGCTAGCGTTAACTTTAGTCCGTTTAATCAGCCTTGGACGATAATGTTTGGGGTAAAAAACTTATTGGATAAACAATATTCTACTGCTGGTGTATCAAATAGTAATGTTCATGGAATGACGTTACGAAATATTTCTAAGCCTAGAGAGTTCTTTTTGTCATTTCGTTATCAGTAGCTAAGCTACTCTCGAAATCTTGCTTAAGGTTTAGATGAATAAGCCTTAAGCAAAGGCACATTATTCCAATAATGGTTTATTTAATAATGTTATGCTTGATGGCGTAACTTTTAACCAAGCGCCTTGCTCGTACCAGTCGCCCAACACTATTCTCTGAGCATGCTTACCATTTGACGTAATATCATGTATAGCAGGTCTGTGAGTATGGCCGTGAATTAACAGTTGGCTTTGATAATGTTCAAGACACTTGCTGACTTCTTCAGGGGTCACATCCATGATTTCTTGTGATTTCTCAGCGGTTGCAGCAGCGCTTTTTTTACGATAATTAGCCGCAATTTTTTTGCGTACAAAAAGCGGTAAACTTTTGATCATAGTTTGCCACCACCAAGAGCGGGATTTTTTTCGAAAAGCTTGATAAGCAATATCACGGGTGCAAAGTGTATCACCGTGCATGATAACGACCTCTTGCCCATATAAGTCGATCAAGTCAACTTCAGGCAACAGCGTCATCGCTGACTTTTTAGCAAACTTTTCTCCGAGTAAAAAGTCTCGATTACCATGAATAAAATATATTGATGTGCCTAAACTTGATAGTGTAGTTAGTGCGTTGGCTATCTCGTCTAGAAATAGGCTATCGTCGTCATCACCTATCCAGCTTTCAAATAAATCGCCTAGAATATAGAGTGTTTGAGCGTGTATTGCTTCTTCTTTTAAAAAGCGTAAAAAACAGGCGGTAATATCAGGCCTGTTTTCAGCTAAATGCAAGTCAGCTATAAAATAGGTGACTTGCTGTTTATCTACTTGAATGTTACTCAACGATAGCTGACTCGATAAGAATATCTTCTTTTGGTACATCGCCATGACCGAACATGTTTCCAGTTTCTATTAGCGTCATTTTGTCTACTACGTCCATACCTTCAACAACTTCACCAAACACACAGTAACCCCAACCTTGGATAGACTCATTTTTAAAGTCTAAAAAGTCGTTATCAGTTAAGTTAATGAAAAATTGCGCTGATGCTGAATGTGGCTCTTGAGTACGTGCCATCGCGATAGTGCCACGCTTATTGCCTAGTCCATTGTTGGCTTCATTTTCAATGCTAGCGCGGGTTTCTTTCTCTTCCAAACCAGGAGCAAAACCGCCACCTTGAGCCATAAATCCTTTAATCACGCGGTGGAAAATAGTGCCGTCATAATGACCTTCTTCCACGTATTGTTGGAAGTTTTTGGCTGTAACAGGCGCTTTATCAAAGTTTAATTCAATCTTAATATCACCAAGGGTTGTCTTAAAAATTATCATAGGATTCTCGTACAGGTAAAAAATTATCAGAATTGTACGCTAAGTTGGCATAAAGTGCATCTGCTATGGTGATTCAAAAGCATGCTTAAGGTACAATTCATTTTTATTTTTAGTCACCAACCATTTTATTCGCTGGAGAGATTGTTCCTCATGTTACAAATATACAATACCTTAACTCGTAAAAAGGAAGTTTTTACCCCTATTACTCCTGGAAAAGTAGGCTTGTATGTTTGTGGTTGTACCGTTTATGACTTATGCCATATAGGCCATGCTCGAACGTATATTAGTTTTGATAATATTGCTCGTTATATGAGGTTTTCTGGTTTAGCAGTTAATTATGTTCGTAATATTACTGATGTTGAAGATAAAATTATCAATAGAGCGATTGAAAATAATGAAACGCCTGAAGAATTAACAGAGCGTACTATCGGTTATATGCATGAAGATTTTGATGCGCTTAATATGGCGCGTCCTGATCTAGAGCCACGTGTGACAACACACATGGATGAAATCATTACTATGATTGAAACCCTAGTCGCTAAAAAGCATGCTTACATAGCGGGTGGCGATGACAATACTACCGGAAAAGGCGATGTACTTTTTGATGTTTCTAGTTATGCTGATTATGGAAAATTAAGCGGTCAAAATTTAGAGCAATTGCAAGCTGGCTCAAGAGTAGATGTTGATCAATCAAAGAATAACCCATTAGACTTTGTGTTATGGAAATCAGCCAAGCCTGGTGAACCAAGTTGGTCTTCGCCATGGGGAGACGGGCGTCCAGGTTGGCATATCGAATGTTCAGCAATGAATGCTAAAGAGCTTGGTCATCATTTTGATATTCATGGTGGCGGCTCAGATTTACAATTTCCTCATCATGAAAATGAAGTGGCACAAAGCTGCTGTGCACTGGATACTCCTTATGTGAATTACTGGATGCACACCGGCATGGTGCAGGTAGATCAAGAAAAGATGTCTAAGTCGTTAGGTAACTTCTTTACCATCCGTGATGTTTTGGCGAAATACGATGCTGAAACCGTTAGGTTTTTCTTAACCACAGGTCATTATAGAAGTCAGTTAAATTACTCTACTGAAAATTTAACACAGGCGAGAGCTTCATTAGAGCGAATTTATACTTCACTTAGAGATGTGGATATTGCTGCAGACTTTGTGCTTGATAAAAAAGCTACTTATGTACAGCAGTTTTGCCAAGCAATGGATGATGACTTTAATACGCCACAAGCAATTGCGGTTTTGTTTGAAATTGCGAAAGAGCTCAATGTAGCTAAAGATGAGAATCCAGCACAAGCAAGTGATTTAGCTGGGATGTTAAAAGTGCTAGGCGGCGTGATTGGTTTACTACAGTTAGATCCTCAGAGCTTCTTACAAGGGCAAAATGATAGTGATGAAGTGGCTGTTATTGAAGCGTTAATTGCTCAGCGTAATCAGGCTCGCAAGGATAAAAATTGGGCATTAGCTGATGAAGCTAGAGATAAATTAAATGAGATGAACGTTATCTTAGAAGATAGTGCGGGTAAAACAACGTGGCGTAAAGGTTAAACTCATTAGTTTGTGCTTTTCACATTGCTTAAATAAAAAGAGCGCTTTCGCGCTCTTTTTATTTTTCTGATTCTTCGCAGGCAATTAAGGTGTTTTCTATTAAGCTGGCGACTGTCATTGGGCCAACTCCGCCTGGAACAGGGGTAATAAATGAGGCTTTGTCTTTTGCAATGTCAAAACCAACATCTCCAACAAGCTTGCCTGATTCTAAACGATTAATGCCAACATCGATGACAATAGCGCCTTCTTTGATCCATTCCCCTGGAATAAACTCAGGCTTACCCACAGCAACAACAATCAGATCAGCCGCTCTTACTTTACTTTCAAGGTTTTTTGTAAATCTGTGGGTAGTTGTAACTGTACAGCCGGCAAGTAGTAACTCTAATGACATAGGTCGACCAACAATATTTGATGCACCAACCACTAAAGCATCTAAACCATGTGGCTTAATATTTGTTGAGCTAATTAACTCAATAATGCCTTTAGGTGTACAAGGGCGCAAACCAGGTTGACGTAAAACAAGTTTACCAACGTTAGCTGGGTGGAAACCGTCAACATCTTTTTTAGGATTAATGTGTTCAATGATTAAGTTAGCATCTAAACCTTCAGGTAAAGGTAGTTGTACTAAAATACCATCAATCTCTTTATCACTATTTAATTCATCAATTAATTGGTATAGCTCGTCTTGAGAGGTTGTTGCTGGTAAGTCGTATGAGCGAGAAACAAACCCAACTTCTTCACAAGCTTTACGTTTACTTCCTACGTAGACTTGAGATGCCGCATCAGTACCGACTAGAATAACAGCTAACCCGGGAGCTCTTTGACCATTATTAATACGTTGGCTAACCTTTTCTTTGATAGAGTCGCGAAGTTGTTTGGCAATTGCTTTGCCGTCAATCAATGATGCCGTCATAATACGTAACTGTAACCTTGAATTAATGAATATGAAAAGTGAATGAATTTAACTGGCGCTATTTTGCCATAAACTCAACACTAGTTATAGTTAAGAGTGAGAAAAATTCACCATGAAAAATTCAATTCCTCTTTCTATAGTGATAATAGGATTGAGCGGTTATAGTGGATAAACTTGTGTAAAATTGGTAGTAATTGTTCAAGTTGCGTTAAAAGTGAACGAACATGGATTTTTTTATAAAAAAGGTTTGACTGGAATAGCGCAACTCGGTAATATCCGCACCCGTTGAAAGCAGCTAATTATTTCTTATGTTTTTACATGAATAAATAGCTTGCTAGAAAGCAAAATGTCGGTGATTAGCGCAGCTTGGTAGCGCACTTGGTTTGGGTCCAAGGGGTCGCAAGTTCGAATCTTGCATCACCGACCACTTTTTCTTTTATATAAAAGTAAAAGTAACACCTGTTAGGTCTCGTGCGCCCTTAGCTCAGCTGGATAGAGCAACGCCCTTCTAAGGCGTGGGTCAAAGGTTCGAATCCTTTAGGGCGTGCCATTAACAGGCGTGTCATAAGGTTATGGTGGCTATAGCTCAGTTGGTAGAGCCCCGGATTGTGATTCCGGTTGTCGTGGGTTCAAGTCCCATTAGCCACCCCATCTTCTTTTTAATAATCTAATTATTAAAACACTAGAAATCGGTGATTAGCGCAGCTTGGTAGCGCACTTGGTTTGGGTCCAAGGGGTCGCAAGTTCGAATCTTGCATCACCGACCACCTTCTATACTGAACACTTTCTTTATTTCTCATTTCCATTTAGAAATTTTTGCTTTTATATCAAATACAAGTAAAGCTACATTTTGCTAATGTCGCAGTATCTAACATGTGTAATTTTGAAATATATAATTCAAAAATAAAGATTATTGTAGAAAAACATAATTATTAAAATACACGCTTTTCATTAAGCTAATACGTTTGCTTACGTCGTTAAAAAAGTCCGTTAAACTTATCGCTTGTATCTTGCTTGAAGCCCCGCTATAATTCTGCGTCACAAATTTTAACCGTTCGTATGAGCAAGTATCTTTTCCTCACTTGTTAAGTGAAAACAGGTAGATTAATGAGATACGTATTAAATAGCGTAGCACGCTAAGTTTTGAGGTATATAAATGCAAGTTTCAGTTGAGACTACACAAGGTTTGGAACGTCGTTTGACTATTTCTGTTCCTGCCGAAACAGTAGATGTTGAAGTTAAAAATCGTCTTCGTCAAGTTGCTAAAACCCAACGTATCAATGGTTTCCGTCCGGGTAAAGTTCCACCATCTGTAATCCAAAAACGTTACGGTGCTTCAGTTCGTCAAGAAGTTGCTGGTGAAGTTATGCAACGTAGTTTTGTTGATGCTATTGTTGCTGAAAAAATTAACCCAGCGGGTCGTCCATCGTTCACAGCGAAAAGTAATGAAGATGGTAAAGCGTTAGAGTTTGAAGCTACGTTTGAAATTTACCCAGAAGTTGAATTAAAAGACTTAGAGAAAATTGCTGTAGAACGTCCAAAAGTAGAAGTTACAGAAAAAGATTTAGATGAAATGTTTGTTACTTTGCAAAAGCAACATCAAACATGGAAAGAAAACAAGCGTAAAACCAAAAAAGGCGACAAGCTAACTATCGATTTTAACGGTCGTGTTGACGGTGAAGAATTTGAAGGCGGTAAAGCTGAAGGATTTGAATTAGAGCTTGGTTCAGGTCGAATGATTCCTGGTTTTGAAAAAGAAATTACAGGTATGAAAGTTGGCGAAGAAAAAACAATCTCAGTTACTTTCCCTGAAGATTACCATGCTGAAAACCTAAAAGGTAAAGACGCAGAGTTTGATATTGTTGTTCACAAAACTGAAGGTCCAGTTTTACCTAAAATTGATGAAGACTTCGCTAAACTTTTTGGTGTTCAAGAAGGTGGTGTTGACGCTTTACGTGAAGAAGTTGGTAAAAACATGGAGCGTGAATTATCTCAAGCAGTTAAAGCTAAGGTTAAAGAACAAGTTATTGAAGGCTTATTATCTGCTCACGAACTTGATCTTCCAGCAAGCCTAGTTGCTCAAGAAGTTGATGTTTTACGTCAACAAGCAATGCAACGTTTCCAAGGTCAAATGGATCCTAAAAACTTACCTGAATTACCAAGCGAAATGTTCGCAGAGCAAGCTGAACGTCGTGTTAAAATTGGTTTACTTTTAGGTGAAGTGATTAAGGTTAATGAGATCAAAGTAGATAACGCTAAAGTAGATGAGTTAATCGCTACTGCCGCTTCTGCTTATGAAGATCCTAAAGAAGTTATTGATTACTATGCAAACAACAAAGAGTTAATGCAGCAAATGCAAAACGTTGCTTTAGAAGAGCAAGCAGTAGAGCTTTTAGTTGAAGGTGCAAAAGTTAAAGATAAAAAAGCTAGCTTCAAAGATATTATGAACCCAGAAGGGAAGTAATAATCTGCTCAGTCGTAGTTTTCGATTGACATTAAGCTAAGCAATCGCTTAAATGGCTTATATGGAAACATATAAGCCATTTTACTTTTTATAAAGGGAAAGAATACATTGTTTAATTCTCAGTTTAACCCTCAAAATATGTCTCAAGCTCATTCATCAACAACAAATCAAAGTACAGGAAGTGCGATAGAAAGCGCTCTAGTACCTATGGTTGTTGAACAAACTTCTAAAGGTGAGCGCTCTTACGATATTTATTCTCGCTTACTTAAAGAGCGTGTGATCTTTTTATGTGGTCAAGTTGAAGACCATATGGCAAACCTAATTATTGCTCAGTTATTATTCTTAGAATCTGAAAGCCCAGAAAAAGATATTTTTCTTTACATCAACTCACCAGGTGGCTCAGTAACTGCGGGTATGGCAATTTACGATACCATGAAGTTTATTAAGCCAAACATTAGTACAGTTTGTATTGGACAAGCAGCCAGTATGGGAGCTTTCTTACTATCCGGCGGTGAGAAAGGAAAACGTTATTGTTTACCTAATGCACGAGTGATGATTCACCAACCATTAGGTGGTTTCCAAGGTCAAGCGTCTGATTTTGAAATCCATGCGAAAGAAATTTTATATATTAAAGATAAATTAAATCGTTTAATGGCAGAGCATACAGGCCAGCCACTTGAAACAGTCGCGCAAGATACGGATAGAGATAATTTCTTAAGTGCAGAAAGTGCGGTTGAATATGGGTTAGTTGATGCCATATTAGAACAAAGAAACAGTTAATTATACAGCGCATTAACTGTTAAGTAGCAGTTATCGAAAACTGCTACTTAAAAAATGATAAAATTACGACTATGCTATAGTTTATACAGATGAAAAAATCTAGTGTAGTCGTTATTAACGGAATTAAAGACTTAGAGGTAGGGCATGACCGATATTAAAAGTGGTGACGGTGACAATGGTAAGTTACTTTACTGCTCATTTTGTGGCAAAAGCCAACATGAAGTACGTAAACTAATTGCTGGCCCGTCGGTATTTGTTTGTGATGAATGTGTGGAGTTATGTAACGATATTATTCGTGAAGAGATAAAAGAGATTTCACCCAAGGAAGAAAAAGAGTCACTACCATCCCCGATTGAAATACGTGAAAGTTTAGATGATTACGTAATTGGTCAAGATCACGCTAAAAAAGTATTAGCCGTAGCGGTTTATAATCACTATAAACGTTTACGCAATGGTGATTCACACAATGGTGTGGAATTAGGAAAAAGTAATATTTTGCTTATTGGCCCTACAGGCTCAGGTAAAACTTTACTTGCACAAACATTAGCACGTTTACTTGATGTGCCATTTACCATGGCAGATGCAACTACATTAACTGAAGCAGGTTATGTAGGTGAAGATGTTGAAAACATTATTCAAAAGCTACTGCAAAAATGTGATTACGATGTAGATAAAGCACAACGCGGTATTGTTTATATTGATGAAATTGACAAAATTTCACGTAAATCAGATAACCCGTCAATTACACGCGATGTGTCTGGTGAAGGTGTACAACAGGCCTTGTTAAAACTGATTGAAGGTACTATTGCTTCTGTACCACCACAAGGTGGCCGCAAGCATCCACAGCAAGAGTTTTTGCAAGTTGACACGTCTAAAATTCTCTTTATCTGTGGTGGTGCTTTTGCAGGCCTTGATAAAGTCATTGAACAACGCTGTCATACCGGAACAGGCATAGGTTTTGGCGCAGAAGTGCGTAGCAAAGAGCAAGAGAAGTCACTCACAGAGCGTTTTGAAGAAGTTGAGCCGGAAGATTTAGTGAAATATGGTTTAATTCCTGAATTCATCGGTCGTTTACCTGTAGTCGCTACCTTACGTGAACTTGACGAAGAAGCATTAATACAGATCCTTCAAGAGCCTAAAAATGCGTTAACTAAACAATTCACCGCTTTATTTGATATGGAAGAGGTTGAGTTAGAATTTAGAGAAGATGCATTACATGCTATTGCTCGAAAAGCCATGGAAAGAAAAACAGGAGCACGTGGTTTACGTTCTATCGTTGAGTCGGTATTGCTTGATACTATGTACGAGCTTCCTTCAATGGAAAATGTCAGTAAAATTGTCGTTGATGAAACAACAATTAAAGGTGAGTCTAAACCACTAGTTATTTATGATAGCCAGCCAGATCAAGCAGCATCAGAATAATCAGTTGTAAGTACTTAATTTATAAGAAGAGCCGCAAGGCTCTTTTTTGTTTTAGCGCTTTAGTAATAAACTTGAATTTCTCGCTTGTAACTTATCTATTTATCCCCATATAGTTTTTATCAGTAATTTTCAATACTTTCCAAAGAGACACACATGACTGAAGAATTATCTAGTGTAGTTGAAATCCCCGTTCTTGCCTTGCGCGATGTCGTTGTTTACCCACAAATGGTTATTCCGCTATTTGTTGGCCGTGAAAAGTCCATTCGCTGTTTAGATCTTGCTATGGAAAATGACAAGCAAGTTTTTCTTGTTGCCCAAAAAGATGCAGCAGTCGATGATCCCCAAGCCAACGACGTGTATCAAATTGGTACAGTGGCAACCATTTTACAAATGCTGAAATTACCTGATGGTACAGTTAAGGTGCTTGTAGAAGGGCAGCAGCGTGCACGTGTGTGTCAGTTTGTTGAAACGGAAGAATATTTTAGCGCTGATATCGAGTACCTTGATTCAGCTCCTGAAGAAGGTGAAGATCACGAGGTATTAATACGTTCGGCAATTTCACAATTTGAAGGTTACGTTAAACTCAATAAGAAAATCCCACCAGAAGTACTGACTTCAGTCTCGGGCATTGATGATGCACAACAACTTGCGGATACCATGGCAGCGCATATGCCATTGAAGTTGGTTGATAAACAAAAAGTATTGGAAATTATTAATGTTACTGAGCGCTTAGAACACTTGATGGCATTAATGGAAGGTGAAATAGACTTATTACAAGTAGAAAAGAAAATCCGTACCCGTGTTAAAAAGCAAATGGAAAAAAGCCAACGTGAGTACTACTTGAATGAGCAAATGAAAGCAATTCAAAAAGAGTTAAATGAAGGTGATGAAACACCTGATGAACTTGAGCAAATGGCCAAGCGTATTGAAGATGCGCAGATGCCAACAGAAGCAAAAGAGAAAACCCTTGCTGAAATGCAAAAATTAAAAATGATGTCGCCAATGTCAGCAGAAGCAACTGTAGTGAGAAGCTATATTGATTGCATGTTGAATGTACCTTGGAAAAAACGTAGTAAATTGAAGCGTAACCTTGCCTTAGCACAAGAAGTGCTAGACAAAGATCATTTCGGTTTAGATAAAGTTAAAGAACGTATTTTAGAATATTTAGCTGTTCAGCAAAGGGTTAGTCAGCTTAAAGGACCTATCTTGTGTTTAGTCGGGCCTCCGGGTGTTGGTAAAACATCACTTGGGCAATCTATTGCCAAGTCTACTGGACGAAAATACGTACGTATGGCGTTAGGTGGTGTGCGTGATGAAGCGGAAATACGTGGCCATCGTCGAACCTATATCGGATCTTTGCCAGGCAAATTGATTCAAAAAATGTCAAAAGTAGGTGTTAAAAATCCATTATTTTTATTAGATGAAATCGATAAAATGGCTTCTGATATGCGTGGCGATCCTGCTTCTGCACTATTAGAAGTACTTGATCCTGAACAAAACACTAACTTTAATGATCATTATTTAGAAGTTGATTACGACTTATCTGATGTAATGTTTGTGGCCACCTCAAACAGCATGGACATCCCGGGCCCATTGCTAGACCGTATGGAAGTTATTCGTTTATCAGGTTATACCGAAGACGAAAAACTAAACATTGCTCGTAATCACCTGTTAAATAAGCAAATAAAACGTAATGGTTTAAAAGATAAAGAAATCGAAATAGATGATAGTGCTATTATTGGCATTATTCGTTATTACACCCGTGAAGCTGGTGTCAGAAATTTAGAGCGGGAAATATCTAAATTATGCCGTAAAGCCGTAAAAGCTATTTTACTTGATAAAAAGTTAAAGAAAGTTACGGTTAATCAAGACAACTTAGATGAATATCTAGGGGTACAACGTTTTGATTACGGTAAAGCTGATGATGAAAATCGCGTTGGTTTAGTGACAGGTTTAGCATGGACGCAAGTTGGTGGTGAATTACTGACGATAGAAACAGCCTCAGTGCCAGGTAAAGGGAAGCTTAGTTATACGGGGTCGCTAGGTGATGTTATGCAAGAGTCTATTCAAGCAGCAATGACAGTAGTACGCAGCAGGACTGAAAAACTCCGCATTAACGATGATTTTTATGAGAAGCGTGATATTCATGTTCATGTGCCAGAAGGTGCAACGCCCAAAGATGGCCCAAGTGCTGGTATTGGCATGTGTACTGCGTTGGTTTCAAGCTTAACGGGTAATCCTGTGAAAGCTGAAGTGGCAATGACGGGTGAAATCACACTGCGTGGAGAAGTTTTAGCCATCGGTGGGTTAAAAGAGAAGTTACTAGCTGCGCATCGTGGTGGCATTAAAACGGTTGTTATACCTCACGATAATGCACGTGATTTAAAAGAAATTCCTGAAAATGTAAAAGCAGACTTGTCAATTCACCCAGTAAAATGGATTGATGAAGTGCTTGCTATCGCATTAGAGCATCCTGTAGAACAGTGGCAAGCCGAGTGAATTTTATGCTAGGAATAGCTTTTTTTTGATGTAATTCACTAAAAAAAGCAAAAAAATAGAAAAAATATCGAAAAAAGTGAAATAAAGGCTTTTCAAACGCTGAAACTATGGTAAGTTAAGTACGCCTATGTCGCTAGACCCCTTATTTAGTATGTCTATGAGGTAATGTACCTTCATTGATTTTACAAAAGAGGTTTAGTGGTAATAGTATTTTTTTAAACTCGGCGCTTGATGTTCAAAAGAAATAAAATTACATAATGTAGTTTTAGTTTTCTGCAGGACGAACTTTTATTAACTCTTAATTAAGAGTAAAGATAGCGTTGTAATAATAACAATTGAAGGGGTATACACTGTGAATAAATCTCAACTTATCGAGAAAATTTCTGAAGGCGCTGACATCTCTAAAGCTGCGGCGGGTCGTGCTTTAGATTCATTTATTGGCGCTGTAACTGAAGAATTACAAAATGGTGAGCAAGTTGCTCTTGTTGGTTTTGGTACTTTCTCTGTACGTGACCGTGCTGCACGCACTGGCCGTAATCCACAAACTGGCGCAACTATTCAAATCGCTGCTGCTAAAATTCCATCTTTCAAAGCTGGTAAAGCATTAAAAGATGCATGTAATGGCTAATATATATTAAATTGCACATAGCAATTTTTTATATAATTAGAATTATATTTAAAGACCACCATTTGGTGGTCTTTTGCTTTTAGGAAGGTTAGAGATTATTTCACAAAATAAAAGTAATCTTGTACTTCAAGCTGTGGTCTGCTTCTGCTAAAATCGCGAACAACAAAATTACAGTCGTTATTTACAATAAGTGGCTCAATAGGGTACTTACCTTAAAGAAAAGAGAAAAAGATGTTAGAAAATATTCGAGAAAGTTCGCAAGGCTTAACTGCTAAAATTATCCTTGGCTTAATTATTTTAACGTTTGCCGTTGCGGGTATTGGTAGTTATACCAACTCAGTTGATAATTCTGTAGCAACAGTTAACGGCGAAAAAATTAGCTTACAAGCCTTCAATAAAGCTTACCAAGCTCAGCGTAGCCGTATGGAGCAACAGTTTGGTGAAATGTTTGAGACATTATCTAGCGATAGTGCTTATATGGCCAATTTCCGTCAAGGTGTATTAGATAACCTGATTAATGAGAAACTAATTGACCAAAGTGCTCAAGATTTAGCTATTCGCGTTTCTGATGAACGTTTAAAAAATAGTATTAGAGCTATGCCTGAGTTTCAGGTTGATGGTGTTTTTGATAATAATCGCTATTTAGCCATTATTAACCAAGCAGGCTTCTTTCAATCATCAGACTTTCGAGATTACTTACGTGTAGAAATGACACGTCGTCAATTAAGTCAGGCACTTGTATCAACAGAGTTTAATTTACCTTATCAAGAGAAGTTGCAACTTGCTTTGCAAAATCAAACCCGTGATATTCGCTATGCAACTATTTCAGCTCAACAATTTGAAGCAGCGGTTGAAGTGAGTGAAGAAGAAATTAAAACATTCTTTTTAGCCAATCAAAACCGTTTTGAAAACAAAGAACAAGTGAAGGTTAATTACGTTAGCTTAAATGTGAATGATATTGCTCAAGGTATCGAAATTTCAGAAGAAGATGTTGCTGAATATTATCAAGAAAACCTTGCTAGTTTTACGCAAGCAGAACAGCGTCGAATTTCACATATTTTAATCGAATTTACTGAAGATGATAGCGATAGTGAAGCAACAGCAAAAACTGAAGCTGAAGCGGTTTTAGCTCGCCTCGAGCAAGGTGAAGACTTTGCAGAGTTAGCAAAAGAATTATCTGCTGATACCTTTAGTGGTGAAAATGGTGGTGATCTAGAATACCTTGAACCAGGTGTTATGGAACCTAGCTTTGATGACGCGGCAATAGCTTTACAAAATGTTGGTGATTATACCGAGTTAGTTAAAACAAGTTTTGGTTATCATGTGATTAAGCTTACTGAGCTTAAGCCTGAAGTTATTCAAAGCTTAGCTGATGTAAAAGATGAGTTAAAAGTAAGAGTTAGCACTGAAAGAGCACAAGAAGTTTTTTACGAAGAAAGTCAAAAGTTAGCACAGGTTAGTTTTGAATTTCCTGATAGCCTTGAAGATGCGGCTAATGAGGTCAACGCAACAATCAAAACATCAGATTGGTTATCTCGTTCAGGTAATCCAGCTCCTTTTGATAACGTTAAAATTATCGAAGCGGCTTTTTCTGACATAGTACTAACAGAAAACATGAATTCTGATTTAATTGAAGTTAGTGATGAAGTTGCTTTAGTGTTACGTTTGGACACCTACCAAGAAGCGAATGTTAAACCGCTTGCTGAAGTGGAAGAGCAAATTAAAAGTATCTTAATTGCGCAAAAAGCGACAGCAAAAGCACAAGAGACTGTTGAAGCCTTATTGGTTCAATTTAAAGCGGGTAATGATATTTCTGCGCAACTTACAGAGCTTAATGCTAGCTTTGTTGCTAAAGAAGCTGTTGCACGTTATAGCGCTGACTTAGACCAAAGCATTAGCCGTGAAGCATTTGTATTGCCACATCCTGTTGAAGGTACTGTGATTGCGTCTAGTGTCGCATTAAGCAATGGTGACTTAGCCCTCGTTGAAGTACAGTCAGTACAAGTGACTGAGGCAGCAGCTAATCCTCAAGTTGCTCAACAACAAACGTCTCAATTAGCGCAATCAGCTTATATGAGTTATGTTGATTCGTTAAAAGCTGATGCGAAGATAACTCGCACTACGGTTACTGAACCTACTAGCGCCTTTTAATCCTTATACCAAGTCAATTATTTAATTCACTTGGTATTCATAGCCTAGTAACAGTAAACAAATAACTAAAAAGCTAGTTACTCTATGTGTTGAATCATTCATCATCTAGAGAAGCTAGCTTTTTTAGTATTACGCTTTTGTTATACCAATTTGATTAAATTTCTTCCCTACTCAGAGTTATGCTCGATGTTCAATAACAAGGCAAATTTGTTTAGGTCTAGTCATTCTAAATCAAATAAATTTAACGAAGTTAGTGGGCATCGAGTAAGCTCCCAAAGGGCGAGTTTAAAAGGCTTACATGCTGCGTTATTGATTTTGACAAGGACGCTACATGGATGTAGCTTATTAGAGAATGCAGGAGCATATTCTCCTGAATAACCATTCTCTTCAATCAATGCCTTGTCTCTAAGCCTTTTAATTCTCGCTGAGTGGGAAAGAACTTAATCAACTTGGTATTACTAGTGCTTTTAGCTGTAAATTACTTTTTTGCTTGCAATTGAAAGCTTTGATTCATCATCAATTTTTGAGTAACTTTATGTTGCGGCTTCGCCATTATTGCTTGTGTTTTTCCATTCTCAACAATTTTGCCATTTGATAAGACAATTATGTCATCACTAAAGTGACGAATAATGCCAAGGTTATGAGAAATGAGAATATAGGCTAAACCCATTTGTTGTTGTAGATCGAGCAGTAGATTAATCATCTGTGATCTAAGTGATGGATCTAACGAGGCTAAGGCTTCATCGAGTATAATCACTTGAGGTTGTAGAATTATCGCTCTAGCAAGCGAAATACGCTGTTTTTGTCCACCAGAGAACATATGAGGATAGAAGTTCATATGATCACCTAGCAAACCGACTTTTTGCAAGGTTTTTCGGATAATCTCTGTACGCTTCTTGTCATCAAACGGTGTGTTGAGCTTTAATGGCTCATCAAGTAACTGTTGAATGGTTAAACTTGGATTGAGTGTGGTGCCAGAGTCTTGAAATATCATACGAATATGCTGGCATCTATGTTTATAACTACCTGATTTCAACTCTTGTCCATTTAAATAGATTTGCCCGCTTGATGCTGGCTCAGCGCCTACCAATAATCGCGCTAAGGTTGATTTTCCTGAGCCTGTTTCACCAACAATTGCCAAGGTTTTATGTGCTTCAATTGAGAATGAAATGTTATCTAGTACCGTGGTAGTTGTTTTCTTGAGCCAAGCACCGTTCTTATGATATGACTTAGATAGAGCGTCTACCTTTAATAATTCAGTCATCTTACCCCCGATTTTTGTAGTTTACGATTATGCCGTTTTGCGACATGTGCTTTCGGGGATTGTAATAATGGGAAGTGACAACTGACTTTATGACCATGAAAGTTACTTACCGAAGGAGCCTTGACACAATCTTGTTGAGCTCGAGGGCACCTAGGACCAAGCCTACAACCAATGGGCAAGTGTTGTAAAATAGGAATACTGCCCGGTAATGTCATGAGTCGAGATTTTGCAGGCAAATGAAGATTCGCCATTGGACTACTATCTACTAATGCTTGTGTGTATGGGTGCATGGCTTGTTGAAAAATTTGCTCTGTTGTGCCGGCTTCAACAAATTGTCCGCTATACATAACAGTAATGGTATTAGTCCAATGGGTAATATTCTCTAAATCATGGCTGATTAGCAGAATTGCCATATTTTTGAGTTGATTTAAACTGGCTAATAAGCGAAATATTTGCCCTTGATTGGTGTTTTCCATAGCCGCAGTTGGCTCATCAGCAATTAATAAAATAGGCTTTCTTGCTAAGGCTATAGCTATCATCACCCGTTGACATACTGCTTCTGTTAATTGATGCGGATAGCTTTTAAGACAGTTGGTATGCTGCTTTATGCCAACTTTATGAAGTAGCTTTATTGCTTCTGTTTGGCGTTGTTTTTGTTTTTGCCAGAAAAAGCCTGTGAATTGGCTATCATCTATCGCTTCAGACAGTTGTTCTCCAATTGTCGTGGTGGGATCTAAACATGCCATCGGCTCTTGAAATATCATAGCGATATCACGAGAAAGCACTTCTTTACGCTCTGGAATTGATAAACGTAATAAGTCAATTCCACGCCAATGAAACCTATCGGCATGCACATGCCATTTGTCATCTAACACACCAACAATTGCTTGCGCTAACAGTGACTTTCCTGAGCCTGACTCACCAACAATACCGCGAACTTCACCTTCTTTCATTGATAAACTGACTTTATCAACAGCCAATATATTTTGTTCACCTTGCACAAGTTCAATGGATAAATTTCTAATATCAAGTAAATTCATTAGCACTCCTTGCGTAGTTTGAGCGCATGGCGAATACCTTCACCCACTAAGTTAGTGGCAATAACCGCAAAGAGGATGGCTAAACCTGGTAAATAAACAGTCCAAGGTGCGATATAAAATAAATCTAAACCATTGGCCAAAGTAGCTCCCCATTCGGGCAACGGAATTTGTGCGCCTAAGCCTAAAAAGCCAAGGGTTGCTATATCTAGAATTGCAGCTGACTGAGCCATGGTTGCTTGGCTCATTATTCGATCAACAATGTTGGGAAATATTGAATAATACAAAATTCTAAATGGGCTAGCGCCGTCAAGACGAGAAGCCAATACATAATCTTTCCGAAATTCCTCTTTTACTGCATAACGAGTGATATGGATAAACTGCGGAATTAATACCATAACAACCGCCCACACAGTGTTATTAATACCTGGCCCTAAAATAGCGACAATGATAATAGCTAGTAATAATGAAGGAATAGATAAAATTACATCTAAGAAGTGGTTAAGAAAGCTCGATTTTATACCCGTTGTAAGGGCTGATAATGATCCGATGATTACACCCACAACGAGCGATATGATAACCACGATAAAACTTAGACCAAAGGTGAGAGACGTACCATACATTAACCTAGAAAGCATATCCCGGCCTAGTTCATCAGTACCGAGTAAATAACTGATATTACCATCTGCATGCCAAGCAGGTGGCAACAATGGCATATCAAGTTGCCCCTCTATTGGCGAGTGTGGTGCTAATAGTGGACCAAAAATAGCTAAAATAATTAAAAAGATGAAACAGCTAAAACCAGCCATAGCAACAGGTGTTTTTCGAAATACTTGCCAAAGCTGCATAAAAGGAGAGGGAAATACCTCTTCTAAATATATTTTATCACGAGCCATATTTAATACCTCGAGCCAATGGGTTTAGCGCAGCGTAAATAAAGTCCGTTAAAATATGAACTACAAAGATAAAGCATGATAATACTAATAAACCACTTTGAATGGCGGTGTAATCCCTTTGATCAATACTAACAATTAGCCAGCGACCAATGCCTGGCCAGCTAAAGATGACTTCGGTAACCATGGCAATGGTAACTAAGTTAGCAAACTGCAAACCAACATGGCGAATAATTTTAATTAACGCGTTTCGGATCGCATGCTTAAAGATAATACGTTGATAACTTAAACCTTTAGCACTTGCAGCCCTAATATAGCTTGTATCTAACACCTCTATCATCGAAGTTCTAGCTAAACGAACAAAAATAGTAGCTGGTGCAACGGCAATAACACAGGCAGGGAGAATAATATGCATAGTTGCATCGCTAAAAGCTTGCCATTTATAGGGGTTGTCGCTCAGTAAAATATCAATAAATTGGATCCCTGTAATGAGCTCTATTTCAAACAATAAGCTAATTTGTCCTGCAGAAGGGAACCAACCTAAACTGATTGAAAAAGTCAGTATTGCTAATAAGCCAAGCCAAAATACTGGGATAGAATATCCCAACATAGATACTGATAAAATGATGTTGTCGGTTGTTTTGTTGTGTTTAATTGCAGCAATAAAACCAAGAGGAATACCTACAAACATAGCGATGAGTAGGGCGACGATACTGAGCTCAATAGTTGCCGGCAGTAAGTTCATTATTTCATGGCTGATGACAGATTGGCTTGCCATGGATAGGCCTAAATCTCCTTCAACAATATGCTTTAAGTAAGCAAAGTATTGAATAATGATATTGCTGTCAGTCTTATAACTTTCATTTAAAAGTGTAAGTTGGCTTGGCGTAGCGTTGATGGCTCCAGATAAATTAATAACGGAATCGCCTGGAAATAAGAAGCTTAAGCTAAAAGACAATAATGTTAATAATAACATGGTGAAAATAAACAAACTTAAGCGGCGAAGCGTAAAAATCAGCATATTAGTTTACTGCCTCACTTTGAGTATTTTCAGCTTCTTGATTATTAAGTGCTTCTAAGTTTGATGAGCGTCTCGCTACCTGATAAAAACTAATACCGCCAAAAGGAGCAATTATTTTGCCGACAATATCTTGCCCACGTGCTTGATATCTTTTGGAGTGAGCAATGGGAATAAGAGGAACTTCCTTTGCAATTAAGGCCATAGCTTGTGCGTAAAACTGCTTTCGCTTTTTAATATTATTAGTTTCTAGTGCTTTATGAATAATATCATCATAATCCTTGTTACACCAAAAAGTTCTATTACTGCCAGTGTTACTGGCTGAACAACTCAGCATAGGAGAAAAAAAGTTATCAGGGTCGGGATGATCTGCAGACCAGCCAAGAAGAAAAGATTGATGCTCTCCTAATGACAAACGTTGCAAAAAAGTATTCCATTCATAACTGACAATATTGACGGTAATATTGAGTTTTTTTAAGTCAGCCTGAATTAGTTTAGCCATATTGATTGCGTTAGGGTTATAAGGCCTTTGTACAGGCATAGCCCATAAGTCCATGGTGAAACCATCTGGGTAGCCAGCTTGATTTAATAACTCACGCGCTTTAGAAATATTAAACGTTTGTGGTTTGATACTTTTATCATATGCCCACGACGTGTTAGGTAAAATAGAATTTGCCTGTTCAGCTTGCCCTTGATAAATAGTCTCTAACAAGGTGTCTTTATTAATCGCGTAAGCAAGTGCTTGTCGTACAAGTACATTATCAAAGGGAGCTTTTGTGGTATTAAAAGCAAAATAGCCTACATTTAATGCGGTAACTGAATCTAAAGTTAAGTCTGTATGTTCAATGATCTTTTCATGAGCAATTGGGTAGCTACTGATATCACATTCTTTTGCTAATAACTTGGTTAACCTGCCTGTATTACTTGAAGTGATATCAAAAACCAATTGTTCCATTTTAGCTGGCTCTTGCCAGTACTCGTCATGACGATAAAAGCGTATTAATGAACCTACTCGGTATTCTTTAAGCTTATATGGTCCAGTTCCTATGGGCATAATATCAATGTTTTGCTCAGCACTTTTTGCTGCTAATTGTTGGCCATATTCTGCAGATAAAATCACAGCAAAATCTGTCGCTAAATTAGCTAAAAAAGTATTATCAGGTCTAGAAAGGTGAAAACGTATGGTGTAATCATTTATTTTTTCAACTTTATCAATAAGGTTTTCAAGTTCAATACTTTGAAAAAATGGATAATTACCTCCCGAAATAAGGTGGAAAGGGTGATTTGGGTCAATAATTCGATTAAAGCTAAATAATACATCGTCAGCGTTTAGAAAGCGGCTAGGGGTAAAATAACTGGTTTGATGAAAAGCAATGTTTTTACGTAAATAGAAAGTAATTTTCTTACCATCTCGCGTTACATGCCATGATTTAGCTAATGCCGGTATTAGGGTATTTTCTTCACCATGATAGGCAATTAACCGATTGTATAACTGATTAGATGTTGCATCAATTGTCGTACCAGAAGTGACCAGTTGTGGGTTAAAGGTTTCAGGAGAGCCTTCAGAGCAATAAATAATACTGCGCTGGCTCAATGACAATTTGCCTTCATCATTGCAACCACTCAGGACTAATAATGTTATAACAGCACTAATAATCGAGTTAAGAAATTTCATCAGCTACGCTACCATCGCTTCCGTCGAGTAAATTATATTTTTTCAAGTAACCTCTTAATTGATGATAGGTTAACTCTAGTGCTTGTGCTGTTTTCTTTTGATTAAATTGACAATGTGCTAACGCTGATTTGATTAAATCTATTTCATAATTTTGAGAAAGTGATTTTAATGACTGCGGGAAGTCTGTCGTTATAGCAGCTGTTAATGGCTTGGTTGTCACTTGTGGAGTCGTTTCTATTTGCTCACTGGTCTGTGATTGTTCAGCATTGGTTGATGAAGCTGAGTTTGTTTCACTAGCATTAGCATGAACTCTATCAAGGGTTTTAATTTGTTGACTTGGTCTAAAAGGAGATTCAAACGGGTCAATAATTAACTCATGTACAGGTAAGTGTGGGTTGTTACAGCGATAAACGCTACGCTCAACAACATTCTTTAATTCACGAATATTACCCGGCCAGTGATAGTCAAGCATGGTGCGTTTAGCTTTTTCAGTAAAGCCACTGAATAATTCAAACTCAAGCTCGCGAGCCATATTCATGGCAAAATGTTCAGCCAACATGGTTATATCTTCTAAGCGCTCTCTTAACGGCGGCAGCGTGATTACATCAAACGCTAAACGGTCTAGTAAATCAGCTCTGAATTGCCCTGAAGCAGCTAAAGTGGGTAAATCCTCATTGGTTGCAGCAATTAATCGTACATCAGTACTTATTGTGCGTGAGCCACCAACTCGTTCAAATTCACCATACTCAACGACACGTAATAGCTTTTCTTGAATTAACCCTGAAGTGTTGGCAATTTCATCTAAAAACAGTGTGCCATTATCAGCACGCTCAAAACGGCCTTCATGGCGTTTACTTGCGCCGGTAAAAGCACCAGAGTCATAACCAAATAACTCGGTTTCTAAGAGGTTTTCATTTAACGCTGCGCAATTTAATTTTAAATAATTTTGCTCCCAACGTTTAGATAAGTAATGTAAGCGAGCAGCTACTAATTCTTTACCTGTACCTCGCTCACCAATAATTAACACTGGCTTACTTAATGGCGCAATTTGTGATATTTGCTCCAGTACTTCTAAGAAGCTGTTTGATTGACCAAGAAGATTATCTTGTTGTTTAAAACGCGCCATAACTTGACCTAAATTGGATGCTGACTCTGCTGCTAAAATCATCAATGAATGAAAATTTTAATATTAGACTCGGTATTAGTTAATTTCACTAACAAATAGTGTATTTTATTAATCAACTAGATAACAGTTTTTTTTGATTATTTAATTAAGCTTTGAAAAACATAAGGTTAAAAAGTTTTGTCAATTTGGCGTAATTAATGAATGCTTATGAATAGACATTTAAATAATGATAGAAAGAAAAGAGGAAGTTGTTATGGGTATTTTTTCTAGGTTTACCGATATTATTAATTCTAATATCAACAATATATTAGATAAAGCAGAAGATCCTGCAAAAATGGTACGTTTAATCATTCAAGAAATGGAAGACACCTTGGTCGAAGTAAGATCAAGCTCAGCAAAAACCTTAGCTGATAAAAAAGAATTAACGCGCCAAGTTACTCGTTTTGAAAATGAAGCTCAGCAATGGCAAGACAAAGCTGAACTTGCACTAAGCAAAGATAGAGAAGATTTGGCTCGCGCAGCTTTAATGGAAAAACAAAAGAGCAGTGAAAGTGCTAAAGCTTTAGTGGAAGAGTTAGCACACGTTGAAGAACATATTGCTAAGCTTCAGGATGAAATCTCGCAGTTACAAGAAAAGTTAGCGGATGCAAAAGCTCGTCAAAAAGCGATTATTATGCGTGAGAAAACCGTAAGCTCTCGCTTAAAGGTTAAGAAAAATATTGATAGTGGACGTGTTAATGATGCCTTAAGTCGCTTTGATCGTTATGAGCGTAAAATTGATGATATTGAGTCACAAGTAGAATCATATGACTTAGGCAGTAAATCATTAGCCGATGAAATTTCTGAGTTAGAAAGTGATGAAAAAGTTGATGATGAATTAGCGTCATTAAAAGCTAAAATGAAGAAGAAATAACGCTAAAGTTATCAATTATTAATTTCGTACTGTACTATTTACTTTTTATATCATGAGTAATTTTAGTCAACGAAAACAGCATTAAGGAGAAGTATTGTGGAAGACATCATTATGGCACCGGTGATAATTTTTATGCTCGTTGTTGCCCCAATTTGGTTGGTGTTACATTACCGCAGCAAAAGGCAGGTTAGCCAAGGTTTAAGTGAAGAAGAGTACATTCAATTATCTGACTTGTCTGAAATGGCTGATAAAATGGCTGATCGCATTAAAACACTTGAAGCTATTTTAGACGCGGAGACCCCTGACTGGAGAAGTAAATTATGAGTGGCAAACGCAAAGAGCTATTCCGTAATCCGTCAAGTGGTAAAATAGCGGGTGTGTGTGCTGGTATTGCTGACTATTTTGGTTGGGAAACTTGGTTAGTTCGTATTCTTGTTGTCTCAGGTGTCTTGTTTGGTATGCCTTTTTTGATTCTAGGCTACATCGCAGCTTGGTTTATTTTAGATAAAAACCCTAGCGCGCAAATGCATAAAGGTGGTCACAAAAGTTATCAATATGCTCGAGGAAATCAAGCGCATTCAACTGCTCATAATCAAGAGCGTAGTTTTGAGCAAGAAGATGCCGGTGAATCTATAAAGGTGAAGTCTAGAATTTGGCAGGCAGGTGAGCCACCTAAACAAGCGCTACATGATATTCGCCGTAAGTTTTTAACCCTTGAAAAACAGCTCCAAGGTATTGAGCAATATGTAACCTCTGCTGAGTTTACGGTATCAAGAGAAATAAATAAGTTATAAAAACGTCTTTAAAGACAAGCGCATAAGGCTTAACACGGGTGATGTCAAAAGGCCTCACCCAAAATAATTTTATATGTTGAGTTAAGTGCTGTTATTTCCGCACAAAAGTCATTATTATCAAATTACTCATTGTTAAGCGCTTCAATAGGCAATTTAAGATTGCGATCACATAACACATGGCCATAAAAAAGAAACACCGCTTAGATAGACTGAAAGATAAAGCAAGTGATATTTTAAACAGAACTTTTGATCAACATATTAACTTAGCTGTTACAGGGTTAAGCCGTAGCGGTAAAACCGCTTTTATAACCTCATTGGTAAATCAGCTTATTAATGAAGGCAGCAATAACCATCTGAGTTTTTTTGACCCAGTTCATCACGGAAACTTTATTGCTGCCAAACGAGTACCGCAAAAAAACTTAACTGTGCCGCGTTTTGATTATGATCGCGCTATTGCTTCCTTGACAGGTGAAGATCCCTCATGGCCTGAGCCAACCCATGGCATCAGTGAATTACGTTTAGCCATTCGTTATCAGCCGAAAAAATCGTTATTAAAATATACAACAGATATGGCGACATTGACGTTAGATATTACCGATTACCCAGGTGAGTGGCTCCTTGATTTACCTATGCTCAAGCAAACTTATGAGCAATGGTCAGTGCAAACTCAAGCACTATTATTAACCGAGCCTAGAAAAAAATACGCGAAGGACTTTCTTGAAAAAGTTAGCAACATAGATCCTTTCGCTATTGCTGATGAAGAAATATTAGCGCAATTAGCCGATGAATATACTGAGCTTCTGCATACTTTTCGACACAAGTTAGGCTTGTCTGTTATCCAACCTGGGCGCTTTATTTTACCCGCAGAACTTGCTGGCGCACCCATATTAGAGTTTTTTCCTTTTCCTAACCTTAGTGAGATTGATGGAAATGATTATCAAAATGCTAGCGATGATAGCTTTATTGGTATGCTTAGAGCACGCTTTATTGAATATAAAGACAGTGTGGTAAAAAAATTCTATCAGCAACACTTTGTTCGCTTCGATAGACAAATCGTATTAGCAGACTGTTTATCTCCCCTCAATGCTTGCTCAGAAAATAGTGGCCCAGAAAGTTTTGCTGATTTGCAATTAGCAATTGATATGATTTTAGAAAGTTATAGCTATGGTAAGTCAGGCATACTGGCGCGGTTATTTTCACCTAAAATTGATAAATTGCTTTTCGCTGCGACAAAGGCTGATCATGTGACGGCCGACCAACACGCTCCTATGGTATCTTTGTTAAATCAACTTATTTATCAAAGTAAACATAAGCTTAATTATGAAGCCATAGACATGCAAACTCTGGCAATAGCTTCTGTGAGAAGCACCCAATCAGGTAAAAGCTTGCATAAAGGGCAACCGATATCGGTTATTCAGGGAAATAGACTGGCCGACGATGAACACACGTCGCAAGGTGAAAAGATTACTGTTTTTCCTGGCTCTGTACCGAGTCAATTACCAGAACAGCAGTATTGGCAAACATCAGCATTTAATTTTATTAATTTTGCACCTCCAAGCGGTATGACAAAACACCAAAGCTTACCGCATATTCGAATGGATCAAGTGTTGCAGTTTTTATTGGCAGATAAAATGATATGAAAAATGTAGAAGCAAAAACGACATCGTCAGCTGAGCAAGCGCCGAGTGATACACACCAACAACAAATTCTATTTGCTGATAATGAGCTAGCGAGTAGTCAATTTGAAGCACAAAGCAAAGCAGCTGAAGATGGTAAACAAATATTGTTTAACAACCAAGATTATTTACCTATTGAAGAAAATAGTGACTTACCTATTGCGTTAGAAGAAACCTTGTTAGCTGATGGCAAACCGGTAAAAAACAAACGTAAACCCCGTTGGTTATGGCGCATTGCTCTGAGTTTGTTTGCACTTGTTATTGGCGTTGAAACGGTTGATTTTTTTATAAATGGTTTCATTAACTCACCTATTTTAACCAGTGTTTATGGCGTGATATTGGCGTGTTTACTTGCGCTAGTTTCATCTTCGCTATTGAGTGAGTGGGCCACGTTACGCCAGTTTAAGCGCCGTCAAACATTAAAACAACAAGCACAACACTTATTATTACAAAGCCCGATACAGCAAATTCAGCAGGGCAGTGAAGAGATTGATGTTGAAGCCTTTTGTCAGAGAATTACTGAGACTCTCCCCTGTGATTTAGTGTCTGAACAAGAGCAAGCTTGGCAACAAGCATTAAATGCAGAGCATTCTTCAAATGAACTACTGCAACTATATTCAAGGCTAGTTTTGTCGAAAGTTGATGAGAAAGCGATGCGAGAGGTTGCCAAATTTTCTACCGAATCAGTGGTGTTGATTTCGCTCAGTCCAGTTGCACTTATCGATATGCTGATCATGCTGTGGCGTAATTTACGGATGATTAATAAAGTTGCTGGTTTGTATGGATTGAAATTAGGTTACTGGAGCCGTATTAAATTGATTCGACAGGTGTTTGTTAATATGGTTTATGCGGGAGCGAGTGAGCTTATTGCCGACTTTGGAACTGACATGATAGGGGCTGATTTGCTGGGTAAACTTTCGGGTAGATTAGCTCAGGGATTAGGAGCTGGTATGTTAACAGCTCGCCTAGGAGTGAAAACTATGCAGCTATGTAGACCAATCCCCTTTGATGATAAACCTAAATTGGGACATATTCGCAAAGAAATGCTTACTACCATTAAAAGCTTGCTAACTAAATCTAAATAACCCGCCACACTATGATTAGCTTAACTTGGTTGAGTGAGGCTAATCGTATCAATTCCTGAATAAAAACGATCACTGTAATATTTGTTGTAATTAAATTTGTACAATAAATCTTCGTGGTTGTTTTTTGTACACAGCCGTTTACTTCCCTTCCTTTTATTTTATGTCTTAAGATAAATATAACTAAAGGGGAATCCCCGTATTACTTAATAAGAATAAGAAATAGAAAAGAAGGTTAATGTAATGGCAAAACACACTAAGTATGTATCTAAGCATGCTAATGAGCAGGGTGTTATCGAATGGACAGAGCAAGAAAATATCATTTGGGAAATATTAATTACACGTCAACTGGCTCATATACAAGACAAAGCTTGTGATGAATATATTCAAGGTTTAGCAAAATTAAAGTTACCTACAGATAAGATTCCACAATTAGAAGATGTCTCTAAAGTATTACGAGAAAGCACAGGTTGGCAATGTTATGGTGTTCCGGCGCTTATTGGCTTTGAGGAATTTTTCAAACTATTATCAGAAAAGAAGTTTCCTGTAGCAACTTTTATTCGTACAGAAGAAGAATTAGATTATTTGCAAGAGCCTGATATATTTCATGAAATTTTTGGGCATTGTCCATTACTGACTAACCCATCATTTGCTAACTATACTCAGGCTTATGGCAAAATGGGCTTAAAGGCAACAAAAGAGCAACGCGTGTATCTGGCCCGTTTATATTGGTTTACGGTTGAGTTTGGTTTGCTCGATACACCTCATGGTTTAAGAATTTATGGTGGTGGTATTATTTCATCGCCAAGTGAAACCCTTTATGCACTCACTGATAAAAATGTTGAGCGAAGACCACTGAATAAGTCAAATGTGGTAGACGTATTAAGGACACCGTACCGTATCGATATTATGCAACCCATATATTATATGCTCAATAAAGTCAGTGATTTAGACAACATTAGAGAATACGAAGTTGAAGATATTATGGCTTTAATTGAAGAGGCAAAAACATTGGGATTATTCGAAGCTAAATTTCCACCTAAAAATGTAGCTTAGCAAAGTAGTTTAGTTAAAAGGATCAAAGAAATGACACAACAATTATCTGCACAAAAGTGTGAAGCATGTCAGGTAGACGCCCCTAAAGTAAGTGATGAAGAGCTTAAGGAATTATTAGCACAAATACCTGATTGGATACCGCAAGTAAGAAATAATGTAATGATGCTTGAGCGTGAGTACAAATTCAAAAATTATAAACTCGCGTGGGCATTTTCGAATAAAGTCAGTGAATTAGCTGAAGCTGAATTTCATCATCCCGCTATTTTATTAGAATGGGGAAAAGTAACTGTAACTTGGTGGACACACGCAATTAAAGGGCTTCACAAAAACGACTTTATTTGCGCTGCAAAAACAGACTCATTAGTGTAATTTTTATAAAAATTGTCTTGTAAGCTGCTGTTGATAACAAATTAATATATAAGCCTTAATGATATTCTTTATTAAGGCTTTTTTCTTGTACAAATTAGTTTACAATGGCGTTATTAAATTTTCTTGGTATTAAGGTTTTATTGCATGCGTTTGGAAATTACTTGTCATGATCGTGTTGGTATGGGACAAAAAGTATTAGGTATTTTTGTTGAGCACGGTATAAATGTTCGTGGCATAGAATTGAAACAACCTGGTCGAATATTTATCAATATTCCTGATTTAGAGTTTTCTGATTTACAAACTTTTATGCCACAGTTGCGATTACTTGAAGGGGTTGGTGATGTCAGAACAGCACCCTTTATGCCATCAGAGCGTGAACGTAATGAGTTAGTCACTTTAATTAAGACTTTTCCTGATCCATTTATCTCTATAGATGCTAAAGGCAATATCCGTATAGTGAATAATATTGCTGCCAATATTATGGGCACTAATGAAGCAAGCATTAAAGGGCAAAATGTTAGCCAGTGGTTAAAAGGTTTTAATTTTTCTCGTTGGTTAGACAGTGATGATGTCCTTGCGCAAACTTGCCGTGTGAAGTTTCAAGGGGAAGATTTTGTTGCTGATATGATGCCTATTAATGTTTCAGGTGAAAGTAATATTAGTGGTGAAGTTAAAAAACAAATCTTAGCGGGTGCAGTACTTATTTTAAAATCTGAAGCACGCCTAGGAATGCAGGTTAACGCGTTTAAGCAGCCAAATGAAAATACTTTTTCAGGTATCCAAGCCAGTAGTAGTGCCATGCGTAAAGTGCTTAGAGAGGCTAAACGTATGTCGCAACTAGACTCATCGATTTTAATTATTGGTGAAACAGGCACAGGTAAAGAGTTACTTGCTCGCGCTTGCCATGCTGCCAGCGAACGTGCTGAATTACCCTTTATGACACTCAGCTGTGCAGCATTACCTGATGATGTGGCAGAGTCTGAATTATTCGGTGTAGGCGAGACAGATCAATCAGCGAGTAAGCGAGGTATTTTTGAGCTTGCTGATGGCGGTACGGTTTTTCTAGATGAAGTTGGCGAAATGTCGACAAAGCTGCAAAGCAAACTATTGCGTGTCATTCAAAACGGTAGTTTTAGACGAGTAAACTCTGAACAAGAAATTACCGTCAATGTGCGCATTATTAGCTCAACGAATAAAGATTTACTCCATTTAGTATCGATTGGTGAATTTAGAGAAGATTTGTATTATAGACTCAATGTTTTTGGCTTAAATATCCCGCCATTAAGAGAGAGACGAAACGATATATTACCATTAACCGAGCATTTCATGACTCAAGCGGGGCATCGCATTGGTCGTCATCATCTATCCCTAACGACAGAATGTCGAGAGTTTATTGAGCACTACCCTTGGCCGGGCAATGTTAGACAATTAGAGAATGTGTTGACTCGAGCGGCATCACTGCTTGAAGGGGCTGAAATAGGTGTAGATCACCTGCAATTACCTGCTTACACTCAAGAACATGGTTATCTTGAGCAAGAGTTTGAAGGCACTCTTGATGCTGCAGTGAAAAATTTTGAAGCTGATTTATTAAGAAAACTTTATCCAGCTTACCCAAGCACAAGACAATTAGCGAAAAAACTAGGCTTAAGTCATACCGCTATTGCGAATAAACTACGAGAATATGATATCAATAAAAAGACGGTTAAAATTTAACCCTTGATAAATTGTAAACTTCTATGAAATAGTGTCATATAGTTTGCCAGTTATTTGAAAACTCTGGCATTATTATTCTTTATATTTTTGTTGATAAGTCTTTTATGCGTTTTACCAAATTGACAGTGGCGACAACCGTATCTCTTTTGCTTTTAACAAGTTGTGCCACTCCTCCTCCTAAAAACCCAGAAAATATTTGTGAAATTTTTCGTGAACATCGCGATTGGTTCTTTGCGGCCAAAGACGCCAGAGAACGCTGGGGAGTACCTATTCATGTTCCTATGAGTATGATGTACCAAGAAAGCTCTTTTAAACATAATGCCGCGCCACCACGCAAATATATTTTAGGTTTTATCCCATGGGGAAGAGTAAGTACTGCCTATGGTTATTCACAGGCTAAAACAATGACCTGGGATGATTATGTACGTGAAACGGGTAATTCTGGTGCCGATAGGGATGACTTTGATGATGCTATTGATTTTATGGGCTGGTTTATTTTCAAAACCCAAAAAGTTAATGGTGTCTCTAAGTGGGACGCCTATAACCAATATTTAAACTACCATGAAGGTTGGGGTGGTTATAAACGAAAAACTTATAAGAAAAAGGCATGGTTAGTAAAAGTGGCAAGAAAAGTAGATGACCGTGCTCGTCGCTACTCTTCGCAGTTAAAAAGTTGTGAAGAGGAGTTAGATCATGGTTGGTTATGGCGATTGTTTTTTGGATAATTGTATTATTGTTCAATTGTTAATCGACTCAGAAAACTACGCATAAACCTTGCCACTTTGTTCATTTTATTATGGAAAAATTTTAAATTGCTCGCTAGCTAAGTAATTATCAGCTTCTAAAAAGTCATCTTTTTTTTGCGAAAAAAAGATGACTTTTTTGTTAAAAAACTGTTGAAATAGTTAAAAGCTGTAATTGATAGGGGTTGACCTTGTTATCCACAGAAATTGTGGAAAGCTTATTTTTAAAAAATGCCTGTGGATAACTTTGTGGTTAACTAAGTTTCAGCGTGTTTCAAATTGATTATTCTTCTTCAGCCTCTTCACTGATGTAATACTCCGGCATAATACGCACGGTTTTAATCATATTGTCTGTAACATCCACTATCTCTACAGGATAGCCTGCTATACGAACACTAAGCTTGCTTTGTGGGATATCTTCTAAATATTCAATAATCAAACCATTAAGTGTTTTAGGGCCATCTGTTGGTAACTGCCAAGTCATTTCTTTATTTACATCACGGATACTCGCACTACCATCAACCAAATAGCTACCATCTGGCTGTAAAGTTACTTCATCACTCGCTGTTGGCGTCATGGTTGTGGTAAAGTCACCAACAATCTCTTCTAAAATATCTTCAAGCGTTACCAAGCCTTGTATATCACCATATTCATCAACGACTAAACCTAAGCGCTCTTTGGCACGTTGGAACTTTAATAGTTGGATATTTAATGGTGTACTTTCAGGGATGAAATATAATTCGCGTACAGCTCGTAATAAGGTAGCTTTTGTATACTGGCTTTTTGACAGGAGTTTTAGCGCATCTCTTGCGTGAATATAACCAACGACGTCATCAATATTGTCACGGTAAAGTAAAACCCGTGTATGATTTGCTTGCGTTAACTGCTTTTGTATTTTTTTCCAGTCATCATTAATATCGATACCGACTAATTCACTTCGCGGGATCATAATGTCTTCAACACTGACTTTTTCTAAATCTAAAATGCTCATCAACATACTTTGATCTTGTTCATGCAACAAGGCACCAGACTCGTTTACGACAGTACGTAATTCTTCAGAGCTTAAGCTGTGTTGCTCTCTTTTCTCTGAGCTAATACCGATAAGCGTTAAAATGCCATTGGTGATCCAGTTCACTGCAATAACAAAAGGTAATAATACTTTTAACAGTAAGGTTAAAATAATAGAACTTGGAAATGCTATTTTTTCTGGATATAAGGCTGCTAAAGTTTTTGGGGTAACTTCAGCAAAAATTAATACCACTAAAGTTAATACGATTGTTGCTATTAATACGCCGATATCTTCAGATATACCTGCTTCAACTGATAATCGTAAAGCAATAATAGTTGCAATGGCAGAAGCGGCGATATTGACTAAGTTATTACCAATAAGAATCAAACCAATAAGTCTATCAGGGCGATCTAATAACTTACTGACTCGCTTTGCACCTTTATGTTTTTCTTTTTCAAGATGTCGTAATCGATAACGATTTAGCGACATCATTCCTGTTTCTGAACCTGAGAAATAAGCCGAAATAAGCAGCAGTATGCCAAGAATAATAAATAGCATCTGAGTTGATATGTTATCCAAAAAGGAATCCTTACATTGTGTTTATATGGGCAAAGTGAAATTTATCGCCAAGCTTTGTAACGTTAAGATAGCAGAAACTCTCTAACGAATCGACTGCCAAAGTATGACAAGGTTAACATTGCACTAGCTGTGATCATAAGTACCAATACTCTATGGCCTCGCCACCCTTGTTTGATATGACCAAATAAAATGATGGAATAAAGAAATAGTGAAACTAATGAGAGTATTGTTTTGTGAATATTTTCTTTCGCAAAAAAGCCATCAAGAAAAAATAAACCAATCAACTGGCTACTAACTAAAACGGTAATGCCGACAGTTAAAATACTAAACAACTGTTTTTCAACCTGCATTAATGGTGGTAAATGTACAACCGCGGTTAAGTTTTTATTCTTTAGTTTTAAATTTATATAAGCAACTTGAAAAGCATATAAAGTAGCAATGATTAAAATACAGTATGCTATGAGCGCAAGGCTTATATGGCTGATAATAATTAACTTTTCCGCAACTAAAGGCATTAACTCAGTGTTTGGCATAAAGATTCTGGCTAATTGCCAAATACCCGCGAAACCATAAATAACCGGTAGCAATAAGTTAACTTTTACCCGTAAAGCCACCACTGAAATAGTGATAGTAATGATTAAACTAACTAATGAAATAACATTGGGAAGACTAAAGTTAATTTCATTTTCCACGAAGAAAAGTTGGGCATCATTAAATAAATGAATAGCAATAGCGGTAGTTGCTAAAATTAGAACCCGCTCTAGGTTAGGACCGTTTGGGTGAAATAAGCGTGATACTATTGCCATAGTGGCGAGCATGTAAGCAATAAATGCCATGCTTGATCCAATAACCAAAAAATCCACTAACTTAAACTCCTTTAAAACGATGAACGCAACTGAATGTAACTGATTCTATCAGATCAAACACTAACTACCATGACAAATATACTATTGATTGATTTAGATTAAAGCACTAACTTCCTAAGCGGCTTTATGGCCAATAAAACAATGATGGCAGAGCATAAAACACCAAACCAGTATGGCAGTATTTCATGAGCATGTTGCATTTGGTGAGCAATATCTATTTGATAAAAATTTAAACCAAAATCTAGTAAGGTTGCAAAACCTATAGCAGAAATAGCTACTCCTAATAGGTAATGGGTTAGTACCGCACCGCCCATTTCATTTTTTATAACGCCTAACGTTGAAAAATTTGTCGCAGGACCTGCCATCATAAAGACAAGAGCAGTACCTGGAGATAATCCTGCCATGATAAAGCCAGCTGCAATGGGGGTAGACGCTGTAGCGCAAATATACATAGGTATAGAAATGGCAATCATTAACAACATGGCAGGTAAACCACTGCCATAACTTAATAAAAACTCTTCAGGTAAAAAAGTACGAATAATGGCAGCAAATACAAGGCCGATTGCTAGCCAAACAATGATATCGTCAATTAATTTTGTTGCAGCGTAATGGATTCCAGCTTTAGTTTTATCAAAAAATGTTTGTATAAACGATGGGGGTGTTGGCAAAGTTTCAGCTGTTGCACTGCCTGATACCGAACAACATGAACTTACTTCAGGTTTTATATCTTCAACTTTAGAACTACTGCAACATGAGCTAGACGTTTCAGGCTGAGGAGTTGGCTTAGCGGTATCACTAGCACAGCAATGATTACCAGTTGTTTTTGGTTTGGTGGTCTGTGGCGTGTTCTTATCTTTTATGGTGCTAACAAAAAGTCCCGTAATGATGGCCGACATAATGGCAGCAAAAGGGCGGTAAATGGCAATCACGGGCCCAAGTAGTGCATAAGATACAGACACTGAATCTACCCCAGTTTCTGGCGTTGCGACTAAAAAAGATGCGGTAGCGGGGGCTGAAGCGCCACTGCGTTTTAACTCAGTGGCGACAGGGATAACACCACAGGAACACAGTGGTAATGGCGCACCAATCAGTGCGGCTTTCACAACCGCTGATTTACCTTTACCTAAGTGCTGGCTTAATATTTTACTGGGTACCCAAGCTTTCATTAAACCGGCTATCACTAAGCCTAATAATAACCACGGACTAGCTTCAGCACTTAAGTCTATAAAATTACTAATGAAATAGGTTAATTGATCCACATTACAGCCTATCAAATATATAAGAAAACTAACACATTCATCATATCATGGTTTTTCGCGAAACGGGGGGATCTTATATAAAATGTTATGTGCATATTATCCTATCTCGACAATAGTGCTATCACAGGTATAATAGCGGCATTAATTTTGACAATTTTACGCTATATTCAGCGCTATTTAGAGTTATTCATGTTTGATAATCTTTCCGAACGTTTAGGCAAAACCCTTAAAAATATCAGTGGCCGAGGTCGCTTAACTGAAGACAATATTAAAGATACCTTACGTGAAGTACGCATGGCTTTACTGGAAGCTGACGTAGCTTTACCGGTTATTCGTGAATTTGTTGCTAAAGTAAAAGAGCAAGCAATTGGTACTGATGTTTCAAAAAGTCTCACCCCAGGGCAAGTCTTTGTCAAAATAGTTCAAAAAGAGCTTGAAGCAGCTATGGGTGGCATCAACGAAACCCTAGATCTTAAAGCAGCTCCACCTGCTATTGTGTTAATGGCGGGTTTACAAGGTGCTGGTAAAACAACCTCTGTTGCTAAATTAGCTAAATTTTTAACACAGCGTGAAAAGAAAAAAGTACTTGTTGTTAGTGCTGATGTATATCGTCCTGCGGCAATTAAACAGCTTGAAACACTAGCTAATGAAATTGAAGTTGGCTTTTTTCCAAGTGATATAAATCAAAAGCCAATTGATATAGCGAATGCTGCTATAGATCATGCTAAGAAAAACTTTTTTGATGTAGTTATTGTTGATACGGCAGGTCGCTTGCACGTTGATGATAGCATGATGGATGAAATCAAAGATCTACATGCTGCAATTAACCCAGTTGAGACTTTATTTACCGTTGACGCCATGACAGGTCAAGATGCTGCCAACACAGCAAAAGCTTTCAACGATGCGTTACCACTAACCGGTGTTATTTTAACTAAAACAGATGGTGATGCCCGTGGTGGTGCCGCATTATCGATTCGTCATATTACTGGCAAGCCTATTAAATTCATGGGTGTTGGTGAAAAAATTGAAGCGTTAGAGCCATTTCATCCAGACCGAATTGCCTCACGTATATTAGGCATGGGCGATGTTCTCTCTCTGATTGAAGAAGTTGAACAAAAGGTTGATAGAAAACAAGCTGAAAAATTAGCCAAAAAAGTTAAAAGTGGTAAAGGTTTTACCTTAGAAGATTTTCGTGACCAACTGGTGCAAATGAAAAACATGGGCGGCATGATGGGCATGATGGATAAGTTGCCAGGTATGGGCAATATGTCAGATAAAATCAAAGATCAAATGGATGATAAACTTACCATCAGAATGGAAGCTATCATTAACTCAATGACACCAGGTGAGCGAGAGCGCCCAGATATTATAAAAGGCTCACGAAAACGCCGTATTGCAGCAGGTTCAGGAACACAAATTCAAGATGTAAATAAGTTGCTTAAGCAATTTACCCAAATGCAAAAAATGATGAAGAAAATGTCTGGCAAAGGCGGCATGAAAAAAATGATGCGCAGCATGCAAGGTATGATGCCACCTGGCGGTATGGGTGGCATGGGCGGTGGCGGTGGAATGTTTGGTCGTTAGACACTGCTACTCACTTCGTTAATACACAATAATTTATTTAAAGCTCAACAATAAATAATGTTGGGCTTTTTTTGTGCAAAATTATATCTAGGTTGAAGGCAAACAACACTTGCATTTTTTCATTAAAGGCGTAGAATACGCGAGCTTTTCTGTCCCTAGCGACAGGAAGTGTCTGGAAAATTCGTTTTAACACTAAAATATAAGAGGACGATATGGTTACCATTCGTTTAGCTCGTGGTGGCGCTAAGAAGCGTCCATTCTATCAGGTTGTTGTTGCAGATAGCCGTAACTCTCGCGATGGTCGTTTCATCGAGAAAGTTGGTTTCTTCAACCCTACAGCACAAGGTCAAGCGGAAAAATTACGCTTAGACTTAGATCGTATCAACCACTGGGTTGGTCAAGGTGCTGGTGTATCTGATCGTGTGGCTAAGTTAGTGAAAGACGCTCAAGCAGCTGCTTAATCGATCTTTGATAACTTAGTAGGTAGTAGAGGTCATTGTGGATAAAGAAAAACAAATCATCTTAGGTAAAGTAGGCTCTGTTTACGGCATCAAAGGTTGGTTGAAAATTCATTCATTTACAGACGACCCCGATGCCATACTTGACTATTTCCCTTGGTCATTAAAATTAGGGAATAACATACAAACAGTAGAAATTACTGATTGGCGCAAGCATAACAAGGGCTTGATTGTTAAAGTTGGTCATATTGATGACAGAGATGATGCGCAAGCATTTGTCGGCTCAGAAATATTAACTAATGAAAGCTCGTTACCTGATTTACCTGAAGGTGAATTCTACTGGCGAGATTTAATTGGCATGACAGTTGTTACTACCCAAGGTTATAACCTCGGGGTTGTTTCCGATATGATGGAAACAGGCGCTAACGATGTACTGGTTGTAAAAGCAAACCTTAACGATGGCTTTAATAAGAAAGAGCGGTTAATTCCTTATCTTTCTGGTGAAGTGGTTGAATCGGTAAGCATTGAAAATAAACAAATTTGTGTTGACTGGGACCCAGGTTTTTAACTTGTGACTAGCGTTCAATCTGGTATTAATACTACACAGAAAGAAAAAAGCAAAATGTGGATAGGGGTAATTAGCCTTTTTCCCGAAATGTTTGACGCTATAACTGAATATGGGGTGACAGGTAGAGCAATCCGAGGTGGGTTGATTGAGTTTCATAAATGGAACCCAAGAGACTTTACTCATGATCGACATCGTACTGTTGATGATCGTCCTTATGGCGGTGGTCCAGGTATGTTGATGATGGTACAACCATTACGGGACGCTATCACTGCAGCGCGAAAAGCGGCTGAAGCTGATGGTAAAAAAGCTCGAGTTATTTATTTGTCGCCACAGGGACGAAAGTTGGACCAAGTGGGTGTAAGTGAATTAGCGCAAGATAACTGCCTGATATTTATAGCAGGACGTTATGAAGGCATAGACGAGCGATTACTCGCGTCAGATATTGACGAAGAATGGTCGGTTGGCGATTACATTTTAAGTGGTGGTGAACTCCCTGCAATGAATGTAATAGATGCTGTAGCACGATTAGTGCCGGGTGTATTAGGACATAAAGAATCAGCAGAGCAGGATTCCTTCTCAAATGGTTTATTAGACTGTCCTCATTATACTAGGCCAGAAGTGTTGACTACCTCAAACGGGGATGAAATGTCAGTACCTAAAGTGTTACTTAGCGGTAATCACGAACATATACGCGCATGGCGCCAAGAACAGTCTCTATTGAGAACTTGGACTAGAAGACCAGAACTATTAACTAACCTAGCTCTGACAGATGAGCAGGAGAAAATGTTAGCTTCCATAAAGAAGCAAGCGAAATCCACTTAGACTGTGAACACTAGGAAGAAGGTATTATGAGTAAAATTATTGATATGCTCGAGCAAGAGCAATTAAAGAAAGATCTACCAGAATATGCAGCAGGTGATACTGTTGTAGTACAAGTAAAAGTTACAGAAGGTGATAAATCACGTCTTCAAGCCTTTGAAGGTGTTGTTATTGCTGTTAAAAATCGTGGCTTACATTCAGCTTTCACTGTTCGTAAAATTTCGAACGGTGTTGGTGTTGAGCGTGTATTCCAGACACATAGCCCGTTAGTTGATTCTATCGAAGTGAAACGTCGCGGTGATGTTCGTCAATCTAAACTTTACTACTTACGTGAGCGTTCAGGTAAGTCAGCGAGAATTAAGGAAAAATTAGCTAAGAAGCAATAATCTTCTAGTTACTTTTTTATAAAGAAAGACGATAAAAAAAGCCTGAATAATTTAGTTTATTCAGGCTTTTTTGTTTAGAGCGTCCACTGCATATTTTAAATACAGTGCTCTTAAATCACGAATACTTCTGCTTGAATTTGTTTAATCACAACAAAGTTAATGGAAAGCATAATGAATCTAGACCAGTTTTAACTGATTACAATATAAATCATTAAGTGTTTTATATAGGATTATCCTATAAAAATGTTTAATATAACGATAAGGATTATCATCAAAATAAGAATAGTCACTAAAAGCTATTCTTAGTGACAACATAAAGTGAACAATGACGTTTTTACGCTTTTTTTCCCTACTTAGATATTATAAAAGAGAACTCACACTAGCTATTAGCCTAATGGTTTTAGAGAGTGCTGTTAGTCTATCTATTCCATGGTTCGCTGGTCAGTTTTCAGAGTCTATCTTAAATAAAGAGCAATTTTTTGATATGAGCTACAGCCAAATTATTTTAATTTGGCTTTCTTTATTTGCGTTACAGGCACTACTGCGTTTTTTATCAACTTATAGAGTGAATTATATAGGTGCTCAAGTCTTAACTGAATTAAGCTGTCGTTTATATGATCACATACAGTTACTACCTGTAAAATATTTTAATACGACTAAAAAAGGTGAAACGTTAGCGCTATTGAGTAACGATGTCAGCATCATTAGTTATTTCTTATCTGGAATTTTAACAGGCATAGTACCAAGCATTTTAATCCTTTGTGGCGCACTTGTAATGATGTCGTCAATTAGTATGACCATCACTTTAATGATTGTATTCATGGTGCCGGCATTCTTTATTATTTTAAAGCTACTAGGACGTAGTATTAGGCCAATCAGTGAAAACCTTGTTCAGCAACAAGCAGACTCTATTGCTATTGCTAGTGAAAATTTTGGAACGATAAAGTTAGTTAAAGCTTTTGCTAGGGAAAAAACAGAATCTAATCGTTATAAGGCAAACGCACATAAAATTCAGAAACTAAGAAAGAAGCAGCTTAAAGTACAAGCAATTTTATCTCCGGTTCTACAGCTTTTAGTATCAACTGGTGTTTTAGTTGTAGTAGTAGTCAGTGCTATGCATTATCAATCAGGAGAGTTAACTATGCCTGATGTGATAACTCTACTAATGTACGGAATGTTATTTGCCAGGCCTATGAGCACACTAGCTAATTTATATGGTCAGGTACAGCAAGCTATAGGTTCATCACATAGGTTAATCAAGGTGTTTAATATTTCACCTGAGCCCACAGATACAGGTGATAATGAAAATACAATTACAGCGATGTCAGGAGATTTAATTTTTGATCAAGTTTCATTCAGTTATGATGATGGTGTTAATGTATTAAAAGATTTATCGCTCAAAGTTATGCCGGGCGAAACCATATTAATTGTTGGAAAGAATGGTGCAGGTAAAACAAGTGTATTGCATTTATTGATGAGGTTTATTTCGCCAACGAAAGGTGAAATCACACTTGATGGAAAATCATTAAATAGTTTTCAATTGTCTCAATTTCGAAAGCAAATCGGTTTTGTGTCACAAGGCATAGCATTATGTGATGGTACCATTGCCGACAACATTGCTTTTGGATACCCACAAGCAAGCTTCGAAGAAATCGAGCAAGTGGCAATTAAAGCTGGCGCAGATGCTTTTATTACTACCCTTGAAAATGGTTATCAAACCCAGGTTGGGGAAGGTGGTGTATTACTTTCTGGCGGTCAAAAGCAGAGTATTTCGTTAGCTAGAGCATTAATGTCAATGCCTTCAATACTATTACTTGATGAGCCAACTTCTATGATAGATAAAGAAGGTACAAATGCATTCAAACAAACGCTAGTAAAGCTGTTTGCTGAGCAAACTGTTATTATGGTAAGTCACGATGAAACCTTAATAGAATATGCAGATAAGCTTTATATTATGGAAAACGGAAAACTAAAAAATAAGAGCATTACAAAGGAATAAAATCTCATGAGATCAAAAAACTATAAACTAGCCAACAATGTACTTTTTCAAAAAGTTGATGAAGAAACCGTTATTTTAGAGCCTGAAACAGGTCAATACTATACATTAGATACTGTAGGGACGTTTATGGTAGAGCTTATTCAAAAGGGTAATTCAGTAGATAGAGTAGTACAAAAGGTGCTTGAAAAATATGAAGCGCAAGAAAATGAAGTAGTAACTGATCTTAATGAATTAATCACAAATATGCTGGAGCAAGGCTTATTAACTGAAATTGATTAATTAAAATCGATTCAGAAAAAACTACAATGAAAAAATTAAGGAAGTTTTTTACATTTAACCTAGATGAAATGATGCTGTTTACAGAAGCTTGGCTAGTTCTTCTTAAATGGCATTATATTATTTCTTTTACTTCGCATCGTAATTGGCGAAAAAAACTAGGTAGCTATATCACAGATCCAATTATTTATAACCCTAACCTTGATGATGAAGTTATCAAAGATATTGCTAAAATAATAAATATTAGTGAAATTGCAGGCAGGCATCATCTTAAAAAAATGAATTGTTTGCGTCGTTGTTTAACCCAGAAACAACTGCTACAAAAAAGAAAGTTAAATAGTAAAATGCATTTGGGAGTTAAATTCGAACAAGGCGGTTTAAAGGCACATACTTGGTTAACTTTTCAGGGGATGCTCATCAATGATAGTGAAGATGTGGTTAACACCTATAAGGAGTTTGAGACCAATAATTATCAAGATATCCTCAACGCGTTTAAATAAACTTCTAAGAAACTTTTCTATAGCTTAATCATTAATACAATGAGTTTGGTACCACTGTTGCGTTAATATTGCATATAACATGTCAACATTTAAGTGACCATTTGGATTGCTTACAACTCGATCAAATTCTTTTAACAATACACTATTATCGATTACCCCTAACTCCTGTAAACCTTCATGAGAAAGAAGCTCGCGTAATTCCTTTTGATTATTACGTACTAAGTTAGCGAAATGATGGTCAAATACGGTTTTATGTTTATTCCAGCACACAGATTCAGGTAAATACGCTTGCATTGTATGTCGTAATAACCATTTAGGATAAATTCCTTGGATAAGCATTTTCTCTGGTATTGCAAAGCTAAACTCAACAATATCAGTATCAAAGAAAGGGTGGCGAACATCAATGGCATAATCATTCGCTATTTTTTGATATGAACGCATAGCATTATAGGTAGAAGTTGTTTTGATGCCTTGATACCTAGCATGCTTTGCAGGGTTGAAATAGGCTGAATAAGGGTTGTTAAAGCTTTTATTTTCTTTAGTTACATGAGCAATGGCTATTGGAGATAACCACGGAGGGCACTCATGTTCATTAACGGGTTTATTTCTGGCGAGTTTTACCAGATTCTGTAAGGTATTTGGAACAAATAATTTATATAAAGAGCGGGCAATAGGCTCACTGAGTTGTTTACAGGCCTTAACAACTTCATTAACCACGCCAAATTCACCTTTATATAACCGAGAGCGATAAGATGCACTGTGACCCCAACACGTTTCGTCACCACCATTACCTGTAAGCAAAATATTGGCTCCCACATTTTGCATTAATGCTAACTCTTGGCGGTATTTAGGAGAAAGTACAATACCAGGGTTATCAAAGTCCGTCGGATATAACTGTTCAAACGAGCTTGTTTGAAATTGGTCTAAATCAATATAATGTTGATGATTCAACTCAAGCTTTTCTATCATGTCATTAATATTATTACTTTCATCACAGCTTTGTGTATTGAGGTAACGATGTGACAACGTATGTAAGTTAAATTGCTTTTCACTATTTTTTGTTTCTTTCAATACCTGGTTTGCAATAGCAGTGATCGAAGTTGAGTCCATTCCGCCACTCATCTGGCAAAATACAGCATTAGGGGTGTCGGTATTTTTTACAGCTAGCCTATTGCTGACACTGGTTTGTAGCAAATCGAAAAAGTGGGTTTTGTAATCTTCAATACTTGGGTAATAAATAGTCTTGTTAGCATCAATATCCCAAAATTTAGAGATGATAACGTCGTGCTTCTCATTAAACTCTAAACAAGAGCCAGACGGTAGTCGTGATATTTCATTAAACATCGAAACATCAGGGTTTGGACGACCTGAAAGCCATTGACTAATAGCAGTTATATTAATTGTTGGAGTAATATTCGTAACTTGAGCCAATACTTTAGCGTCAGAAGCTATATATAAGGTATCGTGTAGTTGTAGATAAAATAATGAGCGACTACTAAAAGGATCTATTGCTGCACATAAATGTTGTGACTCCTCATGCCAGCATATCGATTGAAAATTACCTTTTACTCTCGAAAAACCACTTGGGCCGAACGTTAAATAAGTTTCAAATAATAATTCTTCGTCTGTAGTGTGCCTATTACTTAATACTTCCTTGTTTGAAAATGTCTTCTGTATATCCTTTTTATTATCAAGTCTAACATTGCCGATAATTGATTTTCTTTCTGTATTTTCAAGGTTTTCTGATGTATTGACTATTAAATCGATTTTTGACTTGTATGTTTGCAGAAGAACAGACACGTTTTTGCAATGAAATTCATGACTAGATGAAACTTGATAGTTAGATGAGGTTTTTATTAACTTATTGTTTATCAACTGGTTGTGGTTTTTGTTGAACGATATAGCTGCAAATATATTTTCCATACTGACCCAGTAGTTAAAATCTAGTTTTATTACAAACTATGTAATTTATAAGTCTTATAAGCATTTTGTAATATTCTTGATGAATTGTCATTAAAAAGTAACGTTAAATAGGTTAAAATGACGCGATTAGTTAGATAAAAGTTGAATGTGAATTTTTATCTGCGCCATGAGTGTCGGCATATTTTACAAATAATATTTTAAGTAGCTTTCATTTAATTACGAAATCATTCAACTTATTGATAAAATTTGATTTTTATTTTGTGGTTTACTTATTGCATGTTGACTTGTAATTAAATCTTTAAACAAATTCTGTAAGAAAATTTCATCATAAATATTATTGGAGATATTTAAATGTTAAAAAAATGGATGTTAGGTCTAACACTACTTTCCTCTAGCTTAATTTCACAGGCAGCCTTGATCAGTAGTGATGTTGAGTCTGTTGATATGGAAGGTATAACAGTTACTGCTACTTTTGACGGTGGTATACAAGAAACATTGATTTGGTCTGCGTTTTCAGCAACAGAAGCTGGCGTTAATAATGGCAATTGGTCTTTAATGCTAGATGGTAATACTTTTGGTGATTATGATTCAAGTACTGGTGAGTTTTACGGACTATGGACTTTAACTAATATCGCTTCTGACGACGATATTATCGCTTTAAGTGTTGATGCAGGTATTCAGGGATTTTACTTTGATATTTTAAGTACTCTTGAATATACAGCGGGCTCTGGTGTAGGTCGTGATTTTGCTGCTGACGATTCTGATGCTATCGCAACTTTTGATAATGAGTTCAGTTCACCAGATTTGTGGGGCACTTTAAATATCGATTTATCTGTAAATGGTGTCGCTTTAGGAAACACAGTTTCGTTTTTAACAGATACAGATAGCGCTGAAATTCCAGAGCCATCTACATTATTTACATTTGCATTAGGCTTATTTGCATTAACAAGTTTTCGTAAAAAATCTTCAGGGAAGTAAACAGATGAATATTAATCAAACTTTAAATCAATCAAATACTAAAACTGTCAAAGCTGCATATACAAAACCAGTATTAAAAAATGCCGGTAGTCTAGCTGAACTAACTCAAGGTTTTGCTGGCAGTATTCCAGATGAACAAGGTGGCCACACCAAGCGTAACCCGTTCCAGGGTTAAGCTAAATTCTCAATATTGGTAATCTCAAAATCCTTTTGAGATTACCAAATTTTTAAGTAGTAATATGAACCCTCTTTTTTCTTTGCCACTTCATGGCTTGGCATGCGAGCCTTTTTGCGCCTCAAATAATGAAAACAGTTGTAAAAGCACTGAAGTTAAATTTGAAAATATAGCGTTAAAAAGAACATTGCAGCCCATATGGACACTTAGTGATGAAGGTGAGCGATATAATAGTGAAATTAATTTATTTAAAGATATTGAGACTAGTAATACTGAAACAGTAGCAAGTTATTATTTAAAAGTTGACTGCCAAGGAAGCGGTGTTTTTAAATTAAAAGAAAATTCCATTACGATTGATTGGCAAGAAGAAGGAACTGATTCAGCGCATTATTTCCAAACGTTAATGGTAGCTTTGTATTTAGAGCTGGATAATATCCTGTGTATCCATGCCAATGCTTTAGCTTATAAAGATCAAGCAATTGCATTTGTGGCACCAAGTAGGACAGGAAAAACAACGTTAACAGCGGCGTTAAGTCAACAAGGTTTTGAGTTGATGACAGATGACATGATGGCATTACATCATGACAAAGACACTAATGAGTATATAGTTTATCCGAGTTGGCCAGTAGCCAGAATGTGGCCTGACTCCTTGAATGAATTAATTGATAATATAAACATGCCTGTTGAAAAAGTGCATGAAAATTTTGCCAAGAGAACGGTTCTAATAGATAAAAGTGAAAATACTACTTTTAATTTTTGCTCAGAAGCGAAAAAGTTGAAAGTAATATATTTACTTGAAAGGCAAGAAAGAGAAATAGTTAAGGACAATATACCAAGTAAATTGTCTTGTGAAATTACTCAAATAAGCGCCTCAGAAGCGGTAATTATATTATTGCAAAATAGTATTCTAGGTAGTGCATACAGTGCACTAAATCTAGAGCATGAAAGAGTAGTTATGTTAGCTAAATTATTAAATAATATTGAATTTAAGCGCGTTAGCTACTTGAGCGGTAAAGAAAATTTGCAAAATGTGTGTGAACACATTAAGCAAGATATAAACACCTAGAAAAATTGTAACAAATAGAAAAGCAATAAAAGTCACAGTTACAGGAAATAAGGTAATTAATAGTAGTTATTTTTTATGAACTACTTAACAACTGTGTGAAGGGTTTAAGGAAGGTTAATTTTGGTTAATAGTACTGGTCTAATAAAAAGTAGTGCCAACACTTTTGCATTCTTCTATCGTTTGGTGGACTTTATCGTAATACAGTCAATATTATTAGTTGCTGTGTTTATTTACAATGTAACCTATACACAGCAATACTTTGTGTTGGCGTTAATTGCTAGTTTCGTCTTTTTGGTTGTTGCAGAATCTTTTGCCTTGTATCGTTCTTGGCGTGCAGGATCTTTTAAAGAAATAATCTTTTATACTCTTATAACGTGGACTATCAGCGCATTATTTGTAGTTCTTTTTCTCTTCTTTTCTAAAACCAGCGTAGAGTTTTCTCGTGTTGCTATAGCTATTTGGTTTTCTGTTACTTTCATTAGCCTTATTGTTTGGCGATATGTATTTGCTGTATTCCTCATGAAAATGCGTTCTAAGGGGCGTAACACTCGTAGCGTTGCGATTATAGGTTTAACAAGAACTACACGTGATTTAGTACAAGAAATACTTTCTCACCCTGAAACTGGCTTCAGATTAACAGCGATTTTTGAAGACAGAGATAAAGAAAGAGTTGATTCTACCTATCATAACTGGCTTCAAGGTAATACCAATGAGGGCGTAGAGCGAGCAAAAAATAATGAATTTGATAAAGTTTATATTGGTCTACCTTCAATAGCACAAGAGCGTTTATCTAAAATTCTTTATCAGTTAGGCGATACGACGGCTAACGTAGAACTTATTCCAGATCAGTTTATGCACAGTATCATTAATGCTTCAATTAACCACGTGGGTGAAATACAAACGGTTAGTATCTATGAAAACCCAATGCAGGGCGCGTCTACCATATTGAAGCGAGTTGAAGATATCGTGTTATCTAGCGTTATTCTTTCGCTGATTGCTATACCCATGTTAGTGATTGCTGTGGGTATAAAGTTGACTTCAAAAGGCCCTGTATTATTTAAACAAGATAGATATGGGCTAGACGGTAAAAAAATTAAAGTGTGGAAATTTCGCTCAATGACAGTAGCCGATAACGGCGACAAAGTTGTACAAGCGACAAAAGGTGATGCACGTATAACGCCATTTGGTGCCTTTTTACGTCGAACTTCATTAGATGAGTTACCTCAATTTTTTAATGTGATTACTGGCGATATGTCTGTAGTTGGTCCAAGGCCACATGCTGTAGCGCATAATGAGCAATACCGTAAAGAAGTAGATTTATATATGCTTCGTCACAAAGTCAAACCTGGTATTACTGGCTGGGCGCAGATAAATGGTTGGCGTGGTGAAACGGACACTATTGAAAAAATGGAAATGCGCGTTAAATTTGATATTGAATATATGCGTAGATGGTCATTATGGTTTGATTTTAAAATTGTCTTATTTACGATATTTAGATCGTTTAATGACAAAAACGCATATTAAAAGCAGTTTTAATTAAGTTGTGAAAGCTAAGTTACGAAAGCTAAGCTACGAAAGTTAAGTCATTACTTAACTAATAAAGTCAACGCAGTATAGTTAATCTAGTAATATCAACGAAGTATAGTAATGAAGTTATTTAATAAGTCTACAAGGTACAAAAAATCAGAAGATAAAGTGTATTGTGACTTATTAAAGTTAGCACGTGTTACAGATGATACCCATTATGATCGTACTCAATTAAAGCAAGCAATTAACGTATTAAATCAATTGCCTGAATACGCTGATATACATCATAGAATTATTCCGTTATTGAATAATAAAGCAAAAAAAATTGATGTTTTTAATCACTTGACAGAAGAAGTTCAACAACTGTTAAACAAAGCCACACAACAAGGTGTAATCACTGAATTAGCAAAGTTGCAGCAGCTGAATAAATTAGTTGAGGTGTTAACGTCAAATAATATCAGCGTAATGTTATTAAAAGGTGTCGCTTTTAATCATGCATTATATAAAAGTAATGCCCCAAGAACATCTACAGATATTGATATATTGGTAAAAGAGTCTGATTGGCAACTAGCTGTTGGTTTAATTAGTGAAGTGATGTCGTACAGTGTAAAAGATAGACCAGATGTTTTGGGAGATTTATATGAACTCTCTTTCAAACCTAAAGAAAAAATAGGGGCAGCGTTAGATTTACATATGTCGTTAACCTATCCTAAATTATTCACAGTTAATGAACTAGGGTTGTGGCAGGCAAGTACTGCGCATCCACATTTTAATAATGACAAGGTGCGGATGTTATCGCCAGAGCATGCATTAGCGCATCAAGCTTTGCATGCTTACAAAGATATGGATTTTTGTAAATATAATTTAGTAGATACTCATGAGCTTATTAGCCAAAACGCAATTGAACTTTCTCAGGCTATAAAAATAGCTAAAGGGTGGGGAACACAAGTTGCTTTTCATCGGTTGTTAATTAATTGCCAGCAAGTTATGTCTACAGATATTAGAGAGCAATTCATTGAAGAGGCTAAGCCAAGCTATCTGCGTGAAAGACTAAGTTTATCACTATTAAACTCACGTTATACGCAACCTTTCGGTAATAAAAAACCAATTAGATATAGAATAAATCAATTGCTATCGCAGTTTGTTTTTACTGCCAATATTGGTAGAGCTGTTAGCTTTCAGTGGTTATTTATAAAGTCATTAATAAAAAAAGATAAAAATAAAACACAATACATTACCAATGGGTAATTTTATTATCTATTGGTAATGTATTTATTGAATTTAAACATGAATGTAAGTCACGTATTGATTACTAATACATAGTAAATAGGTGAACTTAAGGATTAGTAGTAATGAACGACAATGTAAAAGCAGAAATCAAAGCTAATAATATTACCACTGCAGTGATTCCTGTTGCTGGACTAGGGACTCGTATGTTGCCTGCTACTAAAGCTATTCCTAAAGAAATGCTTAGCGTAGTAGACAAACCACTCATTCAATATGTAGTAGAAGAAGCTGCCGCTGCAGGTATCAAAAATATAGTGTTAGTGACACACTCAAGTAAAAATGCGATTGAAAATCACTTTGATAAAAGTTTTGAACTTGAAGCTCAACTTGAAAAACGAGTAAAGCGCTCATTACTTGACGAAGTTCGCAGTATTACCCCAAAAGGTACTAATGTTATTTCTGTTCGTCAATCTAACGCTTTAGGCTTAGGTCATGCAATATTATGTGCTAAACCCATTATTGGCGATAACCCTTTCTCGGTAATATTACCGGACGTATTGATTGATAAGTATCATTCTGATTTAAAACAGGACAACTTAGCCTGTATGGTGAAGCGTTTTAATGATACTGGAATTAGCCAAGTGATGGTTGAAGAAGTTCCAGAGAAAGAGGTAAGCAGTTACGGTGTTGTGGATATTAATGGCGTGAAGTTTGATGAGTCAGAATTTGCTATTATCAACAACATGGTTGAAAAGCCAGCTCAAGATGAAGCTCCGTCTAACCTTGCTATAACCGGTCGTTATGTCTTATCGAGCAAAATTTGGGATTTATTAGAGTTTACTCCACCTGGTGCAGGTGGCGAAATTCAGTTAACTGATGCTATGCATCAGCTATTACTGTTAGAAAAAATGGAAGCATACAAAATAGTAGGAAGAAGCCATGACTGCGGTAATAAATTAGGTTACCTACAGGCGAATATTGAGTACTCTTTGCTAGACCCTAAATTAGGTGCTGGGTTAAAAGAGTTTTTATCAACACTGAAAGTATAAGTAAATGAAAAAAATATTGGCTGTTGCAACAGGAGGGGGGCATTGGAATGAACTTATCTTATTGTCTTCAGCTTTTAGTCGTGGTCATGTTAAGTATGTAACTACTATTGATGGTTTGCCGCAAAAGGATGGCTGTATAGATTTTGAAATTGTCGAAGATGCTAATAAAAACAAAAAAATTGCATTATTAATATCAGCATTTCAATTATTTGTAATCATTGCAAAATTCAAACCCGATGTAGTGATAACAACTGGCGCAGCAGCGGGTGTTGTTGCCTCCGCTATAGGTAAGTTATTTAGAGCAAGAATTATTTGGTTAGAGAGCATCGCTAATACCGACGGGCTTTCATTAAGCGGTAATTTAGCTAAACCATTTGTTAGTGTAATGTTGACACAGTATGAACATTTAGCTGATGGTGAAAAGCTAATATACAAAGGTAAGGTTTTTTAGACTTAATGATTTTTGTTACGACAGGAACACAATTTCCATTTGAACGCTTGTTAAATACTATTAATGAATGGGCTAAAGAAAATCCAGATATAAAGATAGTAGCTCAAATAGGAAGTAGTGACTTTAAAACTGAACTTTTTGATGTGTTTGATTATTTAGCACCTGAAAAATATGCTCAGTTTGTATCAGAATCAAGTTTACTCGTTGGACATGCAGGCAGTGGCACTATGATTACTGCGGCTCAAGCTAATATACCCGTTGTTTTAATGCCCAGACAGTTTGAATTAAATGAGCATAGAAGTGAGCATCAACTTGGTATGGCAAAAGCTTATTCTAATAAAGAAGGTGTTTATATAGCTCATACCAAGAAAGATTTATATAGTTTTTTAAACGCAAGGCATGATTTAGAGCCACTAGTTGAAAAAGAATCATCTGAAAAAACAATGTTGTTAGATTTTTTAGAAACACAAATTTATAAAAAATAGTATTTATAGGAAAAATAATGAAAGTTACTTTTTACGGAATAGGTTATGTGGGCTTAGTGCAAGCCACTGTATTAGCTGATGCAGGGCATGATGTATGCTGTGTTGATATCGACCCTAAAAAAATTGAAGATCTAAAAAATGGGATTATCCCTATTTACGAGCCTGGTTTAACGCCGCTAGTGGAAAAAAACTATCAAGAAGGCAGATTAACCTTTACTACTGATGCTGAGTTTGGGGTTGATTTCGCTGAGTTACAGTTTATCGCTGTTGGTACTCCACCAGATGAAGATGGCTCTGCCGATTTAAAATATGTGTTAAAAGTGGCAGAAACAATAGCGACACATATGAAAAGTGATAAAGTAATTATTGATAAGTCTACCGTACCCGTTGGCACGGCAGATAAAGTTAAGGCTCATGTATTAGCAACACTTGCAGATTTAGGCAAAGAAAGTTTAAGTTGCTCAGTAGCATCAAATCCAGAATTTTTAAAAGAAGGCTCTGCAGTTGCTGACTGTCAACGACCTGACCGTATAATTATTGGTACCGATAGCGAAAGTGCAGAAGAATTATTACGTGAGCTTTACGCGCCATTTAATCGTAATCACGATAAAATCATCGTTATGGATATAAAGTCGGCAGAACTAACTAAGTATGCAGCTAATTGCATGCTGGCGACTAAAATCAGCTTTATGAATGAAATGGCTAATATTGCTGAACGTGTGGGGGCTGACATTGAAAATGTTCGTCACGGTATTGGCTCAGATCCACGTATTGGCTATCAGTTTATATACCCAGGTTGTGGTTACGGTGGTTCATGTTTCCCTAAAGATGTACAAGCATTAGTTCGAATCGCCGATGGTATTGATTACGACTCTCAAATACTTAAAGCTGTAGAAGCGGTTAATTATCGTCAAAAGAATAAATTATTTGAGTATATCACTAAGCATTTCGGTGAAAATATTAAAGGCAAAACATTCGCCTTATGGGGGCTTTCTTTTAAACCTAATACAGATGACATGCGTGAAGCTTCAAGTTTAGTATTGATGCAAGCATTGTGGGCAGCTGGTGCAAAGGTACAAGCATATGATCCAGAAGCTATGGAAGAAACACAACGTATTTGTGGCAATAGAGATGATCTAACACTGATGGGGACTAAAGAAGCAACCTTGCAAAATGCAGATGCGTTAGTAATTTGTACTGAGTGGCAAAACTTTAGAGCTCCTGATTTTGACTTGATTAAACAATCACTCAGTAATGCGGTGGTTTTTGATGGTCGTAACATGTTTGATCCTGAACGTATGCAAAAGAAAGGCTTTGACTATTACTGTATAGGGCGGGCACTTTCAGTTGAAGGTAATGTGAGCGTGAATAATTAATGAAGTATTTAGTCACCGGCGCGGCAGGGTTTATCGGTAACTTTGTCGCTGAGCGTTTATGTAATGAAGGCCATGAAGTTGTTGGTTTAGATAACTTAAATGATTATTACGATCCTCAGCTAAAGCTAGCTCGATTAAAGAGAATCGAAAACTTAGAACATTTTACCTTTATCAAAATGGACTTAGCTGACCGTGAAGGTATAGCTAGTTTATTCGCCAAAGAAAAATTTGATCGTGTAATTCATTTAGCGGCACAAGCTGGTGTTCGTTACTCTATTGAAAATCCTATGGCGTATATCGACTCTAATATAGTTGGGTTTACAACTATATTAGAAGGCTGTCGCCATAATGACGTTAAGCACCTAGTATATGCATCTTCGAGCTCAGTATATGGGGCAAATAAAAAGATCCCATTCTCTACCGATGATGTAGTAGACTATCCGGTTTCTTTATACGCGGCGACTAAAAAGTCTAATGAATTAATGGCTCATACGTATAGCCATTTATATAGTATTCCCACTACAGGTTTGCGCTTTTTTACTGTGTATGGCCCGTGGGGGAGGCCCGATATGGCACCATTTTTATTTACGGATGCGATAGCAAATGATCGCTCTATTAATGTTTTTAATAATGGAAAGATGCAACGAGATTTCACGTACATAGATGATATTGTAGAAGGAGTTATTAGAATTCAAAATGTGATTCCGCAAGCTGATTCGTCAAATAATATCCGAGAAGGTTCAGCGTTATACAAAGTGTACAATATTGGCAATAACCAGCCGGTAGAGCTAGAAGTATTTATTACCTGCATTGAAAATGCGCTTGGTAAGAAGGCAGATAAAAACTATATGCCGATGCAAGACGGTGATGTGGTGAGAACCTATGCCGATGTGACTGACTTAGAAAATATCACGAAATTTAAGCCTGAAACTGAGTTACAGCTTGGTATAACTAATTTTATTGAATGGTACCAAAAATATACAAAGGGAGAGTTCTAAGTGACTGAAATACAAACCACTAAAGTTGCAGGGTTAGATACTGTATGCCTTACTCGCGATGAACTCGCCGATGTGATGGTAGAAGATTGCTTGAAAGCTAGAAATAGCCAAATAGCCCCTAAAGTTGTGTTTTCCTCAAATGGCCAGGGTATTTCCCTAAACGCATCAGACAAGAATTTTGCAAATATTATGAAACAAGCCGATATTATTCATGCAGATGGTCAATCTGTAGTATTTGCATCAAAGCTTTTTACTAAGAGGCCGTTACCAGATCGAATTGCTACTACCGACTTCTTTCATAATGCAGCTCGTAAAGCACAGGATGCAGGGCTTACTTTTTTTATGTTAGGTGCAAGTGAAGACGAAAACAAAGCCGCTTGCGAAAAGATGAAAGATAAATATCCAAATTTGAATATTATTGGGCGACGTAACGGTTATTTTTCAAAAGAGGAACAACAGGAAGTCATCGATGAAATCAACGCGTTAAAGCCTGATGTGTTATGGGTTGCGTTAGGTAAGCCTAAACAAGAGTTTTGGTGCATTGAGATGCGTGACAAACTAAATGTAGGCTGGATCAAAACTTGTGGTGGGCTATATGCATTTTTAGCAGGCACAGCGCCTAGAGCACCGATGTGGATGCAAAACCTAAGTCTAGAGTGGCTATATAGGGTTTGTAAAGCTCCAAAGCGATTAGGGTGGAGGTATTTAACCACTAATCCTCATGCAATATATTTAATGATAACTCGAAGTAAGTAAATTTTTTTAAACGGAAGGTAATATGAAAGCAATTATAAAGGGTGGACAAACTCCAAAAGGTAGAGTAAAGGTCAGTGGTGCTAAAAACTCAGCGACACGTTTATTAGCTGCGGCTTGTGTTTCTGATGGAGAAGTCATTTTAGAAAACTTTCCAATTAACTTAGTTGATGCGCAGCATAAAATACGTTTTTTATCAAATATTGGCGCTTCGATAATGGTTGATGATGATAAAGAAACTCTAACTATTAACTCTAACAACCTTAAATGCAGTGAACTTGATATATATGATTACCCTATAAGGACAACCTACTTACTTGTAGCAGGGCAAATTAAGCGTTCAGGCTTTGCCAAAATACCTTATCCAGGAGGTTGTAAAATTGGCAGTAGAGGATATGACTTACATATAAAAGTATGGGAGTCATTAGGTTGTGTAGTAACAGAAAAGCCTGACTATATTTTAGTTGAAGGGAAAAAGTTTATTGGTGGGCAAATCAAATTTCCAATTTCTACCGTTGGAGGCACAGAAAACGCATTAATATGCGGTACGATTGCCGAAGGTCAAACTGAAATTATTAATGCATATATCACACCTGAAATAGAAGATTTAATTGACTTTCTACAGCGTATGGGGGCGAATATTTCTGTTAACGGTAGTAGTCATATATTAATTCAAGGAGTGTCTGAGTTAAAAGGCGTAATTAAAAGTGTAATGTATGACCGTATAGAAGCATTAACTTGGTTAGTTTATGCTGTCTTGGCAAAAGGGGACTTAGTTATTGAGAACGTTCCGTTTTCTGCTATGGAAGTTCCATTATTACACTTAAAAGAAATGGGTATTGATTACATGAGTAATTCAAACGATATCTACTTTTCACCTAGTTGTTTAAAAAATAATACAGTTGAATCTTTTGAATTAGCGTGTGGCGCCCACCCCGGTATTATTTCTGATATGCAATCTTTTTACACCTTACTCGGTATTATTGCTAAAGGTGATTCTCGTATTTTTGATTATCGATACCCTGAGCGTATTGCATACGCCGATGAGTTACAAAAAATGCTTACAACCCCTGTTGTTGAAACAGAACATGGAAAAATTACGACTCGAGGACCAGGTATTTTTAAAGCAGCAGAAGTTACTTCTACTGATTTAAGAGGAAGTATGGCTTTAGTCATGGGCGCGCTTTGTGCTGAAGGTACATCTGTTGTGAACGAAGTAGAAATGGCACTTCGTGGTTACAATAACCTTGCTAAAAAATTAAAATCTTTAGGAATCGTTATAGACGTTATAGAGGACTAAAATTTGCTTACATCAACCCCACTTTATACTGCGTTGTTAGAGGCATCACCTGATAACGTTAATTGTTCTGTTCCATTGAGTAAAATAAGTTATTGGAAAATTGGCGGAAATGTTGACTATTTTATTGAACCTAGAACAATAGAAGAACTTGCAAATGTTAGAAAAGTACTTAATCAATTCTCAGAAATTCCTAATATGATTATTGGTGATTGCTCAAATTTATTATTTGACGACAAAGGCTTTCATGGTGTTATTATCAAAATAGGTAATAACCTGAGCGAAGTAACCTTTGATAACGAAAGTGTATACTGTGGGGCTGGTGTATGGGTGCCTGGATTAGCTTATAAAAGTTACCGAAAAGGACTTACAGGTTTAGAGCATACTTGTGGAATACCGGGTCGGTTAGGTGGTTTAATTTATATGAACGGTGGTAGTAACCGTCAGTCGATTAGTGAAAACTTGGAAAGTGTTGTTTTAATTGATGCGGAAGGAAGCATTGAAACTATTAAAACCGATGATTTATACTTCTCTTATCGCGTTTCGCCTTTTCAAGATAATACAAAAATTATTGCAGGGGCAACCTTAAAATTGAATAAATCTGAGGTGGCAACCGTAAGAAGTAGTATGAGAAAAGTACTTAGCTCTAGAAGAAAGAAATTTCCTCGCAAAATACCTAACTGTGGTTCTGTGTTCGTTTCAGATCCGAAAATGTACGAAATTGTCGGACCTCCAGGGTTTGCTATCGAAAATGCTGGGTTAAAAGGAACACAAAAAGGTAATGCTCAGATATCTCCTTTACATGCCAATTTTATTGTTAATTTAGGTAATGCAAGTAGTAACGATGTGCTTTATTTGATCGCTTTAGCTCGTTCAAAGGTTTTTGAAGCAACAAGTTTTTGGATGGATTGTGAAGCAAGGTATGTATCTCCTACGGGTGGCATAAGAAAAGCACACGAAAAAGCAGATGAACTATTTAAATGTTAAGTAATAGTTTAATTAAAAATATATTGTCCGTAATTAGTACTCGGGTATTGTTAAAAGGTATAAATTTCTTATCTCTTTATATGCTACTTAGGTATCTATCACCCGCACAGCTAGGTGAATACGGGCTTTTTATTTCTACTTTAGTTCTAGCTACTACTATTGGTAATTTAGGTCTAAGAAATTCGGTCGCGAGAGACATTGGAGAAAAAGACGAGCTTGAGCTTAATGTTAAAGCTCTGATAATTGCGTATCCCGTCCTTATGGTTACTTCTATTAGTGTTATGTTGTTTACTCTATATTCGAGTGGTTTTTTAATTGCTTCAACAATAAACTTTAGTTGTGTCATTATTGCAGTGTCTTGTCACTTAGTTATTATTTTACGTCAAGGGATCTGTTTAGGTACTGGTGAAATCAAGCTTTTTAATTTGCTTGAAATTATTCCTAGATTAGTACTGTTAGTAATTATTATTCTTGTTGTAAAAGGTATTGAAGGGACATATCAAGAAGTTGCTATTTATGGTTTAACGATCGGATATTTTGTTTCAGCAATCTATGCATTAGTTAAAACTAATCTTACCTTATCTCTCAAGGCAAAAGCACAAGCGGGCTATTTATTTAAAACTGGGTTTGCTTTTTGTCTAGCCCTCTCATTAATCCTATTGAATACCAGAGTACCTCTATATATCACCAACTTATTGCAAAGCACTGCCGAAGCGGGGCAGGTTTTTGCTGCGTTAAGAATAAATGATATTTTTCTCGAATTAGCGACTGCAGCGGGCTTGGTTTTATTTTCGCACGCAGCAAGATCTAAAAATGATATCGAATTAATTAAAATGCTAAAAACCATAGTAGGGGTTTTTATTGCGACGATATTAATTGCAATTTCTACCGTCTTTTTTGCAACAGATATCATCATGCTTATTAGCGGTGAGAAATATAAAACAGCGGCAGTATATTTAAGTGTGGCAACTATAGGGTTGCCATTCGCAGCGTTTAATAAAATGGCATATGGCGTTCTGTCAGGTAAAGGAAAACCTATGTTAGGTGTCTATGTGTATAGCTTCGTTATTCCTATTAACTTTATCATCTCTTATTTTCTCTTTAAGCAGAATGTTGAAAGTTTTGTATTATATGGATTAGTAATATCGCAATTAATCGCATCTTTAGCTTTTTTGAGTTTAATGGTGTCCTTAAAGAAACAACAAGCGCTGGAAAAATAATATGAAAGAACAAACTCTTGTAACATCAAAACCTAAAGTTACTGTAATTACGGGTTATTACAACCGTGGACATGCATTAGATAAAACCATTGATTCGATAATGAACCAAAGTTATAGCAATTTTGAATTTATAGTGTTTAATGATAAGTCCTCTGATGACACAGAAATTAGGTTATCTGAGATAGAAAAAAAATATAATGACCCTCGCCTAATAATTATTAACCATGAGCATAATAAGGGCTTTGTTCAAGGAATGATTGAGGCTGTTAACATATCAAAAGGAGAGTACATTTGTGTTCAAGGCTCTGGTGATGAATCGCATTTAGATCGTCTAAAACATCAAGTTGCTATCTTAGAGAATAAGAAGGATGTAGGTTTAGTTGGTTGTTATTATGAAAATTTTGTTGAAGATCGAGACATTGTCAGGGTTAGAAAAAAAATTGCTGACTATGTAAATTTTGAGCAATTGGTTAAAGCTAATGTCTTTTCACACGGCGAAGTCATGTTCCGTAAAGAGGTCTATTACGAAGTTGGTGGTTATAGAGCTGAATTCATAAACTGCCAGGATTATGATTTATGGTTACGAATGATTAAAATCTCGAAAATGGCAACGGCTCCTGAAGTTCTATATACCCGTTATATTCGATACGACGGCGTTTCTTATAAGCCGCAACGTTTTTTAAAACAAACTAGGTACTTCTTTATGTGCCAAGATATTGCTATTAAATCGCAGGAAGAACAGTTGAGTATATTAGCTAAAGTTCATGCTAATGGTATTGAAAGCTATATGAATTTAAATTCACGAAGAGTACAAGTACGTGTCATAAAAGCTGTATTACGTTCAGTTGTTTGGGGGGAAAATGATGCTGCAAAAGAGTTAGCCCAAAAAGGAATAACTAATTTCGTTTTTCGTAATGGAATGATTCTTTTTGTGAATATTTACAACAGCATTTTAGGTAAACCCTTTAGGCTAATTGTTAATAAAAAGCTTGGTATTAGTTAAATAAGGATAAATAATGAGTAATCAAAATTTTGAGTCTGTAGTTAAGTGCTCATTAAGTTTTTTAAAAACAAGAAATAAGAAATATTATGATTTTTGGGTAGGTGAACCTGGAATTTCCCTTGAAAATAATGAATTGATCTCCGCATGTGATGTTATTTATTCTTTATGCTTAATGAACTATCCGATAAAAGTGTCAACAGAAGCTATGCAACTTTTCTTTGGGATGGTAAACGGAGCTAAGCTCTATGGTACTAGACTACAAAGTGATGAAAGTTTTAACTTTAATGCACATTTAACCGCATACATTTTAGGTACTATTCAATTATTGCGAAAAAAATATCCTAATGAAACGCTTGATATGAAAATTAATCATAATTGGGATTTTTCTACCGTACTTGATGGTAATAATATCCCAACATTTCCTGCTAAATTTACACATCATTCGTGGCGTGTCAGCCATTGGTTAGGTGGCGTACCGTCCATAATTTTGAATATTTACAGAGAGACAGGTGATGAACAATATAACGTACTGTTTGAAAAAGTTATTACAAGTATAGAAAATATAGCAATTACAGACAAAGGGCTCATAAAAGTACATAAATCTAGTGCGTTACATTTAATATTTCGTACATTATATCGTTTAAGGCATGATCCTAAAATTGGTGATATTGGGGGGATTGTACATATCTTATGGCTGTATCACTTCAAAGAAAAAAAATACAAAGCCGTAAATAACTTGGTGTCATACTCACTTGAACTCGCTAAAAAACAAGATAAGTTTATGGAAAAAATACCATATTGCTTAGATTTTGATTTCATCCAGCTTATCCGAACAGGTCTTGCACAACAAGGAAATAAACAGGATGAATCACCATTTTTCGAGCGATTTAAAAAAGATTTAGATTCATATTTTATCAATGAAATGATGGGAGATGAAAAATTTACACTACATAAATTACCTGGTGCTTTAGCTACACTCCATGAGTGTAACCTTTATTTAGGAAAAGATAATCATGCTAATAGCATTGATATAATTAAGTTAGCCGGTTGGCTGTGAAATAATTTTATATGTATAACTCTACTAATACGGAAATCATATGTTAACTCCAGCCGAACAAAAGATTGATAGAAAAAGAAACATACTCCTTTTGTATATTTTTATGTTGAGTACAATATGTATTGAAGTTAACTTTAGTATAACAGGTTTAAATATTGGCAATATTATTGCTTTTGTAGGGGCATTAACTGTAGTTCTATTTTCAATAAAATTCAGAGGTTTTAAATATACACGTAGTATTTTTCTTATACCTGACTTCCTTATTGCATTCATCTTAGCAGGTTTCTTTTTTAGCTCTACAATTTGGTCTATATCTCCTAAAGATACGTTTGTACAGTCTTTATATTTTTTATTAATTTTAGTTGGAAGTTATCATTTAAAGAATTGTGATATTAAAGATGTAGTTAGAATTTTATTAATTATCGCTTTTTGGGTTGCTTTTTTATCATTATTATCCTTATTTCTCAGTCGAGATTATGCCCTACAGCCTATGCAATCAACATCACTTCCTGAATTGAGGGGTTTTTTTAAGCATCAGCAACGACTAGGTTTGTTTATGTGTCTTGCTTTAGGCATTGCCTTAATAACTCTTTTTAATGGTGAAAAGTTTATTTTTACTGGCCCAATTTTGAAGTATAAAAAAACTTATATTTTGTTTATTAGCTTTATCACCATCTTTGCTTTTGCCCGATTATATATAGCTTTTTCAATACTTGCATTCATCGTTTGTTATCTTATGACTAAATATATCTTTGTAAGGAATCTAACGATTATCTCTTTTTTTATTGCGTTATTAACTTTATACAATCTCGATGCGGGGGCTTTCTTTATAGAAAGTTATCAAAGTGGTGATATTTCACTCACTGGCAGGATTTTAATCTGGGAAAGAACAATAGAGCAAGGATTGATAAAACCTCTATTAGGGTATGGCTACGCTACTTTTAACTCTGCTGAAATGGATTATGTTTGGATAGGAGATTATAGACCACCCCACGCTCATAATTCATTTATACAAGCTTTTTTTGATGGTGGTTGGCTTGGTTTATCTTTAATTGCCTTATTAATTTACCAACACTTTAAGAAAACCACAAATATACTTATTCGTAATAAATCGATACAGTATTCATCCTATGTTTTTTTTCAAGCACTAATTTGCAGTTTGACTGGCGTAACATATGCAGGAAAGCCATCTGTATTATATTCATTTCTATTTCTGTTTATAGCCTTAGCTCCATATAAGTTAAGAAGGATTAAATTCACATAATAGATTTTTTTTCCGGTAGAACTGTTGAATGCACCCTTTTACCATTTAGTTCAAAGTAAAAAGCAGTTCGTTTTAAGGTTTGTTCTAACATTAAATCGACTTTAGTTTTTTTCTTATTTTTATTTATGTAAAAACTAAAAGTATTTGGAGTTTTATGAAAACTATTGATTTTTGTTAACTCTTTTGTTGTATTTAAATGAGGTGATAACACTGCTATAGTAGATAAAGTATCTTGATGCTTTTTCGTTTCTACTTGTAAATCAAAAACATTACCCCATTTGCCTTCGTTTGGTGAATTAGGAAAGTAAGAATAACCTAAGTGCATTATGCCTTCACTCTGCTTTGTTATTACCTCTTGTGCGGAGTATATCCAAAAATCTAAAGTTGTGCGTTTTGTATTTAATTTCCAGTGATTTTCGGTAAAATTTCTTAAGTTGGCATTAAAGTCTTCATTCCCCAGGTGCCAGTTTGTTTGTATTTTTTCGCGTTTTTTTAGTTTAATATAATCCCATATAATAAATACATTAATATTATGTAAATAATATACGCTACGAAGTATAGCCTTGGGTCTTTCTGTATAGCTTAAAGTAGCATCACTTATTAAAACAGATAATTCCTCACTTAATCTTTGTGATTCAATTAGTGTTGCTCTAGGCTCATTAATTTGGTTACGGTTAGATAAGGTAACTGTGTTATGACTGTTTGTTTTGAGATCATACTCTTTTCTTAATTTGCTTCTATAGCTTGCTCTTCCTGGTTCGACTAATAAGTAATCTCCATTGAACATTAAAGCAACAGCATTTCTATTAGGTCCGTCATGGCTGTAATTTGTTTTGCTTGCAGCACCACTTCTTATGGATAAAACTGTATCTCGTTCCATAGTCCAACCTGATCTAATTATTCCAACTCCATTTTCAAAACCCATTGTACTGGGGAGTGTAGTAATTTTATTTTTTATAACAAGGGGTGCAATTTTTTTAATTAAGGATTTTGTGATTAAGGCCTGTGTTTTATCCCAATTTTCATTTTTATATAAATATTTTAGTGCCCATTTACCGCTATCAGTATTACTTTTAGATGTTATATAGTTGATACATGATGAGTCTGGAGGTCCTCCGTAGTAATCATCGTCCCCAAAGTTTACTCTAACAGCATCTAATTTATTATTTACACTATAGTGGGCTAGTTGCCAAAAAGTAGATAACTTTAATGCTTCAGTTAAATTGCTAGAGCTATTAGGTAAAAGTACTTGCCCTTTTGTGTAATGTTTACACGCATAATTAAAGTATTCTATTTGTTCCCCATAGCTACCATCTTCCTCAATTAAGTTAAGCCATTTTTTTGCAATTAACTTACCTTTATTTAAAGTCTTATCATTGTTTAGTGCTATTGATGCACTGATGACAGCAGAGCTTAGAACAGGAAGATAATTGTTCTGTAAGCTTGTGGTATCAAGAAACCTGAGTATGGGGTATAGCCCTTTATATTTTAAGGCTTCATGTATTTTATTTACTTCTGGATTTGAAAATAAATCTGCGCCCCAAATTAATGCTAGTGATAGACTGTGTGTTAAAAGCGACGTCTCTAATTGGCCTTTCGGCCAATTTTTATCGAATTTTCGTAAAGAGCTATGAATCCAAAATGGCAAAGGTAAACCAGCCGCGTTGATTGTTAATTCTCTAAGTAATCTTCCTGCTTGTTTATCGTTTGTCATTCTATAATAAAAAGACAGGTCTAATATATGACTCGCAAGTTTGTATATATACTTCTCTTTCGGTATACCGCTTAATTCACCCTGTCCGTTATCAGACATTATACGTTTAATCTTATTTACAAGCTTTTTCCAACCATTAACGTAAGCAGGATCAGAAGCCAATAATTGTTGAATATGAGAAAATTTAATTTCGTTTATCATTAATTTAGAAAAAGCTTTACTTTTCCAATTATTATTCGGTAACTTAATTATTTTATGTGGTTTTAAATTCTTCACTTTCGGAAAGGCATGTGTTGAACTATTATTGCTCGGTAAAATAGCTGGTTTAGTTAACCATGGCTGCTGAATAGCACAAAAAGCATTAGAGCTGTTAAAAAAAGCTATTATGAAGATTAAAAGTAACTTTTTAGTATTTATAGTCATATGTTGTAAAATTAGCCAAAATATAAAAAATAAAATTTTTTAATTTGAATAGCTATTTTGATGTATTAGGCTTTTAGAGGATTTGTTAACTAAGTCATGTGCATCTTTGCCTATTATAGCTTCAGCTCTATTAAAACCTTCTAGTAAATCTGGGCTTCTCCCTTTTAAGTTATGACAATCTGATGCAATAACACAGACTTTTTTTTGTATCAACCATTCCTCTGATGCTTTTTGTACATCACTGCCAAACTTACCTGTTAAGCTACTAGCAGTTAGTTGAATTGGGCAGCCAAGATCAATGAACACTTGTAATTTTTCAGGGTGATTTAGAAAGGTCCTGTTTCGCTCTGGGTGTACAATTATAGGTAAGCAGTTTTTAGATAATAACCAACGTACCAAATTGTCACTGCCAAAAGGGATGTCATTCCTAGGGAACTCTAACAAAAAGGTTTTTTGCCCTTGATATTCTCCTAACCAAGGTACTTGATTGTTGTTAACTAGCGCCATTATTTCAGGGCCAATTCTCAGCTCTGCACCAAGTAACAGTTTTATTGGAATATTGGCGTTATCTACTTGCTCTTTAAACGTAACAAAGGCTTTTTCAATTTGGGCTTTAGTATTGTCAAAGCGCCCCATATGAATGTGAGGAGTAAGTACTTGGGTAGTTACTCCTTGATCAACAGCCATACGTAACATATCTAACGCTTCATCAACGCTTCGAGCACCGTCGTCTATGTTAGGAAGAATATGGCTGTGAATATCTATCATATTACGTTACTTTAATCCTCTTTTTCCGGTTTTACACCGTAATATTCCCCTGAGTAGTAATGATCACCGTAATAGCTCATTTTTTGCGGTTCGGCTACAGTTAATACTGCGCCAATAATATTGGCGTTGAGTTTCTGTAAGCGAGACACTGCTTCTTTGGCAACTTTAATACGAGTATCTTCTGCTTTAACAGCGAAAACAACACCGTCTACTTTATTGGCTAATATACAAGAGTCACTTACTGGCAGGGTAGGTGGCCCGTCTAAAATAATATGTTCGAAGTGAGATTTTAATGACTCTAATAGTTGTTCAAACTTTTGAGATGACAACAACTCTAATGGGTTTCGGGCAATAGTACCACATGTAATTATATTAAGTTGTTCGTTGTTTTCTTTATAAAAAACCTCGCTCATACTAGTGACAGAACCTGTAACTAAATCAGTTAATCCTAGTCTATTGGTAATCTCTAAATTATTTGCCACACTCGGCTTACGTAAATCCACTTCAAGTAATAGTGTTTTACCCAAATTACTATATGCTGCAGCGAGGTTCATCGCCATAGTTGATTTACCTTCACTACCTGTAGCTGAGGTGACAAGAATAGTTTTGGGTGGGTTGTCAATATTTGAAAATAATAAACCGGTTCTGATGGTATTAATACTTTCAGCAAATGGTGAACGAGAGTCATCAAGGTATTGTTTCTCTGGCTTGGCTACGCCTTTCTTCTTTTTAATGACAGGTGTTATGCCTAAAGCTGGAACTTTTAATCGTTCTTCAATAGTGTCTGGGGTTTTAAGTGTGTTGTTTAACGCTTCTCGCATAAAGGCTAATACCACACCAAAAAATAAACCAAATATACCTGCTAAAGCAATGATAAGTTTAATATTTGGCTTAAATGGGACTTGTGGTACCGTTGCACGGTCAATAATATGAACGTTAGAGGCGGTATATTCACTTTTACCACTGGTTTCCATTAAGCTAATTTGAAAGTTTTCATAAATTCTTCGGTTATTCTCAACTTCACGCTCTAAAGTTACTAATGAAAAATTTTCGTTTTGTAAATCGTGAATGTCGCTGCGTGTTTTACTGATTAGCTTTTCAATATTAGTAACCTGTAATTGTGACAAACGATAGTTTTTTTCAATATTATCTACTACCTTGCCAACTTCTTCAGAAAGGTTTTCTTGGGCACTTGCCAGTTCAGAACGAGCCGCGATCATTTTAGGGTGTTTTTCACCATATCGTTCATTCAATTCATTGACTTTACGAGATAAAAACGCTTCTTCTTTTACCATGTCACTAGCACTTTTATTTTGAAGTACTGGGCCTAATGAGTAAAATTCGCTTGAGCCAGGCTTAACATCTTTAACAAGTAAATATTGCTCTTCCGCAGCACTTAACTTGGTTTGCGCACGGATAAGTTCATTATTTAAAGATTGTAATTGTGTGTTGGCGATACGTTGCTGCTGCTCAGTATCAACCAAACCTTCTTGTAAACGATAGGCACTTAATTTAGCTTCAGATTCTTGCAACTTCTCTTTAAGTTGAGCATATTGTTCACCTAACCAAGACTCTGTATTTTTAACTTCGCCTAAGCGTGATTCTAAACCAAATTGAATATAAGCATCCGAAATTGCGTTAATGATTTCAGCGGCTTCCTTAGGGTCAGGTGAAGTATAACTAATATTGATTATTTGACTTTGTTTTCCGCCAGAAACTTCAATGTTTGCTTGAATTGATGAGGCAAGCATTATTTTTAAATCGGCATCTGATAATGGAGCGTCTTTTGCCGAATTGCTTTCAGTTTCATTACTTGGCGTGAAAAGTGCTGAAAGCTCTGTTTTTATGGTTTTTATAGTACTGGTTATTGCAGAGACAGGTTCTTTTTTAGCTTCTATCTGTGCTTGTTTATATTTTTCAACCAAACCTAGCTTATCAACAACGGTTTCAGCTATATTGCGTGAATTGATAATTTCATATTGTGTTTCGTAATATAAAAATACTAATGCAGAAGCTATATACTGTTCATTTCTGTTAGCATTAGGTTGTTGGGGATCGGCTAGAATTTTTGCTGATGCACGATAAATAGGCACAGATGTTGATGCAATATAACCGCCAATGAGTAAGCAAAATAAAGTGATTGCTATTATGCTCCACTTTGCTCTTTTTATAGTGCGCCAGTACTGACCTAAATCAATGATTTCTTCATTGTTGAAGGTTTCATTGTTTGAAGATGCAACAAGTGCTGGTTTGTTATCAGCTACTACTGAATTCATGTTCATATATCCTTAAAAAAAACTTTCGCTGATAGTGATTACATCACCTGGCTTAATTTTGTCGTGTAGAGCAACCGCTTTAACAAAGCGTTTGTCATTCTCACTGACTAATTCAATGGTGTTTCTCGAAGCTCTTTCGGTAAAACCACCAGCAAGTGCTACGGCCATTTCAACCGTTAAACCTTTTTTATAAGGATAGCTACCCGGCTTTTTCACTTCGCCATTAATATAAAAAGGGCGGTATTCTGTAATGGTAACCGTGACGTTTGGTTTTTTTAAATAGCCATCTAATAATAATGTCGTTAACTTTTGTTCAACTTCGGTAATGGTTAAGCCTTTAATTTCAACTTGCCCTAATAACGGCATAGAAATGGTGCCATTACCGCTTACTCGTACTTTGTCTATACTTAAGTCTCTTTCATTAAATACAGTGATAGAAATTTGATCATCTGAAGATATTTTATAATCATCAATTTCATCGGCAATACTCAACCCTGATAATAAAAGCATGATAGCTGAGAATAGAGTGAAGAAAAGTTTTATTATCTTCATAAAAGTTCCTGTTTTCCTTGTTTAATACTAATAATAAGTTGGTTAATCAAATGTTGTGGTAAGCGATAAACCGATGATGTTGGAAGTAAATTCATAAACTTCAAAGTCTGACTTTCTTTCTATAAAGCGATAGTCAAGGTTAACTTCGAGCCAAGTTAATAAGCTATGGTTTATGCCAAAACTAAAGTCATTGCGTTTATCGGTACGGTTTAATACATAAGTAATATCTGCAGTATCAAATACATAACCAGCAGTTAATTTAGTTCGTGGTGTAATTTCATGTTCACCATAAATAGAGTATGCGTTATTAATAAAAGCACTGGCTAAAAATTGAGAAGACTCTTGAGTCATTCTACTAGCACCAATTTTAACCTTGCTATAAGTGTTAGGTTTCCAAGTCATGTCTAACATGTAAGAAAGCCCAGAAATATCACTATAAGCATTTTCGTTAAAGTCTTTACCTTGATAACCTATTTTAAAGGTACCACTAGTTTTGGCGGTAATATCCCATTCAACCCCAGCTAAATAAAAACTTTCTATACTTGATTGTGCGGGAATACCATCACGTTCAAAGTAATCATAATCAGCTAAGGTTGCCTGAAATAAAAGGCGAGTTTTAGGGGCTATGCGGTAATAAAAGGTACCTGAAATTCTATTTCGGTCATAGTCACGATAACTTTGTAAATTATTGGTATAGCGATTTTCATGGTGATCTAAACCTAATACTAACTGCCCAATACTATCTCTTTTACCATAATAAAACTTAGCTTGTGCTTGCTTTTTCTCTGTTTGGTTAAATTCAGAAAGCAATAACGATGAGGAGTTATTAGTACCTGGTTCTTCTATTTCATCTTGATATGCAAGTTTAAATTCAGAGCTGAATTTTAAGCTATGTTCAAGTTTAGCTAAAATGCCTATATCGTGATTATCATAATTGAGCTTAGTGTTTTTATCGTACAGAGCATATTCACCTTCATAATTGACTGCAAATAAATGCTTACCAAAGTTAGTTAAATATTGGATTTCTGGAGCTAACTTAGCGGCACTATCTGAAGTAGCATCAATTTTACGTAACACGTTGTCGTCGTGCTCAGCAGTTAACTCGGCGTTAACTAATAAGCCTTGCCTTTCTTCTGATTTAACGGGTGAAGTGATTAAAAGTGTTAATAGCAAAACTGCTACTAAATGAGAATTTATAATATTGAAGTTTTTAATTTTATTTACCACAGCTACTGCAACTTCCTTGTTATATGTATATTAAGCGTAAAGGATAGTCTTTACGACTTTTTACAACATTTAAAAATTTGTAAATCTACCCATGTAAGCAAAATTTAAGCCATAAATTAAACTTCAATATAAACAATAAAGTATTTGAATAAATTTTATTAAGTTTACTGCAATGTAAAGATTACTGACAAATTTTTTGAGTATTTTCTGAATATTTAACTTTTTTGATATAGGCAATTATATTTATCACGAAAATGTTTCTTTAAACCAATCCCATATACCTAATGAAAAACCATCAAAAAGGTTAATTCCCAGCGCGGATTTTATCAGATAGAGAACTAATAAACCAAGCGTTACTGATACAAATATAAAAGCGGTAGAGATTATACTGGTTGTAAGTAAAGATACGGCCTTTTCTTTTCTAGTTAGCTCTCGGTAGTTTTTACCTGCAAGCACTACATAGTAAAATCGCCATTTATACAGAGGGAGTTTAAATGTGCCTCTTAAATCTATTTTATGCTTGCCCCAACTGCGAGAACCAATAGCAGTAAGAAGGTGTGTGAGTTGCTCATCATTAAAGCTTTTAGCAACATCGTCTGGCATTCTTGATAACAGTTGTTTTATGGCTGGTTGATCTTTTATGTGTGTTTCTTGCTTGTTCAAAATGATAAGTCCATTTAATGCTTTTCAATATAAAATTTATGTATAAATTTTTGTTATTGTACATGGAGATAATAAATTAAAACGGTATGAACTACTAGTTTCCAGAAAAGGTAAAAATATTTTTGTACATAAGAACCGAAAAAGGCTCTGTTTCGGAAAAATAAGACTTGGAATGTAGTGGCATAGTCAATTCGGTCACTTGATTTGAATGTTAAAATTAAATCATAACTTTGTAGATTTAGCTCAGCGTATATTTGAAAAATTATGTCCCCTTATACAGTACTTTTTGTTTTTATGAGAATGTAGTTATTTGATTTTATTATAAATTTATTTCTCGATTTTCTGTGGTTTCCAATTTTTCTCACTATCACTGGTATGGAGTTTTTGGTTTAAGTGTTTGTTTATTATTGCTATTTTTGTTTGTTTTGGTGTATTCCAGACACATAGCCCGTTAGTTTATTCAGGCTTTTTTGTTTAGAGCGTCCATTTCTCCACTAAGCACATCTAGGTGATTGATTGCGCGTTTCAATCAGTGTCTCTGATCCCCCTTGATTTCTTTCGCCTCATTTTTAATACAGACTGTAAAGACTTATCAGTAATTTCAGCAGTTTAAATATTTTCTTCTATACTCTTTAATAGCATCAACTTAAGTTTAATCGAGGAGATGTTATAACCTTGTTTTGTCAGTTATTTCATATTATTGGATAAATGATAGTGAAAACATTAAGTTTTAATCAGTTACAGGTCCGTATTTTCTTTCTAATTTTTATTTTATTTACCAGTGCAGTGGTTAGTTATCGTGTTTTTGTTGAACGACCGCAACTCGAAAAAAATATTTTGAAGGTGGTTCAGAAAGAGTTGCAAATATTGAGTTACTCGGCGAAAAATTACTTAACGTCATTAAATGCAATTAATTATGACTATGCTGTTTGGGACCAATCTTATCAATATATTAATAATCCTCAGCCAGAGTATATTTCGGAAAACTATATTGACGATACGTTTGTCAGTTTGAAGCTAGATGGTGTGGTTATTTTCAAAGAAAATTTTGATATCGCGTTTGTTAAAGGTTATGACCATCAAAATGATAAACCCTTAGATTTTAAATTTTTTGATTTTAAAGCCACCTCCGAGAATAAAGGTATATTTCCTTTACGTACAAAAAATAAAAAAGTTGCCCAAAAATCTGGCATGATTCAAACAAAACTAGGGCCCGCTTTATTCAGTGTTACTGAAATTAAACGTTCTAATCGTACAGGTAAAAATAATGGTTTTATTCTTTTTCTAAAATTGTTTACTCCGAAGGTGATCGAAGAAATTGAAAAATACACGATGACGAAAATTACAATGACGCCATTTACAGGTTCAACAAATTCTTTATCTATTATGAGTTGGGCCGACGATGAACCGCTTAGGGGGATTGCTCCTGAAACTGAACGTTATATATTGGATTTTCAAAAAGCACCGCTAATGAAACTAACCATGACGCATTCGAGCGCTGAGTTTCCCCCTTTATTAGATAAGCAAAGTTTTATTTTTATTAGCCTTTTTACCGTTTTAATTTTTATTGTTTATAGCTTAATTTCTTACATTATTATTCGGCCAGTTAAGTTATTGGCTAATCAAATTCAAAACATTGACGAAAATGAAAATGTTAAATTCTTAGATGAGAGTTATCACGTCAAAGAGTTAGATAATGTATCTCTACATTTTAATGAATTAATGGCCACTATTGCACGCCAAAAAGCATTATTAAATCAACAAGTGTATACCGATACATTAACGCAGATTGCGAACAGAAGAGGGTTTGAACAACATTTTGAACAACAATGGCAATTGTTTATCCGCCAAGGAGTTGGGTTTACGGTGATGATCGCCGATATCGATTATTTTAAATCATATAATGATAGCTCTGGTCATTTAGCTGGTGATGAAGCTTTAGTTAAAGTCGCACAAACGTTAAATGAGCACTTTAAACGTAGAAATGATTTATGTGCGCGTTATGGTGGCGAAGAGTTTATTATGTTTTATAGTGACTTCGCACCAGAATCTCTTGAGAATAAGTTAAACCAAATTATAGCGTCGTTTGAAAAATTAAATTTACCGCATCCTGCCTCTAAAACTGCACCTTATGTTACGGTTAGCGTAGGGGCATGTACCGTTTCATCTACTGAGCAGGTGAAAAAAGAGTTATCGGCTAAAGATGTTATTCGTGCTGCGGATTATTCGTTATATCAAGCCAAAAAACATGGTCGAAATTGTTGTAAAAGTATTAACTTTATCGAATATATTGAAAATGAAACTTAAGCGGAAATGGTGATATAGATGTTAGTTAATTTTTATTCTGGCTTTTTCGTGGTTAATTTATGCTACTCTTGTTTATATAAAGTTAAACTGATGGAAATTGTTGGTTAATAACCTTCCTACAATTAGAGGTGTTGCTGTTGAGAAATATAAAATCAATCCTGCAGACTGTTTTTATCTTTATTTGCACTTTTAAGGTGCTAGCCAACAATGATGATTGTATAACTTTTCATGTTATTCACTCTGAGCCAATAGGTTATATCGCTGATGATAATAAACCTACCGGTGTGCACTGGGATTATTTGACCGCGATAGAAGCTGAATCAGGTATTTGTATCAACAAGATCTTAATGCCTTATGCGAGAATATGGAAAAGTATTGAGTTTGGAGAGCATGACGGTGGGATCATCTTCAGCTCACCAGCTAGAAAACACTTAACGCAATTAGTGGCGCCTATTCGTGAAATAAATACTATTGTCATTGGTAATAATAGTAAAAAACTTGCTCGCTATGAGGATCTTTATAATTTCACCATTGCTAAAGTGAGAGGCTCACATTTAAGTGACAAATTTGATGCTGATAAGCAGTTGAATATCCTTCCTTTAACTAATTATCAACAAGTTGTAAGCATGCTAAACAAAGGTCGTGTAGATGCGATGGCAGGCGGTTCACAATTACTGTTGCATCAAATCAGAAGGTTGAGTCTTGATGGCTATTTTGATTTAACAAATAAAATTACTCTTGGTTCACGTACTCAATGGTTACAATTATCAGTAAAGTCACCGTTTATTGATAAAGCAGAGCAATTATCTGCGGCAGTAGAGCGACTAAGAAGTAAAGGCGTGCTTGATGAAATCATGACGAAATACTACGGCCCTAAATGGCCGTTAATAGTTAAGAGATAAAGCACTAATTATTTTCTTACACCTTCTAAGTGTTTAATAGTACCTACCTCAAGTTTTTACCAATTTCTCCATGATAGTAGCGACAAACAGCCAGTGTCACTCTATTACTTTTCTTGTTTTGTTCCTATTTATAGGGATACATATTTTCAATAGTGCTCTCTTAAACTTAGTAGCTGTAAATAAACTCATACAAGCAGAGCGCAAGGGTTATCTTATACGAGCAACATTCACTAAATTTTAATGTTACTTGCACGTACATTTTCTTTTACATCTCATTTTTAACTCCTGTTTGTCGTGAGCTTTCGCTTTAATAAATTCCACTAGATAATGAAATTATTAACAAGTACGCACCTTTTCATTAGTGCGGTATTAGCGCGGATAATTGAAGACAAGAGATGACCAAATGACAGATGTAACCACTACAAAACAAAATCCATTAAAACTATGTGGTATAGAATTTACCGAATATGCTAGTCCTGACTCTGACTTTATGGAGAAGGCTTTTTATGGTTTTGGTTTTTCAAAAACGAAAAAGTTTAAAGGCCGTGACATTGATTACTTCAATCAAAATGATATTCATTTTTTATTGAATAGAGAAACTACCGGTTTTTCGAAAGAGTTTGCAAAAAGTCATGGACCAGCCATTTGTTCAATGGGCTGGCGAGTTGAAGATGCAGACTTTGCTTTTGAGCAAGCACTTAAACGTGGCGCAAAGTCAGCCATGGATGTGAAAAATAAACTCCCTTATCCGGCAATTTTCGGGATTGGTGATAGTCTTATCTACTTTATTGATCATTTTAAAACAGAAGGAAAAAATAAAGGGGCTATTTATGAGACAGATTTTATTGCTCACGACATGCCAGTAAAGGTAGAAGATAAAGGCTTTTTAGCTGTCGATCATCTAACCAATAATGTGTATCAAGGTACAATGCAAAAATGGGCTGATTTTTATAAAGAAGTTTTTGCGTTTACTGAAGTACGTTACTTCGATATTAAAGGGGTGAAAACTGCCTTGGTTTCTTATGCACTCCAATCACCTTGTGGTAATTTCTGTATTCCTATCAATGAAGGTAAAGGCAGCAAAGATAACCAAATAGATGAATATTTAGATGAGTACAATGGCCCTGGTGTACAACATTTAGCTTTCTTAACAGATGATTTAGTTGACTCTTTAGATAAGCTCGATCGCTCGGTGATTGATACCTTACACATAGTGCCAGAGTATTATGATGAAATATTTGATCGAGTTCCTTGGGTCAAAGAAGACAAAGAAAAAATTAGAGAGCATCAAATTTTAGTTGATAGCCAAGCAGATAATTCTTATTTATTACAGATCTTTACTAAGAATTTATTTGGACCTATTTTTATTGAAATGATTCAACGTGTTAATGATCAAGGTTTTGGCGAAGGTAATTTTTCAACATTGTTTAAATCGATAGAGCTTAATCAGATGGAACGAGGTGTCCTTTAACGTACTAATTTGCGTTATTTCAGTATTACAGCAGTGGCTTCACTGAGTATATACTTGATTAAACTCTAAACTTGAGTGAGCGATAAAAAAGCCGCGCTAAGTAAAACTTACTGCGGCTTTTGTTTAATTAGACTAACTATCAAAGGTTTAATTTAATAGATATCAGGCTTGAGGATTTTAGTTTTGACTACTTACCGAGACATTTAAATCTTTTAAGATACCGTCTTTTAAATTGTAGACTAAACCATGAACGGTAAGCTCTTGGTTATTTTTCCATGCGTTTTGTAAGGTAGTGGTTTTACAAACGTTTGCCACTTGTTCAATAACGTTTAATTCACACATTAAGTTCACACGCTCTTGCTCATCAGTCACCTTATCAATCGTTTCTTTATGAAAACGATAAACATCAGCTATATGATGAAGCCAATTATCAATCAAGCCATGGCTTTGATCGTCCATGGAAGCCATAACACCACCACAGCCATAATGACCACAAACAATAATATGCTCTACTTTTAATACTTCAACAGCATACTGAATAACAGATAGGCAATTTAGATCGGTATAAATTACTTGGTTTGCAATATTACGATGAACAAAAACTTCACCAGGTTGCATACCTAATAGCTGATTAGCGGGTACACGAGAATCTGAACAGCCTATCCACAAATACTTAGGAGATTGTTGCTCAGAAAGGACTTGAAAAAAATTAGGATCTTCGGCGGTGATTTTATCAGCCCATTGTTTATTATTTTCAAATAAATGTTGAATTGTGCTCATTATTTTACCTACTTGCAGAGGAAGAATTTCAAATGATAATAAGATAGTGACATTTTATGTCAATCATTATATTAGTCCAAGTAAAATATGATTTTACCCAGAAATTAATATCTCGTTATAATGCTAGTATCTAGATTCAATTCGAGCAAATAAATGGCAACTGCGGCAGCAATTCATATTTTGGTTAAAACTGAAAAACAAGCCTTGGAATTAAAAACTAAATTAGATAAAGGGGCTGATTTTTCGCAACTAGCAAGAAAGTTCTCTATTTGTCCTTCTAAGAAAAAAGGTGGGGATTTAGGCGAGTTTCGTCGAGGGCAAATGGTAAAGGCATTTGATGATGTAGTGTTTAAAAAAGCGTTGCTCACTGTGCACGGACCTATCAAAACTAAGTTTGGCTATCACTTAATTAAAACGCTTTACAGAAGTTAATCCCAGCAAATTTGCCTTGTTATTTATCTATATCTTATTTATCAAGGTCTTCTTTATCAAGTTGCTCATTACGCTGTTTAATTTTTTCGAGCTGCTCAGGAGTTAAATTAAATTTTTTTGCTGACTGCTTCAATAATAAAACGCCGCCTACAATAATGCCTAACGCGAGTAGTGTGATCACTATTAGCATGGAAACCCTCGTTCGTTGTGTTTAACGTTTTAAATCAATTAAAAATGTTTGTTTGAAGCGCACTTAGCTTAGCAAACTTTGATGAAGAAATAATGCCATATTTATCTTTAGTTTCTGTCACTTAACCTTGTTTTACTGTTATAGCAAAAAATTTAACTTGGTCTAGACTTAATAGCATCTTATTTTATATGGACTATTCATGTTATGGCTAGGCGTGGACAAACAATTATTGATGAAGAAGTTCTTTTTGATGAAACTGAACAACTAGTCTCTCTTACTGATAAGCGAGGTGTAATTACTTACGCAAATGATATTTTTTGTAAAGTAGCGGGTTATAGTCAAGAAGAATTATTAGGAAAAAATCATAATATTGTCCGCCATCCTGACATGCCCAAAGCAGCCTTTAAGGACTTATGGGTAGAGTTAGAAGCGGGCAACCACTGGCAGGGCATAGTTAAAAACCTTTGCAAAGATGGTCGTTACTATTGGGTAAACGCCTATGTAACCCCTATGTATGAGAAAGGTATATTAACTGGATATCAATCGGTGCGCGTTAAAGCGACTGATGCTCAAAAACAAAAAGCAGCAGCCGTTTATCAAGCCATTAATAACGATCAGCTAGGTATGTCAGAGCAGCGAATTGCCTTAATTAAACGGGTTGTGTCACTGATTTCAACCATTACTATTGTTGGCAGTGCTTTTTATTTCTCAGGGTTACTCGCTGCCGCGATTACGTTAATTATGCTGGTTATATTATTCTTTTCTTTCTTTGATGAGATAGTGACTATTCCGCGTTATATTGCCCAGGAAAAAGCAAAATATACCAGTGTATGTCGTGCGGTTTATACCGATGGTGGAGCAACGTCTATTCTAGAATTCAGACAAAGTCTATATAAAGCTAGAATCAGAACTATTTTAGGACGCACTAATGATTCATTAAAAGTCATCGGTAATGTAGTGGCTGACTTAAACCATGCAGTTTCAATTATTAATGATAAAATTCAGCGACAAAATAATGAAACAACCCAAATTGCCGCATCGATGAATCAGATGTCAACGACAATTGCCGAAGTAAGTAAAAATGTAGTGTCTACGTCTGAGCGGGTAGGTAACGTTAGTCACGAATGTGAGCAAACAGAAAGTTTAATGGCGGATTCAATGACAAGTAATATGACTTTAAAAGATAAAGTTGCTATCGCAAATACAACGTCTAATGAATTAGTTAATATTGTTACCTCCATTAATGATCAAATGGCTGAAATTCAAGGAATTGCAGATCAAACCAATTTATTGGCTTTAAATGCTGCTATTGAAGCGGCAAGGGCAGGAGAGCAAGGGCGAGGTTTTGCGGTTGTTGCTGACGAAGTTCGTTCGTTAAGTGGCAGAACTCACAGTGTTTCTGAAGGAATTAATGACTCTGTGCATCAAGTCACTTCAATGCTTGCCAATGTTTCAAAGTTAATGTCTGAAAATATCGACATCAGTACGGCCTGTGTTGACTCTGGTGAAAAGGTTCAGCATTCAACAGAAAATATACATCAACAAATGTTAGCGATTAGCGATATCACCACGCAGGTTTCAACGGCTGCTGAGCAGCAAAGTGTTGTAGCTGAAGAAGTTAATCAAAATGTGCAGCGAGTAGCTGATTTGGCGCAAGAGCTTGAAGATTCTGATATCTTATCGAAAAACATTGCGATGCTAAATGAGCAGTCAAAACACTTAACTGAGTTAGCAGACACTTTTAAATAACCACTACACTTTACTCTTTTGCGTCTAAGTCTCTTTGCTTAGCCAGTTGTTGTAGCTGTTTAGATTGCTCATGTAAGCTTGTGCGCACAAGTACTTCTCTGTCATCTTCACGTATAAAGTGAAAAATAGCCTTATGGTGATAGCCGTCTGGGCTTTCTTCAATCTCGATAATTTCACCATAGCAAAACACAGCGCAATTATTGGCTAGAAGAAATATTTTCATTTCCACAATTTGACCAACTGTAAAAGGCGTTTTTGCACTGAATAATAAACCGCCGCCGCCAAATTCAACACCTTGATATCGATGTTGCTCTTCATCTTGTTGACTGAGAATATAGCCCATCAGCAAATTGATTTTTTCACTTTGGTGGTTTAAAAAGTCAACCAGCTGGCTGGCAACCCCTGATAATCCTTGTAACGGGCGCAGTGCACTTTGATCTATCGTGGTTATTTCGCTGGCCATTTTAAACGGTGCAGGCATGTTTGCGATAAATTGCTCGTAGCTTGTTACTTTTTTCTCATCAAGGGGTAATATATTGATGCTAAATTCATGCGTGATTGAGAAAAATTCATGATATTTGGCAAGCTTTGTGGTTGTTTCATTATTCATTTTGTTCTCTTCTACTTAACTCGTAAATGAATTTGATAAAATTCGTGTAATAACAAACTTATAGCAGATATCTTAGCTTTTAAGTATCTTTAATTCAGACAAAGTTATTGATTGTGTTATGCTAACGCACAGATTAACCATTCAACTATTTAGTAACAATAATTAAATGTTTCAACCTGTTAGCCTCTTCATTGGTTTACGTTATAGCCGAAGTAAAAAAAGCACTGGCTTTATCTCTTTTATTACCTTTTTCTCTACTGTAGGCATTCTACTTGGTGTTGCCTCGTTGATTACGGTTGTTTCGGTCATGAATGGCTTTGAAGGCGAATTGAAAAAGCGCATTTTAGGTATTGTCCCTCATGTTGTGATAGCAAACGCTAATACTAATGAGCCAGGTAAACTAGCACAATGGCAAGCTTTGAGAGAGACATTACTTCAACAACCGCACATAAATAAAGTTACTCCTTTTTTAAGTAGTGAAGCTTTAATTCAGTCCCCAGACAACTTACAAGGCGTAGTGCTTCAAGGAATTATCCCCGAGTATGAGCAGGGTAACCTTATCAGTGAACATATGGCCGCTGGCTCATTATCTAGCTTATCTGAGCAGGCGTATAATATTGTATTAGGGCGTTCATTGGCGAATAAATTAGGCGTATCTTTACAAGATACTGTTCGACTTGTTTTACCCAATAAAACTATTTTTACACCAATGGGGCGCATACCAGTTCAACGTGCTTTTACCGTTACGGGAATTTTTGATGTTGGCTCGCAAGTGGACGATGCTATGGTTTATGTGCACAGTCATTATGGTGCAAAATTATTACGTCGAAAAGGTGATGGTATTGAGAAATTACGTTTGTATTTAGACGATGCATTCAACGCTGATAAAGTAGTTAAGGCTTTGAAAAATAATAATGAATTGCTAACACAAAATACTAAAATGTTAGATGTTACAACATGGAATGACAGCCAAGGGGCGCTTTTTTCCGCAGTGAGAATGGAGAAAAAAATGATGTGGCTGATGTTAAGTTTAATTGTTGCCGTTGCGGCTTTTAATATTGTTTCAGCGCTAGTGATGGTGGTTATTGAAAAGCAAGGTGAAATAGGTATTTTACAAACTTTAGGTTTGTCTAAAGTTGGAGTGGTAAAAATATTTATAACTCAAGGCATGGTGAATGGTTTATGGGGTGTGAGTTTAGGCAGTATTTTAGGAATACTTTTAAGCCAATATTTAAATGATGTTTTAGCGCTGTTGGGCGTAAATATTTTCGGTACAGGTTATGCGGTGCAAGAGTTACCCATACAGTTAGACTTAATGAATGTTGTTGTGATTGCTATTTCAGCATTAGTCATGAGCTTCCTTGCTACTTTATATCCCGCTTTTCAGGCATCTAATACTCAACCGGCAGAGGTGTTACGTAATGAGTAAAGTTTTACATTGTGATCAATTATCAAAGTCATATTTTCAAGGTGAACTTGAAACCCCTGTTTTAGATAAGCTTGAATTGACGGTAGAAAAAGGTGAGTTATTAGCCATTGTGGGTAGCTCAGGATGTGGTAAAAGTACTTTTTTACACCTTGCTGGTGCTTTAGATTTGCCGACAGCGGGCGAGGTATATATTAATGGCACGAATATTTTAACCTTGTCTGATAAGCAAAGAGCTGCTTTTCGTAATAAAAATATTGGTTTTATTTATCAATTTCATCATTTAATGATGGAATTTACCGCCCTTGAAAATGTCGCAATGCCACTGATGATTAGAGGTGACAGCCCTAAAGAAGCTATGAAATCGGCAACAGAAGTATTAGCGCAGGTCGGTTTAGCTCATCGTGCTCATCACAGACCCAGCGAGCTATCTGGAGGCGAGCGTCAGCGCACAGCCATTGCTCGTGCATTAGTGACTAAACCCGCGTTAATTTTGGCGGATGAGCCAACGGGTAATTTAGATAGTGATACCGCAGAGCAAATCTATCAGCTGATCAGAGAGCTTAATGAGAAGGTGCAAACCAGTTTTGTCATCGTAACCCATGATATTGCTTTAGCCATGCGTATGGATAGGCAGCTAAAGCTAGATCACGGTAAGTTATCGCCTTTTATACCCGCACAAGCTTATCAACTAGAAGCAAATGATAGCCAAGAGCAAAGCGCTAATGTTTAAACCTTTTAGTGTATTTTTAGCCTTACGTTATGTCCGTAGCCGTCATGGTCACGGCTTTTCTAGCTTTATTTCTGCTTCTTCAACAATAGGCATCGCGTTAGGTACCTTAGTGTTGATTGTTGCCTTAAGTGCTATGAATGGTTTTGAGCGTGAATTAGCCCAGCGATTACTATCTATAGTACCGCACGCTGAATTGATGGCTGTTAATAAACCAATAAAAGACTGGCCAAACAGTGTTAAACAAGTACAAGCTAATCAACATGTTGTGGCCGCTGCGCCCGTAATCTCACTTACTGGTATGATGCAACATGATACTCATTTGAAAGCACTGGAAGTTAGAGGTGTTGAGCCCGACATGGAAACACTCGTGTCAGATATTGAGCAATATGTCGTTGAAGGCAGCTGGCAAGCATTGGCTGATAAAGAGCAGCAATCATCTGGAATAATTATTGGTGCGGGCGTCGCAAAAAAACTGCAAGTTAATATAGGTGATAAAGTGCAATTATTATTGCCTTCTTCGTCACAGCCATTAGATAAAGCTAATTCCCAACAACTTTTTGCAGCACCCATAAAACGTCACATGACTATTGTGGGTATCTTCAAATTTGGCGGCACAATTGATGAAACCTTAGCGTATATTTCTTTAGATCAAGCAGCAGACATTAAAGGTTACCAAGCAGAGGAAGTGCAGGGCATTCGATTAAAGCTTAATGATGTATTCGATTCGCCAAATATTGCTAGAGCTATCGCCTATAATTTTGACCATTATGTTTATATTATGGATTGGACACGTACACAAGGGCACTTATTTAATGATATTCAATTAGTGCGTATGGTGATGTTTATTGTCCTTGTACTAGTGATTGCAGTGGCAAGTTTTAATATTGTTTCTACCTTGATCATGGCCGTCAATGAAAAACAAGGTGATATAGCCATTCTAAAAACCATGGGCGCACCTGCGAGTGTCATTATGCTTACGTTTATTTATCAAGGCTTAGTTAATGGCGTTTTAGGCTGCTTGGTCGGTAGTGCTCTTGGCGTTTATTTGTCATTAAACCTTGCTAGCATTGTGATGTTCTTTGAACAACTGTTCTCTATGCAGCTATTATCTGCTGATGTCTATTTCATTGATCATATCCCCAGCCAGTTACATATGCAGGATGTTTATATCACAGTGGGTACTGCCTTAGTTATGTCGTTAATTGCGACCATTTATCCTGCTTGGCGAGCGACTAAAATTGAACCTGCTCAAGTCTTAGGGCAATTGTAACTACGCTTGGCAACTTTATGACATTATAGAGTTTTATCGCTAAGCCTATGAATATTTCTAATTAAATAAAGCAGTGATTATTTTTTTATATTAGATATAGTAGATTAATTATTTTTACTTGAATCAAATGTATGTATAAGCCTTCAGAGATAATCATAGAGCAACATCCTCCAACACTTTCACAGGTTGATTTAACACAATCAATGCCTGATAAAGCTTACTATGAAAAAAAGCTTCATAAATGGCAAAAGCGCATGTTACAGGTTCAACAGGCTTATTTTAGACAAGGTAAGCGCGCCATTATTGTTTTTGAAGGTTGGGATGCAGGTGGTAAAGGTGGCTCAATTCGCCGCTTAACTGAAAAACTCGATCCCAGAGGCTTTACTGTTTATCCAATCGCAGCTCCCTCAGCTGAAGAGCAAGGAAAACATTATCTTTACCGTTTTCAAACGAAATTACCTGCAGCGGGCACTTTAGCTATTTTTGATCGTTCATACTATGGCAGGGTGTTGGTTGAGCGTGTCGAAAAGTTTGCCACTGATATGCAGTGGCAACGAGCTTATCAAGAGATTAATGAGTTTGAAAGATTATTGTCTGATGACGGTGTGCGCATCATTAAAGTTTTTCTTCATATTAATGAAGAAGAGCAATTAAAGCGCTTTGAAGAACGATTAAATAACCCGAATAAACGCTGGAAATTGACCGTAGAAGATTTTCGAAATCGCACTAAGTGGTCAGACTATCAGCAAGCGATTAACGATATGTTTGCTCAAACCTCTACAATAAATAACCCTTGGTCAGTGATTGCGGGTAATCATAAATGGTTTGCGCGTATTAAGGTATTGAAAACAGTGGTTGAAAACCTTGAAGCAGGTATTGATACTTCTCCGCCACCTGTTGATCAACATTTAGCCTCCATAGCAAAAGATTCGTTAGGCATATAGTGGAAATCGCCTAGCGTAAAAGCAAATAAAGTTTTGCAAAGAACAGTTTTGTTTATTTTAAAAATTGGAATAAAAAAAGCCCACAACCAAGGTTGTGGGCCAACTTAAAAATAAAGTTGATAGAAGGAAGCCTGTAAAATAGACAACTTCAAGAAACATGTCAGAGAGAAAAGATAACAAAGTATCTAATCAAAGCCTTCTAGTAAAAGATGTTTCTACAGGGGAAGTAAATTCATCATTGCGCTAACTTAAGAAGTTAAACCAGAAAACAAGGGTAGTGTAGAGTTTGTTACTTTTTTTGACAAACAAAAAAAAATAACATTTCGCATTAGAAAAACTAATGTTATAAATATGAAGGGTTCTTGTGCATACATATCCATTTTATAACGTATTTTAGGCAGCTTTCTTGCTATTTCTTGAATAACTATTTAAGAGGTAAATATTACCTAATGATTAGTTATATTAGTAATTATAAAAAATAGTGCTTTTATTTCAAATAAAGTAAGTATTTGGCCAATTCAGAGCTTTTCATGAAAGTTAGCACTTTCCTGAAAAGCTTCACACGCGCGAGTTTAAAGGCTTATAAGCCACATTACTCATTTAGATAAGAAGGATAACCATTACTTACATTCAAAGTATTGTCTTCCTTGCTAAGAGCCACTTTAATTATCGATGAATGATCAAAAAGTTAATTCAATTGGTTTCATGGTAAAAAAACTTTTTTTTGGCACTAAAGTGTAATTATTCATGTTTAACGTCTTGTTTGTCAGCTAGGTTATCTATTACTATAGATTCATCTTTTATTTTACCCATTAAAACCTGCTGTAAATGCCAAAAACAAGCCAACGCTATGCTGTACGAGTTTACTATGAAGATACCGATGCAGGTGGGATTGTTTACTATGCAAATTATCTAAAATTTTTTGAGCGTGCTAGAACTGAGTGGTTAAGAGAGCTTGGTATCAATCAAACAAAGTTTTTAGAACAAAATATAGGTTTTGTGGTCAGAAAAGTTGAGATGAATAATCTTGCTTCGGCTATGTTAGATGACCTACTTGAGGTAAGCTCGGTAATTACTACTTTAAAACGCGCTAGTTTAGTGTTTCATCAACAAATTACCAACCAAGCACAACAAGTGATATGTACTGCGGTAGTCCACGTTGCTTGTGTGAAATTTCAAAACCAAGACTCACAAAGAGCAAAGCCTGTGGCTATTCCAGAATCGATATTAGGAGCGTTAAAACGTGTCTGCTGAATTTTCAATTTTTGAACTTGTATTAGAAGCCAGCTTATTGGTTAAGTTTGTTATGTTAACCTTGTTGGCTTTTTCTATTGCCTGCTGGGCTATGATCTTTCAGCGTCGTCAAGCGCTTACCCTCGCAAAGACTCAATTAAAAGACTTTGAAGATAAATTTTGGAGCGGGGCGGATTTAAGTAAACTGTACAATGAAATTTCAGTAAAGCCACAAATTCAAGGTATAGAAAGTTTGTTTGTCGCAGGTTTTAAAGAATTTGCGCGTTTACGCAAAAGTAAAATTAATGATCCTCATACCATAGTAGATGGTACTCACCGTGCAATGCGTGTTGCATTATCTCGTGAAGTTGACAGTTTAGAAACCCATTTACCTTTCATGGCAACGGTTGGCTCTATTAGTCCCTATATAGGATTATTTGGTACCGTTTGGGGAATTATGAATTCTTTTATTGGTTTAGGTGCAGTACAACAAGCAACGCTAGCTATGGTTGCGCCGGGTATTGCAGAAGCTTTGATTGCAACGGCAATGGGCTTATTTGCGGCAATTCCTGCCGTTATGGCTTTTAACCGTTTTAGCCATAAAGTTGAAAAGCTTGAAAATAGCTATGGTAACTTTATGGAAGAATTTTCAAGTATTTTACAACGACAGTCTGTTATTGAGCCGCAAGCATAATCGCAAGAAGAATTAAGAGCAAAATCTATGTATCAAAGAGTTAGACGCAGAAAAGTTGCTGAAATCAATGTTGTTCCTTACATTGATGTTATGCTGGTACTGCTGATTATATTCATGGTTACCGCCCCCTTAATTACCCAAGGTGTAAAAGTTGATTTACCCAAAGCCGACGCTGAGCCTATGGATAAAGATACTAAGCCACCATTGGTTGCTTCAGTGGATGCACAAGGCTTGTATTATATTACACTTGGCGCTAACGATAAGGAGCCGTTATCCGCTGAAGAAGTTGCCACGTTAGTGAAAGCGCATTTAATGATAAATCCAGATACACCCGTTGTAGTTAATGGAGACGGCGCCGTTTCATATGATGCTGTTATTCAGTTGATGGTTTTATTACAAACCGTGGCTGGAGTGCCTTCAGTAGGCTTGATGACTGATTCATTGGAGAACTAACGTGAATCAGAAGTACGAACGCGCCACACTCATTAAAGCGACATGGTTAAGTATCATTCTACATACTGCCTTATTAGCGGTATTGTTTATGGGGGATTTTAGTAATCCTTTAAAGCCGAAACAAAGCCCCACCATTGCTGAAGTAAAACCCATTGAAGCTACTGTTGTTGATGCTGAGAAATTACAACAAGCTATTAATAAAATTAAAAAACAAAAAGCAGACGATGCTGCTGCAGAAAAAAGACGTCTTAGAGATATTGAAAAGCGTGCTAATGAAGCCAAAAAACGACGAGCACAAGAAGAAGCACGTATTAAGAAATTAGAAAAACAACGTAAACAGAAAGAGCAAGAGAAAAAGAAAGCAGATAAAGCAGCCAAAGATGCTGCTGCAAAAGCGGCAAAAGCAGAATCGATAAGAAAACAAAAAGAGCAAGAGAAGCAAAAAGCGGAAGATGCTGCTGCACTTGCACGATCTAAACGTTTAAAAGCTGAAGCTGCTGCGAAAAAAGCCGATGAAATTCGTAAAAAACAAGCAGAAGAACGTCAGCGAAAAGCAAAAGAAGCTGCTGATAAAGCCGCTCGTGAAAAACTTTTAGCTGAGCAAATGTCCGCAGAAATGGCAACCCGTAATAAAGCTAGGCAGCAACAACGGATGTCTGAAGTTCAGCGTTACGGTGCTCTGATAAAAAATATGATCGATCAGAGAATGATAAAAGATCGCAGTACAATGGAAGGAAAGTCTTGTAAATTAACCATAAGTCTTGCACCATCAGGCAATGTACAATTTGTGACTAATGGTACCGGTGATCGAGTCGTTTGTGATGCCGCTAAACAAGCGATTTATAAAGCGGGCACTTTACCAGTATCGAAAGATCCTGAAGTGTTTAAATTAATGAGCAAAATTGACGTATCAGTTGTACCCGAGTTTTAACTGAATCTATTAATAACAGCAAATAGCATAATAAGTGAACAATGAAAATTAAATTACTCCTTGGCCTTTTTATAACCTTACTTTCCACTTCTGCGATGGCGACACTAGAAATAGTGATCACTGGCGGCATAGATAGTGCTCGTCCCATTGCTATAGTTCCTTTTCAATGGCAAGGCGTTGGCGAGCCTCCAGAGAAGATTACAAAAGTTATCAGTGATGATTTATTACGAAGTGGTAAATTTAGCCCAATCAGTGCAGATAAATTCCCACAAATACCAACAACGGCCAGTGTACTTGATTATACCGCGTGGGCTAGTCTAGGTGTAGAGGCTGTACTAGTTGGTAAAATTGAAGAAAGCACCATAGGTAAGTACCAAGTGAGTTATCAATTGGTGGACGTCATTCGAGGCCAAATCACAGGTGGGCAAGCTTCTATGCTCAGTAATGGCGAATTAGTGCAAACGCAAGATCATATTTTGAGTCAAAGTAGTGCGCTAATTTCTAGTAGCCAATTTCGTCGTTATGGTCACACAATTAGTAATGCGGTCTATGAAGCTTTAACGGGCAGTAAAGGTGCGTTTTTAACGCAAATTGCTTATGTTATTGTTCGTGATCAAGGAAAGTTTCCTTATCAATTAGCTTTTGCTGATTATGATGGTTTTAACGAGCAAGTATTGTTAAGTTCTAAAGAGCCATTAATGTCACCGTCTTGGCATCCAGATGGTGAACAATTGACTTATGTTTCGTTTGAAAACCGCCAAGCACAAATTCATACTATGAATATTTACACAGGTCAGCGACAATTAATAAGCTCCTTTAAAGGTATAAATAGTGCCCCGAGATTTTCACCTGATGGTAAAAAAATGGCGATGGTATTATCAAAAGATGGCAATCCAGATTTATACGTAATGACGTTAGCAAACAAAAAATTACGTCGAATTACCCGTAATAGATCCATCGATACGGAGCCAAGTTGGTCACCTGATGGTAATTCTTTAGTATTTAGTTCAGAACGGGGTGGTAAACCGCAGCTATATCGCGTAAATTTAGTCGATGGTAAAATTAGACGCTTAACCTTTGATGGTGAAATGAATTTAGGTGGCTCTATAACACCAGACGGTAAACAACTCATTATGGTTAACAGAACACGTGGTCAATATCGCCTAGCGAAACAAGAATTAGATTCTGGCTTATTCCAAGTGTTAACTGAAACTCGTTTAGATGAATCGCCTAGCGTTTCACCTAATGGCGGAATGATAATATACTCAACCTTGCATAATAAAAGGCAAGTGTTGGGCTTGGTGTCGGTAGATGGGCGCTTTAAAGCGCGTTTACCAGCACTGGATGGTCAAGTGAAATCACCTGCTTGGTCACCGTTTTTATAAGGCTTAGGTTTTTATCTAAGTTAAACAAAATTTTAAATATTTAAATTACTATTGTTTCAAATAAGGAAAAATAATATGCGCTTAAACAAAACTCTAAAAAACGCTGTCATTGCTTTACCATTATTAGCTTTAGCTGCTTGTAGCTCAAATGATGAAGGCAGTGATGAAACGACAGTTGATACCAATGCCGAAATGGTTGCTGCTCAACAAAAAGCAGAAGCAGAAGAGGCAGTTAGAGTTCAAGCTGCTAAGAAAGCTGCTGAAATCGAAGAACAAAAGCGTCAAGAGCTTGCAAAATTGCGTGCGGAACATATTGTTTATTTCGACTTTGATGTATCGAATGTTAGCGATGAATATGCAAGTATTTTAGATGCGCATGCTAAGTTCTTAACGGCTAACTCAAATGTTAAAGTAGTTATTGAAGGTCATGCCGATGAGCGTGGTACTCCAGAATACAACATTGCGCTAGGTGAACGTCGTGCTAAAGCGGTAGAAACTTATTTAGCAAATATGGGTGTATCAGCTGAGCAGTTATCTGTTGTAAGTTACGGCGAAGAAAAGCCAATGGTTAAAGATCGCTCTGAAGAAGCGTTCGCTAAAAACCGTCGTGCAGTAATCGTATACTAATAGCTGGCTGTTAAAAGCCAAATATTAATAGCTACTTACTAATAGTCAATATTAGTAAGTAGCAAAGTACTAAGTCATAATTCTTAGTAATAGATAGGTCAATAAATGAAACTAGCCTTTCCAAATCGAACGGCTTTATTTACTGCAATGCTTACTGCTAGCGTGTCTACTTCATTAGCAGCTCAAGCACCAGTTATAGATGTTAGTTCTTCAAATCAAGCTTCGTCGCAAGCTACAAGCTCTTTAGCCGAACAATTAGCCAACGTAGAGCGAAAGCTTGATGCACGAAATCGCGCACAAGTGAATGTACAACGTCAACTTGATGATATGCAAGTTCAAGTGAATGAGTTACGTGGTGTTACTGAGTTACATACTCACCAACTTTCTCAAGTGTTAGAGCGTCAACGAGAGCTTTATCAAGAGCTTGATAGACGTGTTAGAGAAGCGCTTCAGTCAACGCCTCAAGTACCTAGTGCTATTGCAGTAGATGCAAGTGCAGCATCACAAAATTACAGTGATGACTTAACTGAAAATGAAACCTACGATAAAGCGCTAAATATGGTGCTTAAAGAAAATCGTTACGAAGAAGCTATTCCTGCTTTTCATGCCTTTAATAAAGCTTACCCACAATCTTCTTATGCCCCTAATGCGCATTATTGGTTAGGTCAGCTATTATTTAATAAAGGTGAGCTAGTTGAGTCTGAGAAGGAATTTGCCATAGTTGTTGAACAACACCCAGATTCAGGTAAACGTCCTGACGCGCTATTGAAACTTGGGATAGTCGCGCAGAAGCAACAAAATAACACGAAAGCGATCACCTTATTTCGCCAGTTATTAAGTGAGTACCCTGATTCAACATCAGCTCAGTTGGCAAAACCGCGTTTAGAAAGTTTAATTCAATAATTACTTTTTTGATTGCTGAGAAAATTAGCGCTTTGCTTTGTTTTTAAGCAAACAACAAATAAACGTTAAAAAAACGAAATTTGTTGTTGCACTAAATTTTTTTATCAGTATCATATGCGGCGCGTTGAGGCACCAACCTTATCGCACTATGTCGGCCGTTAGCTCAGTTGGTAGAGCAGTTGGCTTTTAACCAATTTGTCGAAGGTTCAAATCCTTCACGGCCGACCACTTTCAAAAGCGCTAGGAGCGCTGGGCATTAGCCCAATTGCAGGAAAGCCATTAGAAAAAATTAGATACATATCTAATAATACAATATGTCGGCCGTTAGCTCAGTTGGTAGAGCAGTTGGCTTTTAACCAATTTGTCGAAGGTTCAAATCCTTCACGGCCGACCACTTCTTATTTAAGCTTTAAGCTAATTATTTAAAGCTTACTTAGTACTGCTACTATACTGTAGCTTGAGTTATACTCAATAAAAACCTTATTGTCGGCCGTTAGCTCAGTTGGTAGAGCAGTTGGCTTTTAACCAATTTGTCGAAGGTTCAAATCCTTCACGGCCGACCACTCATTCAATTTAGTCAAAATTTTCAATTCAAGAATTAACTTATTAGAGGCTGATAGTTTCCAACGACTGTTCCAGCTACCTGAAAATACTAATTAATATCACCGCCAATACTCTATAAGCTATCACATAGCGATGACTAGCCTAACTCTATACTACACTTTTTCTTCCAATTCCCTTATAATCTCCGCCTTTTTAAGACCTTTAGTTACCCTGAAAACTGAGATAGATAATGAGCCAATCTAATGCCGCTGTGGATTTTGATTTTCAATACCCAGCCAAACCTGCTGTTTTAAACGCCGATGAAAAAGCACAATATATTGAAAAGATAAAATCGCTATTAATTGAAAAAAATGCTGTGCTTGTTGCTCATTATTATACAGATCCAGAAATTCAAGCGCTTGCTGAAGAAACGGGTGGTTGTGTTGCCGACTCATTAGAAATGGCGCGTTTTGGTAATCAGCACCCAGCAGACACTTTAATTGTAGCTGGTGTTAAATTTATGGGTGAAACTGCAAAGATATTAACACCTGAAAAAACCGTATTGATGCCTGAATTAGAAGCAACTTGCTCTTTAGATTTAGGTTGTCCTATAGAAGAATTCTCAGCTTTTTGTGATCAACACCCTGATCATACAGTTGTGGTTTACGCAAATACATCAGCAGCGGTGAAAGCACGTGCTGACTGGGTAGTGACTTCTAGTATCGCACTAGAAATTGTTGAAATGTTAGAAAGCGAAGGCAAACCTATTTTATGGGGGCCAGATCGTCATTTAGGCTCTTACATTGAAAAGGAAACAGGCGCTGAAATGCTTATGTGGCAAGGAGCGTGTATTGTTCACGATGAGTTTAAAGCAAAAGCATTAAGTGATTTAAAAATTCAGTACCCTGATGCCGCGGTACTTGTCCATCCTGAATCACCAGCAAATGTTGTGGAAATGGCCGATGCGGTTGGTTCAACAAGCCAATTAATAAAAGCCAGCCAAGAATTGCCAAATCAACACTTTATTGTTGCAACCGATAAAGGCATTTTTTATAAGATGGAACAAGCCAACCCTAATAAAACTTTTGTTGCAGCGCCAACTGGTGGTAATGGTGCAACTTGTCGTAGTTGTGCAAACTGTCCTTGGATGGCAATGAATGGCTTAAAATCGATTGCTGATGCCTTAGAAAGCCCTATTGGCAAAGAGATCACTGTTGATGAAGCTCTTGCAGAAAAAGCGCTTATTCCATTACACAGAATGTTAAACTTTGCCGCTGAAAATAAGTTAAAAGTTAAAGGTAATGCTTAATAAAACCTAAACGATTTTATTTTAAGCAAAAGCTTGGTTTTATTCATTTATTATCTAATTACACTTGCGCCTTATGTACTTTTTCTCTACCATAGCGCAGTTTTTATAACAATATAAACTGGTGAGCTGGCTGAGTGGCTGGTATGTTGAATTGCCACGCATGGCGTGTGCATCAGCCAATGATTGTTGTTGCAAAAAAACGTGTTGATAGCACGTTAAAAAATATTAAATAATTATTGGTGAGCTGGCTGAGTGGCTGAAGGCGCACGCCTGGAAAGTGTGTTTAGGTTAATCCCTAACGAGAGTTCGAATCTCTCGCTCACCGCCATATTCTGTTTGGCTGTATTTGATAGTATTAGAATACGGACAAGCACAGGAATTTTAGAACAAATTTACGGCAATTTTTGAATTGTCTAACCTCAATAAACTATCTGCTTTCCTTTCACTTTTTAGAGGATGCTCTAGCAAGAAGCTTTTCCTAAAAAAATGAGCAATAATTCAGCTATCTAAACTCTATCCTTGTTAAATACCTTCCTTAATAGACATCAATTTTTCAACTAATTTTTACATAGTGTTTCTCTATACGAGTTTGAGTAGACTATACTTCACGATGTTAGAAATTATGTTGCGTTTTATAGACTTAATAGTGATAAATTAATATGTTAGCATTACTAATGATTTTGAATTGATATTGATTTTAATTGAAGGATTATGCCAACCTCATTATATAGTTATAAAGGACTGTTTTTTATATTAATCGCATTATTTCTATTGTATTGTAATTGTTAGAATATTGGCATTAAAGTACAAGTAGCAACAATTGTAAGTTTTTAGAAAAATCATTTATAAAAAAACACCTCATGTCATGTTTTAATCAAACGTACTTAGTTTCCTGGTCCTTTAATTGGACAGAACAATAACAAATGGGAATATACATGAATAAAAGTACCGAGTTAATTAGGGAAAGCAAATTTCAGCCAACATTAATGTTGTCTTCCTTATTTATCAATCTGCTTTCGTTAGCTTTGCCTTTCACAATGCTTCAAATATACGACAGAATTTTGCCTAACCAAAGCCATGGAACCGCAAATATTCTAGTTATGGGAGTAACCATTGCTATATTTATTGAAATGCTCCTGCGTTATACGCGAAGCTGGATGCTTGCCTCTGCTGGGGCGAATTTCGAATTAAAGGCTACAGCAATGGTTGCTTCTTCTATATTAGCGTCAGATCACAATCAAGCTGAGAAATTAGGCACGGGTAAGATTTTGCATGGTTTGACCAATATCTCTGCAATGAGAGATCTTTTTTCTGGTCAAACTGCTGTTGCGTTAATGGACTTTCCTTTTGTTCTTTTATTTTTAGGACTTGTTGCTTATATAGGGGGAGCTTTAGTTCTGATACCAATAATTGTTTGGGCGATTGTTATTGTGTTTGTTATTGCCATAGGCAAAAAATTGGCGAAGCTGAATTCTGAATTGTCACTTTCAGATGGGGAACGTACACGATTATTATTTCTAGCGTTAACAGGAATTGAAAACACTAAAGCGCTGGCACTAGAACCAATGTTTCAAGATAAATATCGCCAGACTAATTTCCAAAAGGTTGAGTTACAACAGAATATAGATTGGTTGTCGTCGCAATTGCAAGACTTTATACAGGGAGCTTCGCAATGTACAACCTTACTTATTGTATTACTAGGCTGTTTATCTGTATTGGCTGGCGATCTAACAACGGGTGGGCTCGCTGCTTGTTCAATTCTTGCTGGCCGTGCAGTAGCACCTTTAAGTGCCATCATAAGCTTAAGATCACGTTTAATATCAGCTAAAAATGCAATGAACCAAGTAGATGAACTACTTGATTTACCTAGCGAGAAGTTCTTAGCATCGAAGGAATATGGCCAGAAATTACCGCTAGGCCCGATTCACCTAGAGAATGTAACAGCGTTACATAGTAGTGGAAAAATTGCTGATTTTTCTTGCTCTATAGAACCCGGTCAGTTGGCTGTAGTTCAGTCAAATCCAATTACCCATGCTGACGTTGTTTTGAAAGCTATCGGTGCTTACCTTTCTGTTGGTAAGGGCAAAATTTCAATTGATGGCATAGAAATTATGCAGCACAGTTTAATTGAGTTTCGACAGTCCGTTATATATTTACCAACTGAATCTGCACTATTTGATGGTACTGTGATGGAGAATATGACCTTTTTTCAATCCCAATATGAGCCATATGCGATAGAACTCGCTGATAAACTAGGCTTAAGCTTGATTATTGGCAATTTAAGTAATGGTTATCAAACAAAAGTAGGAAGTGAAAACGATCATCATTTAAACCAAGGAGCCATTAAGTTAATCGCTTTAATCAGAGTGATGGTTCAAAGCCCGTCAATTCTATTGCTAGAAGAGCCCTTTGTTTCCTTAGATATTGATACGCAAAATAAGTTAATTGATTTATTAACTGAGTTAAAAGGAAGTATGACTGTTGTATGTGCAACCTACAGTAAAGAAGCAACTGAGTTAGCTGATGTAGTTTTTTCTATAGAACCGACTGACGCCTCGTTGAAATATGATGAGGTAGAATCATGAAATCAAACGAATTTAAGCTCATATTGATAGCTTTGCTAAAAGAAGTTGGTTTATTTGCTCAAGCGCAAAGTGCAGAAAAAAACCAATATTTTGATGAGTTAGATACTGCTACTTTCACACACGCGCTTAGGAAGTATGGTCTGTCGATAAGAGTACTGAAATCTGATCGAGATATGTTACTTGATAGCATTTATCCTTTTGTGGTTATTCCCGACGAATCTGCTTCTAACATATATAAGCGTGTCAATAGTCACTTTGAAATGTTACAAGAGGGCAATTGGCAAAAAGTAGCATTGTCAGATATACCGGTTAATGATGGGCGTTTAGTGCTCATTGAAGGTGTTCCAAATCATCAAACTTCGGCTAAAGAGTTCGCTAAACAGTTAAGTAAACGTATTAAGTGGTATAAGCCAGTATTTTTATTGAGCTTACTAGCAAACTTAGCCGCCTTAGCTGTACCGCTGTTCACGATGTCAGTCTATGATAGGGTTATTGGGGGACAAGCCCCAGCTGCTTTGCCAAATATTGCAATTGGTGCAGTGTTAGCTATCGCAATTTTTGTTGGTGCTCGACTTGCTAGAGCGAAGGTATTATCTATTGCCTCAAACCGATTTTCTAGAGAGCTATCTGAACTGACTTTTTATAAACTGTTGAATTTACCATTAATGGTGCTTTCTCGAGTAGGAATAAGTAACCATATAGCCCGTATGCGCAATGCAGAAAAAGTAAGGGCGCTGCTATCAGGCCCAGCTGGTGCAGGGTTAGTTGATTTACCGTTTGCAGCCATAGCTATTATTACTATTGCCTTCTTAAGCGGTTGGCTTGTAATGATACCTATTGTGATGTTAGGTGTTTATTACTTTGTCCTTAAGGTTATTAGAAAATATGCAAAAGAAGCGCAACCTACGATTTCCGGCCAATATCAAAAAGCATTAAATGAATTAGCGAGCAATGCTCTTCATATCAAAATGAGTGGAAATGTTGATAACTGGAAAATGAAATTTCTACGTCTTGCCAGAGAAAATGTTAGACAGAACTTTAATTTTGCCAAACGTAATGGCTTAACAGCATCAGTAGCGCATGCAATGGGCTTGTATACAGCTTTGGTTACTGTATTTGTTGGTGTATATCTAGTTATAGAGCAAGTTCTCACTCCAGGGGCTTTGATTGCTTGTGTTATGTTGATTTGGCGTATAACAGGTCCAGCTCAACTTGCTTTTACCTCTTCAGATAAAATAAAAGTATTAAAAGGAACCGTCGAGCAGTTTGATCGCTTTATGCAGGTGAAAACAGAAGAAAACAGCCAACAAATTGATGTTGTTGATACTGCTATCGCTCCGGCAATTTCAGTACAACATGCTACGATAAAGTTTACGGCACAAGCAGAGCCTGCTCTATCAGGAATAAGTTTTGATATCGAAGCTGGTGAACATGTAGCAGTTATTGGTCCTAATGGCTCAGGAAAAACTACTCTATTACAAACTATTATCGGCATTTTAGAGCCTCAAGCCGGTTTTATAACCATAAACAATAAAAACCTCCAACAGTATGATCCCAAGTTACTTAGGCAATTTCTAGGATATAGCCCACAACATAGTGAATTAATTTCTGGTACTTTGGCTGAAAACCTACGTATAAGTAATCCTAATGCTACTGATAAAGAGTTGTTAACGGCACTTGAGCAGGCAGGCGCAATAAGTCTTTATCAAGCATTTGATAACAATTTACATAAACCTGTATTTGGACACACTCTAAATGCAGTATCGGCAGTAGAAGCTAGGCATATTGGATTAGCGCGAGCATTGCTAAAACAGTCAAAGTTTTTGGTTATAGATGAGCCTATTGCCAATCGTAACCCTTATGCAAAACAAGCGTTTTTGAAAACCTTAAAATCATTGAAAGGAAATACAACGGTGGTGTATACATCTCATGATCAAGAGCTTATAGAGCATGCGGATAAAATAGTTATTTTAGACAAGGGTAATTTAGTATTTGCCGGGCAACCTTCTCCGGCAGTTAATGAGGAGAAAGGTTAATGGAAGAGCGTAAATTAGCTAATAGAGTTTGGCCTGAAAATGAGTTTTCAGAAGCAATTGAAGCACCTTTAGAAAAAAAGATTATCAAGAATATTACCCTAGCGATCAGTATAGCAGTTGCTTCACTGGTACTGTGGTCGATATTTGCCTCGGTAGAAGAAATAGCTAAAGCACGTGGTCAAGTCGTGCCTTTAGGTCATAAGCAAGTGGTACAAAGCCAATTAGGTGGCACTATTTCATCTATTGCCGTAGAAGAAGGTGATGTTGTTCAAAAAGGAGATGTTTTAGCACAGTTTGTTGCGATAAATAGTGAATCTGCAAAAGAAGAATTATTAGGCCAACAAGCCAACTTAAAGTTAACTATTGAGCGAATGGAAGCATTCATTGCAAATAGAACGGCAGACTTTTCAGAATATACCGCCCAATATCCTAACCTTGTTGTTCAACAACGTCAGGCATTGTTAGGCATGATAAGTGAACGTGATGCTATTAAAGAGCTTTCTGATGCCGAACTCTCAAAAAGCAAGGCAGAGTATCAAGCGCTTGAGAATGAAATACCGACACTATCACATCAAATAAGTGCATCTGAAAAAACCGTCGGTATGATGACCGAATTATCAAAAACTGGTGGAGTTTCTAAAGTACAGTTACTTGAGTCACAGCAAAAACTGGATACTTATAAACGTGAATTAACGGTAATGCAAGGTAAAGAAAAAGTCTTAGCCAGTGAATTGATTAACCTTGAAAAGCAATTAAAACAGAAACAAGCAACTATTATGAAAGAGGTTAGAGAGGTTCTTACAGATAAACAAGCTGAACTGTTAGTCGTACAAGCAAGGTTGAAATCATCGGATTCTGATGTACTACAAAACACAATCACTTCTCCCGTAGATGGCATCATTCAAACTTTACCAAGTACCTCTGAAGGTAGTGTTATAGCGCCAGGAGGAACGGTTGCGGTAATAGTTCCAACCACTGAAACAGCCTTAATCGAAGCTAAATTATCCCCACGTGACATAGGCTTTGTTAATGTCGGTCAAAAAGTACGCGTCAAAATAGATGCTTTTGACTACAGTCGTTATGGTGCTTTAGATGGTGTTGTTAAGAAAATTTCCCCTACTACGGATGCAGATGAACGCGGTGGTGTTTTTTACAAAGTACAAGTATCAATTGATAAACCATACTTTGGCGACACTCCCGGACGTTTTGACTTGATTCCTGGCATGACTGGTGAAGCTGATATTGTTACAGGTGATAAAACAGTATTCCAATACCTTTGGAAACCAGTCTTTACGAATGTTTCAACGGCATTTGGTGAGCGATAAAAATATTTGAGGTTAGGCTATGACAGATAAAAATGATGATGTTAAAAAAGCTCGCGAAGTTAAAAATAAAGATGATAATAATCTAGAACAGAAAATTAAAAAGAATATTGAGAGTACTAATAAAGAGGCAAGTAAACTTAAAGCCAAAGAATATAGAACTCCCAAAAAAGATGATAGAGCTAAAAATCAAGATCTCGTTGCTGATCTAGTTAAAACAGAAGATAGTGAGTTATCAGATAAAACAGATCTTCACTCACAAGAGCCTCACTCGGAGCAAGAGTACCAAGAAGCAAACGAAAACGAGTTACCTCCCTCTAGCTACCCAGCTAGTTCACAGCAACAAGATGTCGACTCTGATAATACTGAAGATAATATTGCGTCGATAGCTAACCAAAACCTTCCCAAAGGTAGACATGTTCTTCATTTCGAATCCGCATCACTTTTCAGCTCTAAACTTAACGGCCTTGCATCCGAGCTTTCTCAAACAAAACATAACATAGTCACTGCTAATGAGTTAAAAAACGATCTGAATACACCATCTCATCCGATTGATTCCAACTCACAAATAAATGAGCATTTGGATAGTTTATCTATCACAGGAGAAGCTAAAGGAGTCGCTATAGAAGCCGGAGAGTCAATCGGAAAGTCAGAAGTAACAGGGAAATTAACTGCGATTAGCGAAGAAGATTATGTAACCTGGCAAATTGCACAGAGTCAAGGTTCATACGGACAACTTACAATAGATAAAAATGGCCAATGGCATTATAAATTAGACAATAGTAACCCAGCGACTGATAGCCTTACTGACGGAGAGGAAGTCACAGATAATTTTATTGTAATAACCACAGCCCCTTCTGGCGTACTTGTTCAACAAACGATCACTGTTATTGTCACAGGTTCTAATGATTTACCTATAATAGCTGGTAGTGCTATCGGTGCTGTAACTGAATCATCAAGTGTTGAAACTGCAACCGGTACATTAACCGCCACCGATCCCGATGCTGGTGACACTATTGCGTGGGCTGTAACTAACAGCCAGGGAACTTACGGTTCGTTGAGTGTTGACCAACAAGGTCATTGGGTTTTCATGCTCGATAATAACAACCCAAATACTCTAGCATTAGCTCAAGGTCAGCAGGTCAGCGAAACCTTTACTATTACCGCGACTGACTCTAGTGGCACACCCGTACAACAAACGATTACCGTGAACGTCACGGGCTCAAATGAATTGCCGGTGATTGCGGGTACTAGCAGCGGTGCTGTGACGGAATCATCCGCCGTGAATACGGCGACTGGCACATTAACCGCCACCGATCCCGATGCCGGTGAAACCATTGCCTGGGCCGTCATAAATAGCCAAGGTACTTACGGTGCGTTGAGCGTTGATCAACAGGGCCAGTGGACTTATGTACTGGATAACAATGCACCAGATACGCAAGCGTTAACCCAAGGTCAGCAAGTCAGCGAAACTTTTACCATTACCGCAACTGACTCTAGTGGCACACCCGTACAACAAACGATTACCGTGAATGTCACGGGCTCAAATGAGTTGCCGGTGATTGCCGGTACTAGCAGCGGCGCTGTGACGGAATCATCCGCTGTGGATACGGCGACTGGCACATTAACCGCCACCGATCCCGATGCCGGTGAAACCATTGCGTGGGCCGTCACGAATGGCCAAGGTACTTACGGTGCATTAAGCGTTGATCAACACGGGCAATGGACCTATATACTGGATAACAATAATCCAGATACGCAAGCGTTAACCCAAGGTCAGCAGGTCAGCGAAACCTTTACCATTACCGCAACTGACTCTAGTGGCACGCCAGTACAACAAACGATTACCGTGAACGTCACGGGCTCAAATGAGTTGCCTGTGATTGCCGGTACTAGCAGCGGCGCTGTGACGGAATCATCCGCTGTGGATACGGCGACTGGCACATTAACCGCCACCGATCCCGATGCGGGTGAAACCATTGCTTGGGCAGTCACAAATGGACAAGGTACTTATGGTGCATTAAGCGTTGATCAACAGGGGCAATGGACTTATGTACTGGATAACAATAATCCAAATACGCAAGCGTTAACCCAAGGTCAGCAGGTCAGCGAAACCTTTACCATCACCGCGACTGACTCTAGTGGCACACCCGTACAACAAACGATTACCGTGAATGTTACGGGCTCAAATGAGTTGCCTGTGATTGCCGGTACTAGCAGCGGTACTGTGACGGAATCATCCGCCGTGGATACGGCGACTGGCACATTAACCGCTACTGATCCCGATGCCGGTGAAAGTATTGCTTGGGCCGTCACGAATGGCCAAGGTACTTACGGTGCATTGAGTGTTGATCAACAGGGCCAGTGGACTTATGTACTGGATAACAATAATCCAGATACGCAAGCGTTAACCCAAGGTCAACAGGTCAGCGAAACTTTTACTATTACCGCAACTGACTCTAGTGGCACACCCGTACAACAAATGATTACCGTGAATGTCACGGGCTCAAATGAACTGCCTGTGATTGCCGGCACTAGCAGCGGTGCTGTGACGGAATCATCCTCTGAGGATACGGCGACTGGCAGATTAACCGCCACCGATCCCGATGCGGGTGAAAGCATTGCCTGGGCCGTCACGAATGGCCAAGGTACTTACGGTGCGTTGAGCGTTGATCAACAGGGGCAATGGACTTATGTACTGGATAACAATAATCCAGATACGCAAGCGTTAACCCAAGGTCAGCAGGTCAGCGAAACTTTTACCATTACCGCAACTGACTCTAGTGGCACACCCGTACAACAAACGATTACCGTGAACGTCACGGGCTCAAATGAGTTGCCTGTAATTGCCGGTAGTGCAACCGGCGCTGTCACCGAGCAAGGCACATCGGTTGCAGGTATAAACACCGCCACTGGCACATTAATCGCCACCGATCCCGATACGGGTGAAACCATTGCCTGGGCCGTCACAAATGGCCAAGGTACTTACGGTGCATTAAGCGTTGATCAACACGGGCAGTGGAGCTATGTACTGGATAACAATAATCCAGATACGCAAGCGTTAACCCAAGGTCAGCAGGTCAGCGAAACTTTTACCATTACCGCAACTGACTCTAGTGGCACACCCGTACAACAAACGATTACCGTGAATGTTACGGGCTCAAATGAACTGCCCGTAATTGCCGGTAGCGCAACCGGCGCAGTCACCGAGCAAGGCACATCGGTTACAGGCATAGACACCGCCACTGGCACATTAACCGCCACCGATCCTGATGCGGGTGAAAGCATTGCTTGGGCCGTCACGAATGGCCAAGGCACCTACGGTGCATTAAGCATTGATCAACACGGTCAGTGGAGCTATGTACTGGATAACAATAATCCAGATACGCAAGCGTTAACTCAAAGTCAACAAGTCAGCGAAACCTTTACCATTACCGCGACTGACTCTAGTGGCACACCCGTACAACAAACGATTACCGTGAATGTCACGGGCTCAAATGAACTGCCTGTGATTGCCGGTAGTGCAACTGGTGCGGTTGTTGAAGCAGGAACTGCTGCAGGAACTCCGACAGCCACGGGCACACTCTCTGTAACTGATCCTGATAGCGGCGATACGCTCGTTTGGCACGTTCTGCAGGGGCAGGGTGTTTATGGGCAGCTTACTATCGATCAAAATGGTCAATGGCATTACCAGTTAGATAACCGTGTTGGTGGTAGCGCGGATCAGTTGTCTGAGGGCGATGTTGTACATGATGCTTTCTGGGTCACTGCAACAGATAGTTCGGGCAACCCTGTTCAACAAAAAGTTTTGGTTTCTGTTACGGGGTCAAATGACTTACCTGTCATTGCCGGTATCTCAACGGGTGCGGTTGTTGAAGAAGGAACTGCTACAGGTACTCCGACAGCCACGGGCACACTCTCTGTGAGTGATCCTGATAGCGGTGACACGCTCGTTTGGAGCGTTCTGCAGGGGCAGGGTGTTTATGGGCAGCTTACTATCGATCAAAATGGTCAATGGCAATATCAATTGGATAATACAGCCGGTAGCCGTGCTGATAAGCTAGCGACGGGTGATCATGTTCAAGATACTTTTTGGATCACAGCAACAGACAGCTCGGGCAATGAGGTTCATCAAAAGGTGGTTATTGGCGTCACAGGATCCAATGATCTACCAGTGATTTCAGGTACTTCAACTGGGGCTGTGGTCGAATCTGGAGCCACTCGTGTTGGTACAGATTCAGTGACTGGGTCGTTGACTATTGTTGATCCAGATACCGGCGACACTCTCGCTTGGGCAGTAACAAATGGCCAAGGAACTTATGGTGCGTTGAGCGTTGATCAAAATGGTCAGTGGCACTATCAGCTCGACAACACTAACCCTGCTACTGAGGCTTTGGCAGAAGGTCAAAAAGTAACTGAAACCTTTACGGTCACCGCGACTGATTCTTCAGGTACAGCGGTGCAGAAAACCATTACTGTTAATGTCACAGGATCTCTCGATAATCGAGCGCCAGTCGTTAGTGGTCAGGTAGACCTCGGTGTTATCGATGAAGATAACACAGTGCATTTTACCGAAGCACAGTTGCTTGCTCATGCAAGTGATGTTGATGGCGACGTGCTGCATATCCAAGGTCTACCCACTTCTGCTCACGGTACTTTTACAGGCGATGCGGCCAGTGGTTATACCTTTACGCCGAGTCCTGATTTTAATGGTGATCTTGATGTCACCTTTAAAGTCACTGACGGACTGGAACAAATCGATGCCTCGGCACGTATCGAAGTTACGCCGGTTGCGGATACGCCTTCTCTGAGTGTTGATCTGGGCAGCGTGCCAGTGCAAGCGCATAGCGGTGGCGGCACCCAACTGCTCGACACCGTTGACCATACTGTTGCTTCAGGTGATGTTGTTCTTGGAGCATGGGAATACGATTTACCTCATACGGTTAGCCCTGCTTTTGTGGCAGGAGGAAATGATGTTACCTTGTTGAAAAGCATTGTTGTTGATGGTGTCACATATGGTACTAGCCACACTGAAGTGACTCCTCAGGGCGTAGCACTCGTCTTTGATGGATTGAGCTCTGAAGTGCTAGCGAAAGCAACTTCAGTTTCTATGACTTTTGATCCTTCGGCCCCGCATACAATGTCTTGGCAAGCTTTAATTGGCCCCTCATATGACATGCTAATGCCAGGAATAGCCGGCTCATTGAACTTACCTGTCGATCGGGAAGTTCACTCTTCTGGCCCAACTACTTACAGTGCGGGTATCGAAGAAGATCAGCAAATTGATTTGAATATTCAAGCTTCACCATCAGCTGTTGACTCTGGAGCAACGGTTGAAGTTATTGTATCAGGATTACCTTCAGGTTCTCTTTTATCTGCCGGCACAGCAAACCCTGATGGCAGTTGGACTTTAACTCAAGCTGAATTGTCTGGATTAAAACTTACCCCACCAGTTGATTACTCTGGAAGCTTTTCACTCTCTGTGAAAGCTACATCTTCAGAAGGTACAACTACCTCTAGTACATCAAGCTCAATGACTATTGAAGTTGGCGCTGTTGCTGAAACGCCTGATGTATCTATTGCTACGGGAACTGTTTCGGGTGATGAAGATGCTGGTGCTATTGCGCTAAATATTGATCTGAATGTGCATCAAGATTCGTCGGAAACATTAGCTGTTCAAATAAGCGGTGTTCCGACCGATGCGACTCTTAGTGCAGGTACAAAGAATGCTGATGGTAGTTGGTCGTTAACTGCAACTCAGTTGCAAGGGCTAACCATGACCCCGGGTGCAAATTATTCTGGCACCGCTGTTTTGAATGTCGAGGCTACATCGACTGAAGCTACGGGTGAGACAGCGACAGATAGTGTGACGCTTAACGTGCAAGTTAATCCCGTAATGGACATGAATGTGATTGGAGTTGATGGCCACTTTAAGCAAGGTGAAACCGTTGCTTTGCCTCTGCAATTGCAAAGTGCCAATGTCGACTCGTCAGAAGCACCAAGTTTCTTTTCTGTTACTTTGCCTGATGGTTGGGATATACAAGTTGCCGGCCAGTCTGTGTTGCATACTAGCACACCGGGCACGCAAACTTTTTCTCTTCAGGGATCGGAATTAACAACCGCGCAAATTATTCCACCCTCGGGTTTTCATGGTGATATTGCTATGACCTTTGAAGGAGAATTAATTGACAATGGTTTGACCGAGAAGATTCAAGTACCAGTAACGCTGAATTTTAATGCGAACCTTGTCAATACCGGTACATTGGATCTTGGTTCTGTTGATGAAGATGGCAGTGTACATTTTTCTGAGGCGCAGTTACTCGCCAATCTCAGTGACCCTGATGATGCATTGCATATCCAAGGTTTACCTACTTCCGCGCACGGAACCTTTACCGGTGATGCAGTTAACGGTTATACATTTACCCCTGATCCAAATTACAACGGCCCTGTAGATATCAGCATCAAAGCGCTCGATGGTCAAACACCTGTTGATGCTCAGGCGACGTTAACCGTAACGCCGGTAAATGATTTACCTACAATCTCGGGTGATAACCAAGGTGGGGTCGTTGAAGCCGGTGTCACTGGAGTGGGGACAAATACAGCAGCTGGCCAGTTAGTGGCTACAGATATAGACACTGGTGATACATTGGTGTGGACTGTCGTCAATACTCAAGGCGCTTATGGTGAGCTAACCATAGACCAAAGCGGCCAATGGCATTACACCCTTGATAACAATAATCAGGCTACCAATGCATTAACAGATGGTCAGCGAGTTACTGAAACATTCACTGTAACAGCAACTGACTCATCTGGTACTCCCGTTCAGCAAACCGTGACTCTTGATGTCACAGGTGCTGATGATAAAGCCGTTGTTTCAGGTGTTGTGCAAGGTGATGTAGTTGAGAAAAATATCGGTGATACCTCTTCGGTGTCTGGTAGTTTAACTATTACCGATTCGGATACGGGCCAGACGCCAAGGTTTACCGATGTGGCGAGTACTGCTACAACATATGGCCACATAGAAATGGTTTCCGGTCAGTGGGTTTACACGCTTGATCAAACCAAAGTTCAGCAACTTGCGGGCGGAGAATCGGTAACCGATAGCTATACCTTTACTGCAACTGATGGTACTACTCAAGTTGTCTCTATTAATATTCAAGGCTCTGAAGACAAGCCGGTCATTGCTTCTGCTCATGCGTCGTCAGGTGTTACAGCGTTGGCGATTCATAGTGTTTCAATTGTCGACTCTACTACCGGAGCTGACATAGATCCCAATGTTGATTGGGGAGCTAGTCAGGTTGGTGTAGGCAGTGGTGTACACATAGTCGGCCTTTATATGCCAGGCAGTTCAGTTAACCATGTTCAGGCCAACAATCAGCCGACGACATCTACTGACCACAGTGGGGTAAATGGTTTTAACCGTATCGACAGTCATGGTTGGTGGCAAGCTAATGGTGTGCCTAATACGGTAAATACTGGATCTGGTGGTGCTTCAGGCGTAGGCAATGCTTGGGCGGGGGGGATCGTTGTCTTCTCAGATGGCACCATTGGTGTTATAAATCGCGTTTGCAGTGGCGGTGGTTCTGAAGTCGATTATTTGTACTACAGTCGCTTTGAGCACCTGCAATCTGGTGCGTCATTAATTTCAGGTCAGGCCTCACCTAATGAGCAGGTCACCATTAAAGAAGGCTCTCAGACTGTTGCAACCGTAAGCGCTGATGCAAGTGGGCATTGGTCTGTCGGTGCCGCCGTGCTTGGTGATGGCGATCATGAATTGTATGTTGAAAACAGTGCGGGCGAAGCATCTGCATCCCATGTTTATCGCATCCATGGTGCTCAAGTCGAAAACATTACACCTGAAGGTCTTACTGCAACCATTAAAGAGGATGCCAGTCAGCAGCAAATAAATGGCGAGTTGGTCATTACCGATGTTGATCACACTGATATTCCTGAATTTACGCCACAGCATTTGCACACCACACATTACGGTCAGTTTGAAATCGATGCCTCAGGTCATTATCACTATTTAATTGATAACAATAACCCTGCGGTTAATAAGTTAGGACCAACGGATACTTTGCAAGAAGTTATTCAGGTTGAAGGCCATACCCCTGATGGGGAAAGCGTTACTCAATCGGTTGCAATTACTATTACAGGTTCGGTTGATGCGCCAACACTCAGTGCGCATATTCCTTCGGCTCAGCAGGGCGCAGAGATTCCGTTGCAACTTCAGGCATCGCTTACCGATGTTGGCAGCCAAGAAACTCTTACACTGGTAATCTCTGGCTTGCCCGATGGCGCTACGCTTAATCACGGCAGTTATAACGCTAGGGCAAAGACCTGGACTCTGACTGAGGCAGATCTGAAAGATTTGAAAGTGGACTTAAAAGACCCAAGTTACCATGGCTCGTTAGATCTTACGATTACAGCAACGGCCAGTGAAGCAGGGGAGACTAAGTCAACTACTCAAACAGAATCCTTGTTTGTCAATGCGCCGCCACAGGTAGCAGGGGCCTTAAGCGATAACAGTGTAGAAGACGGTGGGGTACATACGCTTGATTTGTTACAGGGAGCCACTGATAGCGATGTTGGAGATACCTTTGATGTTGCGCACTTAACCTATTCGCAAGATGGCCAAGTCTCATCAAGTACTATGCCTGCGTTTTTATCTTTAGGAGCAGATGGTCACTCGCTGAGTATTGATCCATCCCATGCAAGCTTCCAGCATTTAGCAGCGGGTGATACGACACAAATTACTGTGACCTATCAAGTGACCGATAATCAAGGTGGACAGGTTCAGCAAACTGCCACCTTTACGGTGACGGGTAGCAATGATTTGCCGGTAATTTCTGGCGCCACGACTGAAGCAGTAGTTGAAGCCGGTACTAGTGGAGCGGGAACTGATACTGCGACTGGTACTTTAGCCGCAACAGATGACGATGTTGGCGATACGCTGGTGTGGGATGTGCCTCATGGACAAGGGGTTTATGGTGCTCTGACTATCGACCAAAACGGTCAGTGGACTTACGTACTTGATAATACCAACCCGTCTTTAGATGCCTTGTCAGAAGGACAAAAAGTTACCGATACCTTCACCATTACGGCCACGGATTCCTCCGGCACGCCGGTTCAGCAGAGTATTACAGTAGAGGTTACAGGCACTAATGACGCACCCATAGTTGCGGCCAGTGATCGCGCTCACGCCGTCAATATTGGCACTACCGACGAGGATACACCGAAAACATTCACCGAAGCCGAATTGCTGCGTTTAGTAGGAGCCAGCGACGTCGATGGTGACACACTGCATCTGACGGCTGTGTCAATAGATGCCCGCTTCGGTAGTTTCAGCCGGGATGCAGCCAGTGGCGACTGGACCTTTACCCCGACGGCTAACTTTGACGGTTCTCACCTGCCAGTCACAATTACGGCGACTGATGGCACCACGCCGGTGACCGCCCATGCCCAGATTGATGTTAATCCGGTGGCCGATGCCCCGGTATTGGGCGTTAGCCTAGGCGCTACAGCGGTGACCCCTGTTTCGGCGGCCAGCCTTGAAGCTACGATTGATCTGACCACTGTCGGGCCAGTGTTTCATGGCAGTATGATTCATGACCTTGGCGGACTTGGTCAGGCAGCACTCTTCACCAACGACCAGGCCGATCTGCAATACTTGAAGGCGGTCATTGTTGGTGGTCAATCGCTTGTCCTTTCGGCCCCTTTCCAAGACCCAACCTATGGCTGGGGTGTCTATGTGCAGGGTGCTAACGCCCTTGAAGCCTTTGCCGATTACGGCAAGGTTGACGTTCAACTTGTCTTTGATGATGCCGCCCCCGCTCATATGTCATGGTCACAGCATTATATCGGTGGTAGTAACCCTTTCGTCAGCCAGGTGGGTGATTGGGGTGACTTCCAGGTTGACCGAACTGGTGGGGCGGCAGCCCCTTCCGGCCCACCAACCCATTTCACGGCAACGCTTAATGAAGATCAGACCGTTCCGCTAGAGATTAGCCTGAGCGACCCGGATGCAGATGAAAGCTTAAGCATTACCATTGCCGGTATTCCGGCAGGGGCGAGTCTGTCAGCTGGAACTGACAATCATGATGGCTCTTGGACGCTAGCACCGGCTCAGCTTTCTGGTCTGACTATGATACCGGCTCAGGATTATTCAGGTGACGTACACCTTGAGATCACCGCGACGTCCACCGATGGCACAGATTCGGCTTCATCAACCATCAATCTGGACTTGACGATCAACTCGGTTGCAGAGACGCCAACTATGACGGCAGTAGATCCCCGCGCTGTAGATGAAGATGCCGGTGCAGGCATTGCACTGGATGTGCAGCTGCAAGTTCATCATGATGCCAGCGAGACACTGTCAATTGTTGTTGAAGGTGTAGCTGCCGATGCCGTTTTATCGGCAGGTACTAAAAATGCAGATGGCACTTGGACTTTGGATTCATCCGACCTCACCGGATTGACCGTGACCCCCGGCGCCCAATATGCCGGTGCTATGGCGCTTAAATTCACAGCTACGACGACAGAAGCGATGGGTGAGACGAGTAGCGGTGTTGCCAATGTCCTTGTTACTGTGCACCCAGTGATTGATACCTCCGTAACGGTTCAGGATGTATCAGCAGGGCAGCCAAGCGGTATTGATTTACCAGTGAGCCTGCATAACTGGGGTACGGATTCAAGCGAGCATATAGTCGTGCCAAGCGGTAGCTTGCGTGCGCTGGATGGTGGAACGGTGCCCGACTTCACGGGTTCTGATCAGCTTTATTTACAAATGCCAACGGCTTCGGGCTCTTCAGACGATAGCCAATGGCGGGTTGAAACCCCCGGCGGTTATGCTAGGGTTTTCGAATTGACCAAACCTGATGGCAGCACTATTAAGGTAATTGGCATTGATCCGGACGAGCTTTCCCAACTGGTCATTCATCCACCCCATACTTTTGCTGGTCAAATGGATTTTCAACTGCTCGGTTCAATTACCGATGGGGCAACCCATAGTGATGTGAACATGCCGTTTACCGTCGAAGTTAGCAATACAGCGCCAACGGTAACAGCAAGTACGACAAGCCTTGCTACTGACTTAGGCTCAGTTACAGAGGATACAGATCATACTTTTACACAGGCAGATCTACTGCAATGTGTCGGGGCCAGTGATGTAAACCAGGACCACTTAGAAATTACCAACGTTCAAGTTGATGCCCAATACGGTTCTTTCCGCCAAAATGCAGATGGCAACTGGGTCTTTTCTCCAGCAGCTAATGTTGATCACCTAGATGTTCCCGTAACTTTAACCGTCAGCGATGGCTCGCTCACTACAGCAGCCCATGGTACTTTGGATATTGCTTCGGTAACTGACACAGCCGGTGGACTTACTGTGTCGGCAGAGCAACATGTTATGGAGTTTCAACAAGGTCAGGCAGGAGCTGTGACCTTACAGACAGATCTACCTAGTACTGGTTTGTCATCGGTTGCTTTCGAGCTTTCAATTATTGGCGGTTCACAGGTTGCCAGTGCTGGAGTAAATGGCCCGACATTGATCAGCTATGGTACTAGTAGTGATTTGAATCTTTTTTATCTCTACAACCCGGAAAACTTGATCTTCAGGATCGGCGGACAAGAATACACTACCGGCGTTAATATGGGCAGTGACACAGACAGTCACCGTTGGGGGTTTGTTTGGGAAAGCTCAACTGGTGAAGTAACGATTCTTAAAGATGGTGTCGATGTCTGGCATCAGACAGATATCATGAAGGGAGGCACTTTTGAAGGTGGTGGCAGGTTAGCTTTTGGAAATGACCAGGATTCTGTTGGCGGAGGTTTCCAAGTCGCTGATGGCTGGCATGGACAAATGTTTAGTGCCACTATGGCGACAGGTGCTACACCGGCCGAGCTGGCGAGTGGTGCATTGAGAGATGTTGCTCATGGCTCGGATCTTATTGTCAACATCGAGGCTCAAGGCGGTCAGGTGGTGGATACAACAGGAAGCTTTTCTGTTAGTGCCGTCAATGGTGTCAGCACACCGCAGGTAATGGTTGATACAAGTTTAGCGAGTCCAAACCAAGGGGCTTTACTGCATCTCACCACTGATCTGACTAGCCCTGATCCTGATGATCATGTGACTGCGGTCGTTATGACCGGCTTTGTGGCCGGTACACTTTTATCTGATGGTCATGGCCACACAATAACCGTGATAGGACCTGATCAACATGTTGATGTTCAAGGTTGGCAACAGGGCAGTTTGACGGCTCAGTTACCGGCTGGTTCCCATCAAAATATGCATATTGGTTTATTTGTTGAGACGACAGGTCCTGATGGTGTCAGTGCTTATTCCACCTCGGAGTCAACAATTATAGTTGATTCAATGGGACAAGTACCGGCACTGATCGATCCAAGCCTTTCAAGCAGGGCTCAGTTCTCTGGCTCTGATCAGGGAGTCACGTACGAAGAAGCTAGCTTTACTGCAGTATTGCAGGTGACAGATCCAGATGGTTTAGCAGAGTCTGCTATGCAGGCGCAAACTCTTGATGGTAAATTTGGTGCGCTAACTATTGATGCTAATGGTCAATGGACTTATACCCCAAGTAGTCGTGCCGATCATTTAGCCGAAGGGACTATCAGTTATGACAAGTTTACCGTTAGTAGCGTTGACGGTACGCAACATCAGATTAAGGTGACAGTCACCGGTACCAATGATGCCCCTGTGGTAGGGGGGACAGTTCGTTTGGCAACCATCGATGAAGATACCTCGCTTCATATCAGCGAAAGTGATTTATTAGCTCAGGTAACTGACATTGATGGCGATACATTACATATTCAAGGCTTGCCTACGTCTGCTCACGGCACTTTTACTGGTGATGCGGCTAGTGGGTATACATTTACACCTTCACCTGATTATCACGGTGACGATTTAGGTATTCAGTTTAAGGTATCTGATGGCCACACCAGTGTTGATGCTTCGGCTGTAATTGATGTAGCCAGTGTGGTTGATCCAGCCAAGGTTAGTTTGACCATGTCGGCTGAACAGAAGGTAATGAGCTTTGAGGCGGGTAATCCAGATTCTCAAGCCAAGATAGAACACATTCAAGCAGGCGGTGACATGAAGGAAGTCACTATGGAAGTGACCTTCGTTTTAGATCCGAACAATCCGCCTAGTCCACGTGCAGTGTTTTTAAATTATTCACTGCCAGGTGGCAGCGCGCTGAATAATAATTTAATTACTCTTTGGGACGCCTCCAGTTTTGAGTTTGCCTTTATGGATCATGTTGGTTCGGCTCCTAGTGTAAATTTATTGGATGGTAACACCCATCGTTTAACAATTTCTTGGAGTTCAGATACCGGTCGCGTCACTGTCTTTGATAACGGTAAAGAAGTTGCTCATCTCGATAATATTGAAAAGGGCAATACTTTCCCTGATGGTGGTAAATTCTTGGTAGCTGGTCGCCACTACGAAGGGGCTGATCCAAAAGAGCCTGGTTTGATGTCTTCAGGTGGACATATCTTTACTGCGTCGCTAGTCGACCATGCTGTGGCTCCAGATGCTATCCAAAACGGCCCAATCAGTAATGAAAATCACGGTGTTTTAGTCAATGTTGTGGCGACTGAAAATGGTCTTGTCGATACACAAGGCGGGAATCTTATTGCTGGTCCCGATACAAGCATTATTACTAAGGCTGTTGATACCAGTGCGGCTGCCGTTCCAGAAGGTGCTTTGGTACATCTGCATCCGCAGGTTACTACCGCCGCTGGTGATTCTTTGACATGTACAGAATTGACCGGTTTGTTGCCGGGTACGGTACTCAGTTCTGGCACTCACCAGTACACAGTACAGTCCACTGATGAGCATGTAGATGTGACGGGGTGGGGCAGTGATATTGACGCCCAGTTACCACCAAACGTTATGAGTAACATGAATATTGGCGTGATAGCAACTACAACAGATGCTAGTGGTCAAGAAGCGACTACTCAGCACTTTGAAGGTTTGGTGTTAGATGCCAATGCTCCTATCCCAGATGCAACGGTAAGCGGCGATGATCTTTCGACGACTGATCAAAATACTCCAGTTGCTGGTGTGTTACACGTGCAGGATGGCGACGCTTCTCAAATGGGCTTTGCTACACAAGACGTATCGACAGCGCATGGACATTTTACTCTTGCAGGTGATGGTCATTGGACTTTTACGCCAGGGCATAATGCTCATGAATTAACACCAGGTCAAAGTACTACTGAACAGGTGATGGTTAAAACTCTCGACGGTACTCAGCACGTGATTAATATCACCATCGACGGCACTAATGATGCTCCGACGGTAACCGCGCAGCGTATCGAGGTTCAGGAAGATCATACGCTTACGTTTAATGCTGGTGACTTTGGTTTTACAGACATAGACAAAGGAGATCAACTCGATCATATCACTATAACAGGCATTCCGAATCCAAGTCACGGAGCCATGTTATTCAATGGTGTGGTGGTTACTAATGGTCAACAAATTGATGCAGCGGATATAGGCAAGTTAACTTTTGTACCTGCACATAATTTTGATGGTGAAACGGCGTTTAGATATTTAGTAAATGATGGCACTACCGACTCAAGAGCTTTTAGTGGCTCTATTCATACACTGGCTGAAAATGATGCGCCGACGGTGTCTCCACAACGTATCGAAGTGCAGGAAGACCATACGCTAACGTTTGCTGAGTCGGATTTTGGTTTCACTGATATTGATAAAGGTGATCAACTTGATCACATCACCATTATTGGTACACCGAACCCTAGTCACGGCGTACTCTTGCTTAATGGTATTGCTGTTACTAACGGCCAGCAGATTGATGTAGCCAGCATTGGTCAATTGACCTTTGTGCCGGCAAAAGATTTTGACGGTGAATCGGCGTTTAAATACTCAGTCAATGATGGCACTACAGACTCCAAGGCTTACACTGGCTCTATTCACATTAACCCTGAAAATGATGTGGCAGTAATCAGTGGTGATGTCGACCTCGGCTCTGTTGATGAAGACCAAACTGTTCATTTCACTGAAGCACAATTGCTGGCACAGGCGACTGACATTGATGGCGATACATTACATATTCAAGGGTTACCGACGTCTGCTCACGGCACTTTTACTGGTGATGCAGCTAATGGTTATACCTTTACCCCTAACAAAGGCTTTACCGGTGATGCCGATATTGCCTTTAAAGTTACTGATGGTCAAACGGCAGTAGATGCTCAGGCTGCGGTTAAAGTAGAACCAGTACTGGCTATTACATCAATTTCCCAAGATACAGGCGACAGTGATCACGATTTTGTCACTAGCGACAGTACGCTAATGATTTATGGCACAGGTACGCCAGGCGCTATGATTGCTTTGACGGGCGGAATAAGCAGTATTGGCACGCCTATCATTGTCGACTCTACAGGACACTGGTCGTATGATGGCACAGGGCATGATTTGCTCGATGGTACTCATACTGTTCAGGTCATGATGGCAATGTCTAACGGAGCTGTATCCTCTATATCGCAAAGCATTACTATTGATACCAGTGTGCCTACTCTACGTATTGACTCAGTCTCTCATGATGATTGGATTGATGCTCGTGAGTCTAGCTTACCTGTTACTCTTTCAGGCGAAACAACCCATGTTGTCGATGGTGAAGTGGTTAAAGTTACTTTTGGCTCGCACCTGTATACTGCGACCGTAACCGACGGTCATTGGCATGTAAAAGTGCCTGCTACTGATATTTCAAGCACGCCAGATGGTGGTTATACCGTCAGTGCTGAAATTGTCACTCAAGCAGGGCAAGCGGCTCAGGACAGCCGTGGCTTTGTTTTAGCGGGTGATATGAGAACACTTTCTGTAGGAGCAGCTACCGAAGAAGATGTTGTTACCACAGCTTCTGGTTCATTGTTTAGTGATACTACAACAGGCCAAATAGTTACTGATACAGGTACTTTTAAAGGGAACTTTGGTTCACTAGAGATCCAAGCAGATGGTAGTTTTTCTTACCATTTAAATAATGCTGATGCTTCTGTGCAGGAATTGCGAGAAAACGAACATCAGTCAGATAACTTTTTTGTTAATTACACTGATGCCAGTGGTCAGGTTAAGCATGCTGTGCTGCATATAGGAGTTGAAGGTACTAATGACGCACCTGTCTTGTCTGGTACCTTTGAATATAGCCGTACTGCAGGAAAGCAGTTTATGACGCATTCTGCTGCTCATGGCACTATTCATTTCTCTGATATTGATCATGATGATCCTAACACGGTTGAATTTATTGACAGCGATGGTCAGACACACTCCTTAAACCCTAGTTCTAATGGTGTGACGTCAATTGTGGAAGGTATAGGTACTTTCAAGATATCGCAAGAGGGTAGTTGGCGTTTTGAGCTAGACCAAACTGGTCCTGACGTAGATATCGCGAATGCTTTGTTTAATAGCGGCGGTAGTCATAGTGAATCGTTAACGGTCAGAGTTACAGATGAAAGTGGCACAGTCACTGAGCAAACGTTAAAAGTCGTGATCAAAGGAGAAGTTGATCATCCTGTCATACTCGGTGCTACGGAAAGTGTACTTACCGAAGATAAGGTTGAAACAGTTAGTGGCAAGCTTGAAATGCTAGTTGGGCGAGTGAGAACCACTGATGAACTCAGTTGGCAGTTAGATCCTGCGCAGGTGCCAAAACACGGCCAAATGATTATGGACCATGATGGTACATGGCATTATACAATTAATCACGGAGACCCTGCGGTACAGGCCTTGTCTGAAGGTGAGGAATTAGTTGAATCCATAGTTACTAAGGTGTCTGATCAACATGGGCATACTGTCGATCAAATATTGAAAGTGGTTATCGTTGGTAGCAATGATGTACCTCAGATAATGCATGAAATGACGCAATCGGTTACCGAAGATCACAGTATTGTTATTACACAAAGTGATTTATTGGCGAATGTGCAGGATAAGGATACTGGTGATACGCTGCAGGTTAGCAATCTACAGCTACATGGTGAAGGCACACTAATTCAGGAGGGTGATCACTGGGTTGTTAAACCAGCACTGAATTTTGATGGCGATTTACGTCTATCGTTTGATGCTAGCGATGGCCATGTGACCATTGAAAATCAGCTCCGTGTTAGTGTCAGCCCTGTGGCTGATACGCCAACGATGTTCTTTACAAAGCATGCTGACGCAAGCTCGGCGCACCTCGACAGTATGTCGGTTAATGGTGATATGAACACCGACATTCCAATGAACTTACATGTATCGAGTCCGGATGCCTCTGAAACAGTCACGGTTGAAATCACCGGTGTTCCGGTAGGTGCCCACCTTTCAGCGGGGACAGAAAATAACGGTGTCTGGACAGTAGATGCTGCTGAGACAGCAAATCTAAAGCTGATTCCAGCTCATGATTATTTTGGTACGGTAAATCTACATGTTACAGCTATTAGTCATGAGTCCGATGGTAGTACTGCGCGCACATCGGAATCATTGGCGGTACATGTAGTTGATCCTTCGGTGCTGATGCCTCAAGGACCGACCTTTAGTGGTGATCTCATTGGTAAGGTTAAGGAAGATGTTGGTGTCACTGCTCAGCACGCTATTGTTGCTGAGGGAACTGTCACACTTACCGATGCAGACCACCCGGGTAATGCACTGGTGCCATTTGCGCTAGCAACTCAAACTCAAAGCGACGGTACGGAGTCTATCGGTTATTTGAGTATAGATGCTTCGGGTCACTGGCAATACATGGTGCCTAATGCTGTGATTAATAATTATGGTGAGGGCGATCTAAAAACCGAAATCTTTACGGTCCAAGCAACTGATGGCACTACTCAAACACTGACGTTAACGATTGAAGGTACCAACGATTTACCAACGGCAAGTGTGATGAGTAATATTGCTGGCGACGTCACAGAGTCTGGCGTTGGGGCATTAGGGCAAGTTGCTGGTGTGTCGTCAGCCCGCGGTATCATATTTTTCGAAGATGTGGATGATGCTACTCAGTTTTCTACGACACTGGTGGGCGATGGTCAGGGCACTTATGGCTCTTTCACAGTCGACGCTAATGGTCACTGGAACTACCATCTTGATAATAGTCGACCTGCTACTAATGCACTCTCTCAAGGTGAGGAGGTAACAGAGAAATTCTTAGTCCAGACCACCGACGCATCAGGGGTTCCGGCGCAACAGGCAGTTACTATTAAGATCCACGGTACGACTGATGCCCCTGTGGTTACCGGTGGTGATAGCGGAGCGGTTGTTGAGGCAGGGGCTCAGCCGGGCACTGACTCGGTGAGCGGTGCGTTACAGGCGACAGACCCTGATGGTGATGCACTTCAATACCGTTTTGCTAGCACCCATGATGGAAATGGTCAGTATGGTATATTGACGTTAGATGCTGATGGCCATTGGCAGTACACACTAGACAACAGTAAACCGGAAACCAACGCTTTGACTGACGGTCAGAAGGTGACAGAAACCTTTGATGTGGTGGTTCAGGATTCGTCACATGCGCATTCGCGTGTAGGCCATACCATTACCATCGAAGTGACAGGTACAGATGAAGCGCCAGTGGCGGCTCCAGCGGCTCTTTCACCTGCTGCAGATATTGAAGTTTCTACACAAATGTTTGATCCGTCAGCGCTGTCAGCCAGCTGGGCTCAGTCGGCTTATGTTATCTTTGGTGTTGGACCTAGCGGTTTGACAAATATGTGGGGTGATGTCGGCATTACAGGTATTAGTTTTGGCGGCCATGACTTCACATTGAATAGTGACGGTCTTTATTCCATGCAGGTCAGCGAGTACATGCCGATTGCAACGCAGGAGTCATTTAAACTTATGGCTGCAGGTGATTTTTCTGCCCCAACAATTACTGTGCACTTTGAGGAAGGTGCAGAGCAGAAAATTCAACAAATGGCTGGCAATATGATTCTTGATGGCGATGGCCATCTCATTTTACTGCCGCAAGTGAATATGGATCAGGATGGTGATGGCTCAGATGTATTGAACCTTCAGCCGCTTCATGTCTCACCAGAAGCTGCAAGTGCTGACTTGATCGCCAGCGATGAGGCTGATTTTGACAGTGAAGCCAGTGATATAACTATTGATGTTGATGCCGATATTTCTAATACAGATAATAACCAGTTTGACACTGAAACAGACACTGACTCAGAAGTTGCCCCTGTCGATCACTATCTAAAATTTGCAGGTGTTAGTAAAGAAGAAAGCGCCAGTTTAACCACTGAGGATCATAATGTAGATATTAACCTTCTAGTGCCAGATACATCTGATGGCGCAGATCCATTAATTGATTCAGTTGATACTAGCCAATTAGACAACCCCTTAGCGGATGGAGAAAACAGTGAGTCAACTGAGCATTTTGATGCTGTAGACGAAGATCATCATATCAATGATCTCGATAATCAGGATGATGAAGCGGTTCATTCGGCATTGAATGACTTACATAATCAGTTCTAGAGGGACTTCTTGTTGATAGTAAGAGCATGTCAGCAAGAAAATTTACTTTGTTAGTTGGTTGTTATGATCTGAAGAAACAACTAGGTACATTTCATCAAGAAATTTCTCGATGAAATGTACCTTTTTTTTATAACCTTTCTTAATGATGAAAACTCGAAATAACGCCTGTAATAACTAAGCAGGGCAATATGCTTTTTCTTTATAAAAACTATTGCTTGAACCGATCGTTAGCTAACATTACTTATACCAATTTGATTAAATTTCTTCCCTACTCAGAGCCATGCTCGATGTTCAATAACAAGGCAAATTTGTTTAGGTCTAGTCATTCTAAATCAAATAAATTTAACGAAGTTAGTGGGCATCGAGCAAGCTCCCAAAGGGCGAGTTTAAAAGGCTTATATGCTGCGTTATTGATTTTGACAAGGGAATACCATTCTCTTCAACCAATGCCTTGCCTCTAAGCCTTTTAATTCTCGCTGAGTGGGAAAGAACTTAATCAACTTGGTATTATTACTAGCGATTTTAATTTATCGTCTTTATTTCTATTATTTTATTTGATTATATAACTTGTTTATCTAGTTGAGTGACAGCGTTGTCATTTTGAGTGAGGTAATGTTAAGCTAAGTCAGTAAATTAAAGGCTAACAACAGCTTAAAATTAGTACTGCTTGTTAGAGTTAAAATGAGTACTATAATGTTTAAGTTTGTAATTTTGCTTTAGTTTAAGACTAAAGGCGTATATAAAACCTCACGTAAAAAAATTAGCATTAAGTTAACCTTATCGTTTACACAAAGTAAAAAATAAAAATTATTACATTGGGTATTAAACCCCTGAAGGACAATCTAATGAATGAATTAAAACCTTGTTATCCTGTATCGGACAAAGCTAAAGCACATACGCATATTGATAGTGCTACTTATGATGCAATGTATAAACAATCTATTGAACAGCCTGATGTTTTTTGGGGTGAGCAAGCGAAAGAATTTATCGATTGGTATCAGCCTTGGGACAGCGTGAGCAAAGTTGATTTAAAAAACTCTGAAATTAACTGGTTCTCAGGTGCAAAGTTAAATGTTAGCTATAACTGTATTGACCGTCACTTAGCGACTAAAGCTGACAGTACTGCGATTATCTTTGAAGGGGATGATCCTTCAGATGATTTAAAAGTTACTTATCAAGAATTACATGATCATGTATGTCGTTTTGCTAACTTATTAAAAGAGCGTGGAGTTAAAAAAGGCGATCGCGTTTGTATATATATGCCGATGATCCCAGAAGTGGGTTATGCCATGTTAGCTTGTGCCCGTATTGGTGCTATTCATTCAGTGGTTTTTGGTGGTTTCTCTACCGAATCAATTAAAGCACGTGTACTTGATGCTGATTGTCAGGTAGTGATTACGGCTGATGAATCAGTTCGTGGTGGTAAACGTATTCCATTAAAATCTAACGTAGATGCCGCTATTGCTGATTGTCCAAATGTGCACTCAGTTATTGTTGTTACTCGAACAGGTGGTGACATTGCGTGGAATGAAAAAACGGATATTAACTATCAAGACGCGGTAGCTAATTTACCTGCAGTGTGTGAGCCTGAAGTGATGGATGCTGAAGATCCGTTATTTATTTTATATACCTCAGGTTCAACTGGTACGCCTAAAGGTGTAGTACATACCTGTGGTGGCTATATTTTATATGCTGCTATGACTCACAAGTATGTTTTTGATTATAAAGATGATGAAATATACTGGTGTACGGCCGATGCTGGTTGGATTACAGGTCATTCTTATATTTTCTATGGTCCGTTAGCTAATGGTGCTACTACACTCGTATTTGAAGGTGTGCCAACTTACCCTGATGCAGGTCGTTTCTGGCAGGTATGTGAAAAGCATAAAGTTAATGTGTTTTATACTGCACCAACCGCTATTCGCGCACTAATGAGTGTGGGTGATGAGTTGGTGGAAAAAGCAGATCTTTCTTCATTACGTTTATTAGGCACAGTTGGTGAACCAATTAACCCTGAAGCGTGGCATTGGTATTATGAGGTGGTTGGTAAGAGTAATTGTCCAATTGTTGATACCTGGTGGCAAACAGAAACCGGTGGTATTTTGATTACTTCATTACCAGGCTCAGTTGATATGAAGCCAGGTTGTGCAGGTAAGCCTTTCTTCGGTGTACAACCAGCGTTATTTGATAAAGATGGCAATACACTGGAAGGTGAAAATCAAGGTTTATTAGTTATGACAGCAAGTTGGCCGGGGCAATTACGTACCGTATATGGCGACCATAACCGCTTCTATCAAACATATTTAAGCCAATATCCAGGAAATTACTTCACTGGTGACGGTGCAAAACGTGATGAAGATGGTTTTTATTGGATCACAGGTCGTGTTGATGATGTATTAAACGTATCAGGACATAGACTAGGTACAGCTGAAATTGAAAGTGCTTTAGTACTTCATCCTGCAGTTGCTGAAGCGGCCGTTGTAGGTTACCCACACGAAATTAAAGGTCAAGGCGTTTATTGTTATGTTACCTTGATGGCAAACGCTGAAGAGTCAGATGAGCTTAATAAAGAGCTAAAAGAGTTCGTTGCTAAAGAACTTGGTCGTTTCGCAAGACCAGATTATTTACAATGGGCACCAGGCTTACCTAAAACACGTTCAGGTAAAATTATGCGTCGTATTTTACGTAAAATTGCTGAAAATGATGTAGATAGTTTAGGTGATACGTCAACACTAGCAGATCCAAGTGTTGTTGATGACTTAATCAGTAAACGCATTGTTCACGGTGGTTAGAACTCACTGTGGTTAGCTTTCTAACTTAAGCTAACTAAAAAACATAAAGCCGTTAATTCTTTATAGGGTTGACGGCTTTTTTTATAGTACTAATTTGCTATTACTCAAATCTAAGCTGATACAGTAAACCTTCTCGCACACCACCTGCATTGTATTTAAGTTTCTTTATCTGTAACAACTCAAAGCAAGCCAGCAATATACAAACGGCTGCAGCAAGTAATGGGCGTCTTTTATCAGATAGGCTTTGTAGCTCAATATTGTTGTGATTGCCCCAGCCAATAAGGTCTGCTTTTAATTGCATAAGTCTACTCAGTGTTACTTGGCCATCGCCATATAGTTCAACCATGATTTGGCTTATAGCTTTAATTGAGCCTGAGGTACCTAGTGTTTTTTTCCAGCCGAGAATATTATATTGATCAGCTAAACTAAATAATATTTGCTTTGCGCGATCATCTGCAGCAGTCATAGCTTTGGCAGTTATTTCACCTGAAGCAAAAAACTGTTGGGTAAAGCTAATACAGCCCATGTTTAGGCTTCTGGCAACTTGTGGTGTTAATTGCTGACCAATAATAAATTCGGTGCTACCACCGCCGATATCAATAATAAGGGTAGGTTTGGCAATGGGTTTAGTGTAGGCAACGCCTAGAAAGATCAATTCAGCTTCACGCACGCCTGAAATAATATGAATTGGGTGCGGGATCACCTTTAGTGCTTGCTCGATAAACTGTTGGCTATTGTTAGCTTGTCGCAAAGCGTAAGTAGCGACAATTGACACTTGGCAATTGCTGAGTAATGAAAAGGCATTAGAAAAACTTTTCAGGCAATTCATTGCTTTTTTCAGGGTCTTTTCATTGATATTATTGTTGTTATCAAAGCCAGCCGCTAACCTTGTCGATTGCTTTTCTTTGTATATGATTTCGGCATGATTATTTTGCTCTCGGACAATAATTAAATGAAAGCTGTTTGAGCCTAAATCAATAGCGACAAAGTGTTTAGCGTTGTTATTTTCTGATGAACTAACCATTAAGCAGGCTCTTTAACTAATGTTATTGTATCCTCAAGCTTATCACTTTTTTTTTGAGGCTTTAAATAGTGGTAAATAGCCATTTGAGAACGCACTTTTTTATCTTCACCAATAACAGGGTAAAGGTTGCTTTGTTGATCATCTAAAATTCTTGCTTTGGTATTGTCTTGCAGTTGAATATCAATAATATCGATGACTTGTTGTTTTATATCTTCACAATAAACTGGGCAGGTTACTTCAACTCGTTCGTCAATATTTCGATTCATCCAATCTGCAGAGGAAAGCAATACTAATTGACTACCTTCTTGCTCAAATATAGCGACTCTAGGATGCTCTAAAAAGCGGTCGATAATCGATACAACTTTAATATTTTCACTTTGATTTTCGATACAAGGAACCAAAGAGCAAATACCGCGAACTATTAACTTTATTGTTACACCAGCGTTATTTGCTTGGTAGAGTTTTTTGATTAAACCTCGGTCTACTAAGTTATTCACTTTTAGCGTTATGCCACTTTTTTTCCCTGCTTGAGCGGCAGCAATTTCTTGGTCAATTAAGTTTGTGAAACTATGGCGCGAGTTAATAGGGGAAACAATAAGATGTTTGAAAGTAAATTTTTGATAAGGGTATTTTATAAATTCAAATACTTGTGCCACTTCTTCGGTGATTTCTGATTGGCAGGTAAATAAGCTAAAATCGGTATAGATTTTAGCGTTTTTTTCATGGAAGTTACCTGTACCTATATGTGCATAACGAACAAGGCGCTCTTCTTCTTGGCGTGTAATTAAGCAAATTTTCGCATGTACCTTTAAGCTAGGGATACCAAAGGATACTTTTGCCCCTGCGTTAGTGAGAACTTCTGCCCACGCTAAATTAGCCTGCTCGTCAAATCGGGCTCTTAACTCAATATTGACGGTAACTTGTTTACCATTTTTAATTGCTTCTAATAAAGCCGCGATAATACGAGAGCGTTTGGCGACACGATAAAGTGATATCTCAATACTGATCACTTTAGGATCGAAAGCGGCTTGTCTTAGCCACTCTGTAAAGTGGGCAAACTTATGGTAGGGGTAATATAGTAAAATATCTTTTTTTGCGATGGCAACAAAGGCATTTGGGTAGCTGGTAAAGTCTTTGTGCTCAAGTGCTGGTACTTTTTCGTAAGAGAGTGACTTGTTACCTATTTCAGGGAATTTTATAAAATCTTTAAAACTGTGGTAACGCCCTCCTGAAATGATGCTGTGTTTGGAGGTTATCTTTAACTTATCAGTCAACACCGCTAACATATCAGCAGGCATTTTACGGTCATACACCAAGCGAACTGGCTCTGCATTAATACGTTGTCGTAGGCCTGAGTTCATACGCTCAGAAAGACTTTGGCTAAACTCATTGCTGACATCAAACTCAGCGTCTCGGGTTAGCTTCATGGAATAGGCATTGATGTAGTCAAAATCAAAGAAGGTTTCGAAGATATGCTTGAGACAATGCCTGATGATGTTGTCGAGTAAGATAATGCTAAAGCCTTCGATATCTTGATTGGCACTTTTGGGTAATCTTACAAAGCGAGGTAAATTACTGCTAGGTACTTCAATAAAGGCATATTGACTTTGATCGTCTTTAGTCATTGCCACCATTAAGTATGTGGCATCGTCTTTTATATTATCTTTAAGATTAAGGTTGTCGGTTAATATCAGCGGAAATATATGGCGGCGTAATTTTTCATTGTAATAAATATCAAGCCAGACTTTTTCATTTTCACTGAGCTGCTTTTCATTAATTAAGTGAATATTATGTTCTGAAAGTTTGTTCAGTAGGGCGAGATAAGTTTCATCAAAAATTAATTGTAGATCGACTACTTTTTGTTGGATTTGATCAAATAATTCATTAGCGTTTCTTTTTTCTCTCTCTGATTTAGCCAATTGAAGGTGTCTTTTTACATTGGCTACACGAACGCGATAAAACTCATCCATGTTACTTGAATAGATTCCTAAAAATCTTAACCTTTCTAATAAGGGTACCTGAAAATCTTGAGCTTCTTGTAATACTCGGTGATTAAAAGATAACCAACTTAGTTCCTTTTCAAGAAAGCGCATTTAACGTACTCCATAACAAATTAATAATATTCAAAAAAGTGAAATATTAAAGGAGTAATATTGCAAATTCATGACGAAAGACAATGAATTTACTAATTATTTTATCAATAGGACACGTCTTCGAATTGAGGTAGTTTGTTCAATTTTCATTATAGTCACTATTTATTACACTTGTCATCAAATTGAAATATAAACGTAAATAAAAGGTAATATTTCTAAAACATTTCTGTCATTTTTCTCTTGTAGCATGTCGGGCAATTTAATTACTTCTTATATTAAAACAACCAACTCCTCGGAGAAAGAAAACATGAAATTGAATAAGTTATTTAAGTACAGTGCTACTAATGCTGCTATTGCAGCGGCATTATCTCTTGGCCTTTCAGCCTGTGGTGGTGACATTAACCTTGAGTCTAACGTTGATAATTCAGTTGGTGATACAACTATCATCAATGAAGGTGCAACTACGCCAGATGAGCCGGATACAACATTAGCAGGTAAGTCTAACTCAGCATTAAGTGTTGAAGTTTCAGCGGCAATGGGTTTTGACGTACAGGTACAAGTACTTGATACACAAATTTCTGAAAATACTACGTTAGTGGCGAATACTGACAGTGGTACGCCAGTGATGTACGCAATCAGTGGCGGTTTAGAAGTTGGTGGTTTAGCTTCAGCAAATAAGCAAGCACGAAGCGCTGACGATGTAGTATTAACTATTGAACCAGGTGCTATTTTATTTGGTCAGTCAGGTAACGATTACCTTGTGGTACATCGTGATGCACAAATTATGGCTGAAGGCACAAAAGCTAAGCCAATCATTATGACTTCATTACAAGATGTTAAAGGTGAAGAAACAGGTGCTGGCCAGTGGGGTGGTGTTGTTATTTTAGGTAATGCGCCGTCTAACAAATGTCCAACAGATGGTAGTGATTGTGCCCTACAAGTTGAAGGTGTTGAAGAAGGTGCTGTGTTTGGCGGTACTGACTGGGAAGATGATTCAGGTACATTAAAGTATGTTGTTGTTAAGTACGCGGGTTATGAAATCTCTCCAGATAATGAGTTAAACGGTATTACTTTTGGTGGTGTTGGCTCGGGCACAACAGTTGACTATATCCAAGTTCACTCAAATGCTGATGATGGTGTTGAGTTCTTTGGTGGTGCAGTCAATGTTAAACACTTAGTGTTAACAGGCAACAAAGATGACAGTGTTGATTGGGATAACGGTTTTAAAGGTATGCTACAACACGTTTATATTGAGCATGCGAGTAATGCTGGTGAAGCCAACCGTGCTATTGAAGCGGATAATGACGGTTCAACGCCAGATAAAGAACCACAGTCAAATCCAACTATTGCAAACATGACAATTGTTGGTAATAACTTTGATACTGCTGATAAAGACAGCGAAGGTATCTACTTACGTGAAGGTACTGCGGCTAAAATTTTCAATACTGTTGTTACTGGCCCGAGTGAAATGGGTGAGTGTTTAGAGTTTGAAGGTGGTGATACTTCATCGGTAACGGTTGATAATGCTAACAGTGACAAAATTGTTATACAAAACTCTATTATGGCGTGTAGCAATGGTGAAAACTTCAAAGATTCAAAAGCTGCTGACGGCTCAGTGTTACTTGATTTAGAAACTTGGTTCTTAGCTGAAACTTCAAACAGTGTTTCAACATCAATTCAAATTGATGAAAACGGTGTACCAGATACTAACTCACCATTAATTGCTGCTGATGCAGGTCAAGATGTTGCAACTACGCAAGATGCTTGGTTCGATAGCGTTGATTATATTGGTGCATTAGATGGCGCTACTGACTGGCGTGAAGGCTGGGCATTTGGTTTTGGTGGTGGTGAAGTAACTGCTGAACCAGTTGTAGAAGGTTGTCCTACTGGTACAACATCAATTACTCCGGCAGATGGTTCAACAACTACCTGTGAAATCACTGGTACTATTACCTCTGATTTAACATTAACCTCAAACAACTTATATGCCTTAAGTGGTCCAGTGTTTGTTGGTGGTGATAAAGCCGATAGCGCTACGTTAACCATCGAAGCAGGTACAACAATTTTTGGTCGTTCAGGTGGTGATTACTTAGTAGTTAGCCGTGATTCAGAAATTCAAGCAAATGGTACCTCAAGCGCACCAATTACCTTTACATCTAGTGAAGATATTTCGGGTGAAGATACGGATGCTGGCCAATGGGGTGGTATTGTAATTCTTGGTAATGCGCAATCAAACAAATGTCCTAGCGATGGCTCTGACTGTGCTTTACAAGTTGAAGGTGTAGAAGAAGGTGGTGTATTTGGTGGTACTGATGACTCAGACAGCTCAGGTACTTTACGTTATGTAGTTGTTAAGCATGCGGGTTATGAAATTGCACCAGATAATGAATTAAATGGTATTACCTTTGGTGGTGTTGGCTCAGGTACTACAGTTGAATATATTCAAGTTCACCAAAATGCTGATGATGGTGTTGAGTTCTTCGGCGGTACAGTTAACTTAAAATATGTTGTGTTAACAGGTAACCAAGATGACAGTGTTGATTGGGATAATGGCTACCGCGGTAACATGCAATATGTATTAGTTAAGCATGATGCAGATAATGATGCTGCTAACCGCGCTATTGAAGCAGATAACGATGGTTCAACGCCGTCTAAAACACCACAATCAAACCCTACCATCGCTAACATGACTATCATTGGTAACGCCTTTGATACAGCTGACAAAGACAGTGAAGGTATCTACTTACGTGAAGGTACAAAAGCACAACTTCATAACTTTGTTGTGACTAACGCTGCGGGTGAGTGTTTTGAAATTGAAGGTGGTGATACGTCTTCAGTTACTGTCGACCAAGCTGTTGCAGGTGACACGGTTATTTCTAACTCAGTATTTGCTTGTACAGAGAACTTTAAAGACTCAAAAGCGGCAGATGGCTCAGTATTGTTAGATGCTCAAGATTGGGTATTAAATCAAAATACAGATAACAGCGAAGCTGCTGATATGAACGCAGTATTAAATGGTATTTTCACAATTGATACCACAACAGCGAAAGACTTCTCAGGTGATGCATTCTTTGATAATGCTGACCACATTGGTGCGGTGAGCTCAGATAATGACTGGACTGCTGGCTGGACTGTAGGTTTAGACGACTAGTTTAGCAAAGCAAAAATGCTGTAGTTATCTGTAGTTACCTTTCATTTCCTTTAGTTATCAAAGTTAAAGTAAAGGTAAAGGTGCTACAGCATTTTCATTGAGCAATTACCTAATTCATGAGGTTAATAATGAATACTAAGTTTAAATCTTTCGCATTATCTAGCTTGGCACTAGCAATCGTTTCAACGACTGGTCAGGTTGTTGCGCAAGAAGATGATAGCCAAGCTATGGAAGAAGTTGTAGTAAAGGCGAGTCGCTTAAAAGGTACAGCCAGTGCTGTAATGGAAGAGCGAAAAAACCAAGCCTTTGTTGCAGATATTTTAGGTGCTGAGCAAATTTCACGTACGGGTGACTCTGACGCAGCGGCGGCATTACGTCGTGTGACGGGTATTACACTAGTTGATGGTAAATTTATTTATGTACGTGGTTTAGGTGAGCGTTTTTCAAGCACTCAGTTAAATGGTGCTGCAGTACCAAGCCCGGATCCTACTAGATCGGTTATTCCACTAGATTTATTCCCATCAAGTATTATTGAGTCGTTATCTGTTCAAAAGTCTTATTCTCCTTCAATGCCTGCACACTTTGCCGGTGGTAATGTTGATGTGCGTTTAAAAACAATTCCTTCAGATTTTGTTTTTAACATTAAAGGTAAAATTGGCGGAAACACTAACAATTTTGATGATGGTTTAACTTATAATGGCGGTGATACTGATTGGTATGGTGTTGATGATGGCACGCGTGAAGCGCCAGCAGATTTACAACAGTTGTGGAATAGCTACACGCCAATTAATGACATGAGCCAAGAAGACAATCGTTTAGTGGCTGCCCAGTTAAATCGTGATTATGATCCTGTTAAAGAAAGTGTCGATCCTAATACTGGCTTTGATGTGACCTTGGGAAATAAGTTTGATTTTGATGACTTTCGTTTAGGTTTTTTATCGGCGGTTTCTTATGATAATAAGTGGGAAGTGTCGACAGGTTATGAAGGTCAAGATTTCACTGAAAGCTCAGACGGTACTTGGTCGTTAGTACGTGGTTTTGATGAAGTTGAAACCAATGAACATTCGGTACGTTTTTCTGGCATGTTAAGTGTTGGCTTAGAGTATCGTCGTGATCATCGTATCGATTTTACCTCACTGATCTTACATGACACACGTGATCAAATCAGTGACAAGCGTGGTAACACCAATAACGTCACTATTACTGATGGTTTGCGTGTACGTGATACCGAAGTGATTTATGAAGAGCGTGAAATGATTTCTAATCAAATTCGCGGTACACATAACTTTAATAACTGGGGTGGCTTAGGCGTAGATTGGTTTTACTCAGATGCACGCTCTAATCGTTATGCGCCAGGCAATATTGAAACACGTTATATTATTGCCGACGGTTCAAATGGACAGCCAGAAGATGGCATTTTTGACTATATCAATGAAAGCTCGTTAAGAAATGCAACTACAGCAACGCGTTATAATTTCCAAAACCTAGATGATGAAGTAGAAAATTATGGTTATAACTTATCTATGCCATTTACTTTAGATAGTACGGAAATTGAGTTGAAATTTGGTGGTAACTTTATCACTAAATCACGTGAATCATTTGCCCGCCGACTTGATATAAATACGCTTACTTTTGATGGTTTAGATTTAACAGGTCATCAATTAAATGATATTTTGACTGACGATGTGATGTTAAATCATCCGTTATCGGGTAATGACGTGATTATGCGTGATACCTCGGTTGCAGGTGACGATTATTTAACTGGACAAAAAGTTGATGCTTATTATGTGGAAGCGGATTTCTTCTTTGATAATACTTGGCGTTTAACTGGTGGTGTTCGTTGGGAAGACTTCAGACAAGTGGTTGCTCCGCTTGATCCTGCAACAGGCATGTTTGATTTACCCGCATCGCCAACAGAAGAAGATTTAGCGGATTTAGCTTTCCAAGAAGATGACTTCTTTGGCGCGTTAGCATTGACCTATGTTCTAAATGAAGAAATGCAGTTTAGAGCCTCTGTTGGTCAAACAACTATCCGCCCTGATTTACGTGAAGTTGCACCGGCTACCTATATAGATCCATTAACTGGCTTTCCAATAGGTGGTACACCTGGTGTTGAAAGTACTGATATTCTCAACTATGACTTACGTTGGGAATGGTATATGGATACAGGTGAGAGCCTTTCTGTTGGTTTATTCTATAAGGATATGGAACAACCGATTGAAGCAGTTCAGTCGCCTTCACAAGATGGTCCACCATTAATTCGTATTGCTAATGCTGAAGACGGTTATGTTTACGGTATTGAAATGGAGTTTTTGAAAGATTTCGCTTTCTTAGGCGGCATTGGTCAAGATTTCTTCTTGTCGGGTAATGTAACCTTAAGTGATTCCGAAATTAATATAGATACCCAACGTGTTGTTGAACAAACAGGTGTGTCTACGAGTATTACCAATCCTACTCGTCGTATGACAGGTCACTCAGAATATGTTGTTAATATGAATTTAGGCTGGGATGCACCGAATGGTAATCACAGTGCAACCATTGCTTATAATGTATTTGGTGAGCGTATTATCGTACCAGGAATTGAAGGTAAAGATGATGCTTATGAGCAGCCATTTCATTCTTTAGATTTGGTTTATACCTACTATCCTACCTATTCATCTACGTTAACCTTTAAAGTACAAAATATGCTTGGCGAAGATAAAGAGTTAGAATTTGAAAACACTTTATTAAAAAGCCAAACAAAGGGTACGCGTTTTGAAGTGGCATTACAGTTAGAGTTTTAATGCTTTGTGTAATAGTTAACTACTGCCAGTAGTTAACTAAAGAAAAAGGCGCTTGATTTGATCAAGCGCCTTTTTTGCAATTTTATGCCTAGTAAATTATAAAACTTACTTTTTAGTTTCGGGTGCTTCACCTGGGCTAAGCACTAAGTTGCTGAAAGTAACTTGTGTATAGTCGCCGTTAGCTTTATCTGTTTCCCAATCACCTGTACCTAAACAAGCTGCGTACCAAATACCCGGGGCATCTTTAGTACTACACTGGTTATAAGCACCTGCTTTAAAGTACATCCAATCTCCAGTATATCCTAGCGGGTGATCTTTACTGTCTACGTTACCAAAAGGGTCAACATTATCAGCTAAACTTACTGAGAATTTTACTTCTGGCTTACCCGGTGCAGTAAATGTCAAATACATGATGCTTTTGTGAACATTTATTACATAGCTAAATTCTTCACCTAAGGCGATACCTTTATCACCCGGCTCTTCATTGCTTTCCCAGCTATTTCCCCAAACCGGATAACTAATGTCAGTTCTATCTGGATCATCTTTAGCTAGGTTTCGTTCATAGTTCCAAAAAACAGAGCCTTTTTCATGGTTAGGCCATTTTTTGTAATAAATTTTAATTGGCTCATTACCCCAACCAAAGCCTAAATTTTTTGCAACCATGGCTTTGTCTTTACCAGCATGAATTTGTCCAACGACAACAGAGTATGCTGCTGGCTTATTAGCGTGCTTCGCTCGAAGCGCCACATGGTCAACCTTTAAAGTTGCTTCCATTTTGCCGCCGGTTGCACCAAAGCGCTCTGACAATGGGTGTGCATCAATAGCAAAGTTATTACCTGCATAGCTAGTTTTAATACGGGTGTTAGTACCGCGAAGCATTTGTCGTAATTCACTACGGGTATTACTTGAGTTAGCTGTGGTGATCGCTTTGTTTGGGGATGCGAAAACCATATGGTCATTTTCGTCTAGATAGAAAAAATCAGGGTGCGAGTAGGTTTGCATTTTTTTTACACTGATTTCATCAATTTTACCGTTGTTATCTACATCAGTAGGTACGTTCATTTTCCAGTGAGACAAATCAAATTTATCGGCAGGAACCGCGGCATTCTTGTTTGCTTTATCTGTCATATTCCCATCTGAGTCAGTGCTAGCACATGACAGTAATAAGGAAGCGGTGGCAGGGAAAATAGCCAACGTTAATAGTGTTTTTTTAATGTTCATTTTCTTCATTAGATCCTTAAGTTTTTATTCACTGCCTATAGCGAGCATGTTAAGTAAATTAACTTTCATAAAGCGCTTTAGTAAACAGAGTGATTATGATTTGGATACCAATCTATCATACCAATTAAAAATATCAAGTTTACCAATTGCAACGATTTGGTCATATTATGTATTGGTATGTAAAAAAGCTTTAACTCCCTATTTTAAAAGAATGAACACAAGGAAAATCATATTTTTCATAAAAGTGAAATATTTCTGCAACTTAAGTGTCATTTTTCTATCACTTAAGTGTCATATTTGCTCGGTACACTTTGTCACAATTATTTTATGACATGATAAAGGTATATCAATGCAATTATCCAACCTCGCTAAAGCAAGCATTTTTATGAGTTTAAGTGCGACTGCTTTTTTAGCTACAGCGGCTAGTGCCAGCTCACTCGATCAAAACCAACAACAACTAGAAAAAGTTGTTGATGCGGGTCAAAAAATTAATCAATCAGCCAGTCAATCTCAGCTGAAGGTTAATAATTATACCGAACAAGTACAAAGTAAATTACAACAATTTAATGGCGTAACAAAAGAGCTTGATGGTTTAAATGTTTATAACCAACAAATGCAATCGCAATTAAATAACCAAGTAGCTGAGCTTGCACAATTAGCTACATCCATGGAAGAAGTCAGTGTTATAGAACGCCAAATTTCTCCATTAATGGCGCGTATGATTTCAACCTTAGAAGAGTTTGTAAATCTTGATGTACCTTTTTTACCAGAAGAGCGCAGCAAACGTATTAATGACTTAAAAGACATGATGGTACGTGCTGATATTTCTGTACCAGAGAAATTCCGTCGCGTATTAGAAGCTTACCAAATTGAAGTAGATTATGGGCGTACCATCGAAGCATACAGTGGTCAGCTTGATATTGATGGCCAGCAAATGGATGTTGACTTTTTACGTGTTGGTCGTGTCAGTTTTGTGTATCAAACACGTGATGGTAGTCGTTTAGGTCAATGGCAACAAGATGCAGGCCAATGGCAAACCCTATCTCAAGATTATCGTTTAGGTGTTAATAAAGCCTTACGTATAGCCCGCAAACAACTTGCACCGGATTTAATTATGGTGCCTTTATCTAATTCAGCAGCCAAGTTATAGCAGAGCATAAATCATGATGACTAATAATAATGTTAAGCCTTTAAATATTTTTGGGCAAACTTGTAAGAAAGTATTCACCACTTTATCTATATCAGCGACTCTATTTACTAGTACAGCTATGGCGCAACAAGCAGCAAACCTAGATGATTTATTGCAACAACTTGAGCAAGGTAAAGTAGCACAAACACAGCAGAACAAAGCTAGAGAAACTGAATTTAAAAGTAAAGTTAACCAGCAGCAAGCTATGTTAGATGACGTTAAAAATCAACGCAATCAAGCATTAAAACTTAGTGCTTCTCTTGAGAAAGGCTTTGCTGATAATGAAATTGAGCTTGCCAATAAAACTGATGCACTGGATAAGCGTTTAGGTGAGTTAAAAGAACTATTTGGGGTGTTACAGCAGGTTTCAGGTGATACTCGTAGTAAATTTCAAACCTCAGTTATTTCGGCTCAAATCCCAAGTCGTGGTGATTTTTTAGATGAGTTTGCACAAAGCATGGGGTCAAGTACTAAACTTGCATCAATCGAAGAAATTGAACGTTTGTGGTTTGAACTGCAACGTGAGATGACTGAAAGTGGCAAAGTTCACACCTTCAACCGTGAAGTAGTTTTAGCTAATGGTGAGCGTACTAATGCAGACGTAACCCGTGTGGGTGGTTTTAACTTAGTCTCAAATGGCAAATATTTAGAATATATTGATGAAACAGGCTCTGTTGCTGAGTTAATCAGACAACCGGCCAACCGTTACTTATCTACGGTAAATGCTTTAGAAAACAGTAAAGAAACAACGGCATTTGCATTAGATCCTACAGGTGGTTCAATTTTAAGTTTATTAGTGCAAGCCCCTGATACACGTGAACGTGTGGATCAAGGTGGCGTAGTAGGCTACATCATCTTAGGTATTGGTGCTATTGGTTTATTGATCGCGTTAATTCGTTTCATCAACCTAGTGTCTGTCGGGGCAAAAGTTAATCGCCAATTGAAATCAGATAAAGCCTCTAGTGATAATCCGTTAGGGCGTGTTATGCAGGTTAAAGATGATAACCCAGGCGTAGATAACGAAACCTTGGAATTAAAACTTTCAGAATCAATTTTACGCGAGTTACCTAAGCTTTCGAGCATGTTAACCCTGATTAAAATCATTTCAGTGGTTGCGCCGTTAATCGGTCTACTCGGTACAGTTACCGGTATGATCAATACCTTCCAAGCTATAACTTTATTTGGTACGGGTGATCCTAAATTGATGGCCGGTGGTATTTCACAAGCGCTTGTAACCACAGTACTTGGTTTAGTGGTTGCGATTCCAATGGTATTCCTATTCGCCTACTTAAATAGTCGCAGTAAAAATATCATCAATATCTTGCAACAAGAAAGTACAGGCATCATTGCACAGCGCTCTGAAAATGCTGAGTTAGCAGGGCAAGGAGCATAAGTCGTGATTGCCTTAACTGAAATGCTTAATGCCATTGTTGAATTTATGGATACAGGCGGGCAAGTATTAACTGTTATCGGTATCGTTATTTTCATCATGTGGTTAATGATTTTTGAACGCTTTGTGTTTATTTCAGTGAGCTACAAGAGTGTCAGAAAACACATAATCGATACTTGGATGAATAGAGCAGAGCATACCTCTTGGAATAGTGAGCAAATTCGTGGCGCATTAATTTCAAGAGGGGCCACTAAGCTAAACCGTAATATCACATTGATTCAATCTTTAGTAGTTCTATGCCCGTTATTAGGTTTGTTAGGAACAGTAACTGGCATGATTGAAGTATTTGATGTGATGGCAATTTCTGGCAGTGGTAATGCCCGCTCTATGGCTTCAGGGGTATCAAGAGCGACAATACCGACAATGGCTGGCATGGTTGGATCGCTTTCAGGTGTATTTACCGTAGCTTGGATCAAACGTAATGCTAAAAAAGAAACCGAATTGCTTGCAGATGCTTTAGTGGTTAAACACTAAAGCGCAATAACGAATAAAAAAGCATGAGTGCGCTTTATGCAATGCCTTCATGCTATTTAACACTAAATAGGAAAACCCATGCGTCACTTAAATAAAATGCTACAAGCGCAAGAAGAAAAAGAAGAAATTGATATGACTCCCATGCTCGATGTGGTGTTTATTCTTTTGATCTTCTTCATTGTAACCGCGTCGTTTGTCAAAGAAGCTGGTATTGATGTTAACCGCCCAGAAGCAGCAACAGCCGTTAAAAAAGAGCGCGCTAATATCCTCGTGGCTATTAGTGATAAAGGCGATATTTGGATCAACAAACGTAAAGTCGATATTCGCAGCGTTCAAGCTAACATTGAGCGTCTAAAGGCGGAAAACCCGCAAGGTACTGTGGTTATTCAGGCAGACAAAAAAGCCACAACAGATACCTTAATCAAAGTGATGGACTCAGCACGTGCAGCGGGTGTTTTTGATGTTTCTATAGCAGCTCAAGAAGCATAACGGCAAACGGAGGAGATAGCGTGTCTACAATAATTGTTCGTAGTGGAGCTCGTTATGCGATAGCGGGAACATTAGCGCTAAGCATGACCTTTGTATTGTTTTGGGGTATGCAGAAGCTGATTGCTGGCGGTAACAATGCCATGACTGAGCCAGTAAAAGGCAATGTACTTGATTTTATTCGCTTGAAAAAAGAAGAAGCGGTGGTGAAAAAAGAGCGCGAAGTACAAAAACCAGCCAAACCTAAAGAGCCACCACCACCAATGACAACACCACCGATGCAGCAAAGTAACCCTAATGCCAATGCAGTGAAAAATACGTTTGCCGCAGACATTCAAGCAGATACCGGCTTGTCAGGTGGATTAAGTTTAGACAGTAATGACGGTGACTATTTACCGATAGTAAAAGTCGCGGCGGTTTACCCAAGACGCGCACAGTCACGAGGCATCGAAGGTTTTGTTGTGGTTGAGTTTACTGTCACAAAAACGGGCGCTGTTACTAACCCCGTTGTCGTGCATGCAGAACCAGAAGGTGTCTTTGATCGCGCAGCATTAGATGCTGTGGTTAAGTTCAAATACAAGCCGCGCGTAGTCGATGGTGTTGCTATGGCTGTAGGCGGTGTACAAAACAAAATTAGCTTTGAAATTGATGGTTAAGAAAAACTTCATCAAGAGAAAGATTACATTAAGGAGACAATCATGAAATTATCCGCTTCTTTGATACTTGCAACAACGCTAGGTGCTATCGCTTTAATGTCACCAAAAACAGTTGTTGCCAAAGATGAAAATAAACAAGCTCATGAAAGCTACCGAGCCAGTAAAAAAGTGCCTGCTATGCGTAACAGAGTTTACACCCAGCTTGCCAGAGCACAAAAATTAGCTGATGAAGGTAATAAAGCCGAAGGTTTTGAAGCATTAGACGATGTTAAAGACCGTATAGACAGTTTAAATGCTTATGAAAAAGCGATGTTATTTAACTTTTATGGTTTCATGCACTATGCCAATGAAGATATGGCGAAAGCGATCAGTAGTTTTGAACATGTGATCAGTGATGAAAGCGCTATTCCCGATAGTTTAGTACTTTCAACCCGTTATTCACTTGCACAACTCTCAATGCAACAACAAGACTATGCTGGTGCTTTAACTCATTTGCAGGCATGGAAAAAAGCAAATCCAAAAGCATTAACAGCCAATCAAGAAATGCTTTTCGCACAAGTTTTTTATCAAGATAAACAATTTATAGATAGTTTAATGCATATTGAGAATGCCATTACCTTAAGTGCACAAGAAAATAAACTGCCTAAAGAAAATTGGCTTATTTTGAAACGCGCCACCCATTACGAGTTAGCACAACCTAAACAAGTAACTAAGGTGATGGAACAATTAGTACGCCTTTATGAAAAACCACAATACTGGCTGCAATTGGCAGGAATGTATGGCGAAATTGGCGAAGAAGATAAGCAAATTGCTGTGATGGAAGCGGCATTTCATGCTGGTTATATTACTAAAGATTCTGACATTGTAACGTTAGTGCAGCTATATCAATTTCATGGCGCCCCTTATAAAGCAGCTAAACTACTCAATAATGCTATTGAGGAAGGCAAAATTGTTGCGCAAGAAAAACACTTAGATATGTTGGCACGTGCGTATATGAATGCTAAAGAGCCTAAAAACGCGATTGTGGTGTTGAAAAAGCTTACTGCGCTTTCTGATGAAGGGCAATATGAAGCCTTATTGGCGCAAATTTACTTAAATGATGAGCAATGGGATAAAGCGAATTACCATGCGAAACAAGCTATTGTGAAAAGTGAAGGGGATAAGGATACTAGTTATTTAGGTAATATGTATTTAGCTCAAGGCATGGCTAACTTTAACCTGCTTAACTTTGATAAATCGCTATTAGCTTTTGCAAGCGCGCAACAGTTGCCAAAAATTAAGAAAACTGCGCAACAATGGATAAAGTATGTTGAACGAGAACAAGAAGTGTATCAAAAGCAGCAACAAATACGATTAGCTATGTTGAATTAGTAAGCTTTATGGCATTGACTCATCAATTGATATTAAAACGCCTACGGGCGTTTTTTTATGGCTAAAAGTTGTTATCATCACACTTTCAAAAATAATAATATAAAGAGCGTAAGTTTGGGGTTAACAGATAACTTTTCCATGATGGCATTGTATAATGACCGTATTAATAAACAGTTGTTGTTGTGTTGTCAGTCGTTAACCCCTGAACAATTACAACAGGAAACGAGTTCATTTTTCCCTAATATTATTGCTTATTGGAATCATATTTTATTTGGTGATTTGATCCTTTTATCTCGCTTAGCAAGAAATCAAATATCGTCTCTGACTAGCTGTAAACTTGAACAACTGCCTACACCTAAAACACCGAATGATATTTACGCGCACGATTTAGCAAATATCAGCAACTTAAGAGAATCAGTAGACACATTGATTAGTGATTATTGTCAAAACTTAACCGTTAAAGAGTGTGAGCAATTCATCAGTTATTCTTCTACAGAAGGGCAGCTTATCAACAAGAAAGTCTCTGATGTAACCCAACATATGTTTAACCATCAAACACATCATAGAGGACAATTAACCTGTATTTTAAGTCAGCTCGGTGTAGATTATGGTTGTATGGATTTACCTGTGATTGTCAGTGAAGGAAGTGGTCAATAGTTTTTGATTCAATAGCTAAGTTATAGTACTCAGTTATTTTTATACATTTCTCAAATTGAAAAATATGATTATGTTATCGAAAATAAGATTTCGATAATTAAAAATTAGAAATTAAAAAGCCACTATTAAAAGTGGCTTAAACTCTAGAGTAATCGATATAACTATTAAGGTTGTTTCGCTTCAGGTAAATAAGATTCAATAATTTTTTTGATTTCACCGCTAGCCAACATACCATCTACGATTTTACCTATTTTAGCAATTGTAGCTTCTGCATTAGGAGTACCAGGTGCTGTAGAAATAGTTATTCTTGAAATTTTCTCGGTAATAACTAACGGCTCTGCGATATCCAGATTGACTGCCTTGACGCGATTAAGTAAAGGAGCGAGATTACCCGCAAAGCCATCAATTCTTTTGGCTTTTAACATCTTTATAGCTTGTTCGTAGTCTGATACAGAAACCAGTTTTATAGTTTTGTTTTCTACATTTTTATGAAACTTTTCACCATAAACTTTACTCGCACCTTTTACTGTTGCGATGCGCTTGCCACTTATGGAATCCCAGCTTAATGGAGCCCCTTTTAAGCTGATAATACCGGTTGTAAAGTGCCCAACTTTAGTGGGTTGAGAGATCTTTTCATTAAACCTACCACTTGGAAAAAGACAGGTTATTACAAAGCCTGAATTATTTTCATTAAGTGCCTTAAGTAAACGAGGGTATGGCCCTAGAGATATTTTTGGATTATCAACACCTAATTCTTGACCAACTCTTTTTAATATATCAGCGTAGTAACCTTTAACTTCGCCTCCATCTTTGAATCCTGCTGGTGAAACGTTAATCGAATAAAAATGAAAGTTTTCAGCTAAAGACGTAAAGCTAACACTAAAAAAAGCTAAAGCTGAAATAAGTATATTGAGTGATTTTTTCATAATTTCCTCATCTAATTAAAGAAACAATATTGTTAAAACGTAATAAGCCGTTTAATAACACTTACAATTAAAATGTTGCTTTAAAATCTCTTTTTATATAAAACATCAAGCGTGTAATATCACCTTCTCTACCATCAGCTACTTCACGTGTTGCATGCGTAAAACCAACACCAACATTTAGTTTAGGAGCAATGGTATAAATGGCATTACCATGAAGTGTTGTCATAGCGGTATTTACACTGCCATGTGTGTTGAAGTCTTCACCTGAGCCCATATCGTTAACACCGTAACCTATATTAAAACGTAAGCTAGAAGTTGGCTTATACTGCAACATAGCATTTGCGCCCCAAGCATCTTCTACTTCCAGTTCTCCTTCTGGTGTTAATACAGCACTTCTATAATGGTTGCTGTATAGGTAACGACCAATACCAGGACCACCGACAAAGTTAAGTTTTAAATTAAACTGTTTATTGAAATTAATCTTACTTGATAAACCAATACCATAGGCCATCGCATTGCTAGCGGTATCTGGTGCAATCGTATCATTAGTAAAAGTTTCTGTACCCAGTCTTCTCACAACAGCACTGGCTCTAAAATGACCCCAATCAGTAGTGTTAAAGTAAGTAGCGATGATATCAGGCATTGACTCGCTTTCACGTGAAGTGGCACCTGGCGCTGGATGGTCAGTGTTATAATCTGTCTCAGGGTTTTCTAAAGAGAAAGCTAATTTATCGCCGCCACCTAATTTATAAGTGTATGTAATTTGGGCTTGTCTTAAGAATGTACGACCAACTAGGCCGGTGAAATCCATGCTGTCAGGGTAAGCTTTAAGGTCAACAAAGTTACTCCATGCTTGGCCAACTTTCCAATTACCCCAGGTAATAAACGCTTGGCGTAATCGTAGCTCGTAAGAGTTAGACAGGGTGTCATCATCCGTTAATGCCCCAGTATCGACACGGCCAAAAAAGTCACCTTCAATGTGTGTTTTAATGGTGTCACCTTGAAAAGGGGTGGCTGTTTGTATGTAGAAACGAGAAGCACGTGCATGCGCTTTAAAACCGCCAGCTCTTTCTGCATTTGGAGTGCCGTCTAGTGGGATACCACGAAAGTCGAGTAAATCATAGCCTCGTGGTGCAACTGAGCTGTTTACTTTGTTGTCATAATAAGCATCTAGCTTTACAAAGCCTCCAATTGTTACTTTTGTTTCATCTGAAATTGCATGTGTTGAAGTTAAACAAATAGCACCTAATATTATTGGTTTAACAAAAAACAACTTCTTACTTTTTATGTTATTCATGTTTTATCCCGATATTTATGTTTTAGACTATATTGATTTCATTACATTATTATTTGTTATGTTTTTTCATATTCGTAACAGTTTTAAAGGTAGGTCAATAATTTTGGATTTGCCAATATAGATCTAAAGTTATTGATAAAAGTAGGTAAAACCAACAATAATTTGGATGTTTTATCGATCTCGTTCTAGAATAAATAATGTTTTAAGGGAGATGGGCTTGTTAAAGATCACTTTTATCTTGAAATAATTAAAATAAATTGGCTTCTAAATTAACTAAAGTTGACGAGAATGATTATGATTTTAAAAAGTTCGATTGCCGTAAGGTTTAATTTGTTTGCAATTGTTTTTATCACTTTAATTTTTATAATATTTGGTACGTTTGAGTATTTGAGTACTAAATCTACCTTAGAAAAACAACTTGAATCACAAGCGCATCAAGTAGTAAACAGATTAAAGCTCAATTTACCTGGTGATTTATGGAATATTAGAACAACTCAAATAGAAAAAGTACTAAAATCAGAACTTGCAGCGAAATATATCAAAGAAATTGTTATTTATGATGACAAGGCATTAACAAAATTTAACCTCGGTAAAAAAAATCTTGAAGATGGAAAAATTGCTGATAGTAGCTTTCCTGTTAAGAAATCAGAGAAAGACTACTTATTTAAAGATAAGCTAGTTTTTACTGATGAATTTGATGAAAAACAAGATGTTGGTTACGTTGTTGTTAATGTAGATAAAGGACCGTTAGAAGAAACCCTATCTGATTTAATCACACTTTTAATTATTCAAACCTTGATTTTAGATATTGTGGTGATGTTGCTATTAACTTTCTTATGTAGAGTCATTGTTATTCAACCTATTAGTAATGTAACAAATGCATTAAATGCAATGGCCAAAGGGGAAGGTGACTTAACGCAACGTTTGACCGTTAATGGTGGAGAAATAGGAGAGCTTTCAGAAAACTTTAATTTATTTGTGGCGAATATCCAAAGTTTAATTAAGCAGATTGTGACAAGCATGGGAACTTTGAATGAGATGTCATCAGAGTTAACCGCTAATGCATCCAGCACCAAAGAAAGTGTTGATCAGCAAAAAGTTGAAACTGACCAAGTTGCTACAGCAACGCTCGAGATGAGTACTAACTCAGAAGAGATAAATCGGAGTGCTAAAATAGCTTTGTCAGTGGCTAGCGAAGGTGATGAAAATGTTGTTAAAGCTCAAGATGTATTGGTAAAAACATCAGATTCAGTTAAACAGTTAGCAGATGAAATTGAAAAAGGCTCAGTTGCCATACAAAAAGTTAAAAGTGATGTAAATGGTATTTCTTCCATCCTCGATGTTATTGGCTCTATTGCTGAACAAACTAATTTACTTGCATTAAATGCGGCTATTGAAGCGGCAAGGGCAGGTGACCAAGGGCGAGGTTTTGCTGTTGTTGCTGATGAAGTGAGAACATTAGCAAAACGTACTCAAGACAGCACTAGCGAAATATACAGTATGCTGTCTTTATTGCAAACTGGTGCTGATACCGCGGTAAGCGTAATTGAGTTTGGTAAGCAGCAAAGTCAAAAAACTGTCCTCGAATCTGACGAGGCTTCAGGCTCATTAAACTTAGTAACAGAAAACATGACTGATATTAATTCCAAAAATTATCAAATTTCTAGTGCTGTTGAAGAGCAAACAACCGTCGTTAATATGATTACTGAAAGTATGACTAAAATAGCTTCTTTAGCGGAAGTGACTGAAGATGGAGCTAGTAATACTAATGTCATTGCAAGTGAAATATCAAATATATGTGATGAAGTACAAGTCTTATTAGGCTCTTTTAAAGTATAGAGAACGAGTAGTTGTTTCTAAAACACATAGTGCTTTGTTAAGTGAGTTAACAAAGCACTATGTGTTTTAGTGGAAACTGATTGTGCTGTTGAACTGCTCAATGCTTTATTAACAGCTATTACATTTACCTGACCTAGTATTATATTCAATAACATTTCCTTTCGTGTCCAGGTTGAACTGGCAACAATTGTTAAATAGATTTAGAAGTTTCTGACGGCTTTTTTTCAGTCGGGATTTTAATGTTGAGTAATTGATATTTTGCTCTTCTGCGTAACGTTTTTGTTGTACTCCTTCAGTTTCAATCGCGATTAAAAGCTCAGAATCTTGTTCAGGTAGTTGTTTTATAAAAGGGGTTAGACATTGTGCTAGCTCGTTAATGACATGTGCATCATCTAGTTTGCCATACCATAAATCTTCTTCGGCTAAGTTGTATTGTTTTTTGTTTTGACGATAAAAGTCAATGATAGCGTTATTGGCGATTTGAAAAAGCCAAGGCTTCACTTTGTTGTTGTCTGCTAAGCTAGGCAGGCTTTTATGGGTTTTAAGCAGTATTTCTTGTAGTAGATCCTCAACATCACTTGCGTTTGAAACTTTGCTGTGTAGAAACGCTTTAAGGCTAGACTGATATGCTTTCCATATTGTTTCAAGATTCATTAAGTTATTTCATAAAATGATAGGTGTGATTTTATTATCATCTGAGAACAAGGCTATGACAATGTAAAAATTGCTTGTCATAGCTGAGGTAGTCTTAATTACAGCATGGGCTAGCTGTCGTTGTGCAACAAGTCGTGTCAGCTTGTGCTCCATTCATCACACTGGCTAGATAAGTGTTTTTTAAGTAAAAACCACTAAAGGTTGCAACAAAGTCTTCAGGTACAGTTTGTTCAGCAAGGCCTGATGTGACTAAAGCCGTTTGCCAGTTCTGTACTTTTGGAAAGCCTGCTAACATATCAACGCCAGATTGCTCTTTTATCATTGCAGCTCTGTGTAGTAATGGTAACCAAGCAATGTCTACATTTGAAATATACTCACCCTTAAAAAATCTTGAACCCGTTAATTGTTTTTCAGTTTTAGCAAAGGCTTTTGCTAAGTTAGCTAAACGTGTTTCAAAGGTATCTTTATCTTTGCTACTCATGGTTGAACACTGTGGCATGTAGTGTTTACTTGCTTGATATGACCAAGCTCTATCGAGTGCTTTTTGCTCTGCTGTTACGTTTTCTATGGGGGCATATTTATCATCTAAATATTCGACTATAGCGTCTGATTCAAATAACACAGTTTCATTTTCTGTGATCAAAACAGGTACTTGACCATTAGGCGAAATGTCTAAAAACCATTGAGGTTTATTACTTAACTCAATGTATTCAATCTCAAAGGGGATTTTTTTTACAACCAGTGCAGCCATAACACGTTGAACAAAAGGGCAGTTTTTAAAGCTAATGAGTTTAATCATAGTTCTTCTCCATTTAGATCTTAATAAAAGGTATTAATCATATTGATACCTATAAGACGAACTCATCTAAAAAAAGACGACTTTTTATCAATTATTTTTTGGGCTATGAGCAGAGGGTATGGCTATAAATTTATTTGTGTTAAAACTACATGCGTTAAAAGTGAGGATTACTCTGAAGTTGTTAAAAATATAAATTTGTTTTCTGTGTTGGTTGTTTTAGGGTAAAAAAAAGCAGCTATTTAAAAAGCTGCTTTTTATATTTAAGAATTAATTATGGCTTAACGCTTAATTATCCATTTTAGCGTTAAGTTGTTCCATGCTTGTGTGACGCACGTCTTGACCTTCTACTAAATAGACTATGTATTCACATAAGTTGGTGGTGTGATCACCAATACGCTCTAGTGCACGTGCACACCATGTAACGCGCAATGCGTTTTTAATTTCTCGTGGGTTTTCCATCATTTTAGTCACTAACAAGCGCGAGATGTTATCAAACTCTTCATCAACAACATGATCATTTCTGATGATATCTAGCGCCGTTTCAACGTCCATTTGTGCATACGCTTGTAATGCCCTGTGAAGTGTTTCACTAACATGTTTACCTAAGTGTTTTAGCTCAACTAAAGGGCGAGAGCCTTCTTCTTCAGCAAAATTACCTTTGGCAAGTTTAATGGCATTTTTACCAAACTTAACCGCTTCATCACCCATACGCTCTAAGTCAGTAATACTTTTGATAACACTCACTAATAAACGTAAGTCACTGGCAGCTGGTTGTCTGCGGGCTAAAATTTGTGTGCAGTATTCGTCAATTTCCAGTTCCATAGAATTAACTTTTTGATCGCGCTCAATCACTTTAGCTGCCAGTTCAGCATTAGCATCTAATACTGAATTTAAGCCGTCGTTAACTTGTTCTTCAACTAGTACGCCCATCTTCATAACTAGCGTTCTCACTTGCTCAAGCTCTTCGTTAAAGCGACGGGAAATATGCTTATCTAAATGTAATTTGGTAGTGAAACCTGATGGGGCTTCTGAATCTTTTGATGTAGTCATGTTTTTCTCCCTTAACCAAAACGGCCCGTAATGTAGTTTTCAGTTAACTTGTGGCTTGGACGTGTAAAGATATCTTCAGTTTTGCCCATCTCAACGAGTTTACCCATGTGGAAATAAGCTGTGTGCTGTGAAACACGTGCAGCTTGCTGCATAGAGTGAGTTACAATGGCAATGGTGTACTTTTCTTTTAACTCATCAATTAACTCTTCAATGATAGCGGTTGCTATTGGATCAAGCGCTGAAGCCGGTTCATCCATTAGAATCACCTCAGGGCTGACAGCGATAGTTCTGGCGATACATAAACGTTGTTGTTGTCCACCTGACAAACCCGTTCCCGGATCTTTTAATCTATCTTTAACTTCATTGAATAAGCCTGCTTTTTGCAAACTGGTTTCTACAATTTCATCAAGCTCAGCTTTAGAGTTGGTTAAACCGTGAATACGAGGGCCATAAGCGACGTTATCATAAATAGACTTAGGGAAAGGGTTTGGTTTTTGAAATACCATGCCCACACGTGCTCTAAGTAATACTGGATCTAATTCTTTAGCATAAATATCTTCGCCATCTAACATTAATTGTCCAGTTACACGGCAAATATCAATGGTGTCATTCATACGGTTTAAACAGCGTAAGAATGTTGACTTGCCACAACCTGAAGGACCGATTAAAGCGGTGACTTGGTTTTTAGCTAAATCTAAACTGACATCATGGATGGCTTGTTTTTCACCATAAAATACATTGGCTGATCTAATCGACATTTTGGCATCGTCAGCATAAATGTTACCAACGGTTTCTGTTAGCTCAATTTCAGCCAGTGCGTCTTGTTTAATTTCTGGATTATTCATTATGTTATCTCAAATTATTTCTTTTCAAACTTAGCGCGTAATACTGTTGCCGTGACATTGATAACGAGTAGTAGCGATAGTAAAACTAATATAGCGGCAGATGTTTTCGCTAAAAAAGCTCGTTCTGGGCTGTCGGCCCATAAATATATTTGTACGGGTAATACTGTTGCCGAATCCACAATACTGGTTGGGACATCAACAATAAAAGCAACCATACCAATCATTAATAGTGGTGCGGTTTCACCAAGTGCTTGTGCTATACCAATTATAGCGCCTGTTATGATGCCAGGCATCGCCTGAGGCAGTACATGTGAAAAGGTTACTTGCATTTTTGATGCGCCTAGTCCTAAGGCTGCTTCTCTGATTGATGGCGGTACCGCTTTTATTGAGGCTCTACTAGCAATAATAATCGTAGGCAATGTCATTAAACTTAGTACAATACCACCTACCAGCGGAGCAGAGCGGGGTAATCCGAATAAATTAATAATAACAGCCAAACCAAGTAAACCAAAGACAATGGAAGGTACAGCGGCTAAGTTGTTAATGTTAATTTCAATAATATCGGTAAAGCGGTTTTTAGGAGCAAATTCTTCTAAATATAAAGCACCTGCAACACCGAGTGGAAACGATAATACTAACGTAACAAACATGGTTAATAGTGTTCCCATTAACGCCCCTTTTATACCTGCTAGTTCTGGCTCACGTGAGTCACTAGAAGTAAAAAAGCTTGAGTTGAATTGGCTTTCTATACGTTCATCACTTAATAGTTGTGCTATCCACATCGCCTGCTGATCATTGATACGTAAACCAGCTTCACCAACAGGAAAACCTTCTTTTAAGTAGCTATCTACGTCATCATCAAGCCTTACCCATATAGCAACATTTTGATTTAGCATGTCAGGTGAAGCTATTAATTTGTCTTTAATAGTAAACTCAGCATTCGTTGAAAATAACTTCACCAGTTGACGCTTGTCTTTTCGGCTTAATTTTTTCTCAGTGGCGAACATATCGTAAATAGAGTTTCTTAACACTTTACGATAGTTTGCACTGCTAAGTTGCTTAGCAAGCGCTTCTTCAGTGAGTTGCTCATCAACATTTAACCAATCACTTTGATAAATAATATCAAGTTTTACCCAGTGCTGATGAAAGGCTGGTAGCGCTTTTGTGGTGATATCACCGATTAATATCACCACTAGCATAAAGCCAAAGAAAACAGCAAAAAGCCCAATGTTTTTAAAGCGTTTTTCTTTTTGATGACGTTTCTTTAAGCTTAGTGCTACTTTTTCTGTGGTAGCGTTTTTCGCTGTTGACATATTACTTGTCTCTTTTTTACTGGCTGAATTAGTCATACTGCTCTCTATATTTTTGCACTACTTTTAACGCTAAAATATTTAAGCCAAGCGTGGTGATAAATAACATTAATCCTAAGGCGAATGCCGCTAACGTTTTAGGGCTATCAAACTCTTGATCACCTGTTAGTAAGGTTACTATTTGCACCGTTACTGTGGTGACAGAATCAAGTGGATTTGCTGTTAGGTTTGCCGCCATACCCGCAGCCATGACCACAATCATGGTTTCACCAATAGCGCGAGAGATAGCTAATAAAATAGCACCAACAATACCAGGAAGCGCTGCTGGTAATAATACTTTAACAACGGTTTCACTGCGGGTTGCTCCCATGCCTAAAGAAGCCTCTTTCAATGATTTTGGCACGGCGCTAATAGCATCTTCAGATAAAGAAGACACGAAAGGAATAATCATGGTGCCCATAACCAAACCAGCCGCTAAAGCACTTTCTGAAGCAACACTTAATCCGAAATATTCGCCTACATTTCTGATAACCGGTGCAACGGTTAAGGCTGCAAAAAAACCATAAACCACGGTAGGAATTCCAGCAAGTACTTCAAGCATTGGCTTGGCAAAGCTACGTAATTTTGCACTGGCATATTGTGATAAATAAATAGCAATCATTAACCCAACAGGCACAGCCAATAACATGGCTATAAAGGTGATTAACATAGTACCTGCAAATAAGGGCACAGCACCAAAAGCACCTGAACCGCCTACTTGATCTTCACGCATCGCGGTTTGTGGGCTCCATTGTGTGCCAAACATAAATTCGCTAGGTGATACGGCACCAAAGAAGTGAATTGATTCAAATAATACAGAAACAACGATACCTAAGGTGGTTAATATCGCCACGGCTGACGAAGCCACTAATACGCCACGAATTATGGCTTCAGATTTTTGTCTGGCAGCATAGGTTAGGCTGAACTTTCTCACAACGACAATAACACTGACAACCGCAATAATAAGGACTAAGGCTGTTTTAAGCCAAGAGGATTGCTCGCTAAGACTTTGCAGTTGCATCGCCGCTTGATATTGACTTTTTTCAGCAAGAACACTCGTTTCAGCTATTGATTGTAATAGTGTGTTTGGAGTTTCTGAAGAGGCTAAAGAACGAATATTATTTAAATACAAGCCTAAATCGATTGATGAAAGCGCTTGTACGTTAGCAGGTAAGGTAGTAGTGAGCAATTGCTCAATAACAGTTTGTTCTGCACTGTTGAAAATAAGCAGTGCAATTAGCGCTGGCAAACCACAAACCATAGCCGTTAACAAACCAAATTGTTCAGGTAAACAGGTTAGATCTTTTTTATGCTCTGCGCCGCCAGCAACGCGTAATGAACGCTTTATTCCAAACCAGTAACTAAACAAGGTTAAGAAAATAAGAACAAAAAAGAGTAAAGATGAATTCATATTATAAAACCAAATATTTCAATAGCGTTTTAACGCGTAAAACGCGCACAGCCAATAACTTAGAAAGTTACCAACTATGCGCGATTATATTTAAATCAGTACGTCTTCTATAAAGCTAACGGTGTTAACGATAGTACACTTTCGCGTATCTTCTGTAGCTTCTCTTCACCTAATGGAATTAAACCTTTATCAGTAAGGTAACCATCTTCACCCATAGACGCTTCAGAGGTATATTCCGTTAAAAACTCTAGGATGCCAGGTACTTTACCTACGTGTGCATTTTTCACGTAGAAATATAATGGACGTGATACAGGGTATGAACCATCAGCAATAGCTTCAAAAGTTGGCTCTTGACCGTCAATGATAGAGCCTTGAAGTGTGTCGCTGTTCTGATCTAGGAAACTAAAACCAAAAATACCGTATGCTTTCGGGTTAGCAGTCAGCTTTTGAACGATTAAGTTATCGTTTTCACCGGCTTCGATGTATGTGTGATCTTCACGTACACTGTGACAAACTTCTTTGTACTTAGATTTGTTGCTCTTTTTAAGTGCTTTTATCCAAGCGTATTTTTTACAACCGCCTTCAAGTACTAATTCAGCAAAAGCATCGCGTGTACCTGATGTTGGTGGTGGACCTAATACCTCAATTTTATTTGCTGGTAGAGCAGGGTTAATGTCGCTCCACATTTTGTAAGGGTTAGCTACTAAGGTTTCACTACCATCTTTTGCCGGTACTTCTTTTGCTAAAGCTAAAAATAATTCTTTACGAGTTACTTTCATTGGCTCAGCAGCATTTGAATTTGCAACTACGATTCCGTCATAACCTACTAATACTTCAGTAATGCTAGTTACACCATTTTTAACACACATATCAAATTCAGTTTTTTTCATACGACGAGATGCGTTTGATAAGTCAGGCGTGTTAATCGCATTGCTGGCACAAAATAATTTCATACCGCCGCCAGTGCCAGTTGATTCAATTTTTGGTGTTCTGAATTTGGTGTTTTTACCAAAACGTTCTGCAACTACTGTTGAAAAAGGGTATACAGTTGAAGAACCCACTGCAGTAATTGTGTCGCGGCTACCTTGCGCATGTAGCGCACTACTCATTAGTGCAGCTGTACCTAAAGATAGGCCTATTAAAGTATTTGATAATTTACTTTTCGTTCTGATATTCATATTTTCTCACCCGTTAAATGTTGTCGAGATCTATAAAATTAATTGAGATGTTCTTTAAAGTTGTGAGCAGTGTAGAAATTTAATGTGACAGTTAAATGAACGAAATATGACAGTTTTGTGACACCGTGTTTTGAGTTTTGATTTTTTCTTAAAATTATACTGTACTCAAGTAAAATTATGTGTAAAAATATTCTTACAAATCGCGTAATGAATTCTTTACGATTTATAGTTTTTGTTTTTGGTTGAGCTGTGGCCCTTTAAAATCACACGTTAATCTAGTGAATATTTTCTACAAATCTTGTTTTTAATCTGCGAATTTTAAATTTTTGTTATAAAGAAGAAACTATTAGGAACAAGCCATGACAACGTCAACTGCTGAGCATGCAAACCACACAAGTACATTAAATGACATTCATGTGAATGAAGAGCATGTATTAATGACCCCTGAGCAACTTAAGGAAGAGCTGCCGTTAAAAGAGCCAGGAAGAGCATTTGTGAAATCAGCACGTAAAATAATTGCTGATATTATCCATAAGCGTGATCCACGTTTACTTGTGATCAGTGGCCCTTGTTCCGTACATGATGTTGAAGCGGCTAAAGAGTATGCAAGAGCATTGAAAAAGCTGCATGATAAACACCAAGATTCTTTGTATATTGTTATGCGTGTATATTTCGAAAAACCGCGTACGACAGTAGGTTGGAAAGGTTTAATTAATGATCCGCATATGGATGGATCTTTTGATGTTGAAACGGGACTGAGAAAAGCCCGCGAGTTGTTAATTTACCTAACTGAGCTTGGTTTACCACTAGCAACAGAAGCATTAGATCCAATTAGCCCACAGTATTTAGCTGAACTATTTAGCTGGTCTGCTATTGGAGCACGTACTACTGAATCACAAACTCACCGAGAAATGGCGAGTGGTTTATCTATGCCAATAGGCTTTAAAAATGGTACAAATGGTAGTTTAGATGTTGCCATTAACGCCTTACAGTCAGCTGCGTCTTCACATAGCTTTATGGGCATTAACCGAAAAGGGCAGGTTGCGTTAATTAAAACTTCGGGCAATCCTGATGGCCATGTTATTTTACGTGGCGGTAAGCAACCTAATTATGACAGTGTTAATATTAGTGAATGTGAGCAAGTATTAGCTAAACACAATTTAGAGCCGGGTATTGTTGTTGACTGTAGTCATGGTAACTCTAATAAAGATTACCGACGTCAACCATTGGTAGCGACTAATGTATTTAATCAAATTGTTGAAGGTAATAAGTCTATCATTGGCTTAATGCTAGAAAGCCATATTAAAGCAGGTAATCAAAGTAGTGAACTTGCAATTGAAGATATGGAATACGGTGTTTCTGTCACTGATGCGTGTATAGATCTAGACACAACAAGGGTATTATTAGATGAAGCTAGTAGTATGTTGGTTGATGTATTAAAGCAACGAATTAACAGCTAAAAATCAGACGAGTTAAAGTAAGAGAAACCATGAGTGATTTTGACGAAAGCCTTAAAGTTTTACGTGACGAAATTGATGAAATTGATAGCCAATTAGTGGCTCTGTTAGCTAAGCGATTATCTGTTACCAGTAAAGTTGGTGAGTTAAAAAGCGCAGCAGGTCGACCTATTTTTGCACCTGAGCGGGAAGCTTGCTTGATCAAAAAGCGTCGTGCACAAGCCGAGAAAGCTGGCTTTAGTGGTGACTTAATAGAAGATGTTTTACGTCGTTTAATGCGTGACTCTTACGTTAGCCAAGATGCAAGTGGTTATCAATGTGTTAACCCCGACTGTAATAAGGTTGTTGTGGTTGGTGGTAAAGGGCAATTAGGTGGAGTTTTTGTTGATTTATTTCAACGCTCTAACTATCAGGTAGAAGTGCTTGAACAAGAAGATTGGCCTAACAGTGAAACCATTTTAGCTGATGCAAGTCTTGTTATTGTTGCTGTGCCTATTCGCTTAACCTCAATGGTCATTCAGCAGTTAAATAACTTACCGAAAGACTGTGTTTTAGCGGACTTTACCAGTATAAAAGAACAGCCTTTGTACGAAATGATGAAAGCTCATCATGGGCCAGTTGTGGGTTTACATCCTATGTTTGGTCCTGACGTTACAGGCTTAATTAAACAAACTATTATTGTTTGTGAAGGTAGAGAACAAGAACAGTATCAGTGGTTACTTAAGCAATTTGAAGTATGGGGCGCAAAAATCTTTCAGGTATCAGCACATGAGCATGATCAAGCCATGTCTATGGTACAGGTGATGCGTCACTTCTCCACTATTGCTTACGGCTATCATTTAATGACAGAAGGTGCTGATATTGAAAACTTAGTCAATATGAGCTCACCTATTTATCGTTTAGAGCTAATAATGGTAGGACGCTTATTCGCGCAAGATCCGATTTTATACACTGACATCATATTTTCTAACCCTGATAATATTACCATGATGAAGCGCTTTGCTTATCGATTTTTAGAGTTATTAGAAGATGTTGAATTAGGTGATAAACCAGCGTTTGTTTCTATGTTTGAACAAGTTTCTCACTGGTTTGGTGACTATGCTAATGATTTCTTAGCTGAAAGTAAGTCAATGCTCTTAAAGGCTAATGAATTGAAAAAGCATTAGCCTTTTTCCTTACCTTTGAACGTCATTAAAAGCTGTAGGCCAAACCAACAGATACTTGACTATCAAGCCATATTGCACTGTTAAAGTGTGCTAAGCATGTGCCGCTTTGACAGAACAAATCATCATCATCTTCTGTTAACGTTGCATAAACACGAAGTTCAGTAATTAAGGCTAAGCTGTCCGAAAATTCATAGCGCGTTCCTACTGATGCCGTTAAAGAAGGGTAAATTGCATCGTTAAAGTCACTGTCAAAATAAGTTCCTCCAACTCCAATACCTACTGAAGTTACATAGTTTCGTTCTTTAAATAATGCAACGCCATTAAAGTGAGCATAAATGGTGTCAAAGCTATGGATGTTTTGGCTGCTGTTATCGGTAAAGTCTCGAGAAATATAATTGATTAATACCTGACCTTGGCCTGTTGGTGAGTCTTGCCAAGAAAAAGCTAACCCAAAACTTGGCTCATCTGTTGTGGGTAAGGATATTGTATTGTCTGCGTTATCTAACTTTGGGCTAAGGTTGTAACCAACGATAGGCATAATCTCAAACTCAGTAGCATGAAGCTTAGATATTGAGACTATGGAAACGAATGTGATGAAGGTAAAACAAGTTTTTACTGAGTGATGAAGAAGCTTCAATGGGGGCATATTGAACATTCCTTGGTAATGTGTTTTTAGTATTTTTATCTATTTAAGCTTACCTTGCTTTAGCGGAATTTCAAGCGGAATTTATAGCAAAGTAAGCGAGGATTTACTCAATATTTTGCTGTGCTAAATTCAATAAAGATAATATTATTTCACCACCGAGCTGATTACTTACAATACCTTGCTCGTTTCCTATCGCAGCAAGTTTTATATCGTTAAGTTGCAGAGTGTCAGAGGTGTTCTGAGTTAGGTTATTCAATGTTAAAGTGTTAATGTGAATTGCCTGAATTATTATTTTAGGCTGAGCTTTTCCACGTTGCTTTTTAGTTTGCTTGTGTTCAACAATAGGCCCTGCTTGAGGGTTATCCTTGGCGTAGGCTTCTGCATTTAATTGCGGGTTTTTTTGTGCGTAAATCTTTGCGCTAATTTCTGGATAAAATTCAGGATAGTCATGGGCTAATTGATTTTTCACCTCAGTTGCAAGTGCCAAAATAATGCCTTGCTCATTATTAATGATTAGCTCATTAATAATGATTTGCTTTACTGTAGTAATCGATATGGTTTCTTGGCTTGCGCTAATATCACGTTGAAAAGGTGAAGCGCTTTTTGTTATTTTATTAGCAGATAAGGCAAATTCGGCTTGATCAATAATAAGGGCGTATTTTGCTTTAAAACCTTCAGGGTTTGCTACAGTTAAATTGGTAAAGCTACCTAACCCTTCGTTAGGAGCAAAGTCAGCCCCAGTTAATAGCGTTGTTTGTTTAGTATAATAATTGCCTTGTAACTGTATTTGGCTTTTTAAATAGTCGTTCAATGAGCTGTTGGCTAAGTACCAAAGCATGGTACTAAAAAAAACTAATAAGGCAAAAGCAAGTACAGCTAATTTATTCAAAATTTCTTCTCTTGTATTTAGCGGGAGTGATAAATAAAACGGTAGAATTGTTAAAAATCAAATTGTAAGTAAACCGTGTTGTAATTACTACCACCTTTAATGCGACCAAATTGTGACGCTGACTCAAAAATAGCCGATCTATGATGAATACTGTAACCTAACCACATATCATTAAGCGCATTACTATTAAATATATCGCCTAAATTAATATCAATACTAAAATCTAACGCATTCATTAATTCACTTGGGCGATAACCTTTTCTCTCCATCTCTGAGCGCTCTATGTAGGTAACATCGGATACATAAGATAAACCTTCTGCAACCCCTAAGCGCCAACGAACTGGCCAGTTAATGGTGTAATATGCTTTTATAGCGAGCACATATTCTTGCTCTGAGTCTTGTACTTCTGAGCTCCAATGCCATACAAAGCCTGTGGTTAAATAAATATCAAGCGGTAGCGAGAAAAGCTCATCCGTTAAGGGGTAACCATAGTAAAGGGAAGTGAGTTTATTGCCGTATTCATCTTTAACGGTATCGCCAGCAAGGATGTCACCAATATTTGATGGCGTAGCCCAACCGTGAGCAACACGTAAATAACCATGGTTAGTTAAACTTTCTTTTTTAGGTTTACTTATGTCATTAAAGAAAGCGAACCCTAAGTAAACTTCAGATTCCCAACGTTTATTTACTGCTGCGCTATGATAGGCATTATCATCGAGGGCTGTGGCACCGAAAGAACCTAATAAATAAAAATTACTGGCCACATGAAAACGTGTTTCTAGTGTTGCATTTAACTCAACGCCAGCACCAATTCGCTGTTGGCTAATATCTTCTAGCGCATAGTAACGGCTATTGAAGCTAGCACTTTTGTACTGCGCCGTGAATCTGGGCATAAACTCCCAACTATTGTGTTGAAAGTACCAAGAATGACTGATATTTCCGTATGGGTTGCCTTCTAAATCACTAAAAAGTTCAAAATCAAAATATGCGTCTTGTACAGATTCTTTTCGCCATTGTACACCTAAATCAATCGTGTCTCCTTGGACTTGATTTTGATATTCAGCAGGAATATCAAAAAAACGCATTCTTGCTATGGCATTAAGTTGCCAATCATCTTGTTTGTAAAGATGAGCTCCCCCTTCAATACCCCGCAAAAAGAAGGTTTCTCCTTGGTAAAACATCATAGGAACAAAACTGGTGACTTTATCTGCTTCAGTGTCAAAAGGAATGGTTGCATGCCTTGCTAAAGCGCCTAATCCCCATGTTTGTTCTTTATAGCGTTTTTCTTGAGCGGTGGCGTTAATCGAGTATAAAAATAGTGTGAATATAACGAAAAAACAGCGCATGACTTTCCTAGTAATTATTATTAAATGACGTTATAAATAGACATTATAATCTACTATTCGCTATCTTATAAGTAACAGAAGCTAAAAGGAAATTGAAATTAATGAAAAAAATCTTTATCGCTACCACCATGCTCGTGTCATTAGTTTTTATCAATAATGTTCACGCTGATGTGTTGAAATTAAAAGATGGTCAGGAGCTAACGGGCAAATTAATTTCTCGTGATGCCAATGGTGTGGTTTTTGAAATAGGTGGCCAACAATTAACGATCAAAAGTAGCAATATTGCAGGTATCAGTTTAGGGGACTTTGTTGCTGAGAAAGCACCGGCTGAGGTTGTTGAAACTAAAGAGGTGGTTAAGGAAGAGGCACCAACACAGAAAACCCCTACAGTTGCTCCTGTGGGGACGAGAATGGTTGTAAGCACTAATACTTCAATTAATAGTAGACAACATAAAGCGGGACATAAATTTACTGCTCGCCTTGAAAGTGATGTGGTAGTAAACGATGTTGTTATTGCGCCTAGAGGAACTGCTGTTTATGGTGTTATCAGCTCAGCAAAGAGCTCTGGTCGGTTAGTAGGGAAATCCAGCATGGAAATTACCTTTACTGACATTATGCTGAATAACCAGTTAAAGCCTATTTCAACGTCTCAGGTTAATGCTGTCACCGAAGGTACAGGTAAAAGAACAGTAGGCACTACGGCAAGAGCCGCAGCAATTGGTGGTTTGATTAATGGCTCTAAAGGGGCTAAAGATGGTGCTAAAGTAGGTGTTGGCCTATCGGTATTAAGTAGTGGTAATTCCCTTAATATTCCTGCGGGAACATTGTTGGAGTTTCAGTTAGCAGCGCCTTTCTCTGTGAATTAAGGAAAAACTTTCTGCTTATACCAAGTTGATTAAATTCTTTCCCACTCAGCGAGAATTAAAAGGCTTAGAGGCAAAGCATTGATTGAAGAGAATGGTTATTCCCTTGTCAAAATCAATAACGCAGCATGTAAGCCTTTTAAACTCGCCCTTTGGGAGCTTGCTCGATGCCCACTAACTTCGTTAAATTCATTTGATTTAGAATGACTAAACCTAAACAAATTTGCCTTGTTATTGAACATCGAGCATAGCTCTGAGTAGGGAAGAAATTTAATCAAATTGGTATTAGATCTAAAAAGCCACAATTTAGCATGTTAAATTGTGGCTTTTTACGTCATACCAATTGTATTAAGTATTTCAGCAATGCTCGCTAAATGTTCAAGTACTTTACTTTATTGGTATGATTTATATTTCACTACTTGGCACGCTGGTTGGTGTGATGTGCTCAATAGGGTAACAACCAAGCACTTTAATAAAGTTCGTGTGTTCGGTTATTTCTGTTATCGCTTCTTGCAGTGCAAAACTCGTTAAATTAGCTTCAACATCGATGTAAAACATCTCTTCCCATGGACGGCCTTGAATGGGACGTGATTCAAGTTTACACATATTGATGCCTTTTTCTTTAAGTACCAATAAGCACTCAACTAATGCACCAGCTTTATGACCAGTTGATAAAATGAAAGTTGTTTTTGCCGGAATTTGCTCAGCTACATCAACTGCTTTTCTAGCCACAAGAATAAAGCGTGAGTGATTTTCATTTTGGTTAGCAATGGATTTTTCTAAGGCTTGTAGTTTATATAGTTGACCACCTTCTTCACTACCAATAACTGCAATGGTTTCATCTTGTAATTCTGAAACTTTAACCATAGCATCTGCAGTGCTATCACAATATTCGATACGAATATCGCTTTGTTTGTCTAAGAAGTTACTGCATTGAGCAAAAGGTTGCCCGTGCGCATAAATGGTTTTTATCTTATCTAAATTGGTGTTTACTGCTGTTAATAAACAGTGCTCTATTGGTTGCGTAATTTCACCGACAATAGACAAGTTAGTGTGCTGCAATAAATCATAAACCTGGTTAATACTGCCAGAGCTGGTGTTCTCAATAGGCAACATGCCGTAATCCACTTGCCCTGATTCAACTTGTTGTAAAATGTCGCTGAAATTTTGACAGCCTGATTCAATAATTCTTTCGGCACGTCTTGAGAAGTAGCGGTGACTCGCTAAATAGCTATAAGATCCTTTATCACCTAAGAAAGCGACACTGACTGCTGGTGTTTGAATGTTAGGGTTGGCTAAACTTTGTAGGTAAGCTTGCTGATTTAATACCGAATCTTCAATAATGGTTTGAAAAACATGGGTCACATAGTGAGCATCTAGACCTAAGGCTTTACCTTGCTTTATTAAACGAATTAATAATTCTTGTTCACGCTGTTGATCTCGGATGGGGCGAACTTGCTGGACCTTGCTTTTAGCAACTTGAAGAGTAAGTGCGCGACGTTTAGCAAATAAGGTGAGTAATTCCTTATCTAAACTAGTAATTTCTTTACGTATTTCATTTAAATCTAATTTTTCGCTCACTATACTTTCCTACTATATTTTTTCTACTCAAGAAAAAACCTTCCGAAAGGAAGGTTTTTTATAAAAATGGTTTCACCAAAACGCTAACTCTATCGAGCTTAGCTAAATTCTGTCAACACTTTATTTAGACCATTTTAGGCCTTTTCATATCATTAAGGGATACATTGCCAAATAATACTGAAGCTGCAAATAGTGCCAACCGCCCAAACTAAACTTCTGAGTTTATCAATATTTAATAAATACAATATGTTATAAGCTATTCGAGCACAAACATGTACGACAGCAAGTAATGCTATATTTTCACCTGTATGTTGTGTGACAATAGCTAAGATAACTGCAGGAGCAAAAATAATTAAAGATTCGAAGGCGTTTTGGTGAGCAGCAAGTGCTCTAGCACCAAAGCCAGTTAATTTACTTTGTTGCTCGCGAGGGTGATTATTATTATATCCCCCTAGTTTTTGCATTGCGTAAGCAACAGGTCCCTTAGCTAAAAAGGGTAATAAGGCAGCAATAAATAAGCACCAAATTAATACGGTCATAATATTTCCTTTTGTCGTTATTATTAGTCGTTATTTTGTATCGATATCGGTTTTAATAACTCAATAGCGTTAACGTATATTTAGTTTCGCCGGGTAAAAATGGCGAAGGTTTTCCTTGCTCCCAGTCACTATGACCACTGCCATAGTAAGGACTCCAAGGGTGGCCAGCTTGGCTAGTTGGCATGTGGAAAATTCCTGTTTCTTCATGACCAGGCGAAACAACCATACGCTCAGAGGCACCAAAAGACTTACCTTGTACTTTCGGCATATAACTATCACCAGATAAAGGGTTTGCTGGCATATTTAACCATTTACCAATAAAAGGTACGCCTTTAGTTAAAGGGTGGTTTATTGCGGTAGTATTTTGCTGACCCCAAGTGGCACTGGCCAATGGCTGTGCAGCGCCATCAAAAGTTTGCATATCTTCTATAGTTTTTTCTAAGGCTTTATTAAATACTGCCGTCCAAGAAGAGAGTGGGCGCATCATAAAGTTATCACTTTGTTGATTAATTAACTGCCATAAGGGTGTTTCAATTTGGTGACGAAGACTGCGAAATTTATAGCTTTCATCCAGTTTAGCTAAGGTTGCATTAAGCTCACTAAAGACAAGATCACGGACATTAATGCGAAAATTTCGTACTAAGCGATAACTGACAGAATCAACACTGGCGCGTAACTCTTTTGTGGCAACGAGTATTGACTTCACTTCATTAAAATCAGTGTATCCCTCAAGTGCTTGCTCTGTTAATACTTGCTCAAGCAAGAAGGTTTTCCAGCGTTCTAAAAATATTGCTTGATCATCAAGGCCAATTGCTAACACTGCTTGCTCGTCAAATTCGGTTAAGGCAAATAAGTCGTCGCGAATTTGTTTAGCTCTAGCACCTAAGGCATAACCACCATTCCCTAACTTGCTCAGCATTTCATCCCCGACAACACGAGAATTTGCTGTCCATAGTCTGTTATGTTCAGGGTTGTAAACTTTGGGATATTCATCGGGTGATAAATAACCTTGCCAGCCAATATTGTTAGTGTGCCAAGGGTGGGGCGTTTCTCCAATATCTCCAACTTTGTTAGGAATTGGCCCCATAATCGTCCAGCCAATATTGCCTGCTTTATCACCTACCATCATATTTTGTGATGGAATACCACTTCGAGCTGCTATATTGAAAGCCTGCTCGACATTTTCAGCTAACTCTAGCTCTGTTGCCGTAAAGTTTATTGCTTCTTTGTCGTGTGCAACCCAGCGATAAGCCAGTAATTGCCCTAAATGATTCTTACCAATTACAGGACCCCATATCGTTTCTTGAATTGTTACTTCAACGGGTTGTTCACCTTTCACAGCAATAAGTTGTTTGTGTAAGGTAAAAGCGAGCTCTCCTTCAGGTGTTAAATAGGCTTCATCGTTGTTTGATGTTTCTAACACCACTACATCGCTATAATCGCCATAACTGTTTGTAAAACCCCAAGCAATTTTACCATTACTGCCTATCACCATATTTGGCGTGCCGGGTAATGTAGCACCCGTAAGTGCTACTTGCTGGTTATTATGCGGATATTCAAAGCGGGCGCGAAACCAAGTATTAGGCACACGTATATTTAAATGCATATCATTGGCTACCATAGCACTGCCCGTGCTACTTATATCCCCTGAAATTGCCCAGTTGTTAGAGCCAGGAAAGTCATCGGATTGGTAGTTGTTATGAGTAAACAAGCTATTTGCTTGTGTTGAATATGTTGATAATGCCGAGGCAGCGGGCCACGCACCTGTTGGCATAGCAGCGGGCTCATAATGAGTATCATCAATAGCTGCATCCCAAATACTGCCTTTAGGGTCTAAAAAGGCAAAGACATCAGCGCTTAAAATTGCTTTCATTAAACCTAAAGAGCGCTCACGCTGACCGTCATGATATTGTAAATCAATATACATACTAAAAATGGCTAAAACAGAATCTTCTTCGCTCCATTGCACAGGGTCTTGCTGCAATAATAAATACTCAAAAGGCTCAGAGCCTAAATACATTAAGCCTTGATTAACACCGCGTGTATAAGCTTTAAGTAATTCACGCTGTGCATTGGGTAATGTATTTACGATGGCTCGTGCTCTATCTCTAAAGCGGTGACGCCTGATGGACTTATCATAATCAAGTGCTATCCTGCCAAAGAGGCTAGACAATTCACCTGCTGAATTACGGCGTAATAAGTCCATTTGAAAAAATCGCTCTTGTGCGTGAACAAAGCCTGTTGTTACAGCAACATCTAAACGGCTATTGGCTTTAATGGTCACTATACCCTGACTATCGCGCTCAAGGATGGCGGTATCTTGTAAGCCAAAAACAGTTTCTTTACCATCAAGAAGAGGAAGCGCGCTATCAACTTTGCTATATAGCCAAGTAGCACCTGAGGCTAGTATTAAAGAACTGACTAATAAAAGGGCGACAATTACTTTTTTTATCATAGGGTTTAGAAAGTTAGATAACGATGTGAGTAGAGTAACCGATTAACGAAAAGTGAAAAAGCCTTTATAGCGTTTATTGTAACAATTGTAATTTTATTGTCGTTTTCTTTGTATAAGAAGCTATACAAACGCAGACTTTAACTTTAAATGAAATAATTTAACTGTGACTTTATTAACCTTGGTGGCTGAAAAACAGCCACTCTGGAAACTGTTTAAATCTTAAGCATTTGTTTTGCTTTAATAAAGAAAATAAACCTATATTTGTTTAGGTTTTAACGTTAACAAGATGTTATCATAGCCGCCCTTTATGGTAGGTCATCGCTAGCGTTATTGAGGTTCCAAGTGACAGAGTCAATGTCAAAACATGTTAAGATTGGAGAATGGATTTTCGAAGTAAAAATGGTTAGGGCGTTAAAAGTTGCCGAGTATGGTCAGCCGTATTCCGCTATTGCAAATTGTAATATTAACGGTGATGCCATGTATGTTGATGGCCTGCTAACTAAAGAAGAACAAACTTTTACGAAAGATGACTTTGATGCTTTTACCCAATTTAGTCAGTTGTTGGATCTTAAGAAACTTTCTTATCACAGATATCAAAATGGGCAATCGGTTACTAAAGACGTAGATCTTGAACCTAAAGTCAGTATTTCTACACCACTTGAAAATACAACTAAAAATGCAACTATTCGTCTAGTTAAATAAGTTAATATGATCTTTAACGGCTACTTCCTGCCATCATATAATCCGATTAATTTTAGCATCTTAGGTGCTAGCCATGAGTAAGTTTACTACTGGAAAAATCGCCATAATGTTAATGGCTGCGGGCTGTTCATCTCGATTAGGGCAAGCTAAACAGTTAATTGAAATTACGGAAATTGATAAGTCTTCGCAAAATTTATTACAAAGACAAATTGCTTTGATGAATAGCATGAGCAGTGATTTTAACAGTCAATCGTATTGTGTTTTAGGTTATGAAAAAGACATGATGCTTGCCAGCTTAACTACAGCGAGTACATTGGATAAGGTGACTGTGGTTGTGAATAATGATTGGCAACAGGGTTTATCTAGCTCAATTGCTCAGGGAGTGGGCTCATTACCTGAAAATATCAGTGCCGTGTTGATTTTCTTGGTAGATCAATGGCAGTTAACATCAGAGCACTTAATAGCCCTTATAAAGCAATGGCAGCTTACTCCAGAGAAAATTGTGGTGGCTAGCAAAGGTGCCTTGTTAAGCCCGCCTGTTATTTTTCCTAAACAATTTTTCAGTCAACTAAGATCATTAACAGGTGATGATGGGGCGAAAAAAGTGATTAAGAATAATAGGCATCAATTGATATCAATTGAGTTAATAGAAGCATTTATTGATGTAGACACACCCGAACAACTAGAGCAGTTAAAGCAGTTTTCACAGAAGAATTCATCCCCAATCGATTGATATTTTGATTGAAAAATTGAACCTGAGGGCAGGCATTCTATTTGTCTGTTTGTTTTTTATTGTTAGAATAAGTTATTAACCCAATATAGATAAATAATCATGGCATCACTTCAAGATCAACTCCTTAAAGCAGGTTTAACTACCAAACAAAAAACACGTCAAGCCAATGCTGATAAACGAAAGAAAAATAAGCAAAAGCGCAGCGGTGTTCAGCATGAAGCGACAATGCAAGAGCAAGTAAAACAAGAATTGGCTAAAGCTAAAGCAGAAAAACAGTCAAAAGATAATGCGCTTAATGAACAAAAGAAAAAACAACTCGCAGAAAAAGAACAACATTTACGCATTAAACAAATTTTAAGCCACCATCAAATAATAAATGTTGAAGGTGATAACGAATACAACTACACCTTCAACAATAAAGTTAAAAAGTTATCACTTGATTCTAATACACATAAAGCATTAATTAATGGTCGATTATCTTTGTGTGGTTTAGATGACGTAACTTATCTAGTTACTTATGAAACTGCCGAGAAAGTAGCTAGTTTAGATGCAAGTGTTGTGTTAGTTAAAAATGATAAAGTAGTTGATGAACAAATTGATGAAGATGATCCGTATGCAGAATATCAAATTCCGGATGATTTAATGTGGTAAATCAGAAAAATTGCTGAAATTTAAGTCGTTTATCGTATTACTAGTAAATATAACTTGCCATTATTATTGATGTGAATAGTAATAATAACTTCATTCTCATATTACTTTTGTAATCTAGTGTGTAATAATACATATGAGGTAACCAACTTTGTGAGGGTAACATGGCCCATGAGGATAGAAGCTATATGTCAAAAAATACTGAAATGAATGTTGAAAACAGTGTGAGTGAGCAAAATACTACCCAGCAAGAATTAGCTGATGCACATAGTGAAATTGCAGAGTTGAAGCTGCACATCGCATGGTTGGAACGTTCTTACGAATAAAAACGTTTTTTTGATAACAAATTAAAGCTTAAGAAGGCTAATGTAATTATTTACATTAGCCTTCTTTTTTATTTACCGTTTATAGAAAGTAAAATGTTGTGTTTATGAATGTTTTTATGTTCTATTACATGTTGCTGATCAGATTGTTGATGTGATACTTGCATTACCTTGTATTCATGGTATTTTCTCTGTTTATAGTCATACAACTTTTTATGTAAATTCAATATCAATTTTTCAATTTCCATACTAATTAAGGAATTCCCATGCCAAAAGCAAGCGACATAAAAAAGAATGCAGCAATAGAGCACAATGGCAAAGTGCTTATTGTGCGAGATATAACACGCTCTGTTCCCCAAGGTAGAGCTGGAGGCAGTTTATATCGTATGCGCTTATATGATGTGGTAACTGGTGGGAAAGTAGATGAAACTTTTAAAGCTGAAGACATGCTTAACTTAGCTGATTTAAGCCGTAGACCTTCAATGTTTTCATATATAGATGGTGATGAATATGTTTTTATGGATAATGAAGACTACACGCCGTATAACCTGAATAAAGAAAGTCTCAGTGAAGAATTACTCTTTATCAATGAAGATACCCAAGGTTTATCCGTTATTATTGTTGATGATACGCCTGTAGCTATTGATTTGCCTGCAAGCGTTGAACTGGTCATCACTGAAACTGATCCTTCAATAAAAGGAGCGTCTGCAAGTGCTCGTACTAAGCCCGCTACGCTTTCAACTGGATTAATCATTCAAGTTCCTGAACATATTTCAACAGGTGATAAAGTGAAAGTGAATACCAGTGAACATAAATTTATGGGACGTGCTGACGTTAAATAAATTAGACGATAATTAAGAGTAAGGGAAAAATAAGCCTACTATGTCAAAAATACAGAAATACCCAATTGGTAGCCAAGGTAAAAAATGGGGAAGCACTGAAAAGCAGCAGTGGTTTGAGCAGCAATCAATTTTGCGTTCATACCAAGATGAAGTTGTCAGTAAAATTGATAGTTTATCTCCTCATTTTGAGGTTATTCAATATGGGGCTCTGTCTATTGATGAGCAAAGATATCCGCTTTTTGCGTTGAAAAGTAAAAACTGGCAAGACAATAAAAAAATTGCCTTAGTTACCGGTGGTATTCATGGTTATGAAACCAGTGGAGTTCATGGCGCATTGCGTTTTGTTATTAATGAAATAAATGATGTCGCCTTCAATTACAGAGAACACTTTAATTTACTGGTCATTCCCTGTGCAAGCCCTTGGGCTTATGAAACAATTAATCGTTGGAATCAAAATGCAATCGATCCAAATCGATCTTTTTATGCCAATAGCCCAGCAGAAGAATCTGCTCAATTAATGGCATTTATTGATTCGTTAACATCAGAGATTGTTGTGCACATTGATTTACATGAAACCACTGACACAGATAACACTGTATTTAGGCCAGCCCTTGCCGCAAGGGATGCAGTCGAGCAGAAAAACTGGAACATTCCGGATGGATTTTATTTAGTGGGGAATACTCCTAATCCGCAACCTAAGTTCCAATCAGCCGTTATTAAAGCGGTTGAAAAAGTGACACATATCGCGCCAGCAGATGAAGAAGGTAAACTAATTGGCGTTACTCTTGAGCAATTTGGTGTTATTAATTATGAAGGAAGAAAACTAGGCTTATGTATGGGTCTTACCAATGCGCCTTATGTAACAACAACAGAAGTATATCCAGATAGCCCAAAAGTAGATGATGAAAATTGTATTCTCGCTCAAGTAGCAGCAGTGACAGGTGCACTTGATTTTATTCTCAAGGAAAATTAGCCAAAAGTATGTTTAAGATGGATTTTTTTACTGACAACAATGCAATACAGGCAAGTATCAAAAATGCCCAAAATCGCACTATTTTATCTTTATTCGAAGACGAAAATCGTGCTGAAACATTTAGTTTAAGCGCTGCTGAATTATATTTAGATTACTCTAAGCAAAATATCACTCAGGCTGAATTAGCGAAGTTGATTGGTTGGGCGAAAGAAAAGCAGTTAACAAACAAAATTAGCAGTATGTTTGCTGGTAAAAAAATAAATTGTACTGAGCAGCGTGCTGTATTACACACACTGTTACGAGCACCTGAGGCTTGCCAAAAACAAGTACTCAGCGAACAAGAAGCTAAACAAGTCAGTGTTACAGAGCAGCGTATGAAAAGTGTTGTGGACGACGTTTGTCAGGGAAAACTTCTCAGTGCTAGCGGAGATAAGTTCACTGATGTAATTGCTGTCGGCATCGGTGGCTCATATTATGGTATCAAAATAGCGCTAAGCGCTTTACAGCCTTATCATTGTACTGGTTTGCGTGTCCATGTATTGGCTAATGTAGATGGCGGTGCTGTTACAGAAAAGTTAGCGCAACTTAACCCTGCAACAACACTCGTTATTGTTATTTCAAAAACCTTCACCACCCAAGAAACTTTACTTAATGCTAGCGCAATAAAAGCTTGGATGTTATCAGCTCTTAACTGCGATAGTGCTATTGAAAAGCAATGGTTTGCTGTTAGTAGTAATGTTGAAAAAGCACAAGCATTTGGTTTAATTCCTAAGCATGTTTTGCCTATGTGGGATTGGGTTGGAGGACGGTTTTCTGTATGGTCAGCGGTAGGGTTACCACTAGCGCTCGCCATAGGTAATGAAAATTTTGCCTTATTTAAACAAGGTGCTTATGACATGGATTGTCATTTTAAAGAAGCTGATTTTGCCAAGAACATGCCTGTCATAATGGCGTTGATAGGAATGTGGAACCGAAATGGTTTAGGTTATCAAAATATTGCTGTGTTGCCTTACGATCATGCTTTAAGAGCGTTACCGGGTTATATTCAACAAACCGATATGGAGAGTAATGGTAAATCAGTATCGATAACAGGTGACAAATTACCTTGGGCTACGGCGCCAATTGTGTTTGGTCAAGAAGGAACGAACGGACAACATGCTTTTATGCAATTGATGCATCAAAGTGATGAAATTATTCCCACAGACTTTATTGTGGCACTTCAAGGTGCTAGCGATATGGATGAGCATCATAAAATACTTATTGCTAACTGTTTTGCCCAAAGTGAAGCTCTAATGCAAGGAAAATCATTGCAGCAAGTAGAAGCTGATTTAGCCAGCCAAGGCATGAATCATGAAGAGATTAGTTTGCTTGCTAATCATAAAACCATGAAAGGCAATACCCCGAGTAATACCTTGTTAATGCCATCATTATCGCCAAAAACTTTAGGCTCCGTTTTAGCGCTTTATGAACATAAAATTTTTGTTCAAGGTTTGCTTTGGCAGCTTAACTCTTTTGATCAGTGGGGAGTTGAATTAGGTAAGCAACTTGGTAATCAAGTGCTAGCATTAATGGACAACTCAGCGCAGCAACATCAAATGTCAGCATCAAGCGTAAAGCTTATCAAGCGCTATCTAGCTAAGTGTTCAGCTAACTAAATAACAAATAATCTTTCAAAAAACTGTTCAGTATTAGTTCAATAAGGTAAAATATGCGCCTCTAAAAAGTTTGGTCTAACATGGGGTTATTCCTAACTTGTTGTATTAAAAGTGTTAATTTGTTTTTATGAATATATTGATTGTTGATGATAATAGTACTGTTCGTGCTTCTCTCAGCCAGTTGTTAATAGCGCATGGCTATAGTGTTGATACGGCGGTAAATGGCTTAGATGGCTTTGAAAAAGCACAGCAAGGTGATTATCAGCTGTTTGTCATTGATCACTTAATGCCTCTTATGAACGGAGTGGTATTAAGTAAAAATATTAAACAATCTGAGCAATACGCTGATACCCCAATTTTATTTATCACAACAGAATCAAAAGAAACAATACAAGGTTTGCCTGAGCTTTCGTTATTTTCACAAGTACTCACCAAACCTTTGCTTGAGAATGAATTTACAGAAACTGTAGCTGCATTATTATCAGATACACTGTTATCGACGAATGCGCCATCAGTTGCTTCATAAATAATCTTAAGCCACTATAAATTGTCATTGAATTGCTTTATTCTTTAATACATCAATATTGTTAACTTTGATTAAAGAAATTAAAATGACAGAACAACAACTGGCACAATTACAAGCTGCTATTAAATCAGTTCCTGATTACCCAATCCAAGGGATTCTTTTCCGCGATATTACAAGTTTGTTAGAAGATGCAGAGGCTTTTGCATTAACGATTAATTTGTTAACGCAGAAGTATAAAGATCAAGGTTTTACTAAAATAGTTGGCACTGAAGCTAGAGGCTTTTTATTTGGTGCTCCTTTGGCGTTAGCGCTAGGGATAGGCTTTGTACCTGTGCGAAAACCTGGGAAATTACCCCGCGCAACTTATGCGCAATCTTACCAACTTGAATACGGTGAAGATATCTTAGAAATTCATCGTGATGCGTTATCTGCAGATGACAAAGTATTGATCATTGATGACTTACTTGCGACAGGTGGCACTATCGAAGCAACCACTAAATTAATCCGTCGTATTGGCGCACAAGTGCAAGATGCAGGTTTTGTCATTTCGCTACCTGATTTAGGTGGCGAACAACGTTTACAAGCTATCGATTTATCACCCTATTCACTTATTCAGTTTGACGGTGAATAAATAGCTAAACAAGTCTTAGTAATTAGTTAGCGGTAATATAGAGACAATAAGAAGATAAAAAGTATGAGCTATCAAGTATTAGCGAGAAAGTGGCGTCCAAAAAAGTTTGAGGAACTGATGGGGCAAGAGCACGTTGTTACAGTGCTTGCTAACGCCCTTACACAGCAACGTTTGCATCATGCTTATCTTTTTACGGGTACTCGTGGTGTAGGTAAAACTACTATAGCTCGTATATTTGCTAAAAGTTTAAATTGTGAGCAAGGAATATCCGCTACACCTTGTGGTCAATGTGATACCTGTTTAGAAATAGATCAGGGACGTTTTGTTGACCTACTTGAAATTGATGCCGCGTCAAAAACGAAAGTAGATGACACGAGAGAAATTCTTGATAACGTTCAGTACGCACCGACTCGTGGTCGATATAAAGTGTATCTTATCGATGAAGTACACATGCTCTCTCGTCATAGTTTTAATGCCTTACTTAAAACACTTGAAGAGCCACCAGAGCACGTCAAATTTATCTTGGCAACAACCGATCCACAAAAACTACCGGTTACTGTGTTATCCCGTTGCTTACAGTTCCACTTAAAAGCACTTACTGTTAAGCAAATCGAAACTAAATTAGCTGAAATTCTTGCTCAAGAGCAAGTTGCTCACGAAGCCGGCACATTGACTTTACTCGCTAAAGCGGCCCGCGGAAGTATGCGAGATTCATTAAGTCTTACCGATCAAGCGGTTGCTCAAGGTCAGGGAAATATAACACTCGCGAATATTGTGCAAATGTTAGGTGGTATCGATCAGAATTGGGTATATAAAATTGTTATCGCCTTATTAAAGCAAGATGGTGAAGGCTTAATGGCGTTAACCGCTCAAATAGCCAGTAGTGCACCGAGTTATAGCCGATTATTTGCCGAGTTGATTCAACTATTTCATCAAATAGCTATTATGCAAATGGTTGAGCAGCATTTTGATTTATCGCCTGAGCATGCACAGTTATTGAAAAAGTTTAGCCAAGCCATGTCACCAGAAGATGTGCAATTGTATTATCAAATTTGTGTTAATGGCCGAAAAGACTTGCCATACGCCGCCGATGAGCAAGCCGCCTTTGATATGACGCTATTACGCTTATTTGCGTTTAAACCTATGCAAACCACTGATACGGTTAATCAGCAAGCTAGCAGTTCTACAGCATCCGCTAGAGAACCTCTTACTTTTGATGATGTGCAATTAACTGAAACCGAAACTGTTATCACACAGACAGCACCTCAACCACCAGTAGAGGCAGTTTTAGCAGAACCATTTTTAGCTGAGTCAGCACCTGTTAAAGAAGTAGAAGTAACAGCAGAGCAAAGGGTTGAAAATAAAATAAGTAAAACAGATTTCGATGTGAATCCGTCCGAAAATGTTGTTCCTGAAATTACTGAATTAGAAACTCATGGGGCAATCAGCACAAAGCCTGACGTATTAAACGAGCCTGAAGCGTTAGCTGAAGTTGAAACATTAGCTGAGGTTGAAGACACTAACGAAGTTTCAAATCCAGAACAGCAACTCGCGCAAGAAATGCAACAAATTGAGCAACAAGCGAATCAATTGCATCAACCGATGAGGTCAGTATCAGATGATGTCAGCCCTGAGACTTCATCAGCTGCTATACCTAAGTTAGCGCCGCTAACAACTGAGCAGCAAACAGTTGAAACACTTGACGCTGAGTCGATAGTAGCTCCGCCGAAAAATGAAGTGCTAATTGATAGCCCAATCAATGCGGCACTGGCGGGCCGCAACATGTTACGTAGTAGAAAAAAGCAATTGGAGCAGCAAACAAAAAAGCCTAGTGACGCTATCGAGCGTCAAGCCTCTAGTTCGAAAAACGAAGCGCTAAATAACAAACAAGCCGAAGTTAACCAGAAGGTAGAGTTACCTTCACCTGAGCAGCCTTATCAAGCTGAAAATATTGATCCGGCAAAGATTAAAAAAGCTAATCAAGTAGATCAATGGGCGCATATGATTGATTCTATGGAGTTAACCGCCCGATTAAGACAACTGGCGATTCATGCTACTATTGATGAAAACTCTACCGATGAGCATTTAATTTTATCGTTAGATCAAGCCACAAGACACTTGTACACAGACACGGCTCAAAACCAATTACAGCAAACCGTTAGTCAATATTTAGCAAAGCCAGTTACTGTCACCATTAATTTAGTGGAAGAAACAATTGCTGATCCCTATCAAATACAGTCACATATTAATGACAAGCGTTTTGATTACGCGAAAGAAGTGTTAGCTAATGATGAAATAGTGCAAGCGCTACAGAATGATTTTCAGGCAAACCTAGATGATGAAAGTGTGAGTGCAATTTAAAAGACTTACTGTTTTGTTAGCCAGCTATTTTGCTATAATGCTGGCAACTCATTTATAGATTATATATTTTTGGAGACGTAATGATGAAAGGTGGTATGGGCAACTTGATGAAACAAGCCCAACAAATGCAAGCAAAAATGCAAAAAGCGCAAGAAGAATTAGCCAATATGGAAGTTGTTGGTGAATCAGGCGCTGGTATGGTTAAAGTAACCATGACAGGTAGTCACAGTGTTCGTAGAGTAGAGCTTGATGATAGTTTAATGGAAGATGATAAAGACATGATTGAAGACTTACTCGCTGCAGCAGTTAACGATGCAGTACGTCGTGTTGAAGAACAAAACAAAGAAAAAATGGGTGCGTTGACTGGCGGTATGCAATTACCACCAGGTATGAAAATGCCATTCTAGATGCTACCTGCTAAGTATTTTAAAGAGCCGACTTCAATGTCGGTTTTTTGTTTAATAAGCTTTCAAAATGAATCATATTAGTTAACAAATCCAACAGCGAACATTAATTTCACCTCAAATTACCTCTAATTAATTTTATTTCATTTACTTTCTTTAATTATTAAGCCCTATTGTAGAAATAATAATTAAACGTTATATTAAAAACTATAATTGTTAACAAAATACAATTTATCTTGGTGAGGTTTTGATTGCTAGATTTTTCATTAACACCTGACTTAAATTAATCAGTAATCATTGGATGTTATATGAAAAATCGCATTAACCTTATTTTTACGCTAGCCGTCTGGCTTTTACTGTCTGGCTGCCAGTCACAAACCAGCCAAACTAAACTCGCTCAGGCGGTATCCTTTAAGGAAGTGAGTGACGAAGTTGGCTTGATTTCTGAGCCTGCTTGGAAATATGGCGGCCCTGCAGTTGCTGATATTAATAACGATGGTCATTATGATTTTTTGTTAACAAACCATGATACAACGCCCATTCGACTCTTTATGGCGAATGGGGATTTCACATTTACACGTCAAGCCGATATTTTTCGTCGTGTTGATTTACATGGTATTGCAGCAGGAGATTATGATCTCGATGGCGATAACGATATATTGATTTCTTTAGGGGGAGGTAATGGCACTAAACCTCAACCTCAACGGTTACTTAGAAATGATGGTGGCGAATTTGTTGATGTTACCGTACAGGCCGGGCTTTCTGAAATGGGCGCCCGTGGACGCTCTGTTCGTTGGATTGATTTAGATGGTGATGGCGATTTAGATTTTCTGCAAATTAATGCTGAAAAAGTTGTTAATGAAAGTGCACCGCGTAATATTCTTTTTGAAAATAAAGGCGATGGCAGCTTTGTTTATCGAGCGAATCCTGAGTTTGAAGATCTAGACGCAGAGCGTTTATTGTTGACGGATTTTAATAACGACAATATTACCGATATTGTTGCATTTAATACCTACGCTAAAGTAACCCTGTTACAAGGTAATAATGATTTTACCTTTGACAATGTTACTCACGCTATGTTGCCCAAAGATAGCCTTGGTTATCAGGGAGTGATTTCAGCAGCGCATGCTGATATTGATAATGATGGCGATAATGACTTATATCTTGCTCGCGGTAAGCTACATTATACCTTAGCCAATAATAGCCTCTCTTTTAATGAGCATACAGGGCGGCTCGATCTGCGTGATGAGGGTAATAAAAGCCATGATGGTATAACGCTTCATGCTAAAGCGAATATTGATTTATTGGATTTTTATCACTTTCCAAGAGCTAAGCGACTCGAAAAGATGCCGGTTTACTTGGGCAGTAATAAAAGCCTTATTGAAACGCCAAGTAAAGCAGTCACAATAACACCAGAGCAAGCGCAGGGATTTCCTGAAAAGCTTGAACAAACCGGTTGGTATTTAGGTTATTTGGGGGACGGAAATTGGCGTTTAGAGTGGTTACTAACCGATAACCTTGCTTGGGATGTACGTGCTTCAATTAAAGGGTTAACGGCCTATACACCTGATTGGCAGCCACAAAATCCTAATGTCGCTGATGTATTATTGAGAAATGATGGTGATAAATTCACGGATATTTCAAACCAACTACCTAAACAAAGCCTATCTAACAATTGGGGAGTTACAGTAGGTGACTTTAATAATGATACCTATACCGATTTTTTTATTCATCGTTTCGGTGGTTTAAAAGAGCGTATTGCTGATGTGGCTCTTATTAACCAAGGGGATGGTCATTTCACTTCACAAACGCTTGTTGAAGCCACAAGTGAAATAGGTTTAGATTCTCATGGTGATATGGGAACGGCGTTTGATTACAACTTAGATGGAAAAATAGATCTACTCAATGGTGATGATGACAATGGCCGATGGCATTTGTATCAAAATACTAGCCAAACCGATAATCACTATTTTCTTGCACGCATAGGTTACTCTATTAATGGCGTTGATCCTTTGGGCGCGAGAATATCAATTACCACAGCTAAGGGGAAACAATTTAAGATTATTGGCTCATCTAGTGCGTCTCATTCGCAAAGTGTCTTAAATATTGCCCATTTTGGTTTAGGTAGTGATGATATTATTCAAGCCGTTAACCTGCGCTGGCGGGATGGTAGCGAAGTTAACTTAAGTAATCTTGAAGCTGATAAATTACATTTAATTGGTGAATTTTAATAATGGCTAGCTTAACTACTAACTATTTCATCTAAGCAATAGCCTTTATTTATATATTTATCCACTCAAAACGCGATTCTTCATTTCGCTTGGGGTATAATCGCGACAATTATTGTGAATAGTTATTCCGTTTTAACGTTTCTACGGATATTTCAAAATTTTAAAGGTAGTAAAAAGCATGTTTACAAAGTTAAAGCAATTGCCAGCAGACCCTATTTTGGGGTTGTCGATAAAGTTTAAAGCGGATAATAACCCGAATAAAATCGATTTAGGTGCGGGTATTTATAAAGACGAAGCAGGAAATACCCCTGTTTTAGATTGCGTAAAAACAGCCGAGCATTTTCGTGCCGATAATGAAGCAAGTAAAGCTTATTTGGGCTCAGCAGGCTCAGCTCTTTTTAATGAAAAAATGACGTCACTTATTTTAGGTGATCATAAAGTTATTAGTGAAAAACGTATCCGTACTGTATCTACCCCAGGGGGTACTGGTGCTTTACGTGTAGCTGGTGAGTTTATTAAAACTTGTACGCCTGGCGCAACAATTTGGGTGAGCAATCCTACTTGGGCAAATCACCAAGGCGTATTTAAAGCCGCTGGCCTAACAGTTAAAACTTATCCGTATTACGATTACGAAAATAACTGTTTAGATTTTGAAGGTATGCTTGCGGCCCTTAAAGAAATTCCAAAAGAAGATGCAGTGTTATTGCATGCTTGTTGTCATAACCCTAGCGGTATGGATTTATCTAAAGAGCAATGGCAACAAGTGGCTGAAGTAAGTAAACATGTTGGTTTCATTCCTGTGATTGATATGGCTTACCAAGGTTTTGGTGAAGATTTAGATGCTGATGCTTACGGTTTACGTTTAATGGCTGATACTGTTGAGCAAATGATTATTTGTAGCTCATGTTCTAAAAACTTTGGTTTATATCGTGAGCGTATTGGTGCTTGTTCTATTATTGGCAGCAGTGCAGTTTCTACGGATATTATCAGCTCAGTATTATTGAATGTTGTCCGTGTAATGTACTCTATGCCGCCAGCACATGGTGCGGCGATTGTTGAAACTATATTATCGTCTGATGAATTAACGACTCAATGGCATGGTGAGTTAGCACAAATGCGTGACCGTATAAATGGTATGCGTCATTTGCTTGTGGATAAACTGATTGAAAATGGTGTGACTCGTGACTTTAGTTTTATCACTCGCCAAAATGGTATGTTCTCATTCTTAGGTATCGATCAAGATCAAGTGCAACGCTTACAAGACGAGTTTAGCATTTATATTGTTGGCTCTAGCCGTATCAGCTTAGCGGGTATTTCTCCAGATAATGTTAATTACTTAACGCAATCAATCGCAAAAGTACTATAACTTATTCTGCTTATAGCATGAGAAAAGCCCGTGATTATTACTAATCACGGGCTTTTTATTTTCAGTCAATCATCTTGCCATTTCATTTTGTCTTAAAATGGTTTAATTATTTTGTTTAAGCTTTAGTCATTAAACAATTTTCTCGCTAGTGACAATAACACCATCAGTATCGGCGTATAAGTAGTCACCTTGGTTAAACTCAACTCCATCAAAAGATAAGCTGATATTTCTTTCACCACTGGTTACCGGAATGTATTTTCTTGAGCAGGTGCCTAGGGCATATAACGCTACTGGAATATCAGTAATTTGGAAGGTATCTCTAATGTAGCCATTAATCACAATACCACTATAGTTGTTTTGGTGAGCAAACTTCATTAAATTTTCACCCACTACTGCATAATATTCTTTGTTTACGTCAACGACGACAACTTTACCTGTGCCATCTTCATCACGAAGTAGTGTGATTAAGTCACTGTTATTTTTATCTAACTTGATGGTAACAATCTCACCTTGGCACTTACTTGCACCACCAAAATTGGTATAGCCTGCACCTAAAACGGATACCTTTTCGCTATGTTCGTCACAGATATCGGCAGTAAAAAATGTCATAAAAATGTCCTGTTCTTTTTTTATATACGGTATAAGCCAGTATTCTAGCATTAAAGGAGTGTTTTGATATAAATTTTGATATTATATATTCAATATTAGTGAATAAATAAATTCCCACCTAGATAACACTAGATAAGAAACATAGTTAGGCATAAAAAGTATGAAGGTAGTAACGGGCGTAGTTGGCAATGATATTCATGTTGTTGCTAATCGGTTAATCGAGCTTTCCCTTGAGGCGCGAGGATATGAGGTATTCAATCTTGGAGTTAATACCTATTTAGAAGAGTTTTTTGATGCAGTAGTTGAAACTGGCGCTGAAGTGTTATTGATTTCATCACTAAATGGCGAAGCTGAAGGCTGGAGCCGAGAAGTTAAACTCTTAAAAGCCAAATATAAAAATTTAGACGATGTGATCATGATGATTGGCGGTAACTTGGTGGTAGGTACCGGTAATGCTGAAGATATTGTGCCGAGATACAAAAATTATGGATTTGATATTGTTTGTCATCAAGTGGATTTAAATACAGGTTTAGATATGTTGGAAGACCTATTAAAAGAAAGAAATATCGTAAATGACGAGATGAAAGCGGGTACTGAATAATGAGTTTGCTGCAGGAAGAAAGAGAAATCATTCTTAGCAATGAGTATGTAGAGGCATTTGATTTTGCCGAAGTGGCTGAATTTGTTAAAAATGCCAGTAAAGATTTGTTTATCTCTCACCACTTTAAACAACGCCAAAAAATGCTAGTTCAGCCACGTGGTGGTTTTCCAACGTACAAAAAACAATTCGCCCTTTATGAGTTTTTTGTAGACGCGAATGTTGATGTTCTACCGCTAACTATTGATTCTAATACTCGTTTAAACGATTACGCTACCTCAAAGAAAATGCTGCGTTTAAGTGAAGAAAATGAAGTTGATATGCTTAACGGTTATCCTTTGGTTAATCATGGTTACAGAACCACACGCAAAATGATCACGCATTTTAATAAGCCGGTGAGCCTGCGACACGGCACACCAGATGCGAGGTTATTGATAGAAACAGCCATAGCGTCAGGTATTTTTGAAATTGAAGGTGGACCAATAACTTACCTTTTACCTTACTCAAAAAACTTTCCGCTGGATAAAGCCTTTTTATACTGGAAATATGTTGAGCGCGTTTGTGCAAATTACTCAAAGTTAAACGAGCCAATTAATCGCGAGTCATTTGGGCCGCTTACCGCAACCCTAGTACCACCAGCAATCACCATAGTTATTCAATTACTTGAGATGCTTTTATCATTAGAAGAAGGAGTGAAATCTTTCTCGGTGTCTTTTGCTCAGCAAGGCTCAATGAATCAAGACATAGTCACAGGTGCGGTTATTAAAAAGCTTGCTAAGTATTATGCGGAACAAATTAATTGTGGCGATGCCGCTATTCACTTGGTTTATCACCAGTGGATGGGGGCTTTTCCGATGAACAAAGATTACGCGGAACAGCTTATTAATATGTCTACTGTCATTGCCTCTATGGTTGGCGCAGACAAAATCATCACCAAAACCCGTGAAGAAGCATCTGGCATTCCAACCAAAGAAGCTAACGCTAAAACCGTTGCTAATACTCAATATACTTTAGGTATTTTAAATGGTTTACCTAATGTGGTTGATGAAGAAGAAGAGGAAATGTTAACCCTGCAAGTCAAAGCCATTATGGAAGCAGTATTTAATGATCCTGCTGACACCTTGTGGCGTAAAGTCTTTAACTCCATCAAAAATGGCATTATTGATGTACCATTCTCGCCGCATATTATAAATCATAATAATATGATCACTATTAGAGATGCGAAGAAAAATATTCGTATCATTAAACGCGGAAATGTACCGATACCTGATCGTTGTTATGCTTATGATAAAGCGCAATGTGATTTAACCAAAGACACAACCAGTATTGTAAACGACATTATTCATGATATAGGTATTATGCAATGAGCACCTCGGTAGTAGAAAATAGTAAAAAAGAAAATAAGTTGCTGATTGATGTGGGTAGTACCTACTTTAAATTAAGTACAAAGGATAAATTAGAGCAGCACTTCAGAGACTTTAATAAAGATATTCTTGATGATTTAATGCACAAATGTGGCAATACTATTAGTGACTTTGAAAAAGAAGACGTGCATATTTGTTCGTCTGCTAATGGTGGATTAACTACGCTGATCATTGGTATCACCAATACTTTCTCATTAAAGTACGCCACCAATATCGCCTTTAATTCTGGAATCAATATTATTGATACTGTGCTATATCAAAATATTGAAGAGTATTCTATTCCGAGCGACTTGATTGATGTGGTGATCATTGTTGGCGGTATAAATTCAAATGGCGGAATTTTTTCTGAAAGTTTATATAACTATTTAGCACAATTACGCTATTCAAATATCGTCTTTGTTGGTAATGAGTTAGATGCACCGATAGTGAAAGAAAATATTGATGATGTCGTTGTACTACCTAATATTATTGATAACCGCTTACATATTGTTGAAGACGATTTAAGAGAGTATTTAACCAACCTTTATCAAAAGGATATTGAAGGTAAGGAAGATGTTAAAAATTTATATAACATTACTTCTAATCAGATCTTTTCAACGCCTTATATCGTTAATAAAACCTTACCATTGATTGATGCGAAATTCTCAGTAGTGAACCCTTTTATTTTACTCGATATAGGTGGCGCCACGACAGATATTCATTACTCTAAAGATCTCGTGGATGATAACTTAGTTACTGAAAATGAATATGATAGGTTAGTCTTTAAAAAGCTTGGTGTTTATAAATCTAAGCAATCATTAATTTTTACAGCAAAAAATAATGAATTTGTTTATGAATTGCTGATGCATTTAAAAGTGACCGAAAATATTTTTGAAGAGCAAAGCGAAAAAGCGACTAAAATTTTAATGCAGTTAGCCATTTTCTTAGTGTTATGTAAAATTTCGCACTATAGAAAAGCTTATATAAATTTAAAACTATTGTCTTTAAACTCTATTGTACTAACGGGTGGTATTACTAAAGTTTTATCCACAGAAGAGATTGAAGACATCGTCTCATTTTTCTATCAAAAAATTCTCAATTCAGCGCACAAGCCGACCACAGTACTTGATACTAATTATGATATTTGGACGCTTGAAGCTGCTAGCCTTTAAAGGGAGAGGAAAAATTTTATGTCAATAAATTGTATTAGAACACTACTTGAAGGAGCAGTTTCAGCTCATAGTGACAAAACAGCAGTAGTGTATAATGAACAAAGTATTACTTATGGTGAGCTTTTTGCGAAAGTTAACCAAGTTGCCTTTTATCTCAACGAGTTAGACTTGCCTAAAGACTCACGTGTTGGCTTATATTCGAATAAAGGTATTGAGCAAGTCATTGCAATTTTAGCTATTTTATCAACGGATTATGTATTAGTTCCTTTAACCACCTTGTTAAAATCTGAGCAGGTTGAATACATTATTAACGACTGTGACATTAAGTGTATTATCACAGATAAAGTAAAGCTTGAAAGCATCGAAGAAATCAATTTTAGCGGTCATGTTATTTCTTATGAAACGGCTGGTAAAGATATCGCTTCGTTTGAAGAAATTTTTAAATATTACAATAAACCTTATTCTTGCGATATTAGTGGTCACAGTAATGCTGTGATTACTTATTCTTTTGGTGTCTCAGGTACGCCAAAAGGCATTGTTATTTCACATCGTAATTTGATTGATTCAGCTCGTGTGGTATCTCAATATTTAGCACTAGAGCATGAAGATATTATTTCTGGTGTGCTTATTTTTAATTTAGATTACGGCTTAAATCAGATCTTTTGCACGCTTTATAAAAAAGCAACGTTAGCCTTGCATCGTTTTATTTTGCCGGAAGACTACTTTAATCATATTATCAATGACAAGGTAACCGTGTTGCCGTTGATGCCTGTGAATATTTCACAATTGTTTGATGGTGTTGAGCGTATTCCAAGCTCAGAGCTATTTGCTAGTGTTAAAACTATTACTTCATCAGGTGGAAATGTTACGGCTAAAATGATTAAAGATTGTAAAAACACTTTCACTGAAGCTAATTTTTACTCTATGCATGGCTTAACTGAAGCATTCCGCTCAACATATCTTGAACCATCACAAGCGCAAATTCGACCTGATTCTATTGGTAAAGCTATTCCAGATGTTGAGCTTTATGTGATTAACGAAGATGGAAAAGAATGTGGCGTACGTGAAGTAGGTGAGTTGATTCATCGTGGTGGTTACATTTATCGTGGTTTTTGGAATGCCCCTGAGCAAAATGCCCAACGTTTTAAATCAGTTCAAATTCTAAAAGATGTCATCAATTTAGAAGGGCAATTAACTGATGAAGTGGTTGTTGCAACCGGAGATTACGTATATAAAGATGAAGAAGGTTACCTTTACTTTGTCTCAAGACAAGATGATATGATCAAAACCCGAGGCTTTAGGGTGTCGCCGTTTGAAGTTGAATCTGTTGTCGCTAAAAACATTCCACAAATAGAGCAGTGTGCGGTATTCGGCTTAGAGAATGACATTATTGAAGAAGAAATTGTCATGGTTTATTCGTCGGTCAATGAAATTACTGAGCATGAAATTTTGTTTGAACTGAAAAAGCATTTAGCTTCGTATATGATCCCAAGCCGCGTACTATACAAACGTTCATTACCTTTAGTTCAAAGTGATAAAAACTTAATTAATAAAGATGAATTAAAGCGCGAGCTTCTCGGACAATAATTTATCGTTTATCTCACCTTACAAAGCCTGACAATATGTTGGGCTTTTTATTTTCTTTTTCGGCAACTAATGATTGTTTAGGCTGTTTTCTATAAACTAGTGGCATTATTTCCATATGAACATTTCAGTTTAATCGAACATTATTATTTACTATGAAATTTAGCCCATTAGTACAAGAGCTTATCGACTCATTAAAATGTTTACCTGGCGTAGGAGCAAAATCAGCTCAACGTATGGCATTTCACTTGCTGGAGCGTAACCGTCGAGGTGGTGCTAAATTAGCCACAACGTTAGCGTCAGCAATGGCTGATATTGGACATTGCCAATCATGCCGTAATTTTACTGAAGAAGCCTTGTGTGAAATCTGTCAAAGTCCAAAAAGAAAAATTGCCACAACACTGTGTGTGGTTGAAAGCCCAGGAGATGTAATAGCCATTGAGCAAACCGGCGAGTTTACGGGGAAATATTTTGTACTGATGGGGCATTTATCGCCAATTGATGGTATTGGCCCCGATGAATTAGGCTTAGATATTTTGGCAAAGCAGTTTGCCAGCGGTCAATTTTTAGAAGTGATTTTGGCCACAAACCCTACTGTTGAAGGTGAGGCGACCGCACATTATATTGCCGAATTAGCACAGCAGTATGATGTCAGTATTTCACGTATAGCTCATGGTGTGCCTGTAGGTGGGGAACTTGAATACGTAGATGGTAATACCTTATCTCATGCACTGTCTGGTCGAAAAAATTATCAGTTGTAAAAAGGTATCTTAGTAAGCCAACAGTTAAGTAGTTAAATGATGCATACTGGTGAGGTTTAGCTTCGCTGTTATTATTCTTTTTCGCTTGATAAAGAATAAACTCGATACTTTTATTGTTTCTTCCCTTGAATTATTCCCCCTAACCCCCACATCGTTTCTAACGTTATTTTTAACGAATTATTTTCATCTATTTATATTTAGACAGGAGAGCTTTCAGATGTCTGAAGCAAGCCAACCAGAAGTTCATGGTTTTCAAACTGAAGTTAAACAACTTTTACAATTAATGATCCACAGTCTTTATTCAAATAAAGAAATTTTCTTACGTGAGTTAGTATCGAATGCGGCTGATGCCTCTGATAAATTGCGCTTTAAAGCTTTATCTAATGCTGACTTATTTGAAGGTGACGGTGAGTTACGTGTTCGTGTTAGTTGCGATAAAGACAACAATACGGTGACTATTTCAGATAACGGCATCGGTATGAACCATGATGATGTTATTCAACATCTAGGTACTATTGCTAAGTCAGGTACTGCTGAATTTTTCTCACAACTTTCTGGCGATCAAGCCGCTGACTCGCAGTTAATTGGTCAGTTTGGTGTTGGTTTTTATTCGGCATTTATTGTAGCTGATAAAGTAACGGTTCGTACTCGTCGTGCTGGTGATGCTGCGAGCGAAGGTGTTGAATGGGTGAGTGCTGGTGAAGGTGACTTTACAACCGCTAAAATTGAAAAGCCTGCTCGTGGTACCGATATTATTCTTCACTTAAAAGAAGATGAAAGTGAGTTTGCTGATGACTGGCGTTTAAAGTCTATCGTGACTAAATACTCAGATCACATCTCTGTTTCAGTAGAAATGTTAACACCTGAAGTACCTGCGGTTGAAGCGGTTGCTGAAGTGAAGGACGAAGAAGGTAACGTTACTTCTCCTGCTATTGAAGCACGTGATGCTGAACCTGCTAAATGGGAAGCAATCAATAAAGCTACCGCGTTATGGACACGTGAAAAAGCGGATGTGTCTGAAGATGAATATAAAGAATTTTATAAGCATGTATCCCATGACTTTGGTGACCCATTATTATGGGAGCACAACAAAGTTGAAGGTAAAACTGAATATACCTCACTGTTATATGTACCTAGCAAAGCACCGTTTGATATGTACAATCGTGAAAAACAACATGGCTTAAAACTTTATGTGCAGCGTGTATTTATCATGGATGACGCAGAGCAGTTCATGCCTACTTACTTACGTTTCGTAAAAGGCTTACTTGACTCAAATGACTTACCATTAAACGTTTCTCGTGAAATTTTACAAGATAACAAAGTAACACAAGCCATCCGTAAAGGCTGTACTAAGCGTGTGTTAAAAATGTTAGAAAAACTTGGTAAAAAAGATGCTGAAAAATACCAAGGTTTCTGGGATGAGTTTGGTCAAGTGTTAAAAGAAGGCCCGGCTGAAGATGTAGCGAATAAAGAGCAAATTGCTGGTTTATTACGTTTTGCTTCAACCAATGACGATAATGCAATTCAAAGTGTTTCTCTTGCTTCGTACATTGAACGTATGAAAGAAGGTCAAGATAAAATTTATTATGTTGTTGCTGATAGTTTTGAAGCCGCTAAAAACAGCCCTCATCTTGAAGTTTTCCGCAAAAAAGGCATTGAAGTATTACTAATGTCTGACAGAATCGATGAATGGTTAGTGAGCCACTTAAATGAATTTGACGGTAAACAGTTACAATCAGTAACTCGTGGCGGTTTAGATTTAGGTGATATGGATGACGCTGAAACTAAAGAAGCTCAAGAGAAGTTAGAAAAAGAGTTTGATTCAGTTGTTGGCCGCATCAAAGAAGCACTTAAAGACAAAGTGAAAGATGTTAAATTATCACAGCGTTTAACGGATTCACCAGCGTGTATTGTGGCTGATGAGAATGACATGAGTAGTCAAATGGCAAAATTAATGGCATCGGTTGGGCAAGAAGTGCCTGACACCTTGCCTATTTTTGAAATCAACGGTGAACATGACTTAGTTAAACATGTTGCTGATGAGCAAGACGATGACAAATTTACCCAGTGGGTTGAAGTGTTGTTTGAGCAAGCCATGTTAGCTGAGCGTGGTAGTTTGAAAGATCCTGCAAGCTTTGTTTCTCGCTTAAATAAACTAATGTTAAGTCTAACGAAGTAAAACTGCCGTTTTATAATAGACTTTAGTCGGAAAAAGGAGCTATTCACTATAAATGAATGCTCCTTTTTTGTATGCTATGCTTGTTTGCTTATTAGCATGCTTGTATAGTGTCTGCCGCAACGAATATGTTACAAAAGAATTATTACATTAGTGTGATCAAAGCCTTTATTTTGATGAAATTAACCTCACTTTAATGTAATTATTTTTATTTTAAAAACCATTTTAAAAGGTTAATTTATATGCGTATTGTACTTCTTGGTGCTCCTGGTGCGGGCAAAGGCACACAAGCACAGTTTTTAATGGCTAAATTTGGTATCCCGCAGATCTCAACGGGTGACATGTTACGTGCTGCAATAAAAGCAGGCACAGAGCTAGGTAAGCAAGCAAAAGCGGTTATGGATGCTGGCCAATTAGTATCAGATGAGCTCATTATTAGCCTAGTAAAAGAACGTGTGGCACAAGATGACTGTAAAGCAGGCTTCTTACTTGATGGTTTCCCTCGTACTATCCCTCAAGCCGATGCGATGAAGGAAAATGGTATTAATGTTGATCATGTACTTGAATTTGATGTGCCAGATGAAGTGATTGTTGAGCGTATGGCAGGACGAAGAGTGCATTCAGGATCAGGTCGAGTCTACCATTTAGTGTACAATCCGCCGAAGGTTGAAGGTAAAGATGATGTTACTGGTGAAGATTTATCGATTCGTCCTGATGATGAAGAAGCGACAGTTCGTAAGCGTTTAGCGATTTATCATGAGCAAACAAAACCTTTAGTTGACTTCTATCAAAATGAAGCACAATCAGGTAATTGCCAGTATTTAACCGTTGATGGTACTCAAGCTGTTGAAGCGGTTAATGCCTTATTAAGTGAACAATTAGCTTAACCAGCTCTTGTTTATAGAAAATTAAATAAAACTCGCTTCGGCGAGTTTTTTGTTTTAGGCTGACAGGCAAGTTACAGCAAGGAGCCTTAACAATGACTTTAACAATTACCGCCTTTTATGCCAGTTTACTCGCATTAGTGTATCTTTCTTTATCTTTTAAAGTGATAGCGCTAAGAAGAAAACTTCGAGTAGGAGTTGGTGATGGGGGCGAAAAACTGTTAACTAAAGCGATCAGAGTACATGGCAACTTTGCAGAATATATTCCTTTAGCACTTATCTTATTAGCTTGCTATGAGTTAAATAATGCTAATAGTGTCTGGATCCATGTTTTTGGTGGCACATTATTGTTAGGAAGAGTTTTGCATGCTATCGGATTAAGCAAATCTATTGGTATTTCTTCTGCGCGAGTGATGGGAATGAGTTTAACCTTTTTTGTTTTGCTGGTTTTATCAATTGCCAATATTAGTACTTTTATAAGCGTTTAACAGGCGCTTCATTAACCATGGCAATATGAGGAATATTATCCTCCAGATACATGTCAGATACCTGAATAAAGCCATGCTGTTGATAAAAGCCATGTAAATGCTCTTGTGCGGATATTTTGATAGCTTGCTCAGGAAAATATTGCTGACATAACTGGCTAGCTTTTATCATTAATTCGTGACCTAAGCCTGTTCCTCTAGCGTGCTGTGCAATAGCGACTCTGCCAATGCTGATGTAATTTTCATAGCTTTGTCCTTTAGCGAGTATACGTAAATAAGCCACTAATTTTCCATGTTGATAACCGAGTAAATGTATGGTTTCAGGGTGCCTGTCCAGCTGGTTCTCTTCGCCATCCAAGTCAGGGTAGTAACAAGTTTGTTCAACAACAAAGACATCGATTCTTAATTTAAGTAATTCATATAATTCATTAAGTGATAATTCACTAAAATGCTTAATCTTCCATTGTGTATTTTGCGGCGTGCTCTCGCTCATTAAAATTCTCCATTATTGTTGCAAGGTAATTGATCTGCGTGAGTTAGCCAATAGTTATGGGTTTAGAATTTTGTACATCTTCCTATCGACAAAAAAGCCAGCCTCGGTATATGCCTTGGTAATCGCTTTTCGATCACGGAGTATTTTCAACCCTTTGTTTATTGCAGTAAAGGCTTCATTACCTTGAGGGTGCTCTTTACTGATAACAAAGTGACGAGAATCTTGTAGTACAATAGCGATATTTTTTACTGGCATTAAATGTATTTTCTCTATCGTAAAGCTTTGATCAGGCGTGGAGTTAAATGGCATTAACATAAAGTCTACCCATTGAATACTGACCATGCGCGCCATTGAAAGCCATGAGTCTTCTGCAATTAAATTCTTTAAGGGTAATGATTGTAATGTGTGCCAATCAGTTCGCCATTTAGGAGTAGAAACTGAAGTAAATTCTTGTAAATCCTCTAATGTTTTTATATTGAGTACTTTTTGATTGTTAGGGCTGGTGTATATGCCAGCAACATACTCACCTTTTCTGATAACTGGCTCTGAAATGTATAGTTTGTCTGCTAAGGCTTCAGCATCACGGCTCCAGTATGAATCAAAACTGATAAGCAAATCACCATCTTGCAGCATTTTAGTGTTTCTAAAATTAACTTTACCCGGCGCATAAGAAAACTCGTACTTAAACCCGCCTAGTCGCAATGCTTGTTGAGCTATGATCATATCAACCACATCGCGTCTGACGGCTTTACCTGAGAATTTATTAATGGTGAGAACGTCTTTTTCACCTACAAAATTTTGATAATCTTCAAAAACATCATCTCGAATATAAATTAAAATAGTATTTGAGCGGGCGTAAGAGACTGTATTAACAAAAAATATTAATATAAAAGCCAGAAAGCATATAAAAGCGTTAAGTATTTTCAAAACTTTATCTCAAAAAAATACTGTTAGTTATGTTATAACAAGGTTATATACTTTTATCAAAGTACAATTGATGACTACTTGTTATGACGGGCTTGTAATACTGCCATAACTTCAGCTAAATCAATCTTTTGATCAGCAAGCAATACCAAGGTGTGATAAAACAAGTCTGCGCATTCACCCAATAAATCTTCTTTGGTTTCAGCAACGGCAGCTAAGGCTACTTCAACCCCTTCTTCGCCCACTTTTTGCGCTATTTTAGTTGTGCCTCGAGAGAATAAGTGTGCAGTGTAACTCTCTTTAGCATCGTCACCTTTACGGCTAGCAATCACTTGTTCAAGTTGGCTTAAAAAGTTTTGCTGTGTGAGTTTTTGCTCAGGAAAACATGATTCTGTACCTAAGTGACAGCTTGGTCCTATTGGCGTACAAGCAATGAGTAAACTGTCTTGGTCACAGTCTGTCAGTACTTCTTGCACATTTAAAAAGTTACCTGAGGTTTCACCTTTAACCCATAAAGCTTGCTTTGAGCGACTGTAAAAGGTGGCTTTGCCTGATTCAAGTGTTGCTGTTAATGAGTCTTTACTCATATAGCCTTGCATTAAAACAGCGCCTGTTGCTGCATGCTGAATAATAGCAGGGATAAGGTTGTCCATTTTCTGCCATGATAATTCGTTGATATTTTCAGTCGTTACTAACATGGTCTTACCTCAATGTTTTGTGCTTTTAAATAGGTTTTTAGTTCACTAATAGGGATTATGCCTTTATGGAATACAGAAGCCGCTAGTGCGCCATCTACATCGGCCTGCTGATATACATCGCTAAAGTGCTCGATAGCACCTGCACCGCCAGAAGCAATTAAAGGCACATTGCAAACATCACGTGCTTGCTGTAATTGTTCAATATCATAACCTTGGCGAACACCATCTTGGTTCATACAGTTTAAGACTATTTCGCCAGCACCAAGACTAACTACTTTTTTAATCCAGTCAAACGTCGTCCAAGTGGTTTTTTGGGTGCGGGTTTCATCACCAGTAAACTGGTACACTTGGTAGCTGCCCGTCTCTTTGTCATAAAAGCTATCAATACCAACAACAACACATTGCTGACCAAAATGATCTGCAAGGCGTGAAATAAGTGACGGATCACGAAGGGCTGGTGAGTTGATGGAAATTTTATCTGCTCCCATCATTAATATTTCTTTCGCATCAGCTTCGCTTTTAATGCCGCCAGCGACACAGAAAGGAATATCAATAACTTGCGCGATACGACTTACCCAACTTTTATCAACAACACGGCCATCTGAGCTAGCAGTAATATCATAAAATACTAATTCATCGGCACCTGCTTCGGCGTATTTTTGAGCAAGGGGAACAATATCACCAATAATTTCATGGTTTCTAAATTGCACGCCTTTAACGACTTTACCGTCACGTACATCTAAGCAAGGTATTATTCTGCGGGCCAACATGCGATAGCCTCCTCAAGGGTAAATTTACCTTCTAATAGCGAGCGCCCTAAAATAACACCGCTTACGCCGGTACCGATTAAGGCTTTAATGTCGTCTAATGAGCCAATGCCACCAGAAGCTTGCCATTCAATGCTAGGATACTTTTTGCATAGCTCAATATATAAATCTACATTGGAACCGCTTAAAGTCCCGTCTTTAGAGATGTCTGTACACAATATGTGCTTTATACCTGCATCAATATAAGCATCAAGAAGATCTTCTAAGTTTACGCCGCTGTCTTCTATCCAGCCGTGTGTCGGTAAAGTTTTGTTGCCTTGCTCGTCAATTTTAATATCTAGGGCTAAGACAATTTTTTCACCACCGTAGGTTGCGAGCCATTCAAGCACTAATTCAGGCTGTTTAATAGCAAGTGAGCCAATCACAACGCGGGTGGCGCCTAAATCGAGTAATTGTTGAACGTCTTCTTCACAGCGAATACCACCGCCTACTTGGGTGATCATGGTCTCATGGTTGACAACGGTTTTAAGCGTAGATAACTGACGTTTACTGCTGTCTTTGGCACCATCTAAGTCGACAAAGTGCATTACTGTCGCACCCGCAGCAGCATAAGCCTGTTGACGCTCTTTAACTGTGTATTGGTAATTGGTTTTTTGATTGTAATCGCCTTGAAATAAACGGACTACTTCGCCGTTAATAAGGTCAATTGCTGGGATCATCATAATGTTGTTTATTCCGATTTTAATTGTGTAGAGTCAAGCGTCAAAAAGTTTTGAATAATTTTACTGCCTAAGGCGCCAGAGCGTTCGGGATGGAATTGGCAACCTATAAAGTTGTCTTTGCCAATGATGGCAGAAAACTCACTACCGTATTCGCAACTGGCTAGGGTATACTGGCTAATGGGGGCAGCATAGCTATGCACAAAATAGAAGTAGTCATCAACGTTAATACCTTTAAGTACAGGATGGTCGCTCACACTGGTCAGGGTATTCCATCCCATATGTGGCAATCTTTTATTATGTGCCTTTAATGGTTCAACATTAGTTGGGATCATACCTAAGCACTTGATAGTATTTTCTTCACTATCCTTATCTTTCACTAGACCTTCTGTCGAAGACTTAGTCATCAGCTGCATGCCTAAACAAAAGCCTAACACGGGTTGTTTTAAGTTCTGTAAGGTTGAAACAAGTTGTTTTTCGTTGATATTTGCCATGGCATGTTTAGCACTGCCAACACCGGGGAAAATCACTTTGTCAGCGGCTTTAATTTGTTCAATATCATCAGTAATCACGGCATTGAAGCCAAGGCGTTCAATAGCAAACTTTACCGAAGATAAATTTGCACAGCCGGTATCGACAATAACATTGCTTGACTCTGTCATTAAAGTGTTCCTTTTGAGCTAGGCATTTCATCACCTTCCACTTTAATTGCTTGACCAAGTGCACGTCCAAATACTTTAAATAGGCTCTCAACTTGGTGATGACAGTTACCTTTGCTTGTAGATAGGTGCAAAGTGATTAGCATTGAGTCTGCTAAAGAGCGGAAAAAGTGCGATACCATTTGCGTTGACATAGTGCCGACATTTTCACTGGTAAATTCGGCATCAAATTCTAGCCAAGGTCGTCCGGATAAATCAATCGCACACTCAGCGCGACATTCATCCATGGGTAAAACAAAACCAAAACGGCCAATACCACGTTTATTACCCAACGCTTGGTTTAGTGCTTGACCTAACGCAAGTGCGGTATCTTCAACACTGTGATGCTCATCAATGTGATAGTCACCACTTACGTTGCAGTCTAAGCGGAAGCCACCATGTGTTGCGATTTGATCTAACATGTGATCAAAAAATCCTAAGCCAGTGTCAATTTGACTGCCGCCTTTTTTATCTAAATTCACGGTAATGGTTATATCTGTTTCTTTAGTTGTTCGGGTAACGCTTGCAATACGAGGCTTTTCTAATGAGTCTATAATTTGTTCACTGATTTGTGGCCAATTATTTTGTTCGCGATCATATTTTATCCCGACAATACCCATGTTGGCGGCTAAGCCAAGGTCGGTTTCTCTATCACCAATTACATATGAGCTGGTGAAATCAATTCGGCCTTGTTGCAGGTAATCACTGACCATGCCTAACTTTGGCTTACGACAGCTACAGTTGTCTTCATCAAAGTGAGGGCAAAGTAAAACATCTTGAAATACAACGCCTTGTGAAGAGAAAATGGACATCATTTTATCATGAGGTAAGTCAAAATCACTCTGTGGGAAGCTTGAAGTACCTAAGCCATCTTGATTAGATACCATTACTAAAACAAAGCCCTTCGCTTGTAACTTTAACAATTCAGGGATTACGTTTGGCTCAAATACTAATTTTTCTAAGGTATCAAGCTGTTTATCAATAGCTGGCTCTTCAACTAAGGTACCGTCACGGTCGATAAATAATATTTTCTGCTGTTTATTGCTCATGATAAAACTTCTTTCAGTTGTGTTATTTCTTGTTCACTGCCTATGCTAATGCGAAGACAGTTTTCTAACTGCATTTGCTTAGATTGATCGCGAATTAATATGTTCTTGCTGACTAATGATTCAAATATACGTGTTTTTTCACTGTCATTAATGCAGCGAAATAGGACAAAATTGGCATGACTGTCAAAAACCTCTGCACACCATGGTTGGTTGATGAGCCATGCTGATAAATCGGCCTTAATTTGATTGCATACTTGAACGCGATCTGTCATCAAGGTGAGATCGGTTGTCAGTGCTTTACTGGCGATATCTGCAACAGGTGCTGATATTGGATACGGCGCGATGACTTTACTCAACAATGTAATAATTGCTTCGCTTGCTAATGTAAAACCACACCTTAAGCCTGCTAACGCGAATGCTTTTGAAAGGGTTCTAAGTACAATTACATTGTCATATTCAGTTAAGAGTGGGGTACTTGTCTCTTCTGGGCTAAATTCAATATAGGCTTCATCAACGACAACAACGGCGCTATCTTTAAATAACTCAATAGCTTGAATGATTTGTGCTTTAGGTAATAAATTACCTGTTGGGTTACCCGGTGAGCATAAAAAGACAACGTTAGCATTACCTACTTGTTTAGCTAACTCATCTAAGTTTAATTCGTTATTGATGAGTGGTACTTTCACGATACCTGCACCATGATTTTCAGCACTAATGGCGTACATGCCATAAGTTGGTGGGCAGATTAAAATATTGTCTCGGTAAGCGCGACAAAAACTGCGAATAATTAGTTCTATCCCTTCATCCGCTCCTCGGGTTGCTAATACTTGTGAGCGTTCAAGATTGCAATATTGGCTGTAAGCATTTAATAAATCGTCAGGCTGAAAATCTGGGTAGCGATTAATGTTGGCACTTGTAACTGTGTACTCGCCATTTCCTGGTGCTTCATTGGCATTTAGCCAAACCTTTCTATTGGCTTGCTCTGAACTACCACTGGCAAACAACCTACGTGCTGATTGATAAGGAATCATTTCAATCAGCTCTTCACGAGCAAGTTTGTTGATTAAGTCAGACATTAGTTATTTTCCAGTTCAGCGTCTTCTAAACGAATGGTAACCGCTCTTTGGTGAGCATCTAGACCTTCTGCATCTGTTAACTCAATAATACATTCAGCAAGGTTGGTTAAACCTGCTTTGCTGATTTCTTGCACGGTATAGCGGCGAGAAAAATCGGCTAATGACAAACTAGAGATAACTTTAGAGTAGCCGTAAGTGGGTAAAACATGATTAGTGCCGCTTGCGTAATCACCTGCTGATTCGGGTGTGTAAGGACCCACAAAAATAGAGCCGGCATTACGTAATTCAGATAATAGGCTTTGTGGGTTCTGTGTTTGTACAATTAAGTGCTCAGGACCGTAGCGATTGGATACTTCGATGGCTTGTGCCATATTTTCAGTTAAAATCAGTCGAGATTGTTTTAATGCTTGTTTTGCGATCGCTTGTCTTGATAATAAGGCAACTTGCTGGGTTAACTCATTTGCGACTTCGTTGATTAAGTTTTCGCTGTCAGTTAATAAAATAACTTGGCTATCTGCGCCGTGCTCTGCTTGTGAGAGTAAATCTGCAGCAATGAAAGCAGCGTTAGCTTGTTTATCAGCAATCACTAATACTTCTGAAGGCCCTGCTGGCATATCAATCGCAAAACCGGCTACTTGTTGAGAAAGCTGTTTTTTTGCTTCAGTAACGTAGCGGTTTCCTGGACCGAAAACTTTATTTACGGGCGGAATACTTTCTGTGCCATAAGCAAGTGCAGCTATCGCCTGTGCGCCACCAATGGAATATATTTCAGTAATACCACACAGTTTAGCGGCGGCTAATATTTCATTCGCTAATTGACCATTTTTATCAGGAGGACAGACTAATACAACACGTTTACAACCAGCAAGTTGAGCTGGTACGCCTAACATCAATACTGTTGATGGTAATGGTGCGCTACCCGCTGGAATATATAAACCAACACTTTCTATGGCTTCTGTTTTAAGTGTACAAACGACACCAGGGCAAGTTTCTACTGAAATATCTTTAGCGGTTTGTGCACTGTGAAAGCGTTTGATTTGTGCATAAGCTGTTTCAATAGCTTTTAAACGTTTTTCACTTAAAGCTTGGGTGGCTTGCTCAACTTGCTCAGGCGTTACCGATAAGCTTGGTAATGCAATACCATCAAACTGCTCAGTAAGTGAAAACAGCGCTTTGTCGCCTTGTTTATGAACCTGAGTCAAGATGTTAGCCACTTGAGTTGAAAGTAAGGCGTTGTCTGCAATTGCTGGGCGGGCAAGTGCATCACACTTTTGTTGGTTAGATATCATTTGCCAATTGATGATTTGAGTATTCATAATATTCTCTAATTCTTTACTGCATTATATTCATTCATTTGTGTTAACTTGCAACTAGTGGTTCTAGGGTTGATTTGACCAACTAGCCAATTAAGTTAATGAATTTAGCCCATCATTTTTTCTATCGGCATGACTAGGATAGAGTCACAACCTAACTCTTTTAATTTTTCCATGGTTTCCCAGAAGAAAGTTTCAGTAGCCACTACATGTACTGCAACTAAGTCATCTCTACCTGCAAGCGGTAAAATAGTTGGTGTTTCTTTACCTGGCATTAAGGCGCTTACTTCGGTGACTTTTTCTTTTGGAGCGTGAAGCATAATGTACTTACTTTCTTTGGCTTTCATTACACCGTTAATACGAGGGAGTAAAGTATCTAAAATTGCTTGCTTTTCATTACCTAGAGGTTCTGAGCGTTGAATTAATGATGCTTTTGAGCGAAATACTTCAGCCACTTCTTTTAAACCATTCGCTTCAAGTGTTGCACCCGTGGATACTAAATCACAAATACCGTCGGCTAAACCCACTCTTGGCGCTACTTCAACAGAGCCTTTTAATAGACAAAACTCAACACTGATGCCATTTTCTTTAGCGAAACGATTCAATAACTGTGGGTAAGTCGTCGCAAAGCGTAAACCATCTAAACATTGTAAACCTGTATAGTTGAATTCTTCAGGCATAGCAATTGAAAAACGACAGCCACCAAAATTTAATGCTGTGGTTTTAATATAACTGTTTTTACTGCCAATAAGTGCGCGTGATAGCTCTTCTTCTTCAAGGGTGTTATCACCCACAATACCTAAGTCACAAACGCCATCCATAACAAGCCCTGGTATATCGCTGCTGCGTACTCGCATGATATCAATTGGCATGTTTTTTACATGGGCTAGTAAACGACGATCGCTCACGTTAAGTTTTAATCCGCAGCCTTTTAGTAGTTTTTGTGTGTCTTCACTAAGGCGTCCTGATTTTTGCATCGCTATGCGTAAACGGGGCTCTGATGTTGTCATTGTATTGAATCCTAATTTATAAAATTGTTAATGCTCTAAATATGTATATACAATTTTCAGGGGCATAAAATGCGAAAAACCCCCGAAAGATTTATGGCTCTTTCGGGGGTTTATAAATACGTTTCTTTAGTTTAACACCACGAAAAGCCTAAAGCCCTTCATGGTTTGCTCTACACTATATTAGGTAGAGACCTGAACGGGCTAATTAATATGATGGTGATGATGTCGGCTGTTCAGGTTAAAAGTCATAATGTGTTAAACTCATTAAGTAAGTGTAAAATTTCTATGTGGCTAGACTACTGCTAAAGCTATTTAGCTGCAAGGAATAAATAAGCAATTTTTATGTTTATTTGTTATATAGTGCGAACCTAGAGTTATTACTCTTTTATTCGCTATTTTATTCGCTATGTAATGAAGAGAATTTGCTCTCATTAAAGCTTTCGTCTTAATAACCGATAAATAGTTAATACTATGAGTTATTATGATTGAGAATTACCTTTAAGTTGAAATGTCATGGATATATTTACTACGGTGTTAACACGTGTTGTCCCTGTACCTATTAAGCCCGCCAGCTTAAAAGTTAAAGCTTTATTAAAAGAAGCGGGTACAGGTAAATTAAAGGAAGATTTGGATCACCTTGAAAACCATGAATACTATTTCAACGATAATTCCCAAGGTGAGCAGGATAAGACCCGGGACCAACAAGCTGCTAATTCTGCTGATAATACATTGCATGATACTGACAAAAAGGGTGAAGGGATAACAGTGTCAGACGAAGGTGTGAAGCATTTAGATCTTTACGTATGAACTGTAGAAACTGCCATTGCTTATTCTATCTAAGTATTTAATTCACATTATTAATAGAATGAACTTAACCATTGAGGCTTAGGTTCATTAGATTTTAAAGTGCATTGAACTTGCATTGGCTATACGTCTTAATGTTTCGATATTTTCATCAGACCAATAAGTTACTTTATCGACACTTTCACAACAGATAATACCCGCAGGAAGAAAATCTTGATGCAAAATAAAATCAAGTAATGAATGTATATTCAGTGGCACAAAGTATAAATCATTAAAACATTTTGTTAATTCATGCGCTCTGGCTTCTGGAGCATTGATTACTTCATGATCTAAAATACCTTTAAAGTAATCAGCGAAATCTGACGCAGTGAGCGTCATACCTGATGTAAATTCATGACTAGCTGCGTCATAGCAGATTAATGAAGTTATACTTTTAAAATCATTAGAAAAAGTCCATAAACTAACTCTGTCGGCACCTTTTATAGCTTGAGAAGTGATGACACATATTTCTTTTAATTTGTCTTGGGTACTTATTCCCGGATTCGTGAGTAAAGCTGTTAGTTTAATATGTAAATCCATTCAAACCCCATTCTTTTACTAAATATTTTGGTAAGTCAATTAAGTACAGCAGTAAAGTATGTTGTGAAAAAGTTATTGTGTAATTCAATTAATATAATTTCATTATAGCCCCTAATAAAAATTAGGGTTTTAATATTCTATATTAGCTTTAATCATTTTAAGTGTAATGTTGATAAGTACTAACGTCCAGTTTTAAAGAAACAATGCCATTTTCATTTAACCTTTAAGTTTATTTATAAAACAGTATAATCTGCAGCTCTTCTCACTTTTCACTAAATTATTTATTGCCACTGAATGACTACCGTAGCTCAAGCTTTTTCATCTAATGGCGCGTTAGCTAATGCTATTGATGGCTTTTCGCCACGCCAAGCACAAACAGATATGGCGTTAGAAGTTGCCAACGCTATTGAAAAGCAATCTTCACTTGTTGTTGAAGCTGGCACAGGAACGGGCAAAACTTTTGCTTATTTAATACCGGCTTTTCTTAGTGTTAATACTGCATCCAGTGGTGATGAGCTTAATACTAAAATCATTGTTTCTACGGGGACAAAAAACCTGCAAGAGCAACTCTTCCATAAAGATATTCCTCTGGTAAAAAAAGCTTTGTCACGTAATGTTCAGGTTGCCTTGTTAAAAGGGCGGGCTAATTATTTGTGTCGTTATCGATTGGCACAATATCAAGAAACACGTGGTCAGTTAGATGCCAACACCTTAAATGATCTTGTGAAAGTAAAGACATGGGCAAACAGTACCCAAAGTGGTGATATTGGAGAATTAGTTGATGTCACTGAAGATTCCGCTGTTTTCCCTTTTGTTACCAGTACTTTAGATAATTGTTTAGCAAAAGACTGTCCTGAATACGAGCAGTGTTATCTTGTTAAAGCTAGACAAAAAGCAATCGATGCTGATTTGATTGTGGTGAACCATCATTTATTTTTTGCTGATATGGCGTTAAAAGATACAGGCTTTGGTGAGTTAATCCCTAAAGCACAAGTGATGATATTCGATGAAGCTCATCAAATAGGGGATATTGCCAGTGATTACTTTGGTGAAGCATTCTCTACTCGTCAATTGGTTGATTTATGCACGGATGTCTTACAAATATTTCGCAGTAAATTAACTGACGTAAAACAGTTAGGTTTAGCGGCTGAAAAACTGCAAAAAACGTGTCAAGAATTTAGATTGCTTTTCAAACATGATCCCGAGCGAGGGAACTGGCGGGAGAAATATCAACAGCAACAGTTCTTGCGGAAATTTCAAAGCTTAAAGGTTGATTTAGATTTTTTGTTTCAAGTCATTAAGCTGTGTATTTCACGTAATGAAGCCATTGATAATTGTTATGACAGAGCCGTTAAATTACTGGGTCAATATGATGTTATGGCAAACGTTGATGTCAACGGTATAAGTTTTTGGTATGAAACTACGCCACGTCATGTCGTTTTACATCTGACGCCATTAAGTGTTGCAGATAAGTTTAGCACTTATGTGAAAGAGTCTGGTGCTGGCTGGATTTTTACTTCAGCAACCTTAGCCGTAGATAATAGTTTTGAGCACTTTACTTCGCACTTAGGGTTAACAGGTGCGAATCATTTAATGTTGGAAAGTCCGTTTGATTATCAACAGCAATCACAACTCATTGTGCCTCGTTATTTACCTGAAGCAAATGATAAAAACAGAGCTGAGCAGTTAGCAAAATTAGCTATACCATTAATTAAGGCAAGTAATGGCGCTTGCTTTATGTTGTTTACTAGCTACCGAGTTATGCATCAAGTTGCAGAAATACTTGCTGATGAAATTGACAACCCTTTGTTAGTGCAAGGACAAATGGGTAAACGCGTTTTATTAGAAAATTTTGTAAACTCTCAAGAGGCAGTATTGCTTGCTACGGCGAGTTTTTGGGAAGGTATCGATGTTAGAGGTGATAAGTTAACTTGTGTTATCATTGACAAGTTACCTTTCGCCTCACCTGATGATCCTTTATTGCAAGCACGTTGTGAAGATGTCAGACGACAAGGAGGCGATGCTTTTGCGCAAATACAACTGCCTCAAGCCGTTATTGCGCTTAAACAGGGAGTAGGGCGCTTGATACGCGATGTGAGTGATCGTGGAGTTATGGTGATTTGTGATAACCGTTTAGTGAATCGTCCTTATGGGCAAACCTTTTTAAAAAGTTTGCCGGATATGAAACGCAGTAGAGATCTCTCAAAAGCAACAATTTTTCTTGAAAATATTAGTTAAAAAATATTGGTTATAAGTATTGTTTAATCTAAGGAATTAATAGTGAATTATTTGGCCATTGATGCTTCAACAGAAGCCTGTTCAGTAGCATTGAAAATTAACGACACCATGATTAGTCGTTATGATATTTGTCCACAATCTCATAGCCTACAACTATTACCTATGGTTGATGAGTTATTGAAAGAGGCCGACATAAAATTATCACAATGTGATGGTTTGATCTTTGGTCAAGGCCCTGGCAGTTTTACTGGCGTTCGTATCGGTGTTGGTGTTGCTCAGGGATTAGCGTTTGCCGCTGATTTACCAGTAGTAGGTGTTTCAAGCTTGCAGGCTATGGCGCAGTTAGCTTATATAAAGCACCAGAAAACTCAGGTTATTTCTGCTATTGATGCCAGAATGAACGAAGTGTATAACGGGTATTTTGTACTCAATGAAGAAAATATTATGACAGCTCAGTTGCTATCGGATGAGCTTGCTGAGTCCGTTACCCCGCCAGAATTAGTTCAGGAAAGGTTATCGACAATAGTTACAGAACCTGTATATGGTGTAGGTACAGGCTGGGATGCGTATAGTGAAGTCTTATCAGTCCTTAAAAGCAATCAAGATACACCTGATATTTTGTTTCCAAGCGCTGAGGCAATGTTAGTGATAGGAGAGAAGTCTCTTCTTCGCGGAGAAGGTGTCGAGGCCGAACATGCACAACCGGTTTATGTACGTGACACGGTTTCTTGGAAAAAATTACCGGGTCGCTAATACCTGTGGTTAATAGCCAGTGGTTAATAGGCATTGGCTAATAGACAAAGGCTTATAGGGTATACTTGACTACTCAGACAAGTGTTTGTTAAATTTACATTATGCAGATATCGAGCTCAATAGGGCAAACCTCACCGTTTGGCGCTGTTTCAAAACCAAACGAAAATCAAAGGCTGAATGCTGACACTAAGGATTCAGTACGACGAGTCGATCCTGAACTTGAGCAAAAGCGTTCTTCAGAGCAACAGCCGCAATCAAACATTGTGCTTGATGAACAAGCGATAGCTTTTTTTGAAGAAAACCAAAAAGCTCAGTCTAATAACCAACAATACTCTTCTGCTAGTCATGATCAGCCTTTAGCAAAAAATGAAACGGCTGTTGCTAGCTATCAAGCTATTGATAATCTTGCCCAACGTGAATCAGTACAACAGTTGTTTGGCGTTGACTTATTTGCTTAGTCAGCAAAATAAACTTTTTCACTAAATAACATAGAGTTTTCATGCCTTCTTCTTATTCGTCTAGCCAAAACTCATCAAGATTTTGGCAAAAGTATCAATTTTTTATCATACTACTTGTTGCTGTTGTCATTAAGCAGTTACCTTTAGTGTCAATTCCATTTAATTGGCTAGAAAGTTACTTTCATGAAGTCAGTCATGGTATTGCAGCTATTTTAACTGGCGGGAGCGTAATCCGTATTCAGCTTTTCCCTAACGGTGCCGGTTTATGTACAACTCAAGGAGGCATTGCTTTTGTTATAAGTTTTGCTGGTTATGCAGGAGCAACACTTTGGGGTTGGGGTATTTATAAATTAGCCAGTGCCCATCAACGTGCAGCACAAATTTTTTCTGTATTCATTTTTATTTTATTGACCAGCTCTATCCTTTTATGGGGTAGAGATCTGCTTACCTGGTTTATTTTAGCGATATTGGCAGCAATCTTCTTGTTGGCTATAAAAGTTGGAAAAATCCATTATTTGCAAACCTTAATGCAATTATTCGGCTTGTTAATTTTATTGAATAGTTTATCTAGCCCTTCATATTTACTTGATGGACGAAATTTAGGTGATGGCGCTGCGTTAGCGTCAATGACCTTTATTCCTGAAATTATCTGGGTAGGTATTTGGTTTTCATTAGCATTATTGGCTTTGTACTCATTGTACAGAGCCGCTCGAAAAGCTAAGTAGACTATAAAAACTAAATAGGGACTAACCTTGTTAAATAACATTGAAGAAGTCAGCTACTCCTTTGAAACTATGTCTATACAAGGAATAGCAACAGGGGCATGTAATAACAATAAAGATAATATTGTCTTGTGCTTGCATGGCTGGCTTGATAATGCGGCAAGCTTTCAGCCGCTTTTCCCTTTTTTATCTGATACCTTACCTGATAAACATATTATTGCCATCGACTGGCCTGGACATGGTCATTCAAGTCATAAAAGCCTTGATGCTCATTACCACTTTATTGACTGGGTATATGATCTGTTACAGCTGTTTGAGTTAAATCAATGGCAGCAAGTGGATATTGTCGCTCACTCTATGGGAGCTATGGTGGCAAGTGCTTTCGCTGCGGCTTTTCCTGAAAAAGTAAAATCACTTACTTTGATTGACTCCATCGGCTTTATTAGTGCTAAAGCTGAACAAACTACGCAGCAGTTACGTGATGGTATGCTTAGCCGATATAAAAATCGTGCTCAACAACACAATAAAAAACCTAAAAAGTTCCATTCTAGTCTAGAATCAGCCATAAAAGCTCGTTTGAGTGTTTCAGATCTCAATTATGATCTCGTTAAATTATTGGTAGAAAGAGGTGCGGTAAAAACATCGCAAGGGATTAGCTGGCGAAGTGACATGCGTCTTCGAAATACCTCTCCTTACCGCCTAACGTTAAAGCAAGCTCAGCAGTTTATACGCGATATTAAATGCCCTGTACAACTTATTTACGGAAGTCAGGGGATGGATATGGTAAGTTCTGGTATAGACTTATTTGGACCTTTGTTTTCAGACTTTAGTTGTTATAAGTTATGTGGAGGCCACCATGTTCATATGGAACAGCCGGAAAAAACAGGACAATTGATTGAACATTTTTTAGCTAAATGATGGTGTTTGTTTTAAAATTCAAACAAGCGTTTAAATTTTGCTAGCAGAATCGGTATAAATTTGATAAAACAGTACCCAGCTGTGAAAACTTCAATAAATAAGAAGTAATAAATAAAAATTGAAACTGTACGCTACAATAAAGCTAGCGACAAAATAACTATTTTGAGGAACTGTTGTGGAAAAAATCTGGTTAGAAAAAAGTTACCCGCCTGGTGTGCCATTTGAGATAAATCCTGATAAGTATCCTTCACTCGTGGCTATGTTTAACAAGTACACAAAACAGTACAGTGACCGAGCTGCTTTTATAAATATGGGTGTACAAATCACTTATGAAGAATTAGCAGAGCAAGCAACCGCATTTGCTGCTTATCTACAACAAGATTTAGGTTTACAAAAAGGTGATAAGTTCGCCATTATGGTTCCGAACACACTTCAGTACCCAATTGCTTTATTTGGTGGTTTACTGGCTGGCCTAACGATTGTTAATGTTAATCCATTATATACCGCACGTGAGTTAGAGCACCAACTTAAAGACTCAGGCGCTAAAGCAATTTTAATCATCGAAAACTTTGCACAAACATTAGAAACTATCGTAGATAAAACTCCTATTGAGCATGTGATCATGACCTCTTTGGGTGATCGACTTGGCTTAGTGAAAGGTAAAGTGGTTAATGTCGTCGTTAAATATGTGAAAAAAATGGTGCCAGCATTTAATTTGCCAGATGCAATTCGTTTTAATACTGCCCTTGCCAAAGGGAGCCGATTAACTTTTACACCAGTAGAGATATCAGGAGACGATTTAGCTTTTTTACAATACACAGGTGGTACAACTGGCTTATCAAAAGGCGCAATGTTAACCCATAGAAATATGGTAGCTAATTTAGAGCAAGCCAAAGCGGCAATAAAACCGTTATTGACTGAAGGTGCTGAAACTATTGTAACAGCGTTACCGCTTTATCATATTTTTGCGTTAACGGCTAACTGCTTAACTTTTTTGACCCTAGGTGGGACAAACTTACTGATTACTAATCCACGTGACATGCCTGCATTTGTAAAAGAATTAGCTAAATATCCATTTACCGCGATTACTGGTGTGAATACCTTATTTAATGCCCTATTAAATACTCCAGGCTTTGATAATTTAGACTTTTCAACACTTAAAATGGCGCTTGGTGGCGGTATGGCGGTGCAGCGACCTGTAGCTGAACGCTGGCAGCAAGTGACAGGTATTAGGTTACTTGAGGGGTATGGTTTAACAGAGTGCTGCCCAATGGTGTCACTGAGTCCATATAATCAAGAGAGTTATAACGGCACTATTGGTGTTCCAGCACCCTCTACCGATATAAAAATAATGCTTGATGATGGCAGTGAAGCAGCGATTGGAGAAGCGGGTGAAATGTGGGTTAAGGGCCCGCAAGTGATGAAAGGTTATTATAATCGCCCTGATGCCACTACTGAGATCATTAAAGATGGCTGGTTAGCTACAGGTGATGTGGCTAGTGTGGATGATGAAGGCTATTTTAAAATTGTAGATCGCAAAAAAGATATGATCATTGTCTCTGGCTTTAACGTTTTCCCTAATGAAATTGAAGAAGTTGCTATGATGCACGAGGGAGTCCTAGAAGCGGCTGCTGTAGGTGTAGCACATGAGGCAAGTGGCGAAATGGTGAAATTATTTATCGTTACTAAAGGTGATGGCGTTGATGAAGCTACGTTGATCAGTCATTGCCGTGAAAACTTAACCAATTATAAAGTGCCAAAGATCGTTGAATTTAGAGATGAATTGCCAAAAACTAACGTTGGGAAAATACTCAGAAGAGAGCTTAGGTAGTAAGATAGCTAGATAAAACACAATTCTAATATATAAAAAAGGCTGTAATAGATACTATTACAGCCTTTTTTATTCTAATAGCTCAATAGGCTATTGAGCTTTTATTGTTTGCCCATTTACGTCTATGCTGTCATCTGACATTAAGTATACATATAGCGGCATAATGTCATTAGGTGTTGCTAGTGTGGCTTTATCTTCAGCAGGATAGGCAGTAGAGCGCATATTGGTATTTGTTGCTCCAGGGTTAATAGCGTTTGTGCGCAGGTTGCTCTTCTCATATTCATCGGCAATAACTTGCATCATGCCTTCAGTCGCAAATTTAGAAATACTATAGGCTCCCCAATAGGCACGACCTTGGTTACCAACACCTGAAGAGGTAAAGATTAAGGAAGCATGCTCTGCTAATTGTAATGTTGGGATTAATGCCTGAGCTAAAAGGCATTGGGCAGTAACATTAACCTGCATAACATCGGTAAATATTTGTTCGTGCATTTGGGTAAATGGCGTTAATTCACCTAACATTGAGGCATTGAGTAGCGCGCCATCTAGCTTGCCAAATTGGCTGGCTATGGTCGCTGACATGTCTATATAGTTTTGTTTTGTAGCGCCTTTTAAATCAAGCGGAATTATTGCTGGCTCAGCTAAGTTTAGGGCAACTATTTCATCATAAACACTTTCAAGTTTACTCACCGTTTTTCCTAATAAAATAACGGTCGCGCCAAGTTTTGCATACATTATCGCAGCGGCTTTGCCTATGCCGTCACCGGCGCCGGTTACTAAAATAGTTTTATTTTCGAGGGAATTTTCTTTAATCGCGTAATCAAACATTGTTATTTTTTCTGATGAAATTGATATCCGTTATTCTACTATTGCCGCTTTTTAATAACGAGTAAAACTTGTCTTTATCCTTATTTTTATTTTCTTCAAAGCAATGGTTACTTTTAATATTTAAAAAGTTTTTCTGAAAAACAGTAAAAAATTTTGATTAAAGTGCAAAAACAACTGGCACATTGTGATTTCTTGCGTTAAGTTTAACTGGTCTAACTAGTTAAACTTAGCGAACAATTCTTTGCTAAAATTTATAAAAAGCACTCGAAAGCTATGTCTTTTAGTGTAAATTTTTTAAACAAGTTATTGAAACATAAAATATTAAAGAATAATAAAGATAAAAATATTCGGCTTTGGGGAGATAAAATGAAAAAATTAGTGTTAAGTCTTGCTGTAATCGCTGCACTAGGTTTAAGTGGTTGTGGCAGCGAAACCATTGAAGATGTAAAAAAAGAAGTGGCTGAAAACGGTACTCCCGTTCTTGCTTCAGCACGTATTGTGTTTGACCCAGCTAATGGTGTTTTGTCAGTACCTAATGATTTACTTTATAGCGGTACAACTGACGGCACATTAAACTTACCTGTAGATGACGCCACCGACTTTTCTGATCCAACAGTTGCCATGAGTGCACTTGATGGTTGGTCAACAACTAATCCGTTTGTACTGGCTATTGATTTTCCTGAAGATAGAGCACTTGATGAAACATCTGTCTTTAGTCCAGCTTCTGTTAAAGTATTTGAATGTGAGCCAAAAACACTTGCTGATGACTGTGTTGTTGCCAGTGAATTAACTTTTGGAGCTGATTTTATAGCGCAAGCATCAGGTAATAGCATCGCTGTTGTACCGCTTAAGCCGCTAAAAGGTAAAACCACGTATATTCTCGCGCTAACTAATAACCTGAAAGATAATACCGGTAAAGCGATTGCTGGCTCGTCTACGTATGAGTCTGTTCGCCAAGATATTAATACTCACCCGTTAGCTACTGAAGCGCAATTAGGCTTACAAGCCATTGTAAATGGTTACGAAAACGCGATTGTTGAAGTGGGTGTTGATAAAGAGACACTTATTTATACAATGTCATTAACCACGCAATCAACGGTTGATGTGTTAACAACCACTAAAGCGTTAATGGCTAATAATGTTCCTGCAATGTTAGAAGCTGCTTTAGGTGGCATGCCAGCTATTGGCGTACAAGATACTGGCATGTCGGTAGCCGATATTTTAGCGGGTAAAATTCCGGCTGAGTTAGTGCCTCTATACTCTACAGCAAACTTTTTACAAGGGAGTATTTCACTGCCTTATTATTTAGGTTTGCCATCAGCAGAAAACCCAATGGCACCGGTAAATGATTGGTGGAAAGGATTATGTGATTCTGGCTTAACATTAGCTGTCTATGCAGCGAGTGGTGGTACCATTCCTGAAGGCCCAGTATCAGAGTCAGATGGTACGTGTATGGCAGTGGCCGAAGCGGCTGGATTACCAGCTCCTGGTTTACGTGATTTAAGCTCTGTACCAGGTTTTGAAGAGTTTGATGCGGAACGTAATTTAACTCAATACAGCCCAATACCTAAAACAAATACTATGATGGATGTTGTTGTACAAATGACAACGCCAGATGTTGCGGTAGCGAATGCTGTTCGTCCTGCATTTAACCTCCCTGCTGATTTAGCTGAGCCTGGTACGGGTTGGCCTGTAGTAATTCTTCAGCACGGTATAACGTCGAAGAAAGAAGATATGTTAGCCATTACAGGTCTATTATCTACCTTTGGTTTTGCTACTGTTGCAATTAATCATCCACTACATGGTGATCCAGATGTATTTGGTGGCTTATTACCCGGTGGTAGTCGTGGTTTTGACTTAACAGGTAATGGCGTTGATGACATTAACGCGACAACCGTTTCAGCTACCCATTACATGAATTTAGCGAGTTTATTAACAACCCGTGATAATTTACGCCAATCTACCTCTGATTTAGTCGGCTTACGTTTAGGGCTGAATTTCTTAGGTGGTTTTCACGCCGAAGGTAATCCAATAAAAGTTGATTCTTCTCAAGTACATTTCTTAGGTCACTCTTTAGGCTCAATTACTGGTATAAACTTTATTGCATTAACCAATACTTCACTTGACCCGCAAGTGGATCCATTGTTTGCTGTAAATACAAACTCACAAGCAATGCCGGGACTTATGCCAGCGAACTTCTTACTGGAATCAGGTGCTTTTGGTGGTGTTGTTAAATCTAGTTTAACTTATGCCGCTTCTGAAGACTTCCAAAATTATGTGGCGCAAGTACACCCTGTTGGCGAACCATCAACGGAAGAGTTAGTGGGTTATTATTATGACTTCTATGCATTATTATCACCTGAACAGCAGGCTGAATTAAATGCAACATTTGCGCAATTTGTATTTGCAGCACAAACAGTCACTGATGCCGGTGATCCTGTTAACTACGCAGCTATGATGGCGGCGACTAATACACCAACACACTTAATTGAAGTAGTGGGTGATGGCGGTAGCAACCTAAGCGATCAAGTGATTCCAAATACGGTTTCTACCTCACCACTTGGTGGTACGGAAGGCGCTATTTCATTACTAGGGTTACCTGGGGTTTCTAGCACATCATCTGGCTCTGGTGCGGTAAGGTTCTTATATGGTCATCATGGTTCTATTTTAGATCCAAGTGCTAAGCCTGAATCACCTGATAATACAGCGGAAGCAACAGCTGAAATGCAAGGGCAGGTTGCGACCTTCTTCTTAACTAATGGTCAGTCTATTGTTGTGACAAATCCTGATCTAGTTCAGTAATCAAGTATCAAAACCCTGAAAATAAGGCCTTTAGTTTTTAACTAAGGGTCTTTTTTTTATGCAGAAATAAAGTAGAATCACGAACAGTTATTTTTACGGATTTGGTGATCAGGAGTATCATTTGGAATTTTTATACGAATATGGTTTGTTTTTAGCAAAAACAGTAACCTTTGTTATTGCAGTTATTGCTATTGTAGCAGTAGCAGCTGCGTCAGCTATCAAACAAAAGCATAAAAAAGGTGAATTGGAAATTACCAACCTGTCTGAGCAGTTTGAAGACGTTGAACAAGAAGTTGTTCATGCTTTGCTTAATAAGGAAGAATTAAAGCAAAAAGAAAAAGCAGATAAAAAACTCGCCAAAGAGCAGGCGAAGGAAGACAAGAAGAAAGCAAAAACTGAGAATGAAGCTGAATCAGAGAGCAAATCTAAAGTTTTTGTCATTGACTTTAAAGGCAGTATTGATGCTAAAGAAGTTAGCTCTTTACGTGAAGAAGTGTCTGCTATTTTATCAGTGGCAACAAAAGAAGATGAAGTTTTTGTCCGTTTAGAAAGTGGCGGCGGCATGGTACATGGCTATGGTTTAGCTTCATCACAATTAGATAGAATTCGTCAACATGAAATACCATTAACTGTTTCTGTTGATAAAGTGGCCGCTTCTGGCGGTTATATGATGGCATGTGTTGCTAATAATATTATTGCCGCGCCTTTCGCTATTCTTGGATCTATTGGTGTTATCGCACAGTTACCTAATTTTAATAAGCTGCTTAAGAAAAATGACATTGATTTTGAGCAATTTACCGCCGGTGAATTTAAACGCACAGTGACCATGTTTGGTGAAAATACCAAAAAAGGTAAAGAAAAGTTTATTGAAGAATTAGAAGAAACCCACGTGCTATTTAAAGATTTTGTGAGTGAGCATAGACCTAGCTTAGATTTAGATAAAGTCGCGACAGGTGAGCATTGGTTTGGTACTAAGGCATTAGAGCTTGGCTTAATTGATACAATTCAAACCAGTGATGATTACTTACAAAAGGCTAGTAAAACTCATAAAGTTTTAGCGATTAAATATGAAGTGAAGAAAGGTTTAGCTGAAAAGTTTGCTAAAGCAGCTTCATTATCTGCAGAAAGTGTGTTGGGAAAACTAGTACAAAGAAACCGTATTTTCCCAAGCTAAAATTATTTAAATGTAGTTTAACCAATGTAAGTTAAGCTCAGTGGAACTATTACAAAAAAGCGCTCAGAATGAGCGCTTTTTTGTGTTGAGAATTTAAGACAGTTCAAAGTGCCATAGTAAGTGACTCTAGGTTTGATCTTTTAAATGATGGAAATCTATTTCTTCTATTTTATTACCAGCATTTTCATCTAAAAACATTGCTTCATCAAATTGATTTTCACTCTTTGCAACAATCACACTGACCATACTATCACCCGTAACATTGACTGCGGTACGTGTCATATCCAACAATCTATCTACGCCGATAATGAGAGCTATCCCTTCAACCGGTAAACCCACTTGATCTAATACCATAGCAAGCATAATAAGCCCTACACCGGGAACACCTGCTGTGCCTATTGAGGCTAATGTGGCAGTGAGCACTACAGTAACATAGTCTGTTAGCGTTAAATCTTGACTAAATACTTGTGCAATAAATACTGTGGCAACCCCTTGCATGATTGCTGTACCGTCCATATTGATGGTGGCTCCTAAAGGAACAGTAAAGGAGGCAATGGAGTTTTTTACTCCCATTTTTTTAGTGGCTGTTTCCAAGGTCACGGGAATAGTTGCATTTGAACTGGCCGTTGAGAAAGCAAAAATAGCCGCATCACGCATTTTTTTCAAAAACCTAATAGGGCTTAAGCCAGTAAATATTTTTAATATTAACGGGTATGTGATTAAAGCATGACTAAATAACACAATTAATACCACGAAGAAGTAAACCACTAAATTGCCGAAGGTTTCCAGCGAAACTGTCGTAAACAATGTCGCAAGCAAGGCAAAAACGCCATACGGTGCTAGGTTCATTAAAATGGTTACTAGACGCATGATAACTTCACTTAAATCATCAAATACTGATGCAACTCTTTCGCCCGCTTTACCTGATAGCGCAATGGCAATACCAAAAAGTAAAGCAAAGACAATTATTTGAAGCATTTTACCTTGAGCAAAAGCTTCAAATGGATTTGTTGGGAACATTTGAATAATAACTTGAGCAAGAGAAGGTGCTTCTCTTGATGTGAAGCTTGTATTTGCTGTCATACCAACGCCTTCACCAGGGCCAACAAGTAAAGCAACTAAAATGGCAATAGTAATAGCAATCGCTGTGGTAACTAAATATAGACCTATGGCTTTACCACCTATACGACCAAGCTTAGTGGTATCTTGTAGCGAGCAAACCCCGCAGACTAAAGAAACAAACACTAAGGGCACAACCAACATACGCAAACTAGCCATAAATATTTGGCCAATGATTTCTAGTACGCCATCCACTAGAAAATTTTGTAGTGATAGTTCAAATAAAAATAAGTTAATCACAAAGTCTTTACCGTTAGGCATTAACCATTGTAAAAATGAGCCTAACAATATGCCGCAGATCATACCGATAACTATTCGGCTGGTGAGGCTATATTTTTTTGCAGGAGGCAGAGAAGTTGTTTCAGACATAAGGTATGTAGTGTTGTTTGATGTGACTTTGTAAACTAGATTACCAATAAAATTAAGATTTAAAAACAGTTTTGCTTAATAATACGATTTCATTAAGGTTAAATTTTTCTAAACAACTTAAATGAATAAGGTTTTTTTCATTTAAGTTGTACTTTTTTGCTATTTATCAGTTAATATGTTTAAAGAAGATTAATAAAAGATAATAGGGATACCTTATGGAGTTACTTCGACGCTTAAGATTTACCATGTTATTAATGGTGTTAACCACCTTAGTAGCGTGTGGTGGCGGTGATGGAAGCCTTTCTAGAGATGATGATGGTGGCGGTGGAGGTGACACTGAAGAAAACCCAGTTGTTATTTCATTATCGTTATCTAATCAGAATGTAACAGGGCAGGAGCCCGTAACTGTCACTGCAACGTTAACTCAAGACGGTTCAGCAGTTACAAGCACTGTCGTTACTTTCTCTTCAGATATGGGGGCATTCTCTCCAACTTCAGGCACGGCGTTAACCAATGATGCAGGTATCGCTGAGATTACATTAACCGCAGGCAATATAAGAGGCGCAGGTGAAATAACCGCTTCTGTATCATCTGGCGAAGAAGCAAAAATAGGCTTTACTACGCAAGGTGATGATATTGGTGTCGTTGGTGATATTAATATCACCGTAAGTTTAGTCGATTCTGATGGTAATCCTACCGATACAATTACTTCTTCAAAACCAGGTAAGGTCATTGCTGAAGTTGATGGAATTAGCACACCAATTATTGTTAATTTTGAAACCACAGTCGGTGAAATTCCTATCCCCACTGCAATTACTGACGCTAATAATCAAGCCAGTGTTGATATTTTAGCTGGCGGCAGTTTAGGTGCTGGCTCCATTACTGCTTCAATTGATAGTGGTGAGTCTGGTCAAGTACTATTAGTCGTTGGCTCATCTACCGTTACCATGGGTAGTGGTGACCCGTTTGTTGAAGGTGAAGCAGAGATTAGCTTAGCGCAAATATCTGCTGGTGGTACCACAGTAGTAACTGTCAATATTATTGATGATCAAGGGGCACTATTTACTGAGCCTGTTGATGTTAATTTTTCATCAAGCTGTTCAAGTTTATCAACGCCGAGTGCTGAGTTAAGCTCTCCAATTACCACCTCAAATGGTATTGCCACAAGTACATACTTAGCTAAAGGTTGTGTAGGAGATGATCCTATCAATGTTACTGCTAACGCAGGTGGCATTAATTTATCAGCGACGACTTCTGTTAATGTGTTACCCGCTGATGTTGGTAGTATCGAGTTTGTTTCATCAGTGCCGGAAAATATTTCAATTTTAGGTACAGGTAGCTTAGGTGGCTCAGAGAGCTCAATTGTTAAGTTCAGAGTATTAGATACCAACTCAAATCCTGTAAATAACCAAGTGGTTAATTTTTCATTAAATACTGATGTGGGTGGTATTCAATTAATTCCTGATAGTGCTACGACAAACAACGAAGGTATTGTACAAACTGTTATTAATTCAGGTACTGTTGCAACCAGTGTTCGTGTACAAGCAACGATCGATGGTAGTGATCCTGCCATTTCTTCTCAGTCGAGTGTACTCGTAGTTTCTACCGGTATTCCGGATCAAGATAGTTTCAGCTTATCAGCAACGATTTTAAATCCAGAAGGTTGGGATAGAGACGGTACTACTGTTGAAGTCACAGCCCGTTTAGCTGACGCCTTTAATAACCCTGTTCCTGATGGCACTGCTGTTAGTTTTACTACTGAAGGTGGCTCTATTCAGCCATCATGTGTGACAACTGATGGCGCTTGTACTGTCACTTGGACAAGTCAATTCCCAAGACCGGAAGGCCATGTATTAATGCATAACACGGGAGATGACAATAATTTCTTCACAAATATGCCAGATATTATCCACCCGCCAGAGCAGTTTAATACTTTAGGGCAAAAATATGGTGGCCGAGCAACTATTCTAGCAACCGCCATTGGTGAAGAGTCTTTCCCTGATTTAAATGGTAATGGTCGTTTTGACGCTACAGAAGTAACTGCTTTTGCTGGAACCGATGTCAGTGGTAATCCTTATGATTTAAAAGAAGCTTTTGTTGACCATAATGAAGATGGTTTTTATAACCCTGATGCAACTGAAAATGCATTAGCACCAGTTGATCCTAATGATACTGATAGCGGCGCATTAGAAGAGTTTGTTGACTTTAATAATGATGGTGCTTTTACCGCAAATGATGGTAAATACAATGGTGTACTTTGTTCAATTCCAGCTCATGATGGTTGTTCAGACGATAAGTCGTTAAATGTTAGAGCTCAACTAGTATTAGTTATGTCAGGTAGTAACCCATTAATGGTAGTTAACAGCACTGACGATGCGGTAAGTCCTACCTATGATGATGATAATGATACAAATACGCCAGAAGTGGCAAACCCAGATTTTGACCCAAATGATTCGGCGGTTTATATCGCTGGTGAAAATACAGGTTTTGTTACTTTAACGATTGCTGATTTACATAACCAGCCTATGCCTGCTGGCACAGTAATTACTTTCTCTCCATCTGTTGGTGGCGGAGCAACGCCAAGTACTTACGTATGGCCTAATGATAATCATAATGGTGGTTTGACTTTCTCTATTGGTATCAAAGGCGCTAAAGAGCCAACATCAGGTGTGCTTAGTGTGACGATTGAAACAGAAGAAGGGCAAGTTGCTACAACATTCACGCCGGTGAGTATTATTATTCAGTAGTTTAATCGCTTATTAATTCAGAAGTATTTTGAATTATTAAGCGATTCGTTGTTTAAAATGCCGACATACTTTTATAAGTAAGTCGGCATTTTTGATCTATTTAAATTAGCCTTACTTATTAATTTCTTTAATTAATAATGCAGAAATTTCACTGGCCACTTTCAGGGTAGTTTCACAACTTGATTCACCTTTCCCAGTACTATCAGTAAAGGGTGCAATTTCCATCATATCGGCTCCTGTAATGGCATATTTTTCAGCTATCGCCTGCAATATTTGTACTGATTCATGTGGCATTAACCCATCGGGCTCTGGTGTACCCGTGGCGCTGGCGTAACTTTCATCAATGGCGTCAATATCAAAGCTTACATAAAGTTCATCAACGTTAAGGTCAGCTAATTGAGCTAAAATATTGTCGATAACTTTTTCAACACCTAATGCTTTGACTTCATGTGCCCAATGTTGCTGTACACCAAAGGTACTCTCCCAATGAGTTTTCGGCTTACCACTTGAGCGAATGCCTATTTGTATTAAATGCTCCGGTGCGGGTAAATCTTCAAGGATATGAGTGCACCAAGAGCCAAAACATAAATCAATGCCTAAGCGCTCAACAAGTAAGTCGGTATGAGCATCAAAGTGAATCAAGGCAACACGTTTTCCTTGTTGTTTTTTTGCTTGAAGATAGGCTTTAGTCAACGGATAGCTCACACTATGATCGCCACCTATACCAAAAATACCTTTAGTAGGAAACTGGGCATAAAAGTCATGCAGCACATCTTCAGTAATACTTAATGGGCTGACACAGTAGTTGCTCGTGCTATCTTGATAAAGAGCTTTTCGACAATTTGCAATCGTCGCCTCATTTAAGTATTTGTCTGACAGTAAATGTGGGATAACACGAATATCACCTAAATCAAAAGCACAGAGGTCAGGGTAGTTATTAAGTAATGTAGAGCGAAGAAATAATGGCCCCCAATTAGCGCCTCGCAAAATACCACCGCCACAATCGGAAGCTACACCTAATATTACCGCATTAGACGCTTCTGATAGCTCATTTAAAGTGTTTTGCCATAGTTTGTCTACATCGGTAGCCTGACCAAAAATTGTTTGATGTAGTTGCTCCTTTCGCTCTTTAGCTGTATTTACCGTAAATACACCATTGCCAGGGGGGCATAAACATTGTGTTAGTTTTTCTTTAAATTGAGGCGTTAATTGAGACATTTTCATTTCCTATACACAGCTAAAGTGAAGCACAATTGAATTTTTTTATCTTTTTACTCTTATTTTTTTTGACAAAGTCGATTATGATTGCGCAGAAAATAGAGTTAAGTATTTTAAATAAATTTTATATGTAGGCATTATAGTCAAAAGCTGCAACGAGTCATAGGCGCCTCAGCTGACTCAAAAAATAAATACTTGTCAATTTGTATATTTATAGATATATGTATAAATAGGTATGCAATCATATTTTTACAATGAAATTAATTTTTAGCGTTATTTAAATAGTATTAAAGGGCATGCTCGCACTTTTTAACGTTAAGTAATGCGTGAATAAAAAGACAAAAAAATAATTTACTTTTGTCTATTAAAGCACGATCGAATTAGTAGGATTACAAATTTTTATGGCAAAATCATTGGTTATTGTCGAGTCGCCAGCCAAAGCGAAAACAATCAATAAATATTTAGGGAAAGACTTCGTAGTTAAGTCAAGCGTCGGTCATGTTCGAGATCTACCTCACGGTAGTACAGGCAAAAAAGTAGCAGCAAAGTCTCCTGCTGAAGTACGTAAAATGACGCCTGAAGCAAAAGCTAAATATAAAGCAAAACGAGATAAACAAGCGCTTGTTAATCGTATGGGTATTGATCCAGATAAAAACTGGGCAGCTAACTACCAAATTTTGCCAGGAAAAGAAAAGGTTGTTAGTGAATTAAAAAAACTTGCAGACAAAGCTGACACTGTCTATCTCGCAACCGATTTGGATCGTGAGGGAGAAGCGATTGCATGGCACTTAAAAGAAATTATTGGTGGTGATGATGACAAGTTTCGCCGCGTTGTTTTTAATGAAATAACTGAAAGTTCAATTCAGCAAGCTTTCTCTACGCCGGGTGAATTAAGTATGCCGGGTGTAAATGCTCAACAAGCACGTCGATTTTTAGATCGCGTTGTCGGCTTTATGGTGAGTCCATTACTTTGGAAGAAAGTGGCCCGTGGTTTATCGGCAGGTCGAGTACAATCTGTCGCCGTAAAACTCGTTGTAGAAAAAGAGCGGGAGATTAAAGCATTTGACCCTAAAGAGTTTTGGGAAATAGCTGCACAAACTCATTCTAGTAAAAATGAAGCTTTAACCCTTGATGTAACTCATGAAAATGGTAAAGCGTTTAAGCCGACTAATAAAACTGATGCCGACAAAGCATTATCTATATTAAAACCTGCACAATACACGGTCAGTAAGCGTGAAGATAGGCCTTCTAAAAGTACGCCTTCAGCTCCTTTTATTACTTCTACACTGCAACAAGCTGCTAGCACTAAATTAGGTTATGGTGTTAAACGTACCATGGGCTTAGCGCAACGTTTATATGAAGCGGGTCATATTACTTATATGCGAACCGATTCAACTAATTTGAGTAAAGATGCCGTTGACATGTGCCGTGGTTATATCAGCAAAAACTTTGGTGATAATTACTTACCTGAAAAGCCTAAAGTGTATGGTTCAAAAGAAGGGGCTCAAGAGGCGCATGAGGCAATTCGTCCATCCAATGTCAATCTTCAATCGGCATTAATGGAAGGTATCGATGCTGATGCTAAAAAACTATATGACTTAATTTGGCGACAATTTGTGGCTTGTCAAATGACGGCTGCACGTTACACCGTAAGCACGTTAACTATCAGTGCTGCTAGTTTCGATTTAAAAGCGAAAGGTCGAGTAATGCAATTTGATGGTTGGGCACGTGTTCATCCACAGCTTGCTAAAGGTGATGACAAACATTTACCTGATTTAACTGTTGGTGAGTCACTCACCTTAGATGATTTAGAAGCAAGTCAACACTTTACTAAGCCACCAGCACGCTATGGTGAAGCATCGTTAGTGAAAGAACTTGAAAAGCGCTCTATTGGCCGCCCATCTACTTATGCGTCTATTATTTCAACCATTCAAGACAGAGGTTATGTTCGCTTAGATAAAAAACGCTTTTATGCTGAAAAAATGGGTGAAATAGTAACCGATAGTTTGTCGATGAGTTTTGAAAAACTTATGAGCTATGACTTCACCGCTAATATGGAACAAGAGCTTGATGCGATTGCCGTTGGAGAACTTGATTGGAAAGCGGTTTTAGATGAGTTTTATAAAAATTTCAGCAAAAAACTTACCCTTGCAAATAAAGATGTTGACGATGGCGGTATGCGCAATAACTCGCCAGTGTTAACAGACATTGATTGCCCAACATGTAACCGTAAAATGGGGATTAGAACTGCCTCTACAGGTGTGTTTTTAGGTTGCTCTGGTTATGCTTTACCGCCAAAAGAGCGTTGCACCACGACAATGAATTTAACGCCGGGTGAAGAGGCTGTCAGTGTTTTAGCTGAAGATCAAGAAACTGAAGCATTACGCGCTATGCATCGTTGTCAAAAATGTAATACAGCGATGGACAGCTACCTTATTGATGAAACTCGCAAGTTACATGTCTGTGGTAATAACCCTGAGTGTGACGGCATAGAAGTTGAGCAAGGTACGTTCAAAATTAAAGGTTATGATGGTCCCGTTTTAGAGTGTGATCGTTGTCAATCAGATATGGAGCTGAAATCTGGACGTTTTGGTAAGTATTTTGATTGTACCAATGAAGAATGTAAGAACACACGTAAATTGCTTGCCAATGGGGAAGCAGCGCCGCCAAAAGAAGATCCTGTTCAGTTGCCTGAACTTGCTTGTGAAAAGTCAGAAGCGCACTTTGTGTTGCGTGATGGTGCCGCAGGTATCTTCTTAGCTGCTAGTACTTTTCCACGTTCACGTGAAACGCGCGCGCCAAAAGTGGCAGAGCTTAAGCGCTTTAGAGATAGAATATCTGCTAAGTTTTATTATCTGGCTGATGCACCAGAGCAAGATAATAAAGGTAATTTAGCTATTGTTCGTTATAGCCGAAAAACTAAAGAGCAATATGTCATGAGTGAAGTTGATGGCAAGGCAACAGGTTGGACGGCTAAGTATATTGACGGTGCTTGGGTAGAGGATATTCCTAAACCGAAAAAGAAAGTAGCGAAGAAAAAGCCTGCTAAAAAAGCAACTGCTAAGCAATAAACAGCATTAAAGTCAGTAGTTAAGTAATCAGTAATTAAAAGCCTGCATGATGCAGGCTTTTTTGTTTGCAATATGCAGTGATTAGTTCAGCGCTTTGCCTACTAGTCTAAACCTTCTACACCAGCTATGAGATTAGGCTTAACCAGAAAACTTTATACCGCAGAATATTTGCGGTCATTTAGCCTAGATAAAGTACGTATTGATGAAGTGTATCGCAACAAGACTGAACACAAGCCAAGCTTTATGAATAACAGATTTTAGTGTCAAGTTATTTTACAAAGGTTCAAGTCTTAAATATTACAAACCCACTAACCTATTGTTTTTTTATGAGTTAACTAATTGGCGCACTACCTGCATATCACCCAATAAGTATTTATTTTAGCTTTATTAAATATCTTTCAACCTCGATGGAAAAGGATTAAAAGGAAAACTCAAATGAAAAATAAATTTTTAAAAGGCTTAGTGGCTAGCTTTGCTTTGGCTGTTAGTGGAATTGCTAATGCTGGATTGATTACATATGAATTGAAAGACTTAGCTGGATTTACATCATATTCAGATGGCAATACTTCACAAACGTTTAGCGGTACAGGCTTTGTTGGTATGTACGCAACAAGTTTTGCTCACCTATTTAGATTAGAAAGTGAACGAACTCAAGCTCAAAATAATATACAAATAGATATATCTAGTTTGTCAGGAGCAAATATAAATTCCGCGTTTTTAAGTTTCCAAATGCTTGATGCAGTAAGTGGCTCATCTAACTTTAACATAGATGGTTACGATTCGAATGGTTTATTAAGTCACCTTCAAGGTTTTACTGGTGTCGATTACGGAAGTCTAGCCTTTGCTACAAATGGTACTACTGGAGTTCAATCTTTTGATATAACATCAATTTTAAATTCAGCTCTTTCATCGGGTGAAAACTGGCTAGGACTAAATGTATATCGTACAGGAGGAGACCATCAGTGGACTTGGACTGGCTCTTCAACTTTTCCAACACGCTCATCTGACGAAGCAATGCTAAGGTTTGTAGTTGACTTTGAAACTGTAGATGTTCCTGAGCCTTCTACTTTAGCAGTTTTTGCTTTAGGCTTAATGGGTTTAGCTTCTCGCAGATTTAAGAAAAAATCTTAGTACAAAACAAAAGTACAACTAGAATCGAAAGTACTGATCATAATGGTTAGTGCTTTTTCCTTTTTAGAGACATGAAGGCCGGAAAATTACAGTAAAACCCACCTAAACGCTTCAAACCTCTTAATAACTAACTGAATAATAGAACTAATTGTACATTTTTAATGTTATTCGAACACTTTCTTGTGGCTCAATAGCCATTGAAAACTAGAGAAAAAGTCTTCTAAAAATAAAAAGCCGCTTTGTAATTGCAACAAAACAGCTCCAAGCTGACTCAATAGCCTAAATTAAAATGTAGGCTTTGTTGTATTCAATAATCCGTGATGAGTCTAGCGATAAAAGTACTAGTCTAAACCTTCTAATTCATCAATAACTTGTCTTGCTTGAGTTATGGTGCAATCAGTTCTAGCAATTAAAGCGCTTACTGTAACGCCATCAAGCATTTTAGCGACATTGAGTAATTCATCATGACTTAAGTGTTGATATTCTTTTCTAAGCAGCGTTGATAGCCAAAGCCAGCTAGGCTCATCAGCTTGTTCAATCAACTCTATAATAGTTTGTATTTGCTCAAAATTGGCTTTTAGTTGCCAATTTCTGGAACGGCCTATTCGCTGTAACTCGCAACCTTGCTGCCTTATCAATGCTTTTAGAGCGTAGGCTTTCATCGCTTTACGAAGGAATGATGGCAGTGTAATAGTATTAGTTTTGTTTAACATGTTTAATCGTTATCAATATACTTTTTAACATTAAAAAAGCCAGCAAAAGCTGGCTTAACAATGTGCAATTTTTGGAGTTACCATTTCTTTTTAGGTTGAAATAACAGATCCAGCTCATCTTCTTCACTTTTTGCTTTTTTAGCTGCATCTTGCGCGTTTGTGTTTTTCAACGCATCGGTTATTTCTTGTAATTGCGCTGTAATTTCAGCTTGCTTAGCGGCAACATAATCGGTTTTTAATGGGTGGTTCGCTAGTGTTTGCAATGCTTTTTCTAAATATTGTCGAGCAGAGCCAAGCATTTCTTTATTTTGAGCTTGTGACCCACGCTTCACCAAACTTTCAATATTGATTTTTAATTGCATAGCATCTAAACGTTGATCTTCTTTAGTAAAAGTTTGTGCATCAAGGTTACCTTTGGTTTGCTCTGACTTTAAAGTCGCGCGTACTTTCTTGATACATTGCAAAATAGTGAGAAGTTGCTGCTCGTTATCTGGTAGTTGGAAAGAGTCATCATTGGGCTGACTTGCTGCTAAATCTTCTGCGGCTTCAAGTCTAGACTTAAGCTCTTGTATTCTATTTTTAATACCTTTTAAATTAGGTGTTAGTTCTTGTATTGCTTTGGCTGCATTTAAGCTTCTGACATTTAATATTTTAACTAGGTTAGGGCTAGAAGGGAGGTTTGATAAATTAAGAATAAGCTCTTCATTTTCATCTATGATAGCTTTCTGTTTGGCTGTTTTAGTGCGTCTTTCTGCTTCTTGCTTTTCTTTATGTTGTTGAATTGCGCTAACAATAACAACAAAAATGATTAAGGCGATAATTAGGCCTACGATTATAGCGATCATAATAAAGCTCTTATAGTGTATATGTGAACAATTTGTCACTTGGATTCTTTACCTAGGTAATATCAGTCTACAAAAAATGTAATGTTTAGCAAGGGATAACTTACAATTAACACTGATTTTATTTTTATAGCACAAGGAAATTTAAAGGGAATTTGTCTTTTTAGTATGAATAATAAGCTAGTTCAAAAAGGTCTTAGGGGCTTTTTTGGCAAAATGGTGAATTAAATTTACAAAAATCGTAATTTAATATGGAATAAATTTCCGATTAAGTATATCATTTTGCTATAAGAGATATTTTGAGCAGCTGAAGTTTATTTATGAAATTGCAACAATTACGTTATATCGTTGAAGTGCTAAACAACAACCTTAATGTTTCTGCAACAGCAGAAGCACTCTTTACCTCACAGCCTGGTATTTCAAAGCAAGTACGCATGCTAGAAGATGAGTTAGGTATTCAAATATTTGGTCGCAGCGGTAAGCATTTAACTCATGTGACTTCTGCTGGACAAGAAGTTATTAATATTGCACAGCAAATATTATCTAAAGTGGAAGGGATAAAAGCCGTTGCTCGTGAACATACTCAACCTGATGAAGGCCGCTTACGTATAGCAACAACACACACTCAAGCACGCTATGCTTTACCTGAAGTTATTCAAGGCTTCATTAAGAAATACTCTAAAGTATCGTTACAAATGTCTCAAGGTACACCTGCTCAAATCAGTGACTCTGCTGCTAAAGGTGAGGCTGACTTTGCAATAGCCACTGAATCTTTGCACTTGTACAACGATTTAGTCATGCTGCCTTGTTACCACTGGAATAGAAGCATTATAGTTCGTAAAGATCACCCGTTAGCCAAGAAGCAAGATTTAACTATTGCAGACATTGCTAAGTATTCACTCGTGACTTATGTGTTTGGTTTTACCGGTCGTTCAGAGCTTGATGCTGCGTTTGAAAAAGCTGGAGCAGAGCCAAAAATTGCGTTTACAGCAACAGATGCTGATGTTATTAAAACCTATGTACGTTTAGGGGTAGGCATTGGTGTGATTGCATCAATGGCAATCGATCCTAAAATTGATAGTGATCTTGTGACTCTTGATGCTAGCCATTTATTTAAGGCGAGTACGACTAAAATTGGCTTTAGACGCGGCAGCTTTTTACGAGGCTATATGTTTGACTTTATTGAACGCTTTGCACCGCATTTAACTAAAGATATTGTTACTCGTGCCATGATGATGAAAAACAATACTGAGGTAGATGAGTTATTAAAAGACGTTAAACTGCCAACGTATTAAGCAAGATATTAAGTAGCAAGCAGTGAAACTTGCTACTTAAGCCTAGTTTTTGTTTTAACCATTAACCATTCACGCCTATTCCTCGAAGTTAAAACTTCAAAAACTATCGCATTATAGGCTTTGATTTAATTAGTCAAATTAACACTCAATAATGTTCACAGCTAAACCGCCCCGTGATGTTTCTTTGTACTTACTTTTCATGTCATTCCCAGTATCCCACATAGTTTTAATGACTTTATCTAAGCTTACTTTTTGGGTACCAGTACCACGTAATGCTAGCCTTGAGGCATTAATTGCTTTCACTGCACCCATCGCATTTCGCTCTATACATGGTACTTGTACTAAGCCGCCAACAGGATCACAAGTGAGACCTAAATTGTGCTCCATACCTATTTCAGCAGCATTTTCTACTTGAGTTGGAGTGCCGCCCATAATCTCAGTTAATGCAGCTGCAGCCATTGAGCAGGCAACACCGACTTCTCCTTGACAACCCACTTCTGCTCCTGAAATTGACGCATTTGTTTTATATAAAATACCGATCGCTGCAGCGGTGAGTAAGTAACGGATGCAATCATCATCGGTGACGGGTTGAACAAATTTGTCGTAATAACATAACACTGCCGGAATTATACCTGCTGCGCCATTGGTTGGTGCGGTAACCACTCTACTACCAGCAGCGTTTTCTTCATTTACTGCTAGAGCAAAAAGATTTACCCAGTCCATTGCGGTTAAGGGATCGTTTGATTTCTCAACTTTTAATGAACGATGTAGGGCAGGGGCACGGCGATTTACTTTTAAACCGCCAGGAAGAATCCCTTCAGTTTTCATGCCTCGTTCGACACTACTGCGCATTACTTGCCATATATTAATAAGTTGAGCACGAATACTTGCTTCATCATTAAGGCACTTTTCATTATTCATCATGATAGTGCTAATACTTAAACCACTGGCTTTGGTCAGTTCCAATAGCTCTGCAGCATTAGCAAATTTATGGGGTTTATCTATATTAGCGTGTAATGATAAGGCTTTATCCTTTTCTTTTTCAAAGTCACAATCTTCAACAATAAAGCCACCACCGATAGAGTAATAAGTTTGCGCCAAAATAAGTGTGTTTGCTTGGTAGGCATAGAGTGTCATTGCATTAGCGTGCGCAGGTAATGTTTTACGGCGATGATAAATTATCGCGTCATCTTTAGGAAAACTAACACTATGCTTGCCAGCCAATATGACTTTTTCACTTTGAACAACATTGGATAAAATAGAGTCAATTGAGTCAACTTCAATAGTTTCTGGCACTTCACCAGATAAGCCCAAAATGATAGCTTTACCAGTGCCATGGCCTATACCTGTTTGTCCTAACGAGCCAAATAGTTCACATTTAACGCGATCGACATTAAGCAGTTGGGATTGTTTTTGTAGTTCATCTATAAATAATTTTGCTGCTTTCATTGGGCCTACTGTATGAGAGCTAGATGGACCAATACCCACTGAAAACATATCAAATACACTTATCATGTTTATTTCCGAATAATGTTTCGCTATTTGCGACTTGTATTGTCGTTAATATGGTAATGATAGCTAAAAGTTATCATTATTGAAAACAAATATTAGAACAAAATCTTTGAAACCGGTAATAAAAGTGGCTAGATTTCGGTACAGCTTATTTTATCTGCTCAACTAAATCTTTGAGAATAGCGGCAGTTGCACCCCATATATTGTAGTGCTTATAAGGGAAGAAATGGATGTTATGTTCCCGGCCATGACGAAGCGCGGTAATGCAGTGATGATTTTTTGTTTGTAAAAAGTGCTGTAATGGCACGTGAAATATTTCAGCCACTTCATTGTCATCTAATTGATAGTCTTGCTGAGGGTCAATAAGTGCAACGATAGGGGTTATTTGATAGCCACTTATCACTTGATAAAGAGGAAGTTGCCCTATGACTGAAACAGTACTTGGGGCTACACCTATTTCTTCATAGGTTTCCCTTAGCGCAGTGTCAATCATATTAGTGTCGTTAGGCTCTACTTTTCCACCTGGAAAACTGATTTGTGAAGGGTGATGTTTTAAATGGCTGGAACGTTTTGTTAATAATACTTGTAAGCCTGAATTACTTGTTGGATTGTCAATAAGGCCAATAAGCACCGCGGCGGATTTAAGGGTTGAGTGATGTTGATAGTTATGACTTGATTGCGGCAATCGCTGTAAATGAAACCGATGTAAAAAGTCATTTTTATTCATGTATCACTCACTTTTATATTTAGTGAAATTACTTAATACCGGTAAAATACGTTTCACTTTATCAAGTGTTTCTTGGTATTCATTATGCGCTGTTGAGTCGGCAACCAAACCACCTCCAGCCCAACAAAATAGTTTATTAACTTGTGGTGAACTCGTTGATTGCTCAGCTATTAGCGTGCGGATGGTAATACTTGTGTCCATAGTGCTACAACTTGAAATATAACCAATACTGCCACAATAAACACTTCGCCTGTGAGGTTCAAGTTGTTCAATGATCTCCATAGCACGAATTTTAGGTGCTCCGGTTATTGAGCCGCCAGGGAAAGCCGCTCGGAGTAAATCATGAGGGGTTTTACTCTCTGATAATTGTCCTTCAACCGTACTGACTAAATGGTGCACGGCAGGGAAGCTTTCTATATCAAATAACTCAGGTACATCGACAGAATTTGGTATACACACTTTGGAAATATCATTGCGAAGTAAATCAACGATCATGACGTTTTCTGCGCGATCTTTGCTTGAGTTTTTAAGGATAACAGCATTTTGTTTATCTTGGCTTTCATCTTCGCTTCTAGGCATAGTGCCTTTAATTGGCTTACTTTGAACTTTACCTTGTTGGCATTGTAAAAATCGTTCAGGAGAAACACTTAACACGGCTGAGTGTTCAAAACGCATAAAAGCTGAAAAAGGAGCATTATTTTCTTTACGAAGTGTGCAATAAGCTTGAAATTCATCCCCTTGATAATGAGCTGAAAATCGTTGAGCTAAATTGATTTGATAACAGTCTCCATTTAGCAAAAACTCTTGTACCTGATCAAACTTTTGTTGGTAGCTGTTTTTATCCATATTACTTTGCCAAGGTGTGGTTAAAGCAAAGTCTATTGTGTGATGCTTCGTCAGTGTCGTATCACTGATTAGTGCGTGCAGGTAGCTTTCAATGGCTGAGCGCTTTGCTTCGGGACACACTAAAAAATATTGCTGCTTTTTATGATCAAAAATAATGGCTTGGCTATAAATACCTACAGACATATCAGGCATTTTAATATCATGCTCTGCCTGTGTTGGCAGCGTTTCAAAACGTCGTCCAAGATCGTAAGCAAAATAGCCTAATGCCCCACCTAAAAAAGGGAGTCCTTCTTGTGAGGGGGAATGCTGATTTAACGTTTTATGTTGAATTTCTTCAAGTAACAATAATGGGTCTGTTTCACTGAGATAAGATTCATTTGAGTGACGCGTATGAACGTTGGTTTTTTCACCATAAGTACATAGTGTGACTTCTGGTTGCCACACTAAAATATCAAAACAAGCATCGATATGATTACTGTGCCCTGAATCTAACCATATTGACCAGGGTTCACCTGATAAAGGCGTAAATAATCCTTCGGGTGTGACTTCTTTTGTCAAAATTAATGGCTTGATGGATAAAGTAAGTGGAAAAGGTGAAGACAAGGTGTTGTTTCTCAGATATTTCGACTATTGGCTACTAGCAGCTATTTCAATAGCAGGTTATTATATTAGGAGAGATTATATACCCAAGTGGATATAAAATGCAGCTTTCAGTTGTGCTGATGTTGGTATTTTATGTTCATTGGGTGATTCCACTTTGAACGAAAGCTGAGAGCAACATGTCCGATAAAATTATCAAGCAACAAGACTTAATAGATAGCATTGAAGATGCACTACAATATATTTCTTATTATCACCCGTTAGATTTTATTCAAGCATTGGAAAAAGCTTATCACAAAGAGCAAAGTACAGCGGCTAAAGATGCCATTGCTCAAATTCTAATTAATTCACGTATGTCAGCCACAGGCAAACGCCCAATATGTCAAGATACCGGCATTGTTACCTGCTTTGTGAAAGTAGGTATGGCGGTTAAGTGGGACAAAACAGACATGACAGTACAAGAAATGGTTGATGAAGGTACACGTCGTGCCTATATGAACCCTGAAAACCCTTTACGCGCGTCTATTGTTGCAGATCCTGCTGGTACACGTAAAAACACTAAGGATAATACGCCATCCGTTGTACATATTGATATGGTTGCTGGGGATGAAATTGAAGTGATGATTGCCGCTAAAGGCGGTGGTAGTGAAAACAAAACCAAAATGGTGATGTTAAATCCATCTGACTCAGTAGCTGACTGGGTTGTGAAAACATTACCATCTATGGGGGCAGGTTGGTGTCCACCAGGCATGTTAGGCATAGGCATAGGCGGTACCGCTGAAAAAGCTGGTGTATTAGCTAAAGAAAGCTTGATGGAGCCAGTAGATATTCAAGAATTAATGGATAGAGGCCCTGAAAATGCTGAGGAAGAGTTACGTTTAGAAATTTTTGAACGTGTGAATAAATTAGGTATTGGCGCGCAAGGGCTTGGTGGTTTAACGACTGTTGTTGATGTAAAAATTAACACTGTACCTACACACGCGGCTTCTAAGCCAGTTGTTATGATCCCTAACTGTGCTGCTACTCGCCATGTACACTTTCATCTTGATGGCTCAGGGCCAGCAGATTTAACACCACCTAAGTTAGAAGAGTGGCCAGATATTACTTGGGAAGTAGGTGAGAATGTTCGCCGCGTTAATGTTGACGGTTTAACTAAAGCGGATGTTGCCGAATGGAAAACAGGCGAAACAGTATTACTTAGCGGTACTATTTTAACAGGCCGTGATGCAGCGCATAAACGTATACAAGATATGTTAAATGCGGGTGAAGAGCTGCCAGTTGATTTTACCGATAAATTTATTTATTACGTAGGGCCGGTAGATGCTGTTGGTGATGAAGCGGTAGGCCCAGCAGGCCCTACCACTGCAACGCGTATGGATAAATTCTCAGAAATGATGTTATCAAAAACTGGCTTGTTAGGCTCTATTGGTAAGTCAGAGCGTGGCGCTGCTACAGTTGAAAATATTAAAGAGCATAAGTCGGTATACTTAATGGCTGTTGGTGGAGCAGCTTACCTTGTTTCTAAAGCAATTAAAAAAGCCCGTGTGGTAGCGTTTGAAGAGTTAGGTATGGAAGCTATTTATGAGTTTGAAGTAGAAGATATGCCTGTAACGGTTGCTGTTGATAGCTCAGGTGAGTCTGCTCATGTTGCAGGCCCTGCAATTTGGAAAGCTAAAATTGAAGAGCTTGATGATAAATTAAAAGCATAAGTAAAAAGCTTAACTGTCATCATTGCAGTTAATGCTACGGCAACTTAAATTAAAAAGCGGTAAGTTTATATAAACTTACCGCTTTTTTCTTGAGTCGTTTAAATGATTATTCAGCTAAACGTAATAACTCATTAATACCTGTTTTTGCACGTGTTTTAGCATCGACTTTTTTAACAATAATCGCAGCATATAAACTGTATTTTCCACATTTAGATGGCAAGTTGCCCGGTACAACAACAGAGCCAGCAGGTACTCTACCGTAGTGTGTTTCACCCGTTTCACGATCATAAATACGGGTACTTTGACCGATATAAACACCCATAGAAATAACTGAGCCTTCTTCGACCACAACACCTTCGACAATTTCAGAACGTGCACCAATAAAACAATCATCTTCGATAATTGTAGGGCCAGCTTGTAATGGCTCTAAAACACCACCAATACCAACACCGCCAGATAAGTGTACATTTTTACCAATTTGTGCACATGAGCCAACCGTAGCCCAGCCATCAACCATACAACCTTCATCGACAAAAGCGCCAATATTGACAAAGCTTGGCATGACCACAACATTTTTACCTATAAAGCTACCTGTACGAACAGAAGCACCCGGTACAACACGAACGCCATCAGCCTCAAACATAGCTTGAGTATAACCATCGTATTTCATCGGAACTTTATCAAAGAAAGTACTTTCAGCACCATCAATCACTTGGTTGTCCCAAATGCGAAATGATAATAATACTGCTTTTTTCAACCATTGATGAACATGCCATTGACCATCAATTTTTTCTGCTACACGCGCTGAACCATCATTTAAGGCAGCAAGTGCATCTAAAATAGCTGTTTTGATTTCCGCTGACACGGTTGATGGGCTGATGTTCGCTCTATCTTCAAATGCTTGTTCAATTGTCGTTGATAATGCCTTTAAGTCGGTCATTGTGATTTCCTATATGTATAAAATAAAAGTTAATCTATTTCTTGGGTTAATTTTTCAGCCAGTCGTTGTTTTTCTTCTTCATTAAGCGCCTGATTATCACTGGTTGAAATGGTGAAAACGTCATCCGCTTTTTCACCAAAAGTAGTGATTTTTGCTGAATGGATATTAATTTGTAATTGCTGGAATACTTGCGCGATATTCCCTAATAATCCCGGTCTATCAAGTGCGATTATTTCAATCATGGTTTTACTTTTGGCACTGATCTTAATAAAGCTAACCTGAATTGGGAATGTGAATTGTTTAACTTCTCTGCGTGCAGGTTGAAGTGGCACATCACAATAATTATCTTGCTTTAATTTATGGGTTAACGCATTGGCAATTTCTTCGGTGTGATAACTTTCTTTTATCGCCTTGCCGCGTGAGTCTAAAACAATGAATGTGTTGACGGTATAACCTGTTTTAGTGGTGATAATTTTAGCGTCATGAATTGAAAGCTTTTTAATGCTGAGTAATTCAACGGTACTGGCAAACGTATTGGCTTTTTCTTTGGTAAAAACGAAAACTTCGGTACCGCCTCGATATGGCTTAGGACTGATAATAACCAGTGGCTCGTTTCTATCGTGACCAATAATACGTTGACAATGTCGGGCAATTTGCTCAGGTGAATAACGTAGGAAGTAATCCACTCTAAACTCTTTCCACAAAGACGTAAGCTGGTGTTCATTAATCTCTGAGTTATCTAGTCTAGCTAAGGCTTGCTGCTGGTTTTCCCTAATTTGAGAACGTGTTTCCACAGGTTTCGATAAACCACGACGAAATGCTCTAAGGGTATTAAAGTATAAATCTTGTAATAAATTACTTTTCCAACTATTCCATAAACTTTCATTGGTAGCTCGCATGTCGGCAACCGTTAAACAGTATAAGTAGTCTAGGTGGGCTTCATCACGCACAACCTCACCAAAGGCTCTAATAACATTTTCATCATTAATATCTCTTCGCTGAGCTGTTACCGACATTAATAAATGTGTTTTAACTAACCATGACACCATTTTACTATCATGTTTATTCATTTGGTGTGACTGACAAAACTCATAGGCATCAATGGCGCCAAGCTCTGCATGGTCACCACCTCTGCCTTTAGCTATATCATGAAATATACCGGCTAAATAGAGCACCTCAGGCTTACGAATTTTTTGTACTATTTTGCTACATAAAGGGAATTTATGATTGTGCTCTTTTTGGCTAAATTGATAGAGATTTTTTACAACACGAAAGCTATGCTCGTCGACCGAATAAGCGTGAAATAAATCAAACTGCATTTGACCAACAATGTTTCGCCATGACGGCAGGTATGAGCCAATAATACCGTGTCTGTGCATTAAATTAAAAGCTAACCCTAAACCGCGAGGGTGCCTGATAATTTGCATGAAAATTTGTCGACACTCTGCATAATCAAGTAAACCAGATATCAATCGGCGACGGGCGTTACGCATTAAGCGTAAAGTATGAGAATGAATACCTTTTATTTCTGGCTCTTGAGCAATAATTAAAAACATTTCTAACATTTTTGACGAGCGAAGAAAAATTCTATCGTCAGTTGTGTTAATCAGCTTATTGACTACTTCAAAATCTTGATTGATGGTTTTACTCTTATACTGCTCAGGATCTTGAATGATTTCTTGTTTAAAGCGTTGTAATAAAATGGTATTTAATTCGCTGACACGGGCAATGATACGAAAGAAACGTTTCATCATACGCTCAACAGGAGCTTTACCTTCATCACCAAAGCCCATCATTTTGGCAACATCCGTTTGGTAATCAAACAACAAACGGTTTTCACTACGCTTAGCAACGAAGTGCAGTGCAAAGCGCATACGCCATAGGTAGTCTTGAGATTCTATCAGCTCAGCTAATTCATTAGGGAATAGGTATTGATGTTCAACCAACTCCTCTAAAGAGTCAGCTAAAAAGTGGCGTTTTGCCACCCAAGCAATCGTTTGAATATCACGCAAACCTCCAGGGCTAGCTTTTAGATTAGGCTCAAGGGTATATGCCGCGCCATGGTATTGTTGATGACGCTTTTTTTGTTCATTGTATTTAGCAATAAAAAACTTCTCTGATGTCCAAAAAACATCTTCGTTTAATAAAGGCATTAATTGCTGAGTTAAGGTTTCGTTGCCTGTGATCTGTCGCATTTCCATCAGGTTTGTAGCAACAGTGACATCATCAACAGCTTGCTTTAAGCACTCTCTTATACTGCGAACACTATGACCAACATCGAGTTTTATATCCCAAAGTTGTGTGACAAAAGTTGATATTCTTTCAGCTAACTCTTCATCAATATCGGTTTGGGTTAATAACAAAATATCAACATCTGAATAGGGGTGTAATTCACCACGACCATAGCCACCTACAGCAAGTAAACTGATTTGAAATTCGTCTAGGTGGTGTTGACTCCATAGCTTAGTCAGTATGGCATCGACAAAATCCGCGCGAGCAATTAACAGATTCTCGACATTATTTTCTGCAAATGCTGCCTTTAACCAATCATTAAACTTGAGAGATAATTGGCATATTTCTTTACTTGATAAAGTTTCAGCTGATATAGCTAAAGAATCAGTAAAATAAGCTGGAATAGTATGATTTGCTATATTTGTAGTAGTCAATGGTTTACCTATTTCTCATTATTATTGTACCTACACTCTAGTTATGAGTTGTAGGTTAGCTGTAATCATTTTGTGATGAAAAGTTTAGCTAAGAAACACTAGTTATGCAGTATTCTACTAATCGTTTCTTCTTTTCGAAGTGTAAGTATTTCACAGCCAGTTTTGGTAACCACAATAGTATGTTCCCATTGGGCAGAGTTTTTACCATCGCTAGTGTAAACAGTCCACTTATCGTCTTGATCTAATATGGTTGTCGCTTTACCTAAGTTGATCATTGGCTCAATAGTAAAACACATGCCTTCTTGCATTTTTTCGCCAGCTTTGTTTTTGTAATGAACAATTTGTGGTGATTCATGAAACTCTTTACCAATACCATGGCCACAGTAATCTCTTACGATTGAGTAACGACCTTTACTCTTAATGAATTTTTGAATGGCAGTACCTATGTCACCAAAATCAGCACCAGGTTTTACTTTTTTCAAGCCAACGTATAAAGACTCTTGCGCTAAACGACATAGTCGGATGTCTTCTGGTGAAACTTCACCTATATGAAACATTTTACTTGTATCACCATGATAACCATCTTTGATTACCGTAATATCAATATTGATAATATCTCCATCTTTTAACACGGTATCATCAGGTATACCGTGACAAACGACATGGTTTACTGAAGTACAGATAGACTTAGGGAAATTATGATAATTAAGTGGTGCTGAAATTGCTTCTTGAACTTTTTCGGTATAATCAGCACATAGGGTATTTAGTTCATCAGTAGTGATGCCAGCTTTAACATGCGGCTCGATCATTTCAAGTACTTCACTGGCAAGCCTGCCAGCAACACGCATTTTTTCTATTTCTTCTTGGCTTTTAATTGGTATGGCCATAACGTTCTCTTTATAAGTTATGTTTTGTTAATTCAATTTTTACTGCTTCAACAATCGCTTCAGGTTGAGTTAAATAAAAATTATGATTAAGTAAAATAAGTTCATCATCAATGGCGAGTAATAATGCAGGAATTGCTTGAGTTGCAATGATGTCTTGTAGTGCAAACACTTCCTGCACTAATTCTTGTGTGTCTTTGGTTAGTTTGTCAGTTTTGCATGCTTTGGCTGGAGGTGACAGTTTTAATTTATTGATGATATCTGCTAAGTCAGCTTGGGTAGATAAAGCATTACCGTGAACAAAGTGAGCTTCTTGTAGGGCACTTAATAATGGTAAAGCTAAATAAGGCGTTTTTAAATGCGCCCAAGTCATCAAATTTGCCGCTAATGTTGAATCTCGGTTTTGCTCGAGTGTTTGAATATATTGAGGCGAAAACTTGATATCAGCCAGTTGCTCAACTTCGATGATTTCTTGCTTACTGATATGGGTATCTGCTTCATTTAATGATGAAAAAAATGCGGTATGCCATAAATGCAGCTCTATTTCAGGGTAAGCTTGATTAATTTCTTTGATTAATGGCGTTGCAGCAAAACTCCATGGACAGTGGCTATCATAAAGAAAAAATAGCTGAACTGATGATAATGGTGTAGTCATTATTTACCTAAAATTGTTAAGTATAAGTTGGTTTACTTTTGATTGTGAGGGATTTTACCGTGATAAAAGAAATTATCCCAGTGAATTATTTGTCTGGTTAAAATTATCTTTTTATGGTATAAAGTGCGCGCTAAAATTTTAGTGGCTATTTATGGTTTTTAAGATGCCATAAAGCGCCTTGGTTTTAGCAACCATTAAATCGATTAGTTTATGCATAAGCAAAGCTAGTTATATTATAAACTCACATACATCTATATAAGGTATGCCGGGGTGCCCAGCTAAGTAACCATGTGGTTATATGAGCAATAAGGGTCGTGCATATTGGGTGTATGAACGCTTAACCCCATAAAGGAAAATACAATGTCAAACGTTTCAATGCGCGATATGCTTAAAGCAGGTGTTCATTTCGGTCACAAAACTCGTTACTGGAATCCAAAAATGAAGCCATTCATTTTCGGTGCTCGTGATAAAGTTCATATCATCAACCTTGAACAAACAGTTCCTATGTTTAATGAAGCATTAGCTTTCATTAACAATGTTTCTTCTAAGAAAGGTAAAGTTTTATTTGTTGGTACTAAGCGTGCTGCAAGTGATGCTATCAAAGAAGCTGCACTTAAATCTGATCAATTCTTCGTAAACCACCGTTGGTTAGGTGGTATGTTGACTAACTGGAAAACAGTTCGTCAATCAATCAGACGTTTAAAAGATCTTGAAGTACAAAGCACAGATGGTACTTTCGAAGCTTTAACTAAGAAAGAAGCATTAATGCGTACTCGTGAAATGGAAAAGCTAGATAAAAGCTTAGGTGGTATTAAGAACATGGGTGGTTTACCTGATGCTATCTTTATCATCGATGCCGATCACGAACACATTGCTATTAAAGAAGCAAACAACCTTGGTATCCCAGTAATTTCTGTTGTTGATACTAACTCTAACCCAGATAACATTGATTACATCGTTCCTGGTAACGATGATGCAATCCGTGCGATCACTTTATACTGTGACGCAGTTGCAAATGCTGTTATTTCTGGTCGTGAGCAAAACATCGTTGTTCAAGCTGAAAAAGACGGTTTTGTTGAAGCTGAGTAATTTTCTTTAGAGAAAATAATTGAGCAAAACATTTCGTTGACTCATAAAAGTAATAATCGTGTGTTATTACTTTTATGACACCTAATTTACTATTTATTCCCACTTTATATGATACTTATTAATTGTAGAGTGGGGATAACTGAAAACTGAGGAATTAACTCATGGCAATTACTGCTGCAATGGTTAAAGAACTTCGTGAACGCACAGCTGCGGGCATGATGGATTGTAAAAAAGCGTTACAAGAAGCTGACGGTGATATGGATCTTGCGATTGAAAATATGCGTAAGAACGGTCAAGCTAAAGCTGCTAAAAAAGCAGGTAACATCGCTGCTGAAGGTCAAATCATCATTAAAGATGGCGCTTTAGTAGAAGTTAACTGTCAAACTGACTTCGTTGCAAAAGATGATAACTTCTTAGCATTTGCTAACAAAGTTGCTGACGCTGCAGCTGCTGAACAGCTTTCTATCGAAGACTTACAAGCTAAGTTTGAAGAAGAGCGTATTGCACTTGTGACTAAAATTGGTGAAAACATCAATGTTCGTCGTGTAGCTTATGTTGAAGGTACTACTTTAGCTTCATACAAGCACGGCGCTACTATCGGTGTTGTTGTTGCTGGTGAAGGTGATGTTGAATCACTTAAGCACATTGCAATGCACGTTGCTGCAAGTAAGCCTGATTACTTAACGCCAGATGACGTACCAGCTGATGTTGTAGCTAATGAAAAGCGCATTCAAATTGAAATGGCAATGAATGAAGGTAAGCCTGAAGAAATCGCTGAGAAAATGGTTACTGGCCGTATGAAGAAATTCACAGGCGAAGTATCTTTAACAGGTCAAGCTTTTATCATGGAACCTAAAAAGTCTGTTGGTGAAGTATTAAAAGAAAAAGGCATCACTATTTCTTCATTTGTTCGCTTAGAAGTAGGCGAAGGCATCGAGAAGAAAGAAGAAGATTTTGCTGCAGAAGTTGAAGCACAAATTGCTGCTGCTAAAGCTTAATTCTTCTTATTTGAACAACTAACATCGTTACGTTTGTTTTTTACTTAGGAACATATTTTCAAATGCATCCAAGAAAAAAGATTTGAACGCCTTGTTATTTGCTCAATTAGATTGAATTACACAAAAACGTCTACCTCGGTAGGCGTTTTTTTATGCATTTTTTAAGGTGTACACCATAAATTTGATAATAAAGTCGAGTTTTTTCAGTTAACACTTTCGTGACTGGGTTAAACGTACTAAAATATCCGCGGTCATTTTGACCCTAATCTTTTTTTAGCGAGCCAAAATAGGAATTTCCGTCTATGAGTATCAGTCCAAAACCAACATATCGTCGCATTCTTCTTAAATTAAGTGGTGAGGCTCTCATGGGAGAGGAAGGCTTTGGCATTGACCCCAAAATACTTGATCGCATGGCGCAAGAAATCAAAGAACTTGTTGAAATGGATATTCAAGTGGGCCTTGTGATTGGCGGCGGTAATCTGTTTCGTGGAGCAGGTCTTGCAGAAGCTGGCATGAACCGTGTTGTTGGCGACCAAATGGGCATGCTTGCTACCGTAATGAATGGCTTAGCGATGCGTGACGCACTACACAGAGCTTTTGTAAATACTCGTTTAATGTCTGCAATCGATTTAGCAGGTGTATGTGAGCGCTACAATTGGTCAAATGCAATTAGTTTGCTAAAGTCAGGCCGTGTTGTTATTTTTTCAGCTGGCACAGGAAACCCTTTTTTCACCACAGACTCTGCTGCATGTTTACGCGGTATTGAGATTGAAGCAGATGCCGTTTTAAAAGCGACCAAAGTTGACGGTATCTTCTCTGAAGATCCAATGAAAAACCCAGATGCTGAACTTTATAATGAATTAACGTTTGACGAAGTATTAGATAAAGAATTAAAGGTAATGGATTTAGCAGCATTTACATTAGCGCGTGATCATAATATGCCGATTCGAGTGTTTAATATGAATAAACCTGGCGCGCTTAAGTCTGTCATTATGGGTGAGCCTGAAGGTACAGTGATAACAAAATAAATTGAAGTTTTTAAATTTAATTAATTATTTTTAGGATATATCAACGTGATAAATGAAATTAAACAAGATGCGCAAGAGCGTATGGCTAAAAGCATTGAGTCTTTAAAAGGTAATCTAAATAAAGTTAGAACAGGGCGTGCTCATGCCTCTTTATTAGACAACATTAATGTTGACTACTACGGCATGGAAACACCACTCAACCAAGTGGGTAATATCTCTGTTCCTGATGCCCGTAATTTGTCTATTACTGTGTTTGATAAAGGGATGATCGCTGCGGTAGAAAAAGCCATCATGAAATCAGACTTAGGTTTAAACCCACAGTCTAATGGCACATTAATTCGCATTCCATTACCACCATTAACAGAAGAGCGTCGTAAAGACCTTGTTAAAGTAGTTCGTGGTGAAGCTGAAGGCGGTAAAATTGCTATTCGAAATATTCGTCGTGATGCTAACTCAGACATAAAAACTCTGCAAAAAGAGAAAGAAATTAGCGAAGATGAACAGCATCAAGCGGAAGATGAGATTCAAAAAATCACTGATACTTATGTAAAACAAGTTGATGAGTTATTAGTGAAAAAAGAAGCAGAGTTAATGGAAATTTAATTATTTCCGTTTAAGCGCCAGTTTAGGTTTTAAATCTGCTGGCGTTTTTGTATTCATAGATTTGAGAAAAATTTGAGAGAAAAAGGCAATTTAGTGACCACTAGCACAACACCTGACGGTGAGCATTTAAATATTCCTAAGCATATTGCTGTTATCATGGATGGTAATGGTCGTTGGGCGCAGGCACAAGGTAAAACGCGAGTGACTGGCCATAAAGCGGGTGTTGAGTCAGTACGTGCTGTCGTTAGGGGGGCACGTAAAGCGGGAGTTGAAGCATTAACACTATTTGCTTTTAGTAGTGAAAACTGGCAACGTCCTGAAAAAGAAGTTAGCGTATTGATGGATTTGTTTATGTATGTGCTTACAAAAGAAGTAAAGCGTTTACATAAAAATAATATCCGTTTTCAAGTGATTGGCGATTTAAGTCGTTTTTCTGAAAAGTTACAGAAAAATATACGTAAATCAGAGCAGTTAACCGCGAATAATGACGGTTTAGTATTATCTGTTGCGGCAAACTATGGTGGACGTTGGGATATTGCCAATGCAGCTAAAAACCTTGCCTTACAACTGAAAAATGATCAAATATCGGCTGATGATATCAATGAAGATGCTTTACATGAGCACACATGTTTGGCCAATTTACCGCCATTAGATTTATTGATCCGAACTGGTGGTGATTTCCGTATCAGTAACTTTTTATTATGGCAAGCAGCATATGCTGAGTTTTATTTTACTGAAGTGTTATGGCCAGATTTTAATGAGCTTGAGTTTGAGCAAGCTATAACTACCTTTGATCAACGAGAAAGGCGCTTTGGTAAAACAGGTGAACAAGTGACTAAACAGTAGTCTATTAACACTTAAATTATAAATATAATAATAAGGTGAGCTTAATAAGCGAGCAATAACAATTAACTAGAACGTAAATTTGCAGTTTATTATTTACCATTAAATAAAGGAAACAGTTTGCTAAAACAACGAATTATTACCGCAGTAATCTTAGCGCCCGCAGCAATCTCAGCAATTTTTTATTTGCCCTTAAACTATTTTGCTGTCTTGCTAATGGCAATAGTTGCTATTGGTGCATGGGAATGGGGTCCCTTAATGGGATTTGAAACGAGTACTAGACGCAGCGTATTTGTTATTGTCACAAGTGTTTTAATCACACTGGTGTGGTTGATGTTACCTCTCGATAGTATCTGGCTCTCAGCGACACAATTACAACCTTATGCAATTTACTTACTTATATTGTCTGTTATTTGGTGGATTATTTCAGCCATATTAATGTTTGCCTACCCTCGATATAGCACCTTCTGGTCAAGTCATCGCTCTATTCGAGGCATATTCGGTTGGTTAACATTAGTGCCTACGTGGCTGGCATTTGTGGTAATACGTAGTAATAACTACGGTGAAGATGCCTATCACGGTGCACAATTACTCATGTTTTTATTTTTAATGGTTTGGAGTGCCGATATAGGGGCGTATTTTGTTGGTAAGTCATTGGGTAAGCATAAGCTTATGCCGAATGTCAGCCCAGGGAAAACCATTGAAGGCTTTCTTGGTGGCGTTGTTTGCGCTTGTTTGTTAATTCTCCTTGCAGCTTATCAACTTAACTGGAGTAGCTCGCAAATAGTTATTGTATTACTGGTGACCGTATTAATTACCACAGTTTCTGTGTTGGGTGACTTAAACGAAAGTATGTTTAAGCGCCAAGCAGGTGTAAAAGATAGCGGCTCTATTTTACCTGGGCATGGCGGTATACTTGATAGAATTGATAGCTTAACGGCAACAGCACCTATATTTGCGCTTTGCTATGTTTTATTTGGTTGGTAGACACAGTGTTAAAAAATAATGTCTCATCCAATGTTGCTAAGCGACAATTATGTATTTTAGGCTCAACAGGATCTATTGGTGAGAATACCCTTGATGTTGTGCGTTTACACCCCGAAAAATATGATGTTATCAGTTTAGCTGCTCATGCTAGTGTAGATAAAATACTTCAGCAATGTATTGAGTTTAAACCGCAAGCGGTTGTACTTGTTTCGTCTACTCACGCTCAAGAGTTAAAAACACAATTAGCACGCGCTAACCTTGATGATATTGTTGTTAACTCAGGTACTGAGGCGTTAGCTGAGTTAGCTAAATCTCCTCGTGTTGATACTGTTATGGCTGCGATTGTTGGAGCGGCGGGTTTAATGCCAACCCTAGCAGCCGTAGAGGCTGGAAAGCGTGTATTACTGGCTAATAAAGAAGCCTTAGTAACTTCGGGGAAAATCTTCATTGATGCAATGAAAAAGTCTAAAGCACAATTGTTGCCTATAGACAGTGAGCATAATGCTATTTTTCAAAGCTTGCCTTGGCAAGAGCAACAACGTGTCGGTGAATGTCAGCTTGCTGATAATGGTATTAGTAAAATACTATTAACAGGCTCAGGTGGCCCACTTATCAGTTGGCAGCAAGATAAACTTGAAGAAGTAACACCAGAGCAAGCATGTGCTCACCCTAACTGGTCAATGGGCAGAAAAATTTCAGTTGATTCAGCAACCATGATGAATAAGGGGCTTGAGTTTATAGAAGCTAAGTGGTTGTTTAATGTTGAAGCTGATGACATTCAAGTAATCTTACATCCGCAAAGTACAATTCACTCAATGGTGCAATATCAAGATGGCTCAGTCATCGCACAAATGGGCAATCCTGATATGCGCACACCTATTGCACATGCATTAGCTTATCCAGAGCGCATAAAGTCAGGAGTTGCTCCTTTAGACTTTTTTACAACGGCATCTTTTGATTTCCAAGCTGTTGATTTTAAAAAGTACCCGAATTTAAAGCTGGCGATTGATGCTTGTAAAATGGGGCAGGGAGCGTGTACAGCGCTTAATGCTGCAAATGAAATTGCTGTTGCTGCATTTTTAGACAAACGCATTAAATTTACCGATATTTATAAAATAAATGAAACTTCTGTGAAAAAATTTGTCTCAGAACAGGTAAGTAATATTAATGAGGTTATTTCCTTAGATAATCGTGCCCGTGAGTTTTCACGCTCAATAGTAGCTAACTTCACTAACGAAAATGGCATAGTTGATACTGAGGAACAAGAGTAGTTATGTTTGATTTTGCGTTGTTTGAGTTTGTAAGAAATATAGCTTCATTTGTTATTGCGTTGGGTATATTAGTAACTGTTCATGAATACGGTCACTTTTGGGTTGCAAGAAAAAATGGCATAAAAGTAGAGCGTTTTTCAGTAGGCTTCGGTAAGCCTTTATGGAGAAAAACGGCTGCTGATGGTACTGAGTATGTTGTCGCTATGATCCCTTTAGGCGGCTACGTAAAAATGCTTGATGAACGTGTTGATGATGTTGCAGAGCAAGATAAAGATAAAACGTTTAATAGTAAATCTGTGTATCAACGTATCGCGGTAGTTGCCGCAGGACCTTTTGCTAATTTTATTTTTGCGATTTTTGCTTTCTACCTTATGTTTTTAATTGGTGTGCCGAGTATTAAGCCTGTTATTGGTGTTATAACCGCAGACTCTATTGCCGCACAAGCAAAAATACCAAGTAACGTTGAAATTATTGAAATTGCAGGAAATAGAGTCCGTGATTGGCAAGATGTTAATTTAGCCTTAGTTGGGGAAATTGGCAGCGATGAAATTGTTTTTAAGACTAAAACTAATGATAGTCAGTTTATTTCTACTCATCTATTAGATACAACAGCATGGCAATTTTCACCAGAGAAAACTTCAGCGTTAACGAGTTTAGGGATTACGCCATTTCGTCCTCAAGTACATAATGAAATAGCACAAGTATCGCCAGATAGTCCTGCAGAAAATGCAGGCTTGCAAGTAGGGGATACGTTGATTGCAATAAATGAAAAAGAACTTGCACCAGGCTGGTTAGACTTCTCCAAGGAGATCAAAAACTACCCAGATAGGGAAGTCACATTAACTATTGAGCGCGCAGGCAATACTAAAACACTTTATGTCACGCCAAAAGGTGTTGATCGTAATGGTACGCTTGTTGGTTACCTAGGTGTAACACCTAAAGCAGATGAGTGGCCAAGTGATTATCAAATAGAATTATCTTATGGGCTATTTTCAGCCTTAGAAGAAAGTATCATTCGTACATGGAATTTAGTTACTTTGAGCTTTGATATGATCGGTAAACTAATAACGGGTGATGTCTCAGTTAAAAACTTAAGTGGTCCTATTGCAATAGCTCAAGGAGCGGGTGATAGTGCGGGCTATGGTTTTGTATACTTTTTAGGCTTTTTAGCCCTGATTAGTATTAATTTAGGAATAATTAACCTTTTACCGTTGCCAGTACTTGATGGCGGGCACTTACTCTATTATCTTATAGAGCTTTTAACTGGAAAGCCCGTTCCAGAAAATATTCAAGAGGCTGGTTTTAAGTTTGGAGCATTAGCGTTATTAGCGTTAATGAGTATTGCACTGTTTAATGATTTTAGTCGGGTATTAGGATAAAAGAGAGTAATTAACCTTTTATGTTTTAACCAAGTGAACCAGTACTTGATGACGGGCACTTACTCTATTATCTTATAGAGCTTTTAACTGGAAAGCCCGTTCCAGAAAATATTCAAGAGGCTGGTTTTAAGTTTGGAGCATTAGCGTTATTAGCGTTAATGAGTATTGCACTGTTTAATGATTTTAGTCGGGTATTAGGATAAAAGAGAGTAATTAACCTTTTACGTTTTAACCAAGTGAACCAGTACTTGATGACGGGCACTTACTCTATTATCTTATAGAGCTTTTAACAGGAAAGCCGGTTTTAAGTTTGGGGCATTAGCGTTATTAGTATTAATGAGTATCGCACTGTTTAATGATTTTAGTCGGGTATTAGGATAAAAGTGGGTGATTAACCTTTTTCTTTTTAAACAAGTAAACCAGCACTTGATGGCGGGCACTGGAATGCCCCGATAGCAATACAGATTGCACATTAAAATTTATAGTAATAAAGAAGTAACAAAGTAAATATTTATGATAATTAAAAAATTAGCCTTTGCCTTATTTTTAGGTGCTTTAGGTACAACAGCACAAGCAGCTGAAGAGTTTCAGGTTGAAGATATCGAAGTAAAGGGTTTACAGCGAGTTGCTTTAGGTGCGGCATTAACACATATTCCATTTAATGTCGGCGACCAGTTAAATCAATTTAGAATTTCACAATCAATAAAAGCCTTATATAAATCAGGACACTTTAATGATATTCGTGTTTATCGTGATGGTAACCGCGTTATTTACCGTGTTCGAGAACGCGAAACTATTAGTGAAATCACTTTTGATGGTAATAGTGATTTAAAAGATGAACAACTCACAGAAAGTTTAGATGGTAGTAATATTCGTGTTGGTGAAACGCTTGATCGTACTGTTATTGCAAATATAGAAATGGGTTTGGAAGATTTTTACCATAGTGTCGGTAAATATAATGCCAATGTCACTACTAAAATTACTCACTTGCCACGCAACAGGGTAAACCTTGAGTTTGTTTTTACTGAAGGTGATGCAGCTGAAATTAAACAAATTAACCTTGTTGGTAATGAAGTTTTCACTGATGCTCAAGTGCTTGAAAAAATTGAATTAACTTATGACTCGCCATGGTGGGATTTTATGGCTTCTGATAGGTATCAGAAGCAAACACTTCAAGGCGATATGGAAACAATCAACAGCTATTATTTAGATCGTGGTTATTTACGTTTTAAGGTTGATTCCACACAAGTATCAATGACGCCAGATAAGCAATCTGTTTATATAGCCTTAAATGTCACTGAAGGTGAAACTTATACTATTTCTGAAGTCGACTTTATTGGCGATATGGCGGGTTTTGAAAAGACTATTCGCGCGATTAACCCGTTAAGAGCTGAAAATTTATATAATGGTGCAGAGGTTACTTATACCGAAGAAGTTATCAGTAAATTTCTAGGTCGTTTTGGTTATGCTTACCCGAAAGTGACCACTATCCCTGATATCAATGATGAAGATAATACGGTTAAGCTTTCTATCTCGATTGATCCAGGTAAGCGTATTTATGTAAATAAAGTAAACTTTAGCGGTAATAGCGTTACGGCTGATCGTGTATTACGCCGCGAGCTTAGACAAATGGAAGGCGCTTGGTTATCAAATAGCCTAGTTGAACACTCAAAGGCGCGTTTATCTCGTTTGCCTTACATGGAAACCGTTGAGTTTGAAACTAATCAAATTGCGGGTGAGGAAGACTTAGTTGATGTGGACTTCACCGTCAAAGAACAAGCTTCTGGTTCATTTACTGCAGGTGTTGGTTACGGTGATTCTACTAAATTAAGTTTAAATGCCGGTATACAACAAAATAACTTTTTAGGTACAGGTAATCGTTTAGGCCTTAATCTTAATACCAATACTTACTCAAAAAGTGCGAGTATTTCATATACCGACCCTTACTTCACGGTTGATGCTGTATCCCTTGGCGGACAAATATTTTATCAAGCATTTGATGCAGGTAGTGCTAACTTAGTTGAGTATAACAACAAAACGTATGGTGTAGGCCTTAACTGGGGCTTTCCTATCAATGAATATGTACGCGTTGGTTTTGGTGTAGGCTTTAAAAATAATGAAATCACCTCATTAGAAACTTATGAGCAAATTCAAACTTTTTATGATTTACACTCTGATCCTAATAACCCTGATGCGCCATTAGCGTTTAAAAACTATGATGTGAGCGCGAGTCTTTCACGTTCAACGTTAAACCGTGGTACTTTCCCGTCAGCAGGCTCTCAACAAAGTTTAACCTTTAAAATGACGACGCCAAATACATCTGATGTGCAATACTTCAAAATTAACTTAGATACTAAGTTTTACTTCCCATTAACGAGGAATCAGCGCTGGACAGTATTAACTCGATTACAAATGGGTTATGGTAATGGTTACGGTCAAGTGAATGGGCATGATCAGTTATTGCCATTTTGGGAAAATTTCCGTGCAGGTGGCTCTGATACCTTACGTGGTTTTGAAAATAACACCGTTGGTCCTCGCGCCGTGTATCGTTACCCAACAGAAATTGGTGGTACGCCTAACCCAACAGGTGGAATTGCATGTTGTTTAGGACCAGATCACGATTATATTCAAGTATCTCCACGATCAGTTGGTGGTAATGCTATTGCTGTCGGTGGTGTTGAACTGATAGTACCTACGCCATTTTTAGATGAGAGTTATAGCAACAGCGTTAGAACTAGCTTCTTTGTTGATGTGGGTAATGTTTGGGATACAGAATTTAATATTGCTGATTATCAAGATTTAGCACCTGAAGAACTAGCCAAATTAGATGATTATTCTGATATAGGGCGTTATCGTGCCTCTGGTGGTATGTCAATACAATGGTTATCACCAATGGGACCAATGATATTTAACTTTGCTAAAACCATTAAAGAAGAAGAAGACGACGACACGGCTTTCTTCAGCTTTAATATTGGTAGCACTTTTTAACTTAATAGCTTACTAGTTTTTTGGTAGGATAAACGAATTAATAGAACGAAGAGGAACTAAAATTGAAAAAACTTATTAAATCTATGGCATTAACTGCTGCAGCATCATCATTATTATTAGCAAGCAGTGCAATGGCTTTTGAGCAAAAAATTGCCGTAGTGAATGTGCAAGAAGCAATCAATCAAATTCCTCAATCAGCAGCATTAATGCAAAGTTTAGAAGCTGAGTTTAAAGATGAAAAAGCTGTTATTGAGCAATTACAAAAAGATTTAACGTTTGAAGATGAAAACTTAAAGCGTAATGGCTCTGTTATGAACGATAAACAGAAGCAAGAATTACAAGGTAAAATTGCTAAGTTATACCAAGATTACCAAATAAAAGTTAAAGAGTTTCAACAAAAAATTGCACAACGCAAAAATGAAGAAACCAACAAACTTTTTGCTTTAGTTACACAAGCTGTTGATAATATTGCTGCTAAAGATGATTATGATCTTGTACTTTCAAAGCAAGCGGTAATTTTCTCAAAGCCTGAACACAACATCACTTCAAAAGTTGTTGAGCAAGTTAGTAAGCTTAAGTAATTGATAGCAATGTCTTGTTTTACTTTAGCTGAGCTTGCACAAAAAATAGGTGCTGAACTAGTTGTTGATAATAATTCAGCTAGTTCAGAAAATACTGAAATTACCAGTTTAGCAACACTTGCTAACGCGAAATCAGGGCAAGTGGCCTTTTTGGCTAATAGTAAATATGCGAGTCAATTAGCTAATACACAAGCCAGTGCGGTTATTATATCCCCTGAAGCACTGGCAGATTGCCAAACTTCTGCTTTAGTAATGGATAACCCGTATATGGGGTATGCCTTACTCGCTAACCTACTTGATACAACACCTAACGTAGCAGAGGGGATTCACCCGAGTGCTGTTATTCATCCCGATGCCTCACTGAGTAATAATGTAAGTATTGGTGCAAATACTGTTATTGAATCGGGTGTGAAGCTGGCTGATAACGTCAGTATTGGTGCTGGTTGCTTTATAGGTAAAAATGTAAGTATTGGTAGTGATACTCAACTGTGGAGTAATATCAGTATTTATCATGAAGTGAGGATAGGTCAGCGCTGCTTGATCCAAGCTAATACGGTCATTGGTTCAGATGGTTTTGGCTATGCACCTGTCAATGAACAGTATAAATGGCATAAAATACCTCAACTAGGTAGTGTTATTATTGGTGACCAAGTTGAGATAGGAGCTAGTACTACTATTGATAGAGGTGCCTTAGAAGATACCATTATTAAAGATGGCGTGATCCTCGATAATCAAATTCAAATAGCACACAATGTTATTGTTGGTGAAAATACAGCAATGGCTGCTTGTAGTGTTATAGCAGGTAGTACAATTATTGGTAAAAATTGTACTATTGCAGGGCTTGTTGGTATTAATGGGCACATTACCGTTGCTGATAACTGTGTATTTACCGGTATGTCAATGGTGACTAAAAATATTACTCAGCCTGGCGTATACTCATCTGGTATGCCAGTTGAGACTAATAGTAAATGGCATAAAACCAATGCGAGAGTCAAACGACTTGATAGCCTTGCTAAGCGAGTGAAAGAGCTCGAAAAACTTCTTGAAAATAAGTAGCTGTATTCTTGCTTATTCGTTAAAATAATAATAAAAATATAATAACGCAAATCTCTAGTACTTTTCTATACATATAGAAGTACAGCCAATGAAAGGAAAAATCATTTGGACACTATTAAAAAACCAATTTCTTTGAATGAAATTAAAGATCTTATTCCTCACCGATATCCTATGTTACTTGTTGACAAAGTTGTTGACCATGAGCCTGGTAAAACCTTACATGCCATAAAAAATGTTACTATCAATGAGCCTATTTTTACAGGTCATTTCCCAGAGGTGGCTATTTTTCCAGGGGTTTTAATATTAGAAGCATTAGCGCAAGCAACAGGTATTTTGGGTTTTAAAAGCACTGAAGGCCGTGATGAAAAAGAAATGTATTTATTTGCCTCTATTGATAAAGCACGCTTTAAGCAACCTGTTTTACCGGGTGACACAATGCACCTTCATGTTGAATTTATTAAAGAGCGCCGCGGTATGTGGAAGTTCTATGGTGAAGCAAAAGTTGATGGCAAGGTTGTTTGTTCAGCCGATTTAATGTGTGCCCGCCGAGCAATGTAGGGCTTTTGCCTAAAACTTAACAAGGTAAATGTATGATTCATCCTCAAGCGATTATAGAGCCCGGTGCTGTTATAGGTAACAATGTTACTATCGGGCCATGGACTTATGTATCTAGCGATGTAGTCATCGGTGATGACTGTGAGATTAGCTCACATGTTGTTATTAATGGCCCTACAAAAATAGGTCGAGGAAATAGAATTTTTCAATTTGCCAGCATAGGTGAAGACTGCCAAGATTTAAAATATGCTGGCGAAGCTACTGAGTTGGTTATTGGTGATAACAATACTTTTAGGGAGTGTTGCACTATTCATCGAGGAACCATTCAGGATAATAGTCTGACTCAAATTGGTAGCAATAATTTATTTATGGCTTATACCCATGTTGCGCATGATTGTATGGTAGGCAATCACTGTATTATGGCGAACAATGCATCGATAGCCGGCCATGTTCATGTTGGAGATCATGTCATCATTGGCGGCATGTCAGGTGTTCACCAATTTTGTCATATTGGCTCACATTGTTTTATCGCAGCCAACGCCCTAGTGCTTAAAGATGTTCCTGCATACGTGATGGCATCGGGACATCCAGCGAAACCTTTTGGTTTAAACAGTGAAGGTTTGAAGCGACGTGGCTTTGCCAGTGAAAATATCATGGCAATTAAGCGTGCTTATAAAAACGTTTATCGTAAAAAACTTTCTGTTGAAGAAGCATTATCTGCTATTGAAGCTCAAGGTGATTCTTCAAAAGAGCTAAAGGTATTCACTGATTCTGTTAAAAATTCAACTCGCGGTATTATTCGTTAACTTTAATGGAAGCTAAACCGTCATTACCATCACAGTCTACACAGCCAGTATTCGCCATTGTCGTTGGTGAACACTCAGGTGATACCTTAGGTGCAGGTTTAATCTCAGCACTTCAAAAAACATACCCTAATGCTAAGTTTATTGGCATTGGTGGCGCTAAAATGCAAAAACTTGGCTTTGAAAGTTTATTTGCAATGGAAGAGCTGGCCGTTATGGGGCTTGTTGAAGTACTAGGGCGCCTTAGACGCTTACTTCATGTCAGAAAGTCACTTGTTGATTATTTTGCTGAAAATAAACCCGATGTTTTTATAGGTATTGATGCGCCAGATTTTAATATTGGTTTAGAGCTACGTTTAAAAAAATATAATATTAAAACGGTTCACTATGTCAGCCCTTCGGTTTGGGCTTGGCGTGAAAAGCGTATATTTAAAATAGCGAAAGCGACTAATATGGTGCTATCTCTTTTGCCTTTTGAAAAAGCTTTTTATGATAAGCATCAGGTCCCTTGCACTTTTGTTGGCCACCCATTGGCTGATGATATTCCCATGCAAAGTGATAAATCACAAGCCAGAGCAAAACTTAAGCTACCTTCAGCAGCAAAAGTATTAGCGTTAATGCCAGGTAGTCGTGGCGGTGAGCTTTCGCGTTTATTAGCGCCGTTTTTTAAAAGTGCCAGAGAATTACAGCAAGAAGATGAACAATTAATTTTGGTTGCTCCTATGATCAGTCAAAAACGTGCTGATCAATTTACTGCTCTAAAAGCAGAATTGGCCCCGGATCTAAACATTGAGCTTATTATAGAGCAAACACAAACGGTGATGGCTGCAAGTGATTGCTTGTTAACTGCCTCAGGCACAGTAACTTTAGAAGCAGCATTGATTAAAAGACCTATGGTGATTTGTTATAAATTCAGCCCATTTACCTACTTATTAGCTAAAGGTTTAGTTAAGTTGAAATGGTTTTCTCTGCCTAACTTGCTTATGGATAGAGAGTTAGTACCTGAACTCTTGCAAGATGCTGTTTGTCCTGAAAATATTGTTCCTCTAGTGAAAGAGCGACTTTACCAAGATCAAAGTCAACTAAACGAGGCTTATGAAAGTATTCATCAGCAGCTAAAGTGTGACGCTAGTGCACAATCTGCAAAAGCAGTACTGGCTTTATTACCAACTCATTTCACTCATAACGCTTAACTATGACAAACGCTAAAAAGATCTTACCAGCATTTGAATACCCAGTTGCATACTGTATTGCAGGTGTTGATGAAGTTGGTCGTGGCCCACTTGTTGGTGATGTTGTCACTGCTGCCGTTGTTTTAGACCCTGATAACCCTATTGAAGGGCTTATGGATTCTAAAAAATTATCAGAAAAGAAGCGAGCAGTATTAAGTGAAGAAATTAAACAAAAAGCAACATCTTGGTCAATTGGCCGTGCTAGTCCTGAAGAAATAGATACGTTAAATATTCTTCACGCAACCATGTTAGCCATGCAGCGTGCAGTTCAAGGATTAGATGTTATTCCTGACTACGTGCTCGTTGATGGTAATCGTACGCCAACATTTGCCTGTGATGAAGGTAATATTCCCAGTGAAGCTGTTGTAAAAGGTGATGCACGCGTTGCTGAAATCAGTGCTGCGTCTATTATTGCCAAAGTAGCTAGAGATGAAGAAATGATCGCTTTAGATGTTTTACACCCAGAATATGGTTTTGCAAAACATAAAGGCTACCCAACTAAACTTCATTTAGAAAAAATAATTGAACACGGCGTGCTTGATTGTTACCGACAAAGTTTTAAACCCGTGGCTCAGGTTTTAGCACAAGGTAATCGCCATGACTGAAGCAATGCAGCCAGTATCACAGCCACCTAAATTTATTCACCTTCGTATTCATAGTGATTACTCTATGTGTGATGGCTTGAATAAAGTAAAACCTATTGTTGCTAAAGCGGCTGATTTAAGAATGCCAGCTTTAGCGCTCACCGATCAAACTAACCTTTGTGGCCTAGTAAAATATTACCATGCTGCTCACGGTGCAGGTATTAAACCGATTATAGGTTGTGACTTCTGGGTACAAAGTGAGGAGTTAGGTGATGAGTTATCGCGTTTAGTAGTGCTAGCAACCAATAATATTGGCTATAAAAACCTGACCGAGCTTATTTCTAAAGCCTATATGCGTGGTCATTTGCAAAATAGAGCCGTTATCGATAAAGCTTGGCTGGTTGAATATAAAGAAGGATTGATATTGCTTTCGGGTGGTCGAGAAGGCGATATAGGCAAGGCATTACTCAAAGGTAATCAGGCACTGGTTACTGACATGGTGAGTTTTTATAAACACCACTTTAATGACTGCTTCTTTTTAGAACTCATTCGAACAGGAAGAAATGATGAAGAAAACTACCTTCATCTGGCAGTTGAGTTAGCGAGTAAATGTGATTTACCTGTAGTGGCAACAAACGAGGTGATGTTCCTTTCACCTGATGATTTTGATGCTCATGAAATTCGAGTGGCTATCCATGACGGTTTCACCTTAGATGATAAACGTAGACCTAAACGCTATAGCACAGAACAATATTTGCGCTCAGAAGATGAGATGTGTGAGCTATTTAGCGATATACCTGAAGCATTAGCGAACTCGGTAGAAATTGCCAAGCGCTGTAACGTTACCGTCACACTAGGTGAATATGTTTTACCAGACTTCCCGACAGATGGTTTGGAAATTAATGATTACTTTATTAAAGTGTCAGAAGAAGGCTTAGAAAAGCGCTTAAAACAATTATTTGATACCGAAGCTGATGACTTTGCGGAAATTAGAAAACCTTACGATGAACGCTTAAAAGTTGAGCTTGAAGTTGTTAACAACATGGGTTTTCCGGGTTACTTCTTGATCGTAATGGAATTTATTCAATGGAGTAAAGATAACAATATTCCTGTAGGCCCAGGACGGGGTTCAGGTGCAGGTTCATTAGTAGCTTATGCACTCGATATTACTGACTTAGATCCACTTGAATTCGATTTACTCTTTGAGCGTTTCTTAAATCCTGAACGTGTTTCAATGCCGGATTTTGATATCGATTTTTGTATGGATAGACGTGATGAAGTTATTGACCATGTCGCAGAGCTTTATGGTCGAGATGCTGTATCACAAATTATCACTTTTGGTACTATGGCGGCTAAGGCTGTTATTCGTGATGTTGGCCGAGTATTAGGTCACCCTTATGGTTTTGTTGATAGAATCTCAAAGCTTATTCCCCCTACACCGGGTATGACATTAGCAAAAGCATTTGAAGAAGAGCCTAAATTACCCGAAGCCTATGCGCAAGATTCAGAAGTAAAAGATCTTATTGATATGTGTCGTATCCTAGAAGGCACAACTCGAAATGCGGGTAAACATGCTGGTGGTGTTGTTATTTCCCCAACCACCATTACTGATTTTGCACCATTATATTGTGACGATGAAGGTAATAACCCTGTTACACAATTTGATAAAAATGATGTTGAAGATGCAGGCTTGGTTAAGTTTGACTTCTTGGGCTTACGTACTCTTACTATTTTGCAATGGGCCATTGAAATGGCCGATGAAAAATTATTAAAAGCCGGTAAAGAACCCATTGATATAGCTGCCATTGACTTAGAGGATAAAGCCAGCTTTAAGTTGCTGCTTGCTTCGCAAACAACTGCAGTATTCCAGCTTGAATCTAGCGGTATGAAGTCGTTAATAGACAAGCTAAAACCAGATTGTTTTGAAGATATTATCGCACTCGTGGCACTATTTCGTCCTGGTCCTCTTCAATCAGGCATGGTTGATAACTTTATTGAGCGTAAGCATGGTCGAGAAGCAATAAGTTATCCAGATGAAACTTGGCAACATGAAGATTTAAAACCGGTGTTAGAGCCAACTTACGGTATTATTTTATACCAAGAGCAGGTAATGCAAATTGCACAGGTTTTAGCTGGCTACTCATTAGGTGGCGCCGATATGCTTCGTCGGGCTATGGGTAAGAAAAAACCTGAAGAGATGGCAAAACAACGTGCAGGTTTTGAACAAGGGGCTGTTGATCGAGGTGTTGATGGCGAACTCGCCATGAAGATATTCGATTTGGTCGAGAAGTTTGCCGGTTATGGTTTTAACAAATCTCATTCGGCTGCTTATGCGTTAGTTTCTTATCAAACTTTATGGATGAAAGCCCATTTTCCTGCACCTTTTATGGCTGCGGTTATGTCAGCGGATATGGACAATACGGAAAAGATTGTTACCTTAGTTGATGAGTGTAGCAATATGGGCATTGATCTACTGCCGCCGGATGTTAATGTTGGCCAATATAAGTTTACGGTTAACGAGAAAGATCAGATTGTTTATGGTATTGGTGCCGTAAAAGGGGTAGGTGAAGGGCCAATTGAAGCCATTATTGCTGCTCGACAATCAGGTGGACCTTTTATTGATTTATTTGATTTTTGTGCTCGTTTAGATTTAAAGAAAACTAATAAACGTGTTCTCGAAAAGTTAGTTAAGTCAGGCGCTATGGATGCGTTAGGACCAACTTATAAACTGACGGAAGATGGAAAAGAGCTACCTCATCGCGCTGCTTTATTTGAAACCTTGCCTGAAGCTATTAAAGCGGCTGAGCAACATGCCAAAGCTGAGGCGTTAGGGCAAAATGATTTATTTGGTTTAATAAACGATGAGCAAACGGATTCTCGCCAAGCATTTAAAGAAGTAAAAAAATGGCCTGAAGATGTTTGGCTAGATGGTGAGAAAGAAACATTAGGCCTTTATTTAACTGGCCACCCAATTAATCGTTATTTATCTGAAATTAAAAAGTATGCAACAAGCCGATTAGTGGGTATGCAGCCGACAGGTCGTGATAAACAAGCGATAGCTGTAGGCCTAGTCTTGGGTGTTCGCGTTATGGTGAATAAACGAGGCCGTCGTTGGGCGTTAGTAACCCTTGATGATAAAAGCGCTCGGATGGATGTACGTTTATTCCCTGATGACTACGATACCTTTGCTGAATTACTTGTCACCGATGCAATTTTGGTTTGTAGTGGACAGGTCAGCTTTGATGATTACTCCGGAGGTAATACAATGACCGCCCGAGATATCATGACCATTGCTGACGCTAGAGAAAACAATGTTACTTCGCTGGATGTGAAAGTAAATAGAACACAAATTGGTCCTGATTTTATGGCACAATTTAGCCAAATAATAACACCACATAAAGAAGGTACTTGCCCAGTTAGAGTTTTTTATCAGCGTGAAGAAGCACGTGGAATGCTAGAACTTGGTGTACAATGGCGAGTTTCGCCTACAGATGTGTTATTATATGATTTAAAAGAATTATTAGGTGAAGAAAGCGTCACCTTACAGTTTAAGTAAATTTGAAATTAGATTCTCTTAACAAAGAATCCTAAACACAGAGTTATTAGATACAGAGAACACTATGTCATTAAACTTTTTAGACTTTGAACAACCTATTGCTGAGCTTGATGCTAAAATTGAAGAGCTTAAACTTGTTAATACTGGGCAAGAATTAGATCTTGATTTAGAAGAGCAAATTACCCAGCTTCGTGAAAAAAATAAAGATCAAACCAAAAAGATTTTTGCTAATTTAGACCCGTGGCAAACAGCACGTGTTGCTCGCCACCCTCAACGTCCTTACACATTAGATTACCTACCTCGTATTTTTACGGAGTTTGATGAACTAGCGGGTGATAGAGCTTATGCAGACGACAATGCTCTTGTCGGTGGTACAGCTCGATTAGACGGTCAACCTGTCGTTGTTATTGGTCACCAAAAAGGTCGCTCTACAGCAGAAAAAGTTAAACGTAACTTTGGTATGCCTCGCCCTGAAGGTTACCGTAAAGCATTACGTTTAATGGAAATGGCTGAGCGTTTTAATATGCCAATCATTACTTTCATCGACACTCCAGGCGCTTACCCAGGTATTGGCGCTGAAGAGCGTGGTCAAAGTGAAGCTATCGCGAAAAACTTAAAAGTGATGGCGCGATTAACGGTACCTATTGTTTGTACTGTAATTGGTGAAGGTGGCTCTGGTGGCGCGCTTGCTATTGGAGTTGGTGATAGAGTTAACATGTTGCAATACTCAACGTACTCTGTAATCTCGCCAGAAGGTTGTGCTTCTATTTTGTGGAAAACAGCAGAAAAGGCATCAACAGCTGCAGAAGCTATGGGAATTACCGCAAAACGTATCAAAGAATTAGAGCTAATTGATAGCGTTGTTGAAGAGCCACTAGGTGGTGCCCACCGCGATATGGATCAAATGGCTGCAATCTTAAAGCAAGCAATTAAAAAAGATCTAAGCGAGCTATCATCACTTGATAAAGAGCAATTAATTGAAAAACGTTATGATCGCTTAATGTCTTTTGGTTATTGTTAAACCGTAAGGTAAAACGGATAAGGTTGAAGCTGCCTAGTTTGTAGCTTCAACTACCACTAGTTTTATTATGAATAAAATTGAGCAGGCACTTCTCATTGCCATAAGTAAACACCCAGATATGCCTGTGGTCGTTGCTTATAGTGGTGGTGTCGACTCACAAGTATTACTTCATGCTTTAGCATCACTCAAGCAACAATCACTTTTCTCAAACAGCCTCACAGTTTGTCATGTAAATCATGGTCTTAGTGATAATGCTCAGCAATGGCAAGACTTTGCACAGCAAGAATGCCTTCGATTAAAACTAACTTTCACTTGTAGGCAAGTTACGATTGAGCACAAAGCTCAACAGTCATTAGAAGCAATAGCTAGAGATGCTAGATACCAAGCTCTACAGAGTCTATCAATCACGCCATCTTTAATACTCACCGGTCACCATAGTGATGACCAAGCCGAGACTTTTTTGCTCGCCTTAAAACGGGGCTCTGGTATAAAAGGCCTATCAGCAATGACCAGTGAAGTTAAGCTTGGAAAAGATTTTATTGTTCGCCCTTTGCTAAACATTAGCCGTAAACAAATTCTTGATTACGCTAATGAGCAGCAATTAACTTGGGTTGACGATGAGTCGAATGCTGATAGTCAATTTGACCGAAATTTTATCCGTAACGATATCATGCCGTTATTATCAAAGCGTTGGCCTAGTATCGCAGATACAATTAATCGTAGTAGTGAACATTGTCAACAAGGGCAATTACTGTTAGATGAACTAGCCGCACAAGATCTTCAAGTTTGTTTACTCGAGAATAATAGCTTATCCGTTATACAGTTAACCTCATTATCTCCCGCTCGATTTAATAACTTGATTCGTTACTTTTTAGCTCAACAAGATTATCTAATGCCAAGTACGGAGCAATTAGTACAATTGCAGAGTCAACTTACGGCTAAAGAAGATAAAAATCCGAGTATTAAAGTGGGCCAGCACTATTTTCGACGCTTTAAAAACTCAATGTATTTAACGCCTGACTATAATGACGTCAGTCATTGGCAACTTGACCTTGATTTACAAAAAGAAAACTGTGTTGCCTCGTTACCTGATGATATCGGAATATTGCACTATAGCTTGATGAAATCGACAGTGGCTGATGTGAATCAACAAGGGCAGATTATTGCTTTACCTAAAGACTGTGAACGTCTTACCTTAAAGTTTAGCCATGATAACCCAAAATGTTTGCCAGAATTTAGGCAACACTCTCGTCATTTAAAGAAAGTTTTACAGGAGCTAAATATTCCCTCATGGCAGAGAAAGCGTATCCCATTTTTATATTGTAATGATAAATTTATAGCTGCAATTGGGCACTTTGTTTGTCAGGATTATACCGTTCAAACTAGCTCAGAAGATTGTTTATACCTTTCATTACTACTAAAACAGTAATAGCTAGTCCACTTGTAGGAGCATAGAGGCTCCTACAAGTAAGTTGAAATACTTATAAATTCTTAGTGATATGGTGTGAAGCTGCAGCAGAAAATACAACGTCAGTAGAACTATTTAACGCTGTTTCAGCGGAATCTTGAATCACGCCAATAATAAAACCAATAGCAACCACTTGCATGGCAACATCATTACTAATACCAAATAAGCTACAAGCAAGAGGAATAAGTAATAATGAACCACCAGCAACCCCCGAAGCACCACAAGCTGAAATTGAAGCAACGATAGATAAGAGTATTGCAGTGCCAAAATCGACATCAATATTTAAACTGTGAGCTGCAGCAAGCGTTAATACGGTTATAGTTATGGCTGCACCAGCCATATTAATCGTAGCACCAAGAGGTACAGAGACAGAATAAGTATCCTCGTGTAATTCAAGCTTACGACAAAGCTCCATATTTACGGGTATATTCGCCGCAGAGCTGCGTGTGAAAAATGCAGTAATACCTGACTCTCTAAGGCAAGTAAAAACTAAAGGGTAAGGGTTTTTCTTCATGACCAAGAAGACAATAATAGGGTTAATTATTAAAGCTATAATCAACATAGCTGCTAATAACACCGCTACTAAATGGCTATATTGTGCTAAAGCGCTAAAACCTGTTGTTGCAATTGTATTTGCTACTAAACCAAAAATACCTATTGGAGCAAAACGAATAACGATTTTTACAATGCTAGCAATGGCGTCACTGAAATCATGAAGCGTTGTTTTTGTTTGACTATTAGCATGCTTTAATGAAAAGCCTAAACCTAATCCCCAAGCAAGTACCGCGATAAAATTACCATTAGCAATGGCACTGATAGGGTTTTCAACAACTTTAAAAGCTAGAGTTGATAATACTTCACCTAAACCTTGTGGCGGATTAGCACTAGCGCTAGCAAGATCTAACGTTAAGCTTGTAGGGAATAAAAAGCTTAATATGACAGCAACAAAGGCTGCACTGAGCGTACCAATTAAATATAAGCCAATGATAGGTTTTAGTTCGGCATCACTATCCATTTTTTGATTAGCTATACTTGATGCGACAAGCACTAACACTAATATAGGTGCAACAGCTTTTAGTGCACTGACAAACAAGCTGCCAAGCATTGAAAATGATTTTGCTATTTCAGGGCTTGCGACGGCAAGTATGACCCCTAAAATAATAGCTATTATAATTTGTGTGACTAAACTGAAAGAAGTGAGTTTGCTGAGTAAAGAAGTCTGAGTGATATTTGTATTTTGGCTAGTCATGTTCCTGCCTGAAGATATTTATTATATGCAGGTTTTTATCATTGCCTTGGTTGTTTGTCTAGCGATAAGCGTTAATCGGTATATTAGAAGTGATTAATTGCACTATATAACATTTACTCAAATACAGTTAAAATTGAGGTTGTATGAAAAACTAACCTGTAAAACAGTTATTGAAAGTAAATTTACTGGAGAGATATGAGTCATTTGATTGTGATTGCTAGATATTCATTTCCATTAGACGCTAATATTGCCAAGGCATCACTAGAAAGTGCTGGTATTCCAGCTTTTTTAACCGATGAGCATACTATTAATATGCAGTGGTTGTATTCTGATGCTATGGGTGGCGTACGCCTGCTGATATCAAAAGAGCATGAACAGGAAGCAATAGCAATTTTACAAGGAAACTTCTCATCGGAAGTTGAAAATGAATGCCAAATCGTAGATGAAAAGTGTTCAAAATGTGCTGGTGAAAACCTGACACCTTTTACTAAGGGAAAAGTGCCAGCATTTTTAGTATTCTTACTTGCAGAGTTTCCGTTATTTTTTTATAAACATGGCCTTAAATGTAGTGACTGTGGGCACTTTAACCCATCAAAATAATATGTAAGCGTTAGTCGGTGGATTGTCGCTCTGTGTTTAATAGTACTTAATTTAGTACTTAATTGTATTTAAAATTTTTGTAGAGTTTAGTGATATGTTTATTGGAAATAGTCGTAATGTAATTACGCCTTGTATAGGTCAATGTGTTTTAGACAGTGAAGATATATGTCAAGGCTGCTTTAGAACTTCTGAGGAAATTACGGGTTGGATCAATAAGCCAGAAGACGAAAAAATAGCGATAGTAATTCGATGTAAAAAACAAATAGCCAAAGTTCATGAAAATACTTAAGACATTTTGAACCTTAAATCCAACGTCTAACTTTTTGGCAATAGGCCTGATATTCATCAGAAAACATTTTTTTGAGCATGCGTTCTTCTGGGATGATTTGAAAACGCGTGATATAAAAAATAAACATTGGGATAACCACTAAAGTCGTTAGGTTTTGTAAATACACTACCAAAGCTATTAGCGCTATCACCATCGCTAAATACATAGGATTTCTTGAATAAGCATAAACGCCTGTATTGACGACTGTACTGGTTTTTTCTGGAGTATGTGGGTGAAAGGTGGTTTGATGTTTATGAAAATCGTATAAGGCTAAAATACCTATAATACAAGCTAATATTAATAAAAAAATCGTAATAGTGAGATGTAGTGGCAAGCTAAGTTGGTACTCAGGAAAATGACTTCTTATTGCAAACATCATAAGTGCTGAAATGATAAGTTGAACTGGCGGGATGACTTTTAGCTCTAAATTCATAGTTATGTTACTCAATTATGTCATTAAGTTACGTGACTAAATAAAAAAGGCTATTAACCTCTTTGGTCAACAGCCTTATTTTAGGTGCATAGCTAATTTTTTATAAATTAGCCTTTCGATATTCTTCACATGCGTTGCTATCTTCACATTCACCATACAAGTACAAACTATGGTTGGTTAAATGAATGTTGTGAGATTTGGCAATATCTGATTGTCGTTGTTCAATCACGTCATCTTCAAACTCAACGACTTTACCGCATTTTAAACACACTAAGTGATCGTGATGTTTTTTATGTGCTAATTCAAAAACTGATTTACCACCTTCAAAATGATGTCTAGTGACTATTCCCGCATCATCAAATTGATTTAATACTCGATAAACCGTTGCTAAACCAATTTCTTCTTGTTGCTCTAATAATAATTTATAGACATCTTCAGCACTGATGTGTTGATTGTTAGGTTGCTGTAAAATAGTTAAGATTTTAATGCGTGGCAGGGTGATTTTTAATCCGGCTCTTTTTAATTCTTCGTTTTGATCTGCCATGTAGGTCAATTCTCTAAATAAAGTAATTACGATAAAAACAAAAGTATAGGATCTTAAGGCATGTGATTAAAGGTTTAGTTTCAATATTTATGTTTTTTTTGCCATAAAAAGCATAAAAGCTCATTTAATGAGCTTTTATTGTATTACTAATTAGATAGTAACTAGATAAATTTAAGATTGGCTGAAATTAAGATAGCTCAGCCAAACACATTTCATCATTCAGTTGGTTAACCCACTCAGTAACTCGCTGATCAGTTAATTCAGGTTGTCTGTCTTCATCAATACATAAGCCAATAAAGGTATTCTCATCAATAAGCGCTTTAGAGGCTTCAAATTCATAACCTTCAGTAGACCAGTTGCCTACTACTATGCCACCTTTACTTTCAACAATATCGCGCAGTGGCTCCATAGCATCACAAAAATATTCAGCATAATCTTCTTGGTCACCTAAACCAAAAATAGCGACTAATTTATCGGTAAAATCAATTTCTTCTAATTCAGGTAAAAAGTCATCCCAATCACATTGGTTCTCACCGTAGTACCAAGTAGGAATGCCTAAAATAAGCAGATCAAACTCAGCGATCTCTTCTTTAGTGCTTTTTGCGATATCTTTAACATCGATCATTTTCTTACCCAGTTTTTTCTGGATCATTTTACTTACAGCTTCAGTATTACCGGTATCACTACCAAAAAATAAACCTACGATTGCCATGGGAATTTACCTTTAACTTCAATTTAATTTGTTTAATTTTGTTCATTTGCTAATGACTGAGTCAAAAGCAGCTCTATTAATTCGCTTCGGCTAAGCTGTTTACTTTTAGCCAATTGTTCTAATTGCTCGAATAGGCTTTGGTGTATTTTAAATTCGACGCGTTTTAAGCCTTTGTTTTTATCTCTTTTAACTTGGTTTCGCTTATTTATACGTATTTGTACATCACGAGTGTGTGGACTCGTTTTTGGGCGACCAGGACGCTTTTCATCTTGAAATAAGTCGATTGTCGTTAAATCAGAGAGTTCCTTTGCCATTAGCCAACCCCCTGACTTTCCCAGACGAATTGAATAATACCTTTAGCAATAAAACCGGCGCAGCCTAAAAAAAGCACAAAATAAACAACTAGTTTGCCCATCTTTGGAACATCATTTTTATTCATCACATCATGAATGGATAAACCAATAAAACCAAAAATAAAGAGAAAAAATAAATTAAGACCGATAGCTTCTATCAGCTCTAAATGTTCAGCTAGCATGCAAGTTAATTTATAAGCCTAAAAAAATTGGCGGCACTATAGCATAGTGTCGATGCAAACTCATTATTTTCTAGCACTTCAAGATAAAAATTATCGCTGTTTTATCTCTTATGCTTTTTGAGCTATATCAAAAGTACGCTACTTGCCTGCTAACGGGCTAAAAAGTCAGCGACAATTTTATTGAATGCGGTTGTTTTTTCTGCATGTAGCCAATGGCCAGCACCTTGAATTATTTTCGCTTTAGCTGAGGGGAACAAGCTAGTGATAGCTCCTTGATGCTCAGGTAAAATATAATTAGATTGGCCACCTTTAATAAATAAGGTTTCACCAGAAAATGGCTGGGAATCAGTATCTAACCCTTGCATAATTTGCTGGTAACCTTGTTCTATATTATTGAGGTGGCATTTAAAAGTGAATTCACCTTTATCATTCATACTGATATTACGTAGTAAAAATTGCCTTACACCAACGTCGTCAACATATTGGGCAAGCTGTAGATCGGCATCTTTGCGTTTTTCTACCTTGGTGAAATCTATGGCTTGTAAACCGGCAATAATTGATAAATGGTGAGCAGGGTATTGAACTGGGGCAATATCAGCAACCATTAATTTTTTCACTTTCTGTGGATGAGAAAGTGCTATTTGCATGGCTATTTTTCCTCCCATTGAGTGGCCTAACAAATGGAAAGACTCTATGGATAGAGAGGTTAATAAATCTATAACGTCTTGCGCTAAATCAGTGTAATCCATGCCAGCTTGGTGAAATGAGTTGCCATGATTTCTCACGTCAATACTAGTAACGCAGAAATTTTCGGCTAAAGCTTTGGCAACCATATTTAAGTTTTCTAAGCTGCCGAATAAGCCATGAATCAAGATGATATGTTCACCTTTGCCAGATTGTTGGTAGTTCAGTAGTGGAGTCGTGTTGTTATTTGTCATCATATAATTAAAAAAATTAAACTTATGGCAATTTTACCATGAAATATAAGGTAGTTTGGGTATAATCTTGCGCAATGACTTTTTTCTCATTAGCAGTAGGGTTTTTAATGAAAAATATCGAAATAGATGAAGAGCTATATCAATACATAGTCTCAAATACTCAAGCTATTGGTGAAAGTGCTTCAAGTATATTACGCCGTTTATTATCGCTAGAAGCGAAAGGTAATGCAGAGAATACGCAAAGTACTCCTGTTGCAAGTATAAGAGAAGCAGCACCAATACCAAATAGCGCAGCAGCTGAGGTTGATAATCAACCATTAAGTCAAGATGAAATGACCGATAAAATCACAAGCCGAGAAAGTGTTTTTAATTTTATCAATAAAGAAGAGTTAGCCATGCAACGTGGTGCGGTAGGTCGATTCTTATTGATTTTAGCAGCTTTATACCGTGCAAACCCTGATACCTTTAAAGTAGTGACTGAAATTTGTGGTCGTGATCGTTTGTATTTTGCTCATAGCGAAGCTGAGTTAGCCGCAAGCGGTAGCAGTACTAAACCTAAACAAATTCCAGATAGCCCGTTTTGGGTAATGACTAACTCAAACACTACCCGTAAAAAGATGATGCTTACCAAGGCCGCTATGTCATTAGGCTATGAAGTGTCAGAAGTAGAAGAAATTCGAGATTTATTATAACCCTCGACCTAATGCCTTTTAGCGACGATGCGAACAACTTGAAAAACAAGGAAAGATAATGTCAGTGCACCCACATGCCGGTAAGCCGGTAAGACCAGAAGATAGAATTAATATTGGCCAATTAGTTAGTGATTATTTTTTAAAATCGCCTGATGTTGCTATTACTGCGCAGCAAGTAAGCTTTGGTACCTCTGGCCATCGAGGTACTGCGGCAAAAACCAGTTTTAACGAACACCATATTATAGCGATATGCCAAGCAGTAGCGGAATATAGAGCATCACAAAATATCACAGGACCACTTTTTTTAGGTAAAGATACTCATGCTTTATCTGAGCCAGCATTCGCGAGTGCGATTTCTGTGCTTATTGCTAATGGTGTTAATGTGGTTATTCAACATGATGCACTCTCGGGTGGAGGATTTACTCCAACACCGGTTATCTCCCGTTTAATTATCGATCATAATAATTCAGATAAACAAGAACTTGCTGATGGGCTTATTATCACACCTTCACACAACCCCCCAACGGATGGAGGTATTAAATATAACCCTCCTCATGGTGGTCCAGCTGAAGGTGATATCACAAAACAAATAGAACAACGGGCAAATACCCTTATTGAAGCTAATTTGGTTGATGTTAAGCAAATAGCATATAACCAAGCGTTAACTTCTGCATTATTAACGAAGCAAGACTTTATTGAGCTTTATGTTAACCAACTTGAAAAAGTGATTGATATGCAAGCTATTGCTAAAGCAGGAGTCACTATAGGTGTTGATCCTCTCGGTGGCTCTGGTATAGCGTACTGGCCAGTAATCGCTGAAAAGTATGGTATTAATATACAAGTGGTTAATCCTGTGGTTGATGCTAGTTTTGCTTTTATGCCACTGGATAAAGACGGCAAAATTCGTATGGATTGTTCATCTCCATACGCAATGGCAGGCCTTATTGCCATGAAAGATGACTTTGATATTAGCGTGGGTAATGATCCAGATTTTGATCGCCACGGTATAGTCACTAAATCTGGCGGATTAATGAATCCAAATCATTATTTAGCTGTGGCAATTAACTATTTAATGACTCATAGGGATTGGCCACAAAGCTGTAAAATTGGCAAAACCTTAGTATCAAGTTCCTTGATTGATCGTGTTGCTAACAAAATTGATCGTCCTTTATCTGAAGTACCTGTTGGTTTTAAATGGTTTGTTGATGGTCTTAATGACTCTAGCTATGCGTTTGGCGGAGAAGAAAGTGCAGGCGCAGCATTTATTGCACGAGATGGCAGCACATGGACGACGGATAAAGATGGCTTTATTATGGCGTTATTAGCCGCAGAAATTCTTGCTGTTACCGGTAAAGATCCACATCAACATTATTTAGCGCTGGCAGATGAGCTAGGGCAACCTTGTTATGGGCGAGTTGAAGCTGTTGCTTCATTTGAGCAGAAGAAAGTATTAACAGCCTTATCAGCTGACGATGTTGTCGCAGATACCTTAGCCGGTGAAAAAATCACGCAAATTCTTTCACATGCACCGGGTAACAATGCTGCTATTGGTGGGATTAAAGTAACAACAGATAATGGCTGGTTCGCGGCGCGCCCTTCTGGCACAGAGGAAATTTACAAAATATATGCAGAAAGCTTTATTGATGAGCAACATTTGCAAACGATAATTAGTGAAGCACAAGATATCGTTAGTGCTGCATTTACTGCAGCAGGTTTATAAAACCAAATGTTTTGCATTCAAACAATGCTTAAATAAAATAACAAAGGTTATAGCAAAATGGGCTACCCTCAAGAGCAATTGACCCCAGAGCAATTAAAAAAAGCGTTATTGGAAAATGGTGACTTTTTAAGTTTAACGCGTAGCCATGAGTTTTCTATGCCTGCGGTAAGCTTTGATGTCACTTGCTTGAGTAGCTCAGCGAAAACTAAGGTGTCAGTACTTGATACTGGTATTATCACTCTTGAACCTCATAATAGTAGTGCTACGAAAGATGTGGTGTTATCAAGTGCTATCCACGGAAATGAAACGGCGCCGATTGAAATCTGCAGAGATTTAATCAAGCTGGTTATTTTGGGAAAACTGCATCTTGAGCACAGGGTGTTATTTTTATTTGGTAACCCTGCTGCTATAAATATTGGCAAACGCTTTGTGGAAGAAAACTTAAACCGTTTGTTTTCTGGTGGTCATTCGCAAGATCAAGGGCAGGGAGCAGGTTTAATAAATCGAGAACGTCATAGGGCGCTTTTGTTAGAAGATACCGTTAGAGATTTTTTTGAAAACGGCTCTTTATTAGGTAAGCGGGAACGTTTTCATTATGATTTACATACTGCTATACGTGGTTCAAAAAATGATAAATTTGCTGTATATCCTTTTAGACACGAAAAACCTTGGGTGAAATCAGAATTACAATTTATGTTAGCGTGCGGCATAAATACTATTTTGTTTTCTAACTCGCCAACCACAACCTTTAGTTATTTTTCATCAAAGCAATTTAACGCCCATGCTTTTACTGTTGAGTTAGGTAAGGTCAAGCCGTTTGGTGAAAATGACATGGGTAACTTTTCTGCGGTGAAAGCCTCGCTAACGGCTTTAATCTCTGAGCCAACGCTTAATTTGCCTACTTATACAGAAACTGATTTTAATTTTTTCGAGATAGATCAAATCATTGTACGCAATCATCAAAACTTTTCTCTTCACTTTGCCGATGATGTTGAAAACTTTACTGACTTCCCTGTCGGTACTGTAATAGCTACCGATGGTAGCAAAGAAGTCAAAACTCAAAAGCAAGGGGAAGCTATTATTTTTCCCAATGCCGAGGTTGCTATTGGTCAAAGAGCCTTGTTAACGGTTGTTCCTGTAGTCATTAATCCTTTGTAAATTCTAAACATTAATATGAATAGAAAGGTTGTTCTTAAAGATAAAGTTACCTTTTTCTTTTGGGATTAACCTTTCTATTTTTAACTATAATTCATCAACGATTGATTATATCTATGGTCGTTTTAAATAAGTAGTAAAACAATTAGAAAAGCGGTGGATCCCAGAGCAATATTGCTGGTGGTCAGCGTATACTGGCGAAAAAATGAAAGATACCTTTGCTAACTCTTCTAAGCCTTATTTATTGACCAACTAATATCTCTAAAGCTAGGGTGTTACATGAAAATAACACCTTTAGTTTTTATCATTATATTTGCAGCATTCCCTGCTATTCAAGCTTGACACTCATCGCTAAGTGTAAACTTTTTTGCTCACTTTCTATAAAAACTCACCGACATCATTACGTAATAATCTTGTCTATCAGTTTACGTAAAGGTAAGGTTTGGCGCGATAATTATACATTGTTGGCTATACTTCTATTACAAGAAAATGGCTTTAGTTACATGTATCCACTTTGCGTTTTACCTATGTTAGTAGCATGGAAAAGGCGTAATTTAATAAGAGAATATTATGACTAGTGAACTTTATGATGATGGTCCGGTAGTGCACAAACCTACTTTTATCGATGGCACCAGCGTTGAAATTCCAGAGCTAAAAATATTAAAGCAAGACGGTACTATTTACCCAGAGAGTAATTTGCCAGACATGGATGAGGCACAAACTTTAAAAGTTTATAAAACCCTGGCTTTTCATCGTGTACTTGATGAGCGTATGGTGGCATCGCAACGGCAAGGTCGTTTAAGTTTTTATGTCGCCGCATTAGGTGAAGAAGCTGCTAGTGTCGGTGCTGCTGCAGGGCTCGAACCGCAAGATATGATCATGAGCCAATATCGTGAACAAGGTGCTCTCATGTATCGAGGTTTTAGCCTTGAGAACTTTATGAACCAAATGTTTTCCAACGAAAAAGATTTAGGTAAAGGTCGTCAAATGCCGATTCATTATGGTTCAAATGCTTTGAACTATATGACGGTCTCATCGCCGTTAGGCACACAAATTCCACAAGCAACGGGCTATGCCTACGGACAAAAACTACAAGGGGTAGAGGCTGTAACTCTTTGTTTCTTCGGTGAAGGTGCTGCCTCAGAAGGTGATTTTCATGCAGGCTTGAATATGGCAGCAGTGCATGCAGCACCAGTTATATTTTTCTGTCGTAATAATGGTTATGCCATATCAACGCCTGCTGAAGAGCAGTTCAGAGGAAATGGCATTGCTTCTCGGGGTGTTGGCTATGACATTAAAACTTTACGAGTTGATGGCAATGATATTTTAGCGGTAATCAGAGCAACTCAAACCGCACGCGCTTACGCATTAAAAGAAAATGCGCCAGTATTAATTGAAGCCATGACATATCGTTTAGGGGCACACTCCACCTCTGATGATCCTTCGGGCTATCGTACACGTGAAGAGGAAGCTAAGTGGCAAGAAAATGATCCCATTTTACGGATGAAAAACTGGATTTTGCATCAAAAGTGGTGGGATGAAGAGCAAGACAAGGCGTTATTTGAAAATTTACGAGAGGAAGTGCTAGCAGCCGTAAAAGCTTCAGAGAAATTGAATAAACCTCATATCAATACCCTGATAACTGATGTTTACGATGTGCCAACGAATCAATTGCAAGCGCAATTAGAACAAGTAAAGGCTCACATAAAAAAATATCCTGAAGCTTACCCATTTACCGCGGGGAAATTTTAATCATGGCACAAATGAATATGTTACAGGCCATTAATAACGCACTAGATATTGCGATGGCTGAAGATGAAAGTACCTTATGTTTTGGCGAAGATGTTGGACATTTTGGCGGCGTTTTTCGTGCAACCTCAGGCTTACAAGATAAATACGGTAAAATGCGCTGTTTTAATACGCCCTTGGTTGAACAAGGTATTATTGGCTTTGCGAATGGCTTAGCCTCACAAGGCTCTAGACCCATAGCGGAAATTCAATTTGCCGATTATATCTTTCCTGCATTTGATCAAATCGTTAATGAAGCCGCTAAGTTCCGTTATCGTAGTGGTAATGAGTTTAATGTGGGTAAATTAACCATTCGTTCACCTTATGGTGGCGGTATTGCCGGTGGGTTATATCATAGCCAATCTCCTGAAGCTTATTTTGCTCATACGCCCGGATTAAAAGTTGTTGTCCCACGTAACCCTTATCAAGCAAAAGGACTATTGTTAGCGTCAATTCGTGATGATAATCCAGTGATATTTTTTGAGCCTAAACGCTTATATAGAGCCTCTGTTGGTGAAGTGCCAGAGGAAGATTATCAGTTACCTCTAGGAAAAGCAGAAGTGTTGCAAACTGGCACAGATATTACTTTGCTTGCTTGGGGCGCCCAGATGGAAATCCTACAAAAAGCCGCAGATTTAGCGGCTAATGATGGCATTTCTTGTGAGGTCATTGATTTACGTAGTATTTTACCTTGGGATGTAGAAACCATTGCTAATTCCGTCACAAAAACAGGCCGGTTATTAGTCAGTCAAGAAGCGCCTTTAACTGCGGGATTTGCTAGTGAAATTAGCGCCACAATTCAGCAAGAATGCTTCTTGCATCTAGAATCTCCCATAGCGCGTGTTTGTGGTTTAGATACACCTTATCCTTTAGCGCTTGAAAAAGAATATGTTGCGGATCATTTAAAAATTTACGAAGCCATTAAGCACAGTGTTCATTATTAACTGAAGAAATAGCGTTCTAAAAGTAATGTAGGAAAAAACATGAGTATAGATTTTATTTTACCTGATATTGGTGAAGGTATTGTTGAATGTGAACTAGTTGAATGGCTAGTTAAAGAAGGCGAGCGTATTGTTGAAGATCAGCCTGTTGCTGATGTCATGACAGATAAAGCTTTAGTACAAATACCTGCGATGCATTCAGGTGTGATAGAAAAGCTTTATTACAAGCAAGGTGAAATTGCTAAAGTGCATGCGCCGCTTTTTGCTATGTCGGCTGAAGCTGATAGTACTTCAAACTCTCCAGCGGTTAATGGCGTTAAAAAAATAGATGAATCACCAACGACACAAAATGTGAAAGCGGATGAAAATGTTGCAAATATAACCGTAGAGCAAACTGTCACACAAGGAAAGGCTATTGCTAGCCCTGCGGTGCGTCGTGTTGCTCGAGAGCTTAATGTTAATATTAGCGAGGTGACTGGCTCGGGTAAAAAAGGACGCGTTTATAAAGATGACGTACTTGCCTATGAGCAAGGTTCAAATACAGTCATGAGTGTTCAAACAGAAGCAAACCATGTTGAGCCTATTCGTGGTGTAAAAGCAGCGATGGCAAAAGCCATGACAGAGTCTGTAAGCACTATTCCTCATTTTACTTATTGTGAAGAAATTGACATGACAGAGCTCATTAAATTGCGTTTGTCATTAAAAGAAACCTATGCAAAGCAAGATATTAAGCTGACTATGATGCCATTTTTCATGAAAGCTATTTCACTAGCCCTGAAAGAGTTTCCTGTGATTAATAGCCAAGTGAATGATGATTGTACTGAGCTCACCTATTTTAATGATCATAATATCGGTATGGCGGTAGATTCAAAAGTAGGGCTTTTAGTACCCAATGTTAAGCATGTTCAAAATAAATCAATTTTAGACTTAGCAGTTGATATTACCCGCTTAACAAACGATGCGCGAAGCGGTCGTGTGCCAAGCAGTGATTTAACTGGTGGTACTATCACTATTTCTAATATTGGTGCTATTGGCGGCACAGTGGCAACACCTATTATAAATAAACCTGAAACTGCCATAGTTGCGTTAGGTAAGTTACAAACCTTACCAAGGTTTAATGAGCAAGGTGATGTAGAAGCACGTAGTATTATGCAAGTAAGCTGGTCAGGAGATCATCGTGTGATTGATGGTGGTACTATTGCAAGATTTTGTAATTTATGGAAATCATTCTTAGAAAAGCCTAGTAATATGCTAGTGCATATGAGCTAGTTAATTTTAGCTAGTTAATATGAATAAATAGGTTTGCGGTTTGAGCTATTGAGCTATTAATTTCTTGAGCTAATAGTTTAAACCGCCATTTGTTGTAGATCTGTTATTCTTTCTCAAGAATAACTTTTAAATTATCGAGCCCTGTTTGTAAGTCATCGCCAATGATTTTCTCAAAATCCATAAATAAAAACATTAAGTTCATTGGATAATCCATATTGCCTTTAAAACCCCATGCAACCATTGTTTTATCACTACCTACGGCGTTGGTTGTCATATAGGCTGGTGAAGTTGACTCAAATGGCGCCAAAAAACGTAATTCATAATCAATGCGTTTATCAGGTATTATACTGATGATTTCTTGTTCGCCTTTACCTACTTCTTCATGGTCACTATCCCAAGCAGAAACAAAGCCTACTGTGCCATCAATACCGCGAAAAGATTTTTCCATTGTGGGATCTAACTGTGCCCATTTACTGAAATCGTTTTGATTCTTTAGCAGTTTAATATAGTTAAAGACTATAGGGTTTGGTTGGTTTATCGTTACGCTTCTTTCCACTTCATAATCACTTTTAACAAATAATGCGATGATGAAGGGAAGGGCAAGAATACAGGCTAGTATGATGGATATTTTTTTTATCATTTTATCTCCAAATTGTTCTTTTTATAAAAATAAAAGGTACTATTAGTTAAACCTATTTTGTTTCAAATAGCGATTTTATTTTACGGAAAAGCGAGTAACCGTTTGCCAGCAACTAGCCAAGAAAAACAGCTTCAACATTTCTATATAGCAGAAGAGCAATCTATTTATCTGCTTAACCATAAAGATGCGACCAAACTAAAGCAGTGGGTTGATTTATGTCAGCAGCAGTTGAAGGAATTGGGTTATCAAGAAATTGCCTTGTTAGGAAAGGGCGCTTATGGCTTTGTATTTTCGGCTAAAAATAGTGTAAATAAAGATGTAGTATTTAAATTTTCTCGTTTGAATTTACCCCAACATGTTCAAGACAGATTGAGTGAAGAAGCTGATATTCAACAACAGTTAAATCACCCTCAAATTCCCAGCGTTATTGAGTATAAAAAAATAAAGCGACAATCTATTTTACAAATGACTAGGGCTCCAGGAATTGATCTAGAACAGTTGTCACATCAACAAGGGCCTTTACCACCAGAGTTAGTCGTGAGTATTGCCATTCAGTTAGCTGACATTTTACTTTACCTTCGAGGCACAAACGCTCATCCGCAAGCAAAGCCTTATGTTCATGGTGATATTAAACCATCAAATGTAGTTTTTGATGAAGAAACAGGCTTGGTACAACTGATTGATTGGGGCTCATCTGTAGTGGCTCAACTTGATGTTGATGGGCAAAGCACCAGTAATAATGTCATGGACTTGATGAGTAGTGATTTACAACACACTAATGCTAGATTAGGTGATGTTTACTTTATCGGCCCTGAACAAATTAATGGCGGGCTCTCTTCGCCTCGATTTGACGAGCAAGGGTTAGCGGCAACTTTATACGCTATCGCTTCTGGGCAATCATGTCGATATGGCAGTAAAATTATTCCGCCAAGTGCTTTAGGTCTACCGAAAATGTTAGCCAATGTGCTGAGTGCGATGTTAAGTGATGATGACAAAAAACGTCGTCAAGCGGGGGATTATTTTTTTAACAACTTGTCTTATTTAAAACAACTTGTGTTGTCAGAAACTGCGACGCTTTATAAAGCTGAGCCACTTATTCCTGTGTGGGTAAAAGCACTACCAGAAAATAATAGGGAGGCGATAGAAACTGTTGTATATGGATCGAGAAAGTCCTTTTTACGTGAAGAGTCAGACGAGGATAAGCTAAGTGATATTGATGATGTACAACTAGAAAAATATTATAAGAACTACTTAATGGGCATGGGAGATAATGAGAAGGCTTTTATTGCCGCATTAGGGCGTTTAGGTAACTTTCCCGTGGTGGGTGGTTTAGCTATTCGTTGGGCGAAAGAGGGCGTATATATTGATTCAAATTTAACCTTATTTAACCCTGAGCTGAAAGCGTCATTTGAAAGTGCGGTAAATAATATGATCCACTTAGCTCAAGGTATTTTTCGCATTGGTGTTTTCAAAAGTTGTTTATTTAATGCGCGTAATACTTTACATGTGGAACGTGAAGATGAATCTAATCCTTTTGTTGCTCATGCAGAACAAAAGATAGCGTTTGAAGTCAGTGATGTTGCTGATATTGATGATATCACCCGGTTGCATTCATACTTTGAAGACGGTAAAGATCCCGATGAATATTTGTATTTGCCTGATGAAATGATGGCAGTCTTGTCCCGTTTAAATCTTATTCATCATACTGGTTGTATTATTTTTGAAGTACTGCCTAAGCATTTGAAAATACACAGTTACTTGATGTTGTTAAATCATGATAAAAAAGCAGAGTTTCGTCAGTGCCTGGATGAATTACTTGCTTTACTGCCTACCATTAATGGTTTAGGTATTTCAGGCTTTATGAAACTACCCTATAAAGATACGCGTTTTTTTGAACATATTAATGCATTACCTGAGCGTTTTTATCCAAAAAATCCTAAACTGAGTTAAATGAGTTTTTATACGAGGAACTACTTATGTATGGTGAAAAAATAGGTGATATGGCATGGATGGACCTATCTGTTCAACATGCGGAGCAAGTACAAGATTTTTATCAAAAAGTGCTTGGTTGGCAAAGTGAACCCGTTAAGATGATTGACGGTGATGATGCCTATGTTGATTTTGCGATGAGTTCAAAGGTTGAGGCTTCGAGTCAAACCACAGAGGCAAGTGTAACGGACAGTTTTGCTACCGGTGTTTGTCATGCAAAAGGTGCTAATGCTGATATGCCTGCAGTTTGGTTACCCTATTTTTTGGTCGCCGATATTGAGCATGCGGTTACAAGGGTACAAGCAGAAGGTGGTGAGCTTGTTACAGCTATTAAGTCCATGGGAAATGATAAATATGTCGTGATAAAAGATCCCGCAGGTGCGCAATGCGCCTTGTATCAGAAAAATGCAAATACCTAATACCTAATACCTAATACCTAATACCTAAGCATCTAGTTAAAGGGGCACCTTTTCTAAATAACTTACAGTAAAAGCTTTAAATATTGCAGTTTTTTTCCATCAAACTTGCACTTTTTGCTTAAAATACTCTGCTGTTTCTTCTTTTCTTTCTATTGATTTGATCTTTTTTGTAGTCAATGAGCGTTAAGTAGCCATTCTTGCTAGCAAATGGCGCTCAGGTCAGTATAATGTCGGTGCTTAAATTTTTTGTTCTTTAATTTGGTGAAAATTGAAGGCGAATTTAAGTAAAAAATAATCAATCAAACTGTATAATTTTTTGTTCTACTTACACCGTTATGTTGTGTTTGAGTGAATAAATAATTGTACAGATTGATTAGGTATATCAATAAATTACATATGTATGTAAAGAATTAAGGAAACATATTAAATGTTAAATCCAATCACTAAAAAATTTCAATTCGGTCAACATACCGTAACGCTTGAAACGGGTGCTATTGCTCGTCAAGCATCTGCTGCTGTAATGGCAAGCATGGACGATACTTGTGTATTAGTTTCAGTTGTAGCGAAAAAAGATGCGAAAGAAGGTCAAGACTTCTTCCCATTAACGGTTAACTATCAAGAGCGTACTTACGCTGCAGGTAAAATTCCAGGTAGCTTCTTCAAGCGTGAAGGCCGTCCTTCAGAAGAAGAAACATTAATTGCACGTTTAATTGACCGTCCAATTCGTCCATTATTCCCTGAAGGGTTCACTAACGAAGTTCAAGTTATCATCACTGTTGTTTCAGTAAACCCTGAAATTGCACCCGATATTATTTCACTTATTGGTACTTCTGCGGCATTAGCAATCGCAGGTGTTCCTTTTAGTGGCCCAGTTGGTGCTGCTCGTGTTGGTTACACTGATGGTCAATACATTCTTAACCCGCTTCAATCTGAATTACCAACAAGTCAGTTAGATTTAGTGGTTTCAGGTACAGATTCTGCGGTATTAATGGTTGAATCTGAAGCAGATGTTTTATCTGAAGAAGTTATGCTTGGTGCTGTTGTTTATGGTCATGAGCAAATGCAAACAGCGATTACTGCTATTAATGAATTTAAAGCAGAAGTGAACACGCCAGTTTGGGACTGGACTGCTCCTGAGAAAAATGCAGAGCTAGTAGCTAAAATTGCTGAATTATCTGAAGCGCAAGTAAATGAAGCTTATCAAATTACTGAAAAAGCAGTTCGTTATGAAAAGATTGCAGAAATTCGCAACGATGTTGTTGAACAGTTATTAGCTGCTGATGAAGAGCTGAATGTTCAAGAAGCGAAAGACTTATTCCATGATTTAGAGAAAACTGTTGTTCGTGGTCGTATTACTCAAGGTTCACCACGTATTGATGGTCGTGATCCTGAGTCAATTCGTGGTTTGGACGTGATGACTGGCGTGTTACCACGTACTCACGGCTCTGCGGTATTTACCCGTGGTGAAACGCAAGCATTAGTAACGGCGACTTTAGGTACTCAACGTGACGCTCAACGTCTTGATACCTTAATGGGTGAGAAAACTGATGCATTTATGCTTCATTATAATTTCCCTCCATACTGTGTTGGTGAAACTGGTTTTGTAGGCTCACCTAAGCGTCGTGAAATCGGTCATGGTCGTTTAGCAAAACGTGGTATGTTAGCGGTAATGCCAACTATTGAAGAATTCCCATACGCTGTACGTGTTGTATCTGAAATTACTGAATCAAATGGTTCATCTTCAATGGCTTCTGTTTGTGGTACGTCATTAGCATTAATGGATGCTGGTGTTCCAATTAAAGCTTCTGTTGCTGGTATAGCAATGGGCTTAGTTAAAGAAGGTGATGATTTCGTTGTTCTTTCAGATATTTTAGGTGATGAAGATCACTTAGGTGATATGGACTTTAAAGTTGCGGGTACTACAGAAGGTATTACTGCACTTCAAATGGATATCAAAATTGAAGGTATCACACAAGAAATCATGCAAATTGCTTTAAACCAAGCAAAAGCTGCTCGTACACACATTTTATCTGTAATGGATGAAGCGATTGCGGGTCACAGAGAAGAAATTTCTGAATTTGCTCCACGTATTCATACCATGAAAGTTAACCAAGATAAGATTCGTGACATCATCGGTAAAGGTGGCGCAACAATTCGTCAGTTGACTGAAGAAACAGGCACTACAATTGAAATTGATGACGATGGTACAGTTAAAATTGCTGCAACATCAGGTGAGCAAGCAGAAGATGCCATTAACCGCATTAAAGCACTTACGGCTGAAATTGAAGTAGGCACACTGTACACAGGTAAGGTTGTTCGTATCGTTGATTTCGGTGCATTTGTTAACGTATTACCTGGTAAAGATGGTTTAGTTCATATTTCACAAATTTCAGAAGAACGTGTTAACAATGTAAGTGACGTGTTATCTGAAGGACAAGAAGTGAAAGTGAAAGTACTTGAAGTTGACCGTCAAGGCCGTGTACGTTTAAGTATTAAAGAAGCAATTGAAAAACCAGCAGAAGCGTCTCAAGAAGAGTCAGCTGCAGAATAAAACTGCTTTAAAAGTACTTTGTTATACTAATCATTGAAAAAGGAGCCGTTTGGCTCCTTTTTGTTATGTCATTAGTGCTAAATTAAAGTACAATCGAATCTTGTGTATCTCCCTTTATTATTCAATAGCAAGGCAATTTAGTGAATCCTATTTTTAAAAATATAACACTACTCTTTTTTATCTGTGGCTTACTACTCGCTCAAGGTTGCGCCAGCACGTCTAAAAATAATCATTTTTCTACAGGTTTAGAACAATTAATTATTGCTGAGCCTGCCGCCATCAACTTTAAAAGTGAAATTGCTATTGCGCGTTATTCTGATTTCCTTACTCGAGCTAAGTTAACAGAAGAGCAAAATGCTAAAATTTTATTTGATCGTGGCGTCTTATACGACAGTGTCGGTTTGCGTACTTTAGCAAGAATAGACTTTACTCAAGCATTGCAGTTAGATAATAAGCTTGCTGATGCGTATAACTTTTTAGGGATTTATTTCACTCAAATTCGTGAGTTCTCACAAGCGTATGAAAAGTTTGATTCGGTATTAGATTTAGAGCCAAATCATGAGTATGTCTACTTAAATCGTGGCATTGCTTTGTATTATGGCGATAGACCTGAATTAGCCGCACAAGATTTTGAAGTGTTTTCGCAAAAGAGAAGTGATGATCCTTACCGTTTGTTATGGCTTTACATGGCTCAATATGAAACCAACCCAGCGTTGGCCAAACAAAACCTTGCCGAAAATGCAGCTTTAATTGCTGATGATAATTGGGCTAAACAAGTTATTCACTTGTATTTAGGTAATATCAACCAAGATGAATTTATACAAGGCCTAGCTCGAGGTGTTCATTCTAATAAAGCCCTAACCGATAGGTTATGTGAGGCGTATTTTTATTTAGGGAAATATAATCAAATGCTAGGGTATAAAGGTGCAGCAATGAACTTCTTTAAACTGTCTATTAGTACTAATGTTTATGAGTTTGTTGAACATAGGTATTCACAGTTAGAATTAGACTTAATGCGTGTAAAGAAAGTCTCTGTTGTAACACCTAACAACCCGAGCTAACAGTGCTCAAATGGCAATGTCAGTAAACTACCTTTGGCTAATGAGGGGATTATTAGCTTGTTTATTAATAACATTGCCAGCAAGCTCATTTTCTTTGTCTGCCTACTTAACCGCTCAAATAAACAATCAAACATTCTCTCAACGTCAATTAACTTTCTCGCTAAAACAAAATAACTCAGCCGCTTTGCAATATGCTTGGCAAGCATCAGATAAGCATAGTAGTACTTGGCTTGAGTTAGCCCATAAATTATCAAAAACTCAAGGACGAGCGGCTTATGAATTAGCGATTTTTTATCAATCTCAGCAGTTAAGCCCACAAGCACTTATTCAATTCAATCAAGCTATTCGATTGGAATTTCCTCCGGCATATATTGCTTTAGCGCAACATTACTTTGATAACAAAAATCTACAATATGCAAAAGCTCTGTTGTCTCAACTACCAAAAGATATAGATGAAACAAGTTTAATTTCAGCGAGTGTACTTCAGTTGCATATTATGATTAATGAAGGGGATATGGATGCTATTGAACAAAGTTTAGCGCAACATGGCAGAGCCTTTCAAAAGTATGAGCAGGGGCAAGCCATATTAAATAAGATTGAAAAATATCAAGTGACTGCGACGAATTTAAGGTTAGAAAAAGCGACCTCTTGTTCGAACAGCATTCAATTTTTTGCCAGTAACTTTGCGCATTTGCAGCATTTAGAAAGCTTAATAAACGCTTTTGAGCAGCACCCGTTAAACCAGTATGTTTGTTTTGCACCTGTACGTTATATCGCAAGTGATACGTTAGCTTGTACAGCAAATTCAACTCAGCCCATTGTATGTAATGAGTCTAAATGGCAAGGCATAGCAGAGAGTGTTGATACGCGCTTTGTTGGTTTGTTGCTACCTGAAGGCGGTGCTAATGTGCATTTTGGGGCGATGTATATAGATGCTTTTGATGATTTTGATATCTTTGTACATGAAATCAGTCACTTGTTAGGTTTTGTTGATGAATATCCATTAGCAAAAGATCATAAAGCCTGTCAGCAGGAACAACAGCAAGTGTTTTCAGAAAATATTGCGGTTTTGGCTACTCAATATCAAGGAGATAGAACAGAGGTTAGAGAAAAGGTGTTATCTCAGCTTGCTTGGCGTGATTTTATTAAAGCAAGTACACCTGTTTTGCAACCAATTAAACCTCTGAGCATCCCTTCACCTCAGCAATGGTTATTAGGCACCCCGAAACGATATGCTCATGAGGTTGGCGTATTTTCAGGGAAAACTTGTGAAAACGCAGCCATTAAAAATAAAAATATAGATGAGAACATAGTAGGACAGGGGAAATTTACTGCTTACATGCCATTGAGCAGAGCAACCAAAATGCAATATTTCTCACTTAAATTTCCTCAAGAGTATTTGTCATTTATACAAAGGAGTGGGTTTAAGTATGTTATGCCAAGTTTTCATTATAATATTGCTTTAGCGTATTTTCAGCAGGGTAATATAGAGCAAGCAAGATATTGGCTTGAAAGGGCAGCAGTGTGGGAAGATTCACCACAGAGGAGAAAAAAAGTATTACAAGGCAACTTCTAGGAACCTTGCAATAATGTCAGCTTGTTTACAGAGAGCTTTTAGTACCTTTCACTGTTAACAATGTAGATAACGGTGCTTCCTTTGATGGTACTTTCCTTGAAGGTACTAAAAAAGCCTTTTCACCTAACGTTGATATTGGTTTCTTTTTCAATGGCGGTATTATTTGTTGTCCTTGAGTAACGGTTGCTACCGGCCACATAGTATTGCCTGTTATAACTTCTTTAGACTTGCTACCAATAAAGTGTTTGTTTTTATTCCCTTTATTTTTTTCTTCTGTGAACCAAGAATACAATGTCATACTGTTCCTCCTTTGAACGCGTTAACATTATGTTAATACTAACGCAAAATCAGTGAAAAATCTTAATTAAAGTGCATTGAGGTGGTTTTATTTTTGCCGCTAATACTAAGTGCCTAATATAAGGTATAATTATGTCAACTTTATGATGTGACAAAATTTAGCAAACTTATTTATGACGAGTTTTAATATTCAAGACTTTCGACAACAGTTTCCATTACTTTCTAATGAGAGGCTTAGAAGTGATACTGCTGCTGAAGAGGAAGCTGATCAAGTAGCAACTAACAAGTTAGTATATTTTGATAATGCAGCGACAACACAAAAACCGCAAAGTGTAATTGATTGCTATCAAACGTTTTATCAATCATATAATGCCAATGTGCATAGAGCTTCGCATATGCTCAGTGCTAAGGCAACGACGGCTTTTGAACAAGCAAGGCAGAAAGTAAAAAACTTTATCAATGCCCAATCAATAAAAGAAGTTATCTGGACAAAAGGTGCGACAGAAAGTATCAATTTGATTGCAAATACACTGGGCACTCAACGACTTAAAGTCGGTGATGAAATAATTATTGCGGTAAGTGAACACCATGCCAATATTGTTCCTTGGCAATTGGTCACAGAGAAAACAGGAGCCGTGATTAGAGTATTACCTCTTGCAAAAGATGGGCGGATTGATCTTATCGCTTATGACAAGCTTTTGAGTTCGAAAACAAAAATTGTCTGTTGTGGACATGTTTCTAATGTTATTGGCAAACTAAATCCGATTGAAACTGTGATTAATAAAGCCAAAGAAAAAGGGGCGGTAACAGTTATTGATGGCGCACAGGCAATTGCTCATTTTCCTGTCGATGTACAGGCCCTTGATTGTGATTTTTATTTATTTTCTGCACATAAAATGTATGGCCCAACGGGAGTAGGGGTACTGTATGGCAAGCGGCATTTGCTCGAAAGTATGCCGCCATATCAAGCAGGCGGAGAAATGATTAAAACAGTGAGTTTTGAGCAAGCAACTACGTTTAATGAAATACCCTTTAAGTTTGAGCCAGGTACATCTAATATTGCTGGTGTTATTGCCTATTCACAGGCGATAGATTTCATAAATAAATTTCAGCATCAAGACGTTAATAGTTATGAAACCTTATTAATTCAGCACTGTTACCAAGCATTAACTAAAATACCTCAGGTGAATTTTATTGTTTCAGGAATACCTGATATTCCTGTGTTTTCAGTGACGATTGATGGTCACCATAATCATGACATAGCTAGTGCACTTGATAGTTATGGTATTGCTATTCGTAGTGGCCACCACTGCGCAATGCCATTAATGGAATATTTATCAATAACTGGGTGCTTACGAATTTCTTTAGCGCCTTATAATACGATAGAGGAGATAGATTATTTCATTACTTGCTTAGAAAACATATTGTCAGGCTCAAATGTAAATCCAATAATCAGTGATCAAAGTATTGTTGAACAATCAACATCACCTAATCGTGAATATAACAGTGATGATGTTATTAATCTGTTTGCCAACGTTGGCGGTTGGCATAATCGCCATCGCGAAATCATGTTATTGAGTAAAAAATTACAACGCCTCGATAAGAAGCATCGAAATGAGCAATCTTTAATTCATGGCTGTGAAAGTTTAGCTTGGTTAAAAGCAAGCAAAGATAAGCAGGGCATTTTGCATTTTCAAGCAGACAGTGACGCCAAGATTATTCGCGGTTTATTGGTGATTGTACTTGCGGCATTTAATGGTAAAACGGCCGAGCAAGTTTTGGCGTTCGATATTAAGGACTACTTTGCAACACTGGGTTTAATGGAACAACTAAGCCCTTCTCGAGGAAACGGTATTTTAGCTATTGTTGAAAAAATTAACCGTATTGCCAGTCAGTGTGATAATGAATAATCGCTAGTTTAACTTGAAAACTTTTTTTTAAGCAACTTATCAATTGCTCTTGCTACAGCAAAGAACGCAAAAGTAGCGGTAACATGAGTAGTGGCACCAAAGCCACCACTACAGTCTAGTCGAGTTGTCGCAGCACCTGATTGATTAGCGTCAGGTTTAGCTAAACAAACGTCGCCTGTTGTATCAGGGTAGCGAAGTTGCTCGGTAGAAAATACCGCATCGATTGAAAACTTCCTTTTACTAGCTTTTGCTACATCTGCTCGAGGAAAATTGAATTCACGTCGCAACTGATTTTTCACTTTTGCCAAAAGGGGATCTTGATAAGTTTTACTTAAATCTGTAATAGCTATTTGGCTTGGATCGACTTGGCCACCCGCACCACCAATAGTAATAATAGGCATTTTATTGCGCTTACAATATGCGATTAAACGAGTTTTGATATCAACTGCATCAATGGCGTCAATCACAAAATCATATCTACTTGGCAAATGTTGAGCCGACATTAACTCGGCTAAATTCTCGACTGTGACAAAGTCTTCAATAATATTCACTTGGCAATCGGGGTTAATTTCTTTGATGCGACCAGCCATTACGTCTACTTTACTCTCACCAATGGTACTGGTTAAGGCGTGAATTTGACGATTGATATTACTAATACATATATCATCCAGATCAATTAAAGTGATTTGACCAATACCATTACGAGCAAGGGATTCCGCTACCCAAGAGCCAACACCACCAATGCCAACAACACAGAAGTGTGCATGTTGAAGGAGCTTTGCGCCTTGTTGGCCATACAGGCGAGCGATACCTGCAAATCTTAAAGAATAATCAGACATGTAATTGAAGGCTTTATCGGTAAAAAGAAACAGGCCGTATTATACCGAGATAGCCTACATGTTGAAAACTAACTTAAGCAATTTTTGTGATAACACCTTTTCAATAAACAAAGTTTAGGCTTTTTATTGGTAGCTTCTGCTGAAGCGAGTCGCAAGAGTTTTTGTTCAATAATGATACTTAGCGTAAATAGCACTATCAAAAGGCTAGGTAAAATAACAAATGCCATTATTTCATCAATACTGGTTATCAATGGAACTAATGCTATTAATATCAGTAATGTAACTAAAGTGACCCTATGTATGATTAGGCATAAATTAATAATGTTTATCATGAGAATTTCCTTATGTCGAAATTAAATAACCTGAGATTTACATAAGCAAAGCGTTTCAAGCGGTTATTTTTTACTGTCTTCTTCGTTAAATTTACTTGCAATAAACCAGCTATTGACCCGCAAGTTTGCCTTGAATACAGCAAAAATTCCTCGCTAGAAATATCAAACTACCCTAAGTGTTTGATTTAATAGGCGTTGCACAATTTCTTATACAAACCTCAGGTTAAATAGCTACCTTATGGAAAAATACTAATGCTTGAACATTATTTTGTATGGTGGCATATTTGACATAGTTAATGGCATAAGTGCCATTTTTTTTGCGAGGAATGTGGGGTATAAATGAAGGTTTTAGTTTTAGCCACTGAGCATTGTATGGTTTCTGCTGTATATGGCGCATTAGATGTGTTCTCTACAGCAAACTATTGTATAAGCCGTCGTTATGGCGATGGCAATGTTGACAACTTTGATTGCCAAATAGTGACTATCGATAATAAAAGCGTTTATGGTTATAACGGCATTGAAATAAAGCCTACCGAGCAACTAAGTCTTGAAAGTGCGCCTGATATTATTGTCTTGTCAGCTTCTGTTGAAGTGGTTGTTGATTGCTGTGGTGATGATATTGAAATAGCCAATAAAGACAGTATCAGGCAGTGGTTAACATACTGCAAAGCACAAGGTACTCTTATTTCGAGCTTTTGTACCGGCGCATTTTTGTTAGCTTCGTCAGGATTGTTAGTCGGGAAAACGGCTACAACACATTGGCGAAGTGCTGAATTATTTCGACGAGTTTTTCCGTATATACGACTCGATTGTGATCAATTAATTATTGATAATGGCGATATTATTTGCTCAGGTGGCTCTATGTCCTATATTGATCTTGCTTTGCACATTGTTGATAGATTTAGTGGTAAGGATATTGTGTCAGATTGTGCGAAATTACTTGTCTTTGATCCTGTCAGACAGAAGCAGTCACCTTATTTATCATTTAAAGCCCAAAAAAAGCATCAAGACCAAGCTATTTTAACTGCACAAGACTGGTTAGAGACTCACTATAAAACAGACATTTCAATGGATGAACTAGCAGAAAAAGTAGGGCTGGGCTCAAGAACTTTTAAGCGTCGATTCAAACAAGCAACCAATGAAAATCCTATCAATTATCTACAAAGGATCCGTGTCGAGCGAGTTAAAGATAAACTTGAAAAAACCACTGAAGGTATAAACCAAATTATTTGGTCAGTAGGTTACGAAGATATTAGTAGTTTTAGGCAACTTTTTAAACGCTTTACCGGATTAACACCCAAAGATTATCGGCAAAAATTTAGCTAAAAAACCGTTTTATGACAAAAATAATAGGTTTTCATTATTTTTTTTGTGAATGTTAGTTATTACTCTAATAAATAAAAAGTATAGTGTTTTTAGGTGTTTTTTCACCTTTTTTTGCATAAAAAAACAACATATAGAAAATAGTTATTAATCAAAAAATATGAATAATTATGAATTTTAACCATAAAAAAAGGTAGCTTTCGCTACCTTTTTTGAGGTTAATTTGACTAGTTATGTATGTTACCTTTTCGATAAAGATACAAATTCTCGGTTGATTTCACCCGTGTACTTCTGACGAGGACGACCAATTTTTTGACCTGGTTGAGATAACATTTCATCCCAATGCGCAATCCAACCAACGGTTCTAGACATAGCAAAAATTACCGTGAACATGCTAGTAGGAATACCAATGGCTTTAAGGATAATACCTGAGTAGAAATCTACGTTTGGATATAGCTTCTTCTCGATAAAGTAAGGGTCTTCTAAAGCTACTTTTTCTAATGCCATAGCTACATCAAGTAGAGGATCATTGATACCTAGCTCATTTAGAACCTCATGACATGTTTCACGCATTACGGTAGCACGTGGGTCAAAGTTCTTATAAACACGGTGACCAAAGCCCATTAAGCGGAATGGATCATTCTTATCTTTAGCTTTAGCAACAAACTCATCAACACGGTCTAAGCTACCAATTTCTTCAAGCATAGTTAGACAAGCTTCATTAGCGCCGCCATGAGCAGGTCCCCATAAAGAAGCAACGCCAGCAGCGATACAAGCATAAGGGTTAGCACCAGAAGAGCCAGCTAGACGTACTGTAGAGGTAGATGCATTTTGCTCGTGATCCGCATGAAGAGTAAAGATTCTATCCATTGCGTTAGCAACAATAGGACTTACTTTATACTCTTCAGCAGGTACTGAAAACATCATGTGTAGGAAGTTTTCAGCGTAAGTTAAGTCATTACGTGGGTAAACAAATGGTTGCCCTATACTATACTTATAAGCCATGGCTGAAATGGTTGGCATTTTAGCAATTAGGCGGTGAGCACTACGCTTTCTTTGAGCTGCATCATTTATGTCTAAGTCACTGTGGTAGAAAGAAGATAATGCGCCTACAACACCACAAATCATTGCCATAGGATGAGCGTCAGGTAAGAAACCGTGGAAGAAATGTACTAGCTTCTCATGCACCATAGTATGGTTAGTGATGATGCTTTTAAAATCTTCATATTCGGCTTGAGTTGGTGCGTCACCGTTAAGTAAAATATAACAAACTTCAAGGTAGTCAGCTTCTTTTGCTAGGCTGTCAATTGGGTAGCCACGATGTTGTAAAACACCTTTTCCGCCGTCAATGAATGTGATTGATGACTCACATGAAGCCGTTGCTAAAAAACCAGGGTCGTAAGTGAAGTAGCCGTGGCCACCTAAGGTTCTGATATCAATTACGTCAGTACCTGCAGAGCCTTTTAGAATAGGCAGTTCGGTAATTTCTTTACCGTCAATACTTAGTGAGGCTTTAGATTCAGCCATATTTTTTATCCCCTATCAATTATAATTTGCAATGTATTTTGACAATCTGACTTTCGTAATTAGTACTATTTCTGAATAGATGTATTTTAGTACTAAAACGAAAAAATGAAAATTTAGTTTGTTTTATTACGTTGCTTGGGTAAATCAAACTGGCAACATTCTACCCCAATTCAAGAAAAAAATGTAATAGCCATTAGTCTAAAGTTTGACGACCATCACAAAAGTTGACTAAAAAGTAATCATCATTGGTCGGTGGTGTGATAATTGCCTGTTTCGAAAATTGAATTTATTCATTATCAGCTATATAATCAAGCCGTTCTGTGATTGCTTTTTTTTACATCGTATTTTTAACAAGAGAAAAAGTAAAAATTCTCTTGCTGAATAAGAAATCATTTCAATGTAGAAATATTATTTCTTATACGAAAGTATTAATAGAATTACTTAGCTAACTTAAGGCAAGTTCGTTATTATTACGCGGGCTGGCTTAACTGTTAAGTATGATTAATGCGTTATTTTTATATTAAGCAGTTACCGTTCATTTCGGGAATTACTTTTTTAGTAATCTCTTTTAGTATTTTTTGTATTTTGTAAATGAAGATAAGTACTAAAATCTAAAAAGTAGTTCATGAGTAACAATAATAAAAGTTGAAGGCTTTCAAGCTCTTTAGGCAACAATTGTGAAAAAACAACGTCCTGTAAATATAGATTTATCTACGATAAAGATGCACCCCGCAGCTAATGCTTCAATCTTACACCGTATTTCTGGTGTCATTATGGTATTTGCTATAGGCATCCTATTATTGACCCTTTCAACCTCTCTTTCTTCTGCTGAAGGATTTGCCAAAATTCAAGAATGTCTTGATGGCTTTTTCTTTAAATTTATTATCTTCGGCTGTTTATCAGCACTGACTTACCATGTACTAGCAGGTGTTCGTCACTTGTTTATGGATTTAGGTCATTTTGAAGAATTATCTTCAGGTAATGCTAGCGCCAAATTAGTTATTGTACTTTGGTTGGCTATATCTGCTGTTATAGGAGTTTGGTTATGGTAGGCGTCGTCGCATCAGTAGGCCGTAATGGCGTACATGATTTTATTCTTTTAAGAGCTAGTGCCGTTATTCTAGTACTTTACACCTTACTACTTGCTGGTTTTTTTGTAGTAACACCTAGTGTTACTTATGATGTTTGGCAAGGGTTCTTTGCTTGTATGAGCGTAAAGGTTGCCACAATGTTAGCGCTGTTAGCGTTACTTGTGCACGCTAAAATTGGTGTTTGGCAAGTGTTGTCAGATTACATCAAACCAGCATTTTTACGTGGTGCATTGCAGTTTTTCTTTTCAGTTTTGTTATTAGCCTACGTAGTGTTTGGCTTCTCAATTGTGTGGGGTGTGTAAGTGAGCGTTCCAATTCGTGAATTTGACGCCATAGTTATTGGCGCAGGCGGCGCGGGCATGCGTGCTGCATTAGCGATTTCAGAGTCAGGTAAATCTTGTGCTTTGATTTCAAAAGTATTTCCAACTCGTTCTCATACAGTATCTGCTCAAGGTGGTATTACCGTTGCTTTAGGTAATGCACATGAAGATCATTGGGAACAACATATGTATGATACAGTTAAAGGCTCTGATTATATCGGTGACCAAGACGCTATCGAGTATATGTGTAAAACAGGTCCTGAGTCTGTTATTGAATTAGAGAAAATGGGTTTACCTTTTTCTCGTTTTGAAGATGGCCGTGTTTATCAACGTCCTTTTGGCGGTCAATCTAAAAACTTTGGTGGCGAGCAAGCTGCACGTACTGCCGCTGCTGCTGACCGTACTGGTCATGCACTGCTACATTGTTTGTACCAACAAAATGTTAAAAACAAAACTAACGTATACTCTGAGTGGTATGCATTAGATTTAGTTAAAAACAGTGACGGTGCCGTTGTGGGTACAACAGCAATTTGCATTGAAACAGGCGAAATTGTCTACTTTAAAGCACGTGCTACTGTACTTGCTACTGGTGGTGCTGGCCGTATTTTTGCTTCAACAACTAATGCTCATATCAATACGGGTGATGGTGTTGGTATGTCACTTCGTGCTGGCATTCAAATGCAAGATATGGAAATGTGGCAATTCCACCCAACAGGTATTGCAGGTGCAGGTGTATTGGTAACTGAAGGTTGTCGTGGAGAAGGTGGTTACCTTCTTAACAAAGATGGTGAACGCTTCATGGAACGTTACGCGCCGAATGCTAAAGATTTAGCCGGCCGTGATGTTGTAGCTCGTTCAATGATGACTGAGATTCGTGAAGGCCGTGGTTTAGACCATCCTCAATACGGTCCACATATTCAATTAAAACTAGATCACTTAGGTCGTGAAACCTTATACAAACGTTTACCGGGTGTTTGTGATTTATCTAAAACATTTGCTCATATTGATCCAGCAGATGCGCCGATTCCTGTTATTCCTACCTGTCATTATCAAATGGGTGGTGTACCTTGTAACGTTAATGGTCAAGCAATTAATGTTGCAGCTGATGGCACAGAATCTATTGTTGACGGTTTATTTGCGGTAGGTGAAATTGCTTGTGTATCTGTACATGGTGCAAACCGTTTAGGTGGTAACTCTCTACTTGATTTAGTGGTATTTGGTCGTGCTGCAGGTAACTTCTTAGGTACCTACTTAAACGAAACACAAAACGGTAAAGATGCTTCAGAGTCAGATTTAGAAGCCGCACTTGCTCGTACAAATCGTTGGGAATCTTCAACAACAGGTGAAGATCCAGTTCAAATCCGCAAAGACTTACAACAGTGTATGCAGTTAAACTTCTCGGTATTCCGTGAAGGTGAAGCTATGGCACAAGGCATGAAAGAATTAACAGAAATTCGCGAACGTCTTAAAGTTGCTAAGTTAGACGATAAGTCATCTGAATTTAATACTCAGCGTATTGAATGTTTAGAATTAGATAACTTAATGGAAACAGCATTCTGTTCAGCAAAAGCGGCAAACTTCCGTACAGAATCTCGTGGTGCTCACGCAAGACAAGATTTCACTGAACGTGATGATGAAAACTGGTTATGCCACTCAATCTATACGCCTGAAAGCGAAGAAATGAGTAAGCGAGATGTTAATATGAAACCTGTTCACCGTGATGCTTTCCCACCGAAAGCACGTGTTTACTAAGGAGTAATTGGTATGAAACAGTTATTTTCGATTTACCGTTATAATCCTGATGTAGACGCTAAGCCTTATATGAAAGATTATGAATTAGAGATTCCTGATGGCTCTGATTTAATGGTACTTGATGCGCTTATCTTATTAAAAGAGCAAGATTCAAGTTTATCTTTCCGCCGCTCTTGTCGTGAAGGTGTTTGTGGCAGTGATGGTTTAAATATGAATGGTAAAAACGGTTTAGCGTGTATTACGCCGTTATCAGAATTAAAGGCCAGTAAAATTGTTTTACGTCCTTTACCTGGGTTACCAGTTGTTCGTGACTTAATCATTGATATGAGTCAGTTTTATGAGCAATATGAAAAAATTAAGCCATACTTGATTAACGATGCACAACAACCAGCGCGTGAAAATTTACAATCTATTGAAGACCGCGACAAATTAGATGGTCTTTATGAATGTATCTTATGTGCTTGTTGTTCAACATCTTGCCCATCTTTCTGGTGGAATCCAGACAAGTTTATTGGTCCAGCAGGTTTATTACATGCTTATCGTTTCTTAATAGATAGTCGTGATACTGCAACTGAAGAGCGTTTGGATGGTTTACAAGATGCATACAGCGTATTTCGTTGTCATGGCATTATGAACTGTGTTGATGTTTGTCCAAAAGGATTAAACCCAACTAAAGCCATAGGCCATATCAAATCTATGCTATTAAGCCGAGCAGTTTAATCTGAAATAGAACGGTTATATCTAACCTTTTGTTTAGGTATAACCAAAAGTTTTGCGTGTTTCCTTTAATTAATACGCAGTAAATATAATTTAACCGTAACCGCTATTATTTGTATTGTGGTTATTTATTTTAGTTGCTTTACCTCAGCAAAGGAAAAAGGCAATGCCAGAAGGTGTAATGAAGGCTTGGTTAGAGTCTTCCCATTTAAACGGTGGTAACATCGTTTATATTGAAGAACTGTACGAATCATACCTAGATAACTCAGCCTCTGTGTCTGCAGAATGGCGTGAAATCTTTTCAGAGCTTCCTAAAGTGGAAGGTAGTGATGTGGAATATCGCCACAGCGCTATTCGAGACGAGTTTAAAGTTTTAGCTAAACAACAGAAAAAACAAGTTGTTACCTCAGGCGGTGACGCCAAACAAGTTAAAGTTTTACAACTTATCAATGCTTTTAGGGTACGTGGTCATCAAAATGCTAATTTAGATCCTTTAGGATTATGGCAGCGTGATAAAGTTCGTGATTTACAACTATCCCATCATGATCTATCAGAAAATGACTTCGACAAAGAGTTTAATGTCGGCTCATTAGCTGTTGGTCAAGATTCAATGAAGTTAGGTGACTTATATAAAGCGCTACGAAAGACTTATTGTAGTTCTTTAGGTGCTGAATATATGCACATCACGTCAACTGATGAAAAACGTTGGTTGCAGAATCGAATTGAGTCTATTCAGTCACAATTAACCTTAAATGTTGATGAAAAAACTGAAATCCTAAAAGGCTTAATCGCCGCTGATGGTTTAGAAAAGTATCTTGGTGCTAAATTCCCAGGTGCAAAACGTTTCTCATTAGAAGGCGGTGATGCACTTATACCAATGCTTAAAGAGCTTATTACCCGAGCTGGTGCTGCTGGCAGTAAAGAAGTTGTTATGGGGATGGCTCACCGTGGTCGCTTAAATGTGCTCGTGAATGTGATGGGCAAAAATCCATCAAAATTATTCGATGAATTTGGCGGTAAACATGATGAAGCATTAGGCTCAGGTGATGTTAAGTACCATCAAGGTTATTCATCTGATTTTGTTACCCCTGGTGGTAATGTACATTTAGCCTTAGCGTTTAACCCATCACATCTTGAGATTGTTAACCCTGTTGTTATTGGTTCAGTACGCGCGCGTTTAGACAGACGTGATTGTGATCAAGGTGATTTAGTATTACCTATTACCATTCACGGTGACTCAGCGATTGCTGGTCAAGGTGTTGTACAAGAAACCTTTAATATGTCGCAAGCACGCGCTTTTAAAGTAGGCGGAACTGTACGTATTGTGGTAAATAACCAAGTTGGTTTTACCACGTCAAATCCAAACGATACACGAAGTGGTGAGTATTGTACTGAAATTGCAAAAATGGTTCAGGCACCTATTTTACACGTTAATGGTGATGATCCAGAAGCTGTAATTTTAGCAACACAAATCGCGCTTGATTATCGCAATGAGTTTAAACGTGATGTAGTTATTGACTTGGTTTGTTATCGCCGTCATGGGCATAATGAAGCTGATGAGCCAAGTGCAACACAACCATTAATGTATAAAACGGTTAAAAAGCATGCCACTCCACGTCAATTATATGCTGATAAATTGATTAACGAAGGTAGCTTAGCTAAAGCGAAAATTGATGAGTTAACAGCGTATTACCGTAAATTACTTGATGAAGGCCAATGTACTGTTGAACAGTGGCGCCCAATGACAGAGCACTCTGTTGATTGGACACCATATCTTGGTCATGATTGGGATGATGAATACAATAAAGAAATTAGCGTTGATAAATTAAAAGAATTAGCGGTTAAGTTATCAACTATCCCAGAAAGTCATCCTGTGCATTCTCGTGTTAAAAAGATCTACGATGATCGCATGAAGATGGCCACAGGCGAAAAATTACTTGATTGGGGTATGGCAGAGAACATTGCGTATGCTTCGATTGTTGATGCTGGTGAGCGTGTTCGTATAACAGGTCAAGATGCTGGTCGTGGTACTTTCTTCCATCGTCATGCCGTATTACATAACCAAGAAGATGCGACAACCTACTTACCACTACAAAACATTCGTGAAGGACAGGGACCTTTTGATGTACATGACTCTGTGTTATCAGAAGTTTCTGTACTAGCGTTTGAATATGGTTATACCACAGCAGAGCCTGCCGGTTTAACAATTTGGGAAGCACAATTTGGTGATTTTGCTAACTGTGCACAAGTAGTTTTTGATCAGTTTATTAGCTCAGGTGAGCAGAAGTGGGGCCGTTTATGTGGTTTAACTATGTTGCTACCTCACGGTTATGAAGGTCAAGGACCAGAACATTCTTCTGCACGTTTAGAGCGCTTCTTGCAACTTTGTGCTGATCACAATATGCAAGTGTGTGTACCTTCTACACCTGCACAAGTATTTAATATGCTACGTCGTCAAGTTGTACGTCCAATGCGTCGTCCACTAGTAGTTATGTCACCTAAATCACTATTACGTCATCCGCTAGCAGTATCTTCTATGGAAGAGTTAGCAACAGGTGAGTTTAAAAATGTGATTGGTGAAGTAGATGATTTAGATCCAAAAGCTATTGAGCGAGTAGTTTTCTGTAGTGGTAAAGTGTACTACGAATTACTTGAGCAGCGTCGTAAAAATGAACAGGATAACATTGCCATTATTCGTATTGAGCAATTATATCCATTCCCTGAACAAGAGCTTCAAGAAGCGATAAAAGATTATCAACACGTGAAGCAATTTGTTTGGTGTCAGGAAGAGCCGCAAAACCAAGGTGCTTGGTATTGTTCTCAGCATCATTTTAGAGCAGCTATCCCTGAAGGTACGTATTTGACATATGCAGGCCGTAATGCTTCTGCAGCACCAGCGTGTGGTTATATGTCTATGCATGTGAAAGAACAACAAGCGCTTGTCACTCAAGCGTTAACATTGGACTAACATTAAAGAAAATAAGCGCTTGGAACTCAAGCGCTGATGTTAGATAAGATTAGATTAACTCTTTAGTGTACAAAGAAAGTTTGTAAGGAATAAATAAATGACAACCGAAATCAAAGTTCCGGTATTACCAGAATCAGTTGCCGATGCAACTGTCGCTACATGGCATGTTCAAGTAGGTGAAAAGTTTAGCCGCGATCAAGTATTAGTAGATATTGAAACAGATAAAGTAGTTTTAGAAGTACCTGCTACTGCTGATGGCGTATTAGCTGAAATCAGTCAAGCAGAAGGTGCTACTGTTTTAGGCGATCAAGTGATTGGTATTTTCACTGAAGGCTCTGCAGCTGCAACAACTGCTGAAGAACCAGCTGAAGTAACTGCTGTAACAGCAGGTAGCGATGCTAAAATCATTGATATTCTAGTTCCTGTTTTACCTGAGTCAGTTGCTGATGCAACTGTTGCTACATGGCATGTTGCTGAAGGTGATACTGTAACTGCTGATCAAAACTTAGTTGATATTGAAACAGATAAAGTAGTTCTAGAAGTTGTTGCTCAAGACAACGGTGTAATCGGTAAAATACTTCACGCTGAAGGCGACACTGTTTTAGGTCAGCAAAAAATTGGTGAATTAGCCGCTGGCGCTACAGCGACTTCTGCACCTGCAGCTTCTAAATATGAAGCGGTTAGTGCTGATGAATTAGCAAGCCCGTCAGTACGTCGTTTGATGACAGAAAAAGGTTTATCTGCTAGTGACGTAACAGGCTCAGGTAAAGGTGGTCGCATTTCTAAAGAAGACGTAGAAGCAGCAGCACTTGCAAAAGCGGCACCTGCACCGGCAGCTCCAGCTGCTGTAGCTGAAGCACAAGATTTAGGTGAGCGTAGTCAAAAACGCGTACCTATGACACGTTTACGTAAAACGATTGCGACACGTTTATTAGAAGCGAAAAACTCTACAGCTATGTTAACTACATTTAACGAAGTTAACATGAAGCCAATCATGGATTTACGTAAGCAATATAAAGACATTTTTGAAAAAACACATGACACACGTCTAGGTTTTATGTCTTTCTACGTAAAAGCAGTTACTGAAGCACTTAAACGCTATCCAGCAGTAAATGCTTCAATTGACGGTGACGATATTGTTTATCACAACTTCTTTGATATCTCTATTGCGGTATCTACACCACGTGGTTTAGTTACACCAGTATTACGTGATGCAGACCAACTTAGCATGGCAGGTATTGAAAATGGAATTCGTGACCTAGCAATTAAAGGTCGTGATGGTAAGTTAGCAATGGCTGACATGACTGGCGGTAACTTTACAATTACCAACGGTGGTGTATTTGGTTCATTACTATCAACGCCAATTCTAAACTTACCTCAAGCAGGTATTTTAGGTATGCATAAAATACAAGACAGACCTATGGCTGTTGATGGCAAAGTAGAAATTTTGCCAATGATGTATTTAGCACTCTCTTATGATCATCGTTTAATCGATGGTAAAGAATCTGTTGGTTTCTTAGTAACAATTAAAGAATTACTAGAAGATCCAACTCGTCTGCTTTTAGATGTTTAGCTATTAGCCAGAATCTATAATCAGGAAATTTCACCGATTTGAGTCTGTTTTATACAGTAAAAATATATAAAACGGGCTCACATCATCATTCATAAATAAATGGATAAAACACCATGAATTTGCATGAGTATCAAGCGAAACAATTATTCGCTGAATATGGTTTACCAGTTTCTGAAGGTTTCGCTTGCGATACCCCTCAAGAAGCTGCAGAAGCTGCTGACAAAATTGGCGGCGATATGTGGGTTGTTAAAACTCAAGTACACGCGGGTGGCCGTGGTAAAGCTGGCGGTGTTAAGCTAGTTAAATCTAAAGAAGAAATTAAAGACTTCGCTCAAAACTGGTTAGGTAAGAACTTAGTAACTTATCAAACAGATGAGAACGGACAACCAGTTTCTAAAATTTTAGTAGAAAGCTGTACTGACATTGCTAACGAGTTATACCTTGGCGCTGTTGTTGACCGTGCTTCACAAAAAGTTGTTTTCATGGCATCTACCGAAGGTGGTGTTGAAATTGAAACTGTTGCTGAAGAAACGCCTGAGTTAATTCACAAAGCTGAAATCGATCCACTAGTAGGCCCTCAAGCTTACCAAGGTCGTGAGTTAGGTTTCAAGTTAGGTTTAAACCCAACGCAAATGAAGCAATTTGTTAAGATCTTTATGGGTCTAGCTAACATGTTCAACGATCATGACTTTGCTTTATTAGAAATCAACCCGTTAGTAATCACTGACGAAGGTAACCTTCACTGTTTAGACGGTAAAATTGGTATCGATGGTAACGCTTTATACCGTCAACCAAAAATCCGTGAAATGCACGATCCATCTCAAGAAGATGAGCGTGAAGCACATGCAGCACAGTGGGAATTAAACTACGTAGCGCTAGACGGAAACGTTGGTTGTATGGTTAACGGTGCAGGCCTAGCAATGGGTACTATGGATATCGTTAACTTACACGGCGGTAAGCCAGCTAACTTCCTAGATGTTGGTGGTGGTGCTACTAAAGAACGTGTTGCTGAAGCATTCAAAATCATTCTTTCTGATGACAATGTTAAAGCCGTATTAGTAAACATCTTTGGTGGTATCGTACGTTGTGACATGATCGCTGAAGGTATCATCGCAGCTGTTAAAGAAGTAGGCGTTGAAGTACCAGTAGTTGTTCGTCTTGAAGGTACTAACGCTGAAGCGGGTCGTGAAGTATTAGCAAGCTCTGACGTAAACGTTATTGCTGCTGAATCATTAACAGATGCAGCAAACAAAGTTGTTGCAGCTGCGGAGGGCAAATAATGTCTGTATTAATTAACAAAGATACTAAAGTTATCTGTCAAGGTTTCACTGGTGGTCAAGGTACTTTCCACTCAGAGCAAGCTATCGATTACGGTACACAAATGGTTGGTGGTGTAAGCCCAGGTAAAGGCGGTCAAACGCACCTTGGTTTACCAGTATTCAACACAGTACGTGAAGCAGTAGAAGCAACTGGTGCAACTGCAACAGTTATCTACGTTCCAGCACCTTTCTGTAAAGATGCTATCTTAGAAGCTATCGATGCTGGTATCGAAATTATCGTTACTATTACCGAAGGTATTCCAACTTTAGATATGGTTGACGTAAAAGTTAAGCTTAATGAATCTGGCGTTCGCATGATCGGTCCTAACTGTCCAGGTGTTATCACTCCAGGCGAAACTAAGATTGGTATCATGCCAGGTCACATTCACAAGCCAGGTAAAGTAGGTATCGTTTCTCGCTCTGGTACATTAACGTACGAAGCAGTTAAACAAACTACTGATGCTGGTTTCGGCCAATCTACTTGTGTAGGTATTGGTGGTGACCCTATCCCAGGTACTAACTTCATTGACGTACTAGAAATGTTCGAAAAAGATGACCAAACTGAAGCAATCGTAATGATTGGTGAAATTGGTGGTACTGCAGAAGAAGAAGCTGCTGAGTACATCAAAGCGAACGTTACTAAGCCTGTAGTATCTTACATTGCTGGTGTTACTGCACCTGCTGGTAAGCGTATGGGTCACGCTGGCGCGATTATCGCTGGTGGTAAAGGTACTGCTGATGAGAAATTTGCTGCTTTAGAAGCGGCTGGTGTTAAAACGGTTCGTTCTTTAGCGGATATCGGTGTAGCACTTAAAGAGAAAACAGGTTGGTAGGCGAGTAGCTTACAGCTTGTAAATTCTTATTAAAAAACCTGCTATTTAGCGGGTTTTTTGTTTTAATAGCCTAAACTTCTCGAATATTCATTAAAAGAGTCGTAGCAAGTAAGATTTTCAATATTAGTTTTAATGTTATCATCGAATAAAGCTTGAATGGAGTTTACTACTAATTCTTTATCATTTTTAGACATACCAAATGAAGTGCCAAAACATTCAACATCTTCTGAGTTGTATGAAGTAACAAATCCACCTTTACCTAATAATTTCATATTTAATTTATGATAAGCAAATCCAAGAAATATTATACGCTTACTTTTACTCATAATGTCATGTAACTCTTTAACTCTATTACTCTCTACTCCTTCAGTAAATGTTTTAATATTTTGAGCGTTTTCAATTAAATAATTTGTTTTAACGTTCTGACCAAATTCTACATAATTATGTTAGTTAGAAGCTTGCCAAGGTAATAGGCCTATGGTTCCATATGGGTGAATTATTTTAAAATTAGAAACTAAGGAAATAGCTGCACTATCATCAATACGATAATATTGTATTAATGCGTTAATTAAGAAGTGCTCTAAACATCTATCATAATTAAAAATAATTAAAGTTATTAATTTAAGTCTATTAGGAAGATCTTCAATTATACAGTTTTCAGTAATAGTTTTGAAAAAAGATAAATACCAGGTTTTATTTAAATCATTGAAGTTAATTTCTTGGTTTTTGTCTTGGTAGAGTAAACTGCTTTTTTCTGCTTGGATAATAGATTGTACAATCCCCATTTTTCCACACAGCTCTAATTTTTCGTTTCCTTTTTGAGTATCTATAAAGTTATCTATTGAGATAGACAACGGCATATTTTTACTGATGTGAATACATTCATTCCGATATAAGTTTAAATCTTGAAGTCGTTCGCTACTATACTTTCTTAAAGCATCTACAATTTGGTAATCTCCGCTAGTTTGAGAACTGAAATCAAAATTAATATTCAATAAATTGGCAATTATGCTTTTCAGCTCTTCTCCTGTAGGAAGTCCAAGTTCATAGCTTGCACCTGCTCCGATAATATAAGTTGTTCTTTTCAAAGTACTATACTCCTTAAACTACTGTTATTGTAAACATAATAAATTGATTCAGGAAGCTTTTGCGGATTAATAAGTAGAGTTGGGCGGATTTATTTGTTGATTTTTGTCGGTGTGCCGACGACACCCAAAGGGGGCTTAACGCCGAACCCCCTTTGGAATCCCTCGACGCTGCTAATCAAGTGTGATCCTACTTTCAAGGCAATATTTTCGACGTAAAGGCAAAGAACGCACATCCATGTGCTACTTTGCCTTTGCCATCATCCTGATGGCAATACGTGAATATTGCCTTTCACTCCGGCATTTGATTCAAGCAGACTTGGCGCGTGTTGAGAGGTTGGGGGCTAATAAAACTGGTTTTGCATTTTTGAATGTTCAGAAAAATATGGGGCTTATTTAATTTTCCTAGTAGCACCAAACACTCCAAGTCCCTTCGAAGTGAATGAATCGCCATTTTGAAAAGTGTCAGTCAAGCTGAGCCATGGATGGCGAAGACTGCCGCTTTTCATGGACGAATATCGGCAGGAATTGACTGTAAACTCAAAATGGTTGTTCATGTCTTAACTGAGTTGGGGCTTCGTGGGTGTCCAGAGGGACGCCGAAGGCAGCGTCCCTTTGGGTGCCGTCGCCACCGCGATGCCAAACCGATAACCAAACACCAAGCTATTATTCTACTAAGTTTCGACTCCGTGGGGTTCCAAAGGGACGCCGGAGGCAGTGTCCCTTTGGGTGCAGTTGCCACCGCGACGCCAATTAAAACAACAGACTCCAAACATTTATTGTTAAAAACAAGCATATATACTTGTTGATGCTATAGTTCTCCTGTAGGCTAAAAAATGATCAGCACACGCACATAGCGTGATGTGGCATTTTTGATTTACCACAGCACTTTAATCTAACAATAAAAGGGATTTTATATGAAAAATATACTCAAACTATTGAGTTCTATACTTATAGTCGCGCTATTTAATACCGCACATGCTTCGTTAATTACACATGAACTTACTGTTAACCCTTATCAAGTATGTTTTGATGGTGTTGAATGCTCCGATGTTAGCATGGTAGAGAATGGTGATTTAGAAGCTTATGCCGATGATTTCTTTAGTTCGGTGGGGTTAGATATTAACTTTAGTGAGGTTAATGTTTTAAATTATGATACGGCTGGTGGAGAAGACCAGAGTCAACGTTTTGAACTATATCCTATAGTTGCAGGTTTAGGGGATGAGCATTATAACTTTACTACTGTTCCTGCATTTTTTGAGTATTCGCTTGATGATCCTTATTTAGGTTTGGGATGGTTAGGAAGTTCAGGTATTTTGGTTAACTTAATCTCAGACTATGTTGATAACATGGTGACCTTTATCCATGAAATTGGCCATAACTTAGGTCTTGATCATTATTTTGATTTTGGTATGGGTGCAACGAATAATTTTATGGATTACACGGCTTGTGGTTATGAGTGTACAATTGATGACTCTCAAATTTCACAACTAAGGACAAGCTTTGCGCAAGGTGAGTTTGCGTTTGTTCATGAAATTCCTGTCGATGATCATTCTGACGTTCCACAAACTCCAGATGATTCTATTCAAGTTCCGGAGCCATCAAGTTTGTTGCTGATTTTATTAGCCCTTTTATTATTAATGCGTGAAAAACTACTTGTTTAGTAACTATGTTAGATCTTAGTCAAATTCATTGTATTGTCATCTAGCAGTAAAAAAAATGTCATAAAAATTATTTACATTGTGATGAGTTAATTCACAGCAAGAGTAAAAATTATGCAAGACAATGACTGGTTTGATGAAGAGTTTGGCGATGAAGAGTTCGAGCAGCAAGTAGAAAAGAAAAAGCTCGCTAAGAAAAAAAAGCGTAGCTGGCGTGAAATTGAAGCATTCAAAGAAAAGCAGCGTGAACGAAAAGCAATGGATTTGAATGATCACTACTATTCACTGTAGCGCTATTCACTGTTTCGTCTTAAGTTAAATACAAATAATTTCCTGCGAAAACAGTCGATACAGCACAGTTTAGGATTGATGTTCAATAAATATCAATCCTTGGCTATCATTTCTAGCTTTTCTCGTTAGAATACACGTCATATTCTTATATGGCATAGTTCCCCATGTTTTCTTGGTTTAAAAACACCATACCCAGCAGTGCTGGGTATATGATTATTTCTGCGTTAGGTTTTGCATTAATGGCTGCTTGCGTTAAATCGGTGAGTACCTATGGTATACCTGTGCTTGAAATCGTTGCAGCGAGAGCCATAATCTCTGCTTTTATTAGCTATGTGGATATAAGGCGAAAAAACATATCGCCTTGGGGTCATAATAAACCCCTGCTTATTGCTCGGGGTGTTGTTGGCGCAGTCGCATTATTTTTTGTTTATTATGCCATTACCCGCTTACCTTTAGCAGAAGCGACCATTCTTCAATATTTACATCCAGTTTTTACGGCGTTGTTAGCATTATTCTTTTTAAAAGAAGTTATTCAACGATCAACAATCACTTGTATTGTTCTTAGTTTGCTTGGGTTATTAGTTATGGTTGCCCCGAATTTACAAGGAAGCGCAGAGGCGTATTCATGGCTGAGTATAGGCGCTGGCGTGTTAGGAGCTTTTGGCAGTGCAGTAGCTTATATAATAGTTAAGCAATTAACCAAAACTGAAGATAGCTCGGTTATAGTCTTTTATTTTCCTTTTGTATCTCTACCTATCGCGCTGGTCTTTTTAGGTAGTGATTTTGTGGTGCCAAGCTTGCCAGCCTTAGGTTTACTCGTTTTAGTGGGGATATTTACCCAAGTAGGGCAGATAGGGTTAACCAAAGCATTACAATGTGCTGATGCTAGTAAGGCAACAGCATATTCTTATGTACAGGTGATATTTTCTTTACTGTTAGGTTGGTTGTTATTTGATGAAATAACCTTAATGACGACTTTAATGGGCGGAGCGTTGATTATTTTAGGTGCAATGGTGAATGTCTTTTGGAAACGCTAGCCTTACTCTAATAGTATTAGAAGGTCTGTTACACAATGATACTTATATCAGACCTTCTAGTATTATCAATCCTAAGTAATGCTAGATAGGTGTAATTAGTGAATAATTTCACTGCTAAACCTTAGGTGCTTACTATTGCTTGTCATTGCTTCAAAATCATCGTGGCTAATACGTAATAACTGGCGATGATCACCTGCTTCAATATAAACATGATCTAAATTATCTAATACCTCATCACAAATCATATGCATGTTAAACGCGTCGCCTACAGGTGGGATGGCGCCATGTTCGCAATCGTTAAACATGTTATAGATGTCTTGCTCTTTCGCTAAGCTATAACTGCCCATTAATTTGTCATTTATAGCTGAAAGGCTGATTTTATTTTTAGCGGGTAAAACTGCCATTAATCGTCTATCTTCGTGATCTTTTAAAATCACTGCCTTTGCTAGATGATCTAATGGAACTTTTGCCATAAAAGCTGTGCCAACTGAGCTTAAACTGTGGTCATGCTCAATGACTTGATAAGGAATTTTGTGTTCAGTTAAGTACGAATCAAGCCGAGTAGAAATAGTCATAATAACCTCCACGTTAAATTTGACCCAGTTAAAGTATAGTATTTAGCACTAGCTTAACCAGTTAACTTGTCACTTATTACAATAATGTCTTGCGCGTTTACTTTGCCATAAAAATATAGATAAGGTGGCTATCAGTATCACTGGAGCGGCTCGATGAATTAGTACTACTAAACTGCCACCAAGCTTGCTGCCTCATTTCATCGGCTATAGTCCGCCATGAATCTTGCTCAGTTTCTTCAACTAAAAGTTCACAATGATTAGTTTTACAAATTACGCTGTGGAATTTGATACCGTTGGTATTGTAATGGGTAAGAATAAAGTCAGAAATATAGGTTTGCATCTCATAACCCCAATCTAAATCTTCTTCTTGCTGATGAAATTCAAAAATTTTATCACGGGTTGCACCTCTATAGCCGCGCCTAAACTCGGAGAAATCGTCGTTTACGAGCGCCATCATTTGCTCGTCAGTTATGTCGCTTGTATCTAAAGCTTCCATTTCATGAGTGACTTCTTTCAGTCTTCTATAGTTTTTTTGGTATTTTTTTTCCAGTGTTTGATATTGGCTACTCAGTTGTTCGATTTGATTGGTGAGGGCGGATAGTTGCTCTGGTGTACTAGCCTTGTGGTTGCTTCTGTTAGATTCAATTTTTGCCGATGCAATTGAGGTTTGTGAATTGGTTTGGCGTTCAATATTTGTTGTTGCTTGCTTTGTTTGTGTTGCTTGTACTGGCTGTTTTTGTTGATAGGCTTCTTGCTTACTTGCCTGTTGTGGGATTTCTTGCTGGTTAACAGGAGGTACCTGATTGTTGGCGATGTATCCGATAATAGCGCCACATAAAAAGCTGGCTAACATTTTGATAGTTGGCATGTTATTTCCCTATATTTTTCTTGTAGGTTATCACTGTAAATTACCTTTTGCCAACCAAGAAAATAGCGCTTAACTTTGATAGGTTCGTTAAATGCTCATAAGGAGAACTAAAGTTAAAATTACTAATACATAAATTTTTGTAAAATGATTATTGTTAACAATAATTCTGTGTGTTAAGTTTTAACTAGTATGTAATTTATGCTTACTTGAATAGTTTTGAGTTAGGCGTTTATTCATCAACTTGAAACTTAATAGGAAATAGGCATGCTAAATTATAAAAAACCGGCGTATCAGCTTTTGCTACCCTTGTGTATATTGGGTTTATCGCTTGCTGGTTGCTCGAAAAAAGAGACAAACAATAGTTCAAATAGTGTCAAGGCTGATGATACCTTAATAGTATTAGCTGACTTTGAACAAACATCTCCTAAGCTAAATATAGTGGCAAGTGGGGCAGAGTTTATTCAAGAAAAAACAAGCAATAAAAGCGATTTAATCATTAACTTCTCTCCTGAAGTGTACCGTTCTGCAGTTGTTCTTCAGCCTGAAACTGCTTGGAACTTTGATCGTTTTGATGAAGTGCACTTGGCCATTGATGCTAAAAATCCTGGTAGTGAATCTGTTCAACTTTATATTTCAATTTCTGATGTACCAAGTAGTGAATTACCTGCTGGGAATGCTGCAGGCACTCGAACCTCTGCAGCAAATTATTCCGTGAATTTAGCCCCCGGTGAATCAGGCACTTATTTTGTTATTTTAAAAGGTCAATTTACTGAAACTGACCCCGGTATTCGTGAAAGCCCAGTACCATGGAAAACTCAAGATGAAATGTTTTATTGGCGTTACGGCAAGAAGCAGCTGGATTTAAGTCAAGTTACTGAAGTATCGTTTTTAACTCGTGGTAATTTAACCGCTAAATCTGTGGTAATTGATAATGTTAGGCTAAGGAAAAATCCTGCTTATAACACTGAATACCTAGAAGCAGTAGTTGATGAGTTTGGTCAAAATGCTAAAGTCGACTTTCCAATTAAAATAAACTCTTTAGCCGAGTTGCAAGATGCTGCTGACAAAGAGTTAGCACAATTAGCTGAAGAAGGGCGAATGAAAGATCGTTCTCGATTTGGTGGCTGGAAAAGTGGCCCAAGATATGAGGGAACTGGATACTTTAGAACTCAAAAAGTTGATGACCAGTGGTGGTTAGTAGACCCAGAAGGTTATTTGTTCTTCTCTCATGGTGTGGCTAATGTGCGTATGGCGAATACCACAACCACAACAGGGATAGATTTTAAAGACGATAGCGTTCGATACGTTGATCCGAATGAAGTTACTCCTGAAGATTCTATCGGTATTGTAAAAGTGTCTGATGAAGTGATGAAAACACGTTATGTTTCTTCACAGCTAAGAAATAACTTATTTACTTGGTTACCCAATTACGATGAACCGCTAGCTGAGCACTATAGTTATAGACGTTCTGTACACAAAGGCCCGATAAAGTCAGGTGAAACGTTTAGTTTTTATCGCGCAAATTTACAGCGACGCTATGGTGATACGGGTGATAAATCCTATATTAAAAAATGGCATGACGTCACTTTATCTCGTATGGAAAACTGGGGTTTTACTTCTTTTGGTAACTGGGTTGATCCAGCTTTCTACCCGAATGAACGTGTACCTTATTTTGCTAACGGTTGGATTATAGGTGATTACAAAACTTTATCATCTGAGCATGATGTTTGGTCACCATTGCCTGATCCTTTTGATCCTGCTTTTGTAGAGCGTGCAAAAATTACTATTGATGTTATTGCACAAGAAATACAAAGCTCTCCTTGGTGTGTCGGTGTTTTCGTTGATAATGAAAAAAGTTGGGGATTCCCTGACGGTACTATTGAAGAAAGATACGGCGTGATTTTATCTACCTTAACGCGTAGCGATGCTGATAGCCCAGCGAAAAAAGCATTCACTGAGCTCCTTAAAAATAAATATGGCAAAATTGAGCAACTCAACCAAGCGTGGCAAACAGCATATACTTCATGGCAGCAGTTATCTGATGGCGTTAAGTTGACGAGTTATTCTGATGAATTAGTTGCAGATATTTCATCTATGCTGGAAATGCTATCGGAAGAGTATTTTAAAGTAGTACACGATACGTTAGCCGCAGTACTGCCTAATCATTTATATATGGGGGCTCGTATGGCTAACTTTGGTATGCCAAAAGAAACCATTAAAGCGTCAGTAAAATACTCTGATGTATTAAGCTTTAATATTTATGAAGAAGGCGTGCAAGAAAAAGAATGGTCGTTTTTAAATGAGATTGATTTACCTACGGTTATTGGTGAATTTCATATTGGTGCGACTAAAGAAACGGGGCTTTTTCATCCGGGGTTAGTACAAGCTGATGGGCAAGCTGATCGTGCTGCAATGTACCAAGCTTATATGAGAAGTGTTGCTAAACACAAAAACATGGTAGGGGCACACTGGTTTCAATATATAGATTCACCACTAACGGGCAGAACCTATGATGGCGAACCGTATAATGTTGGCTTTGTTAGTACAACAGACATTCCTTATCCAGAAATGATTGAAGCGGCAAAAGCTTTTAATGCTAGCATTTATTCAAAACGCTTTAATAATGAGTTTTAAGCAAGTTAATCATTTGAGCCTTAGTAGTTAACTAATGCTTATTTTTAACTAAAACGAGAGCCTAGCCGCTCTCGTTTTTTTATGGCTAATACTTATCTGATTAAATTTTTGTTCATTCAGCGGGAATTAAAAGAGTATTAGGATAACTTTTGTAAACAAGCCATGATCCATTGCTTCATTTGCCCTTCGTTAAGTGCGCCAGACACTCTGTCGACTTCTTTACCTTGATGAAAAAACACTAGTGTTGGTAAGCTTCGTATACCAGCACTTGCGGCTATTTGTTGTACTTTTTCAGTATCAAGCTTTGCGAAGAGTAATGATGGTGATGATTGTGCAACCTTATTAAATATAGGCGCCATACTCTGACAAGGACCACACCATGCTGCCCAAAAATCGACAATAACAGGTAAGGTGTTTCGCTCTATAAAAGGATAAAAGTTATTATTCCCCAGTGAAATAGGGGTAGAAGAGTATATTGCTTGTTGGCATTTTCCACATTTTGCTTTGCTATGATCTTTTTCTTTAGGGATGCGATTAGTGGTAAAACAATTTGAGCAAACAATGTTCATAATAGCTCCAATAGTGTTATCAATGTAAAGTTACTCTGCGGCTATTTTACCTTGCTTCTTGGCTAAAGTCCTCGTTGCTTTTAGCTAAACCAAACTGCAATCAGCTATATTATTTTCAATTGAATTAAATATTTTATCGTTAGTTATTGTACATCAATATTGAACTTACTTTTTTCAGTTACCGTGAAGCTATTACTCAAAAAATAGGCTTTTTATGTTGACTAATTTTGCACTTACACCCATAAAAATTATCAGTTATGCCTTATTGTTGGTGGCCACTCTCGTTATTTTTTCCCTAGCAGAAGTGATCAGGTTTTATTTACATAGCTATGATCTAGATGCTATGTATATTTCCTTTTGTGCTGGTTTTATTTTATTCATTCCCCTAGTGAGTTTGGTTTTACACCCGATATTTGCGCTTAATAAGCAGGATGCCACAATTAAATTGTCATCATTTTTAGGGAATGTAGCATTGGTAGTTGTTGTACAATTTTTATGCTTTTTAATTTGGATGACAGATGCTATAGCTCTATACAGTTTATATGTCGATCAAAATTCATTTTTGGCGAAAGCGTTTAACATTAAAGTAGAAAACCGTGCAGATTTGTCAGTAGAGTTTTTTTGGTTTAATTTGCTACTTGCTTGGTGTTTTGCTTTGTTGTCACTAGTGATTGGTGTTTTACCTTGCTTAATTTCAAGACTGGAGGACAAAGGCATTGTAGGTAATTTTGTTGCTGCATTTAGCTTGGCAAAACGCTATAAAAAGTTTTTATTTCTAAGTGCTTTAGCTATTGTCATCGCGGTGGTCTTGCCTTTACTTTATGCTAATTACCTGTTTGTTGTGTTGTTTCCTTTGATACTTTTGGTAGTTTTTTCACAGTTAACGGCATATGCTAAAGTAAGTTTACCTTAGATGCAGCTAAGCTAAGTTGTGCGACATAAGCTAAGTTAGCGATATTCATTTAAGCAAAAGATTAAGCTCTTAAAATATATAAAAGGATACATATGAAAAGGTTAACTTTTTTATTCGCCAGCGTTTTATTCACTATAGCTTTTAGCAGTCAAGCTGAGCAGGTATTAACGAAAAAGCTCATTACGTCTTTTTCACAAGTATCAGAGCAAATGGAAACTTTAGATGTAACTTACCCTGAATTGGCTAAGTCATTTGAAGAGATCGATTATCAACAACCAGACAAAATTATTGAATTGATTAAAAACTCAAAAGCTTACCCTAAAGTAAAGTCAATATTATCAGCCTCTGAATTTAATACTATTGAAGAATATTACAATGTCTCTATGAGAATTATCGGGGGAGTAATGGCGTATCAAGTGGAAAAAATGCCTCAGAGTTTTGATCCTAAAGCTATGTCTGAAATGCTTAAAAGTAATATAGAGCAGATGAAGGCGAATAACATGTCAGATGAAATGGTGGCTGAAATGGAAGCGAAATTAGCAGAACTAAATAAAGGGATAAAGGTAATAACGTCAGCAATGGCTAATGTCACCGAAGCGGATAAAAAGTTTATTAGTGAAAATGCGCAATGGATCATGTCTACGCTAGACTTTTAGTGTAACTAACTTAGAAGTTAATTTTCAAACTGTGACAATAAATAGTGTTTAGAGCAATGATAAATCATTAACGATTGCTTGATTTTTTTCGATACTCAAAGGCTTCTACACAAGCAGGAAGCTCATAAAACATAGGTGCGCCATTAATTCTGTTGCCATTATAAGCTTGCGCATCTTGCTGGCACACGGCTTTACTTTTCTTAAACTTGGTTATGCACTCTTGGTAAATTTCTTTTTTTATGGGCTTTAACTTTACTTGTCGAGCAGCCTCACAGGCTTTATCTAATTCAACTTGTTTTTTAGATTCAGAGTGGGCAAACACCGCAGAGCTCATTAAAAAAAATGTCACTAAAAGTGGTAAAGCAGTGCTAGCTTTCATAGGTTACTCCTGCGAGTTTTCTACGATAACATCCACTTGACGCTTATTGTTTTGCTGAGAAATAACCACACGCATCAGTTGAAGCTCTTGCTGATATCTTAGTGTTAAGCGTCCTCGCTTTCGCTCTTGAGAGATAGCGTCACCAAAATGTTGTTGATAAAACTCAATAACTTGCTCTTCAGAAGCTGAGGTAAAATAGTTTAAAACCGCAGGCATCTCATCGGCAAAATTTGCAAATACTTGTGCATTATCCATTACAGGAATTGAAACAGCTTGAGCATCATCGGCTGCGATCGCTATTGAATTTAAGGTCAATAAAACAGTACCAGCGAATAATGAGTATTTCTTTTTACATGTTGTCGTCATTTGAATAATTCCTGTTATTTTTCTTAACTACTGTAAATATATACGAATTTTTATCATAGTGCGACATTCAATCAATTTGAAAGTAATTCATCGCGATAATGATCAACCCAAAGTGCTGTTGCACCGCAAATAGCCACCGGCATAATAACTAAGTTAATAATAGGTATCATGGCAAATAACGCGACTGTAATGCCAAAACTATAGCTTAATCCTTGTTTTTGTTTTAGCGCTTGTTTCATGATATGAAAAGGAATTTTATGATTATCAAAAGGATAATCTTTATATTGTACCGCCATCATCCAAGCGACAAATAAAAACCAAATAACTTGCCCAATCACAGGCAGAATCCATAAAATAATAAAAAAGCCAATAGCTCTAGGTAAGTAATAACAGAGTTTTCGCCACTCTCTACCAAGCGTTCTTGGGATATCCTTAACAACATCAAGCATACTGCCGCCTTTGATAGATTGTCCTAGCAAAATGCTTTCAATTTTTTCAGATAATAAACCGTTAAATGGTGCTGCTAGCCAGTTGGCTGCAGTGCCAAAGATAAAAGAAAAAATGACTAAAATAGTGATGACAGCAAGCGGCCATAAAATATTACTTAACCAGTCTAACCAATCAGGCAACCAATTCATGAACTTTGCCATATAATGCTCAAGCTCAATGAACATAAAATAAAAGGCAGTGCTAAACAGGAGTAAATTTATTAATAAAGGAATGAACACAAATCGGCGTATGCCTTTGAGTTGAATTAACTCAAATCCTTTGAATAAATAGCCTGCGCCACTGTGTGCCATAGGTCTGTTTGATGGGAATAAATTTTTTTTCGAAGAATTAGTCATTTATTAGCACTAAGTTATTGATATTAATAAGGTCATTATAAACTCAGCGTTAATACAATTACAGCACTAACTTGTTACAAAATACCACTGTTTCTGTTAAAGTTAATTTTGTTATAATTTTTTCAAGGCTGATAATCGCTCAAGCAGCTATAAGAAGCTTACTTAATAGCAAAAGCGTATCAAAATCAGCTTAAAAAATAATAAAAATCTTGAACGGTACAGGCATAACAAATGGAAGATAACTTCAGAAACGCATTAATTATTATCAGTGGTGTAGTCATTGCCGCTATTTTTATTCATGGTTTATGGACGATAAGAAAACAGAAAAACCCATATAAATTAAAAACCAGTAAAGAACCGGTAAAGCCAATGAGTCGAGACTTTGATGGTAAAGGTTTTGATCAAGATGGTGTTGGACAAGTAAAAGTGCTCAAACAAGAAAATGAGCCAGCAGTTAAAAGCGAACAAGATTTTGCCCAAGATATCAGCTTAGATGAAATTAGTCATTTAGAGTCAGGTCAAGAACATGATTCTTATCCCGATTTAAGCACGCAAGAGCAAGTGTTAGATCATGAAATCATTGAACAAGCACCAAAAGAAATTGTTGAGCCGACAAGCGCTGAGCAAACACCTACAGAGCCAGAGCCAGCCCCAGAAGAAATTACTCTCGAGCCAATTTATCAGCAACCTGTAACTCAGGCTAAGCCCGAAAGCAAAATTGCAAAAAAGGCACCGGTAAGAAAAAAAACCAGTAAAGCTAAAGCTGCGCAGGCAGAAATAAAACGTAATCAAATGGAAATTAATTTTGGTGACGGTATTGCACTTGATGATGAAATCGCCACAAAAGAAGAGTCTACTGCTGCACCAACAAAAGATAAGCAACCAGAAATTGAGCCGCAAATTATTGTTTTGAGCGTTGTTATGCCAACTAACCAAGTGATGTCAGGTGCGGCATTGTTGCCTAGTTTATTAACGTTGGGTATGAAGTATGGAGAAATGGACATATTCCATCGCCATCAAGACAGTGCTGGTAACGGTGGTGTCAGTTTCAGTTTAGCTAATATGTTAAACCCAGGCTCTTTTGATTTAGACGCGATGGAAACGTTTGTTACACAAGGAGTGAGCTTGTTTATGGCTTTACCTAATGCGGTAGACCCTTTTGCCGCGTTTGAGCAAATGCTTGCAGCAGCCAAGCAATTAGCGACAGAGTTTAATGCGCAAGTGCTTGATGATAAACGTAATATTTTAACCAAGCAGGCTGAGCAGCATTACGTGAGTAAAATCCGTGAATTTGACAGACAGTACCGTTTGGCCAGTGTTGAATCATAAACCTTCTTTATTTGTGCCATCGCACCTTGCGGTGGCTTCATCAGGCTACTTCAGTCTTTTAGAGTTAACTACCCATGTCTACTATTAAATCAAGCAACGCTGAGCGTGTTTCTCAGCTTCATCATTTAATTAACCAATATAATCATCAATATTACGTGTTAGATGAACCAAGTGTTCCTGATGCGGAATATGATAGATTAATGCAAGAGTTACTTGCCCTTGAAGACGCTCATCCTGAATTAAAAACCATTGATTCACCAAGCCAAAAAGTAGGTGGGCAGGCGCTTAAAAGCTTTACTCAAGTTACACATCAAGTACCTATGCTGTCACTTGATAATGTTTTTTCGAGTGATGAATGGCAAGCGTTCGTTAAACGTATTCAAGACAAGATTGGCAGTACTGAATCTATCACTATTTGTGCTGAGCCTAAACTCGATGGTTTAGCCGTTAGTTTGCGGTATGAACATGGTATTTTAGTGCAAGCAGCCACACGAGGAGATGGGGCGACAGGTGAAAACATTACTGAAAATATTCGTACCATTAGGTCTATTCCCCTAAAACTTATCGGTGAAAGCGGTATTGATTTTCCAGAGGTTTTGGAAGTGCGTGGCGAAGTATTTATGCCCAAAGCGAGTTTTGAGCAGTTAAATGAAAATGCAAAAAAGAAAGGCGAGAAAGTTTTTGCTAACCCACGTAACGCTGCCGCGGGAAGTTTGCGTCAGTTAGATTCTAAAATTACTGCAAAACGTAATTTAGCATTCTATGCCTATGGCTTAGGTTTTGTTGGGGAACTCTCAGAAGGTGCAACGCCGTTTTTATCTCAATCTCATTTTCAGCGCTTGTGCCAAGTAAAGGCATTAGGTTTGCCAATGTGCCCTGAAGTTAAGCTGTTAGAAAGCCAAGAGCAAGTTGAAGATTTCTATCAAGATATTTTAAATAAACGTGACGCATTGAGTTATGAAATTGACGGAACAGTACTAAAAGTTGATGACATTTCATTGCAAGAAAAGCTTGGTTTTGTTGCTCGTGCTCCTCGCTGGGCTATGGCGTATAAGTTTCCTGCACAAGAAGAGTTAACCTTAGTAGAAGACGTTGAATTTCAAGTGGGCAGAACAGGGGCTATTACGCCAGTTGCGCGATTAAAACCAGTATTTGTCGGTGGTGTAACGGTATCTAATGCCACTTTACACAATCAAGATGAAATAGAACGTTTAGGCTTAAAAGTGGGTGATACTGTTGTTATTCGTCGTGCTGGTGATGTTATTCCTCAAATTGTATCAGTAGTGCTTGAAAAACGTGCTGATGATGTCACCGACGTTGTTTTTCCGCATGCATGTCCTGTTTGTGATTCAGAGGTAGAAAAGCCTGAAGGTGAAGCAGTACTTAGGTGTACAGCTGGTTTGTTTTGCCAAGCACAGCGTAAAGAAGCAATTAAACATTTTGCTTCTCGAAAAGCACATGATGTTGATGGCTTAGGCGATAAATTAGTTGAGCAACTGGTTGATGAGAATTTAATTACCACACCTGCTGATCTATTTAAGTTAACTGAAATAGAAGTAAGCACCATGGAACGCATGGGAGCAAAATCGGCTAAAAACTTAATTGATGCCATTGAAAAGGCTAAATCAACTACCTTAGCTAAGTTTATTTATAGCTTAGGTATTCGAGAAGTTGGTGAGGCAACAGCAGCTAATTTAGCAAATTACTTTTGTACTTTGTCTGCGATTAAATCAGCGAGTTTTGAAGCGTTACAAGCGGTTGACGATGTTGGCGAAATAGTAGCAAAAAATATTGTTAGCTTTTTTAAAGAGTCACATAACTTGGAAGTGGTTAGTGCTTTAGAGGCGTTAATGACTTGGCCTGATGTTGTGGTTAAATCTGCTGATGAACTGCCTTTAGCTGAGCAAACCTTTGTTTTGACTGGCACGTTAAGCCAAATGGGACGAAGTGAAGCAAAAACGGCTTTACAGGCATTAGGAGCAAAAGTGTCAGGTAGTGTTTCAGCGAAAACACACTTTTTGGTTGCTGGTGAAAAAGCAGGCTCTAAACTCACTAAAGCACAAGATCTCGGGGTAGAAGTATTAACTGAAGATGATTTAGTGGCGTTATTAGCAAAATATGATAATAGCTAAATAGATTAAACTATTAAGTTGTTCTGTTTATTAGTCGGTATTATGAAGAGGTAAAAAAAACATGGCTCAGGTGTCTAAAGTGTTTTTGAATAACAAACGTAGTGAAAGGGGAGTTATTAAATTGCTCATGCTTTCTCTACTGACTTTTTTTGTTATACCTTTATCAGGTTTTGCACAACAAGAGCAAGCAAAGCCATTGATAACCGAACAGCAAGCTAGGGCATTGAAAATGTTAAATCAACCAGAGCAAAACCCACATCAAATAAAGAATTTGCGTCTGCAGGTAAGAAAGCTTTCTGACAGCCAAGGGCAAGAATACCTTGGAGCTTATGTCAGTAGAGCCGAAATTTCTCCTTATTTAGCGCAATTAAAAACGGTGTTAAAGGATAAGTTCGACGACTTTCGTGCCAATCAAGCTGCACGTGATCATCAAACTTTTCACATGACATTAATCAATCCTATTGAATACCAGCATGTTGATAAGCAATTAGTAGAACAACTATTAAGCTCAACTGTTAACGTGAATTTTTCTTCTCAATTACAAGTTAAGTTATTAGGATTAGGAAAAGCTGAAGCTGCCGGAAAAAGTTGTTATTTTGTTGTCGCGCAAAGTAACGATGCTCAACTTATTCGTCAACGTTTCCTACTGAATAATAAAGACTTCCACGTCACACTAGGCTTTGAACCTAGTGATGTTCATGGTGTAAAAAAAGATGCATCTACTTTAATTGATGTGAGTGTTAAGCCTTAGTCATGCGCCAAAACGCATAGCCTGACACAAAAAATAAAACGATAGGGTAAAAAGCGTGTGTCACTATATTGAGGGGAGATATCCCTAAGGTTGCCCCTAACAGTAGTGCTTGTGCGCCATAAGGAAGTAGCCCTTGGTTAATACACGCGAAAATATCTAATAAGCTAGCTGATTGCGCTGGCGTTAACTCACCATTATCAGCTAATTCTTTAGCTGTTTCGCCGGTAACAATAATAGATACGGTATTATTCGCTGTGAAAAAATTACAGCAAAAAGTAAGACCTGCGATGCCAAATCCTGCAGCACGCTTTTTATTGTTTGGGCTAACTTTATTGGCAAGAGATGCAATGGCTTTTGTTAATGCTGCTAAGCCACCTTGATGTCGAATAAGCTCACTTAAGCCGCCTATAAACATGGCTAAAATGAAAATATCTTGCATGCTGGCAAATCCTGAGTTGATATCGCTGATCCATGCTGATAATTGATAGCCATTATTTAGCATGCCAATCACAGCCGATAATATGATCCCGATAACAAGTACAACAAATACATTCACACCAGATAAAGCTAGTATAAGAATAACAACATAAGGAATTAAGCCAACAATAGCTAAGTCACTGCTTGTGTCATAGTTGATACTTTGCCCTAAGAAAGCAAAAATTATCAGGCAAATAATGGCGGCGGGCACAGCAAATTTGAAGTTTACTTTAAACTTATCCCGCATATGAGCCCCTTGACTGCGGGTTGAAGCTATGGTCGTGTCAGAGATAATGGATAAATTATCGCCAAAAATAGCACCAGAAATGATGCAACCAGCGACAAGTGCAGCATCAAGATTAGCTGATTCAATAAAGCCTAAAGCAATAGGTGCAATTGCCGCAATGGTGCCCATAGAGGTTCCCATGGCGGTAGATAAAAAAGCAGCGACTAAAAATAAGCCAGGTAATAAAAAGTAACTAGGAAAAATAGAGAGCCCTAATTGGACACTTGCATCAACACTACCACTGGCTTTTGCAACCGTGGCAAATGCACCTGCAAGTAAGTAAATAATGCACATGGTGATGATATTAGTGTGACCGGCACCCGCAATAAACTGACCTATTTGAATATTAATCGACTCTTTATTAATTACTTTTCCTATATAGATAGCAATAAAAATTGCTGGAATTATCGCGATACTGGCAGGTAACTGATAAAAAGCAAAATCAGTGCCTTGCAAGGTAAGAATGATTCCTGTACCTAAAAATAATCCAAGAAAAACAGCAAAAGGGAGTAGGGCTAGTAGTGAGTTTTTTTGTTTTATTGGTTGAGCCACAACAGTGTTGGTCATTTAGATTGTTCCTGTCACTTATGAGTCAGTGAGTAGACGTAAATATTTCCAAATAGCCTACCGCATTATAAAGGGAAATAACAGATTAATGGTGTAGATGTTTAGATGGCTAAATACAGGGTGATATTGCTATTCACTTATGCTAGAATTGCGCAAATTTTTTAACCCCCATATATAAGTGATAGATATGTCTGAGAACAAGTTTGAAACAATAGAGCAACGTGTAAGTTACGGTGTAGGTCGTCAATTAGGTGATCAATTACGTAACAACCCATTTAAAGAGTTTGATATCACTGCGGTTCAAGCAGGTATTGCTGATGCATTAGACAATGCAGCTAGCCAAGTGTCAGATGAAGATTTAAATGCGGCTTTCTCTGTAGTATCTAAAAAATTACAAGAGCAAGAACTTGCTATCGCAAAAGAAAAAGCGGCTGAAGGCGAAGCCTTTTTAGCTGAAAATGCTAAGCGTGATGAAGTAACTGTAACTGAATCAGGTTTACAATATGAAGTGATTGCTACAGGCGACGGTGAAAAGCCAACTGCTGCTAGCACAGTTCGTGTTCACTATCACGGTACTTTCGCTAATGGTGATGTATTTGATAGCTCTGTTGAGCGTGGTCAACCGGCAGAATTCCCTGTAGGTGGTGTAATTGCAGGTTGGACTGAAGCATTACAATTGATGACTGAAGGCAGTAAGTGGAAATTAACTATCCCTTACAACTTAGCATACGGTGAGCAAGGCTCACAAGGTGCTATTCCTCCATACGCTACCTTAGTATTTGATGTAGAGTTACTTAGCATTGTTAGCTAAGTAGATATTTTTAAAAGCCCTCAATTAGAGGGCTTTTTTTTAAGTAGAAAATAGCACGATTAGTATTTGCAGGAAAACAAGTGATAACGTCAGCAATTACAGAATTATTTAACAATTACCTTAATGCATTTCAAACATACAATGTTGATGAGGTTATTAGCTGTTATCAATTGCCTTGTACTTTGAACACGCCAGATAAAGTGCTGCTGATCACTACAACACAAGAGTGTCGTCAAGCGTTTATAGATATTTTTACTCAGCTTAAGCAAGCAAATACCACAACTATTCTTGCGCGAAAAGCAAGTTATACCGCGATCCATGACAAGCTTTTTCTGGCCTGCGTAGACTGGGAGTTTATTGACCAGCAGGGTAATGTTTTTGCTGATTTTTGCGCTTATTATCATATAGTACAAGCGGCTGATGAAATACAATCATTGAAAATTATCAATGTAATTTCACATGAGTTATCTAATTCAATAGTATTATCGGTGCCGTTTTCAATTTAAAGTGAATGACAGTTTTCAACGTTATAAAAGAGATTAAAAAATGAAAGTAAAAGTAGCCATCTTAGGTTGTAGTGGTCGTATGGGCCGCAATCTTATCCAAGCCGCACATGAACATGAAAGTATTGAGCTTATTGGTGGTAGTGTTCGTGAAGGCTCATCATTTTCAGGTTTTGATTTAGGTGAACTTGCCGGTATTGGTGCTATTGGCTTAAGTGCAGTAACTCAGTTATCGTCGCTTACAGCAGCTGATGTCTTTATTGATTTTACTTCAATAGAGACTACCCTTGAAAATATAAACTGGTGTCAGCAGCATAAAAAAGCTTTAGTCATAGGTACAACTGGTTTTAATGATGAGCAAGTTAAATTGATTGAAAAATCAGGTGAAAATATACCTGTAGTACTAGCACCTAATACAAGTGTTGGCGTTAATTTAATGTTTAAGCTCTTAGAAGTTACCGCTAAAGCAATTGGTGACTATACTGATATAGAGATTTTTGAAGCACATCACCGATTTAAAAAAGATGCACCTTCAGGTACAGCTGTAAAAATGGGGCAAGTCATTGCTGACACGCTAGGTCGTGATCTAAATAAATGTGCAGTTTATGGTCGAGAAGGCATCACGGATGAACGAAGTAAAGAAACCATAGGTTTTGCCACTGTTAGGGCAGGTGATATTGTCGGTGAGCACACGGCTTTCTTTGCTGATTTAGGTGAGCGTATAGAAATTACTCACAAAGCAAGTTCTAGAATGACTTTTGCATTAGGTGCTATGCGCGCAGCTTTTTGGTTGAGTAATGCTGATAATGGCTTTTATGACATGCAAGATGTGCTTGGTTTAAAAGATTAAAATATTTTAGATAACTACTGCTTTTGAGCGTTTGGCAGTTAAAACTAATTAAATCGCATAAAAAGACAGGTTTTTATAAATTTTACTAGACGAAAGAGGCAGGCAAGCGTAAAATAAGTGGATTTTGTCAAAAATTTCGCGAAAAGCTAATTTTTGGCATTTTTTATGTGCAAATTTTGTTGCGGTTTTACAAAAAAAATTTTGCGTTTCTTTCTTCTTTTTGGAGGTTACATTGGCTATATCTGCTATTTTGGTACTACAAGACGGTACCGTATTTAAGGGCACCGCGATTGGTGCACAGGGAACGGCTGTTGGTGAAGTTGTATTTAATACTTCGATGACAGGTTATCAAGAAATTCTCACCGATCCTTCATATGCAGAGCAAATTATCACCTTAACTTACCCACATATTGGTAATACAGGTACTAACTGTGAAGATAAAGAATCTGATGCTATTGTTGCCAAAGGGCTAGTAATTCGAGATTTACCATTACTAGCAAGTAACTTTAGAAATGAACAATCTTTAAGCGAGTACTTAAAAGCAAATAATATTTTAGGTATAGCAGATATAGATACACGTAAGCTTACCAGAGTTTTACGTGAAAAAGGCGCGCAAGACGGCTGTATTTTAACGGTAGAAGATAGTAGTGATGAAACTCTACAAGCAGCAATAGATAAAGGTTTGGAACAAGCTAAAGCATTTCCAGGCCTTAAAGGTATGGACTTAGCCAAGGTTGTCTCAACTAAAGAACAATACGCATGGACTTCGGGAAGTTGGGCACTAGGTAGTGCTATGGGAGAAGGTTTTTCTCAGCCTGAAAACTTTGATTTTCACGTAGTTGCTTATGATTTTGGTGCCAAAAGTAATATTTTACGTATGTTAGTTGATCGTGGTTGTAAACTTACAGTGGTACCTGCACAAACCCCCGCGAGCGATGTTTTAGCTATGAATCCTGATGGCATTTTCTTATCAAATGGCCCAGGAGACCCAGAGCCATGTGATTATGCGATTAAAGCTATTCAAGAATTTTTAACAACTGATATTCCTATTTTTGGTATTTGTTTAGGTCATCAACTACTCGGTTTAGCCAGTGGCGCAAAAACTATCAAAATGAAGTTTGGTCATCATGGCGCCAATCACCCTGTTAAAGATCTTGATCGTGATGTAGTGATGATTACTTCACAAAATCATGGCTTTGCTGTTGATGAAACCAACTTACCTGAAAACCTTAGAGCGACTCATAAATCTTTGTTTGATGGCTCACTACAAGGGATTCATCGTACTGATAAGCCAGCGTTTAGCTTCCAAGGTCACCCAGAAGCAAGCCCTGGTCCACATGATGCTGCACCGTTATTCGATCACTTTATTGAATTGATTAACGAATACAAAGCAACGCAAGTTTAATCCTACGCCCAGACGAGAGAAAGTAAGAGAGAATAAAGACATGGCAAAAAGAACTGATTTAAAAAGTATCTTGATCTTAGGTGCAGGACCAATCGTAATTGGTCAAGCGTGTGAGTTTGATTACTCAGGTGCGCAAGCTTGTAAAGCATTACGTGAAGAAGGTTATCGAGTTATATTAGTTAACTCTAACCCTGCAACCATAATGACAGATCCAGATATGGCCGATGCAACTTACATTGAGCCAATTCACTGGGAAGTAGTACGTAAAATTATTGAAAAAGAGCGCCCTTGTGCTGTATTACCTACTATGGGTGGTCAAACTGCACTTAACTGCGCACTTGAATTAGAAGCTAAAGGCGTATTAGAAGAATTTGGCGTTGAGATGATTGGCGCAACGGCTGATGCTATAGATAAAGCTGAAAACCGTGAGCGTTTTGACCAAGCGATGAAAAATATTGGTCTAGAGTGTCCACGTGCAGAAATTGTTCACACCATTGAAGAAGCCCGTGAAACAGCTACACGTATTGGTTTTCCGTGTATCATTAGACCATCATTCACCATGGGTGGTACGGGTGGTGGTATCGCCTATAACCAAGAAGAATTTGAAACTATCTGTACTCGCGGATTAGATTTATCACCAACCTCTGAATTATTAATTGATGAGTCATTAATTGGTTGGAAAGAGTACGAGATGGAAGTTGTTCGTGATAAAAACGACAACTGTATCATTATCTGTTCAATCGAAAACTTCGATCCTATGGGGATTCATACGGGTGATTCAATCACAGTTGCTCCAGCGCAAACCTTAACAGATAAAGAATACCAAATCATGCGTAACGCTTCATTAGCGGTATTACGTGAAATTGGTGTTGAAACAGGTGGTTCAAATGTACAGTTTGGTGTTTGTCCAAATACAGGACGCATGGTTATCATTGAAATGAATCCACGTGTTTCTCGTTCATCAGCACTTGCCTCAAAAGCAACAGGTTTCCCAATTGCTAAAATAGCGGCTAAATTAGCTGTGGGTTATACCCTTGATGAGCTATCAAATGATATTACTGGTGGTAAAACACCTGCATCATTCGAACCGACTATTGATTATGTTGTCACTAAAATTCCTCGCTTTAACTTTGAAAAGTTTGCTGGCTCTGAAGACAGATTAACTACGCAGATGAAGTCTGTGGGTGAAGTTATGGCGATTGGTCGTAACCAACAAGAATCAATGCAAAAAGCGTTACGCGGTTTAGAAGTAGGCGCAAATGGTTTTGATCCTAAAGTTGATGTGACTCAGCCTGGCGCGAAAACTGAGATAATGCATGAATTACAAGAAGCGGGTGCCGATCGTATTTGGTATGTTGCTGATGCATTCCGTTTAGGCTTAACGGTTGATGATGTTTTCCGTTTAACTAAAATTGACCGTTGGTTCCTAGTGCAAATTGAAGATATTGTATTAGAAGAGGCCAAAGTTCATGAAGGTGGTTTAAAAGTATTAACACCTGATTATTTACGTAAGCTTAAACGTAAAGGTTTTTCTGATGCTCGCCTTGCTGATGTTATTGGTGTAAGTGAAGCTGAAATACGTAAGAAGCGCCACAATGCAGACATTTACCCTGTATACAAACGTGTTGATACTTGTGCGGCAGAATTTAGCTCTGATACAGCTTATATGTATTCAACCTATGATGAAGAGTGTGAAGCTGCACCGACTAACAAAGATTCTATTATGATTCTAGGTGGTGGGCCAAACCGAATCGGTCAGGGTATTGAGTTTGATTATTGTTGTGTACATGCCGCGTTAGCCCTACGTGAAGACGGTTATGAAACTATCATGGTTAACTGTAACCCTGAAACAGTGTCAACCGATTATGACACCTCAGATCGTTTATACTTTGAGTCAATTACCTTTGAAGACGTTTTAGAGATTGTCCGTATTGAAAAGCCGAAAGGCGTTATTGTGCAATACGGTGGCCAAACACCACTTAAATTAGCTCGAGCATTAGAAGCTGCAGGTGTGCCAATTATTGGTACTTCTCCCGATGCTATTGACCGTGCAGAAGACCGTGAGCGTTTCCAACAAGCCGTTGACCGTTTAGGTTTATTACAACCTGAAAATGCGACAGTAACTTCACTTGATGAAGCGGTAGCTAAATCAAAAGAAATTGGCTTCCCGTTAGTTGTTCGACCTTCATATGTATTGGGTGGTCGTGCAATGGAAATTGTTTATGACGAAGCTGATTTACGTCGATATATGAATGAAGCGGTAAGTGTTTCAAACGACTCTCCTGTATTATTAGATCACTTCCTTGATGATGCTATTGAAGTAGACATTGATGTAGTTTGTGATGGGGAAACGGTTGTTGTTGGCGGTATTATGCAGCATATCGAACAAGCAGGTGTTCATTCAGGTGATAGTGCTTGTTCTCTTCCTGCTTATAGCTTAAGTCAAGAAATTCAAGATGTAATGCGTAAGCAAGTTTCTGATTTAGCTTTCGAGCTTGGTGTTGTTGGCTTAATGAATACGCAAATGGCCGTGAAAGACGGTAAAGTTTATTTAATTGAAGTTAACCCTCGTGCAGCGCGTACAGTACCTTTTGTATCTAAAGCAACGTCAGTACCTTTAGCAAAAGTAGGCGCGCGTGTAATGTCAGGACGTTCATTAGCAGACCAAGGTATTACTACTGAGGTGATACCACCGTTTTTCTCAGTGAAAGAAGTGGTTATTCCTTTTAACAAGTTCCATGGTAGCGATCCTTTAGTAGGGCCTGAAATGCGCTCTACTGGTGAGGTTATGGGAGTAGGTGACACATTTGAAGAAGCTTATGCCAAGGCAAATTTAGGTGCAGGTGTTTCAGTGCCAAAATCTGGTCGTGCATTAATTTCTGTTCGTAATTCAGATAAAGTACGTGTAGTTGAACTAGCAAAACGTATGGTTGAGCTAGGCTATGATCTTGATGCTACGCACGGTACAGCGATCATCTTAGGTGAAGCTAATATTCCTGTACGTTTAGTTAATAAGGTACATGAAGGTCGTCCACATATTCTTGATAGAATTAAAAATAGTGAATATAGTTACATCATTAATACCACCGAAGGTCGAAAAGCGATTGAAGATTCAAAAGCTTTACGTGGCGGGGCATTACGCTATAAAGTAGCTTATACAACAACGTTGAATGCTGCATTTGCGGCCTGTCAAGCACATGCTGCCGATGATAGAAATACAGTAACTTCAATTCAAGAGTTACACCTTCGCTGCAAGTAAAGGCTGCAACTAAAGGGTTGCAAATAAAAATGTTATGCGGGATGTTAGTCTCGCTTTTGCTAAATTAATAACGTATGAATAATGCCTAGCTGTAACTTATGAACTTCAGTTGGGTTTTTAACCACGTTAACTTAAAAGATAAAAATTATGAGTCAATATCCAATGACAGTTCATGGCGCAGATGTTTTGCGTGATGAATTAAATCATTTAAAAACTGTTAAGCGTCCAGAAATTGTTGAGGCTATCGCTGAAGCAAGAGAGCATGGCGATTTAAAAGAAAATGCTGAATATCATGCAGCACGTGAACAACAAGGATTCTGTGAAGGGAGAATTCAAGACATTGAAGGTAAGTTGGGTAATGCTCAAATTATTGATGTTTCAAAAATTCCTAACACAGGTAAAGTTATTTTTGGTGTTACTGTAACCCTGCTTAATATTGAAACTGAAGTGGAAGTTAAGTACCAGATTGTTGGCGATGATGAAGCAGACATTAAACAAAATCGTATTTCGATAAACTCACCTATAGCTCGTGGTCTTATTGGTAAAGAAGTGGATAGTGAAATTGAAATTTCTACGCCAGGTGGTTTAGTTGAATATGAAATTATGGCTGTTGATCATATTTAATAGCCTGATGCGATAGTCAAGACTGAGTTATCGTTAAAATACAAAAATTAAGAAACCTCAATGTTAATCAACATTGAGGTTTTTTTGTGCTTTAAAGTTATTGAATTAAAAATTTGACAAGTGGCAAAATGCAGGTATATTTAAATGATATCACTTTGATATCATTTTTTGTTTCTGATATCACTATTAGAGAGTTAAAATAAAATATTAAAAAGGAGTTCCCATGCAAGAAAAAAAAGGGTTTTCAATTAATGGTTACGCAATGTTAATAGTCTTAGTGGCTTTAATTGGCGTATTGATAAACTTCATTATTAGTCAAATTGTTGCATCACAGCCAAATTTTTGGTTTTTTGTGCCTTTAGTTAGCATCATTTTTATTTTGCCTGGTTTTTTCATGGTGCAACCGAATCAAGGCAAAGTAATGACTTTCTTTGGTAGTTATGTGGGCACAGTGAAGGACAATGGTTTGCGTTGGACAGTTCCATTTTTTTCTAAAAGAACTATCTCATTAAGAATTCGTAACTTTGAATCGAATCAGATGAAAGTTAACGATAATCATGGTAACCCAATTGAAATAGCTACAGTGGTAGTTTGGTCAGTTGAAGATACTGCAGAAGCTGTTTTTGAAGTTGATGATTATGTGAGCTTTGTGAATATTCAAAGTGAGTCTGCATTACGTAATATGGCTATTAGTTATCCTTATGATCAACATGAGGGAGATGGCGTTGCACTTAGAAGCCACCCTCAAGAAGTATCAGAAGCACTTAAAATTGAGATTCAAGAAAGATTAGGAAAAGCAGGGGTGAAAGTACATGAGGCACGGATCAGTCATCTAGCTTATGCGCCTGAAATTGCTAATGCTATGCTACAAAGACAACAAGCATCAGCAATTATTGCGGCACGTAGTAAAATTGTCGATGGTGCTGTTGGTATGGTAGAGATGGCTTTATCTCAATTGTCTGAGAAAGATATAGTTGAATTAGATGAAGAGCGTAAGGCTGCAATGGTGAGTAATTTATTGGTAGTGTTATGTGGCGATCAAAATACTCAGCCTGTTGTGAATGCGGGTAGTCTTTATTAATTATGCAGATTAGGACAAACCATGGCAGCTAAAAAAAGTTTTCCACTGCGAATTAGCCCTGATGTGTTAGCTGCAATGCAACGTTGGTCAGATGATGAATTGCGTAGCGTGAATGCTCAAATCGAGTATGTGCTAAGACAAGCGCTCGTGGATGCTGGACGCGTTAAGCTAGTGCAGAAAACGGTAACTGTTGTTGAAGATAATGAAGATAATAAAAGCATAGACTAAGGTGATAACTCTAATAGTCTACGGCGATAAAAAACAAAAGCCCTGAATATACTCTATTCAGGGCTTTTTACTTCAGGTGAATTTTTTATTGTGGTGTGAAGTGGCAGGTGAAATGTCTCAGCATTGGCGGTTCCCAGCTAATATTTACACCGCGTAATTTGTCTTTATGTGCATGTACTTCAGTTAAACATTCAATACAATAATCAATATGAGATTGTGTATATACACGCCTTGGAATTGCTAAACGGACTAAGTCCATAGCGGCTAGCTGTTCACTGCCATCAGTTTGTTGACCAAACATCACTGTGCCAATTTCACAGCCCCTAATGCCCCCTATACGGTAAAGCTCTATCGCTAATGCTTGCCCTGGGTAATCATTCGGCGAAATATGTGGCAACATGGCACGAGCATCAATATAGACTGCATGGCCACCCACTGGCTTAACTATAGGAATTCCAAGTTTATCCAGTGCATTACCAAAATATGCCGTCGAACTTATGCGATAGTTTAAATAGTCTTCTTCAACAACTTCTTCAAGCCCAACTGCCATAGCTTCTAAATCACGGCCAGATAAACCGCCATAGGTTGGAAAGCCTTCGGTTAAAATCAGTACATTGCGTGCTTTCATGGCTAACTTGTCGTCATTCAGTGCTAACCAACCGCCCATATTAACTAAGGCATCTTTTTTCGCACTCATTGTCATGCCATCAGCATAACTAAAAATTTCTTGTACGATCTCTTTGGGCGTTTTATCTTGGTAACCTGCTTCTCTTTGTTTGATAAAGTAAGCATTTTCAGCAAAACGACAAGCATCGAGAAATAAAGGTTTATTAAATTCATCACATAATGCTTTGGTTTGACGAATATTTTCCATTGATACTGGTTGACCGCCACCTGAGTTATTGGTGATGGTTAACATAACAATAGGAACATGCTCTCCTTGAGTTTCTAACAATGCTCGCAAGCGGATTAAATCCATATCACCTTTAAAAGGATGATCTAGTTGAGGATCTAGCCCTTGTTGCTTCACCAAATCTAAAGCTTGGCTGCCTGTTGATTCAATATTTGCTCGAGTTGTATCAAAATGAGTGTTATTGGGAATGATTTGTGGGCTGTATTTTTTTCCCTCTGCCAATATAGAAAATAGGATTTTTTCAGCTGCACGCCCTTGATGAGTAGGAATAACATGTTTAAATGGAGCAAGTGTTTTCAATGCTTGTTCGAATCGATAAAAAGACGGAGAGCCAGCATAGCTCTCATCACCCATTTGTATACCTGCCCATTGTTTAGTACTCATGGCCGAAGTACCTGAGTCAGTTAATAGGTCAATTAATACGTCATCAGATTTTAGTGCGAATAAATTATAATTGGCTTTTTTCAATAAGGCTTCACGCTCACTGACCGTGGTCATTTTTAGTGGCTCTACCGATTTTATACGAAACGGCTCTATGATGGTTTTCATTTCAATTCTCATTATTTTTTCTGGGAAATAGTGCTGAAATTTTATGCTCATTGCATCGAACAAAAATCAGCGTGTACGAAAAATAAAGAGGGGGCTTAGTAACAAAAACGAGCAAACGCTAAGCGGAAGTCTTGATTATACCACTTAGTACTTAGGGCAATGTTTAAAGGTAGAAGTGCTTTCATAAAACTCATTATGCAAACAAATTTTTCTGATTGTCAATGCTTTCATTTGACGACTTTTTCTTAAAATTGTTCATATTTGAAGCGTGATGAAGAACAATTGAGCGAAAAGTGATTTATTTTAAAAAAGCACTTGCTTTATCGCGGTGCTATCCTTACTATACGCATCGTTTTCAGGGAATAGATTTCTGAGGACAATTACAACAATAATATCTGTTGTAGCTTAACTTCAGTAGAAGTTCATTCGGACGCGGGATGGAGCAGCTTGGTAGCTCGTCGGGCTCATAACCCGAAGGTCGTTGGTTCAAATCCAGCTCCCGCAACCAATTCGAATGTTGTAAAGGTCGTTGGTTCGCACTTCATAAGTCAGTGCTCCTACAAGCAATTCTTTAATGACAAGAATTAAAACAGTTATTAGCTTTCTCTTTAAAATCTTAAAGAGTTCATTCGGACGCGGGATGGAGCAGCTTGGTAGCTCGTCGGGCTCATAACCCGAAGGTCGTTGGTTCAAATCCAGCTCCCGCAACCAATTCTATGATTGTCAAGCTCTTTGGTTCACTTCTTATAAGTCAACCCTCCCGCAAGCAATTTATCTATTTATTAACTTTTTTTTCTATTTCCCTGTTGGCTATTATTGCTGATTTTACATTAACCAAGTGTTCGCCGTTTAAAGTATCAACTATTGAAAAGTTACTTTATATGTCGCTATTTGACTTATTTTAGTACCTAAATAAACAACATCTCACCACTGTCAAACAATACTCCAGCTAAATACCCTAGAGCCATCCCTGTAAATTTACCTTTTAATATGGTCGTTAGTAATCATGAATGTAGGTTATTAACTACATTATCAACACTAGTATCATTAACGTTTAAAGGAAAATTTTTAAGCATAGGTTGTTCAAACTTCATTTTTACACACATCATTTAGAATACATTGCAAGTGTTTTATTACCTATTATTGCGCATTGGTGTTGGTGTCTTTTATTTGTTTTACTTGTGTTTTCTAGTTTCTAAAAATACAAGCGTGTTTAATTATCTGTAAAAATACAGTAATTTCTTGACCTGAATAAGTCATTATAGTTAGAATGAAATTATTGTTTTTAAATATCATAAGATCACTTTATATCTTTGATATATGAGGATGCATAAATGTTGGATAAACGATTTGTACTTTTGAACCCCGCAGATAATGTTTATGTCTGTTGTGAAAAAGTGCTTAAGGGAATGGAAGTGTGCCTAGAAGGACAAGTTGTCATCGTTGACGTCGATATTGATGTTGGCCATAAATTAGCGACAAAAAAGATCTTGCCAGGCGAAAAAATTATTAAGTATGCCGCACCAATTGGTTCTGCAACCACTTTAATCGCCCTAGGAGAGCATGTACATATGCATAATATGAAAAGCGACTATATTGCTAGCCATACTCGCCAAAGTAGAGTTGGAGAAGAATAATGAAAGGTTATTTAAGAGCGGATGGCCGTAAAGGTATACGAAATGTAGTCTTAGTAACGTATCTGGTTGAATGTGCTCACCATGTTGCAAGATCAATAGTAAACGAAAGCTATAGCGACAATGTGCAACTTATTGGTTTTCCGGGTTGTTATCCTAATGAGTACTCTTTAAAAATAATGGAAGGCCTTTGTACTCATCCTAATGTAGCAGGTGTTCTGATTGTTTCATTAGGCTGCGAAGGTTTTAATCGTGAGCAACTGCAACGAACGGTTAAAGCGAGCGGTAGAGATGTTGAAACATTAGTTATTCAAAAGTCAGGCGGCACTAAAAAAACGATTGAAGCAGGTTTAAAAAGCGTTGGTGAATTATTAGTGACGGCATTACAGACAGAAGTAGTATCAATGGATATGAATGAGTTAGTTGTCGGCACAATTTGTGGTGGTTCAGATGGTACTAGTGGAATAGGTGCTAACCCAGCGGTAGGCCATTGTTTTGATAAACTTGTTGAACAAGATGCTATTTGTATTTTTGAAGAAACTGGTGAATTGATTGGTTGTGAACAAATTATGGCTGAGCGTGCCATAACACCTGAATTAGGAGAGGAAATAATGAAATCGGTTGAAAAAGCCGAACATTATTATACCCAAATGGGCTACGGTAGTTTTGCGCCCGGTAATGCTGAAGGAGGGCTCACTACTCAAGAAGAAAAGTCAATGGGAGCTTATGCTAAGTCAGGTAGCTCTCAAATTCATGGTTTGATAAAACCCGGGGATATACCGCGTCAAGGAGGGTTATATTTGATGGATGTGGTTCCTGATGGTGAGCCTTTATTTGGTTTTCCGAATATTGTAGATAGTGCTGAAATTGTTGAGATGGTCGCTTCAGGTTCGCATATTATTTTGTTTACTACGGGTCGAGGCTCTGTTGTTGGCTCTGCTATTTCACCAGTTATTAAAGTATGCGCAAATCCAGAAACCTACGAAAATATGGCTGATGATATGGATATAAATGCAGGTAAAGTCATAACTGGAGATTCTAATGTTAAACAAGTTGGCGATGAAATCTATGAACTTGTAACTCAAGTAGCTCAAGGGAAAAAATCTAAATCAGAAGCGTTGGGACATCAAGAGTTTGTTTTAACATATAAGAAGTTTGAAGGTATAGGACCTTCTTGTTTACCGACGGTTAGATAGTTGAGTAGAGATAATGATTAAAAAAAGACAGATAGGTAACACTACGCTTCAAGTGACAGAATTGGGTTTTGGCGCGGCCACGTTTGGTAACCTTTATCGACCTATGACAGATGAAGATGCTTATGAAAGTATTCATAGAGCGATGGCCTTAGGGCTTAACCAATTTGATACGGCGCCTTTTTACGGTTTTGGCTTAAGTGAGCGCCGTGTTGGTGATGCTTTACGTGATTATGATAGTAAAGACTACGTGTTATCGACAAAAGTTGGCCGAATTTTAGCGCCTTGTGCTAAAGCTGAAGATAAATATGGCTTTTGCTCCCCCATGCCCTTTGAGCCTAAATATGACTATTCTTATGACGGTATAATGCGCTCATTTGAGCACAGCCTTCAACGTTTAGGTTTATCTAAAATTGATATTCTTTATATGCATGATATTGGGCGTGTAACCCATGGTGAGAATCATGATGCATTATTTAAAATTGCCATGGAAGGAGGCTACAAAGCCATGGATGAGTTACGTTCGCAAGGGTTGGTTTCTGCTATAGGGCTTGGTGTTAATGAGTATGAAGTGTGCGAACAAGCGATGGATTATGGCTATTTTGACTGCTTTTTATTAGCAGGAAGGTATACTTTATTAGAACAAAGAGCGCATAAGACTTTTTTACCTCGATGTATTAAAGAAAATAGCTCTATTGTTCTAGGAGGGCCTTATAACTCTGGCATTTTAGCGACAGGAGTTCGCCGAGAAGGTGTCGTACCGCATTACAATTATGAGCCTGCTTCAAAAGACATTATTAACACGGTTGCACGGATAGAGGACATTTGCCAAGAGTTTAATGTACCGCTAGCTGCTGCCGCATTGCAATTCCCTTTAGCTCATCCTGCAGTCGTCAGCGTTATCCCTGGCTTAAGCTCAGCGAATCGTGTTGAAACTACCGTTGAGCAAATGCAATTGGCAATACCAAGCGAGTTTTGGGAAGCCTTGCAAAATGCGGGCATTCTATACCCAGATGTTCCCGTGCCTACAGGTACTCAAGGGTAATTATGAAGCGTATAGACTCTCATCAACACTTTTGGCTGTTATCGCGTGGTGACTATTCATGGTTGACTGAAGATTTAGGCGTTTTATATCGCGATTTTCTTCCTGATGATATTAAAGCTGAATTATCGTTTGCTAATGTTGAAAAAACCATTTTAGTACAAGCAGCCGACACCTTAGCTGAGACTGAATTCATGTTTTCTCAAGCTAATGCTAAACACTTTATTGCAGGTGTTGTCGGCTGGGTTGATATGGAGCATCCAGAGGTTTTAAAACAAATAACTTGGTTCATGGAAAACCCTTATTTTAAAGGGATCAGACCCATGATTCAGGATATTGATGATGTTGACTGGATGCTTAACCCTCAGTTGACTAAAGTTTTTGAGTTCTTAGAAACGCACTCACTGACTTTTGATGCCTTGGTATTACCTCAACATTTAACCAATTTACAAATATTATTAAAGCGACATCCTAAGTTACGGGTCGTGATTGATCACGGAGCTAAGCCACAAATAGGTAAAGCGTTAGGGGTTGATATTGCTAACTCAGTCAATAGCGATTGGGCAAAAGATATGGCTCAGTTAGCTAACAATACGCAAGTGTTTTGTAAATTATCTGGCTTGGTTACTGAGGCAGGAGAAACAGCCTCTTATGAAGATATTGAACCTTATATGAGCCACCTACTTGCATGTTTTGGTGCACAAAGGCTTATGTGGGGGAGTGATTGGCCTGTGGTGAATCTAACAAGCGATTACTCAACTTGGTTTGATATGTCTGCAAACTTTATTAATAGATTATCAAAACAAGCGCAAGAAAGTATTTGGTATGGAACCGCTAAAAACTTTTATCGGATATAAATCAGGGAATTTAATTGGCAGATGATTCATTGGGTTTAGCACAGTTAATCAGAACACGTTTAAGGTAAAGAAATGAAGCAAAAATTTGACAAAAAAGTGGTTGTTATTACCGGTGGTGGTAGTGGCATAGGGCAAACAGCAGCATTAAGGTTTGCCAGTGAAGGCGCTCATGTGGTTATTTTAGATCTTGATATGTCAGGTGCCAAAGCGACCAAACAATTAATTGAGTCTGCTGGCTCAGAAGCTTCTATATATGAATGTAATGTTGGCGAACAACAACAAGTTAACGAAGTTGTTGCGTCGATATTACAAGAAAGAAACATTGATATTTTAGTGAACAATGCAGGTATTGCTCATATTGGCGATATCGAGAACACCTCAGAAGATGACTTAGATAGAGTCTATCAAGTGAATGTCAAAGGTTGTTATAACCTGATGAAAGCCATTGTGCCTTCCATGAAAGAGAGGCAACAGGGTGTGATACTTAATTTAGCCTCTATTGCCTCCTCGGTTGGAATTTCTGATCGATTTGCTTATTCCATGAGTAAAGGCGCGGTACTGACTATGACTTACTCAGTTGCTAGAGATTATATCAATGATGGTATTCGATGTAATTGTATTGCACCTGGTAGAGTTCACACGCCCTTTGTCGATAACTTTTTAGATAAAAATTACCCAGATAATCGTGATGAAATGTTTGATAAATTATCAAAAAGCCAACCGATAGGTCGTATGGGTAAAGTGGAAGAAATTGCGGGATTAATTGCTTATTTATGTTCGGATGATGCAGCATTTATTACAGGGACTAATGTTCCAATAGATGGTGGCTTTGTCACGCTAAACAATTAATTTTTTATTAACATAACTATAATTATAAAGGCTTACTTATGAATACCCCATTAGCTACAACCAATGACAATGAAGAATTGATTGGAGAAAATAGGGCTAGCTCTTCTGAAGAGTTAATTCCTAAAAAGTATCTTATTTCTTTTATCTTAGTAACCTTGTGTTTTCCGTTATGGGGATTTGCTAATGATATTACTAATCCGTTAGTGAAAGCTTTTTCAAAAGTCTTACAAATGAGCACATCTGAAGGGACTTTGGTACAAGTCGCTTTTTATGGTGGTTATGGAGCAATGGCCATTCCTGCAGCTATCTTTATTAAAAAATTCTCTTATAAAGCGGGTTTGTTGATGGGCTTAGGCTTTTACGCTTTAGGTGCATTACTCTTTATTCCTGCGGCTGATGCACAAGCCTTTATGCCATTTTTATTGGCCTTTTTTGTCATGACCTGCGGGCTTTCATTTCTTGAAACGAGTGCCAACCCTTATGTACTTTCTATGGGGCCAGCATCAACAGCCACGCAGCGACTAAACTTAGCACAAGCATTTAATCCCGTGGGCTCTCTTTTGGGGATGTTTGTTGCCACACAATTTATCATTCAAAAACTAAACCCTGCGACAGAAGCTGAACGTATAGCATTAGCAGAAGATGGTTCAAACACAGCGTTAGAGCAGTTAGCCTCAATAACTGCGAATGATTTAGAAGTAATTCGCAACCCTTATTTAGCTATTGGTATTGTCGTATTTATCATGCTTTTAGTGATTGCAGTGAAGAAAATGCCACGTACTGAAGAAAAGTCAGAGTCACTTGATATTGGCGGTACTTTTAAGCGTTTGTTTGCCAATCAAAATTACCGTGAAGGTGTCGTTGCGCAGATGTTTTATGTAGGTGCACAAATCATGTGTTGGACCTTTATTATTCATTACGGCACTGAGGTTTTTGTTCAATTAGGTATGAGTGAGCAAGCGGCAGAAGCCAAGTCTCAAATGATGAATATCTACGCCATGATTATTTTCTGTTTGAGCCGCTTTATTTGTACTTTCTTATTGAAATATATCAACCCAGGCAAATTGCTAATGGTACTTGCTGCAGGTGGTATGTTGTTTACTTTAGCCACTATTTTCTTAACAGGTGTTGCAGGGGTTTACGCTTTAGTGGGTATTTCAGCTTGTATGTCATTAATGTTCCCAACTATTTATGGTATTGCGTTAACAGGAACAGGAGATGATGCAAAACTTGGCGCAGCTGGACTAATCATGGCTATTGTTGGTGGTACATTCTTACCAATGGCTCAAGCCAGTATTATTGATATGAATATGGTATTTGATGGCTTTTCTGCAACTAAAGCATCGTTTGTATTACCGTTAATTTGTTTTGTTGTGATTGCTATTTATGGTAAGCGTTCACAAAAGCTTTTACCGAAATAAGAGAGTTGTATTGTGACAATTAGACATTGTTTCGCATTGGATTTAAAAGATGACCCAATGCAAATTGAAGCCTACATAAAATATCACCAAAGTGACAATGTATGGCCTGAAGTAATTGATAGTATTAAAGACGTTGGTATTGAAAACTTAGAGATCTTTTTGGTAGGAAACCGATTATTTATGATCATGGAAGTGGGGGAAGGGTTTTCCTTTGAAGCAAAGCAAGCATCTGATTTAAGTAATCATAAAGTTGTTGAGTGGGAAAACTTAATGTGGACATTCCAACAAAAATTACCTTGGGCTAAAGGTGACGAAAAATGGATGTTGATGGACAAAATTTTTACGCTTTAACCTTAGTTAAAGCTTTATGTTGTAAATAGGATATTAAAATGAAATTAATGCGTGTTGGCGAATTGGGTTTAGAGAAACCTGCCATTTTAGACAGTGAAGGTGTAATCAGAGATTTATCTGCTCATTTTGATGATATTGATGGAAACTTCTTTGCTGAAAATTTAGTACAAAAAATTGCTTCATTAGATTTAAGTACTTTACCCGCTGTGACTAATGATGTACGTGTTGGCCCTGTGGTTTCAAAAGTTGGTAAGTTTATTTGTGTTGGCTTGAATTACGCAGATCATGCGGCAGAGTCGGGTATGGATGTGCCTTCTGAGCCAGTTTTGTTCATGAAAGCTACTTCATCGATTGTGGGACCAAATGATGATGTACTTATGCCACCTCAATCAGAAAAATCTGACTGGGAAGTAGAATTGGGTGTTGTTATTGGTAAAGAAGCCAAATACGTTTCTGAAGAAGATGCTCTAGATTATGTTGCAGGTTATTGTGTGGTTAATGATTTATCAGAGCGTGAATTTCAAATTGAAAAAGAAGGTCAATGGTGTAAAGGTAAAGGTTGTGACACCTTTGGTCCAATTGGTCCTTATTTAGTAACGGTTGATGAAGTAACTGACTCTAACCAGCTAGATATTTGGTTAGAATTAAATGGTGAACGTGTACAAGATGGAAATACCCGTACCATGGTTTATAAAGTACCTTTCTTAGTTTCATATATTAGTCAATTTATGAGCTTACAACCTGGTGATATCATCAGCACAGGTACTCCTCCAGGCGTTGGGTTAGGTTTTAATCCACCTAAATACCTTAAAGAAGGTGATGTTATGCGTTTAGGTATTTCTGGCTTAGGCGTACAGCAACAAACTGTTGGTCGAGATAAAAAATAAGCATTTTTAACACTAAAAATCTATAAAGCCAGTAATGTATTTGATACTGCACTACTGGCTTACTTTTTTGGCTGTTATGGAGGAAAGTTAAATAGCTACCTATCCTTGTAAGTAGATTAAGTGTTCTACTCCTCTAAACTATGAGCACAACGTAATAATGTTGTTTCAGCGGTCTGTAAATGCTTTTCTAAACTCAGAATTGCACCGGCATTATTATGCGTAATAAGGTTGGTTAATAAGTCGATGTGCTCATTAATTGCAACTGTGAAACGCTCAAGTTCACCTTTTTTATCCCATTGGTAATGGTAGTGACAAACAAAAGATACAATATCAAAAAATTGTTGGGTGAATCGATTCTTGGCACTTTTTAAAATAATAAAGTGTAAAGCTCTATCGAGATCTGGAAACTCTAAATACCTGTTTTCCATATCTGAACTAACTTCCTGGTGTTTAATTAAAAGCTCTTGTAATTCTTGCCATACTTCATGATCTTTAGGAAATTTAAGTAATTCAGTAATGGCTCGCATTTCAACCATTTCACGAAATGCGACTAACTCACGGGCAAACTCTTCATCAAATTTCACCATTTTCCAACGGCCACGAGGTATTTTTTCTATTAGGCCATTATTTGAAAATTTAATTAAAAACTCTCTAACCGTAATTGTGGTACAACCTGAATTTTTGGCTAAACTGAGCTCGGAAAATCTATCACCCGGTAAAAGTTTCCCAGTATTAATTAGGTTAAGAAAATATTTTTCTATTTGAAGATCTTTAGTTGAATTTTTATCTTTTATATCAAAGAAATCAACTGGTTCAGGTTGCCGTAATACAACTTTATGCGCCCCATCTCTTTTTACAATACCCTGCTCAATGATATGTTCTACACAAGAGCGTACAGTCGTTCTACTAATATTCAAAAGCTTAGTAAGTTCAATATCGTTAGCCATGACATTCTCACCTTTTGGTAGGTCAAGAATTAATTGCAGCATTCGATTAATGGATTGTTTAAAAAGGTAGGTTTTATTACTCACATCAGATTCCTTGATAATAAATAGTTTGGCATATAAATATCAATAAGAGCTTTTTATACTCAATTTTACAGATGTTCACCTGAGTATGTACAGCTTAATCTTTGTTTAAGGTAATTTTCTCTCTATATAATTGTGCTTAATGACGAAAGTAATTTGTAAAATAGTACTAAGTTGATATTGTTAGGGAAGTTAATTAACCGAATAAAATTTACAGAGTATATAGCTTCTCTCACTAACAGTTAGCGGCTAGGTTTTAGTGAGTAGTTATTCGTAAGTAGATTTAAATGTGCTTTCCCTGTTTATCTGTATGGTATTAAATGTGTGTCGGTTGTATTGTATTTAAGAATACACTATCTCATCTTGAAGGCAGCCTATTGGCTTTAAATCACTTATTACCAATGAACGCAATAAGTTTATTGGTTGTATTATGATGGCTCAAACAAACTTATTTATATGACTCTTAAGAGTAGGGCTGGGTTAGCTACGTTGTTTAAGTAGCTTCCCAAGCCCTAAAACCATTTTGAAATTAGTTAAAATTTCATAACTTAAAGCGTTGTGATAAGCACAAAAGTTAGGGCAATTAATCTCTATAATTTAACTAACGATTCCGGTGATAAATCGTCAATACACTTAGCACCTGTTAGGGTCATAGCGACGCGCATTTCTTTTTCATATAAATCAAGCAGGCTTTCAACTCCTTTTTGGCCTTGTGAAGCGAGCGCATAAATATAAGAGCGACCTAATAAAGTACAATCAGCACCTAAGGCAAGCATTCTGACCACATCCAAACCTGAGCGTATGCCTGAATCAACAAATATTTTTAAATCACCTTTAACAACATCTGCAATTCTCGGTAAAGCTTTTACCGAAGATAAAACGCCGTCAAGCTGACGACCGCCGTGATTAGATACCACAATACCATCAGCACCGAAACTTACTGCATCTTTAGCGTCTTGCTCATCAAGGATACCTTTGATAACCATGGGTCCATCCCAGAACTCTCTTACCCATTCAAGATCTTTCCAACAAATAGATGGATCGAAGTTTTCGCCCAACCAACCGATGTAATCTTCTAATTTTGTTGGTTCACCTCGATACGTTGAAATATTCCCTAAATCATGAGGCTTTCCAAAAATACCGACATTAAATGCCCAATCAGGATGGCGCATTGCTTGAAAAACTCTACGTATTGCTGCATTTGAACCACTCATGCCTGAGTGCATATCTCGGTATCTAGCGCCCGGCACTGGCATATCAACAGTAAAGACTAAGGTAGTAACTCCAGCCGCCTTTGCACGCTCGAGAACATTTTTCATAAAACCGCGATCTTTAAGTACATACAGTTGGAACCACATTGGTCGCTCAATTGCTGGAACCACCTCTTCAATAGGACAAACAGATACAGTTGACATGATAAAAGGTAAGTTTTTGTTATCGGCAGCTTTAGCCGCTTGTACTTCGCCACGACGTGCATACATGCCAGTAAGGCCAACTGGTGCAAGCGCGATAGGCATTGCCATTTTTTCACCAAAGATTTCAGTGTCTAGGTTAAGCTCTGACATATTATTTAAAACGCGTTGTTTTAGGGCTAGCTCGGCTAAATCTTCGGTGTTTTTTCTCAGTGTATGTTCACCATACGAGCCACCATCAATATAGTGAAATAGAAAAGGTGGCAACTTTGATTTTGCTGAATTTCGGTAATCTGATGGTGATGAGATGATCATGCTTTTTATCCTTTTGTTTTGAAAAAGAGATTTTTATATTGTTTTTGCTAAGTAACGTTATTTTATCCTTTATGTTTTTATGATAAATAGAGATAATGAAAAACATTGTTTCTAAAAATTGGTTAATCATGCTGGCAAATGATTTAATTTTATTCTCACAAGTCGTAAGTTTAGGGAGTTTCAGTAAAGTAGCTGAAGCGAATAATATGACTAATTCCGTGGTGAGTAAGCACATAGCGCGTTTAGAAAAAGAGCTTGGCGTGCAATTATTGTATAGAACCACGCGAAGCCTAACATTGACCGAGGCGGGTAATAAGTTATTGCAACATGCCAAAATGGTTAATCAAATCACTTCCGAAGCGGTTGAGTCAGTTTCAGGGTTTGTTGAGAATATGACCGGTCATATTCGCATGACTGTTCCGACTATTTCTGGCGAGTTATTTCTGGCTGAAAGTATTGCTGAATTTACTCAGCAACATCCTGAGATCTCAGTAGAAGTGCATTTAGAAAATGAGTTTGTTGATCTTGTTAGTGAAGGTATTGATCTTGCGATCAGAACTGGTGTTTTAGAGGACTCTAGCTTAATTGCACAGCAATTAATCGTATCTCATTGGGTAATATGCTGCTCGCCAACATACTTAGCTTTACACGGTCAACCTCAAACCCCAGAAGAGTTAACGCAACATAACTGTTTAGCTTACACTTATCAAAGGCAAGGTGGCTATGAGTGGCGCTTTGGCCAAGGTAGCACAGCGCAAAGTGTTAAAATATCTGGTAGTTTTGCCACGAATAACTCACAAGCATTGCGTAAAGCCGCGCTTGGAGGGTATGGTATTGCGTATATTCCCAAATGTAGTGTTTATGAAGATATTCAAAAAGGAAATTTGATTGAGCTATTGCCTGATTATCAGGCTCGCTCTTTAGGCGTATATGCGGTATATCCTTATACCAAACATTTACCTCATAAGGTGAAACTATTAATTGAGCATATTAAACAAGGGTATGAAAAGTTAGGTCATTATTTTTAGTAAAAAACTCTAATATTTTTTGATGATTTACCCCTGATTTCACCTATAACTAAAATAGCAAACATGATAGAAATTAATAATTTAATACACGCTAAATTGACGATTAAGCACTGGTGTATTGCTGATAATGAAACTTGGTGTGTGCTGGGCAGAAATGGCTCAGGTAAGCAGTATTTGGATCAATTGTTCACCGGGGATTTATCCTCATGCTCGGCTGACAAGTTGTTATTGCCCAACCCTAATAAAGTAGCCATGGTATCTTTTGAAACCCAGCAAGCTATTTATGAGCAAGAGTTAAAGTTAGATGCGAGTGATTATTTAGATGCTCAAGATATAGGTACTCAAGCAAAAGCATTTCTGCCTGAAGATAAATTAACAGATCCTTTAATTAAAACCTTTGGTTTGGCGGATAAATTAGACAGTGGCTACAGACAATTAAGTACTGGTGAGGGCCGTAAGTTACTTATTTTACAGGCCATTCTCACGGGAGTTGAGTTATTGGTTTGTGATAATCCTTTTGACAGTTTAGATGAGAAGTCTTGTCATGCACTGTCGGCAGTGTTGTCATTATTACCGCAACAAAACATTAAGGTATTATTGATCTTAAGTAACCGTCAAGATATTCCCAGTTGGTGTCAAAAAGTTGCATTTATTGAACGGGGCCAGTTAGAGGTTATTGGCGATTTTGATAATGACGAAACTAAACGTCAGCTTGACGCATTACTGACAGCCAAGTTTGAAGATTTTCAGTGGCCCAAAACAATTAATAAACTTCATGACTATCAGCAGCCCTATTTAGTGAAATTAAATAACAGCACTGTACACTATAGTGGTCAAAACGTTTTTGAAAACTTGAATGTAGCAATAAAACCTCTGCAACACACTCTAATTACGGGTGAAAATGGCAGTGGTAAATCAACCTTAATGCAGCTTATAACCGGTGATTGTACTCAATGTTATAGTAATGATATTGAAGTGTTAGGATTTAAACGAGGCTCAGGTGAAAGTATTTGGCAGTTAAAGCAACAAATGGGCATTGTAAGCGCTGAGTTGCACCGCCAATATCGCGTTAATGGTGAACTGTTAACTGTGGTTGTGTCAGGTTTTTTTGACTCAATAGGTTTATATCAACAACCCGAGAACTATCAAGTTGACATTGCACGTCAATGGTTAAGCCTTGTTGGTTTATTAAAATATCAACATACCTCATTTAATGAACTTAGTTTCGGCGAGCAACGTTTAGCCTTAATAGCCAGAGCGCTAGTGAAATCTCCGTACCTATTGATTTTAGACGAGCCAACACAAGGGCTTGATGAAATTAACCGTCATAGAGTGCTTAACTTTTTAGAAATACTCGTACAGCAAAAACACAGTACTTTATTACTGGTTAGCCATAGAAAGGATGAGCACTTACCTTTATTTGAGCAGCATATACGCTTGTAAATAGCGGTGCGAATAAAAAGTAAACAGTCGAAATTAATACCAAGTCAAATACTTCTTTTACTTGGTATTACTGTTTTATTAAATTCAAACAGCTTATCGAAAGCTACTTAAATATTAAACATTGAGTGTTAAATGTTAAAGTTCACTTTTATTCCTAAGCCTCTTTCTGGTCCGGTAAAACCGACCGCATAATAATAGGTTTTATCTAGCGCATTGGTGAGATAAAAGTCGATATCGAATGTTTGGGTTAAACGCCAATTCGCACTGATATCAATTTTATTATAGGCAGCAAGCTCTTCAATACTAAAATCACCGGTATACATGCTTGTAGCGGTTGATTCTCCAACATAATTGGCAGCAATATAGCTTGAGACATTATTCAGAATTTGCCAATTTAAACTGATACCACCTTGCCATTCAGGCCTTCCGGTTAAAAGCTCTCCTTCACCTGACGTTATATCAGCATAGGTGACGTTGGCTTTAAATTGTAAATCCGTGGTCAATGTCGTAGATAAAACTAATTCAATACCTTGAGTTTTAATGGAAGAGCGATTCACTAAAGAGAAAGTTTCACCATCAAAATCAATAAGGTTTTTATACTGGTAATCAAAAAAAGACAAACTGATGTTGTTTGACTCATCTTGCCATTCTACTCCTAAATCAACACTATTTGCTGTTTCAGGCAGTAAGTCTGGATTACCTATCATATTGTTGCCTAAAGCATATAAACTCGGTAATTTGAATGCTTCGCCAATATTAGTAAAAAGCCTTAAATTATCATTAAATGCGTAATTTAACCCTAACTTCCACGTAGTTTCATTGTCTCTATTTTCAGGCTTATCACTACGCGCACCTAAAAATATTTGGGTGTTAGAAAAATCAATATTTGCATCGATAAAGCCAGCGACATTATTTCGAGAGAATTGGTAGTTGGTTGGTATTTCTTGACCGAACATCACTAAATACCCAGAAGTGTCGCCATTTTCATATTTATAATCAAAGCCTGCGGTAGCTGAAAAAATACCAGCAGAAAAAGCATTTAACCAACGCAATGTTGTCATGGCATAATCATTATCAGTCAACGCTGGAGGAGCGAGAAAATAAGGAGCTATGCCGGGTGAGTTGACGGTATCTTTTGCTTGGTAGTGCGCTAACTGCAACGCCATATGATAGGCATCTGTGATAGTGTGCTGATGTCGAATACTACCACTTGAAACTTGCCCCTCTTTTTGTTCTTTGGTTGGATCTTGCGCATGAACATTTCCGCCGCTTTGATCAGGAAAAGCCTGCTGTTGGTAATCAGAATAACGCCAATTGATTTGTGTTGAACTATGCTCAGTAAATTGGTGATTAGCATTGAGTGAAATTTCAGCTAATTGCTGGCTATCACCATTGGTTTGTTCATCGGTGTTTAAACCACTTAATGCAATACCAAAAGACTCATAGCCTGCTTTTATGGTGGCTGACTTTTGCCCTTTATCTAAGTAGGCAGCAGACATTTTGATACCATTTAATTGGTTATCTACCGTAATAAAGTTAATGACACCCGCAATAGCATCAGAGCCATAAATAGAGGATTGTGCCCCTTTGATAACTTCAACACGGGAAATGTTGTCTTTAGCTATAGAGGCTAAATCAAAGCCGCCACCACGACTGTCTAGCGGGTTGTTCACTTGTACACCATCAATTTGAATAATGACAAAATTTGACTCAGCACCACGTAAAAAAATGTCTTGAACGTTACCTGATTTTTTAATACTGATACCGGGAACTTGTGCTAAAACCTCGAGCGCTGTAGTACCAACAATCGGTGTAATATCTGACTTGTTCATAATAAAAACTGAGCTAGTCATTTTGTTTTTATCAATAGGATTAAATTGTCCGTACACACTAATTCTTTCTAATGTTATTGAGTTTTCATTGGCTGCATTTGCCGTTGGGGGTATGCCAAGCGCAATAGCGGTAAATATTGCGGTACACTTCATGGTATGCATTGATACACCTTTATTTATTATTTTTTATCATTTAAAGACAAAGCTATTCATTATGTTATGTGTCTGCAGTCAATGCTTAATGAATACTAGATTTAACTTGTCTTTATCTTTGTCTTTGTTATCAAGCAGCCATGGTATAGAAAATATAATGATATCGCTAACATTATTTGGTAGAGTGATAATTATTATACCAATTAATATATAAGCAATTACAGGTTAAAGATAAGGTAATATGGCAACAGCAAAAAGAGCAAGGATACAGGATGTCGCTAAGAAGGCTGGCGTATCGAGTATGACAGTATCTCGCGTACTTAACCAAGACGCTAAGGTCAGTGATGAAAAACGCCAAATTGTAATGCGAGCGGTAAAAGAATTAAATTATCGCCCTAATGTTGCAGCACGAAGGTTAGCCAGTAATAAGTCTTTTTTTATCGGTTTGTTATATGTTGATACAGACACTTCTTATGTCAGTAAATTTTTACTACGTGGCTTAAAAAGTTGTCGCTCAACAGGGCATCATTTAGTGGTTGATGAAATTGATGATGATATTGAAAAATCAATTGCCTCTGTAAAAGATCTTATCGATGTAACACGTGTAGATGGTGTGATTTTATTACCGCCTATTTGTAATGAGCCAAAACTATTGGCGACTCTCCAAGAGGCTAATGTTACTTTTGTACGCATTGCGCCTGATACACAACTGAGTTTATCTCCGTACATTTGCATGGATGATTATCAAGCCAGTTTTGAGATCACCGAGCGACTTATTCAGCAAGGCCATACTAAAATAGGGCATATTATTGGTAATACTAATCAAGGTGTGAGCCGCTTACGCTATCAAGGCTATTTAGATGCTTTGCGTTCACATCAAATAAATGTGCCACCTGAATATATTGAACAAGGATTATTTACTTACGCTTCAGGTTATGACGCGGCTAAGAAAATATTATCTCTAGAGAATAGACCTACTGCTATTGTTGCTGCTAACGATGAAATGGCTGCTGCCGTTATTTCCGCAGCGCACCTATACAGAATTATGGTACCAGAAGAATTATCGGTAACTGGCTTTGATGACGGGCATGTAGCGGTTTCTGTTTCACCAAATTTAACTACGGTAAGGCAACCAATTCAAGAAATGGCTGAGCTAGCGATAGATATTATCGCCTCAGGTAAATTTTCTGATTTATCAAAATCGAATAACCGAGAGTTCAGAAATGTGCTTGATTTTGAAATCATCGAAAGGGGCTCTACTACAGTTTACTCTGTTTAATTTACTCGCTTGTTTAACTTCACCTTATTTAAATAAGCGAATTGCATTAGCTAGCTGCTGTCTTGACGACGTCATGATATATTCCTTAATTTGAAATTGAGTTAAGTGGTTTGTTGACGTAAACCAAGCTATTTCAGAGAGAAATAGCTATTGGATTACGCCATCTTTACTTGAAAGTGATAGTCATTGAAACAGTATTTAAAGCAGTGCTGAAACCATTGCTTCTAATGTGTTTTGGTCTTTGGCGAAATTACGAATGCCTTCAGACAGCTTTTCAACAGCCATAGCATCTTCATTATGTTGCCATGCAAAAGAGTTTTCATTAAGAGGAACTAAATTCTCTCTTGATTTAACTGTTACGGATTTAGCGTCAAGTTTAGTTATTAAATCACCTTCAGAATTTTGTAATTCATTAAGTAATGCTGGCGAAATAGTTAATAAATCACAGCCTGCGAGTTCAATAATTTCACTGGTGTTTCTAAAGCTAGCACCCATCACCACTGTGTTGTAGTCGTAGCTTTTATAATATTGATAGATACGAGTGACTGACTGAACACCAGGATCATCAGCACCAATAAAGTCTTTTCCTTCTTTTGCTTTGTACCAGTCTAAGATGCGGCCAACAAAAGGAGAAATAAGCGTTACATTAGCCTCGGCACAAGCAACAGCTTGCGCCATACTAAATAGCAGCGTTAAGTTGCACGCTATACCTTCTTTTTCTAATTGTTCAGCAGCTTTAATGCCTTGCCATGTTGAGGCAAGCTTAATGAGTACACGTGATTTGTCTATACCTGCTTTTTCATAAAGTGCTATTAGCTTGCGGCCTTTTTCGATACTTGCTTGCGTATCAAAAGATAAACGTGCGTCAACTTCTGATGAAATACGTCCTGGAACATGTTTTAAAATTTCACAGCCAAAATTTACAATAAGTTGATCACATACATCGTCAATATCCGCTTTACCTTCGGTTTTACTTTTTGCGATAGCATCATCAATAAGATGTTTGTATTGGGGTAATTTTGCCGCTTGTAATATCAGCGAAGGGTTGGTTGTCGCATCAACAGGGTTTAATGCTTTTATTGAGTCAACATCGCCACTATCGGCAACGACTTGAGTAACTTGTTTAAGTTGTTCTAATAAGTTCATGGTTATTTATACCAAGGATTGCATCAGTTGAAATCCTTGGTATACCTCTTTGTTTAATTAACTAAGTGGCTTAGACGTAACGGTTAACAATGTTTTCTAGCAATTCTTGACGGCCAGATACTTGGCTTGGGTTGATATCATTTTCTAATACCAATTTAGATAAGCTTTCTAAACTATGATCACCAGAGAGGATGCTTTGACCTAATTCTAGTTTCCAACCTGCATAACGGTTAGCAACGAAATCAGATAATGGCGCATCTTTAATTAATTTAGCCGCATTGAGTAACGATTTAGCCACAGTATCCATACCACCGATATGACCAATAAATAAGTCTTCACGATCGCAAGATTGACGACGTAATTTAGTATCAAAGTTGAATCCACCTGTGGTTAATCCACCCGCTTTAAGGATTTCATACATCACTAATGAACATTCAGCGACATCATTGGGGAATTGGTCTGTATCCCAGCCGTTTTGCATATCACCACGGTTAGCATCTACACTGCCCATAATGCCTTCAGCACAAGCCGTTGCAATTTCATGATGGAAGCTATGTCCAGCTAATGTTGCATGGTTTGCTTCAATATTAACTTTTACTTCATCTTGAATACCGTGCTTGTGTAAGAAACCAGCAACAGTTGCCGTATCGTAATCGTATTGATGTTTAGTAGGCTCTTGTGGCTTAGGTTCAATTAATAAAGTACCTTTAAAACCAATTTTATGTTTATGTTCAATAACCATTTTCAAGAAGCGTGCATATTGCTCACCTTCTTGTTTAAGGTCAGTATTTAATAATGAATCATAACCTTCACGACCACCCCAAAGTACGTAGTTCTCGCCACCTAAACGGTGAGTAACGTCCATTGCATGTTTTACTTGTGCTGCAGCGTAAGCAAATAACTGTGGATCTGGGTTAGTAGAGCCACCCGCACAAAAACGTGCATTTGAGAATAAGTTAGCTGTACCCCAAAGTAATTGAACACCAGTACGGCTCATTTCTTTTTCGAAAATGTCAGCAATGTGGTTAACATTTGAATGGAATTCTTTTAATGAATTTCCTTCAGGGGCGATATCGGCATCATGGAAACAGAAATAAGGAACACCTAGTTTTTCGAAGAATTCAAAAGCAACTTTCGCTTTTTGCTCAGCTAAGACAAGTTGATCGCCTGTAGGTTGTATCCAAGGACGTTCAAAGGTACCAGCACCAAAAATATCAGATCCAGCCCAACAAAAGTTATGCCAGTAACACGCGGCAAAGCGAAGGTGCTCTTTCATTGTTTTACCTAATACAACTTGGTTTTCATCGTAGTAACGAAAAGCTAGTGGGTTAGTGCTTTTCTCACCTTCAAATTGAATTTTATTAACGTTTTCGAAAAATTGTTCACTCATGTGATACTCCTAAATAACAGGGGTTAGTAACTTGTAAATGGTTTAAATTAAAAATGTGTTTTTAAATTTTGATAAAGCTGTTGATACTTTTTATGCTGAATTAAATAATAGTCAGTCATTTGTTCATCTGGCTCGATAATATGGTCTACTTCACTAGCAACACAGACATCACTGGCACTTATGCCTTGTATTGCTATTTTGGCTAAGCGAGCAGCCCCGTACGAAGGACCTACTTCGCCACCTTTACGGTAAGTAAGCGGCTTATTCAGTACGCTAGCGAGAATGCGTCCCCATAGTTTGCTACGAGAGCCACCGCCAATGACTGAAAGTTGATCTATTTTTGTGCCGGCGGCAATAAGTGCTTGCTGACCATCGGCAAAGGCAAAAGCAATGCCTTCTAATACCGCACGTCCAAGTTCAGCTGCACTGGTATTAAGGCCAAGGCCAAAAAAGACACCTTGAGCATTTGGGTTGTTATGTGGAGTACGCTCGCCCGATAAATAGGGTAAAAAGTTGACAGGTGAAGGCGAAGAAAAATCGAGTTTCTCTACCTCATCTAATAAACTTTTTTCATCTTCAAAACCTGTTAGCTTTGTTACCCAAGTTAGGCAACTTGCCGCGCTTAAAATAACCGCCATTTGATGCCAAGTATTTGGAATGCAATGACAAAACGTATGTACAGCGCTATCTGGGTTTGGGTTGTACGATTCATTAGCAACAAAATACACCCCTGAAGTACCTAGTGACAAAAAGCCTTCATTGGGGTTGATAACACCAATACCCGCTGCGCCTGCTGCATTATCGCCGCCACCAGCAATAACAGGCACTTTGCTCATACCCCATTGTTTGGCAATATCTTCGTTTAAGTAACCGGTGATTTCTGTACCTTCATATAATCGAGGCATGTGTTGCTCTGTCAAACCAGTGGCTTGGAGCATTTTTTGTGACCATTGCCTTTTTTCAACATCAAGCCATAAAGTGCCGGCACTGTCTGACATGTCAGAGGCAAAATCACCAGTCATTAAAAAGCGCAGGTAATCTTTCGGTAGTAATACTTTTGCTATTTTATTAAAGTTTTCTGGTTCATTATCTTTTAGCCACACTAGTTTAGGCGCGGTAAAACCAGGCATGGCGATATTACCGGTTATATTACGTGTATCAGGTTCAGCTGCTTCAATTGCTTTACATTGCGCTTCACTTCTACCGTCATTCCATAAAATAGCTGGGCGAATAACTTGCTGTGCTTCATCAAGTAAAGTTGCTCCATGCATTTGACCAGATAAGCCTATTGCAGCTACCTCGGCCATAGCATCAGAGTGTTTTTCTTTTAATTCACTGATGGCGGCATTTGTTGCTTGCCACCAATCATTGGGATCTTGCTCTGACCAAAGTGGAGCAGGGCGACTGACTTCAAGTGATGACGATGCTTGTGCGATTAATTCATCTTCTTCATTGAGTATTATTACTTTGACACCTGAGGTGCCTAAATCAATTCCTAAATACATAATGATGCTTTTTATTTTGTCTTTGTTAGCGCTAACATTATCATTGGGTTTTTACTTTGGCAAATATTTTGAGCAATAAACGAGATGTAAATTTTTTATAAGAGTGAATATTGTTTATTGTTAAGAGTTTTGTGAATAAGTTTATTATTAGGCGTGTTCTTTAATTTATTGGGTTGTGAGTGTTTTATTACCTAGGGGTATTTTACTACTTTTGCTTTATGAGTATTAATGAGAGTTTTTTTTTATTAGTTAGTCTTTTTCCTAATACCAACTTATGCAAACAGAATTTTATGATGTTTTTGGTATCGCTATCAAAGTCAGTTGCTGGCGATAGAGTTAGCGAATTGATGAAGTGTACAATTATTATATTTTTCTTTAGGATAATTTTTATAAATCTATTTCTTGTATCTGATAGATTCAATTTGAGTTAAAAGTTGCTATGATGTTTTTGTTTTTATTTATGATGTAAACGAGTTGTGAAATTTACTATTGGCTTTAGAAATGTAAAAGATGATGATTTGGCTTTTTTATTAAAATTGCGCAAGTTAACGATGACTTCGCATTTAGCAAAAGCGAAAATAAAATTAACCGATCAACAGCATCTTGAACGAATCAAAGAACACTACTACGAGTCACAGATTATTTTACGTGACAGAAAGCCTATTGGTGTTATTAAGTTTGGCATAGTTGCTCTAAATGGCACTACGAAAAGCCTTCATATTAGGCAATTACAAATTTTACCTGACTATCAAGGTCAGGGAATTGGTAGTAAGGTGTTATCTGTTATCAAGAAAAAGGCATTGCAGCTGCAATTACCTATTACCCTCAATGTTCTGCTGAAAAATCCTGCTAGAGGCCTTTATTTACGTCATGGATTTCAAATAGAAAGTAAAAATAAAATTGAATTTCAAATGCGATGTCCACTTGAAGTCATTGCCGCATAATAGTTTCTTCTATAAAGTATTATTTTATCGTTATCCTTTTCGTTGAGTTTTGTCATGAAAAATAAATTATTAATTTGGGATCTTCCAGTGAGACTGTTTCACTGGTTGTTAGTCGTTTCACTAATCGCTGCTTGGTATACGTCAGAGGGTGAAAGAGGCCTAATTAACACCCACTTACAAATTGGCTATTTTATTTTAGGTCTTATTATTTTTCGAGTAATCTGGGGAGTATTGGGTACTCGGTACGCTAAGTTTTCACAGTTTTTGCCGTCAAAATCAGCAATTGTTGATTACCTTCAAAACTTTAAAAAAGAGAAAAGTTACCATACCCTTGGGCACAACCCATTAGGTGCTTTGATGGTGGTTTTTATGTTAACTCTGTTGCTGTTGCAAGCAATTAGTGGTTTATTTATGAATGATGATGTTTTTACTACAGGCCCCTATTATGCAAGTGTCAGTAGTGCCATTCAAAAAACAATGACGACGATACACCGAAATGTTTTCGATATTATTTTAGTGGTATCTGCACTGCATATTGGCGCTGTTTTTTATTATTTAGTTGCTAAGGAAGTCAATTTAATTAAACCCATGTTTACGGGTTTTAAAAACAGTAATCAGAGTGAAGGGGGAATTAAGTCGTCTAAATTGTTCCTTGCAGTAGTGATTATTGCCGTTGTTGTCGTATTTCTTTATTGGTTACTGGTACTGAATATACCCGTTGAGGAAGAGTTTTATTACTAGCCGTTTAAGTTTTATGAGGCTAAGTAAGCTCTAGTAAGGTTAAATAAAAGAAAGATTAAGTAAAGGAAAGGTTAGTATAGATAAGACTAGCAAAGTACTAGAAAAGGTCTGAATAGAGAAAAGTCTATTCAGACCTATATTTAGCATTAATCTTTTTTGAAATTATCGTGACAACCGCCACATGTTTTACCTACACCACCAATGGCGGCTTTAATTGCAGATTCATCACCGGATTTAGAGGCTGCGATTAATTTTGCTGAGGCAGATGTTAAATCATCAATTCTTTTCTCATAAGCTGCGCGCTTAGTCCAAACTTCGGGTAATGCTTCAGTTTTCACCTTAAAGCCACGCGTATCTGTTTTTGTGTAGTCATCAATCATGTAAGACAACTGGTTAATGCGTGTTGCATTTCTTTCAACAACTTTTGCATCTAGAGGAATTTTTCCTTTAGCCATTCCGCCTAAAGTGCCCATGTTAGCACCTAATAAAGTGAAAACTGAGTGACGTATTTTATTGGCTTTTTTTGCATGTTTTTCTGATTTAGCTACGTCAGCTGCTGCTAAGTTGGTAGTTAAAATAAGTGCACATGCAGTGATTATTTTTGTTAAGTGTAATTTCATTTTTCTGCTCTCTTCGTTATGTTTTTGTTTTCAGGGATCAAATACAGGGAAAACCTTAGCATTATAAACTTCGTTCGTTAACCGCTAAAGTTAAATTATCTTGGATAACCTGTAATTCGTCTTAATACTCAAGAAAATTTAAGAAAATTAATAAATAAGCCCTTTTTTGTTGACTAAATTTGTGTCAATCCGTGAAGGGGTGATTGCACCTTCAACTAAAGGTTGTGTTGCTATTGCCAGTGTATTGATCACTTGATGCAATGACGATAAGTTTAATGAATTGATATCATCACTGACTTGATGGTAATGCTGATCTTTATCTAATTGGCTGCTACTGAAGCTGTGTGCAGGTACGCCAAGTCGAGCTAATGTGGCATTGTCTGAGCGGTAGAATAGATTTTGCTCAGGGTAAGGATCTTTATATATTCTCATCCCTGTATTAGTTAATGAGGAGTTTAATTGTTCACCCAAATTTGAACGCTCCATGCCTGTCATCCATACAGTACCCTCGCCAAATTTTGCCGGCTTACCTATCATTTCTATGTTAATCATGGCTGTTATTGTGTTGGCATCTACTTGTTTTGAAAAATATTTAGAGCCAAAACCGCCAATTTCTTCAGCGCTAAAGGCAGCAAACACTAAACTTCTTTTATTGTTATTTTTAAGACTAAAGTGCTGCGCTAAATTGATGATTGCTGTTGTTCCTGAAGCATTATCATCAGCGCCATTGTATATGCTATCAGGCTTGCCTTTTTGTTTATTTATCCCTAGATGATCATAATGTGCGCTGTATAGGATAACTTCATCAGCTTTATTTCTTCCTGGCAACATAGCAACAATATTAGTGAGCTTATTGGTGTTAGTGGTGCTTGAAGCTTTAACTGTTACGCTGTTGAGCTGATTTTTATTGATATTTGTTAAGGCAATAACAATTGCACCGCCTTGCTGGGTATTTTCATCTAAAAGCTTAGTAACTCCTTTAGAAAAGTAGTTTTGATAGCGAGAAAATAAAGGCTGGTGACTAGGATCAAGCAATACTAAATGCTGGCCTCCTTGAGCATTCAGTTTTCTTAATAGGCTGCGCATATCATCATTTTTACTTATTTGAGTAACCGTAAATGACGCTGTATTGCTTTTGTGTTTATCAAAATCCCAAGTGAATTTATCTATGGTGCTGGCAAAGGTTAAATTCTCTGTTGCGATGTTTTTACCATTAATTCGTAGGCTAAGGTTTTCAGGGATAATTCTTTTAACCTTATAGGTTTGGAAAAAGTCTTTATTTCCTGTAAGTGGTATTAGGCCTATTTCGTTAAATCGATTTGCAATATAGTCAGCAGCTAAATGTATGCCATTGGAAAAATTATCTCGCCCTTGAAGCTTATCACTGGCTAAATAGCTAACATCTTTAGTTACTTGCTCGAGGGTTATGGCTGAAGAAATAGAATGCGCTAGAATAGTGGTGGACAAAAGGGTTGTGGAAATAAGAGTTATTAGTATTTTGCTTTTAAACATACTTCATTGTTCCTAATTGACAGGGGATAACTTTTTAGTTTCGATTAATATTGTTTCTTCATCACAGTTTAACCATAACTGACCATCTTGAATACTGCATTGAAATGTCATGGTTTTATTAAGAAGTTTAACTAATGAGTCGGTTGTTTCGGTATCAAACTGCTCAACAATTAATTTGTCATATTTAGCTAAGCTTGATTTATTTTGTTGCCACCAAGTCTCTACACTTGCACCATAACAATATAATTTCACTTTTTGAGCTTTGTTGCAGGCTTTTTTTATGCGCTTTTCATCGATTTGTCCTAGCTCAATCCAAAGGGCAATTTCATCACTGTAATTAATTTGCCATAGGGCAGCTTCATCTTCGTCACTAATGCCTTTGCCAAATTGTAAATCTTGATGGGCATTTAATACAAAGGATATTATACGAAGCATTAACCTTTGCGGCGTTTCTGAAGGGTGTTGCGCTAAGGTGAGTTGCAAAGAGTCGTAATAATTACGATCCATGTCTGCTAACTCGATATTTGCTTTATAAATGGTTGCTTTCAGGGCCATACATCTGTGCCATTATGGGTAAGGTTATTCCTGCATAATAACAGTAACTGCTAGTTTAAGTACTGTATTTTCAATATGAATAGCTAGGATAAAAACTATTAATTAAGTTAATATAACAACAGGTGATATGCTGCTTATAATGTATACGCTTCTACTTGAGAGTCTATTATGACAATTCAATCTTTTATACCACCACAACGAACGTTAATGGGACCGGGTCCTTCTGATGTTAGCCCTAGAGTGTTATCAGCCTTAGCTAGGCCAACAGTAGGCCATCTTGATCCTACGTTTATTGGTATGATGGATGAAGTTAAAGTGTTGCTTCAATACGCTTTTCAAACTCAAAATACCTATACTTTAGCTATTTCTGCACCTGGTTCAGCTGGGATGGAAGCGTGTTTTGTAAACTTGATCACACCAGAAGATACTGTGATAGTGTGCCGTAATGGTGTATTTGGCGCACGAATGATTGAAAATGTTCAACGTATTGGTGCTAAGGCAGTTATTGTTGATGGTGAGTGGGGGAGAGCTGTCGATCCTCAAGCGCTAGAAGATACGTTAAAACAAACACCTCAAGCTAAGTTTGTTGCTTTTGTGCATGCTGAAACATCGACAGGGGCGTTGTCTGACGCCGAAACCTTATGTGAAATTGCTCGTCGTTTTAACTGCTTGACCATTGTTGATGCAGTTACCTCATTGGGTGGTGTTGAATTAAAGGTTGATGAATGGGGCATAGATGCTATTTATTCTGGTAGTCAAAAGTGTTTATCTTGTGTTCCAGGCTTATCACCAGTGAGTTTTAGTGAGCAAGCGGCACAAGTGATCAAACAAAGAGAAACTGCAGTACAAAGTTGGTTTTTAGATCAATCACTTGTTATGGAGTATTGGTCAGGGCAAGGTAAGCGAACCTATCACCATACCGCACCTGTGAATTCTTTATATGCGCTACATGAGTCGTTATTGATGTTGAAAAATGAAGGTTTAGAGCAGAGTTGGGCTCGACATCGTGAGCAGCATAATAAACTGGCTGCAGGTTTATCAGAATTAAATATAGACTTTATTGTGCCAAAAGAAGAGCGTTTACCTCAGCTTAATGCCGTTCATATTCCACAAGGTATTAATGATGCGCAAGTGCGTCAATTTTTATTGCAAGAATATAATTTAGAAATTGGTGCCGGATTAGGGCAGTTTGCAGGCTCAGCTTGGCGGATTGGTTTAATGGGCTATGCGGCTCGCAATGAAAATGTTGCCCTTTGTTTAGCGGCTCTAAAGGACGCTTTAGCACAATAATTCAGGTTAACCGCTAAACTATTGTGCTAACAATTTTGACTTAGCAAGCCTACCAAGTACCGCTATTTTCCATACTTAGCCATGGCTCTTTTGGCGGTAAAGGCTCACCTTTTTGCAATAACTCGATTGAAATATTATCAGGTGATTTAACAAACGCCATTCTGCCACAACGTGGTGGTCTATTAATTACAACACCATTGTCTTGCATGTGTTGACAAATTTCATAGATATCATCCACTTCAAAGGCTAAATGGCCAAAATTGCGACCACCATCGTAAATATCTTCTGAGCCCCAGTTATGAGTTAACTCAATTTCAGGTTCACCTTCGCCAGTGGCTAAAAATATGAGTGTAAATTTACCCGCTGGGACATCGTGACGCCTTGTTTCAATTAGGCCTAATTGATTGATATAAAAATCAAGTGATGCTTCAACGTCATGAACACGCACCATAGTGTGTAAAAACTTCATGGTTATTCCTTAAAGGGGTTGATTAAAACTGTTCTTGGTAAGTGCTAATGGTGGCATATATTTCATAATCTCCATCATGCTTTAATAATAAAACCTTATATGGCTGAAACCTATCACCAACTTCCATACCGGGTGTACCCACAGGCATGGCAGGCACAGATAAACCTAAAACATTGTCACTATGTTGTTCTTTTAAAAATTTATGGATGAATTTAGCTGGTACATGTCCTTCAAAAATAAAACCTTCTTTAGAAACTGCTGTATGACAAGAGCGGTATTTAGGTTGAATGCCTTTGTCTTTTTTTATCACCGCAAAATTCTCGCTAGTATGCACTTTCGATTGAAAGCCATGATCATTGATGTGCGCTATCCATTTTTTACAACAGCCGCAAGTTGGGCTTTTATGAACTTCTAATATAGGTGCGGTTGAGCTTGAATCTATTTGTGTTGTTTGAACGGGGTTAGCGACCAAACCTTTATGAAATAACACAGTAATTGCAGGAAGTAGGACAATGCTCAGTAGCTTTTTAAAAGTAGTATTATGTGAAATCATATGCCCTCCAAAGGGTAATTAACGATATGCTTGTTAAAATAGTTTTATTCTGTTTTCTCTTTAAAATCACACAAATCCTCAATGATACAAGAGCCGCATTTTGGTTTACGTGCGGTACAAGTGTATCTGCCATGAAGAATAAACCAGTGGTGTAAGTCGTACATAAACTCACTTTTTCTAGGTGTGTTTTTGATGATGGCTTGCTCGGTTTGCTCAACAGTTTTACCTTTTGCGTAGCCAGTTCGGTTAGCAAGACGCTGAATATGCGTGTCTACGGCTAAAAAGTATTTACCTTCATTGTCTTTTAATAAGCCAAAAGCGGTATTAAGCACCACGTTTGCTGTTTTTCTTCCTACACCGGGTAATGCTTCTAATGCAGCTCTATCGGCTGGTACTTCGCCGCCATGTAAATCAACTAACATCTGACAAGTTTTGAGTGTGTTTTTGGCTTTAGTATTGAATAAACCTATGGTTTTCACATAGGAGATCAAACCTTCTAAGCCTAAGTCGAGGATAGCTTGTGGAGTATTCGCAACAGGGTATAGTTTTGCTGTAGCTTTATTAACACCGACATCAGTTGCTTGAGCTGATAATAATACCGCTATAAGTAGTTCAAATGGGGTTGTGAAATTTAACTCAGTTGTTGGTGATGGATTGTCGTCGCGTAACCGAGTTAGCATTTCTATTCGGGTATTTTTATTCATTACTCTAGTTCACTGTTTTGGTATTGATAGAGGGCCTTACTACAAGTGATTTGATTATTAAATATTAACGGTTAAGAATCAAAATTTACTCGTACCCGCTCAATAGTTTGCTGTTCATTCTCTTTGGGTTGTCGTTGTTGAATTTGAATGTCTATGGCATTTTTAAGGGCGATAATAAATCCCATGGCGATAAAAGCGCCGGGGGGTAAAATCGCTAATAAAAATTGACTATCTAATTGATAGACTTCAATACGAAGCACACTTGCCCAGCTGCCAAGTAATAAATGAGCGCCATCGAATAAGGTTCCTTGTCCTAATATTTCTCGTACGGCGCCTAATAAAATAAGCACTAATGCAAAGCCAAGCCCCATCATTAAGCCATCAAACCCTGCTTGTTTTATTGGGTTTTTAGACGCATAAGCCTCAGCTCTAGCAATAATTGCGCAGTTCGTCACAATGAGTGGTAAAAATATACCAAGGGATTGATATATACCAAAAGTATATGCATTCATAATGAGCTGCACACAAGTCACAAAAGCGGCGATAATTAAGACAAATATTGGAATACGGACTTCTTTTGGCACCCATTGTCTGATTGCTGACACTGTTATATTCGAGCAAACTAACACTAAAAGAGTTGCTAAAGCTAAGCCTAACGCATTCGTTATTGTGGCAGTTACTGCCAGCAAAGGACATAGACCTAAAAGTTGTACAATTCCGGGGTTATTTTTCCATAAGCCTTGTATGGCCAATTCTTTATATTCTTTTTTTAGTTCGGCTTTTTTTTGAGCTTGCGCTAACTTTTCAGCTTCAATTTCGGCGGTGTCTGTCTCAGCTGTTTCTATATCGGTATTTTCAATTTCAGCAACGTCTGTTTCTGTTGTAGTGATTTGCTCATCCTTATTGCTCATTAGCTACCTCACTATTTACTGTATTTTGTTCGCTGTCTATTTCACAAGCATTGGGTAATGTTAATAAAGTTTGCTTATGTTCTTTAAAATACAATACGGTTTGCTTGACGGTTTTTACAATAGCTCTCGGGGTGATAGTTGCTCCCGTAAATTGATCGAACATGCCATTATCTTTAGTTACTGCCCAGCGGCTATCCGTATCTGATAACACTTCTTTACCAGAAAACTTGGTTATCCAATCGCTTTTTTGAATTTCTATTTTATCGCCCAACCCAGGTGTTTCTTTATGGTTTACTACGCGAACGCCACTTACGGTATTATCCATATTCACAGCAATAATAAGATCAATATCACCATTATAGCCATCGGGTGCTGTATTGGTCATAGCTATCGCAACAGGAGTACCTGACTTACGGGCGATATACGCAGTTTCTAGAGGTGGATTTGCACCATTAACTGTATTTGGAAAACTAAAGTTGATGCAGTCTTTAGTGATTTTATTATCAAAACGATCTGGCGCTATAATACTATCGAGCTTTGCCAGTAAGTGCAGTTGTGCTTGCTCTTGAATTTTATCTTTGGTGAGCTCATTGACTAAACCAACTATGGCAGTGCATGCGATAGCAAAGAGCGCTAATATTTGACTATTTTTTTGTATAGGCAAGCGAAAGGCTGACGAGTTTTGCTTTTCAGCGTTATTGGCAATCGGCTTTTGAAGGTTTTTATCAGTCATTATTTACCTTCTCCTTGCTTACGTATTTGAGCTTGATGACCGTAGGTGCGAGGGCGAGTGTATTGATCGACTAAAGGAGCTGCCATATTACAAAGTAACACAGCAAAGGCTATTCCATCGGGATAACCTCCAAAGTCTCTGATCACAAAAACCAATAAACCGGCTAATGCGCCAATAACTATTCTACCTTTGGCACTTGTTGCGCCGGTAACTGGGTCGGTTAGGATAAAGAATGCGCCAAGCATACAGCCGCCACTTAACCAGTGAAACATCGTAGAGGCACTGTTATCAGGGCTAATGCTATACGCTATCAAGGTACAAATAAATAAGCTAAATAAAAAGCTGACAGGGGTTTGCCATGCTATAGCTTTTTTGGTAATTAAGAATAATCCGCCTAATAAAAACGCAGCGTTTAGCCATTCCCAACCAAGAGAGAAGTGCGTTCCAAAGACTTGTTTTTCCATAGATTCATAGACAGTTAGACCTAAACTGGCATCGGTTTTTAATGTATCTAAAGGCGTTGCCATGGTAAATCCGTCAATATTTGTTCTTAGTTGCTCAACGGAATAACCTTCGCTAGTAAAGCCTGTAAATATAGTGTTGAAGGTATTAATGAAACTTAATTCTACAGGCATTAGCGTTTGTGGAGGTTGCCATGAAGTCATTTGTACTGGAAATGAAATCAGCAGCATAACATAGGCAGCCATTGCTGGATTAAAGGGGTTTTGCCCTAAACCACCGTATAACTGTTTCACAACAACGATAGCAAAAATACAACCAATGACGGTAATCCACCAAGGGGCAGTAGCAGGTAAACTTATACCAATAAGTACAGCGGTTAATATGGCGCTACCATCAAAAATTTGTTTACTTAAACCTTGGTATTTTTCGGTTTTATTGGTGTGTTTACTGCGCAGTGATAAAACAAAAAACTCACTGATTAAAGCCGTAAAAATAGCCAATGTAATATGAATGAGGTTACCCCAACCAAAGAAGTACCATTGCGCGTAAATTCCAGGTATCAGGGCATAAATAACCAAGCGCATCAAAGCAGAGGTTTCTGCTTGGTTATGGTTATGTGGTGAACTTGCTATCCAAAATGCCATACTAGTTTATTTCTTCATTGTTGTTTTTGGTTGATGCCTGTGAGGTGTTAGCTAACGATTGCTCGGCTAATTTAGCATTCGCTTTGGCTTCTGCCTTGGCCTTAGCTTTGGCAACTGCTGCAGCTATTTTGGCTTTTTTCTCATCTGATTTCGCTGTAGTTGTTTTTTCACTTGTATCTGCAGTATCAGCCTTTTTTTGAGACTGCTGTTTTTTTGCTTGTGCTTTTTCTTTAGCCTTGGCGATGGCCGCCGCTATTTTGGCTTTTTTCTCACCAGCAGCTGTGCTTTCAATTTTAGCTAGTTGAGGTGCTTCCGCTTTATCAGGTGCGCTTTCTTGAGTTAATGTGGTTTGCTTCGTTTCGTCAGTTGCGTCTGCACTCATCTCTTTGCTTTGTTCTGCTTTAGGTGCTGTATTTTTATTTTTAGCTAATCGTTTTGCTTTTGCTCTGGCAATAGCCGCTTTTACTTGTGACTTTTCACTATTTTCATCCGTACCGGTATCTTGAGCACTTGCGGTTGCGTCTACTTGATTAATGGATGTGGATTCATCGTTGGCATTTTTTGCTGCTTTTTTGGCTTTTACACGTGCTAAAGCGGCAGCCACAGCAGATTTTGCTGCACCGGCTTCGGGAGTTTTTTTATTCATGGCTGCTTTACGTGCAGCTGCAGCTTTTCTGTGCTTTTCTTCACGCGCTATCTTTTCACGTTCTAAACGTAGTTTTCTAGCTTCAAAGCGCTCTTTAGCTTTTTCTGCTTTGATATCTGCTTGCTGTTGCTGGCGAATTTCAGCTTTCGCAACTCGATAATATTGCACTAATGGGATTTGACTTGGACAAACATACGCACAAGCGCCACAGTCGATGCAGTCAAATAAATTAAGTGTCATTAACTGTTGATGATCTTTTGCTTTTGCACTCCATTGTAATTCTTGCGGCAGTAATTGACTTGGGCATACATCAGCACATTGACCACAGCGAATACATTCAACTTCATTACTGTTGTTGTCAAAAGCGCTTGGCATTTCTTTTATGCTAGGCGCTAAAATACAGTTGCTTGTTTTAACAATGGGAACTTGTTCGTTTAAAATACTAAAGCCCATCATAGGCCCACCCATGATCACCGGTGGGGTAGTTAATTTCGTGTCATGCTCAAAAGGAGCATTGCTATCATAACTAAAGCCAGTTTGCTCTAATAAGTAACTAACAGGAGTGCCTAATAATGCCCAAACGTTTTGCGGTTTTGCTAAAGCTTGGCCGGTAAGTGTTACCACACGACGAATTAAGGGAGTGTCGTTAATTACAGCGTCACTTATTGCAAAACAAGTCGCAACATTTTGAACGACAATGCCGGCACTGATAGGTAAGCTACCACTGTTGACTTCTTTACCCGTTAACAGTTTTATTAATTGTTTTTCACCGCCACTTGGGTATTTGGTTGGGATAATACAAACTTTAACTTTTTCAATTTCAGCTGTTGCTTGTTGAAGTGCTTTGATAGCTTCAGGTTTATTATCTTCAATACCAATTAGTATAAATGCTGGGTTAAGTACATGATCAAGTATCTTTATACCATCAACAATAGCTGTACTGTGTTCACGCATTAATAAATCATCAGACGTTATATAAGGTTCACATTCAGCAGCATTGATGATTAAGAAGTTTATATCAGGTTTTGTGTTAATTTTTATATGAGTAGGGAAGCCCGCGCCGCCCATACCAGAGATTCCAGCATTAGCAACTTTACTGATAATTTGTTGTTGGCTAAGTTGAGTGAAGTCTTGACAAATTTCCCGTGGGCGCCATGTATCTTCGCCATCAGTATCCATGAATAAACATAAATCACTCATCCCTGAGGGGTGAGCAATAACAGATTTTTTAATGGCGGTGATAACCCCACTGGTTGGTGCATGTACTGGCACAGCCATAGGATTTGAACTTTGTGTTAATGCTTGGCCTTTTAGGACTTTATCACCAACCTTTACCAGTAAATCACCTTGACGGCCAATATGCTGTTGTAACGGGAGAATGAGCTGCTTTGGTATAGGCAGTTGTCTAATTGGTTTATCATTGGTGATGGCTTTTTGCTCAGGCGGATGTATTCCGCCATGAAAATCCCAGACTTTGCCTTGTGTTAAGCGTTCAATAATAGATTCCATCGGGCCCTCTAATCTAGCTGCTTAACAGCAATTTTGTTTAAATCCCACTGCCAATTTTGAATGGTTTCAGGAATAGGGCGCATTTCAATGCAGTCTACGGGGCAAGGAGCAACACATAAATCACATCCTGTACATTCATCTACAATGACAGTGTGCATTTGTTTTGCTGCGCCTAATATGGCATCTACAGGACAGGCTTGAATACATTTAGTACAGCCAATGCAGTCTTCTTCAATGATGTAAGCAACCGTGGGTTGTGCATCATGTTCATGACTTTCATCTAATGGTTGTACTTCAACGCCCATTAAATCAGCAATTTTCTTTATGGTATCTTCACCACCAGGAGCACATTTATTGATGGCTTCACCATTAGCAACGGCTTCAGCATAGGGTTTACACCCTGGGTAACCACATTGACCACACTGAGTTTGAGGAAGTAAAGCATCAAGTTGCTCAACAATAGGATCACCATCAACATGAAACTTTACTGAAGCATAACCTAACAAGGCGCCGAAAATAGCGGCGATAATACCTAGAACAAGGATGGCAATTAAAATATTTATCATAGAGTTAGTTATACCTAAAGCTTAATTAAGCCAGTAAAGCCCATAAAGGCTAATGACATTAAACCCGCGGTAATCATTGCTATTGCGGCACCCTTAAATGGAGTCGGAACATCGGCATTGGCAAGCTTTTCTCGCATAGCAGAAAACATTACTAACACTAATGAAAAGCCAGCGGCTGCACCAAAACCATAAATAATAGATTCAAAAAAGTTGTGCTGTAATCTTAAATTAAGTAGTGCTACGCCTAATACAGCACAATTGGTAGTGATGAGAGGTAAAAATATGCCGAGTAAGCGATAGAGGTTGCTACTGGTTTTGTGCACCACCATTTCTGTAAATTGCACAACGACCGCGATTACCAGAATAAAACTCATGGTTGTTAAATATTCAAGGTTTAGCGGCGCTAAAATATAGTTTGTGACTAAATAACTTAGCAGGGATGCCAGCGTCATGACAAACGTGGTTGCAAATGACATTCCTATAGCTGTTTCAGTACGAGAAGAAACTCCCATAAATGGACATAAGCCAAGGAATTGTACTAAGACAAAGTTATTTACTAGCACTGTGCCAATAAGCAGCAGAATGTAATCGGTCATTTGCGTTGCAAGTCAGGATGTTATTTATTGTGAACTTGTTGGTATTATCCTTTTTTTTATTACATATAACAATACTAGTAATAGTAGGGGTATTAGTTTTTGGGATAAATTAAGATGAAAAAAAACCAAGCAATTAAAATAGGCTTGGTTTTTAGTAAAAATACAGTAAAAAAGTTTAATTAGAATGAAATTGGTTTTCCGATATAAAACCCTTGGCAACCATCAATAAACAACTTTTCAAGTGTGTGTTTTTCTTCTTGAGTTTCAACACTTTCTGCTAACACATTGATGCTAAGCCTATGTGCTAAATCAACCATTAAGCGTAAGAAGTATTGATTGTTTTTATCATCATCAATATCTCGCGTATATGAGCTATCCATTTTGATATAGTCAGGAGTTAAATCTCTGAAAAACTTAAATGAGGTTAAACCAACACCAAAGCGCTCTACCGTAACACGAGAACCAACACGGTGTAGCATATCAATAAGTCGTTTACTGGTTTTGATATTTTGTTGTAAGCCATATTCAGTTATTTCAAAAATTAAGCGTGGTGCTACTTGAGGCTCACGTAAAAGTTTACGCTCTAACCAAATCATAAAATGTTCATCACTAATACTACGAGCACTAATATTAATACCAAAGCTCTGATCTAACATGTTCTTATTAATGATTTCTTTTATCGTGGTTTCAATAATTAGTTTATCAACAGCAATAATTTTATCTAACTTTTCAGCCATAGCGATAAACGAAGCCGTTGGTAACATTTCATCATTTGAGTTAAGAAAACGGGCTAATACTTCACCATACACTTTGCTATTTCTACCACTTGGGTGAATAGGTTGTAGAAGTAGAGTGACACGCTGATTTTCAAGCACGCTATCTATTTCTTGACGCCAATTTTGGTTACCATAACCCGCGCTATTTTTTTGTAATATATCGGTGTCTTTTTGTGAGTACCATGAATTAGTATTTTGCGTTTGAGCAACACTCACCCCTGTATCTGCTAATGCAAGTAACTCACCTAGTGGATTTGATTTATCAAAGGGGACTAGGCCAGAGTAAGCTACAGAGTCTAAATCAGACGCTTGCTGAAACTCATTAAACTGTGAAGTCAACTCTTTAGCAAATTTCTCAGCTTCAGCTAATTTTACATTGGGTATTATGCAAGCAAAGTCTGAGCTATTTAATCTAAATACGCGTGCGTCAACATAAGTGCTAATAGATTTACTGATGATGTCTGCAACTTTCGAAATGTAGTTGTCGCCTTCTTTATAGCCGTGAATTTGGTTAATCGTTTGTAATTCAGAGCAACGAGTAATAATTAATACACCAAATTTTATTGGGCTATCTTGTACTATTTGATTCTCATAAAACTGCACAAAACGACCACGATTATCTAACTGGGTTAAATGATCAATATAGGCTTCTTTTTCAAGGTGAATAGCACCTTCTAACTGTTGCGTCATTAATTGTTTAATATCAGCAATCCCTTTTTTCAATTCAGGAATTTCTAAAATATCGCTATCGTTTTCAAGCTCTTCATTTTTGGGAAGATTTGTATGATTAACTAATGCTAAATCTTGCTTTATTTGTTGGCTTATGACATTAAACACAGCTTTGTGTCGCTTGGTACTCATAGCCGCTGCAAAAAAGACTAAGGCAAAAACTAAAAGGATGGCAATGAAAATAATGGTTAATAACAATGAGGATTCGCCAGCAAAGTTAAGTTGGTAGCTGACCTGTAGATTTAGCGAACTGAGGCTAGTTTGTTTCTGAGAAGGTGATGTAAAAGGAACAGATAGACCAGCATTGTTATTTGTATAATTACTAAGCGTTTTACCTGCTTGGTTAGTAATAATTAACGAATTATAAACTGAGGCTTTTTTTAATATGTTAGCCACTAGGTTTGCATCTTGTTGCTCATTTGTAACGGTTAGCTCTTGAGTTAATGCAGTAATGGCCTGCTTATGTTGCAGACTTTTATCTTCTAAAAGTGAAGATAGAAGTAACATAGAAAATAGGCTGAGCGTAATTATAAATATCAGCGCCAGCACTGAATTTCTTAATAAAAGTTGGGGAAAAGTGTACATAATTAAGTTAAATTACTCCGCAAAAAATCTCGCTGTTAACATTAACTAAACTGAATAATTAGAAGTAGTCGTTAGTTATATGAATAAGCGTTATAGCACGATTGTTTAAGCTATTCTAACTAATTGTAAAGCATAAGTTAATTTTTTGCACCATTTGGTAATTAAATTTCATTATTTATTCTAGAACAAACTTGCGCTTGCTGCTTTGTCGCTATATAATTCGCCCAGCTTTAACGGACCTTTTTGGTCCTTAGCTAACATAGTAAGATGTCACTGAGATATCCAGCTGTCTAGATAGTTGAATATTATTCTTACTATAAATACTTTTAGAGTTTAATTAAAGGTATTGGGGTCAGTGATATAGGCCCCGCTATGGGGCTTTTTTGTTTATTAGACTTCAGAACTTTCTGTAAGTTTAATACATGAACATAACAAAAAAACGCTGGGCTTTATGCCCTTTTTTTGTTTCTGAAATTTGTTTTCAGAATAAATTACACAAACTCTATCGTGTTGCATTTTAAATTAAGAGGAAAAACGATTGGCTAAATTTGAACAAAAATTAACTGATATGCTTCGTCCAGCTGTGGAAGAAACAGGTAAAGAATTATTAGGTGTTGAATTTATTAGCGCTGGAAATAATTCCATTTTACGTTTGTTTATAGATCATGAGGATGGCATTAATGTTGATGATTGTGCAGAAGTAAGTCGTCAAGTAGGTGCTATTTTGGATGTAGAAGATCCAATCAGCAGTGAATACAATTTAGAAGTATCTTCACCGGGTGTAGATCGACCTTTATTTGAATTATCACATTTTCAGCAAGTAATTGGTGAAACAGTGAATGTAAGATTATCAATGCCATTAAATGGCCGTAGAAAATTTAAAGGTACCTTAACAGCGATAGAGCAAGATACATTAATTATTGAAGTTGATGGCATTGACTATGAGCTTGTTATTAATAACGTCGACAAAGCAAACCTTGTCGCAAAATTTTAACAAAAAATTAAAAATCATTGTAAGTAGAACACAACGAATTAAGTTTAATAAAAGTAACTTTACATACTCGTTATGTAGTTATCCAAACATTAGGGCTAAAAAGACATGAGTAAAGAGATATTACTGGTTGTTGATGCAGTATCGAATGAAAAAGCATTACCTAGAGAGAACATTTTTGAAGCAATGGAAACAGCTTTAGAAACAGCAACTAAAAAGAAGTATGAAGGTGATATTGCTGTACGAGTATGCATTGATCGCATTTCAGGTGAGTTTGATACTTTCCGTCGCTGGTTAGTTGTTGAGGACACTGAAGAAACTATAGAAAACCCTTATGCTGAAATTGGTTTAGCCGCAGCACAATATGACAATCCAGAAATTCAAGTGGGTGAATATGTTGAAGATCAAATTGAATCTGTGAAATTTGATCGCGTAACTACACAAACGGCCAAGCAAGTTATAGTACAAAAAATTCGCGAAGCAGAGCGCGCGTTAGTTGTTGAAGCATATCAAGAGCAAGTCGGTGAGCTTGTTACTGGTGTTGTGAAAAAAGCCAGCCGCGAAAGTGTTATTTTAGATTTAGGTAACAACGCTGAAGCGATTATTTACCGTGATGACATGCTACCACGTGAAAGTTTCCGCCCAGGTGACAGAGTGCGTGGTTTGTTATATGAAATTAAACCAGAAGCACGTGGCGCACAATTATTTGTTAGTCGTACTAAACCAGAAATGTTAGTTGAGCTTTTCCGTGTTGAAGTGCCAGAGATTGGCGAAGAAATGCTAGAAATCAAGAGCGCTGCTCGAGATCCTGGTTCTCGTGCAAAAATTGCAGTTAAAAGTAATGATAAGCGTATAGATCCAGTTGGTGCTTGCGTAGGTATGCGTGGTTCACGTGTCCAAGCAGTATCAGGTGAATTAGGCGGTGAACGTGTAGATATCGTGTTATATGATGACAATGTAGCTCAATATGTTATCAATGCTATGGCGCCTGCTGAAGTTGCTTCAATCATTGTTGATGAAGACAAGGGCACAATGGATATTGCGGTTGAAGAAAGTAACTTAGCAATGGCTATTGGTCGCAGTGGTCAAAACATACGTTTAGCAAGCCAATTAACTGGCTGGGAATTAAACGTAATGACAGTCGCTGACATGAAAGAAAAGCATCAAGCTGAAAATGATAAAGTTCTGAACTTATTTATCGATAAGTTAGATTTAGATGAAGACTTTGCAACCTTGTTAGCTGAAGAAGGCTTTACTTCTTTAGAAGAAATTGCCTATGTCCCAGTTGCTGAAATGTTAGAAATAGACGGCTTAAACGAAGAGATTGTTGAAGAACTACGTGACCGAGCTAAAGAAGCATTAACCACACAAGCATTAGCAAGTGAAGAAACTTTAGAAGGTGCAGAGCCAGCTGAGGATTTATTAGCGCTTGACGGTTTAGAGCGTCACTTAGCCTTTGTTTTAGCAAGTCGTGGTGTTTGTACACTAGAAGATTTAGCTGAACAAGGCATTGATGAAATTAGTGATATTGAAGAATTAGATGAAACCAGAGCGGGTGAGCTAATAATGGCTGCACGTAACATATGTTGGTTCAACGAAGAATAATTAACACCGGGAGAATAGTGTAAATGGCAGATATAACTGTAGCAGAACTTGCCAAAGAAATTGGCACACCGGTGGAGCGTTTAGTGAGCCAGTTGGCTGATTCAGGCGTGAAAAAATCGGCAACAGATTCTATTTCGCAAGACGAAAAAGAATCTTTATTGGGATATTTGAAAAAACAGCATGGCGATGACTCTGCGGCTAAACCTAATAAACTTACGCTAAACCGCAAAACTAAATCAACCTTAACCATGGGCCATGGCGCAAAAGCTAAGTCTGTTAATGTTGAAGTACGTAAAAAGCGTACTTATGTTAAGCGTAGTGAATTAGAAGAAAAACAAATTGCTGAAGCCGCTGCCAAAGCAGAAGCTGAAGCAAAAGAAAAAGCAGAAGCTGAAGCAAAAGCTAAAGCTGAATTAGCAGCAAAAGAAGCTGAAAATGCACGTGCTGCAGCCGCAGCAAAAGCAGAAGCTGAAGCAGAGCGTAAAGCTGCAGCAAAAGCAGAAGCAGCTGAAAAAGCGAAACAGGCAGCTGCTGAAAAAGCTAAAAATGCTGACAAAGCACCAGTTGTTAAAATTGAAGAAACTGAAGAAGCGAAACAACTTCGAATAGCACAAGAGAAAGAAGCAGCAGCAAAAATTGAAGCTGAAGCGAAAGAAGCGGCTGAAGCAGCGAGAAAATTAGCTGAAGAAAATGAAGCACGCTGGAAAGCACAAGAAGAAGAGCGTAAAGCAAAAGAGAAAGAAGTAGTACATGTAACTTCTTCAAAATATGCTCAAGAAGCTGAAGATAAAGTTGATGAAGCTGAAGAAGGTGCTGGTCGACGTCGTCGTAAGAAAAAAGGTGCTCAAGATAAAGCGGCTAAAGGTGCTCGTCCAGGTAAAGGTCGTAAAGCTACCCTGTCTGCTCCACAAAGTTTAAAGCATGGTTTTACTAAACCTGTCGAAACTAAAGTACAAGATATTCGTATTGGTGAAACCATCTCTGTTGCTGAATTAGCGAATAAAATGGCTAAGAAAGGCGCTGAAGTTGTTAAAGCTATGTTTAAAATGGGTGCGATGGCAACTATCAACCAAGTAATAGACCAAGAAACTGCAGCTTTAGTTGCTGAAGAAATGGGCTTTAATGTGGTATTGGTAAAAGAAAATGCGCTTGAAGAGGCTGTATTAGCGGATCGCGGTGATGCAGGTGATGCTATTACACGTGCACCAGTAGTGACTATCATGGGTCACGTTGACCACGGTAAAACATCATTACTTGATCACATTCGTGAAGCCAAAGTGGCCGATGGCGAAGCCGGTGGTATTACTCAGCATATTGGCGCATATCACGTAGAAACTGGCCATGGAATGATCACATTCTTAGATACTCCAGGTCACGCAGCGTTTACTGCAATGCGTTCACGTGGTGCTAAAGCAACAGATATCGTTATTATTGTTGTTGCAGCTGATGACGGTGTTATGCCGCAAACAATAGAAGCTATTCAGCATGCTAAGGCATCAGATGCGCCTATTATTATCGCTGTTAACAAAATGGATAAAGAAACGGCTGATCCAGATCGTGTTAAAACAGAATTATCTCAACACGATGTAATCCCAGAAGACTGGGGTGGTGATGTTCAGTTCTGTCATGTATCAGCAAAAACTGGTTTAGGTATTGATGAATTACTTGATTCAATTTTATTACAATCTGAAGTATTAGAGCTTTCAGCGGTTGTAGATAAAATGGCAAGTGGTGTTGTGGTTGAATCAAAACTTGATAAAGGTCGTGGTCCAGTAGCAACAGTATTAGTTCAAGAAGGTACCTTAAATCAAGGTGATATAGTACTTTGTGGTTTAGAGTACGGTCGTGTTCGTGCGATGCGTGATGAAAATGGCAAATCTGTGCAATCTGCAGGTCCATCAATTCCGGTTGAAATTTTAGGCTTAAGTGGTGTGCCACAGTCGGGTGATGAAGCGACTGTTGTTAAAGATGAGAAGAAAGCACGTGAAGTTGCTTTATATCGTCAAGGCAAGTTCCGTGATGTGAAACTTGCTCGTCAGCAAAAATCTAAACTTGAAAACATGTTCTCTAACATGGCAGAAGGTGAAGTTAGCGAAGTTAATGTTGTACTTAAATCAGATGTTCAAGGCTCACTTGAAGCAATCTCTGACTCATTATTGAAGCTATCAACTGATGAAGTTAAAGTGAAAATTGTTGGCTCTGGCGTAGGTGGTATCACTGAAACAGATGCGACATTAGCTGCTGCTTCAAATGCTATTGTTGTTGGTTTCAATGTTCGTGCTGATGCTGCTGCTCGTAAAGTTATTGAAACAGAAAGCATTGATTTACGTTATTACAGCGTTATCTATGCGTTAATTGATGAAGTTAAACAAGCAATGAGCGGTATGCTTGCACCTGAATTCAAACAAGAAATCATTGGTCTTGCTGAAGTTCGTGATGTATTTAAGTCGCCTAAGATTGGTGCTATTGCTGGTTGTATGGTTACTGAAGGTACTATTAAACGTAGTGCGCCAATTCGTGTTCTACGTGATAACGTAGTTATTTACGAAGGTGAATTAGAATCACTACGTCGCTTTAAAGATGATGTTCAAGAAGTTCGAAACGGTACTGAGTGTGGTATCGGTGTTAAGAACTATAATGATGTTCGTGTTGGCGACCAAATTGAAGTCTTCGAGACGGTAGAAGTTAAACGTTCATTATAACTATCATCTCATTGCTAGTAGACTCAATTACTGCGTTGGATGTACTCATTGACTAACGTCAACTTTGTGCATCCGACTTGTATTTGAATCGACTAGCTTCGAGCTAACAGTTAAATACAAAAGGGGCTTATGCCCCTTTTGCGTTATTCATTAATAATTTTAAAGAAAGCTGTTGTTTTTAAAAACAGTTTTCCAGGAGTATACGATGGCTAGAGAATATGCCCGTACTGACCGAGTAGGTCAGCAAATCCAAAAAGAAATCGCAGTTATTTTAATGCGTGAAATTAAAGATCCGCGTTTAAGTATGACAACAGTTTCTGCGGTAGAAGTCACACGAGATTTAGCTTATGCAAAAGTATTTGTGACTTTCTTTAGTGATAAAGAAGAAGAAATAAAAGCGTCTTTAGAAGTATTAACTGAAGCAGAAGGCTATATTCGCTCTTTATTAGGAAAACAGTTACGTGCTCGCATCATACCGCATTTACGTTTTGTGTATGATAAATCTATGGTTGAAGGGGTTCGAATGAGCTCATTAGTCGATCAAGCTGTTGCTAGTGACAAGCCAAGTCAAACAGAGACAGATGTTAATGATAGCGAGAAGAGTGAATAAGTCATGGCTAAACGTAGGAAAGGTCGTGCAATTAACGGCGTTTTATTATTAGATAAACCTTATGACATGTCCTCTAATCATGCACTACAAGCAGTAAAGCGAATTTACTTTGCTCAAAAGGCTGGGCATACAGGTGCTTTAGATCCACTTGCTACGGGCATGTTACCTATATGCTTAGGAGAAGGAACTAAGTTCTCTCAGTTTTTACTTGATACTGATAAAACCTACCAAGTGATTGCTAAGCTTGGCGTTCGTACTACTACGAGTGATGCCGACGGTGAAATTGTTAGCGAAAAGCCAGTATCAGTTACTGATGAGCAATTAGCCACAGCACTTGATAGCTTTCGAGGTACAACCAAACAAGTTCCCTCTATGTATTCGGCATTAAAGTATCAAGGTCAGCCTTTATACAAGTATGCTAGAGAAGGGATAGAAGTTCCTCGTGAAGCACGTGAAATCACGGTGTTTTCTTTAGACTTGTTACGCTTTGAACAAGATGAAGTAGAGCTCAATATTCATGTTTCAAAAGGTACGTACATTCGAACTATTATTGATGACTTAGGGGAATTACTGGGTTGTGGCGCTCATGTTGCAATGCTTAGACGAACTGCGGTAGGTAATTATCCTGTTGATAAAATGGTTACTCTAGATGAGCTTGAAGCACTCTTAGAAAAAGCTAAAACAGAAGAGGTAACTCCTTCAACCGTTTTAGATCCTTTGTTATTACCCATGCAAACGGCTGTGGATGGTATGCCGGCTGTGTATATTGACGATATGTCAGCGAACTATTTACGTCATGGAAACCCGGTGCAAGCCTATAGAGCACCAGCCGAAGGTAGTGTTCAAGTATATATTGGTGAAGATGAAACTGACAAAGCTGCTGAGTTTATTGGTGTTGGCGTGATCAATGATGATGGTCAAGTTGCCCCTAAACGTATTGTTGTTATTTAGTCTTTTCAAGGTATTTTAGTTGCATTTTGTCTGCGGGCTGATAGAATACGCGCTCTTTCGTTACCTCGGCTGAATTAGTGTTTGGCTTAGGTAGTTATTTTAACTCTTTATCATGTTGATAAGAGTATTTTACACTAAGGATTTATAATGTCTTTAAACGCTACTGAAAAAGCAGCAATTGTTGCTGAATACGCTCAAAAAGAAGGTGACACAGGTTCACCAGAAGTACAAGTTGCTTTGTTAACTTCACAAATCAACCACTTACAAGGTCACTTCAAAGCACACATCCATGATCACCACTCACGTCGTGGTTTATTACGTATGGTTGCTCAACGTCGTAAGTTACTTGACTACTTAAAAGGTAAGAACACTGAACGTTACTCTGCTTTAATCGGTAAGCTAGGTCTACGTCGTTAATCATTTAGTTAATGAATGAAATAAAATGAATATTTAAAAGGAGCCTTAGGCTCCTTTTTTGTTTTTAGCTTGTTTAACTTTCTTGTTTCAGCGCTGAATTGAACAAATTCTTATACCAGTCTGTATTAAAGCATGAAGGCTTTGATCTTTTCTATCTCCTGCTTTATTAAAAATTCATTAAATTCATCGGCTAATCTGTCGGTTTCACGTAACACGGTTAACCAATATGTTAAACGTTCATCAGCATTTAAGTTTTTAAAGTCATTACGATCAGGGATCTTATTATAAGGTAATGAGTTTATAAACTTTTCAGAGGGTACTATTAGCACAGTATTATCATAATTTTTTGCTAATACTTGCCGAGAAGAGTTTTTGTCAAACCAGCCAGCTTTGGGCTCAGCATTAAAATGAGGGTATAGGGTTAATGCCGGAGCCTTATTTGGGTTGGCTTTATTTGTTAAAGCAAAATCAAAGTGGTAATCAATAATTCCGCCGTCACGGTATGTACCTTTAGGGGAATTAGCAATATTAGTTATTCCTGACATCACCATAGGAATTGAACCTGAAGCGAGTAGAGAGTCTTCAATATTCTCTTTGGTAAAATCTATATAATGGCTAGTGAAGTGATAGGGGTCGTTTATGCTGAGCGTACTGGATGACGGCCTATAAAGATAACGCTCATATTGGAAGCTAAGTAACCTACGATCGACTTTATTAAGTAATATGCTAGTAAGTAACCCAAGACCTTGAACAAGTTTATTTTCAACACAGGTGAGGCCTTTGCACTTAGTCACAATAAAATGTGCTTTAAAAACGGTATTATTTAATACCTCATTGACACCGTTTTTGCCAAAAAGGTGAACCAGCATATCACTTGCAGATTGCGATATTTCTTCAGCCTTAGGCTTCTCATTGTAGGTAATACGCGCATACTTATCTGCTAAACGTGTAATAGCGGCAACGGGATCATTTTGTGCAAAGCAAGCGGCACGAAAGGCACCGGCACTTGAGCCAATAATGTTTAACTCACTAGAGCGACCTTTAAAAAAATCACCAAAAAGATATTTATCTAAGCCAAATAAAGTAAACCATTTTGGCCCGCCGCTAGCACCTAAAAAGTTGGTGAACAGCTCTTGTTTAAAACCCTGTTCTTGAATGGCTTTTAAGGCGGTTTTCCCTGCATAAATGTCGAGCATAATAGGTGATGTAACCTTATTGAATATTAGTTAAGTGATTTTACAGGATATAATATTGGATTAAGCCAACCAATGGCAATGAAAGATCATTAGCGCCGTTTAAATTATCTATAAATTTTAAATTCATAGCTGTTAATAGGGATTAATCATTGAATATTCAAAGTTGATTTAGTTTGTATAATTTTATGGTTTAGAAAGTGTTCAGCAAGCTTAAATGCTGCAAAAAATAAATTAAATGGTTAAGTCATTTTACACGAAATGAATTTTATTTTAACGACTGTGACTGTGACTGTGACTGTGACTGTGGTGGTGTTTTTCAGGATAAATTTAAGGAGAGGTATTTTGAAAGCTTAATGCTGTCATAAATTAGATGAAGCATTTATCGAGGTTACCCAATGAATGCTTCATCTTTATCTGAATAAATAATTTTTATTCAGTAAAATTGACGGCTACTTTATCAACAACGGCTACATCTGTGATACTAACCTCACCAAGGCTATTGTGTAATTGATTGGCAGTTTTTATAGCACCATTTTTTTCTGCAAAAGTGATAATATCATCACCATTACACATAACTTTTAATGCTACTGTTTTATCCTTTAAGTGGTAAGACTCAATCACTTTTCTCAATTTAAGTACTTTATTACTTTTAGCTGCTTTACATACATCAACTAATGCTGTTTCAGTATATGTCATTGACTCAGCCTGACTTGGTAAGCTAAAAGCTAATACTGGAAGGGCTGCGGCTAATGCGATAAGAGTTGTTTTAATTGTAGTCATGGTATTCTCCAAATGTTGTAGTTTACAAAACAATAATTGTTTCGCTTGTGTTAATCGTTGTGTTCTTTATTGTGATTTGACTATTACAAGTGCTGTGCCATTTTTGTTTTTATTTCTAACTATTTGATATTTAAATTATTATTTTGTTTTTGGTTGAATGTGATGACCTAATGTTTGCACTGGGTTTATGGTTTGTTTGGCTATGTATTGGTTAATTAGACTATACGGGTGGTTAAATTGGCTATGTTTGTTGTTAGGTTGAAAGTGCTGGTGGTAAAGTTGGTTTTTTAGGGTGTAAAACACTACCAATACGGTAACTTTTAATTCTTTGAATTGATTAACTTAGCATGAGGAGAATAAGCCAAAATAATATTTAATTATTGTTTTTATTACTATTATTTGATAATTATAATAAAATTAAATTGGCTTAGTTAAAGTGGAAAGGGAATTGGATGAAAAAGTTAATTAGCAGTTGTTTTTTGTTAATTACAGCGCTTTATGCACATGCTGAAAATGTTAATCAATTAGTGTTAGATGATAGCCCATTTACTGAGAGTTATAACTCGAATGTTCCCGTTAGTGGTAGGGTGATAGCTGGCTTATTACTCAATAGTGATGATCGAAGTGATTTTACAATTAACCTGCCCATCATAGAAAGCGATGCTATTTGTTTTAAAGTGCAGTCTAAAGACGGGACTTATCGTTCTGTCAATCAATATAAAATTGTAGCCAATACCGCTGAAGGTAATATTTCACCTGAATATCCGACCAAATATCATAATGTTATCAATCAATTTTCTTCAGAAGAATTAGCTATTCTAGCCTTTGAAGGTAAGTGCTCTGAGCGAAAGTTGAAAAATGTTCTGGTTTCATCGCGTGGTAAGGCGCTAACAAATGAAGTGATGATTCTAGTTAGCTCAGGAAGGAGTGATGTCTTTTTTAATGCTCGTAATGAAGATGGTCGAAAAACATCAAAAAAATGCAACAGAATTGAGCAAGGAAAAAGAACCGCATACGATACTGTATGTAAGGTCAACCTCGATACTTTGCATGCAGGGAAAAATGAAGTTTCAGTGCTGAGGCGAAAGTCAGGGCGAATGTTACCGCCAGTAAAATTTAATATTTTATTTACTAAATCATGAGGTAAACTTTGTCACTTTCTAAATCAGTTAAAGCATTTTTTATTTTAAAAAAGAAAAAACTTTCCAAAAGTAAGATACTTTTTCTCGCCGTCATGTCTGTGTGTATTGCTTATGTCATTTTATCAGATAGAGATAACATCTTTAGCTTAACCGGTGAAACAGAAGTATTAACGATTAAGTTCTCACCTGACACGTTAAATCAATGGAACTTAACAGGTGCCAGCTATATTAATAGTTTTTTTGACAACAACGGTGCCAAGCAGTTACCCGAAGATAGTTATTATTTTCCTACTAAATCTACTGTTGCACGTATTTCAGTGATTGGTGTTACTGGTCAAGATAAACAGTTGTTAATCACCCTAACCAATAATGAAGCGAAAGTAGGTTACATAGAGACACCATCAGGTGAAATATCACTTTCAGATTATGTTGAAATTAAACTGCCAATCTCTCACGCATTTTTATTGCCTTTTGATGGCGAAATACACATAGGTGAAGATGTTGGCCAAGGAGTCGAAAATATATTGTTGTCAGGTGAAGTGCGTATTATTGAACAGCAACTTTTTAGTGACAAAAGATATGTTTCAGGTGATTACACATTAGATGCAGGGGACAGGTTATCCTTATTCAAGGATAACAAATTATCAGAGCTAGTGATGATGAAAGGTTTTGTACGAATTTCTGATAAAGATTCCTTTGACTTTACCCTTCATGGCGCTGGTAAAGTGTTATCGGTTTCAAGGTTAGGTAGTGCGGGTTATCAAATTACCCCCTCTAAATGGCCGAGGCTAACTAAAGACCCAATCATAGCAGCGTTGACTACGCTTTTTGCGACTTTATTTTTATTAATGGAGTTTTTTGATTTATTCAGTCGTTTTTTTATTCGTCAAAGTACCACTGAGGAAGACTAACAAATATGTTCAGCTTTAAGGGAATAATAGCCCGTTATTACAGTTTCACAATTTTTAAACAATACTTTGGAGCTGCATTGTTAATTTTATCAAGTAGTAGTTTTGCTGCCTCATTGACACAAGTACATGTAAACTCAGGCGAAGTAGGGCAAGGTTTTTTAGTTAAACGTTTGAATTTATGTTATTTAGTGACTCCTGCTCATGTCTTAGGTGATGAGTTTTTTGCTAATGTTATTTCTGGTACTTCATTAAGAACATTAGGGGAAGCTGAGCGCATACAAACCTTTGGTTATGATTTAGCGATAGCTTTAGTTACTGGGGCTGCGACAAAAGAGTGTAAAACGCAATTATCTGCTTTTAATAGTATTGATGAACTGTTAAAAGAATCTTCAAATTTAGTGGTTTCATCGATTAATGCTGATGGCTCTAAATCAGTAACACCGGTTGTGACTATTGATGTGGGTTTAGTGTATATCACGATAAAACCTAGCTCAGATGATTTACCTTTGTATAAAGGTTTAAGTGGTAGTGTTGCTTTTGCTAACGGTACACCTATTGGCATATTGCAATCTGTTGATGCTGACAGTGGCGAAGCCAAGTTATTAAGAATTGACAGAGCTGTTGAAACCGTTAGACCATTTTTTGCTTCAAATTTCTCGCCAAAACCTAAAGTAGCTGAAAATGCAGCTAGTAAAACCGCTAGTGATGTAGCCAGTATCGCCTACAATATTAACGAATGGAGTCACCCTGCCATCTCGCCAAACTATAAAGTGAGTCATCTTTATGATGGAAGTCTTGAAACTTCCTGGATTGTTAAGCCTTCAGGTGGCGCTGTTGAATTACTACTAGGCTTTAGCGGAGGAATACAAAAAGTTAATGGTTTAAAATTAACGAATGTCTTGGCAGACAAAACACAGTTTCCCAAGGATATCGAAATTTTATCGAATAGACGCGCTAAAGGGACTAGGGGCTGGACAAGTGTTTATTCGGGGACTTGGATTAATACGCAATCAGAGTTTATGGTGGATATGGCCCCAATTAAAGCGAAGCGGTTAAAATTAATTATTCGCTCAAATTGGGGGAGTGTGGATGGAGTAGGCTTATCTGAAATAGTTATTTATTAAATACTTAAAACTATTTAAATAACCGTAGCCGTTGCAGGGAATGCACGACCTTCACAATTTAATTTACCTTGAAACTCTGATTCTTCATTTAACACTAAGGTACCGGTACAGTTATAGCCTTTGAAGCTAAGAGTAAGACCTGAAATGCTGCCAATATGTTTATTGCCACTACTACCATTAGGAGCTTTAAAAGTATAAGTTCCTTTTGTCTCGTCATAGCTTTGAAGGGCTAAAATATAAGTGCCACCTTCAGCGTATTTAGTGAAATACTCTTTAGTTTTTTCATCAGCATTTTCAGGTAATTTTGTATTAATGGCTAACGTAGAAAGCTCATTAAATTTATTGCGTAATGTAATTGAGCGTACGGCATCATCGGCTGAATTTAAGCCGACATTATAGGCAAGCTCTCTCATTGCTGTGTCAGTCGATTTTAACATGGTATCAAGTGCAGCAAGGCGAATACTTTGCTCCGGATCGTTTAACATCGCTTTCAGTTCAGCTATTTCAGCGGCACGCTTTTTGATTTGTGCAGCCATAGATTCTGCTAAAACAGAAGTTGAAGAGATGCTCGCGGTAATGAGTGAACATATAGCTAGAGTTGAAAATTTGTTTGCCATTTAAATTCCTTGTATTTTTTTTGGTTGAACGGCGGGTCAGTAGCCATAATATCCTGAAATTTTATGACGTTACAATTGTTAATGTAAATAATATTGAATTTATTTTTTAACTGAAGATGAATTAACTCAAGTGATAGCCTGTATTTGAATTAGGGACAAACAAGGCTTGATAAAGTTTGGTTGCATAGCCATCAGTCATACCTGAAATATAATCCGCTATCACTCTATTAGCATTGTCACCGTTATCATTAGCTTGTTGCCAACGTTTTGCACTGTTACTTGGTAATAAACGTAATGGATCCGAAGATAGCGCTTCAAATAATTCCATAACAATTTGTTGGCCTCGATATTCAAGACGCTGAATATTGGTTTGTTTGATGACAAACTTAAAAACAAAACCTTTAAATATCGCCAAAACCTGCTTGGGGGTATTAGGTAAAGTCGCGTTGTATTTTAATAAGGGCTCAGAAAAATCAATATCGTGATAGCTATCATTTAAATTAGTTAATTCAATGGCGGTTATTAAGTAGTTAACTAAACCGCCAATGGCGTCTTTTTGTAAGTGATGATGCTCACTAAATAATTTACTGGTTAAACTTTGTGTATATTGTTGTAACCAGGGGTCATCAATCTGTTTTAATTTTTCAATGACATGTTGTTCAAAGTCATTTTGATTAACGACACCTGTTACTATAGCGTCTTCTAGATCATGAATGCCGTAAGCAATATCATCGGCTAACTCCATGATAGAGCAGTCTAGTGATTTAAAGCGAGTTTTGTGGTGAGAGTGCTTGTCATTGCCTGACTTTACCTGCTGAAATAAGTCGCGATCAGCTGCTGATAGCGGTGACAGTACCCAGTCGATAATATCTTGATCATCACAATATAACCCCTTAGGTGGATGCCAATCCTGAGCTTTAAGTTGTCTGTGACTAGTAAGTGGCTTGGTATTAGTTTCTTGTGCTAAGTTTGCCAAGGTTTGTGGGTATTTCATTAAGCCAAGTAAGGTTCTACGGGTTAAGTTCATACCGTGGTGCTCACTAAACGGCTCTAAACGGGCAACAATCCTAAACGTTTGCCCATTACCTTCAAAGCCGCCGTGTTTATGCATCATATAATGTAGCGCAACTTCACCACCGTGCCCGAAGGGAGGGTGGCCTATATCGTGCGCTAGGCAAATGGCTTCAATTAAACTGTCGGTGACAGGAAATAATTGTTGGCAAAGTTCAGGGTATTTACAACGTAGCTGAGCGGTAATACCTGAGCCTATCTGAGCGGCTTCAAGAGAATGGGTTAAACGGGTTCGATAGAAGTCACTTTGGCCGCTACCCATCACCTGTGTTTTTGATTGTAAACGTCTAAAAGCTGCAGAATGTAATATTCTAGCCCTGTCCCGTTGAAAGGGATCGCGATGGTCTTGTTGTCGTTGAGATACTTTATTAAGTCGTCGTGCTAACCAGAGTTCTATCATAATTCCCTGAGCCTGTGCAAAAATAATGTCGCAAAACTATCGTTTATGAAATTACATTAACATGCTAATTAAAAAATGCATATAAATCATTCATTAAAAGCTGAATGGCCATGTGAAAAAGACTATTTTTTGTTATTTATTTGCGATAAATATTGCTCGTTGAGGTGCAGGGTAACCTTCTATCGTTCTAGTACTATCATTGGGATCTAAAAAGTCTGATAGTGATTCTGTATCAATCCAATCGGTTTTTCGTTGCTCATCAAGGGCGGTAATATCCGTATTTACAACTCGAATATTTTTAAAACCACATCTTTCAAGCCATGCACACATTGCTTTTGCGCTAGGTAAGAACCAAACATTACGCATTTTTGCATAACGCTCACCTGGTACTAATACGGTATTTTCATCACCATCAACAATTAAGGTTTCTAATACTAACTCACCGCCTGTAACTAGCTGTGCTTTGAGTTGATAAAGAAAGTCAATGGGGGAGCGCCTGTGGTATAACACCCCCATAGCAAAGACGGTGTCGAAAGCATTTAATTCTGGTAATTGTTCAACGCCAAGGGGTAATAAGTTGACGGCATCATCTTGAATAAAGTGCTGTATTGCATTGAACTGCATTAAAAACAATTGTGTAGGGTCGATACCAACAACACACTTTGCTCCTGCTCCACGCATTCGCCATAAGTGATAACCGCTACCACAGCCTATATCTAAAACATACTTATTGGATAAATCACTTATGTGCTTAGCCAATCGGTCCCACTTGAAATCACTTCGCCACTCTGTGTCTATATGCAATCCATGAATATGATATGGGCCTTTTCGCCATGGTTTGAGCTTTTTCAATAAGTTTTCTAAGCGTTTGTATTCCCCTTCATTCAAGTCACCTTGACTACCCACGGTAACACTGCTGTTCAAGTCTACTTGGCTGTTGTTGCTCAAAGGTAAAGCGGCTAAAGTTTTCTGCCAATGTTTAAATTCACCATGTAAGTCGTTTTTCTGCCAGTGATCTAGTTGCGCTGGTAAGGTATTTAACCAATGACTTAAACGGTTAGTGGCAATGAGCTGATAAAATTTATTGAAGTTTGTCATGTGTGATCTGTTTTATTTTATAGCTATAAAAGAAATAAAGTTAAAGCATTGAAACCAAGGGGAAATATGGTTAAAGCCAGCTTGAGTTAAACGTTGTATGTGTTGCTCAGTTGAATCGGTACGCATTACATTTTCGAGTGCGGTACGTTTTTGAGCGACTTCTAACTCGCTATACCCGTTGGCACGTTTAAAATTATGATGTAAGTCAATTAGATGCTCATTCACTGTGTTGTCAGCATGAGAAATTTTTTCAGAGATAACTAAAATACCACCTGGGTTTATTCCCTGAGCAATTTTGTTAATTAATGCTTGGCGTTTGGTTTTATCGATAAACTGTAGCGTGAAGTTAAGCACAACCATAGAGGCATTTTCTATTTGAACCTCTTCAATATCAGCTTCCATGACTTCAACAGGGGTTTCGCCTTTAAAGGCGTTAATATGCATTTTACAACGCTCAACCATGGCACTTGAATTGTCTACGGCGATAATATTACAGCCAGTGGCTTTGATACTCTTTCGCATGGCTAAAGTAGCTGCACCTAATGAGCAGCCTAAATCGTAAACGGTGGTGTTTTTTTCTACAAATCCTTGGCTAAGATGGCCAATTGTGTCAATAATAGTATTATAACCAGGCACAGAGCGTGAAATCATATCAGGGAAAACTTCAACAACTTCAGCATCAAAAGTAAAATCTTTTACTTGTGCTTTAGGGCTTGAATAGATTAAATCAGTATCAGAGTTGTGCATGGCTATTTGCTATTTAAATGTGATGCGTTATTTTAACTGATATTGATATAGATAAATAACCCTATTTTGAGAAAAAGTTTGTTAAAAAAAATCTTTAAAGTTAGTTTGAATGTTTTGATGTATCTAGTTGTTTTGCTAACTAGTGTTATGTTATCTGCGCAGGAGCAGGACAATAGCGCTCAAAACAATAATAATAAAAAACAAAAATTCACAATAGCGATCAATGAAACTTCCTTTCCTTATCATTTTCTCGATGAACAAGGGCAAGCTGCAGGCGTGATGCCTGATTTATGGCGATTATGGGCACAAAAGCAACAAGTAGACATAGAGTTTATAAAACTGCCTTGGTCAGAGACACTTGAACAGGTAAAACAGGGGCGAGTTGATATTCATGCCGGTTTATCTATTACGGAAAAAAGAAAGTCTTTTCTTGCTTATGCTAAGCCATTATTTCAGCTTTATACGCATTTTTATGTCCATGCAGATTTGTCAGAGGTTACTTCTGTTGAGGAGTTAACTCCTTATACTATAGGTGTAGTAAATGGCTCAGCTCATATAGATATTTTACATAAACATTTTCCGCAGCTTAAACACAAAATATACCCCACTCGTCATGATCTTTATCAAGCGGCTCTTAAAAAAGAAGTCCTTGTTTTTACCGGTCTTGAGAAATTATCAAGCAATTTTAAGTTTTATCAGCAACTCATTAGTATGTATCCGCCTTATAAACGTTTACGTTATCAAAAAGGAGGTTTTGGAGTCGCTGTTGCTCAAAACAATGAAATTTTATTGAAGTTTGTTGATGAGGGAATGTCAAAAATCACCTCGGCAGAAAAATCTCAAATTGAAATTAAGTGGTTAGGGATGGATAAAAAGCAAGACAGCTTAAGTATTGCCTTTCCGATAAATTATTCACCCTATTCAGCATTATCTCCAACAGGTAAACCACAAGGTTTACTTATTGATATGTGGCGTTTATGGGCAAAACAAACAGACACCAAAATAACGTTTATTGCGGGACAAATTGAGCCATTTTTATCTCAGATAGAAAAAAATGAAATTGATATTTTACTAGGCTATCCAGAAGCTTGGTTAGATAGTGATAAATTTTCGTTAGCTGATCCTGTCTATCGTTCAAAAGCAAAAGTCTTTATCAATAAAAACATCTCTAAAGTTGACTCTTTAGATTATTTTAACCGAGCGAATGGTCGCGGAAAAGTAGGGATATGGCATAAAACACCGTTTAAAGAAGCTTTAATTAAACAATATCCTAATATTGACATACAAGAATTCTTAACGACTAATGAGCTGTTAAATGCGGCTGAACTAGGTGAAATACCGGCATTTATTGCCCATATTGATTTTATGGAATTAGCGTTGTTAAAAGCTAATTTACAATCATTTTTTTACCAATTAGATTCTCCAGTATTTAGCTCAAAAGTGTCTCCGTTAGTTAAAAAAGGTAATGATCGTTTAATTCATATTATTAATGAAGGCTTCCAGCAAATTAACTTAAATGAATTACTGAGCATTGAAGAGCGATGGTTGGTAAGTGACAGTAATTATTATAAAAACTTACTTAAAAAAGTCACCTTGACTGAGCAAGAACAGCAATTTGTTGAACAACAAAAAGCCTTAAAGGTTGGCATGTTAGATGCTCTACGTCCAATCCAGTTTATTAATGAAAGTGGTGAATTTTCAGGTATAGATAAAGACATGCTGAGCTTAGTCGCTGAAAGAACCGGCCTTAGTTTTGATTTTACCCGCTATGATACATGGTTCGAGCTCTATCAAAGTATGCTTGCTGGAGAGCTTGACTTAATCTCCAGTATTACTCCAACCCCTGAAAGAAGTGAGCGACTTTTATTTTCTAAAAGTTATTGGCAAACCCCGTGGGCTATTTTGCATCCTCAGGCAATAGGGCGACAAATCAAGTTAAGTAATTTTTATGGTAAACAACTAGCGGTTGTGAATGGCTATTATATTGCTGATTATTTAAGGGAAAAACATCCTTTAATAACTATCAAAGCGTTTGCCAGCAGAGAGGAAGGGCTGCATGCATTACAGCAAGGTAAAGTAGAAGGTTTACTGGAAACAATATCTTCAGCATCACAATTATTAAAGCAAGAAAGCCTAGTTAATTTGATGATATCTGTTATTGAAGATATACCACCTGATCGAAGCCATTTTGGGGTCAATAAAGATAATAGCCTGTTGCAAAGTATTCTAAATAAAGGCTTATTGAGTATTAGTCGTGAAGAAAAAGTTAATATTCATGATAAGTGGTTTAACGTAGATATTAATACTGGTCTTGATAAAACGGTTGTTTTACGTGTCGCAGCCCAGTTTTTCATTTTAATTTTGGTGGTGTTAAGCATTATTATTGTTTGGAATCGTCGTCTAAAAAAAGAAATCAAGTATCGAGAAGAGCTTGAGCAAAGTATGAAGCATATGGCAACTCACGATGACTTAACGGGGTTAGCTAATCGAGTACTACTTAAAGATAGGTTAAATACCGCTATAGAATTTCACCAACGGCAATCCTTGATGATTGCAGTGCTGTTCCTTGATTTAGATGGTTTTAAAGATATCAATGACTCCTTTGGACATGATGTGGGGGATGAGTTGTTAATTCATGTGGCTAGGTGTTTAGAGTCATGTGTACGAAAATCAGATACGGTAGTAAGGTTTGGCGGTGATGAATTTGTCTTATTATTAACAGGCTTACACGCCGCTAATGAAGCCGCTTATGTTGCAGAAAAGGTACTTGATTTGCTGAAAACGCCTTTTGAATTATCTACACAAACGGTGCAAATTGGCTGTAGTATTGGTATTGCACTATACCCTGAAGATGGGTACTCCGAAATAGAGTTATTAAAGACAGCGGATACCTTAATGTATCGAGTGAAATCTAAAGGTAAAAACCACTATCAATTTAATGGAAATTATTAAAGTGCCCTAGGGTGACTTTAATAAACTTTGCTTTATAATATGCGGCATTTAAAGCTTGCCATAAACACGAGCAAGTAGCAGTCATCTTATTATCAAGGCAGAATTTATGCGTAGTCTTTATTGTGGTGAGGTTAATGAATCTCATATTGGTCAAGAAGTCACTCTTTGTGGTTGGGTTAATCGTCGTCGTGACTTAGGTGCGGTAATCTTTTTAGATCTTCGTGACCGTGAAGGTCTTGTTCAGGTTGTTTATGATCCAGACTTACCAGAAGTTCTTGCGATAGCAAACACCTTGAGAAACGAATTTTGTGTTCAGCTAACTGGTAAAGTACGTGCTCGCCCAGAAGGTCAAGTTAACAAAGACATGAAAACTGGCGCGATTGAAGTATTAGGCTTAGAACTTAAAATTTTAAATAAATCGGCACCACTACCGCTTGATTCAAATCAAGTGAACTCTGAAGAACAACGCCTTAAATATCGCTACCTTGATTTACGTCGCAGTGAAATGACTGAGCGTATGCGTTTTCGCGCTAAAGTTACTTCTAAAGTTCGAAGCTCTCTTGAAGCACAAGGCTTCTTAGATATTGAAACGCCAATCTTAACTGCTGCAACTCCAGAAGGTGCTCGTGATTACTTAGTACCTAGCCGTACACATAAAGGTAAATTTTTTGCTTTACCACAATCACCTCAATTGTTTAAGCAACTCTTAATGATGTCGGGTATGGAGCGTTATTACCAAATCGTTAAATGTTTCCGTGATGAAGATCTACGCGCTGATAGACAACCTGAATTTACCCAAATAGATATTGAAACCTCGTTTATGTCTAGTGATCAGGTGATGGAAGTTACTGAAACCATGATCCGTGAATTATTTAAAGAAATGCTCGATGTCGATTTAGGTGAATTCCCACGCATGCCATATTCAGAAGCGATGGCGCGCTTTGGCTCTGATAAGCCTGATTTACGTAATCCGCTTGAAATTGTTGATGTGGCCGATATCTTAAAAGATGTTGAGTTTAAAGTTTTTTCAGGTCCAGCCAATGATGAAAAAGGTCGGGTATCTGTTATTTGTGTGCCACAAGGTGCGAGTCAATTTTCACGTAAGAAAATTGATGATTTAACTAAATTTGTGGGCATTTATGGCGCAAAAGGTATGCCTTGGTTAAAAGTTAATGACTTAGACAAAGGTATGGAAGGATTACAATCGCCAATTTTGAAATTCTTAAATGAACAAGCGGTTGATGCTTTACTTGAACGTACTAAGGCGCAAACTGGTGATATCATTTTCTTCGGATCAGATAGTTATAATGTAGTTACTGAAGCATTAGGTGCTTTACGCTTAAAAATTGGTGAAGATCTTGATTTACTTGAAGGGGATTGGAAACCGCTATGGGTTGTTGATTTCCCTATGTTTGAAGAGATTGATGGCGGTTTTCATGCATTGCATCACCCATTCACGGCTCCAACTAATTTAACGCCAGAACAGCTTGAAGCTGATCCTCTTGGCGCATTATCAGATGCTTATGATATGGTTTTAAATGGTTGTGAATTAGGTGGCGGCTCTGTGCGTATTCATGATCAAGCAATGCAGTCAGCAGCATTTAGAATTTTAGGTATTGATGATGAAGAAGCACAAGAGAAGTTCGGCTTCTTACTTGAAGCGCTTCAATATGGTGCGCCACCACATGCTGGATTAGCGTTTGGTTTAGACCGATTAGTTATGTTAATGACAGGCGCAAGCTCAATTCGTGAAGTAATGGCTTTCCCTAAAACAACTACGGCAGCATGTCCCTTAACCAATGCTCCGGGTAATGCAAATCCAGATCAACTTGTTGAGTTAGGTGTGGAGATTGCTAAAGAAGAAAACGTTAAAGATGAAAGCACTAAAGAAGAGAGTGCAGAGTAAATCTGATAAGCGCAACTTTGTTTGCGCTTAATTATTTTTGATTGACTAATTTGAGCGCGAACAAGAGAGTACACATGAGGTACTCTCATTTCACTACTATTTTGTAGTATAACTTCCCGACGACTATATATGGCTATAATTTTAGGAATTGACCCTGGCTCACGCTTTACTGGCTACGGCGTCATTCAACAGCAAGGTCGAGTTTTTACTTATCTAGGTAGTGGCTGTATCAAAGCCCTTAGCCAAGGTGAAGATCTTGGCTCGCGCTTACAAACTATTTTTGCGGGTGTTTCGGAAATTATTCTACAGTTTAAGCCCGATATGTTTGCCATTGAGCAAGTGTTTATGGCAAAGAATCCTGACTCAGCTCTTAAGTTAGGGCAAGCTCGTGGCGCTGCAATAGTAGCAGCTACGAACAATGATTTACTTATTGCTGAGTATTCTGCTCGGCAAATTAAACAAGCGGTTGTGGGTACTGGAGGCGCAGACAAGTCCCAAGTCCAACACATGGTTAAAACTATTCTTAAATTACCCGGCACTCCGCAAGCAGATGCTGCTGATGCGTTGGCTGTGGCTTTATGTCATGCCAATAGTTATGAAAGTCTTGAAAAACTTTCAGGTCAGGCTAATAAAACCGTACGTCGACGGTTAAGATAAAAATTCTCCTTAACTATTTACTGTATAAATATCTAGTGTTATGATTTTGCCAATGAATAATTATTATTGGGTATAAGTTGTGATTGGTCGTTTATCTGGCACTTTAGTTGAAAAATTCCCTCCTGAAATTCTGATTGAGTGCGCTGGTGTTGGCTATGAAGTTACTATGCCTATGACAAGTATTTATGCACTACCTGAGCTGAACGAGCAAGCGGTTATATACACACACTTTGTGGTACGCGAAGATGCACAACTACTTTATGGTTTTGCTAATACTACAGAACGAAAGTTATTTCGGTTATTGATTAAAGTTAACGGTGTTGGGCCTAAGTTAGCGTTAGCGGTTTTATCGGCTATGTCTGCGGATCAATTTGTCAGTTGCGTAGCACATGATGATGTTTCCGGTATTGTTAAAATCCCTGGGGTTGGTAAAAAAACAGCAGAGCGTTTGTTAATTGAAATGCGCGATCGGTTAAAAGACTGGCAAATAACTAGTACACCAGCAACAGATGCAATGCCGCTACAATTAAATACTGAACAAACCTTTGTTAATAATTTTAATGATCATAAAGGTGATGCTATCAACGCACTAGTGTCATTAGGCTATAAGCAAGTACAAGCGGATAAAGCTGTTAAGTTAGTTTATAGTGATGGCATGTCTAGTGAAGATATCATTCGTTTAGCACTTAAATCTATGTTGTAAACGGTAGGCTTGCCATTGTAATACCAATTTGATTAAATTTCTTCCCTACTCAGAGCTATGCTCGATGTTCAATAACAAGGCAAATTTGTTTAGGTTTAGTCATTCTAAATCAAATAAATTTCACGAAGTTAGTGGGCATCGAGCAAGCTCCCAAAGGGCGGGTTTAAAAGGCTTACATGCTGCGTTATTGATTTTGACAAGGGAATAACCATTCTCTTCAATCAATGCTTTGCCTCTAAGCCTTTTAATTCTCGCTGAGTGGGAAAGAACTTAATCAACTTGGTATAATACGGCAGTTAAAAAATAATATGAGTCAAAGATAAAGCACGTTTGCTTTGAAATATAGGAATAAAAATGATTGAAGCAGATAGGTTAATTGAGCCGGTAGCAACGATTGAAGATGAAGGTGTAGATCGTGCTATCCGCCCTAAAATGTTAGCTGACTATACCGGGCAAGCTCATGTTAAAGCGCAGATGGAAATTTTTATTCCAGCAGCAAAAAAACGTGCTGAGCCACTTGATCATCTGCTTGTTTTTGGGCCTCCTGGATTAGGAAAAACCACATTAGCCAACATTGTCGCCAATGAAATGGGGGTTAATATTCGAACAACCTCAGGGCCAGTGTTAGAAAAAGCAGGCGATTTAGCCGCTTTGTTAACCAACTTAGAAGAAAATGATATTTTATTTATCGATGAAATTCACCGCTTAAGCCCAGTTGTTGAAGAAGTGCTTTATCCTGCTATGGAAGATTATCAATTAGATATTATGATCGGTGAAGGGCCAGCAGCGCGCTCAATTAAATTAGACTTACCGCCTTTTACCTTGATTGGCGCAACGACACGAGCAGGTGCCTTAACCTCGCCACTACGTGACAGGTTTGGTATTGTACAGCGTTTAGAGTTTTATAATGTTGAAGATTTAACGTCAATTATCAAACGCTCGGCACACTTTTTAAATTTAAACATTGATGAAAAAGGGGCGTTTGAAGTGGCTCGACGTTCTCGCGGCACGCCTCGAATTGCAAATAGGTTGCTGCGCCGTGTTCGCGATTATGCGGATATCAAAACTCATGGCGTCGTTAAACAAGAAACCGCTGCAGCTGCTCTTGACATGCTTGAAGTTGATAATGAAGGCTTTGATATTATGGATAGAAAATTATTGCATGCTATTATTGATAAATTTATGGGTGGGCCAGTAGGGCTTGATAATGTAGCGGCTGCTATTGGTGAAGAGCGTGAAACTATTGAAGATGTTTTAGAGCCGTTTTTAATACAGCAGGGCTTTTTACAACGTACACCTCGCGGTAGAATTGCGACCGATAGAGCATATCAACACTTTTCTATCGACAGACCAAAATCGAGTTAAGATGTCTTTAACCTAATTGTTTTGGTATTCGAAGAACATTTTATTAGCGTTCTTTACGTGATTGCCATGCTTTAGCAACACTGTAACGCCATAATGCTTGGATACCAATGTAGCCAAGTATACTAAAAACGACTGCTAGCACACCACAGCCTAATAAAAATGCAGGCCCTATAGTAGACAAACTCTCTACTACCCACTGCCAACTCGCTTCAAAGTTAAACTCCTGAGCTGGTGCACCCACTAACCATGTTCCAACAATATAACAAGCATAGAATATCGCAGGCATAGTTAAGGGGTTAGTAATCCAAACTAAGGCGATTGATAATGGCAGATTTGCATGGACTAAAATAGCGATGCCAGCAGCTAAAATCATTTGAAAAGGAACTGGAATAAAAGCAAAAAATAACCCAACAGCAAAAGCTTTTGCAACAGAATGACGGTTCATATGCCACAGGTGAGGGTTATGTAATAAGCCACCAAAAATCTTTAAGTGTTTATTCTTTTTAATACTTTCATGATCTGGCATGAAGCGCTTAATAATCTTTTTTGGCATATACTAATACTTATATAGGTCTACAATTACTACTTAACCCAACAAATTTAAACCCAACTTTAATACAGGAAGTATTACATCACTATGGATTGGTGGTTAGCGAGTTTTTTTCTTGGTGCTATATTGTCACTATTTTTGCCCGTAGTGCCAGATCTTTTTGCGCTATTTTTGCTTCTAAGCTTGGCAATTATTTTTTTATGGTTAAAACCTACACGATTATGCTCTGGTGTATTGTTTGGCATAAGCTGGTTATTGTTTAATGCCTCAGCTTTTGAAAGTGTATGGCAAAGCAATTCGCTAGATCCATTTGAGTTAGCTGAGAAACCTCATTTACTTCAAGGTCAAGTAATGAGTTTATATTCAGTAAAGAAGCAAATTGTTGATACAGATTCAACGCGTGTAAGTTCTAATCAGCCATTACGTTTTAATTTTAATGTTAGCTACATTGATAACCAAGCGTTAGTTAAGCCTATATTAATTCGCTTGAGCTGGAAGAATGCTCAACTCTCATTATTACAAGGACAAGTTGTCCAATTAAAAGTTAAGTTTAAACCAGCCCATGGCTTGGCTAACTTAGGCAGTTTTAGTTATCAAAGTTGGTTAAATAGTAAAAAAATCAGCGCAACAGGTTATGTGATTAACGGTAAACATAATACCGTGTTAAGGCCAACAAGCACACTGAGACAGCAAAGCTTGATGGCATATCAGTCGCTATTGCCTGATCATGAATTAACGCCTTTATTGTTGGCATTAGGTTTTGGTTCACGTAATGAATTAAACCCTATGTTATGGCAAGTACTCCAAGCAACTGGCACAGGGCATCTTATTGCTATTTCTGGTCTACATATTGGGCTTGTAGCAACAGGAAGTTATTTCCTGTTCATTTTTTTTATTCGTTGTTTCTTAATGACGTTACTCACTAATAACCACAATTTATTGAGGTTTAATAGTCGTTATCTAGCGATTGCTGGTAGTTTACTTATCGCATTCCTTTATGGCTATTTAGCTGGCTTTTCCTTACCTACGGTTCGAGCGTTAGTTATGCTATGTCTATATTGGGCTGTACGTTTATCAGGCATAAAATTATCGATAAAACGCTGGTTACTAATTACCTTATTTATACTGACAGTAACAACACCATTTAGTTTATTTACCGCAAGTTTTTGGTTATCAGTTTACGCAGTGATTGTGATTTTCATATCTTTATGGCGCTTTAAACATGTTATTTCAACAGGGCATAAATTTTGGCGATTTATTAAAGGGTTACTTGTTATTCAGCTCAGTTTAACTTTGATGCTTTTGCCAGTGAGTGCTGTATTTTTTCAGCAAGTGTCTGCAGTTGCTTTACTGGCTAATATTATTGCTGTGCCGTGGATGAGTTTTTTGACTATTCCCTTGTGTTTATTGTCGGTAATTTTAATGCCGATATCTGATGTTTTATCACAATGCTTAATGTCGCTTTGTTTAATAACATTGCAAGTAATTTGGATTTATTTAGGTTTTTTAGCTGAGCAATCGTGGGCGTTAATTCCTTTAGCGCGCGTAGAGGTGCAACTAGTGGTGATACTTACTGTACTCATTGCTTGTGTACTCTTTTGTCAGCCTAAATTTATAGGAGTCTTGAAAGGTAAAAACGTATTAGTTTATGGCTTGAGCGTATTAATGGCTGGCTTATTTGTTTCTCATCTTTACTTTCCTAACCTAGTGAAAGCAAAGTCAGTAAACAATCAAGATAATAACAAAGCGCGACAGTGGCAGTTAGTTGTTTTCGATGTGGGTCAAGGACTGTCGGTATTAATAAAAAAACAAACTAAAGCCATTTTATATGACACAGGCGCATCTTATGCGAGTGGTTTTAATATGATTAACGCGGTGGTATTGCCTTATTTGCAATATGCAGGCATTAAACAATTAGACAAAGTATTTATTAGTCATGGTGATAATGATCACGCAGGTGGACTAGTTACACTAACGCAATCGATGGTCATTGAGGAGTTAATTTATAACCAAGTCGAACAGGGTGCTAGCACCCGATGCCAACAAGGAGATGTCATTCAATGGCATGGATTAACGTTAACTATGTTATGGCCTGAAAAACCCTTAGGCAAGGAGAATGATGACTCTTGTGTGTTACTAATTTCTGATGGTAAACATAAAGTGTTATTAACAGGTGACATTTCAACCAAAGTTGAGAAGCAGTTGTTACAGCAATATCCTCAGCTTAAGGCTAATGTTCTTGTCGTGCCACACCACGGCTCAAAAACATCATCAAGTGTTCAATTTATTCAACGGTTAAATCCTAAAATAGCCATTATAAGTGCAGGTTTTTTAAATCGCTGGCATATGCCTGTTTCAACTATTGTTAATCGTTATCAGCAGCAGAATACTTCATTAATTAATACCGCAGATGCAGGACAGGTAATTTTGCATTTTTCAGATGACGGAATTTATCGGCAAACCTATCGAGATGATCTTTGGCCATTTTGGTTTGCTAAATAAAACTCGCCAATAGAAATAGTTGGTTGTTGAAAAGAATCACGTTAAAATCAAACTATTATCATATTTTAAAGATGCAGTGAGACTATTTCTCCCATGGCAAACTCTCCCACAGCCACTACATGGCAAAATTTTAGACGACTACTTCACTACGCTAAGCCTTATAAATTAGGCTTTGTTGTCGCCATAGTCGGTATGTTGGGTTATGCCGCCATTGATGTTTATTTTTTGTCAAAGTTACAACCATTAATTGATGAAGGCCTTGAAGGAGCAAATCCTGAATTTATGAAATGGGCACCTTTGTTTGTTGTGATTGCCTTTATCTTTAGAGGAATTTTTCATTTTGTTGCCAACTACTGTTTAGCTTGGGTAGGTAATCATGTGGTGACTGATCTTAAACAGCACCTATTTGAGCATATTATGACCATGCCGGTTGCTTTTCATGATAAAGAATCGACAGGTACTTTAATTTCAAAGTTAACTTATGATACCGAACAAGTGCTTAACTCAGTAAGTAAATCCATTTTAGTGATAGTGCAGCAAAGTGCCTTTGTACTTGGGCTAATTGGCTTAATGTTTTATATAAGTTGGCAGCTTTCGGTTATCTTTTTACTTATCACGCCTATTATTGGCATTATTGTCAATGTTGTTTCAAAGCGCTTTCGTAAAGTCAGTAAAAATATTCAAGGGGCAATGGGCGAGGTGACTACTGCTGCTGAGCAAACTTTTAATGGTCATAAAGTGGTACTTACGTTCGGTGGTCAGAAAAAAGAGTTTCAGCGTTTTGAAAAGATAAATAACAATAATCGCCAACAACGAATGAAGTTAGTGGCAACTAAGTCAGGCAGTGTCCCCATTATTCAAATTATTGCATCGTTTGCTTTAGCTTTTGTTTTTTACGCAGTGAATACAGAGAGTTTGCGCGACTCTATATCAGCGGGTAGTTTTGTCAGTGTTATTACCTATATGACTATGCTGTTAAGACCGTTGAAAATGTTGACGAATGTCAATAGTGAGTTTCAAAAAGGCATGGCAGCTTGTGTGAGTATTTTTTCTGTACTTGATCAGGAAACTGAAAAAGATACCGGCTGCAAACAGCTTAGCAAGGCGAATGGAGAAGTTGTTTTTAGAGACGTTAACTTCTCATATGATTATCAAGCCGATAGTAAAGATAATAAATGGTCTCTTGAGGATATTTCTTTTGCCATCAAGCCAGGTGAAACGGTTGCATTAGTAGGACGCTCTGGTAGCGGAAAATCAACGGTTAGCTCATTATTATTGCGCTTTTATGATGCCAGCCAAGGAGAGATTTTGATAGATGGTAGCAAAATTGAACAATACCATTTAAAAGATTTACGACATCAGTTTGCTTATGTTTCTCAGCAAGTGGTACTTTTCAACGATACATTAGCTAATAATATCGCCTATGGTAATGCTCAGGCAAGTTATGACGATATCGTTGCAGCGGCGAAAAGCGCGCATGTGATGGAATTTGCAGAGCATATGGAGCAGGGCTTAGATACCAATATTGGTGAAAATGGCGCGTTATTGTCTGGTGGGCAAAGACAGCGAGTGGCTATTGCTAGAGCATTATTATGTGATGCGCCTTTTTTAATTTTAGATGAAGCAACCAGTGCGTTAGATACTGAGTCTGAGCGTCATATTCAAGAGGCTTTACAAGTGTTACAGAAAAACCGTACCTCTATTGTTATTGCTCATAGACTTTCTACTATCGAAAATGCCGATAACATTATTGTTATGGAGCAAGGAAAAATTATAGAACAAGGTGATCATAAAACCTTACTTGAAAAAAATGGCCCCTATGCACAACTTCATCGTTTTCAATTTGAGCAGTAGTAATAATATGCTGATAAACACTAAGACTTATGCGGAGTTTATGTGCGCTTAATTGAAAAGGTTTGGTTTGATAATCACAGCGCTAAATATTGGTTAGTTCCCATATTATTGCCACTAACAGCGGTGTTTTTTCTACTCAGTCTGTTGAGAAGGCTTGCCTTTCGTTTGGGACTTTTCAAGTCTATTCAATTAACTAAGCCCGTAGTGATTGTGGGTAATATTGGTGTTGGTGGCAATGGTAAAACACCTATCGTTGTTTATCTGGTGACACAAGCAAAAAAATTAGGTTTAAACCCAGGTGTTATTTCTCGAGGTTACGGCGGTATTGCGCCGTCTTACCCTTATTTACTCGATGAAAATAGCAATAGTAAAGAAGCTGGAGATGAGCCGATTTTAATTGCTGAGCGCTGTGGTGTACCTGTTGTGGTAGGCTCAGATCGTGTCGCTAATGCGCAACAATTAATAGCCCAAGGTTGCGATATCATCATTAGTGATGATGGTCTGCAACATTACCGTTTAAAGCGTGATAAAGAAATTATTGTTGTTGATGGTAAACGCTTATTTGGTAATGGCTGGCTATTACCTGCAGGGCCATTAAGAGAAGGGCGTTGGCGCTTAAAGCAAAGTGATGTGCTGATATACAATGGTGGAAAGCCTGAGAAAATGTCAATAACAATTGATAAACCTGCATTGCAAATGATGCTTGAAGCTAAAGAGCTTGTTCATATCAAAAGCGGTGAAAAGCAATCATTAAGTGACTTTTTAGCCGTGAATAATACAGTGGATGCAGCTGCGGGTATTGGAGATCCTCAACGCTTTTTCGATACCCTCATAAACTTGGGGTTTCACTTATCAGAGCATAAAGGTTTTATTGATCATAAAGACTACTCGTTAGAAGACTTCAAGTCATTTAAAAATGAATTACCGCTATTAATGACTGAGAAAGATGCGGTAAAATGTAAAGAGTTCGCACAAGATAACTGGTGGTATTTACCTGTCGATGCTGTTTTTTCTGAGCAAGATGAACAAGATTTATTGACTTGTTTACAATCATTAACCGCCACAAGTAAAAAATAACTTAAGTTAACTTAACTCAATTTAACTACTGAAGATAATATAATAGAGAATAAAATCATGGCTTTTGATACTAAATTAATGGAAATTTTGGCTTGCCCAGTATGTAAAGGCAAGCTTGACTATGACAAAGCTGCACAAGAGCTTATTTGTAAGTTTGATAAATTAGCTTATGCCATTGAGCAAGATATCCCTGTATTGTTAGAAAGTGAAGCGCGCCAGATCTCGATGGAAGAACCAGTAGAGCCTTCAAGTGAGCTACAGGGTAAATAATGATGACCAGCACTGCAGATAATCACGCTTTTATTGTTGTCATTCCTGCTCGTTTTCAGTCATCTCGGTTGCCGGGAAAGGTTTTAGCCGATATAGGTGGCAAGCCCATGATCCAATGGGTAGTTGAAAAAGCCTCGTTAAGTGGTGCACGAAAAGTTATTGTTGCCACCGATAATGATGAAGTAGAGCAGGTCGTGAAAAGTTTTGGCGGTGAAGTGTGTAAAACACGTAGTGATCACCAATCAGGTACTGAGCGCTTAGCTGAAGTAATGGAGCAGTATCAATTTTCTGATGATGAAATAATCGTTAATGTTCAAGGTGATGAGCCATTTATTCCTCCTGAAAATATCGCTCAAGTAGCTAAAAATTTAGCAGCGCAAGATCAAAGCACTACTAATAAAATTGCTCGAATGTCGACGCTAGCAATCAATATTCACTCAGTTGAAGAAGCCTTTAATGCTAATGCTGTTAAAGTGCTTACCGACAAAAGTGGTTATGCACTTTACTTTAGCCGTGCCACTATTCCTTATGATAGAGAACGCTTTCTAGGGAAAGAAAATATTGACACCATCGGTGAGTTTTATTTAAGACACGTTGGTATTTATGCTTATCGTGCTGGTTTTATTAAAGATTATGTAAACTGGCCAACTAGCCAATTAGAGCAAATTGAAGCGCTGGAACAATTAAGAGTGCTTTATCAAGGCGAACATATTCATGTTGCTGTTGCTCAATCCAATGTACCCGTTGAAGGCGTTGATACACCAGAAGATCTTGAAAAAGCACGTTCATATGCATTAACCCTGTAAAGCTAATTTGTTTTGCTTATTTTTAGACTCCTTCGTGCTCAGGATGAACGGGTAAACCTGAGCACGAAGGAGCTTGTCTAAGGGTGAAATAACAACTTATTGCTGAGCCAATTCTTCTTGGGTGGTTTGCATAAAATCAGCGCAGTATGCCACTAAGTGGTGGACGGTACTTGGTAGTTGCTCAATATCTATGGCATCAATTAAGTTTTTTACTTCTAAGCCGAGCTCTGTATCTCCTTCAATTTTTAAACGACGTTGAAAAAATAAGGTGTCTGGATCTTGCTTGCGTCCAGCGATCAATATTAGGTCATTTCCGTTAGCACTAAAGCTTACATCTTCACTGTGCTGACTAGCTAACATCTCCTCTTTTGATGCCATAATTAGCTTGTTGTTATTTACACTTAACCACCAAGTTAGCCCTAAATCGTTAATGGCAATTTTTAACCACTTGCCTGTTAAAAATTCAAAGTCACCCTCTGCGAGTGCTTCAGCAAAAACTGAGCTTAATGTAGGTAATAACGCTGCTTTTTGGGCTCTAAAAGGTAACAACCCTAAACTGGGTTTCAATATCTTTGGCATTGCTGCTAGCAAGTTTGCCCGTAATGACAAAGGAAGTTTTTGTAATGGCTTAACATTAAAAGCCGTCTGAGGAAGTGAAGGTAAATTTAGCACGGGTTTGGTTAACTCTTCTGCTCAACATAGTACAAAGTGTAACAATCAGTAGAGAAACTTCGCTGGGCTAGATCAAGTTTTCTTTAATTCATATCAATAAACTAAAGCTCATAAAACCATAGACTAGCCAGCATGTAGTACTTGCATTGTTCATAAGGAATTTTTTGTGGAGTTATTGTGCCCAGCAGGCAATTTACCTGCTTTGAAAACAGCGATAGATAATGGCGCTGATGCGGTTTATGTAGGATTAAAAGATGATACCAATGCCCGCCATTTTGCTGGTCTTAATTTTAAGGATGGTAAATTAGCAAAAGCAGCAGATTATGTGCATCAACGAGGAAAAAAACTCCATGTGGCCATCAACACTTTTGCCCACGCTAATGGTGAAGAACGGTGGAAGAAAGCGGTAGATAATGCTGTTGCCATGGGTACAGATGCGCTAATTATCGCTGATTTAGGCGTATTAGAATATGCTGCGACTAAATATCCTGATGTTGAACGTCATGTTTCCGTGCAAGCTTCGACTACAAATCTTGAAGCAATAAAATTTTTTAAAAACAATTTTGCGGTACAGCGCGTTGTTTTACCACGGGTATTATCGGTGCAACAAGTGCGTCAATTAGCGAAAAATAGTCCTGTACCTTTAGAAGTTTTTGCTTTTGGCAGCTTGTGTATTATGGCTGAAGGACGTTGTTATTTATCCTCGTACATGACAGGCGAGTCGCCAAATACAGTTGGTGCTTGCTCTCCAGCAAAGTATGTTCGTTGGCAAGAAACTGAGCGAGGATTAGAGTCTAGGTTGAATAATGTTTTGATTGATCGATACCAAGCAAATGAAAATGCAGGATATCCTACTTTGTGTAAAGGCCGGTTTGACGTTGATGGTGATGTTTATCACGCATTAGAAGAGCCAACCAGTTTAAATACGCTAGAGCTCATTCCCGAATTAATGGCGATGGGCATAGTTTCAGTCAAAATTGAAGGTAGGCAACGAAGTCCAGCTTATGTAGAGCAAGTTGCAAAAACGTGGCGAATGGCAATCGATCGCTACGAACAAAATCCTGAAAATTTCACGGTAGAAGGTGCTTGGATGCAAACGTTGGCGAATCTATCAGAAGGGGCTCAAACCACGCTCGGGGCTTATCATCGTAAGTGGCAGTAATGTTCATTACTTAATATCTATCGAAAAATTAAAATTAACGTGTGAAAGGTGTAGGAAAAATATGAAGTTCTCTCTAGGCCCAAATTTATTCTTTTGGCCCAAACCTCAAGTTGAGCAATTTTACCAACAAGCAATGCAATCTAGCGCAGATATTATTTACTTAGGTGAAACTGTCTGTTCAAAGCGTCGAGAATTAAAAGCTAAAGATTGGTTAGCATTAGGGCGTGATATTGCAACTAACACGAATAAACAAGTGGTTATCTCAACGATGACATTACTTGAATCACCAGCTGAAATTGTCACGTTAAAAAAGTTATGTGGTAACGGTGATTTTTTAATTGAAGCAAATGACTTAAGTGCCGTGCAAATTATGCATGAGTTAAACTTACCTTTCGTCGCAGGCCCAGCCATCAATTGTTATAACCTATCAACGCTAAAAATATTATTAAAGCAAGGCATGATTCGCTGGTTAATGCCTGTTGAGCTTTCTGGGGATTGGTTAAGGACTATCTTGTTGCAAGCTGAGGATGAAAATATTCGTGATCAATTTGAATGTGAAGTATTTTCATGGGGTTACTTACCGTTAGCTTATTCGGCGCGTTGCTTTTCTGCTCGCTCAGAAGATAGACCAAAAGATCATTGTCAGTATTGCTGCATCAAGTATCCGCAAGGACGAAAAATGAATTCTCGAGAAGGTGAGCAAGTATTTGTGCTTAATGGCATTCAAACTATGTCTGCTTACCAGTATAATCTAATTAATGAAGTGAACCAGCTAAGTGACATCGGGGTCGATATTGCTCGAATTAGTAGTGACAATGAGCAGGCTTTTAGTCAATTAGATAAATTTAGACAACAGTTAATTACGCCGCAACAATATGCATTAGATGAAGTTAAAGAATGTAATGGCTTTTGGCATAAAATAGCAGGCATGTCAGTCGCGTAAACTGTGTAAAATACTATAGAGAACATTATGTATACCTTAGATTTGAACCAAATGAGCCCCAATGAGTTTTTAGCGGCTTATTGGCAAAAAAAGCCTGTTGTTATTCGTCAAGGTTTTAAAAACTTTGTCGACCCAATATCTATCGATGAGTTTGCCGGCATTGCGATGGAAGAAACGGTGCAATCTCGCTTAGTTTCCAAAAAAGACGGGCAATGGCACGCAGAATTTGGCCCATTTGAAAGTTATGAACATTTGGGCGAGCGTGATTGGTCGTTAGTTATTCAAGCACTTGATAATTTTTCAGAAGAAGCGGCAGCGCTTATTGAGCCTTTTCGTTTTTTACCTCACTGGCGTTTAGATGATCTTATGGCAAGTTTTGCTACAGCTGGTGGGGGAGTTGGCCCACATGTCGATAACTACGACGTGTTTATTTGCCAAGGCTCAGGTAAACGCCATTGGAGAGTAGGTAACAGAGGCGAGCATACCGAAGTTATTGCCCACGAAGCTTTATTACATGTAGCACCTTTTGACGCTATTATCGATGTTGAGTTAGAGCCGGGAGATATCTTATATATTCCCCCAGGCTATCCTCATGAAGGGGTAGCATTAGAGCCTTCAATGAGTTTCTCTATTGGTTTTCGTGCAAACTCGTCAATTAGTCTGTTAAGTGGTTTTGCCGATCACCTTATTGATAATGACCTCGGCGGGCAATTACTTGAAGATCCAAACAGGCAAGTTATTAATAATAGTGGTGAAGTATCTCATGCAGATTACATTAGCATTAAGCAGCAATTACAAAATTTGCTGGATGATGATACTGTTTTTAATGACTTTATCGGCAGCTTTTTAACCAGTCCCAAGCATGAATTAGATTTAATGCCAAGTGATGAGCCGTTTGCGCAAGAAGAAGTTAGAGAATTATTGTCAATACATGCCATCAAACGATTAGGTGGATTACGTGCCTTTTACTTCGAAGATACTATAGAAAAAGGGATCTGTTATATAAATGGTCAACAAATAAGCTTTAATCCTGCTATCGCCCCTGCCATTAAACTGCTTTGTGATAATGTTGTTATTAGCCCTAATGAATTAGCAGCCTGGCGTGATAATAAGGATTTTGTTGCCTTAATGGTGGAGTTATTAGATCAAGGGTATTGGTTCTGGACTGAAGTTGAATGATTTTTGTACATAATGTCAAAAAGCTTTACAGTAGGGGAGGATTATTTGCTAATAAATCAACAAAAACAACTGTTTATAATGTTGGCTTGATTTGTGCTTTTAACTGGTAAGATGTATCTTTAACAACTACAGGATTTAAGAATGACCTCTAGAACTATTAAACTAGCCTTTGCTGCATTAACTTTTATTTGCGCTAGTGCAAATGCGACATTGATGACCTATGAAAACCGCGATTTAGACCATGACGCACCAGCACATGGTATTGATAATTCTGATTACGCACAATCATGGGCTGATCAAACATTTGGTTCTATTACTTCAACTGAAATTACAGAGTTTGCAGGTGTAAATCCTGGTAATGACAGCTTCAGCCATTTACAAATTGATTTAAGCTTAGATCGTAACAATGCTAGCTGGACGTTTGATATAGGTCTTGATGCTGGTTTTGGTGCTGCGGTATATCTAGATGGTGTGTTACAAGCAAGCCGTACTGATGATTTATGGTGGGCAGGTAACTGGAATCACTCTGATGTACTTTCTGTTTCTTTAGATCTAGTACGTGATAACAAAGTGATTGATATTTACTGGGCTGAACACTGTTGTGATGGACCAAGTGCTATTCGTTTTACAAACGATGCGAACCAAACATTAGCTTTAACTGTTGCTAACCTTGATGCTTCAAGTATTCCAGAGCCTACAAGTATCGCGTTAATCGGTTTAGGTTTACTTGGTTTAGTTAGTCGTAAACGTTTTTCAAAATAATAACATCGGCGCTTTAATTAAAAAGCACTTACTGTTAGATATTGTTTGATAAAAATCCTGCCATTAAGCAGGATTTTTTTTGCCTAAAAGATCTAGTCAAAGCATTGATTGTTTAGCTTGCTTAGGCATAATGTCGCCATCTATTTTTTATCACTTGTCATATTATGCGTTTAGATAAATTTATTTGTAAAAGCACTGAACTTACACGCAACGAAGCTAAAAAGTTACTGAAAAGTGGTGAAGTTCGAGTTAATGGCGAAGTGGCTAAAAACCCAGCCATGCAGGTTCATGAAAATAACGCCATTACTGTTGATGGACAAAAACTTACTGCGCGTACATCTCGTTATTACATGCTACACAAGGTGGTGGATTCTATTTGCTCGAATGTTGATGAGGTTTATCCGTCCGTTTTGCATTTTCTCGAAGTTGATAAAGCTTTTGATCTCCATATTGCAGGCCGTCTTGATGCGGACACAACGGGCTTAGTATTGATAACGGATGATGGACGATGGTCACATAATGTTATTTCACCTAAAAAAGCGTGCCAAAAAATTTATAGAGTCTGGCTTAGAGATGCTATTAATTTTAATGACTCCGCTAGGTTAATTACACAGTTTAAAGAAGGTATACAGCTACAAGGGGAGAAGTCTTTAACGCGACCAGCAGAGTTAAAGTTAGTAATAACTGATACTGTTAGTGAAGATGAAGTTAAGGAAGTGTTATTGACCATTACTGAAGGCAAGTATCATCAAGTTAAGCGAATGTTTGCGGCCGTTGGAAATAAAGTTGTAGCCTTACATAGAGAGCAAATAGGTGATATTAAGCTAGCTGATTTACCCGCAGGAGAGTGGCGAGAGTTAACAACAGCAGAAATTGCGCAGTTTCGTTAATTTTAGTTGAACTAGCTTGCTATAAATTCATATAGAGGAAGCTATTTTAGATACAAAAAATGGCAAGTAAACCAATCATCTGATACTTGCCATTTTTAAGTTTTTACAAAATAGCTTTTTTACAGCCTATCAAGTAAGGCTTGAGTGAAATCGGTTGTACCATGTGTACCGCCTAAGTCACGTGTAGTGCGATCGCCAGTAGCTATAACATCAATGAGTGCATTTCTAATTTTTTCCGCTTTATCGCTCATTTCTAAATACTCAAGCATTTGCAAAGAAGCTAGAATCACCGAAGTTGGGTTTGCTAGATTTTTACCTGCAATATCGGGTGCGCTACCGTGAACTGCTTCAAAAATGGCACAATCTTCACCAATGTTGGCACCTGGAGCCATCCCTAATCCGCCAACTAAACCAGCACAAAGATCTGATAAAATATCACCGAATAGATTAGTCGTTACAATCACGTCAAATTGTTCAGGATTCATAACAAGTTGCATACAGCAGTTATCAACAATCATTTCTGTTGATTCAATTTCTGGATAGCGATCTGCTACTTCACGAGCCACTTTTAAAAATAAACCTGAAGTAGACTTTAAAATATTCGCTTTATGAACGGCTGTTACTTTTTTTCTACCTTCTTTACGCGCAGTTTCATAGGCAAATGTTAATATTTTTTCAGCGCCTTCACGGGTAATAATACTCATTGCTTCAGCTTGTGTACCGTCATCAGAAGTGACTTGGCCTGCGCCTGAGTACATGCCTTGGGTATTTTCACGGACAGTTAAAATATCTATATTTTCGTAGCGGGCTTTGGTGCCTTTAAAAGATAAAACTGGGCGTAAATTAGCGTAGAGTTTAAATTGCTTACGTAATGTTACGTTAATAGACGTAAAGCCTTCACCTACTGGTGTGGTTAGAGGGCCCTTTAACGTGATTTTATTTTTTTTGATCAGGTCCATTGTTTCTTGGGGCACTAACTCTCCGTGGTTTTCTAGTGCCGTTAAACCTGCATCTGCATATTCAAATTTAAAATTACAACCCGCTTTATCTAGCACCTGGATGGCTGCATCAATGATGCTTGGGCCAATGCCATCTCCTGGGATCACTGTTATGGTTTGTTGAGTCATTTATTTCACCTTGTAATATTGTATAACCAGTAAAACCTGTTAATTCTCATCAGTAAATTTCTACTTGGACATGTTAAAAGAGTAGCAGGCAATTAAGAAATTATTAACACTGTTTATGCTAAGTGGTCTGCTTAGCTGATCTGTAATGATTTATAACATGTACGCTTGATGTATTCGAGTATTAAAGTTTTATAGCTTAGTTTCATTTTATAAACTATTTACATCATAGTAGAGGTAATCTTGAAGGTAAACAAGGGTACTTTAGTCTATATTTATAAGGGTTTTATAATGAAGTAACAGTTTGTTTTGCTTGGTAGTCTTCGATGATTTTCCAGTTTGATGGATAGTTATCACCTAAACCAATTTCTTTTAGCATTCCATTAACAAAAAGTAGAAAAGTGCACTCATCTTGCGTTGTTATACCGTCAGATTTTACGTGTTGTGTGCGGTAGAACATCACTTGGAAACTATCGTTAGCCACTTTTTTGGCTTCAGTAATATCAGGGCTACCTAATTGTTCAAGTGCTTGTTCAAAAGTAAACTCTTCTATTTTTAATTTAGCAATAAACTGACGGTTATAGGCTTCTCTATCTTCCCACATCATTTTGTCAGGGCTGTCATCATAAAAAAGTACAACCAAAATTACAAAAATACCATAAGCTGCTAGCGCGAGAAAAATGCGGGTTATTACTTTTTTGTTCATTAATAGTCTCTATGATTAAATACTGATTAAGCAATAAAGATGATAACCAGTTACTGAGATAGTTTAAAGTTTTTGTTAGTTATTCATCATGCTTTTGCTAAATATTATTAGCAACAACACCCTTTGGATCTTCACTAGTTACTTTGGTTAAGCGTATATCTTTTAAGTTAAAGCCTAAAGGAATATTTTGCTTGAAGGTGAGGAGTTTTCTACTGAGAGTTATTTGCTCTTCACTGTCGGCCAGTTTCTCTTTTATGGCGGGTTTAACCTCTTCATTATTAACGATTGCACTGAGCGAACCATATTGGTTTAGCAAGTTGGCTGCAGTTATTTGCCCTATGCCAGCAACACCGGGTATTTTGTTCGTACTATCACCTGTCAGTGTCCATAAATCGATTAGTTGTGATGGTTTGACATCAAATTTATTTTTGACATGTTCTTCATCTAAGTAGCGGCGATTAAAATAATCATATACGCCTATATTATTACTGAGTAAAGAAAGAAAGCCTTTATCAGTTGATACTATGGTGACTTGTTGGCCGTGAAGCGCCATTTTAGTTGCCAAGGTTGCAATTAAGTCGTCAGCTTCGTCTTCTTCAGAGACTAACGAGTCAACACCGTGCTGCATAAAAGCATCTTGAATATTCTCAAGTTCGTTGGCTAAATGTGCGGGCATTTTTTTGCGACCTTTTTTATAGTCAGGATATAGCTTGTATCGCCAACAGGGTAACTGACTATCAAATACCACAAGGGCATGAGTTGGTTGCTGAATGGCTAAAATATTCTCTAGTGCTTTTATGCAGGCAGTTTGGGTGTTAAACAGTACCTGTTTTTGGGTTTTTTCAGCGAGCCCATTTTCGATTTGAGTTTTACTTTGAATAAAAGGACGCTCTTGTACAGCATAAATACGTCGGATTAGATTTAAAGCATCTATCAAAACTAAATGAGCTGACACTGATTACTCCTGCGTGACTTGATAACACGGAATGTATTCACTTCCCGGTAATTTCATTCTTTGTTGACTGACAAAAGAAGAGAGTAACCTATCCATCAATTTCATGATACTAGGATCGCCTGAAATCTGGAATGGGCCATGTTCTCTAATTGCTTTAATGCCATTTGATTTAACATTACCCGCAACTATACCTGAAAATACTCGACGCAAGTTTGCCGCCAATTCAGCGGTAGAAAGCTCATGACTAATACTTAAAGCAGACATGTTTTCATGTGTTGGCTCAAAAGGGGTTTGAAAATCATCGGTTATTTCTAATGACCAATTAAAATGGAAAGCATCACCCGTTGTTTTGCGATTCGCTAAAACTTGCTCAACACCTTCTGTCATTGTTTGAGCTACTTGCTCCGCATCATCAATAATTATTTTATATAATTGTTGAGCCTTCTCGCCTAAAGTTGCTCCAATAAATGCATCTATTTCTGAAAAATATTCACTCGCACTACTTGGTCCAGTTAAAATTATGGGTAAAACTTGCGTTTGGTTATTTTCGTTTAATAAAATACCTAAAATATACAGAAGCTCTTCAGCAGTTCCTGCGCCACCTGGAAAAATAATTAAGCCATGAGATATGCGTACAAAGGCCTCCAAGCGTTTTTCTATATCAGGCATAATAACTAATTCATTGACAATAGCATTAGGTGGCTCAGCGGCAATAATACTGGGCTCTGTTAGCCCTATATATCTACCAGATTTATTGCGCTGTTTAGCATGACCTATAGTTGCACCTTTCATTGGGCCTTTCATTGCACCAGGACCACAACCTGTACATATATTGAAACTACGCAGGCCAAGCTCATAACCTACTTCTTTTGTGTATTTATATTCATTGTGTTTAATAGAATGACCGCCCCAACAAGTCACGATTCTTGGCTCAGTTTCAGGCAAAATAACATTTGCATTGCGTAAAATATCAAAGGTGGCATCGGTTAATGTGTTGGGTGCACACTGTCTATTTTGGTAACGATTATTAATGTATAAAATATCACGGAGCACAGCTGATAAATGCTCTCTAATACCACGAATGATTTTTCCGTCAACAAAGGCATGTTCAGGGGGATTTTCAAGATCAATTTTCACCCCTCGCTCTATACGAAGTACTTGAATATTGAAATCTTTATGTTGCTGATAAATGACTTCTGCGTCATCAGAATGGCTACCAGCATTAAGCACTGCCAATGAGCAATTACGATATAAATTATAAAGCTCACTGGTGGAAGATTGTTGAAGTTGATCTACTTCTGCTTGTGAAAGTAAATTCATAGAACCAACAGGATTAAGCTGAATATGCATAACGACTTCCTTATGGGTTGGTGATTAAGGGAACTTATTGCAGGTATACTACTTGATTTTTTCCTTGTGCTTTGGCTTTGTACATTGCTTCATCAGAACGCTCAAAAGCTAGATGAATATTGTCATCATTTTTAATGTGGGTTACTCCCATTGATAAAGTAATACTCACTTTGTTGTCTTTAAATTTAAACGGTAACCGAGCAATATTGTTGTTTAATTTATTTAACTCTTTTATTAGCGCATCTTTTTTAATATTGGAGTAAATAAGGACAAACTCTTCACCGCCATAACGGGCAACAAAAACATCGTCACCGACATTCTTTTGAATGGTATTGGCAATAACTTGCAGAGTTTTATCGCCAGCAGTATGGCCATAGGTATCATTAATACCTTTAAAATTATCAATGTCAGCTACAACCAAGGCAAAATCAAAAGGTTGATGATGAAATCGCACCATAGCTTTTGTGAAGTAATCATCGAAAGCTGCTCTGTTACTTAGTTTAGTTAATGCGTCTTGCATACTCTTACGTTGTTGTTCTGCGAGTTTTTCTTCAAACTCCTGACTTTGTATTTCGAGTTTTTTAACCTTTTTAGCCATATCGTCAAGTTGGTTTGCAAGGGCTTTTTGACTTTGTTGTTCAAACTTAGACTTTTGCTCTATGGTGTTAGCAATAGTTTGCAGTTTCGAATTGATATCTACTTTAACTTGCTCTAATGACATCGCTTTTTTGACTGAGTCAGTCATGTCAAGCAATTGGCCTTGTAATTTTGTATTGATTTTGTCGTTTGCAACTTGTGATTTTTTGCAAGTTAATAACGTCTTTTTAACCGCGTCTTGAACGGTAGTTAGTGTGTCACTTAATGACGTTAAAAACGTTTTGGCACTATCACGCTCATTTTTTAAATCAGCAACAATAACATCAAAAATTTCAATGAAACGATGTAAAATATCTTCATTAGAAGTTTCACAAATAAGTTTTTTATTAATCGCTAATAATTCTTTTGTATGTTGAGTTGATAGTTGTAACTGACCTAAACAGGCTGAAATTTTTTCAATCAAGTCGCTATTAACATCAGCGACTTTACTATCGCTTATATCATTAGTAGCAGTGACTTTTGGCGCTTGATTTGCGCCTAACAAACCGCCTTTAGGGATCTCATCCTTTGATTTAAGTGAAAGTTCATAAAGCTCAATTAGCTGAGAAAATAAAGGGATGTATTGATTAAGACTATCTTTAGTCGTTTCTGTATCTTTTAATAATGCACGTAATTGACGGCGAAGATTATCAGGTAAGCCATTTACTTTTTGTAAGTTGATACCTGAATTATTAAACTGTTGATGAACCTTGGTTATATTTTGTTCATTGGTTATGGTATGACGTTGTAATAACTTGTTTATTTCAGTTATTTTTATTTCAACATCAGACATTGGCGCTGAGTTACCCAATAGGCCTCTTAACTGAGCTAATCGGTTATCGAGTTCTAGGTTTAAGCCTTTTGATACATGGGATAGTTTATTAATAAACTGAATGAGCAAAGTTGACTGGGCATGCAATTCTTCTTCAAGAGATGTTTTCGACTCTATTGCTGCATTAAGCTTGAGCTTTAATGCTTTAATTTGATCCACAGCAACAGTTTTAGTATTCATATTAAAAGCAAGTCCTTATCCAATAATTATCTTTGCCTGAAGATACGATGACGATAGTAGTCTTCTAGAGTAAATTTACAACATAATCAAAGGTATTGTTAGTCAGTTTTGTAAAATACCTTAATTATTTTACTATTATTTTACTTGAATCCATTTCACAGGGTAAACTGTATACAATTTGCATAGTTTGAAAAAGCTATTCTTATATTTAATTACCTAGACTAATTATTTTTTCTGTAATTTACTTTATCTAAGGAAGTTTAGTTAAAAATGACTAAAATAGCGCGTTTTATTTTACCTATCTTAAGTATTCTCTCGATTTTATCTGTTAACGCATTTGCAAAAGGGCAACCGAAGGTATCTGTGACGATTGATATTGAAAAGCCACAGCATCACTATGCCCACATAACAATAGTTAATGATAATTATGCTAGTGACCAGGCGGTTTTTAAGTTACCAACATGGCGAACTGGACGTTATGAAATTTTAAACCTTGCCAATGGTATTAGAGAGTTTTCAGTAACAGACGGACAAGGTCAGAAGTTAAACTGGCAAAAAATAGATAAAGATAGTTGGCAAGTCAAAGATACGCTAAATAAAAAAGTAATTGTTAGTTATCAAGTTTATGCTAATCAATTAGGTAAACGTACGCGTCATATTGATGATAGTCATGCTTTTATTGATGCATCGGCGGTAGTTATGTATAGCGACTTAACTCGAGATCATAAACATATTATTGATTTAAATGTGCCGGCTACGTGGCGTAGTGTCTCAGGATTACAAGCTGGCGATAATAGCCATCAGTTTATTGCGCAAGATTATGATGTGTTAGTAGACTCGCCAATCGAAACAGGTATTAATGAACATTATCAATTTATGGTTGATGGCTTAGCGTATGAGTTAGTTATTTGGGGAAAAGGTAATTATGATAGCGAGAAAATAGTTAAGGATTTAACGGTTTTAGTACAGCAAAGTAAGCACATCTGGCACGATTATCCTTTTAAGCGCTATGTGTTTATGGTGCACGCTACAAATGGTGAAAGAGGGGCAACTGAACACTTAAATTCAACTATTATTCAAACGTCCCGCTTCAACTTTTCAGCGAGAAAAGATTATTTACGCTTTATCTCTACGGCCGCACATGAATTTGTTCATACGTGGAATGTAAAACAGTATCGCCCGAAAGGGTTAGTTCCCTATGATTATCAACATGAAAATTACTCAACGCTTTTATGGTTAAGTGAAGGCTCAACTAGTTACTTGCAAAATCACTTGTTATTGCGAGGAGAATTGATGTCGAGTAAAGAGTTCTTCGAAAACCTAGCAAAACGTATTACCGGTTATTTGCATAAACCTGGAAGAGAAAGCCAAACCATCGCAGAAAGTAGTTTTGATAAATGGATTGGGGAAGGTGGTGATTATGATAAAAACCACAGTGTTAATATATATTCTGAAGGTTTTTTAATATCTTGGTTGTTAGACTTCTCTATTATTGAAAACACTGAACTTGAGAAGAGTTACCGAGATGTTCATAGTGTTTTGTATCAAGAATATAAAATACCTAAAAGCTTTGATGAAGAAGATTTACTAAAGGTTTTACATAAGGTTACAGGTAGGGACTATACTGATTGGTGGCAAGATAATGTACATGGTTATGCTAAGCCAGACTTTGAGGAATTACTGGCTAAAGCGGGATTGGTTATGTCATATGGCGAGGAAGAGTCGTTTAAGAAAAAAGCTTGGTCAGGTATTCAAACTAAGGTAGCAACCAACGGCTTACAAATTACCGCCGTAGAAAAAAACAGCCCAGCATGGAAAGCCGGTATGAGTGTAGATGATGTCATTGTTGCTGTTGATGGGTTAAGAATGAAAGATAAAGATTTATCAACGCGTTTAAATAACTTTAAACCTAAGCATCGCATGAGTGTGACTTTTTTCCGCCGTGACGAGTTAGTCACTCGTATGGTTATCTTGGGAGAAAAGCCTAAAAACAATTTGAAAATTACGCCAATGAAAAATGCAAATGAAGAGCAAAAAGCATTTTTTACACAATGGACAGGTATTCCTTTTCCTCGTTAATTTTCTCAGTCCTTCCTTTTTTTAGACATTCTTTTCTAGGAAATTCTTTACTAGGAAATTTGATGATTAAAAATAGCTTATTAGTGGCAACTCAATAAGCTATTTTTTTGTAAGTTATTGTCTTAAGGTTCTAGCAAATGGCGCATTGCTGATATGTGTGCTTCTAAAAGGGTTAATATCTAAACCACCACGACGTGTGTACCTAGCAAAAACGGTTAACTCGTCTAATTGACAATATTTTTGTAAATCACAAAAGATTCTTTCAACACATTGTTCATGAAATTCATTATGTTGGCGAAATGAAATTAAATACGCTAACAGCACACTATGATCTATTTTAGAGCCTTTGTAATTAATATATACGCTTGCCCAATCGGGTTGGTTGGTGATCAAACAGTTGGATTTTAATAAGTGGCTAACCAATTTTTCATCGACGGTTTGGCTTTCATGGGTATTGATTTGTGCATTCACTAATAGCTGATTAGAAAACTGGTAGTTATCAATACTAATATCTTCATCATCAATGCATGTTATTGAGCTCTCGGTGTTTTTGATGGCTAAAGCAGGGCACTGTTCAACGTTAAATAACGCAACCTTTGCTGTTGTACCCGCTGTGGCAGAGAGATCTTTTGTTAGAATGGCTTGAACTTGTTGTTCATTGTCAAACTTACTTTGATTAAAGCTGTTTAAATAAAGCTTGAATGATTTTGATTCAACAATATTAGGGCTAGTGCAGTCAAAGCGAAATTCAGCTACAGCAACAACAGGCTTGCCTTTACTATTTAGCCAAGACAGCTCATAACCGTACCAAACATCTTCTCCAATAAAAGGTAAATTGTCATTGCTTAGTGCTAAATCATCTCTATTTAAGCTTCTTGGTACACCTTGAAGTAATTCTGGGTTATATTCACTGCAATATTCAGTGGTTTTACCTAAGGTAAGTGTCGATAGTGCTTTTGCATTTTGGTAAGTTGCCATAAACTTTTCTTTTGCTGTGTTAATTTTATCGCGGCTATTTTAAAGGATCTTAGTAATAGATGACATCCTCAAATACTCTTAACGTGAATAATAATTTATGCAATACCTTACAACAATTTGCTAACCAGTATATCAGTGACTTTCAACAGACTCATGGGCAGCTACCTCAAATAGAGTATGATGAACAATGGCTTTCTGATTGTGAGCAATCGAAAGTAGATAATGACGGCTTAGTTTTTTGGCGACCTGTAATTATCAAAGAGCAAACGTTAAGTTTTGAGAATGTAGAGTCGGCATTAGATTTGAATTTGCATCAAGATATTAAAACATATTTTACTACCCTTTATAGTGACGAACTTAATGCCAGCTGTAGTGAAGGTGGTTTAGCTTTATTATTTGCTTGGAATAGTGATGATTTTCAGCGTTTACAAGAAAACATTATTGGTCATATTTTGATGAAGCAACGTTTAAAGCAAGCTGAAACTATTTTTTTTGCTGTTACGGATGAAGAAGACACTATTATTTCTGTGGTGAATGATACAGGCACGGTATGGGCTGAACGTGTAGGTTGTAACCCTCATAAAAAGCTTGCTGACTCTATAGAAGAGTTTATAAGTCTATTATCACCGACAGTATAATTTTTTAATTTTTATTTTGTTGCTGTAACAGTTTGTGTATTAATAGTTTTAACTCACTGATTTCTTCTTTCATTTGAGATAATTCTTCATTCAGTAAAAGTCGTAGTGTTTCTGCTTCTGAATATGTCTCAATATTTTCTTGCTCTAAATCATTGTTATCTTTAGGTAACGAAGTAAATTCAGGATCATGTTGCCAGCCCTTTAATGTAGATATTATTGTGGGTAGCGATGCGCTTTTATTTAATTTGGCTTTGATCAAAGCAACTGTTGGCTTCGTGCCTTGATTGGCTAATTTATTAGCTAAGATTACTATTTCATCATTAATTGTCATTTTGATTAACTCCTTGCAGAACTAACTACATTTTAGTCTATATTACTAATTATGTCTTCTAGAAAAATGGATTGTTTTTCTTTTATTCTAAAAATTCAATGACTTAGTATGTTTTGTTTTTCTGGTTTGTTTTTTGCTACTTAAGGTTTAACTATTTCGTTATCTATAAATTATTAAATATTTACCCATATGGAGTTGAACATGAAAAAATCCCTACTTGCTTTATTAGTTGCTGCACCTTTAGCTTTAAGTCTATCAGGCTGTGTTATTAAGATTAATGATGATGGTATTGAACACGGTTACGGACATGAAGACAGAAGTTATAAAAATCGTAAAAAAATAAATAATATTCAATTAAGTGCAAGTATCGCTGATATGCAAACTAAATTGGGTGTTGCTGACTTTTCTGAAGTGTATACAGTGGATGATAAAACAGTACGTGTTTTGTATTACCGCACTCAGCGTAAGCATAAAGATGGCTTAACCACGAAAGATGAATGTACTTATTTAGAATTTATCAACGGGGAATTAATACAAACAGGTAATGGTGGTGAATATAAGAAGAGAGTAGCCGAGTAATACTGGTTTTATTTAGTAATAAGGTTGTATAACAAATAGTTATACAACCTTTTTTTATGGCTTAAATTCAATTTGATCCCTCTATAACCGATTATAAATATTTCTGTTTGACCTTGTTTTTATAAAACTGCTAAGGTAACTGACTATTAAAATTCCTCAAATTAATTTGGAGAGCTATATGTCTGATGCTGTAATTACTGAGAGTAACCTTGATATAAGGGCGACTTACCTTAGTGCAGAAGAGTTGAAACTTGCAGCTTCACTGCTGTTTCAAGCTTATCATGATGATCCTGTATTTCTTGAAATCTTTAACAGTGATAAAGAGGGATATGAGCAAAGATTAAGAGCTTCAATTAGAGAGGAATTAACCAGTTTCTGGCAAGCTAAACAACCTATGGTCGGGCTATATTTAGGTGAGTCTATGGTTGGGGTGGCTTGTTTAAATAGTCCTGATGATAGTGTCACTACTGATCGCTTTTGGCATTGGCGTTTAAAAATGTTACTAAGTGCAGGCTACTTCAGTACTAAACAGATGATTGAAAAAGAGAAAAAAGTGATTGCTGCGGTACCACTAGAAAAATTTCATATGCTTTCATTTATTGCCATTCACCCTTTGCATCAGCATCATGGCTTTGGACAATACTTAATGGCGGCAGTTAATACTGTTTTGGAAGAGCACGGTGAAAGTGAAGGGGTTGCAGTGTATGCAACGTCAGGCAAATTTAGAAAATTCTTCGAAGAAGTTAATTATCAATACGTTCAAGATGTTACGGTAGGGCAGGTCTCTGGTGCCTTAATGGTGTATTATCGCGATAATAATTAATCTTTCTATAAACAAGTAGTTGATTTACGGATCGCCTGTTTTGATGTTTTTAATAGTTCAGGCAGATTAACCTAAAGGAATAGCGTTGAAACCATTTATTAATGCGATAAGCACACCATTAGCTTCTATATTTGGCAGTGGCTTTTTAGTTATTGTACCAATTCTCGCTGGCGCTGTGGGTGCTAACGCGGTATTTGCCATGATAGGCGTATGCTTACTTGCTTTTATGGTTGGCGAGGTGATTCGCTTTAATATTGTGCATGTTGAAGCGGCTTTACAATCTACGCCTAAAGCATCAACGCTTTTTATTGAGAAAGTATCAGATCTCGCCTTGATCCTTGCTTACGTTATTTCTGTCTGTTTATATTTACATATTCTGTCAGCCTTTGTGTTAACCGGATTAGACTTAGATACACCCTTAAATGAAAATATATTAACGACAGTAATTATTGTCGTTATTACGTTTATAGGCTTGTTCAAAGGTTTACAGCCACTTGAAATTTTAGAAAAGTGGGCGTTGATCGTAACCTTGATTATTATTGTTTTTCTTTGCGCCGCCTTTGCTAATTTTGATATTCAGTGGTGGCAATCTGGGCAAGCGTTTATTCCTGCAGCTAGTTTAGAATACTCACATTGGCAAGTGTTGACCGTTATTGCCGGTACCCTTATCGTTGTTCAAGGCTTTGAAACAAGCCGTTATTTAGGTCATACCTACTCGAGTGAATTGAGAGTTAATACGTCACGTTGGTCGCAATATATCTCTAGCTTTGTTTATATACTTTTTGTGATGCTTACTTTACCGGCCGTGCATTTACTAAATGGTCAATATAATGACCATAGTTTGATTGACTTAGTGTCTAGTGTGTCAGCATTGTTAATTATCCCGTTAATTCTAGCCGCCGCGCTAAGTCAGTTTTCAGCAGCCGTTGCTGACATGTTGGCAGCAGCGGGGAATATATCCGAAGTTAGTAAAGAAAAACTGAATGAAAAGAAGGGGTATCTTATTGTTGGTGTTGGCGCAATTGCATTAACGTGGAGCGTTAACACCTTTGAAGTATTAGCTTTAGCTTCTCGCTCATTTGCTTTTTATTATTTATTACAATGTTTCGTTGCTGTGTCTGTAGCAAAATCCAATGTTCAAAAAAGCATGATATTGTTACTAAGTTTAATCTTAGCCTTTATTACTCTATTTGCTGTGCCAGTTGGTTAAAATATATGGTTGCCAGTAAAAAGTAATGTAAAGGGTGATATACTCGCCTTGAAAACTTATCTCATAGAATACGATTAAATGCCTTTATTACAAGATTTTTATCCTTTGTTATCTGTTGCTCTTAGTATTACAGCACCTATCTTTATCATTATTATGTTAGGCGTTTGGCTTAAGCATAAAGATTTTATTAACCAAAACTTTATTCAAACCTCTTCAAAATTAATTTTTAATATCGGTTTGCCTGTTATGCTTTTTACCAGCACAGCAACTCATAACTTTCAGCAATTGATTAATTTTACCCATATTGCTGTTTTACTTGCTACTACCCTGATTGTATTTTTTCTTAGTAGTTTCACTAGCGGTAGTGTCTTGGCGTCAAAAGAAGATAAAGGTGTTTTCGTCCAAGGGGCTTTTCGGGGTAATTTAATTATTATTGGTCTAGCTTTGTGTGCTAATGCTTATGGTGATCAGGGAATTGCCATTGCAACCTTGCCGACGGCGATAATAATCATTGTCTATAATTTACTTTCAATTTATACCTTAAATGCTAGTTTACATCAGCAGCGCTTTTCATTGAGAAAAAATGTCGCTGACATTATAAAAAATCCTTTAATCATAGGTATCTGCTCTGGTTTATTGGTGAATGCTGTAGGTTTATCTCTTCCAGATATCATCATAGATACTAATCTTTACTTAGCAAAAATGACTCTACCTTTAGCACTGATAGCTATTGGGGGCTCCCTTAATTTTTTACAAATTCAACAAAATATAAAGCCAGCCATGGTGGCGAGTTTATGGAAAGTGATTTTAAGTCCATTAATTTTGATACTGTTAATCTTAATTTGGCCTATAGATCCAATAGCGGCGGGGGTATTATTTTTTTTAACGGCTTCACCAACCGCTACTGCAAGCTTTATTATGGTTAAATCGATGAAAGGCAATAGTGACTTAGCAGCCAAAATTATTATTGTTTCTACTTTATTATCACTTTTTACCGTTACTTTTGGCTTTGCGATGTTAATATCAGTAAACTTAATTGCGGTAAGTTAATAAACAAGTTAAGGAGTTGTTATGGACTACACTACTAGAGAGTTAGCACAACATAAGCGTATAGCACTGGTAGCACATGACCATATGAAAAGTGAGCTATTAAATTGGGCTAGCGTTAGGTTTGATATATTAAAGCATCATCATCTCTATGCAACGGGAACAACAGGTAGTTTATTAACTAAAGAATTAAAACTACCAATAAACAGTTTATTTTCAGGACCTATGGGCGGCGACCAACAATTGGGAGCGAAAATTGCGGAAGGAAAAATAGATATTCTTATCTTTTTTTGGGATCCCATGAATGCCGCACCGCATGATCCAGATGTTAAAGCGCTTTTAAGGTTAGCGGCGGTATGGAATATACCGGTTGCCACTAATATTGCTACTGCAGATTTTATTTTAGATTCAAGTCATATAAACGACGTGTATCAAGCGAGAATACCAGACTATCAGGGCTATTTAGCGAAAAGAACAAGCTAGATTTTTGTTACTTTTATTTTCTTTTAGTTGCCTATTAGGCCGTTAATGTGCGCAACAGCACTTCGGCCTAAGGCACTTAAATTATAACCACCTTCTAGTACTGACACGATTCGACCTTGTGAATATTCATCAGCGATAGCTTTTATCTCTTCAGTTACCCAGCGATAATCCGCTTCAGTTAAACTTACATGTGACATGTCATCTTCGATGTGAGCATCAAAACCAGCAGATATAAAAATCATCTCAGGTTTAAATGCTTGTAGGGCAGGGAGCCAGTGCGCTGAAATGGCTTGACGAAAGTCTTCCCCTTTGGTGGTTGCTGCTAATGGCGTATTAATAACAGGTGGAGTATTACTTTCTTGGATATCAAAAGGATAAAAAGGGTATTGATAACTTGAACAAAATAAATAACTAGTATGGGCAGAGTCGTCTGTTTTTGGAAAAAAGTTTCTAACAATATCTTCTGTACCATTGCCATGGTGAACATCAAAATCAACAATAGCCACGCGTTTTAGTTTGTATTTTTGTTTTGCATAAGCGGCTGCAATGGCAACGTTATTAAAAAAGCAAAAACCCATGCCTTTATTATGCTCAGCATGATGCCCTGGAGGGCGGGTAGCACAAAAAGCGCTGCTTAGGATGTTATCCATCACTAAATCAACACCGTCAATAGCAGCGCCTGCTGATAATAATATTGAGGTTAAGGTTTTTGAGTTCATTAACGCGTCTTCACCAACAGAAAATTGTTCATCATCTTCAGTGGGGGCATTGTTAAAAACGAAGTCGATATAGTCTTGATCGTGCGCCAAAGAAATTAATGACTTATCTATTGGGTTTGCATCAAATTGTCTGACAACGTAATCAAGACCACTGCGGATCAATTGATCCGAAATAGCGGTTAATCGCTTGCCATTTTCTGGGTGATGTTCCCCCATATCATGTTCACCACACTTGTAGTGACCTATTATTCCTACAGTCATATAACTCTCTCTAATTTTGCTCGTCGTTTATTCGTATATACTTTTGTATGTCAGTTAACACTCGACGGTTTTAATGCCCTGATCAACTTTTGGCACTTTTCACTTTAATCATTCTCGATTTCGTTATTTGAAATTTCATCATTTGAAATTAGGGGCAACTTAAGGCTTATTTCATCAAAATCTTCACTCGGTTGACGAATAAAACCTGCTCTTTCAAAAACTTTGAGCATAGAAGCGTTATCTCTACGTACGCAGGCCACTAAACTATCAAGCTTTCTGATTTTGGCAATGGCAATCATTTCACCTAATAAGGTGCTCGCCATACCACGTCCTCGCAAACTTTCTTTGATGACAAAGGCAACTTCACCTGAATTGATACTTTCAATGTAATAGTAACGTGCAACTGCTTGTATTGCTTCCCCTAAATAATCTTTTCTTGTAAAACATAGTGCTAAATCTGTGTGTTGATTGACGCTCACCAAATTACATGATTTTTCACGAGTCATTTGTGTAACATGGTGGTTATAGCGCATGATCAAAGTTTCTTTATTATGAGAATAGAAGAACTCTTGTAGTTTACGTTCATCAGCTGGGGATAGTGGCCGTAAAGTGTAATCAATATTTGCAAAGGTGAATTTTTTGAGCTCAACATCTCCTAATTCAGGGACTGAACTAGGGGAGCTTTCTTGATATTCAGGCACCCAGTAATGTTTTCGAACATCGGCGAGTAATTGCTCTCTAAATTTAGGGTGTGCAATGCGTATTAGCTCTAAGGCACGCTCTCTAATACTTTTTCCTTGTAGTGAAGCAATACCAAACTCTGTGACTACGTAAGCGACATGACCACGGGAAGTCACTACACCGCCTCCTTCAGTAATATGCGGCACAATACGAGAAATTTTTCCGTCTTTAGTCGTGGAGGGAAGTGCGATAATTGGTTTGCCGCCCTTACTTAATGAAGCGCCGCGAATAAAATCTACTTGTCCACCAATACCGCTATAAAATTGATAGCCGATAGAGTCTGAAACCACTTGCCCAGTTAAATCGACTTCGATAGCACTGTTTATTGACACCATTTTTTCGTTTTTGGCAATTTTTACCGGCGAATTAACATGCTCAGAGGGGTAAAATTCAATATGAGGGTTACCGTCAACAAAGTCATAAACCTTTTGACTGCCAATACAATAAGTAATGACAGCTTTACCTTTGTGGTAGGTTTTTTTGCGATTATTGATAACGCCTTTTAACATCAAATCAATGACACCATCAGAAATCATTTCACTATGAATGCCTAAGTCTTTATGGTTGGCTAGGTAACGTAAAACCGCTTCTGGAATTTTGCCTATACCAATTTGTAGCGTAGAGCCATTTTCTACCAACATTGAAGTATATTGGCCTATCTGTTCGGTACGTCTATCAAATTCAGGAGATATAACTTGCGGTAAATCCTGCTCTTTATTCATCCATGCATGAATTTGATTCAAATGGACAAAACTGTGGCCATTGGTACGTGGCATTTTGGGGTTAATTTGGGCAATAACATACTTCGCTGCTTTTACCGCCGAAGAAACTATATCTACACTAACCCCTAAAGAGCAGTAGCCGTATTCATCAGGTGGGCTCACCATGATCAGCGCCACATCAAGAGGTAAGCTATTTTCATTAAAAAGACGTGGAATGTCAGAAATAAAACAAGGGGTGTAGTCTCCGCGTCCTTCAGCAATGGCCTCGCGAATATTTTTCCCGCCGATAAATAAACTATTAACCTTAAAGAGATCTTTATGTTCAGGCTTAGCCCAAACATTATCTGAAATAGTTAAAATATGTACCGCTTCAATATCATGTAACTGTTTTGAATTTTCAATTAAATTATCGATTAATGCATTAGGTACTGCAGCACCAGAGCCGATAAAGATTCGATTACCCGATTTTAAGTAATCTTCCCAATTGATACTGTCACGTTCTTCATAGTGTGTAGACATAAAAATTCCTATTTGCCTTTTGTTGAAACAATACTATGTCAATGAGGCCAATTATATTTTGATATAAATTAAAGCACTTTATTGATACATAAGCTATTAGCCATAAGTATGACTTAGCGATGAAAATACTTATTGATCAGAGTCAATGCTACAATGCATTTACTGATTGTATTTTCTAGAGAAAAGAGTGACAACACCTAAGATTTTTATTATTGGTTTACCACGAACAGCCACCACCAGCGTCTGTTTAGCTATGCTCGGTTTAGGCTTTAAAACCGCACATAATGCTTATACAGAGCGTTGCTTTAATGACGCAGAAGTATTAGCCGATACGCCAATATTTTGTGATTACCAAGCACTTGATAAACATTTTCCCAACAGTAAATTTATATATTTGACACGAGATGCTACGAGCTGGTTACCTTCTATCAAACAGTTATTGCAACGTATGATTGTTAATTTACAACGCAATGATGGTGGTTTTAACCCGCACTTAAAGCGCTGCTATAACGAGGTGTTTTCACCGTTAACCCCCGAAAATATTGATCAAGATAAATTTTTGCTTAATTGTTATCAGCGTCATCAACTAGGGGTGATTGATTATTTTAAAACACGGCCAGAGGATTTATTAACCATAGATGTCAGTCAACCTGAAAGCTATCAACAATTATTAACGTTTCTAGGAATAGACGCTTCACAAGCTAAGAAAGTAGACTTTGAAAAAATTAATATCGGTGGCAAGGTAAAAGCTTGGCAAGCGATCAATAATGTCTTGAAAATAGAGTCAACCAATAAAGGTCGAATTGATAAGACACTTTATTAATGACTACTTGATCTGTAAAATCCACCCCATTATTTACTCTTAGAATTATCACTTATGTTTGAATTGAAATATAAAACTACCCAAGCATGGACTGATGCTGTTTTAGCTGACTTTCCTCGATTTTTGCAAGATCATGCCGCCGCTGAAAAAAAAGCTTCAGGTATGGCTATGTCTATGCTGTCTCATTATCCAGATAAAACCAAATTAGTACGCGCTATGACTGATTTAGCTATTGAAGAGTTAATTCACTTTAAGCAGGTTTTAAAATTATTAACGGCGCGTAATGTTACTTTAGGCCAAGATAAGAAAGATCCATACATTTCGCAAATTCGTGCTCTGTTTAGAAATGGCACTAATTTATTTTTAATGGATAGATTGTTAGTGGCTGCTGTTATTGAGGCCCGAGGTTATGAAAAGTTCTGGTTAGTCTCTAAAGCTCTACCAGAAGGAAAAGATAAAGAGTTATATGTAGCGATTGCTAAATCTGAAGAAAAGCATAAAAACTTATTTGTTGAGCTTGCCTACGAATATTTTGACAAAAAAGAGGTGGATGAGCGTTTAGAAGAAATTCTAATTGCAGAAGCTGAAATATGTGCCAACCTGCCTATTAAAGCTGTACTACACTAGGTGTAGGCTTTTACTTTCAGTTTATGAAAACGCCCTTTACTAGTGTAACAACAGAATTAAACAGCCAACGAAAGTCCGTACATGAGTTGTGCCGGCAATTTTCTCGTAGCCCTAGTAAAGGAAATTTGAAGCGTTTAAAAGCCTTATTTCACCGATGTGGCGAAGACGTTTTTATTGAGTATGGCTTTCATATAGATTACGGCGATACGCTAAGCATTGGTGATAGAACCTTTATCAATGCTAACTGTACTATTATTGATGCGCCTAAAGAAGCCAACCGCAAAGTCACTATTGGTTGTGATTGTTTTATTGGGCCAAATGTTCAAATGTTCGCGGTTTCTCATGCCATGGAAGGAGCAGAGCGATTAGCAAAAGAAAACTTTGCCGAGGATATTGTTATTGGCAATAATGTTTGGCTTGGTGGCGGTGTGATTGTTCTTTCTGACGTAACCATTGCTGATAACTGTGTGGTTGGCGCGGGTAGTGTTGTCACAAAATCGTTAGATGCCAATGCTTTTTATGCCGGTAATCCTGCGGTGAAAATACGTAAGCTATAAAGGCTAAATTAGCCAACAGTTAGTAATTTTTGCCAATAGCTAGTCTAGATATGACAATTGATATTTTATTTCTTCTTTAACTTATTGTATTTTAGGGATAATTGTTTTGGCCTAGTAATTGCTTTTAAAGTCTTTATAAATAAATAACCTGAGGTTTGTATAAGAGATAGTGCAAAGCTTATTAAATCAAATGCTTATGATTATTTAGCATTTCTAGAGAGGAATTTTTGCTGTATTCAAGGCAAATTTGCGCGTGAATAGCTGGTCTATTGCAAGTAAATTTAACGAAGAAGACAGTAAAAATAACCGCTAGAAACACATTACTTATGCAAATCTCAGGTTAAATAAACAACAAAAGTGTAAAACAAGGAATAATAATGCCAGTGATTTTAGAAGATAGACCAACAGAAACGGTGCGCAGTGAAGTTATTGATCAATTAATCATGAATTATAGTCATGGTGAATTATCTTACCAAGCTTTTGAACGACGTTTAGATGAAGCTATGGAATTACAGTGTAATAAATCACTGGTATCACTTATTGAAGATTTACCACTAACCGTTGATAAAGCGTTTGTTGAAAATAAAAAACAAGATTTAGCACCAAACTTTGTACCAGGTGATACTGAAGAGCTAGATTATATGATCAACATTTTTAGTGGTAGTACACGCGGCGGCGCTTTAAAACTCCCTAAAGAATTACGTTATATCAGTATTTTTAGCGGTACAACGGTTGACTTGACCCATGCACAATTTTGTCAAAAAACCGTACGTATAAAAATCTTTAGCTTGTTTAGTGGCGACTCGATTTATGTGCCTGAAAACGTTAATGTCGTTTCAAAAGCATTTTGCATTTTTGGTAGTATAGATAACTCTGTATCGGCGAATAACACCCTCAGTCAAGATGTCCCAACGGTTATTATTGAAGGCTTTTCTATTTTTAGTGGCTTAGATATTGAAATTAAGCGTACTTTGAAAGAAAAGCTTGTCGATATGGCTGACAGCTTTAAAAAGATGTTTTCCTGATAGAGGTAAGTTAGGTTAAGCGCTATAATCTTGTTTTTTTAAATAACGGAAAAGGTGGTTTATGCGCTTTCTCTCACGTCGTTTGGTCATGCCTAATGACTTAAACTATGCTAACGCTTTATTTGGTGGCCGTGCGCTAGAATGGATCGATGAAGAAGCCGCTATATATGCTATTTGCCAGCTAGAAACCAACTGTTTAGTAACCAAACATATTGGTGAAATTAGCTTTGAATCTGCGGCATTGCAAGGGGATGTCGTTGAGTTTGGCTTAGCCACCAAAAAAGTGGGTACTACCTCAATCACAGTAACCTGTCTCGTTCGAAATAAAGTGACTAAAAAAACTATATGTTTAGCCGATGATATTGTTTTTGTGCAAGTTGATCCTGTTACTCGAAAGCCTATCCCACATGGAAAAACATTAGAGGCGCTATCAAAGCAAACGGGTATTGAAACAAGTAAATTAAATCTCTAGTTTTTTAAGCAGCGTTTGAAATATTGCTATGCGTTGACTATGCCCATACAATATGTCAATTATTCCTTTTTAATTCATTGTTATTATGTCTTCAGATCGTTACGGAACCAGTGCCAATTATAAACAAAAAGAGCAAGGTTATCGTGATCGCGCTTTAAAACTTTTTCCTTGGGTATGTGGTCGATGTGCCCGTGAATTTGAGTACTCGAATATTAAAGAGCTAACAGTGCATCATATTGACCATGATCATACTAACAATCCAAACGACGGCAGTAATTGGGAATTGCTCTGTATTTATTGTCACGATAATGAACATGCCAAATACACTGAACATGCAAACTATCAAACAGAAGTTATAGCAGGGGATACTAACCAAGATACGGCAACGTATAATCCTTTTGCTGATCTAAAATCAATGCTAAAAAAATAAAACTAACTCGAATAAATACCAAGTTAAAGAAATACAAAGTTGGATTAACGCTTATACTTCCGGTGTTAAATATTCTTGATAACCACTAACACCAAAATAGCGGATCGATTTTTTTTGCGTGAGTTTTTTGGCAATCAATTGTTCATTACAATATATTTTAACAACTTGTTTATCGCCATTTGTGTCAACTTCATAAGCATGGTTGTCGTTATTTCTGAGGTTATCAAACTCAGTTTTCATTATTAGCTTCATGTAGTTTACTTCAGTTATAAATTATTAATGTCTTTTTGTACTTGGTAACCTTCATCCGTTACTATTTTTTCCAGTACTTGAACACGCTCGGTAAGTTTTTCTACTTGCTCAGCTAAGCGCGCATTATTTTCATCGCTTTCATTATTATGGGCTAAGGTTTTAGTTTTAAAGTCTAAGTGTTTTTTATACATCTCAAACAAGATGCCAAAAACCACACAAACAATGACAACAACCATAGTAGTACCGCTCATGTTTTTACTCCTTTTAATGTTTTTCTTGAGTTATATTTTCAATGTTTTGCTTTTGCAATCTTTTGTCGTAGTTCAGGTATGCAAATGTTATAAAAAACAAAGCAACAATAAAGGGTAGGCTAGTGATCACGACATAATGCCAACCGCCAGTAAATAATACCCATCCTGCCATCAGGGAGGCAAAAGCTTGGAAGCCAAATAATACAAAATCGTTTGTTGCTTGTACTTTATGACGCTCACATGCGTTATAACTTTGTGGCAATAATGAAGTACCCGTTAAAAATAAGAAATTCCAACCAATACCCAGTAACAATAATGCCCACCAATAATGGATAACATGCTGCCCAGACAATGCAATGATAGCCACTATAACATAAACAAAGCTACCCAAAGCAAGTAGGCCTTTTAGCGCGATACGTTTCACTAAAAAGGGGGTGGCTAATGAAGGTAAATACATTGCGGCAATATGCGTTTGGATAACCCATTTGGTTTCAATAAGCGAATGCCCTTGAAGGTGGTGCATGCTTATGGGAGTTGCTGTCATTAAGTAGCTCATTAAAGCAAAACCAATGGTAGCACTGCATATAGCAATAAGAAAAATAGGCTGTTTTATGATCAGGGATAATGATCTTGCCTTACCTTCGTTAGACTCTTCTACTACGGTTGGGTTGTCAAAAAATAGCATCATAATTGCTGCGACGAGAATAAGCGCTGTTAACAATAAAAATGAGCCTGCGTAGCCGTGAGGAGAACTAAGCCAGTCTTTCGCGACCACGGCAACTTCAGGTCCTAAAAATGCTGCGAACACACCACTGAGCATTAATATTGACAGTATCTTAGGGATATCTTCTTCATTTTTAGTGCTTTCAATAGCTGCAAATCTTAACTGTTGTGTAAAGGCTCCACCGACACCAATGAGAAAACTTGCGAAGGTAAAAAGCTCAAACGACGCCATTTTCGCTGAGAGCATTGCGGTTAATGCAGCAATAATTAAGCAAGTAAAGCCGCTAAACGCTGCAAATTTACGTCCCTGTTTTTTTGCAATCATTGCTGCAGGAATAACACCGGCGGCAACGCCCAAAATCATCAAACTAATTGGTAAGGTGGCTAAAGACGTTGTTGTAGTTAATTGACTTGATAAGATCCCACCGATAAAAACAATGATTGGTGCCGAGCACATCACCAAAGGTTGCGCCATAAATAATATCCAAACATTTTTGGGCAATTGAAACTTACGCGATAAAAGGAAGGCACTTAATATTATTAATAGCAGGGTTAGGATGATCATAATGGTATTAATTAACCTGATTCCATGGCGAGGATTGCTTTAATGTCAATTTCGTCTGGGTACTTTATTAAGTTAGTTTGTTGCTGGCTTCTTGCTAGCACGGCCATTCTATCGGCTAATTCATTACCTTCGATATTAGCATGGCCTTTAACATGACTGATGATTAACTGCTGTTTTAATGTTTGATACAAAGCAAAGCATTCTTTAATTAACTCAACATTTTTGATTTCTTCTCCTTTGCCTCGTGTCCAGCCTTTTGCTTGCCAACCTTTGGCCCACTTGGTAATGCAATCAATAGAGTATTTAGAATCAGAAAGGATCTCTACTTTGTCCGCGGTTTGTAATAGCTTTTTAGCGAGTTTAAATGACATTAACATACCATTTAACTCAGCGGTATTATTGGTACCATTGGCATTGTATAAACCATAATAAAGCGTAGTGACTTTACCTTGCTGGTATAAGGCTAACCCTGTCCCGGATTTTCCTGGGTTAGGTGAGCAAGCACCATCACAATATATTTGTAGCTCCGCACTTTGTTTATGAATACTGCTACTTAAGGAGGATTGAGTGTTTGTTGATGTTTTCGTGCTTGTAGTTTTATTGCTTAATGAGCGCTTCATTAGCGCTTTGGTATAAGTTGAAGCAAAAGCAGCTTCCGCTTCTGCTTTAGTTGCAAAGCCCATAAATTGTGCATCTGAACGTCCTTGAGTGTAGTTTTGTACTTCACTCCACGTTGAAAATACACCGGTTTTAGCGCCTTTCCAAACCACATAAAATTTCTTACTCATAACACTCTTTAGTTGTTAAAAAACACCGTTATATAACGTTACTTTTATTAAAAATAATGTTCGTTATTATCATCAATATATTCACTATTAGCTAGCAAAAAAAAGCGCGATAACGTTTTATTGTTATCGCGCTATATTGGCATTACTCAACTTAGTAGTTTAGAAAAACCCGAGTGGATTTACGTCGTAACTGACTAATAAGTTTTTAGTTTGTTGATAATGCTCTAGGGCCATTTTATGGGTTTCACGGCCAACGCCAGATTTTTTATATCCCCCAAATGCAGCATGAGCAGGGTACATATGATAGCAGTTAGTCCAAACACGTCCCGCTTGAATTTTACGACCCATCCTAAAAGCAAGGTTAGTGTCACGTGTCCAAACTCCAGCACCTAAGCCAAATTCAGAGTCATTTGCGATAGCTAGTGCTTCTTCTTCGTCTTTAAAAGTGGTAACAGAAATGACGGGGCCAAAAATTTCTTCTTGGAATACGCGCATGTCGTTTGTCCCTTTTAATAAGGTCGGTTGAATATAGTAACCTTCGCTTATATCAGTTGATACCGACTCAACTTCACCGCCCATTAGTACTTGCGCACCTTCATTTTTTCCGATATCAATATAAGATAAAATTTTCTCATATTGCTCTTGCGAAGCTTGTGCTCCCACCATGGTATCAGTATCTAATGGATTACCACGTTTGATCGCTTTAGTACGCTCTATCACCATTTCAACAAATTTAGGATAAGCTTCTTCTTGAACTAATAACCTTGATGGGCAAGTACAAACTTCACCTTGGTTAAAGTAGGCTAATACAGCGCCTTCGATACATTTACTTAAATATTCATCTTCTTGATCAACAACATCATTAAAGAAGATATTAGGTGATTTACCGCCAAGCTCAACCGTTGAGGGAATGATATTTTCAGCAGCACATTTTAAAATATGTGCACCTACCGGTGTTGAGCCAGTAAAAGCGATTTTAGCAATACGTGTACTGGTTGCTAATGCTTGTCCTGCTTCGACACCAAAACCATTAACAACATTGAGTACACCTGCAGGTAATAAATCTTCAATTAACTCTATTAAAACTAAGATTGAGGCAGGTGTTTGTTCAGCAGGTTTTAATACTATACAGTTACCGGCCGCTAATGCTGGCGCTAGTTTCCAAGCAGCCATTAAGATAGGAAAGTTCCATGGGATGATTTGACCAACCACGCCAAGTGGCTCATGAAAATGATAAGAAACCGTATGCTCATCTATTTCACCAATAGAGCCTTCTTGAGCGCGTAAACAGCCTGCGAAATATCTAAAGTGATCTACTGCTAATGGAATATCTGCAGCCAATGTTTCACGTACGGCTTTTCCATTATCCCACGTTTCAGCGATAGCGAGCATTTCAAGGTTTTGTTCAATAACGTCAGCAATTTTCAATAAAATATTTGAGCGAGCAGTCACCGATGTTGTACCCCATGCCTCTTTCGCTTTATGTGCGGCATCAAGCGCTAACTCAATATCTTTAGCATCAGAGCGTGGTATTTGGCAAAAAACTTTGCCATTCACTGGGCTGATATTGTCAAAGTAGTTACCATTTTGTGGTTCAACCCATTGACCACCAATAAAGTTTTGATAGCGTTCTTTGAAGTTGATAACCGAGTTTTCTGAGCCAGGTGTTGCATAAATCATAATAGTCCCCTCTATTTTTTTAAGACTTTATAGTTGTTTTATTAATCAAGTCGATTTACTTTAGATATTAATGTGTAGTTTAACTATGCTGAGAATTCAAAAAAGTTATCTGTTAGTTCATATTGTTAATAAAAAAAGATAGAAAAAGCATGATTTCACCGTTTATTGAAAGTCAGAATATAGAAAACAAAAGAAGCTCACCTAAGGTGCTTGTGGAAAATAAGGTGACTTTTGCAGGACCAGAATCAGAGCTCAGTATTTATGATACTTATGAGCAAGCTGAACGCGTAGGATTAAAATCTGATCAGTTATTATTCTGTGCTATGGTTACTGGTAAAAAGGTCATGCATAGTGAGGAAGAGCAGTTTAACAGTGAGTTTTTTCCACATGAGTCATTTGTTATGGCGCCAAACAGCAAAGTTGAAATTGATTTTCCCACAGCACAATTAGCGAAACCAACAACGTGTTTAGCGATTGAAATATCAACCGATAGAATTGAGCAAGTGGCGGCTAGTTTAGATGCACAATCTCCGTTAGATGAAACTTTTGGCCATTGGCAATATAATCATCAGCTGGTTCATACTCACCATAATAGCCAAATGCAAAGTTTGTTAAATAGAATTGTGCAAATTTACGGTGAAAATCATCAAGATCGTAGTGCCATGATATCGTTAGCTGTGTCTGAATTAACGATTCGGTTATTACGTCAGCAAACACGTGATTTTATCTTATCATTTTGTCAGAAACAGCCTGATAATAACGGTTTAACAGCAGTTGTTGACTATATCAATAATCATTTATCACACGCTTTAGATATTGATGTTTTGGCTCGAATAGCCTGTATGGGACGCACAACATTTTTTACTAATTTTCGTCATCACTTTGGCTGTAGTCCCGTTGCTTTTCAACAGCAACAACGATTAAAACAAGCTGCTTTGTTTATTAAACAAGGGCAACAGATCACTCAAACTTGCTTTAAGTTAGGGTTTAATAACGCTAGCCACTTTAGTCGTTGTTTTAAGCAATTTTATGGTATTACGCCGAGGCAATATAAACTCAAACATTTAGTCTCGTAATTATATTTAGTTTCGTCATTATATTGTGACGTGTAATTTCTCTTGATAGCGTCGATCTTTTTTTGTCCGAGATTCAAGGTAACGGCCTCTATTTTGCGGCACTTGACGTCTATCTTTACCAAGACGACGATCTTCACCTTGCCAAATATCATGCGTTATTTTTGTGTACAACACATTGGGGCTTTTACTGGCTAGTGCTTCTACTTCATCAGAGGTCAGTTCACTTTGCTTATGTTTATAGCTTTGTTTATCTTTTTCTTTTTTATCTTTAGCTGATTTGTTTGTGTGCCTAATATGGCCTGAATAAGCTAACTCGCTTATATAGTTCATTTGATGATGCCTTTACATTTTACTTTATCTTCAAGTGTTTAATTATTAATCGGCACAGGTTGAGAAAAGTTTAATATTTTACACGAAACGCTTTAGCGCTTTGTCCTGTTGTTAAAGCTTGCTAAAATCGACGTATAAATTTTGTAACCCGTTAGGATTCTTATGGCAATTAATTGGTTTCCAGGCCACATGCACAAAGCTCAAAAAGAAATAAAAGAAATTTTGCCACAAATAGATGTGGTGATTGAAGTGTGTGATGCGCGCTTACCTTTTAGTAGTGAAAACCCGATGATCACTGAAATAAGAGGTGATAAACCATTAATTAAAATCCTCAATAAAAGTGACTTAGCTGACCCACAAAAAACGCAAGCTTGGTTGGCGTATTTAGAATCCCAACATAATGTTAAAGCTATTGCGTTAACGACAGAAAATTCGGCTACAGCCAAACTCATTCCCACGTTAATAAAAAAACTGGTACCGAATAAGGATGCAGAAGGTAAACAAATCAACGCGGTAATTATGGGCATTCCTAATGTTGGTAAATCAACCTTAATTAATACTTTGGTGGGCAAAGCAAAAGCTAAAGTTGGCAATGAGCCAGCAGTGACCAAAGGGCAGCAGCGTATCAAATTAGCAGAAGGTTTATACCTTTTTGATACGCCTGGAATGCTCTGGCCTAAAATTGATAATGAAAATAGCGGTTACCGCTTAGCGGTTTCAGGCGCGGTAAAAGATACAGCGTTTGATCATGATGACATTGCTTATTTTGCCGCAGAATATTTACTTCAGGCTTATCCTGAACGTTTAATGGAACGTTATAAGTTAGAAGAATTACCTCAACATGAAGAGGATTTAATCGAAGCTATTGGCAGAAAGCGCAGTTGTGTGCGCAGTGGTGGTCATGTAGACATGCATAAAGCCTCGGTTATATTAATTAATGAAATAAGAGACAAAACCCTTGGCGAAATAACCTTTGAAGTGCCAGAAAATATCGAAAAAGAAAATCAATACTTTGCTGAGCTTGAAGCGAAAAAACAGGCTGCTCGTGAAGCGAAAAAGCTAGCGCGTGGCCGTGGTAGAAAAAATAAAAGGAAATAACTATGTCTGAGCAATCAATTTCAGAACAATTAACTACACAAGATCAGCCATTTAATTTGCACCCGCAATTAGCTAATGATTGTGTCGAATTAGCCGAGTTTCCATTATGTAAATTACTCCTGTGTAATGACAGTCATTATCCTTGGTTTATTTTAGTGCCGAAAGTGAATGGAATTAGTGATATCTATCAGTTAGATTGGCAACAACAGCAACAACTTTTAAATGAATCTAGCATGCTAAGTGAGTTACTTATGCAGGTCTTTGAGGGTGATAAAATGAATGTTGCAGCACTAGGTAATATGGTTGAGCAATTGCACGTGCATCATGTAGTTCGGTATAAAACAGATATCAGTTGGCCAAAACCTATTTGGGGTCAGCAAGCATTAACACCATATGCAAGTGAAGAATTAGACGACTTAAAAGAAAAATTATTACCTAAGCTCGCTGTTATTTTAGCGTCATTTGACTAGTTAACTTGAACTAGGTTTAAAAGGTATTTAAGCAAGTAGTTAATAAGCACTTTAGAAGAAAAGCCCTAATATCAAGGATATTAGGGCTTTTTAGCTTAGTTTAATATTACTAGTTAAACTCAACTCACAGCGTTTTAGAAGCCACACTGCTTACCTTGGTTTTTATCTTTTAACCAGGTATGAAGTGGAGCAAAGTAATCTAAAATAGCGCTGGCATCCATTTGCTCACTACCCGTTAATACTTTGTAAGCTTGCTGCCAAGGTTGACTAGAGCCCATTTCTAACATGGTATTAAGCGCGGTACCTGCTTCTTTATTGTTATAGATTGAGCAGCGGTGAATAGGATCTGTATTGCCAGATATTTCACATAATGCACGATGGAATTCAAACTGCTGAATGTGTGCAAGGAAATAACGACTATATGGTACGCCACCAGGTACATGATATTTTGCGCCCGGATCAAATGCGGCTGCATCACGAGCGATAGGAGCTGTTACACCTTGATATTTTTCACGTAACTCCCACCAAGCAGTATTGTAGTTTTCAGGCGTTATTTCACCTGAATAAACTTTCCAACGCCATTGATCAACTAATAAACCAAATGGAATAAACGCCACTTTATCTAATGCCATTTTCATTAATAAACCAATATCTTTTGATTCATCAGGAATACTGTCAATTAAGCCAATTTCTTTTAAATATTTTGGTGTTACAGAAAGCGCTATGGTATCGCCAATAGCTTCATGGAAACCGTCATTGGCACTATTTTGGAAATATACAGGTTGCTTGTTATAGGCACGTTGATAGAAGTTATGCCCTAACTCATGGTGAATCACTGAGAACTCTTCACCTGTTTTTTGAATACACATCTTAATGCGTAAATCATCTTTTGAGTCTAAGTTCCATGCTGAAGCATGACAAATAACATCGCGATCTTCAGGTTTTGTAAACAATGAACGACTCCAGAAAGTTTCTGGAAGTGGTTCAAAACCGAGAGAGGTAAAGAACTTCTCAGCGCCTTCCACCATTTTAATTTCATCATAGTTATGTGCAGCTAATTGTTTAGTAACATCATAACCAGGATCGGCATTTTCAGGTGCAACAACATCATAAATATTACCCCATGATTGTGCCCACATATTTCCTAAAAGGTGAGCAGGAATAGGCTGGTCTTGTGGTACTTTATCTGTACCGTACTCTTCGCCTAGCTCACTTCGTACGTAACAATGTAAATCATCATATAAAGGTTTAACTTGTCCCCAAAGCCTATCAAGCTCTTTGGCAAAATCATCAGCAGGCATATCATAGTTAGAGCGCCACATAGCGCCAAGATCTTTATAGCCCAAGCCCTCAGCACCTTCGTTCGCTAATTCTGCTTGGCGTGTATATAAAGTTTTCATTGGGGGACTGATTTGACGCCAGCCCTGCCACATATCTAATAATTCATCATAGTCACGTGAGGTAGCCATTGTTGAGGTCATATCACCTAAACTAAGCTTTTTACCTTCTGCAGTTGTGTAGGAACCTTTGCCGTAAATACTGCCTAACTCAGCGCCAATTTTCGCGAGTTCTGCTGATTTTTCTGAATTTTGCGGAGCAGGTAAGACTAATGACTGCTTAAGAATATTCAACTGTCTGCGTTGGGTAGTGGTAACTTCAACAGCATCAAATTTTGCCGCTTCCATAGCAAAGCGAACACCTGCTTCGGTTGATTTTTGATCTGCGTCAGCGGCAAGCGATGCAGTATCTTCAGTAATGAAATTGGCATAGATCCAAGCAGCACGAGCGCCAGATTTTCCTAATGCAGTCATTTCAGTTGCGACATTATCTAAAAATAGTTGAGCATCTTCACTTGTGAGCGTTTTTGTTACGGCTGGCGCTTTGTTTACTTGCGTATTATCAGTGTTATCTTGATTACAAGCGGTTAAAGAGCCTGCTACCACTAAAGCAATAGCGGTAAACTTAAAGGGTTTTGTTATTTTAATCATGTGAATTAGAAAGGCTGTTATAAGGTGAAATCAGTATATTGAAACTAAAAAAGAATGCAAAGCGTGTACAAAAATTATCTCAAAGACAAAAAAAAGCTCATTCTATAAAGAATGAGCCAAAACATAACATGAAAAAAACATCGTTACAGGGGGGGTAACATTAATGTTTATGCCCATTAGCTAGGAGAGTTAAGCAATGAACATGTGATTATCATAGGTCGTTTACTTGTATTTTACTGTATAGAAACCGTAACGATTTGTAGTTTTACTGAAGCTTCTTTGATTTTTTTATTAAAAAAAAGCTCATTCACAAGGAATGAGCCAAAAAACATGAAAAAACATAGTTACAGGGGAGGTAACAATGATTATGTTCACTTGCTAAAAGCGATAAGTAATGAACATGGGATTATCATAGAGAGAGGTTGTGTTTATTACTGTAGATAAGTTGTAATTTTTTGTGGTGCATAGACATTTTTTAAGAATTTATTAAGCGTTTTAGTCAATCTTTCTAGAGATCAAAAAAAAGGCTCATTCATGGTGAATGAGCCAAAACTACAATCATGAAAACAAGGGAGTACATTTCAAGTTTTAAACAATGAAACATGGGATTATCATAGCGAGGAGTTGTGTTTATTACTGTAGAGAAGTTGTAATTTTTTGTAGTGCGTAGACATTTTTTAAGAATTTTTTAAGCAGTTGAGTCAATCTTTCTAAAGATAAAAAAAAGGCCCATTCATAGGGAATGAGCCAAAACTACAATCATGAAAACAAGGGAGTACATTTCAAGTTTTAAACAATGAAACATGGGATTATCATAGCGAGGAGCAGTGTTTATTACTGTAGGAATAACGTAATAGTTTGTAACTTTTTCGAACTTATAAGGTTAAGTGAGTTAAGTGGATTAATTGAGAAAATAGCAAAAAAAAGACTCAGAGCAGATTGACAGATCAGGCCACTGAGTCAGGGAGATTTTCATGTACATATACTTCGAGTACTACTTGTAGAAATAGTTCAAAAATTATCCATTAATGATGAATAAATTTTTTAGCGAATGAATACTCTTGACCAAGCAAGGAGAAATACGGTATTTTAAACGACTGTTTGAATTTGACGCTTGATTACTGGTATTAATAAGTATGAGTACAAAAAATAAAATTTTAGACGCTGCTGAAGTACTCTTTGCCGACAAAGGCTTTAATGGTACTTCCTTACGAGAGATTACAAGTTTAGGTGAGGTTAATTTAGCGGCAGTAAACTACCACTTTGGCTCTAAAAAAGAATTGATTAAAGCGGTGATGTCTCGTTATATGAATGAGTTATCACCACGTTTAGAGTCAGCATTAAGTGGCTTGTGTCAAGATGATATACATCCAAGTTTGATCGATGTGTTTTCTGCCTTTATAGAGCCATTATTATACTTAAATGAATTCAAAGAAAATGGCACAAGTACATTTTTACAACTCTTAGGCCGTGGCTATACCGATAGTCAGGGCTTTTTACGTTGGTTTTTAACAACGCAATACCCTGATGTATTTGCGCATTTTACTAAAGCTGTTCATAAAGCTTATCCAGAATTAAGCACAGAAGAAATGTTTTGGCGTTTACATTTCACTATGGGCACTATTGTTTTTACTATGTCTTCAAGTGACGCGTTAATTGATATTGCGCAAAATGATTTTGATCGTCAAATTGATATTGCTGGTGTTATTAAGCGTGTTATTCCGTATGTTGCAGCAGGTGTTGCTGCGCCAATATTAGCCTAGTACCTGAATTATAAGTAAAGATGCTAAGAGAGTTAAATTAACTTAAATAAACAAGGTTTAACTTAACTCTCTAATAACTATATTTTATGACATGCTAGATTATCTACCGAGCTAGTAATACCAAAAGAAACAAGCAATTCAATTGGGATTATTATTTTACTCACAACGCTCAATCAGTGCGGCAATGCCTTGACCACCACCAATACACATAGTAACGACAGCATATCTGCCTTTGATGCGCTCTAGTTCGTGTATAGCTTTTACCGAAATCAATGCGCCTGTCGCACCAATAGGATGACCTAGCGAAATACCAGAGCCATTGGGATTTACTTTGTTCATATCTAGTGATAAATCGCGACAAACCGCAAGGGCTTGAGCGGCAAAAGCTTCGTTAACTTCCCAAACATCGATATCATCTTTATTAATTCCTGTTTTTTCTAGGAGTTTATTAACTGCGGGTACGGGTCCTATGCCCATCACTTCAGGGGCAACACCAGCAAACGCATAACCGACTAACTTAGCTACAGGGGTTAAGCCATTATCTTTTGCATATTGCGCGTCTGCCATAACTAATGCGGCGGCGGCATCATTAATACCAGAAGCATTACCAGCGGTCACAGAGCCATCTTGTTTGAAAACAGGTCTAAGTTTTGCCATGTCTTCGAGTTTACAATCAAAGCGTACATGTTCGTCATTAGCATAGTTGACAGTACCTTTACGGCTTTTTAACTCAATCGGTAGTATTTGGCTATCAAAACGGTTTTCTTCTATTGCTTGTTGTGCTCTTCTGTGCGATTCAACAGCCGCTTCATCTTGCTCAGATCGCGTGATTGACCACTGCTCAGCGATAGTTTCAGCAGTAATCCCCATATGTGTGTCGCCGATAGGGCAGGTTAACGCGCCTACCATAGGATCAACTAGCTGTGTGTCACCCATTTTTGCACCAAACCGTGTTGAAGGTGACCAAAACGGTACGCGCGACATAGATTCAGCTCCACCCGCAACGACAAGATCGCAATCATTGAGTAATAACAATTGAGCCGCAGAAATGATGGCTTGTAAACCTGAACCGCATAAACGGTTAACAGTGAGTGATGGAGTAGATTCAGGCAAACCACCTTTAAGTGCGGCTACTCTGCTCATATACATATCTTTTCGATCTGAATGGGTAACGTTACCAATTACGCAGTGACCAAAGTCTTCAATTTTGGCACCTGAGCGCTTAATTGATTCTGCTACAACTTTTCCCGCTAATTCTGTTGGCGGAATAGCTTTGAGTGAACCGCCAAAGTCGGCAATTGGCGTTCTAACACTGCTTAAAAAAACAACTTCACGTTGAGACATTTTGTAATTCCTATCATATTTTCATTAACTTGGATTTAAAGAGTTTGCTTTACTAAAATTGCATTTCAGGTACAACGTCAGGGACAACTAATTCACCCGCAGTTAATTGGCGAATTTCTTCTACTGAAACACCGGGTGCGCGTTCACGTAATATGAATTTTCCTTCTTGAATATCTAATAGTGCCAAATCGGTTAAGACACGTTTAATACAACCTTTACCTGTTAAAGGTAGAGTGCATTCAGCCAACAATTTGGATTGACCAGATTTTGAGGCATGGGTCATGGTAACAATAATATTATCAGCACCCGCCACTAAATCCATGGCGCCGCCCATGCCTTTGATTAATTTTCCAGGGATCATATAAGAGGCGATATTACCCTGACAATCTACTTCAAAAGCACCAAGTACGGTCAAATCAACATGACCACCTCGTATCATGGCAAATGAATCAGCGGATGAGAATAAAGAGGCGCCGGTTGCCATCGTTACGGTTTGTTTACCTGCATTGATCAGATCTGCATCAACTTCTTCGTCTAATGGAAATTCTCCCATACCCAGTAGACCATTTTCTGACTGCAACATAACTTGCATATCTTCAGGTATATAGTTGGCCGCTAAGGTGGGAATACCAATACCTAAATTAACATAGTAACCATCTTCAAATTCTTGTGCTACTCGTTGAGCTAACTGTTCTCGTGTTAAAGCCATGGTTATACTCCTTATGCGGTGCGCACAGTGCGCTGTTCAATAGTTTTTTCAAATGTGCCTTTGATCAAGCGATTAACGTATATGCCTGGCAAATGAATTTCATCAGGATCTAATTCGCCCACTTCAACAATCTCTTCAACTTCAACAACGGCAATTTTTCCTGCGGTAATTGCCATAGGATTAAAGTTACGAGCGGTTTTACGAAACACTAAATTACCGTATCTGTCTGCTTTCCAGGCCTTGGCAATAGCAAAGTCACCGGTAATTGCTTCTTCAAGAATATAATGTTTACCATTAAACTCACGGACTTCTTTGTTATCTCCCACAGGGGTGCCATAACCTGTTGCAGTATAAAATGCAGGAATACCAGCACCACCTGCTCGCATTTTTTCAGCGAGTGTACCTTGTGGCGTGAGTACTACTTCCAGTTCTCCACTCATCATTTGTGCTTCAAATAGCGCATTTTCACCCACATAAGAAGCGAATATTTTCTTAATTTGTTTTTGCTCTAGTAATAAACCAAGCCCTTTACCGTCTACTCCAGCATTGTTTGAGGCTACGGTTAGTCCTGTCGTTCCTTTACGCTTTATTTCTTTAATAAGGTTTTCTGGTATGCCGCAGAGGCCAAATCCACCCGCTATTATCGTCATCCCATCTTCTAGGCCAGATAATGCTTCTTCATAGCTATCTACTACTTTATCGAATCCAGACACTGTGTTTCTCCTGTCAATTGTTTTGCTTAATAAATAAGATTTGAATAGATTGCTATAAAGTAATACATTAAACAAATTGTATTTTTTTATTGTTTGATAAATATAAGTTATTAATAAGTGATGATCCCTATTAACCAAATACTTGCGTTTACTACTGTTGCTAAAACGGCAAGCTTTGCTGAAGCCGCTATTCAATTACATATCTCGCAACCGGCCCTTAGTATTGCTATTAAAAAACTCGAGAGTCATTTAGGTGGAAAACTGCTAACGCGTACAACACGTATGGTAGTGCTAACACCGGAAGGAAAAGTCTTTTACCCTGTAGCACGTCGCTTGTTGTCAGATTTGAATCAAGCAACTCAGGATGTACAAAGCCTTTTTTCAATGCGTCGAGGTAAAACAGATATTGCTGCAATACCGACCTTTACGACGAATTTATTACCCTCTATTCTCAATAAATTTCATAAAAGCCATCCAGACATTAACGTAACAGTGCATGATGTTGTTGCTGAAAGTGTTGTTGAAATGGTGAGAGCAGGGCGGTGTGAACTTGGTATAACCTTTAAACCGAAAAATGCGCCTGATTTAGCTTTTCAAAAGCTTTATGACGATCGATTTATCGCTGTTCTCCCTAACAATCATACGCTTTTAGCTAAAAAAAAGCTTAATTGGCAAGAGTTACTCAAATACCCGCATATAAGTTTGCAAAGGCCTGCTGGTACAAGGGAGTTAATTGAGCAAGCGTTAATTAAGCATGGTCATGTTCTTACACCTATGTTTGAGTCTCATCAATTGGTCAGTATTGGTCGAATGGTGAATGAGGGATTGGGGGTTAGTGTTGTTCCTCGAACTAGTCGTCCACAAATGGAGGAAATGGGATTGCAATGTCGTGAAATTTCTTCACCGGCAATAACCCATAGCTTAGGAATAATTAAACAAAAGCATCATGAAATTTCAGTTGCTGCCAAAGCTATGGAGAAAATCATTCAGACTGTTTGTGATGGTTTTGAAAACACGTCGCCTTAATGTTTGTTGTTAAAAGCTAGAATTAACCCGTGGCATTTTAAAGCTTGAATAGTCAATTTGTATTTGCCACACTGTTTCGGTTTTACTCATTTTAAGAAAGGTTTATGTATGGATTGGTTGTCAGTCATTCCGCCAATTGTGGCTATTGTTGTCGTTATATGGCGAAAGGAAGTGATACTTGCTTTGTTGGCAGCAGTGTTCAGCTCTGAGTTACTGTTAGCATTAAATAACCATACCAATCCTATTTTCTCTGCTTTTCTATCCTCTATCGAGCGTGTAGTTTCAGTGGCAAGCTCACCTGGAAATGCCCGTATTTTGATTTTTAGTTTACTGATAGGGGCCTTACTAGCTTATGTCAGAAGCTCAGGCGGGGTAACCGCCATGGTGAACAAAATTGTCACTAAAGGTATTGCTAAAAGTAAGCGACAAGTGGGTAGTGTCACTATGTTTACTGGTATCGTTATCTTTATTGAATCAAATTTAAGTGTGCTTACGGCGGGGATTTTATCGCGAGATTTATTTGATAAATTTAATATGAGCCGAGCTCGCCTCGCTTATATTATCGACAGTACTTCAGCACCAGTATGTATATTAATTTTGCTAAATGGTTGGGGAGCCTATGTTTTAGGTTTGCTTGATAGCTATGAGTTAGCGCAATCATCGATGTCAGTGTTATGGGGTACTATTCCATTTAATTTCTACGCGATTATTGCTTTACTAATGGTCGTTTATACGGTTGTAACTGATAAAGTCCATGGACCGATGAAACAGTCAGAGCTTAAGCTGCAGAAAGTTGAACCGCTAGAGCAAGAGACTATTAAAGAAGAATTAGTTGCACCTACTAAAGCAAGGTTTATGGTGATTCCTTTGCTTAGTATGGTGCTTTCTATGTTCTTTTTTATGTTCTGGACAGGCGATGGCGACATAACGCAAGGAAGTGGCAGTAAGTCTGTTCTTTATGCGACGTGTTTCGCGCTTGCAATAGCCTATTTTTTACTACTTTTCTCTAAACGTTTTTCACATCAAGAGCTAGTTGATGTTGGCTTTAAGGGCTTATCGGAATTATTACCGTTAGTAACCATAGTGTTATTTTCATTAACATTAGGTGCAAGCTTAAAGGAGCTTGGTACTGGAGTGTTTATTGCGGGATTAGTGGGTGATCATCTGCCCATGGTAATGATAGTGCCAATATTATTTCTTGCTGGCGCAATAATGTCGTTTAGTACAGGGACTTCATGGGGCACTTTCGCCATTTTAATTCCTATTGGTGTTCCTTTAATTCAAACTTTAGGCTTGCCACCATCATTAGTTATTGCGGCAATATTAGGGGGTGGTGTATTTGGTGATCACTGCTCACCTATTTCTGATACAACGTGTGTCTCTGCAATAGCTTCAGGTTGTGATTTACTTGAACATGTCAAAACTCAACTGCCTTATTCATTATTTGGTGGCGTTTTGGCTTTACTGGCTTATTTTATCGCTAGTTTGGTAATGTTATAGCTTTATCAATAGCTTTATTAGTTTTACTTGTCAGTTTAGGCTTAACTTGCTACTAGTGTCTAAATACTTGCATTACTGAGGATATTCATTCACATTGAATAACTCGGTATTAGCTCGGTAATAATAAGAGATTCTTTATGAAAATAACCCGATATTCATCAAGCTTATTGGCATTAATAGTAATGTCCAGTTTTGTAAGTTCGATAAGAGCTGCAGAGCCGTTACAAACAATTGAATCAGTAAATCAATCGCCCGCACCTATTGCAATTGCTATTCATGGTGGTGCAGGGACAATCGAAAAATCTAAGTTTACTCCCGAAAAAGAAGCGGCTTATCGCGCTAAATTATTACAAGCAGTTGAAGCGGGTTATCAGGTTTTACAACAAGGTGGATCTAGTTTAGATGCAGTCACGAAAGCCATTAATATCTTGGAAAATTCCCCATTTTTTAATGCTGGAAAAGGTGCTGTTTATACCTATGATGAGCAGCATGAAATGGATGCATCCATCATGTATGGCAAGAATAGGCAAGCTGGCGCTGTTGCTGGCGTTAAGCGAATAGAAAACCCAATCAACCTTGCTCGCTTGGTGATGGAAGAGTCTGTTCACGTTATGTTAAGTGGTGAAGGGGCAGAGCAATTTGCTAAAACACAAGGCATGCCATTCGTTGAAAATAATTTGTTTGGTACGGAGCATAGGTATAAGGCTTTGCAGGACGCTAAGCAGAAAATGGAAAAAGCAAAAGCACAGCGCAAAGATTATCAAGCTGCTCATGATTCGCTTGAGACCGAATATAAAGTTGGGACTGTAGGCGCGGTAGCGTTAGATGCTCAAGGAAATATAGCTGCGGGTACATCTACTGGAGGGATGACAAACAAACGTTTTGGTCGAATTGGGGACTCTCCAGTAATCGGAGCAGGTACATTTGCAGATAATAATTCATGTGCGGTTTCTGCAACGGGACATGGTGAATTCTTTATTCGCTATAACGTGGCCGCTGATATTTGCGCTAGAGTAGCCTATCAAGGAAAAACAATCGCACAAGCAGGTACTGAGGTTATTCATGATGTATTAAAACCTGCTGGAGGTACCGGTGGTGTGATTATTATAGACAAGCAAGGTAATATCAGTATGCCTTTTAATACTAAGGGCATGTATCGGGCTAAGAAATCATCTAACTCAGCTACCTTGGTTGGAATTTTTGCTAACGAGTAATTGTCCTTCTCTAAAGGAAAAAGCTTAAGGAAAAAAGCTTAAGGAAAAAATATAGGAAAACATAAAGGATAAATATGAAGCTGATATTATCAACACTGCTTTGCACTGCACTTATTGCTTTTGTGGCGATAAAATTTTTCTTTACCAGTATTTTTGCTTTTTTTGGTTATGCTGCTTTGCCCCTTGAAAGTTTGCACAGTCTTACGCACTCAAAAAAAATTGTACAAAAAATGCAGACGAGACATAAAGCTAAAAGTGCTAATGTTTCCAAGCGCTTTATAAAACGCTCTGGGAAAAAAGTTGCTGCAACTGCTGTGTCTGCTGCAACTATTGGCACGGTTGCTGTTATTGGTACATTAACCTATTTAGAAATAACGCAATTTTGTGATGAAAAGCGTATTTTAAATGAAGACGCTAACCTATTATTTGATACTCAGGTTACCTTTGATATGAGTGCTTGTCTTGAGCAAGGTAAGCAAGATTCTGCTCATTTTGCGAATGAAGCATGGCAAGGTGTTAAAGAGAGCAGTAGTGAGTTATTTGATGACATTGAAAAGTCGACAGACGAATTACTCGATCCTAGCAGGAAAGCAACGGTTGAGTTGTTTGAGTCAATAGATAAGTGGTTTCAACAGACCTTTGAATAATGACAATTGAGATAAGCCTTTTAATGCTCGCTAAATGCTCAAATATTTAACTCAATTGCTATCAAAGTATTGGTGCAGATTTTATTCTATAAGTAACTAGAGTCGTTATGTTAAATGAGGTTTTATATTTTTCGAACTAGCCTTTATTCATGCCTGCTTTAGTTGTTTGATTGCGCTAAAACAGGCGATGATTGTCTACTGTTATCTTGCTTATTTTCCTAATAGCTTGAAAATTGTTTTAGCAATATCCGTGTTATCTTGATGACCATGAAATAATTCGCTTTGTTTACCAAAGGCAAAGACAGGAACATCAATCGCCGTATGACCACCTGTGGTCCAACCGGTGTTGGTTCGTTTATCAATCATCTTTTTAATTTGCTTAACTAAGGCTCTTTCACTGGCTGAAGACTTATTATTTGAGTAAGCACTTTTACTATCGTTTGCTATTGCATTACTTTTTGCGTCAATGAGTAAGCTTAATTCTTCTTCAGTTAAGTCAAAATTAAATAGGACATTGGCACTAACGGTATCAATAGTACTGCTAGCAAGTTCTTTGGCTATATATTCAACAGAGTGTCTCATTGCCCTTAAATCTTTGGCTTGCCACTCATATTTTCCATTTGCTGCTAGGGTAAAGCCGCCAGTACTATGATCAGCCGTTACTACCACTAGCGTATCTGGGTGCTTGCTGACGAAGTGTTCTAGGTACGCTAATGTTTTGGCTAAGTCATCCATTTCAGCCATGGCACTGTTTATATCATTGGCATGTCCAGCCCAATCAACTTGGCTTGCTTCAATCAGCATGAAAAAGCCATTGTCACTTGCTTTATCGTGTTTTTGTAAGTCAATCAAATGATGTACGGCGGCTTTAGTCATTGTTGATAAACGGTGCTTATCGGTATCATCTAATGCCCAAGGAAGGCCGACATCAGCAAATAAACCTAATACAGGCTGATTTTTAGGCAAGTTGTTTAAGCCTTGGTAAGTATTAATATAGTGAAACCCAGCTTCTTTAAACTCATTGACTAGGTTTCTATCTTCTCGTATGAAGTATTTCCAGCCACCACCTAGAAGTAGGTCTGCTTTGATGCCATCATCAATATAGCTATCAGCAATGGCATTATAGTTTTTACGGCTTTCGTTATGAGCAAGATATGACGCAGGAGTTGCATGATTGATTTGCGAGGTAACAACAACACCGGTTTTTTTACCTTGTAGCTTTGATCGTTCTAATACGGTTTGCACTGCTTTTTTATTTACATCAAGGCCAATAGCGCCGTTATAGCTTTTCACGCCTGTGGCGAGCGCAGTAGCACTTGCTGCAGAGTCTGTTACCACACCAGAAACTGGCGCAGGGTAAGTGCTAGACATACCGGTTAGGTATTTATCGAATATGGTTCCTTCAACAGCTTTTGTTTTCGGGTTGTCGTTAAAGTACCTGTAAGCCGTGGTATAAGCAGGCCCCATTCCGTCACCAATAACCATGATGATGTTTTTTGGAGGTGTTTGTGCTGAAATGTTTTTGTCAGTTACTGCTGCGTCAACATTAAGGCTCGCAAGTAAGCTAATGACAAGAGTAGGTAAAATTATTTTCATAAAATTTCCAATTATTTAAAGTAAATTAGTTTGTAAATTCAACATCGACCCAAACCAAGCGATGATCTGAGGAAGCTTTTCTATCCTTAATAAGGCGATAACTTTCTTGATGTTTTTCAGGCCAAAAAACACCTGAATCTAAAATGGTGAAGCCGAAAGTTGAGGGTAATACATAATCAGCACGCATACGCCAATAAGCGGTATGGTTTTTAGCATGGTTATTATCTGGTGTGTGTAACTTTCCACCTGAACTTGCAGGCATTGGGTCTTGAATTTGATCACTGGTTAGTAGTGCATAAATACCTTTGCTACCATTAGCGGTAATCGCATCACCATCGACAAGTGAAGCATTTTGATCGCCTAAAATAATAAACGCTTTGCTATCACCTAAACCACCTTTTACACCAGTATCATCGTAAATATAATTACCTTGCTTAGGGCTTATGTAGTCAACCCAAAAACGAATTTCATCATGATTACGCTTGCCATTTCTATCTTCTGGGCCATCAAAAACAGGTGGTGTAGGGTGGCTTGCTAACACGTGTATTGTTTGATTGTTCACTATGACAGGAATATCCCAATGAGACTTTGAAGACAGTCTTAATGTTTGCCAAGTTTTATCACTATACCAAGGCTGTTGTGTGCTTGGAACAATTGGCTTTAATGCATTGGGCATATCTTGCCATTTAAAATACTGAAAGGTTCTTATTTGGCTTTCATCAATTGGGTACTTTGATAATAACGCCATACCAAAATGGCCTTCAAAATAACCAAAGCCATGTGTATCTGCAGGTTGTTGGTTAGTTTTACCGTCTTTATTTAGGTCATCATTAATTTTAACACCTGTATTCACTGTGCCTTGGTAAAAATAAGGAAAGTGAATACTTGATTGTCCTTGCTGACTTTTGTCTAAATAGTTATTGATAAAGAATTTTAGGTTTTTATGATTTTCATCTACACGGTCGAATTCATTCAGTAAAATTATATCTGGGTTTATCCGTTGAATGATCTCAGCGATATTTTTTATTTGCTGAACATTTTTCTGTAACGCTTGACTGAGTTCAGTGCCATTAACAGTTTTTGTTTTGCTCTTATCTATATAATTGAGCGCTTCCATACTGATATTGAAAGTTGCGATACGAAGTTTAGTGGTTTCTTGAAAAGCCATAAGGTTATTTGTGAATAAAAAATTGCTCACTAAAACGATGAGAACAGTGAGTTTCGATAAGATTTTGTTGTTCATTAGGCTAAACCACAGCCGCATAAAATGAAGTTGGTAATAAACTCAGTAATCTGTTTCATATCATCTTCTTCGTAATCGGCACGGTTCATAATCGTTAATATTTGCGTATCAAAGTCAGCATAATGCTGAGTAGTTGACCAAATAAGAAAAATTAAGTTAACCGGATCAACATTTTTCATTTCACCGTTATCAATCCATGTTTGGAATATTTTAGCTTTATCTCTTACCCATTGACGTTGATATGTACGGGCAAAGTCTTTTAAATGTTGTGCCCCTTGGATGATCTCCATCGCGTAAATTTTTGATGCTTTAGGATGGTTAAAAGACATAGTCATTTTAGCATGTACAAACTTTTCAATAGCGCGTTTAGGACCATCATTAGGATCAATATCACCAATCCCTTCGTCCCACATATTCAAAGTTTGCTCTAATACGGCATGATAAATATTTTCTTTATTTTTGAAATAATACAGCACATTTGCTTTTGGCAGCTTTGCTTTGTCAGCAATTGATTGCACAGTAGCCCCTTTGTAACCTTGGGCTACAAATTCATCTTGTGCGGCAGTGAGAATTTTCTCAAGGCTCTTTTCTCGAATACTTTTTTGTTGATTTTGCTGCATTTTTATTCAGTTTATAAGGTTGCTGTCTTCATAAAGCTGGTGATTATTTACTATTTTACTACAAAGTAACAGTTTAATTTTATGACATTTATTTTAAATTGCTGAAAGCTTGATTACTAGAACTGTCCATTTGGTTTGTTTTTTCAACACTAATACTGCTTACAAAAATAAAGCTTGTCTATAGCTTTTATAATTTTTATTGACCTGTTGGTAAGTTTATTTGATTTGTAGCGTTTTTTTAATTAAATTGTAATAAAACTGTAGCAGTTTAGATATAAATTCAGTTTACCACTGTGGTTGTTAGCGTTCGCTGAGTAACAATTGCAGAACAAAATAATAATTCAATTTTAAAACACTACACTAAAGGAAATTACACATGAAAACCCACTCTCTATCACGCATTACTGGCGCGTTAGTAGTTGCACTTGGCTTGTCAACATCGGTTATTTCAACAGATGTTTTAGCAAATACAACTACTTCAGCATTGAAAGGTCAAGTTGTTGGGCCAGAAGGAAAGGCAGCTGTAGGAACAAAAGTAACTATTGTTCATGTGCCATCTGGTACAACCAAAACAGCTACAGTTAATGATTCAGGTTTATTTACTGCTAAAGGCTTACGTGTTGGTGGCCCTTATAAAGTCATCATTGATTCAGACAAGTTTAAAGATACAGAAGTAAAAGATATTTTCTTAACGTTAGATCAAACCTACCCAATGAATGTAGCGTTAGAAAGCCAAGACGACGTTGAGACTATTGTGGTAACTGGTCGTAAACTTAGTCAATTTGCAAGTGGTGCAAGCCCATCTTCACATTTTACCTCTGAAGATTTAGCTAATATGCCGGCAATAAACCGTGATATTAAAGATATTGTTCGTGCTGATCCAAGAATTTATATTGATGAAACTCGCTCTGATGCTATTCATTGTGGTGGCGGTAGCCCAAGATTTAATAGCCTAACGTTAGATGGCGCGAAAATGAATGATAACTTTGGTTTGAATGCTAATGGTTATCCTACTACTCGTGTACCGTTTTCTTTTGATTCTATTGATCAAGTGTCTGTTGAGTTAGCGCCTTTTGATGTTAAATACGGTAGTTTCAGTGCTTGTAACATCAATGCGGTAACTAAATCGGGTGATAATGAAGTACATGGTGGCGTATTTTATGATTACACCAATGACTCGATGAAAGGGGATAGCATTGAAGGTGAAGATATCCCGTTAGGTAGTTTTAGTGAGAAACGCTACGGGGTTCATGTAGGTTTCCCTATTTTAGAAGATAAACTTTTTGCTTTTATCTCGTATGAAAAATTAGAAGGTGCAGAAATTTTTGTTTACCCTCCAATAGGTAATCAAATTGATCAAGCTGATGTTGATCGTGTAGTGGCAGCCTCAGAAAGTGTTTATGGTTATGATGCTGGTGGTATGCCAGGTAATATGCCTGTTGAAGATGAAAAGTTATTATTAAAACTTGATTGGAACATTAATGAAGATCACCGTGCAAGTTTTGTATATAACTATAATGATGGTTTTGAATTAGATCAGTCAGATGAATGGGCGCTAACCCTTGACAGTCACTTCTATGAAAAAGGCGCAGAGTTAAAGTCTTTTGTATTGTCATTGCACTCAGATTGGTCTGATGACTTTTCAACATTTATGAGTTACGGTCAAATGGATCTTGATAACCGTCAACGTTCTTTAGATGCTGATAGCGGCTTTGGTGAAGTTCAAATTCGTCATAATGGTAGTACTATCTTCTTAGGTCCCGATGATTCACGTCAATCTAATGACTTATATTGGGATAACCAAACCTTTAAAATTGCCGGTAACTACTATTTAGATTCGCATACAATTACTGCCGGTTATGAGTATGAATCATTAACTGCTTTTAACTTGTTTATGCAACATACGGATGGTGAGTTTAGATTTAACTCTATTGAAGATTATGAAAATGGTTTAGCTGCTCGTATTTATTATAATAACTCAGCGGGTACTAATGAGCCAACTGATGCGAGTCAAGAGTTTACTTATGATGTGCATACTTTTTACTTGCAAGATGAATATACTTTTACTGACATAGATGCCACCTTAATGTTTGGTGTCCGTTATGACATGTATAAGAGTTCAGACAAGCCTCGTTATAATCAAAACTTCTATGACAGATATGGTTTTGCCAACAACTCAACCTTTGATGGTATTAGCATTTTACAACCACGTGTTGGCTTTAACTGGAGTGTTGATGACAACTTAGACGTTCGAGCAGGTGTTGGTCTTTATTCAGGTGGTAACCCAAATGTATGGTTATCTAACTCCTTCTCAAACGACGGTTTAATACAAATTGCTAGAAGAGAGTACCATGTTAACTTGGTGACTAATGATGATGGTTTAGTGGATTTATTCGCTAATGATTGGACTTCACCAGGCACACCAATTTTTGGAGTACCACAAGCAATGTATGATGATATTGCTTCTATTCCTGAAGAGGGTGGCGATGGCTCAGTTAATGCGATTGATCCTAACTTTGATGTACCGTCAGAATGGAAATACTCAATTGGTGCTACCTATACTACAGACAGTGGTTACAGTTTTACCGCTGATTTATTGCTAAATCAAAAAGTAAACTCTGCAACAATTAAAGATGCAGGTATTGAATATTCAGGTGATGTTGCACCAGATGGTCGTCCTCTTCTAGAAAGCCCATCAGGTCGAGCTTTTGAATATGTACTAACTAATAGCGATAAAGATGGTAAGTCAACAATCTTGTCATTAGGTGCACATAAAGAGTTTGATTTTGGTTTAGATGTAACTTTAGGTTACTCATACACTGAATCAGAAGATGCTAACCCAATGACAAGCTCAGTTGCGGGCTCTAACTATGGTAACTTAGCTACGACAGATGCAATCAACCCGAGTATGGAAACGTCTGATTATGTTGTACCACACCGTTTCACTATGACGGTTAATTATACAGCGCAGTTTATTGATGGTTTAGATACACGCTTTAGCTTATTTGGTCAGTCAAGCGAAGGTGTACCATATTCATATACCTTTGATAGCTCAGACGGTGCTTTTGGTGATAGTAACTGGAATGGCTCACGTCAATTACTTTATATACCAACAGAGAATGACGCCAACGTAGTTTATGGTGATGATTTTGATAAAGCTGCATTTGATGCCTTTGTTGATAGTCAAGGTTTAGCGCGTGGTGAAATTCAGGGGCGTAATGCACATAATGCTGATTGGTGGACTACATTTGACTTGAAAGTAACGCAAGAAATTCCAGGCTTTATGGATGGTCATAAAGGCAGTGTTTACTTTACCGTTAAAAATATTGGTAATATGCTAAATGATGATTGGGGTGTTATGCGTAAAGGCTCATTCGTCGGTCATCGCATGGTTGAAGCGTCAATTAACGATCAAGGCCAATATGTTTTTGAACAGTTTAATGACGGTAATGAATTACAAACTATTCAAAACGATCCATCGTTATGGGAATTACGTATAGGTGTTTCTTATAACTTTTAATCTGCTTTGATTAAACCTTCTAAAACCGCACCTTACTTATGCTGAAGGTGCGGTTTTTTTATACCTGATACCTTGTGTTTTACTAGAAATAGACAAGAAAAGTGTTATGATAAATAAATCTTGACTGTTTGGTCAGTTTTGTTGGTGGTATATGAAAAAAAATGATGGAAATGAAGTAGAAATAACTAGATTAACTGCGCTCATTGACAATGCTCAACAGGCATATCAAAAAGCTTATGCGCCTTATAGTGCTTTTAAAGTAGGGGCGGCGGCTCTAACAACAGACAATAAAATTGTACAAGGTTGTAATGTTGAAAATGCTTCCTATGGCTTAACTGTGTGTGCCGAGCGCAATTGTATAGCGCAAGGTGTAATTAATCATGACAAAAATGGAACTGTTGAGTTTTCAGCTTTGGTTATTTACACCGAGCAAGAAATGCTAACGCCACCTTGTGGTGCTTGTCGGCAAGTGATAAGCGAGTTTTTTCCTGCAGAAGCTATGGTTATTGCCGTTAATCATTTAAACCAGCAACAACACTGGCGGGTTAATCAACTGTTGCCTGATGCATTTACGCCAAAGAATTTATTAAATAAAAGCAAGTGATAGTCGTAAAAGATTGCACATAAGGATTTTAGTTCATGATATTACCTCAAGAGATTATTGCCAAAAAACGAGATAATAAAATACTCAGCAACGATGAAATCAATTTTTTTGTTGAAGGCTTAGTTTCAAAACATTTTAATGACGCCCAAGTAGGTGCTATGGCAATGGCTATTTTCCAGCAGGGGCTTTGTGAACAAGAAACCGTGGCTTTAACTCAGGCTATGATGCACTCTGGTAAAGTATTGTCTTGGCAGGGAATTGAAGGCCCAATAGTAGATAAACATTCTACCGGTGGTGTGGGTGATAAAGTTAGCTTTATGTTAGCAGCCATTATTGCGGCTTGCGGTGGTTATGTGCCAATGATTTCAGGGCGAGGTCTTGGACATACGGGAGGAACAGCCGATAAGCTAGAGAGTATCACTGGCTTTAACGTACAACCTAGTTTGTCGAAATTTAAAGCTGTCGTATCTAAGCTTGGTATGGCGATCATTTCCCAAACACCTCAGCTAGCACCTGCTGATAAGCGGTTGTATGCTATTCGAGATATTACCGCAACAGTGGCGTCAATTGAGTTAATTACCGCGTCAATTTTATCTAAAAAGCTGGCTGCAGGCCTAGATGCTTTAGTGATGGACATTAAAGTAGGTAATGGCGCTCAAATGACGTCATTAAATGAAGCTAAAATACTGGCAACTAGTATCAGCCATGTTGCAAATATTGCTGGCGTTAAAACGCAAGCCATTATTACTGATATGAATCAAGTGCTCGGTAGTACTGCAGGTAATGCTCTAGAAATTTACGAGACAGTAAAGTATCTGACTGGCAAACTGAGAGAGCCTAGACTTCATAAAGTGGTTGTTACACTTGCTAAAGCCATGCTCATTAATACCGGCTTGTGTAATGATGAACTTGAAGCTGAAGCTAAAATTGAAACCGCTTTATCGTCGGGTGAAGCGGCTGAAATCTTTGGAAAAATGATTTGTGCTTTAGGTGGACCTAGTAATCTTATTGAAGATCCTTGGCAATCAATGAGTAAAGCTAATTATATTGTTGATGTTCTTGCACCGCAACATGGTTATATCAGTGCTATGAACACAAAAAGTATTGGATTTGCTATTGTAGGTCTTGGCGGCGGAAGGGTTAATAATAATGCAAAAATAGATCATAGTGTCGGTATAGATCGCGTTTTACCTGTCGGCACTCTTGTCAATAGAGGGGATATACTGGCAAGGGTACATGCTAGTTCAAATGATAGTGCACAGTTAGCAAGTGAGCAATATTTAGCGGCAATTGAGTTTTCTGATACGCCAGTTATCGAGCTTCCTATTATTTATTAAAGGGTTAAAAAGCTCTATCACTATTATGTACTCACGTAATAGTTAATCTTCAGTATTAGTGTGTTTTACCACATAAAATAAACAGTCACTTAAGGCTGCTTTTTTATTTGTGGTAGCTTTGAAAATACGAAGGTTTTGTTTACAAACAACTTGGTTTTCTCGGGTATGAAAATATTCATGGATAATATTTTCCCCATGTTTATCTAATAGTTGTAGATTGTTTAAACCATTACCATCTATCCATCCAATCATTTCATCTTGATGGGCGCCACCAAAGTTAAAGTACTCGATATTATTTTTTAATGTGACTCCGCTATAACCTTCATCATGCTCAGCGTAAGAAAGGTTTACACCTGGTTTAACTTGTAAACGAAGCGGCCTGTAGATGACTTCGACATTTTTTTCTTGATGCATATAGCCGACATTATGACATTGGGTTAATTGTGTTATTCCAGCAAAAGCAACCTCATGAGCTTGCTCATCGAGACTACCACCGCATTCTATGGTGATAAAAGGACAAGAAAAGTCTTGCTCCATTAATGAGCCTAAACTTAAGTCTGATAAAATTAAGGTTTGGCAAAAGAAAGAGGCAAGGGATAATGTGTCTGTAGTAACGGTTGAGCTCACTGAAAAAGTAGGCCCTGGGCTTGAAGCATTATGAAGATCTATGACCATTGCAGGCTCTACATCTCGAATTGCTTGTTCAATGAGCCTTGCTCTTTCGTAACAGCCTTGCTGATCATCTTGAAAAGTGTGTTGTTGCCCAATGGTTCCAAAACAACGATTGATATCTTTACTGCCTTCAATAAAGCGGTTTGTGAACATAGGTTTTTTTGAAGCTGATTCTATAGAACAAATGATAAAACGTATATTCGTATAGGGTAACTCATTGATATCTCTAGTAGTTAACCATCTGTGTATAGCAATTAACCCTGAGGGCTCATCCCCTTGTAAAAGCGTGATGAATACTCGGCACGAATCAGTATTTTGTCCGGTAATATCTATAACCGTTGGGCCAGTCATCGAAAGTAAGAATTGAATGTAATCTGCATGCAATTCTTGTTCTTTTGGATCTTGTAGGTAATTTATTTCACTGTAATCTATTTCCATGGTTAACCTCAAGTTCGCTTAATGTAGCCAAAAAAATCTATCTATTATTTTAAGGGTTAGCATGTCACATATTAGTGGTAACGAGGTTTGATTAAGGTCAATAAATGTGGTTGATGAGTATAAAAATTTTCTAAATTTTTTGTTTCACGCTAGACTATCGCTATTCATTGAAATTTGAGAAGTTAACATGACAGAAGAAACTATTTTTTCAAAAATAATTCGCCAAGAAATCCCAACTCCTTTGTTATATCAAGATGATCTCGTTACAGCGTTTCGAGATATAGCGCCAAGAGCGAATACGCATATATTGATTATTCCTAATAAGTTGATCCCAACAATAAATGATGTGACTGACCAGGACGAATTAGCGTTAGGGCGTATGATTACTGTCGCTAAAAAACTTGCTAAAGAAGAAGGGATTGATGATAACGGTTATCGATTAATTATGAACTGTAATGAAGACGGTGGCCAAGAGGTTTTCCATATCCATATGCACCTATTAGGTGGTCAACGTTTAGGACCCATGTTAGCAATTTGATTGGGTATTAAGGTTCAGAAAAGCGATAAACGGTTACAAAGTTACGATTAAAGGTCGTGCACTTAAGTGGTGGCTAGCGCATAATTAAACTATAAAGAAAAAATTAGTCATCTTAGGACTTTATGTGAATTGGAAAGAATTGCTAGAAGATAGAAATCGTCTATTTTGGTTAGCTCATAGCGCAGGTTGGTTAGGTTTTGCATTAGTTCATTACCTCGGCTCATTGCTGCATGATTTACGTGATATTTTTGTCGTGATTATTTTTCTAAATGCTTATGCTGGCTGGTTGTTTACTGTGCCGTTACGCTATGTTTACCGTCGTGTTTGGAACCTTTCGCCGGTTAAAATTGCTTTGGTTGTTGTTTTTGCTTCATATTTTACGGGTGTTTTATGGCAAGTTGTCAAAAATATCAATTATTGGGAAATATACAAACATGGATATCAGCCTGACTTTTGGTTGATGTATACAAAATCGAGTGTTTGGTCTTTTTACATTATATTAAGTTGGAGCGGCTTGTACTTTGGCACTAAGTACTATCAAATGTTCCAATTAGAAAAACAGCGGGTATTAAAAGCGAATACTGTTGCTCATCAAGCGCAGTTGAAAATGCTTAGATATCAGTTAAACCCACACTTCTTATTTAATACTTTAAATGCAATTTCTACTCTTATTTTATTAAAAGAAAATGTCACAGCCAACAGTATGGTTACTAAATTGAGTGAGTTTTTACGTTATTCTCTTGATAAAGATCCAATGAAAAAAGTGACTTTAAGTAGCGAAATTCAAGCATTAGAGCTTTATTTGGCTATAGAAAAAGTGCGTTTTGAAGACAGATTACAAGTTCACTTTAATATTAGTGAAGATTGTCATAAGGCTTTAGTGCCCAGTATGATTTTGCAACCATTGGCTGAGAATGCGATTAAACATGCGATAGCAATTCAAGAGCAAGGTGGCTCTATTACTATTAGTGTTAATCATTTTGCTCATGATTTAATGATTGAAGTTGCAGATGATGGGCCTGGTGCTGATATTGTTGATGGTAATTTGTCGAGAGAAAGCGGTGTTGGTTTAGTCAATACACGCGAAAGATTACAAGCTTTATATAAAGATAATTTTTCTTTATTAGTTGCCAATAATGCCCCTTCTGGTGTAAAAGTGAATATACGAATGCCACTTGAGTATGTTGGTGACTAGTTTACTTTACATGGAAACCGAGTATTAAATATGACACTTAGAACAATCATTGTTGATGACGAGCCTTTGGCACGTAAAGGCTTGATGGTACGCTTACAAGCCTATGATGATATCAATGTAGTTGCTCAGTGTAGTAATGGTAGAGAAGCGATAGAAGCGATCAGAGCTTATCAAGTTGATTTAATGTTTCTTGATATTCAAATGCCCGGTTTAAATGGCTTTCAAGTGATAGAAGAGTTAACTAAACAAGGGCTAAAGTTACCGAGAATTGTTTTTGCAACCGCTTATGATCAATATGCTATAAAAGCATTTGAAGTACACGCCTTAGACTACATTATGAAACCTGCGGATGAGCAGCGTCTCGATCAAGCTATAGATAAAATACGACAACATTTTAGTTCAACAACCGATGCTGAGCATAAAGCTAAACTTATTCAGTTAGTAAGTGATGTAACGGGTAATGATTGCCAGAAAATTAGGGAAGAACTTGATAATAATCAGCCGGTAAGTTTATCGAGCTATTCTGATGTTTTAGCGATAAAAGATGCGGGTGAAGTGAGCCGTGTTCCTGTTAAAGATATTATTTGGATTGATGCTGCAGGTGATTATATGTGTGTTCATACATGTAGTACTTCAGCAACTGACAGTCAAGAGAATACGCTGATTTTGCGCAAAACAATGAAGCAATTAGAAGAACATTTAGATCCTAAAATTTTTATTCGAAACCACCGTTCAACTATTGTCAATAAACACTATATTCAAAAGTTTTGTAACCAAGTCAATGGTGAGTACTTTCTAGTATTGAAAAATGGTAAAGAATTAAAGGTCAGTCGCAGTTATAAAGAAAAGGTTAAACTTGCTATAACTCATTAGTTTCTCAGTGACTTTGGTCAGTAGTTTGTTTTTATAACGGTTAATTTTTCCCACTTCTTCTAAAGCGTCTATACTCTAATTAATAATACAAATAAAAAGAGTATATTTTATGAAGGTAAGCTACATTGTTCATGTGTCAGGTAAGGTACAGGGCGTATATTTCAGAGTATCAAGTCAACAAAAAGCCATTGATTATTGCTTAAGTGGCTACGCTAAAAACTTAGCTGATGGTGATGTTGAATTGATGCTTTGTGGCGAAGAAGAAAATGTCGAAAAGATGCTAACTTGGTTAGCGCAAGGACCGAAAAACGCAGAAGTTAGCCAAGTGCAGCACAAACAAGTTGATTGGCAAGAGCATAGCTTTTTTGCTATCAGCTAATCAGCTACATATTGAAAGCGCTGCATGCGTTTCCCATCTCGCACTATCTCTTCTGTAAACATGTTTAATGGTCTTATCCAAAGATCGTCTTTGTTGTTTTCTGGGTGGTAAACTACTAAATATTCTTCAGTTTCACTATGACGAGCTAGGTGAAGAACTTGATAGTAGTTACCTTTAAAGTGTTGATATTTACCTAATTTAATCATTTTTTTGCTCTTTGAATGAAAATAAACGGCCGTAAAATAACTTACCTTACGGCCACCATTTTAAACCCTTAATGCTTTCTCACCACGTGCAATACCAACGCAGCCAGAACGGACAGATTCAATAATTTCAGTTTCATTATTTAATGCTTCAATGAACGCATTGAGTTTATTGCTACTGCCGGTAAGTTCAATAGTGTAAATTTGCTTACCAATATCTACGATAGAACCTCTAAAAATATCACTAATACGTTTGACTTCTGTGCGAGATGTATCATTCATAGCAGCAACTTTTACTAATAGAAGCTCACGCTCTACATGCTTGCGCTCTGTAAGGTCAGTAATTTTGATAACATCCACTAACTTGTTAACTTGTTTAACGATTTGCTCAAGTATTTTATCATCACCAATGGTAGCAATAGTAATACGTGATAAGGTGTTATCGTCTGTAGGAGCTACGGTTAAGCTTTCAATATTAAATGCACGTTGAGAAAAAAGCCCAACAATACGTGATAGTGCTCCGGGTTCGTTTTCTAATAAAATTGATAAAATATGACGCATTATGCTTTTACTCCTTTTTCAACCCACATGTCATCAATAGCACCATGGCGAATTTGCATAGGATAAACATGTTCTTTTTCATCGACCAGTACATCCACAAACACAAGTTTATCTTTGATACTAAAAGCTTCTTCTAGCTTACTATCAAGTTCTTCTAAGGTATCAATTTTAATACCTACATGCCCGTAAGCTTCGGCTATTTTAGTAAAGTCAGGTAATGACTCCATATAAGACGAGGAGTGTCTACCACCATAAACCATATCCTGCCATTGGCGTACCATGCCTAAAGAACGATTGTTCAAAGCAACTATAACTACGGGTAAATTGTATTGCATACAGGTTGATAATTCTTGAATATTCATTTGAATTGAACCATCACCTGTAATACATATTACATGCTGATCTGGGAAGGCTAATTTAACACCCATAGCTGCAGGCAAACCAAATCCCATAGTGCCAGCGCCACCTGAATTTATCCATTGGCGGGGTTTAGCAAAAGGATAATATTGCGCGGCAAACATTTGGTGCTGCCCTACATCAGAAGCTATGTAAGCTTTACCTTGGGTGATTTTATACATCGCTTCTACAACTCGTTGAGGCTTAATTTTTTCACCTTCTTCTTGCTTATAGCCAACGTGACGCATATCTCGCCATAAATGAATTTGCTGCCACCATTCTTTTAGCGCCTCTTCATTTGGTGTGAAGTTGGTCGCGGTCAATTCATCCAATATCTGCTGCATGACAATATCAACTAATCCTACAACAGGTACATGAGCATTAATTGTTTTTGAAATAGAGGTAGGGTCAATATCAACATGAATAATAGTGGCATTAGGACAGAACTTTTCGACATTATTCGTTACCCTGTCATCAAACCTAACGCCTAACGCTAAAATAACATCAGCATTTGCCATAGTTTTATTAGCTTCAAATGAGCCGTGCATGCCTAGCATACCAACAAAATTTTCATGGGTACCTGATATACCACCTAGGCCCATTAACGTATTGGTTACAGGCGCTTTAAGTGTTTCAACTAATTTAGTTAACAGCTCGGATGCGTCGGCAAGCACTATACCGCCGCCAGAATAAACAACAAGCTTTTTAGCTTCACTAATCGTTTTTACCGCTTTGCGTATTTGTTTAGGGTGACCTTTTACATTCGGGTTATAAGAGCGCATTTTTACATCGAGCTCAATACTGTATTGCGCCTTATTTTGAGGAATCAATAAATCTTTTGGTAGTTCAACAACAACTGGCCCAGGGCGTCCTGTACTAGCAATATAAAAGGCCTTAGCTAATACATTAGGGATATCGGCTAAATCACGGCAATTAAAGCTATGTTTTATGATAGGTCGAGTACAACCAACAATATCTGTTTCTTGAAAAGCATCGTTTCCAATAAGCGTTGTAGGGACTTGTCCAGCAAGCACTACCATAGGAATAGAGTCCATATAGGCTGTTGCAATGCCTGTTACACAATTGGTTGCACCAGGGCCCGAAGTTGCTAATACCACACCAACTTCACCTGTAGCTCTCGTGTAACCATCTGCCATATGAGTAGCTGCTTGTTCATGACGAACAAGAATATGCTCAATATCATCTTGTTGAAAAATAGCATCATATAGATCTAATACTGAGCCACCTGGGTAGCCAAAAATGTATTTAACGTTTAGATCTGATAGTGCTTTAACAACCATCTCAGCACCAGTGAAAAGCTCTGTTGTCATGTTGTTATCCTTAATTTTATTTACAATAAAATATAAAAAACCCTCGATCTATTTCAGAGCGAGGGTTTGGTTTTATGTTTGTTTGCTTTATTTTCTTTTAGCGTTCTACACAACCTAATCCTCGCAGTGATTTGACTACCACCACGACCATGAGGACGACATTGAGAATGTTAAGTTGAGAAAATAAAATCATTGTTATTCACTTTAAGTAAAGTGTTTAAAAAATCTATCAATATATGGCTCTATTTTTAAAGGGTTTCTCAATAAGTGTCAACCATTAATTACAATGAGTCAGCAAATTGTTATTAAATAAATTGATATCGCTATTGACCTTACAGAAGGGCTAAAATGAAAACAGACTATAGTTAATGGTTGTTATTGTTTCTGGTTACATTTCATGACAATATTGAGAATACTAATAGAGTATGCTGATAAACAGAAATTCATCAGCAAATAATGGAATAGAAAATGACAAATTTAAAAAGAATGTTTATTGCTGCTTTAGTTGTAGTTATTGCTGGTTGCTCTAGCACTTATGAAGCAAAAGTTAATTTTGACAAAAACAGTAAAATAGATACAACTAATTATAAAACTTTTGCATGGCTGACTGCCGGTAAAATTATGGCACCACCAGAAGATATCAATCCTGTGATGAAAACTAGAGTTGATGCGGAAATAGAAAAAGCATTTATGGCAAAAGGCTATAAGTTAATTGATGATTCTGAGAAAGCTGATTTTGCGATTTCTTACACTGTAGGTAATCGAGATAAAATTAAAGTAAGTCACTACCCTGCAAGTTATAATACTGGCTTTGGTTGGGGAAGAGGTTATTACGGTGGTTACTATGGCGGTATGTACGGTGGTAACATGGGCACGGAAACACGTGTAAGACAATATACTGAAGGGAAATTGGCTGTTGATGTGTATGATGTCAAAAGCCGTCAACCAGCTTGGCACGGTTGGGCTGTTAAGCGTATTACCTCATCAGATAAAGAAGCGCCATCAGCAACTATTAGAGATATTGTTCATCAAGTTGTTGGCCAGTTTTAGTAAACGCTTGAAATCATAGCATTAAAAAATAAGCGGCAATAGCCGCTTTTTTTATATATTTTCAATTATTTTGGTGCAATTTTTATTTTCTATATTACACTGTTAGTTAAGGCATTTTACATAATAGTTAATTGAAATGAATGATTTTATTTTTAAGGATGAACCTGTCGAGCCAGAACAAGGACTAACTAAAAAAGCCCAAAAAAAGTGGCGCTTATTAGTTGTTGATGATGATGACTCTATTCACCAAGTTACCAAATTAGTTTTAGCCGATGCTGAAATAGAAAACCGTCACCTAGAAATAGTATCAGTTTATTCCATGGCGGAAGCTAAAGAAATCCTAGTTAATGATGATGATTTTTGTATGGCATTTGTAGATGTGGTCATGGAAACGGATCATGCTGGCTTAGAACTGGTTCAATGGATTAGGGAAGATTTAAAGAACCAATCCATTCGTTTAGTGTTAAGAACAGGACAGGCAGGAACAGCACCAGAAGCTAAAGTTATTAAAGATTTTGATATAAATGATTATAAAGAGAAAACAGACTTTACTTCTAATAAAATGATCACCACAGTTTACGCAAGCATACGTGCCTATCGTGATATCATGACTATCCAACGTAGTTTGGATGCCTTTAAAAAACTGATTGAAACCACCCATGATTTATTGAAAATAAATCAATTAAAGTCCTTTGGCTCTGCTGCTTTAGATCATTTATTAGCATTAATGAACGTTGAAAGTTCAGCCTTATATATTGCCCGTACTCAAATTGACTTTGACTTGCAAGCAACCAATTTAATTATTGCATGTACAGGGAAATATGTCTGTGAATCAGATTCTTTAGAAAGCTCAGATATTAGCAATGAAGTTAAAGATAAAATTCAGCAAGTATTTAATGAACAATCTCATTACAGTGATGACAAATGTTTTGTAGGCTATTATCAGGCCTCTGTTAATGCTGCATCAGTACTTTATATTGAATTTGAAGATGATAATGAGCATTTCAAAGCGAACTTGGCGGAATTATTTGCGACTAATGTAGCGTTAATTCTAGAAGGTTTAACTCGACAAAAAGAAATTGAGAAAACGCAAAAAGAGCTACTATTTATAGTTGGAGAAGCTGTAGAAGCTCGCAGCAAAGAAACAGGCTCTCATGTTAAGAGAGTGGCGCTTATTTGTGAGTCAATTGCGCAAGAACTGGGTATGCCAAAAGCCTTTGTTGAAGCACTTCGTTTAGCTGCACCCTTACATGATCTAGGTAAAATTGCTATACCTGAGTATATTCTTCATAAACCAGGAAAACTTGTGGGTGATGAATGGAATATTATGAAAACACACGCGCAAATTGGTGGCGATATTTTACAAAAATCAACGGTGAGTGTATCAAAGCTTGCTGCTCGATTAGCACATTATCACCATGAAAACTGGGACGGCTCAGGTTACCCTGATGGTTTAGTTGGTGAAGAGATACCGATTGAAGCTCGAATTATGGCTATTGCCGATGTGTTCGACGCCCTAGGTTCATCGCGTTGTTATAAAGAGCCTTGGCCTGACGATAAAATAAAAGCTTATTTGATTGAGCAGAAAAATATTAAGTTTGAAGCGAAATTAGTTGATATTATTATTGATAATTTTGAGACTTATACTGGCATAAGAGAGCAGTATCCTGATAATTATTAATACGCTTTGCAATTAATGAGCAGCTTATACTTGGGATAAATATGTTTCATCATAAAAAAGGCAGTTTTACTGCTTGGATGCTCAGACTTAGAAAAATTATTCGTTGGCCATTAATGACAACACGAGAAGCTGAGACTTGTGCTCAGCACTCGTTTGAAGTGGCATTAATTAGTCATCAAATAGCATTAATTGGTCAAATTAAATTCAATAGAAGTTATGAGCCTTCCGCTATCGCGATAGCTGCACTTTACCATGAAGCTTCAGAGTCAGGTGGAGTGGGAGATATACCTAGCCCTTTAAAGTATTATAATCCAGATTTAACTAAGCAAATAAAACTGATTGAAAGTGAAGTTGAGCATTCTATGGTTTATGAAGGCTTACCAGAATACTTGCACGAAGCAATGGCGCCCTTTGTGATCCAGGCGAATATTGATACGCAAACCAAAGCAATAGTTAAGGCCGCAGATGATTTAGCAGCCTATCATTATAGTTTAGCCGAGGTAAATGGCGGAAACCGTGAATTCACAGATGCTTGTAACTTGTTAGAGAAACGAGTAACTAGCCATTGCGAGCAATGGCCAGAAGTTGCTGAGTTTTATCAGTCACAATTTCCTGCATGTATGCAAACGTTAGATGAGCTCTCTCGCCCAGACTAAAGTTGTTTATAGGTTGAAAAAAAGTTTTTAATTTTCTCAAGTGCTGGTACTAATTCATCTACATGAGGAAGAAAGACCAACCTAAAATAATTTTTTTCTTTGATATTAAAGGCACTACCGTGCACTAAAAGTATCTTTTCTTGCTTAAGCAAATCTAAAATCATTTTTTCATCATTGCTGATATTAAATTTTTCCGCATCCACCTTTACAAAAAGATATAAAGCTCCCATTGCAGGATTACATGATAAGCCATCTATTTCATTGATCATTTTAATAGCAGTGTTGCGTTGTTTTATAAGACGACCATCACCTTGAATAAGCTCATTAATACTTTGATATCCGCCTAACGCCGTCTGAATAGCATGTTGACAAGGCACATTGGCACACAAACGCATCGAAGATAAAATATTGAGACCTTCTAAATAATCTTCAGCATGAATTTTAGGCCCTGAAACCACCATCCAACCCGCTCTAAACCCAGCTATACGGTAATTTTTTGATAAGCCGCCCATAGTAATAATTAGCACATCTTGAGCTAATGATGCTGTAGGAATATGTTTCGCTTCATCATAAAGAATTTTATCGTAAATTTCGTCACTGAAAATAATTAAACAATGCTTTCTCGCTAGTTCAATTATCCCTTCAAGAATCTCTTTAGGGTAGACTGCTCCAGTAGGGTTGTTTGGGTTTATTAAAACAATTGCTTTTGTTTTGTCAGTTATTTTGGCTTCCATATCTTTAAGGTTGGGGTACCAAAAATTTTCATCATCACAGTGATAGTGAACAGGCTTACCACCAGAAAGTGACACAGCTGCTGTCCATAATGGGTAATCAGGAGCAGGTATTAATACTTCATCATCATTATTAAGCAAACCTTGCATGGACATAACAATAAGTTCACTAACGCCGTTACCGATAAAAATATCATCAACACGAACGTCTTTAATGCCTTGCTGTTGAAAGTATTGCATAACAGCTACACGTGCAGAGTAAATACCTTTTGATTCACTATACCCCTGAGAGCTTGGCAAGTTGTGTATAACATCTTTTAAAATATCATCAGGCGCTTCAAAGCCAAAAGGAGCAGGGTTACCAATATTTAATTTAAGAATTTTGTGCCCTTCATCTTCTAAACGACGGGCTTCTGCGGCAATTTGTCCTCTAATTTCATAACATACATTACTGAGTTTAGATGACTTGTTGATTGCTTTCATGGTGAAGTACTTCTTAAATTATTGAGTTGGAATATAATTGTCCATTGTTGCTAAAAATGATGCTTATTGAAATAGCTAAAATTAAGTTTTTAATGAAAAGTTTTACATTTTTGTTGTAAAAAAGAATAACCAGTATTTTTTGGTGGCAATATAAACAAAAAAGGGGCGTTAAGCCCCTATTTTACTTGATTGTATAACCAGTAGTTATGCAAACAATGCGCTAACTTCATCAATGGCAATAAGTGACTTTTCACCAGTAATTCGGTTTTTTAGTTCTACTTGCTGTGCGTCTAAATTACGCTCTCCGATAATTAACAATAATGGTGTACCTATGAGTTCATGATCTGCAAACATAACACCAGGGCGCTCTTTACGATCATCAAACAATACTTCTACACCTGTTTGGTTTAATTGTTCATATAAAGCTTCAGCTGTTTCTTTCACTCGGGCTGATTTAGCCATGTTCATTGGTACGATTGCAACTTGAAATGGCGCAATAGCTTGTGGCCATTTGATACCGTATTTATCATGGTTTTGCTCTATGGCTGCAGCGACAATACGTGAAACACCAATACCATAACAACCCATTGTTAAAGTTTGGTTTTTACCACCTTCGTTTAATACTGCACAGTTCATTGCTTTGGCATACTTGCTGCCAAGTTGGAAAATATGACCAACTTCAATGCCGCGTTTTATAACGATATTACCTTGACCGCATGGACTTGGATCGCCTTCTACGACATTTCGAATATCTTCAACTGAATATGAATTACAGTCCCTGTCCCAGTTTGCACCGGTAAAGTGTTGATCATTTTCATTAGCACCACAGACAAAATCACTTAAGTGTGCGGCACTTCTATCTACAATTACTTCACAATCTAGCGAAACAGGGCCGATAGAGCCAGCATTACACTTAGCAGTAGCTAATATTTGTTCGTCAGTAGCAAAAGTTAAAGGACTTGCTATTTGAGGTAAATGCTCAGCTTTGATTTCGTTAAGTTGGTGATCGCCCCTAAGCACTAATGCAATGATTGGCGTTTCACCTTGCTCATTCTCAATGCCGCAAACCAATAAGGTTTTTACTGTGGTTGATATATTAACGTTTAAGAAGCTTGCGACTTCATCAATGGTTTTTTGATCTGGCGTTGCTACTTTTGTTAGCGATTGCGTTGCTTGAGGTCGCTCACCTTGAGGTGCTAAAGCCTCAGCTTTTTCAATGTTAGCTGCAAAATCGCTGCTATCACTAAAGGCGATATCATCTTCACCAGAGTCGGCAAGTACGTGGAATTCATGTGAGGCATCTCCACCAATAGAACCGGTATCGGCCAATACAGGGCGGTAGTTTAAACCGAGTCTGTCAAATATTCTGCAATAGGCATCAAACATGGTTTGGTAGGTTTTTTCTAAACATGTTTGGTCTAAGTGGAAAGAGTACGCATCTTTCATTAAAAATTCTCGACCACGCATTACACCGAAGCGAGGGCGAATTTCATCACGAAATTTGGTTTGAATTTGGAATAAAGATAAAGGAAGTTGTTTATAACTACTCAGCTCATTAGCCACTAGCTTAGTGATAACTTCTTCATGAGTTGGGCCTAAAACAAAAGGACGTTGATGACGGTCATTTAGACGCAATAGCTCTGGCCCATAGTCATCAAATCTACCTGATTCTTCCCATAAGTCAGAAGGTTGTACCATTGGCATTAAAATTTCGTTAGCGCCAGCTCGTTGCATTTCTTCGCGAACAATGTTCTCAACTTTTTTTAATACGCGTAAACCAGTAGGTAACCAAGTGTATAAACCAGAAGCTAGGTTTCGAACAAGACCTGCTCTAAGCATTAATTGATGACTAATAACTTCTGCACTGGCAGGCGTTTCTTTTAAAGTAGACAGTAAATATTGGCTGGTACGCATAACACTAAAATTCCGTAAACAATGTATAACTAGATAAATGGAAACTAGTCATGAATAAATAAAATTGTCGCTATTCTAGCAGGGCATATGCTGTTGAAACAGTAATAAATGACATATTTAATGAATAGAAATACTCGATTGCCTAAATAGTTACTTAACGTCGATTATCGAGTCATTTTTTTTACAAAAACAACCACAAATAACGCGATAGTAAAGCTACCTGTAAAGGCCTCTACTGCGGCGATAGCCCTTGAAAGCCCTATCGGGTTGAAGTCTCCATAACCTAACGTGGTAAAGGTTACTACAGAGAAATATAAAGATGAAAGTAATAGTGAAATATTCTCACTCCAGCTTTGAGTGCTTGATACTTGGTGTAAAGTGCCTTGGTAGTTTAATCCGGTAAACGAATAGAGCACGGCACAAATAAAAATAATGACTATTGAAAGGCCGACAATTCGAAGTGGTGCTTCGCCGTAACCACAAAAAACATCGACCAATTTTGACATGATCCGTTTCATACTAAAGCGGGGGAGTTGTAAGCGACGCATTGTTAGCTCTTTATGAATAAAAAAACCTGATAAAGTAAAGATACCTTCTTGCTCAGCATGCTTTCGTAAGTCACGATAAATTTCTTCTGCTTGTTGAAGAAGATCATGAGATTCTTCAACTTTACCCTGTTTAATGGCAGTTTTAGCGTTTAACTCTTGTATTACTTTTTGTCCTATTTTGACATTTTCGAACTTACAACCTGACCATTTGACGCCAAGTAAATTAGCATTTTCTAAATTGGCACAGTTGAAATTCGCATCTCTACAATCGGCTTTCATGATGCTGGCATTGTGTAAATTAATATTGAACAAATGGCCGCCACGAATATTAGCGTGATAAAAATCGGCATGAGAGAAGTCATACCCTTGTTTGTTATGGTGGTTAACAAGATTTATATCTTGCAGTTGAGTACGAGACAGCGCTATACCACGGAGTAAGCCGCCAGACTTAGCATAGTTTTCTAACTTCTCTTTTACATCATCACCCAGTTTTGGCAGCGATTTGTCATGCCAATAGCACAAACCCGATGCCATGGCAGGCTCGCCACAACAGTATTGGTGTTGAGAGTTATTATCTGGATCTTGATATTGACATAAGGGTTTTTCTTTATTCATATAAAGAGTATAGTGCGCCATATTCAAAATTGTAATTTCTACCTTCAATTCAAACTCACCATGCTGAATGAAAGGTTTCTTAGAGCTTATATGATAGGTTTATTATGAATGTAACACTCAAATTAGCAGACTATAATAACCCAGAAGATTCACATGATTTAGTGATGTTATTAAATGCTTATGCTCTTGACCCTATGGGAGGTGGAGAGGCGTTGAGTGAATATACACAGCTTAATCTTGCAAAGACATTAGCAAAACGACATGATGTTTTTACATTACTTTGTTATGTGGATAATAAACCAGCAGGCATTATTAATTGTGTTGAAGGCTTTTCAACTTTTCAATGTAAACCTTTAATCAATATTCATGATTGTGGTGTTTTAGCTGAGTATAGAGGTTTGGGGTTATCGTTAAAAATGTTCGCTGAAGTTGAGAATATAGCAATCGAAAGAGGGTGTTGTAAATTAACCTTAGAAGTATTGCAGGGCAATACTATTGCTAAAAAGGCATATGAAAAGCTAGGTTTTTCTGGTTATGAACTTAATGCTGAAACAGGGCAGGCACTTTTTTGGGAGAAAAAGCTAATTAGCACTAAGGGAGAGAAGAGGAAGAATGAAAGCTAGCTTAATAGCTTCCTATTGTTAAAAAGAAATAGGCTTACGTTTTCTGGCATCTTTTACTGAGTTACGAGAGTTAACTTCAGTGTGTTGTTTACTCTTTTCGTTTCTATTCGTTTGATCACTTGGCTGTTTAGGCTCAGCTTCTTGTTCTTGTTCTATTAGTGCTTTGTTAACAACTACTTGAATAACTTCACCGTTAAATTCAACAACATCATTATGGTAAACTTTTTTTCTTTTTTGAAATTCAACTTCGCCATTAAGTAACACATAGCCTTCGCTGATCACTACTTTTGCTTCACCACCACCAGCGACAAGATCTGCTACTTTTAATAATTTACAAAGTTCTATGGGTTGTTGAGCTAATTGTATTTCTAAATAACTAGACACTATATTCCTTAATATATTTGAGGAGAGGAAGTTTTATTAAAGCTAATTAATAAATTAATTTTTTATAATTTAGGGTTAAGTCATTAAAATCTGTAGTAAATGATTTAACTTTATAGCGGTCATTCTTGATTAAATCATAGGCTTGAGCACTTATTAAAATCTCTTCTGGCTCAGCGATATCTTCACCTAAAACACTGGCTAAATTGACACTGGCACCATAGAGGCATTTGCCGTTGATGTTTAAAAAACGTCCGTAATCTATGCCAGCACAAATTTTTATGTCTCTTGCTTCAGGAGTATGGCTATTGACTTGAGTCATTTTATCATTAATTTCGATAATAGCGCTAATGGCATTATCAATATCGGTAAAAACAGAGAAAGAGTTATCGGCAACAAAATTAATGACAGTGCCGTCATACCTAGGCACTGACATAGAAATGATGTCCTGCATTTTCTTGATTATACTTAAGTAATAAACAATACCTAACTCATTGGTTACTTGGGTAAAATATGACATATCTGTCACTAAGACTAATGCTTCTTGACCAAACATTTGCCATACTTCTTCTTCAACTTCTTGCCACTGAGTTTGATAAGTACTCGAAGCAGAGCCAAGTAATCTGTATAGTCTAGGGTGTTCGATAATATTCATTTTTACTCACAGTAAAGTTGATATTATGTTTTATCAAGCGGTAAATAAATATTCTGGCGCTTAACTACCTTTCGCACGTAATTTTTCGTTTCATCATAAGGAAGTTTTTCTACTAATTGTTGATAAACTTCATCAGGTGACATGGTATTGATAACTTTTGCAGCACGATTAATGTTGCGAGATTTATCTTTATTAAATGTTTTGGCCACATTACCACTTCCCGTATTATAAGCTGCTACCATACAATAGAAACGTGATTGAGGGTTTTCAATTTTGCGTAAATAACGAGAATTTAAAATGTGTAAATAAGCGCCACCGGCTTCTATGTTCTCATTAGGGAGAAATAGATAAGACTGTGCCATGGGTTTATCTTTTTTAAATAAGAAACGGTTTACATCCACACCTGCTGTTCTAGGTACAATTTGCATTAAACCAAAGGCTGGTACATGTGATTGCGCTTTCGGGTTAAAGTAGCTCTCAGTATGCATAATGGCAAGCATTAGGCTAGGGTCAAGATCCCATCGCTCACTTTGACTTTTAACTTGCGCAACAAAAGGTTTGGCTTTTGCTAACTCATTTTTATGCGCTAATGGCATAGTAAATGTGGTTATTTTCTTATTTTTCAATGCTTCTTTTTGTTTGTCATTACTAGCTAACTTCGCAGTTTGCGCTTGTAGAGCTGCAATGCGTTGTTGCTTTTCTTTTTCTATTTGGGCTTTTTGTTGGGCAATACTTTTAGCTGTGGTTTCTTCTTCTACTTTTGCAAGAACTGAATCGTCGGGTTTAGTTTCTTCATTTGAATTTAACAAATCATATACTTTTTCAATTTGTTGTTCTTGTGCTATAGACTGTTGCTCTATCTTTTTGATTTCTTTTTCTATAACTGAACGGTTGTTATCGACGACTGAAGGTACAACCTCTTTTTTCTTGGCTGAAGAGAACAATTTTTCAGCTATGTCTTCATTAACGTTTGCACCGACAAGTTGTGCTAAAGAATCATCTTTTTGAGCTTGTTCAGTTAACGCTTTTACAACGGCTTGTTGATCGACATTTTCTGAGTTGTCATGTAGAACACTGACACGTATTTCATTTTTTTCAAAATCAAGCACTGTTTTAACTTTTTTATCAGGGCTATAGTCAACATATTCTTCTTGTGTTGAGACCTCTGCATCTCCCCATAAGCTAATTAAGTTATCTCTGATATCATCAACTTTTTTGAAATGCTCTTGTCTAAACTTTTGATACTCGGCTAAGTATTCAGCTTTCCATTGTTCGAACTCTGCTAGCTCAGCTTCACTACCTTCATAATCAAAGGCTTCCATAGCTTGATCTAAGTCAGCAAAAGGATCATCTGTTGTAGAATTTTGATCTGCAAATACCGAGGTAGAAAGGCTAGTGGTTAGTGCTAATAACACGGCTGAAGTTGTTAAACTGATTTTCATCTAATAATCCTTTAGCTTTTAGTGAACATTTGGAACTCATATCGAGTTAAGAGTGCTTCTGCAATAACAATTGGCTCAAGTTCGGTGATAGCATAAAAATTAGGATAAATTGTTTTCCTAATGTTATTAATAGGTGCTACAAGATCTTGTTCATTATCAGAGAACGTTGCTTTTTGATCTAAGGTTTCTATTAATTTGGCTATGTTATTTTGGTTATTTGTTAAGTCTTGGCTGTTTTGAGCTGAAGCACCATATTCAACATAACCTCGCAACAATGTGAGAAACATTTGTTGTTTACCTAAATCTTGAGATTCAATAAAGTAGAGTAGGTTACCTATATCATAACTATAGGTTCCTTGAGTTTTATGAGCTTGAGCTAGTGTTTTGGTGCCTAACTCTTCTGAGAATGGCACTTTCGGAGCAAAACCGTCTTGTAATGTAAAAACACTATAAGCCACTAAACGATCATCTTTAGACACTAACGTTAAGTGATATTTTGGCTCACTATAATAGTGAAACTGTAACTCTACATTGAGCTTTGAACGCTTAAGTACGTGAGGTTCACCTACGAGTGATTTGACATATTCCATACTACTGCCAACATGGATGTTTTCTATTCTTTCGTACTCAAGACTATGCGTAAAATGTGTTAGTGTTGCTTCATAAATACTCGATGCCAAATCTTTAGTATCGTTAAATTGGCCAGCAGTAATCATGACAATACCAATCATCATGATCCATGTTTGTAATTTTTTCCAAAAGGAAGGTGAGGTCGTTCCTGCTTGTTCTTCTAAGCTATCTTCAACAAGATCTTCAACAACATCTTTTAATTCTTCTTCCATAATCGTAAATTTTAATTCTTTAGGCTCTTATGATAGGAAAATAAAGGGCAGGAAATCCCGCCCTTTATTTGTTAACTAAATTAATTTGATTAATTTGTTAAACGTTGAATTTCTTTTTCAAGGTTTTGCTCGGCTTTATGAGCTTTAAACTCTTGATATAAGAATTTCTCATCTTGTGGGTTAATTGAGCGACCACTTTCTTTAACAATAGCATCAAATAGCTCTTTCGTTGCAGATGGACTTAACGTCGTTAAGACACAAAAATGTTGCTTGCCAGAAATATCAATAATATCTGACTTGATTGCGCGTGAGCCAACTAAGGTTTTTTTAGTGAGTTGCTTTGATACTGAGCTAAATGTAGAGCCTACAGTGGTGTCATCATTTGAGTCAGTTCTGTTTGAATAGGTTTTATCTAAACCTTCAATACGTGTTTCAAGCTGTTGTGCTAACGCTAAACGGCCATTAGCTGTTGCCATTTTTTGGTCAACAGAAAGGTTACCAGAAAATTTGACACAATCTGTTGCGGCAATACCATCTTCAACAACCGGGTTAAGAACCCACTGAGGAATTCCAGCCGTTAAGTTGTTTGTTTTTGGCTCTGGAGCTGCTTTTTTTTCTGTTGACCCACAGGCTGCCAAAATGGTCGTCATGGCTGCAACAATGATAAGCTTTTGTGTTTTCATGTTATTTCCTTTTATTTTACTTCAGTTGTTGAATAGTCTTTATAAATAATTTACATCAATATTGCTATTAAATTATTACAATTAAATTTTAATCTAGTTTTATATGCTCTCTAAAAGCCAAGTATAGATGACTAACTTGTCATCTTCTTCAATAATTTTAATGTCTTGTAATTTTGCTGAAACAACTGCCGATGTGACCATGGTAGTTTTTGCTAATGAGTATAGGCCATTATGTCGACGGATTTGATAATTATGGTCAATATCAATTTGTTTGATTTTTGCAAGCTCAAGTAATCCTTCTTTTATTGAAAGCTTTATGGCACTACTAAATAAACCATCAGCAGTAATACCTGAGAATATGCCAACGACACCAGTTGTATCAGACAAGTTTGGCTCTTTACGCCACATTGAAAAGGGTTTGTTAAACTTACTTTCCGGTAAAAAGCTTTCTGTTGGATGAGCTGAGAAGCTAAATTGGGCGAACATATAGTTTGTTGTTTGACAGCTTTGCGTATTTAATAATTTGCTTTTATCCGCTAAGGCTTTTATTTCACCTTTATGCTCAGTGTAACCCCATTTCTGAAACTGCCCTTCGGATTTTACTTGATAGTTGTAATCATCAACTTTTGACTTTGAAATAAACTGTAAAAATATTTGCGCATTCTCATGGGTTTTATCTAATTGTTTTGAAGGGTTACTTGTCGGCTGACTAACACTAATAATGGCATTGTCTGCGCTATTACATAACCAACTAGGTGAGCAGGTTTTGAATTGACAAGTTTGTAATGGACAAGTTTGGCTAAGCCATGCTTGTTGTTGTGCTTTATTGCTTTGCTTTTCGATACTAGCATAGGTGTACATTGCTTGGTTATCGATATAAGGTTTAGAAAAAACAACTTTAATACCTGAAGCTAAAGTGATGGTTTCGTCAGTAAAGTTTATCTCATCGGTTTTTTCTTCTAAGGCATAATAATCGAGCAGTTTTTTAAGCGCTTTTTGCCGACTGGCAATCAGCGAACCATTGATTTTGGCGCTAAATGGGCTTGCTGCTCCTATAAAACCTATTTGCTCTTGATTTACCGGACTATTAAACCAGCAAGGCGTTATGGAATGAGCTTGAGTTAACAAGCTCATGCAAGTTAAAAACAATAAAAAAGCGCCTTTGATAAGTGTTGTAGTAATTTTTCTCATATTAAAGGTTATTCAACGTCTGACCAACTGAAGTAACGTGTTCAAAAATACTTTTACTGTATGTTACAACGGCAATATCGCCAATATTTAGTTGTTTTGCTACCTCTGGCTCAACTTCAACCCAAGAGGTTTTTTGTTGAATAATATCAGTTACTTCTCCAGCACCGATAGGGAATTCATTGATAGATGTTTCTTGAGTGATGGTGTGTGCTTTTTCAACTTGACGAATAAAGTTGATTTCATCTCCGTGTGTTAATTGTCTATTACTACCTAAACTAATTTGGATGTAATGTTTGTTTTTAACCACGCGGTACTCTAGAACATAAGCTCTTGGGGCAAAAGCATTTTGAATAGTAGTACGATAATTACGCACAGCATTAGTGGCTGCTTCATTGACTAAACCATGAATTTCAACCGTTGGTAACCGACAATTTGAACTTCGTGTATCACGGCTGATCGTGGCAACACCATCGAGTGAAACTTGCTTATTTAGTTTCAAATTAGGTAATTTAAATGATTTGGCTGTGCCTTTGACTTTAGCTTTGAACGTACATGAAGGTTCAATCCAAACCTTTTTGCCGGTAAAGATGTTTTTTCCTTCGTGTCCTTCTGTAAAACTATGACTAAATGAGGCGGAAGCAATGTTTGTCCAAATCGCTATATCGGCAACATCAATGGTTGAATCACTGTATTTCCCTGTAGTTTCATAAGCGATTAATTCATCTTTCACTTTATCACCCATCGAACGGTCAATAATTTCTAGACCTGCTTTTTGTAAAATATTATCTAGGCTATTATTGAGTGCGTTTACCGATTGAGAGCTTTTAGCGAGTTTGTTATTGGTTTCTGTAGGTATAACAATAACTCTAATCGGTTTACCTTGTAATTGTTCTTTCGTAGGCATTATTTGCGCTTTTGCTAACGGGCGTTGGTATTTTGGGTTACTTTGAAAGTCTAGCTTATTGTCTATAGTCGACTTACAAGCTAGGACTGATAAAGAGGTTAAAATGACTAAAGCTACGTTTTTCATGTTAATTCCTTTTTTTACATTAATGCCAAAAATTGCCAAATGGATTGTTGCTCTAATTTTATTTTCATTTGTGCCACGGCTGATTTTCTGGCGTTAATGTAATTAGATACTGACTGCCCAGAAAGAGTCATGCTATTGCTCGCTAAACTAATAGCATTGCCGGTTACTAACTCAAAGTTAACTTCATTAGATGAAATATATTTCTTAAACAAAAAATTCTGTTCTTCAGTAGCGTTAACCAGTAATTTATCTTGGCATTGATGAGTAATTTTTATTTGTTGCTTAGTTAAGCTTTCTTTTACTGCTTTAATAAAGTCAGCTGACTTCTTGTTTTTATCTACCAGTGTTACACATAGCCCTTTTTGGCCTTTCACAACTTGCTCTGACAAGGTATTCCATGGAGAAATGTTAGAAGGTATGTCTTTTTCTGGTGCGAGTAAATTAATAATTACTGCTAATCGATACGCTGATCTCGCTTTAGTTTGTAGAAGTTGACTACTTTGTGAATACCAGACTAAGTTGCTTGTACTAGTTTGTTTATCAAGCATATTTTTCGCAAGTAAGTTTTCTTGTTTTAATTTATCTTCACTTGCTTGTAATATTTTGCTTTTTTCAACTTTTATTAAGGAGTAAAAAGTTTGATTGAACGCTTCATTATGGACAACTTGGTATTGAGTGATAGGGGTTTGTTCAGTTGATAGTTGCACCTGATCATCAATATATTTTTGATAGCTTTGATTCGCAACTTGTTGCCTTTGTTGATAAATGCTGCTGACCGTTACACCAAGCTTACCCGAAACATCTTTAAGTGCCGCTGCATTAGCTGTTTTTAAATTATAACCACTTCCTAATCCGTAAAAGATATTACTAGTATCTTGTGGCGGACTTGTTACCCAACTAGGTAGTTTTATGGCTTCTTGCTTACTTGTGCTTTGGCAGCTTGCTAATGCAAATACTGTCAATAGTAATGGTATTAGGGAAAGTTTCGACACTTTAAAACGTCCTGTAACAAATGTAACTGAACAAAATATAGCAAGGGTTATTCTCTTTGTCACTTTTTAGCTACTAATCTCCATTATTAATAATTCTATTGATAACAAAGATTTAATTTAATTCTCATTATTTTATTTTTGTAAAACTAAAAAAATACTTGAATAAGTGGTACGACCAGTGTTTTAATCAGAGTTCATATCTATATTTAATTAGTATTTAAAAAATAACTTTTGACGGGAGCTCGTTATGCTTAGTTATAAAGCACCAATAGCAGACATTAAATTCTTAACCGAAGATGTCTTTGATTACTATGGACATTATGAAAATTATCCAGAGTTTGAAGAGGCAACACCAGATCTCGGTGATGCTATTATGCAAGAATGTGCAAAGTTCTGTGAAAACGAGTTGCTACCGTTATACCAAAGTGGAGATAAAGAAGGCTGTACTTTTAATGATGGTAATGTAACAACGCCAAAGGGTTTTAAAGAAGCGTATAACCAATATGTTGAAGGAGGATGGCAAAGTTTATCTCATCCAGTTGAGCATGGTGGGCAAGGCTTACCTCCGTCATTAGGTATGATTAAATCAGAAATGATGGGCACGGCTAATTGGTCATGGGCTATGTATCCTGGTTTAAGTCACGGTGCAATGAATACTGTTCAGTCTCATGGCTCTGACCAGCAAAAAGAACTCTATTTAACTCGTCTTACTGAAGGAACTTGGACAGGCACCATGTGCTTAACTGAGCCACAATGTGGTACTGATTTAGGGCAAGTAAAAACAAAAGCAGTACCAAATGAAGATGGCACTTATAACATCACAGGCACAAAAATTTTTATTTCAGCAGGAGAGCATGATTTAACGGAAAACATTATCCATATTGTTTTAGCTCGATTGCCAAATGCACCTAAAGGTACACGTGGTATTTCTTTGTTTATTGTACCTAAAGTTAAAACTGATCTTCAGGGCAATTTGGGTGAGTTAAACAATGTTACCTGTGGTTCTATTGAAGATAAAATGGGCATTAAAGCCTCTTCAACAGCGGTACTTAATTTTGATAATGCTGTTGGAGAGTTGATTGGCCCTGAAAATAAAGGTTTAGAGTGTATGTTTACCTTTATGAATACGGCACGTATTGGTACCGCTTTACAGGGGATTTGTGCTGCTGAACTGTCTTATCAAAATGCACTGATTTATGCGAAAGAGCGTTTATCTATGCGCTCTTTAACAGGTAAAAAATATCCAGAGCAAGTAGCTGACCCAATCATTGTTCACCCTGATGTTCGTAAAATGCTAATGACCCAAAAGGCCGTTTCTGAAGGTGGTCGTGCCATGATTTATTATGCGGCAAAAATAGTGGATCAAATAGAAATGGCAAAAACTGACGAAGAGAAAAAAGCGGCAGATGATAAGTTAGGTTTTATTACCCCTATTTTAAAAGCCTTTCTAACTGAATTAGGGTTAGAGTCAGCTAACCATGGAGTGCAGATTTTTGGTGGTCATGGTTATATTAAAGAGTGGGGTATGGAGCAAATTGTACGAGATACCCGAATCTCTACTTTGTATGAAGGAACAACCGGTATTCAGGCACTTGATTTGCTGGGGCGTAAAATATTATTAACCCATGGACGTTCGTTGAAAAACTTCACCAAAGAAGTATTAGTTTTCTGTAAAGAAAAAAGTATGTTGTCGAGTAATCCTCATAAACGTCAAATGAATAAGTTTATTTGGCCATTAAGTAAAGCCGTTGCTAATTGGCAGCAATACTCACTTCGTATCGCACTTAAAGCTAAGAAAAACCGTGATGTTGTCGGCTCTGCTTCTGTGGATTATTTGATGTTTTCAGGTTATATCGTTATGGGATATTTTTGGGCTCAAATGGCACAGGTAGCTTATGAAAAGCTAGCCGATAAAGAGTTAGAAAATCGTGACTTTTATCGCGCTAAAATAAAAACCGCTGAGTTTTATTTTGAGCGCATGTTGCCTAAAACAAGCTCATTAGGCAAAACTATGATGGCAGACCCAAAAACGTTAATGCAACTAGATCAAGAATTACTGTCCTTTTTATAAAATGAACTTAAGTAATACCAATTGAATTAAATTTTTTATCATTTAGAAAGCATTAAAAATGCACAAGCGTAAGCTTGTGCATTTTTATTTCATAAACTCTATTTTTTATTAAATTAAGTTTTTAAACCCATTATCCAAGCCATTAATTTATAAATAACTTGATGAATGACTTCCATAGAGCGCTCACTTCTCTTCAACGCTATTTGACTATATTCTAATTGAGAGAAAACAGTACTTAACATGATGGCGTCTATTTCTGGATCTTTTTTATTAAAATAGCTAGCGAGTTGCGCAAAAGGTTTTAATTGTGATTCTTCATGCTCTTGTACAAGTTTTTTTAGTTCAGGAGTTAGTTGCCTTGCAGAAAACATTAACTGCTCTACCGCAAGTGAGGTCTTATCTTTGTTGATGTTGTCAAATAAGTACTTCGCAGTTAACGCTGCCAAATGATCGCAAAGCTCGGTTTTTACAGTTATCTCCTGTAAAGCTTCTTCATCATAATCCTCAAAGGCTTTAAATGCTTTCTCTATTGTTTTTTCAGTTTTTTTACGCATTAAAGTTGAATTAAGCTCAAACGCCTGTTGTACCAACTCTTGAATATCTTTGAAGTAATATGTGGTTAGAGATAGTTGAATATTTGCGTGGGTAGCAATTGCTCTATGTGTGGTACCTTTTATGCCATTAACAGCTAGTATCTCTATCGCTGACATTAAGATTTTTTCACGTGTACGCTCGCCTTTTGAACGACGTTTAACTCCGTCGCTTTTATTCTTTATTGTGTTAGCCGTCGGCATCTAATTATCTACTAATGGGAGTTATGTTAAAAAATTGAAACACATATTAACATTAAATTAAAAAGTGTTTCAATTTTGTGTGATGATTAGTCAGTTGTGAAGCCTCGGTAAAATCCTCTTTTTGTTAGCTATTCTGTACGTTTTGTTGGACTGCTAATTCACTTGACTCAAAATCGTCAACAGAAATAATTGCTTTTCTGTTGACTTCAGTTTCAATTAATAATTGTGCTTCTTGCTCAGTAATAGCATTAGCAGCTAGTCCTTTTTCTGCAACTTTGTCTAAATGATAAAAAGGCAATTTCTCATTTAATGCAGTGCAGACTTTGGAAAAAATAGGCTCGCAAGCAATAATATCTTCTAATGTTTGTTCCAGTAAACCGAACATATTGCCTTTGTCACGAGCTAAATATTGCCCTTGTCCAAGTTTACTCCGAGTTGAGCCAGGAGTTTGTAATAGCTGGGCAACATTGTGATCTACATTATCGCTTGGTTTTGTAAGCCAAGTACCGAACGGGAAAATGATTGCGCGAAGTGCGTAACCGACCCACTTGTTTGGGAAGTTATTTAGCATAGCATCAATGGCTTGTTGACATTCATAGAGGGAACTTTCGACTGACCATTGTAATAACGGAAAGTCGCCTGCTAAGCGACCCTCATCATTAAAGCGTTTTAAAGAAGCACTAGCTAAATATAGATGACTTAATACATCCCCTAGACGAGCAGATATACGTTCTTTTCGTTTTAAATCAGCGCCAAGAACTAACATGGCGACATCAGACAGCATAGCTAAATTGGCACTAAAGCGGGTGAGTAATTGATAATATCGTTGCGTATTATCTTTGAACGGGCTTTGAATAAAGTGTGCTCCAGACACAGAACACCATAGGCTTCGAGCAATATTACTGATACTAAACCCTATATGACCAAATAAGGCGTGATCAAAGTCATCTAGTGCTTGAGCTTCATTTTCATTATGAGCGGCTTCTAATTCAGCTAGAACATAAGGGTGACATCTGATAGCACCTTGACCATAGATAATAAGACTTCGCGTTAATATATTGGCACCTTCAACTGTGATTGCTATCGGTGCGCCTTGATAACCACGAGCAAGATAGTTACTAGGCCCCATACAAACACCTTTACCACCATGAATGTCCATAGCATCGATGATAGAGCTACGCATTTTTTCCGTTAAGTGATATTTAGCAATAGCCGAAATAACTGATGGCTTTTCACCTAAATCTATGGCGCCAGTAGACATGGTGGTAACCGCGTCCATTAAATATGCATTGCCACCGATACGAGCTAAAGGCTCTTCAATACCTTCCATTTTACCTATAGGAAGTTTAAATTGGCGGCGAATTCGACTGTAAGCACCGGTTGCTAATGCAGTTGCTTTAACGCCACCTGCACTGTTTGAAGGTAAGGTGATTGCGCGGCCAACAGAAAGGCATTCAACTAACATGCGCCAGCCTTGACCAGCCATATCACTGCCGCCGATTATATAATCTAAAGGTACAAAAACATCCTTACCTTGAGTTGGACCATTTTGAAATGGTACATTCAATGGAAAATGTCGTCTGCCAATGGTGACGCCTTCGAGATCAGTAGGAATTAACGCACACGTTATACCTAGCTCAGTTTGCTCTGATAATAAATGGTCAGGATCTTCTAATTTAAACGCTAACCCTAATACTGTTGCTACAGGCGCTAAGGTTATATAGCGCTTATCCCAATTAAGCTTCATGCCTAATACTTCTTTACCTTCAAAAGTTTGGTGACAAATAACACCCGTATCAGGGATTGCTCCAGCATCTGAGCCTGCTTCTGGACTGGTTAGGGCGAAGCAGGGGATTTCTTCACCACGAGCTAGACGAGGCAAGTAATGATCTTGCTGCTCTTTAGTACCATATTCTTGTAGAAGTTCACCTGGACCTAAAGAATTTGGTACGCCAACGGTACTTGCTAAAACACTGCTTACCCCGGTTAACTTTTGTAAAACTCTAGATTGGGCATAAGCTGAAAATTCTAAGCCGCCATATTTTTTCTTGATTATCATGGCAAAGAATTTTTTGTCTTTAAGAAACTGCCAAACTTCAGGCGATAAGTCCGCAATTTCATGAGTGGTATGCCAATCATTCATAAGTGCACATACTTGCTCTGTTGGACCGTTGAGAAATTCTTCTTCTTCAGCACTTAGTCTAGGTTGTGGGTAGTTATGCAATTTTTTCCAATCAGGATTACCACGAAATAATTCCGCATCAAACCAAGTTGTACCCGCGTCTATTGCTTGCTGTTCGGTTTCGGACATTTGCGGCATGATCTTTTTGTAGATAGATAACAACGGCATTGAAATAAACTGCTTACGAAAGCTGGCAATATTCAATGGCAAGGCAATAACCGCAAGTAACAGCCAAGAAACAAAGCCTATGATGTTTAGCATTGAGCCGATAGCCATTAAGGCTATGAAGGCCAAAGTGAAGCTTGATAATGATATGCGCTTATAACTCATGTACCAAGACAGCGAGAGTGCAACTACTAACCAAATTGTGATGTCCATGAAGGTTTGTTCCTGATTGTTTTATATAAGTTAATGAATACCTAAAATATTTCTTTCAATGGTATACTCTAGTTATAGAATATAATAGTACGATAGCCAAGGACTTGCCTTGACTATTTTATGATAAGTTGTGGTTTTATTTAGGTTTAGTTTAAGGTTTTGTTATGTGTGAACTTTTAGCCATGTCAGCTAATGTGCCAACTGACATTTGTTTTAGCTTTAGTGGCTTAATGCAACGTGGTGGAAATACAGGCCCCCATAAAGATGGCTGGGGAGTTACCTTTTACGAAGGGAAAGGTTGTCGCAGTTTTAAAGATCCCAATCCTAGTGCTCAATCACCTATAGCAGAGCTAGTAACAAAATATCCGATGAAAAGTGAAGCGGTTATTTGTCACATTCGCCAGGCTAATTCCGGGGGCGTTTGTTTAGAAAATACTCACCCATTTACTCGCCAAATGTGGGGAAAAAATTGGACTTATGCCCATAATGGCCAATTAAAATCATTCCAAGATAAGTTGCCAATAAAGTTACATTTACCTATTGGCACAACTGACAGCGAGCATGCGTTTTGTTGGATTTTAGATAAACTTCACTATCGTTTTGGCGCAGAGCAACCTTCGCCAAAAACCTTATTCAGTTATATTGCTACATTGGTCGCTGAAATTGATCAACTTGGAGTAGCCAACATCATTATAACTGATGGTGAAAGCTTGTTTGCCTATTGTTCCAATAACTTACACTGGATAACCCGTCGAGCACCTTTTGGCAAAGCCAGTTTAATTGATGCTGAAGTTGCCGTTGATTTTCATGAGGAAACTACAGCCAATGATATTGTTACCGTAATTGCCACGCAACCTTTAACACAGAATGAAACTTGGCATAAAATGCAAGCAGGTCAATGGCAATTATTTTGTTTAGGCGAAGCGATTATAAGTGCAGAGAGCCAATAAATTTAGATAAGCTTGCTTGAAGTTGCTAAATAATCGAAAAACAGATAACTTCATTGTTGAAAATTAAGAATATCTTATAACAAAATTTTAAATGGAGTTGCCTAATGAGATCAAAGTTAAGTGTTATTGCATTGGCTGTGTTGCTTGCTGCTTGCCAACCTGACCCTTCTACAAATACAAGCGCCAACAGTTCAAATACAGCTAAAGACACTGTGTCTACATCAGTGCAATCAGAAAGTGAGCGCTTAAATGAATGGTTCGAAACTAAATATGAAGAGCAATTACAATTAAGCCCAATGATGATGACCTTTCTAGGTCGAAAAGATAAGTATGACCAAATTGATGTTATGACTGAAGCTGAAGAAGTGCGACAGTTAGCATTGCAAAAACAATCGGTGGATGAGTTAAAGTCTAACTTTAATTATGAAAAATTAGATGCTGATGCAAAAATTTCTTACGACATCTGGGTTTATCAATATGAACAGGCTGCAGAAGGACAAAAATATAATGGAAATGGTTATATTTTTACCCAAATGCAAGGAATACAAGCGTTTGTAGCGCAGTTTTTAATTAGTTTCCATAAAGTTGACGAAGCGTCTGATATGGAAGCATACAACAAACGTATTTCAGGTATTTCTCAAGCTATTTCTGATTTACTCGTTAGAGCCCAGAAAAATGCATCGAATGGTGTTAGACCGCCTAAATTTGCTTATCAAGGAGTTATTGAACAAGCACAAGCCTTAATTACCGGAGCTCCTTTTAGCGAGGGAAAAGATTCAGCGTTATGGGCTGATGCTAAACGAAAAGTGGCCGCTTTAGTTGAGTCAGGAAAAATTGAGCAATTGCGTGCTGATGAATTATTACTGCAAACTAAGCAAGCACTGTTAACGGATTTTCAACCAACTTATGAAACTTTAGTCGCTTGGTTTGAAAAGGATATTGTCAATACTGATGAAATAGCAACAGGTGTTGGTAAACAAGCTAATGGAGAGAATTATTATAACTTCAGGTTGAAAGCTTCTACAACAACCGCATTAACTGCAGAAGAAATACACCAAACAGGGCTTTTGGAAGTTGCTCGCATCACCAAAGAAATGATTGCCATTAAAGACAAAGTAGGGTTTGAGGGAGACTTGCAGGAGTTCTTTACTTTTGTAAAAACCGATCAGCAGTTTTTCTACCCAAATACCGATGAAGGTCGTCAAGGCTATATCACAGATTCAGAAGATTACTTAGCTGAAATTAATAAACAACTGCCGAAGTTTTTTGGAATTTTGCCTAAAGCTGATCTTGTTGTTAAGCGGGTAGAGCCTTTTAGAGAACAAGATGGTGCAGCACAGCACTATTTTCCGGGTACGCCTGATGGTTCAAGGCCTGGCATTTATTATGCCCATTTATCTGACATGAGTGCGATGCCAAAAAATGAAATGGAAGGAATTGCCTATCATGAGGGAAATCCAGGCCATCATATGCAACTTTCAATTGCTCAAGAATTAACGGGCGTTCCTCAGTTTAGAACCCAAGCTCGTTTTACGGCTTATTCAGAAGGCTGGGGTCTTTATGCTGAGTTATTAGCTAAAGAAATGGGCGGCTATGAGAATGACTTTTCTGATTTTGGACGCTTAGTCAATGAAATTTGGCGTGCAGTTCGTTTGGTTGTTGATACTGGTTTACATGCAAAAGGGTGGACGGAAGCAGAGGCTATCGCGTATTTCAAAGAAAAAACGCCTGTCTCACCAGAAGCAATCACTTCAGAAGTACGACGCTACATTGTGTGGCCTGGTCAGGCAACGGCTTATAAAGTTGGTATGTTGAAAATTTTAGCTCTTCGTGCTGAAGCTGAAAAAGAGCTTGGTGATAAATTCGATATCAAAGGTTTTCACGATACTATTTTAGGTGGTGGTGCTGTCCCTTTAGATATTTTGGAACGCAGGGTAAATGCTTGGATTGCAAAGATAAAGTAAACTACGCAGCGTAAGGCTTTGTGGTTTGCTACAAAGCCTTACTTTATCATTACAATTGATAACAGACTCTCTGTTTTAAGCTGATAAATTGCTTTATGAAAATAAAGCTTACTTAAACAGGAGAGAGTAAAATGTCAAAATCCAAAAAGGATAAATCAATACAGTTATCTAAACGTCAACGCTTAGTCAAAGAATTGATAAAGAAAAGCCAGCGACTTAAAGCGGCAAAATTAAAGTTTTCTCTATCCTAGATTTATAAACTCGCTACCCAATCATAATGAATGTTTGTACCGCACAGACATTCATTTTTTTTGCTTTATTAATAACAAGTTAAATATTTAATTCAATGGACATAAAGTAGCTCAACAATCCATGAAGGTATTACCAAGCACTTCCATGTTTGGATGAACAAAAACTTTCCCTATTACTTATTCCTATTTATAGCTACTTGCTACTGTTAAAACATTAATTGGTTATTTTTGCAATTAAGCCAAGACTATTGCGCTAAAAAAACAGATAATTAGGTTAATTTAGAATTGCTTGTTTGTAGGGCTTAATTAATCCTCATTTAATAAAGGGATTAGCCCATTTAACAAGCTATGATTTCGGAAGCTAAACCATGGAAATTAAAGTTAATTATCTCGACAATCTGAGAATAGAAGCGAAGTTTGATGATTTTGCTGTGATTGCAGATCAGCCTATTCGTTACAAAGGGGATGGCTCAGCACCTAGCCCTTTCGATTATTTTTTGGCATCTTCAGCACTATGTGCGGCTTACTTTGTTAAGGTTTATTGTTCATCTCGCGATATTCCTACGGAAAATATTAGATTATCGCAAAACAATATCGTTGATCCTGAAGATCGTTATAACCAAATATTTCAAATTCAAGTAGAGCTACCGGAAAGTATTTCAGAAAAAGACCGCAAAGGTATCGTCAGATCTATTGATCGTTGTACGGTAAAAAAAGTGGTACAAACTCAGCCTGAATTTAAGGTTGAGCTGGTTGATAGCCTTGAAGAAGATGCCCAAGCCATGCTAATGGCTGAGTCGGATACGCAAACAAGTACTTTTATCGTGGGGAAAGATTTACCCCTTGAGCAAACCATTTCTAATATGACCAAAATTTTGTCAGATTTAGGGATGAAAATTGAAATATCTTCTTGGCGAAATATCGTACCGAATGTATGGTCATTGCATATTAGAGATGCCGCTTCACCTATGTGTTTTACTAATGGTAAAGGCGCAAGTAAAGAAAGCGCATTATGCTCAGCATTAGGGGAGTTTATTGAGCGTTTAAGTTGTAATTTCTTTTATAACGATCAGTTTTTGGGTGAAGAAATCGCCAATAGCGAGTTTGTACATTATCCAAATGAAAAATGGTTTAAGCCAAATGATAACGATGATTTACCGGTAGAAATATTAGATGATTATTGTTTAGCTATTTACGACCCAGAAAGCGAACTACGTGGCTCAAATTTAATCGATACTAACTCAGGTAATAGTGAGCGTGGTATTTGCTCAATTCCTTACATTCGTCATTCAGACGGAGAAACTGTTTATTTTCCTACCAATTTAATTGAAAATTTATTTTTAAGTAACGGTATGAGTGCTGGCAATAACCTTTATGAAGCAAAAGTACAGTGTTTGTCAGAAATTTTCGAACGTGCTGTTAAAAGGCAAATAATAGAGCAAGAAATTGTTTTACCTGATGTGCCTACACAGGTTTTAGCAAAGTATCCAAGCATTGTAGAGGGTATAGCCGGTCTTGAAGCACAAGGGTTTCCTGTTGTGGTCAAAGACGCCTCCCTTGGCGGACAATTTCCTGTCATGTGTGTCACCTTGATGAATCCTAAAACAGGCGGGGTATTTGCTTCATTTGGTGCCCACCCTAGCTTAGAGGTAGCGCTTGAACGAAGCTTAACTGAGCTCTTACAAGGACGCAGCTTTGAAGGGTTAAATGATGTACCAAAACCTACCTTTAACAGTATGGCGGTAGCAGAGCCAGAAAACTTCGTTGAGCACTTTATTGATTCAACTGGCGTTATTTCTTGGCGCTTTTTTAGCGACAAGTATGACTACGACTTTGTTGAATGGGATTTTTCAGGAACTAATGAGCAAGAATGTGACAACTTATTTGCTATCTTACAGGCGTTAGGAAAAGAAGCATACGTTATGGTTTTTGATGATTTAAGTAACGATGAACACCAAGCTATTGCCTGTCGCATCTTAGTGCCTGACTATTCAGAAGTTTATCCTGCTGAAGATTTAATTTGGGATAACACCAACAAAGCATTGATTTATCGAGAAGATATTTTAAATATCCACACCTTAAGCGATGATGCGTTAGTAGATTTAGTTGAGCGTCTAGAAGAAAGTCAGTTAGATAATTATATGGATATTATCACCTTAATTGGTATTGAGTTTGATGAAAATACCGTTTGGGGGCAATTAACAATTCTCGAGCTGAAAACCTTAATATATTTGGCGTTAGGTGAACTGGAAGAGGCTATTGAGTTAGTAGGTGAGTTTTTACAATATAACGATAATACGGTTGAACGTGGTTTATTCTATCAAGCTGTTCATGCTGTGTTAGAAGTGACTTTGGATGAATCACTAGAGCTAGAAGACTTTATTAATAGCTTTACTCGTATGTTTGGAAAAGACCTTATTGAAAATGTGGTTGGGTCTGTATCTGGTGATGTTAAATTCTTTGGCTTAACCCCTACAAGTATGAAGCTAGAAGGTTTAGATAAACACTTACGATTGATTGAAAGCTACAAAAAACTTCATAAGGCTAGAGCTCAAAAAGCTTAAACACTTAAACATTTTAGTTTAAATTTAAAACGCTAACTTTTTGCAAAAGAGTTAGCGTTTTTTGCCTTTTTACTGCAAACCAAGCCAGTACAGTTGCAATTCAACTCATTACACTCTCTTAATTCACTTAATTTAACTGAATCAATTTAACTGAATCAATTTAACCCAACTTGAGTTAACTCTAGCTTAAAGTTTTTTAGCACTGGCTGTTTCACGCTTTAGCTAAGCAGCTTTCTTCAAAGTATTTCCATAAAAAGCAATTGAAAAATATAATAAAAACAAAAGTTTGATGTGTTGTGTTTGATTTTTACAATTGTTAACATAAGGTTAACGGTTGCTTTTGTTTTGTATGCAAGTTGGCTTTTGTGGGAGTGTTAATGAAAAACGTATTGTTATTGATAGTTATACTAGGGTTGCTTTGGGGATGTGGCTCTACCACACCTAAAAAAAATAGCAAACAAGCGACCAACCAAACCCAATTGGTTTTTGAAACGGGTATGAATAATGCCCTGAGTTATCAAAAGTTAGCAGTAGACCCTTCGGGGGAATATGTTGCATATGCTTCAAAGGATAATGTTTATGTTAAACACTTAAGCTCTGGTGAAACCGTTAAGCGAATCCATGTTGGTACAAGTTCTTTGGACGTTTTGTTTGCTAACCAAGCGCAAAAACTATTTGTAAGAACCGGCGATAAAATTCAAATATGGGATGTAGGAAATAACTGGGCTTATACTTCATTTCAAGCAAGTGAGCCCCTTTCTGGTGCTTTAGCCGTGAGTCCATCGGGTGAGCGAATTTTTGTTAAAAGTCAAAAAAGTAGAGTGCTTATTTTTGATGAAAAAGGTCGCAGAAAACATACTTTACATAGATTTGAACATACCCCTGTGTTCATTAATAATACTCAAATGTTGGCAACAAAAGGCAATAAGCTTTTTAAAATTACTGCACGTGGCAATAATACGTCAGTAAAGAAAATATTTGACGGCAACCTGAAAACAAATCCGGGCAACTTTTTTGAGCTTTATGATAAGTTCACTAAAGTCGTCGCTATTAGTAATAATGGTAAGTACTTTGCAACCAGTATTATTAACCCTGATAGCAATAAAACCGTTAAAGGGGATTTTGTTAAAGTATATATAAGAACAGCCTCTAATGGCCGTACATTTAGAACCATTACGGTTGAAAAACAGTATCAAGAGAGTGCGAATGTTATCAGTGATAATGGTCTGTATTTTGGTTATAAAGTGGCTGATAGTTCAATAAAATTTAAACAAATTAGCACCAATAAACACATTGCGTTACCGAGTAATTTTGATCTTGGCTATGGAAGTCATTTTTCATTTCTAGGAAAATCCAATTTAGTGTTGCTAACTCAAAAAAGTGAGAGCCAATTACCTTCACAGGTTTATGATTTACGGACTAAAAATATAGTGACTGAATACGCATCAGTAAGTCACAAGGCGTCAAAATTATTTTATGATTCAGTCGATAGTAAAATTTATGTGGATAACGCGTCGTTTAACTTAACCAATGGTGTTTTTAAAAATGAAACGCCAGAATTACTGCGCACTATATACAATGGCAAAGTATTTACCTTTAATGCTCAAGGACAAGTTAATTATGAACTAGATGGAGAATCTAAAAGCTTCTTTGATTTTAGAACATTACCTGAATATCGTTATTTTGCCCCTAAAATTTTATCAAAATTAACCTTTAACTACAGTGTTGATTCAACGCATCGATATATTTTAGCGTATTCTTTCTTTAATGATATTTATGTTTTGGATTTAAAAAGTAAAGAAGTTATTAGTAAAATTGCTCGGTTAAGCGATAGTAAAAATGGTTATTACTATATAGATAAACGCAATGGTGATTGGGGGTATTACACCTATAATTCACAGGGTAAGTTTAATAAGTTTGTTGAATTAAATGAGGGGAATTCTACCGTTGTTAAAACAGTTATAGATAACTTTTCTTCCGCAAAAAGTGGTTTTTCTGGTGGAAAAATAGCCCTGTCTAAAAATGGTCAATATATTGCGATGACAGACCCTTTTAATAGTGACTATAAAGCAAGTGTGAGAGTTTGGGACAGTAAAAGTAAATCAGTTGTTTATAAGTTTGATACTAAAGAATTATGGGCAAAAGAAAGATCTAGCGGATTTGGCTCAAGAAATAATATTGACGGTTTACAGTTTTCACCTGATGGCAAGTATTTGATTGCCTCATCGGAAGGAGTCGCTTTAGATAGTTATGGCGAAAAAACGGCTGCTCATGGCATTAAAATTTGGCGTATGGCTGATGGTAAAGCGATTAAAACAGTCGATATAGGTGCCAAAAACGCTTTTATCGGTAATGTGGCTATTTCCGATGATTCACAATATGTTGCTAGTTGGGGAAAGCATAAAAACTCGATTGTGAAAGTATGGTCGTTAAGCACTGGCGCACAACAGAAAAAAGTTAAACTTCCTTCAATGATATCGGGGATCAGCCACTCTAAATCGGGCTTTATAGTGTTCTTAGCTAATGGCAGCTTTTATCATATGGACTCAGGTACTCTGGTCAATAACGCCTTCACGGATGAAGTTACTAATTTAGTAGATTTACCTAATGACAGAGTTGCATTGTCTAGTAATGATGGCACTACCAAGGTGTTTACCACGAAAAATTATGATTATTTATATAATTTGGTGCCTTTAGGCGGTGAAGATTACTTAGTGATTAATAAGGATAATTACTTTATCAGTTCTAAAGGTGCCTATGATTTAGTGAAGTTTAAACGCCATAATGAGTTATTTTCATTTGAAGATTTTGATCTTACTCTAAAAAGGCCAGACAAGGTGTTAAGTACATTGGGAGCTTCTAAAGAAACTATCGCTTTTTATCAGCAGCTTAACCAGAGAAGAAATCGTAAATATCAAAATAAAAATAGTGATATAGCAAACGCTTCTTCGTTAAAACCTAGCATAGTCGTAGAAAATAAAGTGCCTGCTTTTGTGAATAAGAATGCAGTTTATCTTGAGCTTTTATTACATAGTGAAAAGGCTGCTCTTGATAAGTTACTTATTAAAGTTAATGGGGTACCGTTAAACGGTGAAAATGGCCAGCGTTTACAGGCACATAATACTATTAATAAAAAAGTAAAGGTGCCTCTAGTTTTTGGTCATAATAGAATTGACTTATCTGTTATAGACTCTCAACAGAACCAATCAAAAAAATACCGAGTGCATGTTAATAGTATTAAAAAACCGCCGAGTGACTTATACATCGTTAGTGTAGGCGTTTCTGATTACAAAGATAATCGCTTAGATCTGAATTATGCGGCAAAAGACGCACAAGATGTGCTGAGCGCTTTTTCGAAAAATAGTAACCGTCGTAATATTCGTAAAACACATCAATTACTCTTAACCAATAAAGAGGTTACGAAAAATACCTTAGTAGCAAAAATAGATAAATTTTTATCGAAAGTTAAATTCAATGATGTGGTGGTATTATTTTTTGCAGGCCATGGTTTTTCTGAAAGCGATCAGTATTACTATGCTACTAATGATATAAACCCAAATAAGCCACAAGCAAGTGGTGTGAGTTTTAATGATATAGAGTCGTTATTATTTTCAATACCGGCAAATAAAAAAGCTGTGTTTTTTGATACTTGCTTTAGTGGTGATGAAGATTTGTACGATAATAACTCCGTAATTTCTAATCAATTTGTCAGTGCAAGGTCTATTCCACTCAATCGAGGCTTAACACGTAAATCAGACAATGCTGTACCTGCTACTAATTTTGAAAGGTTAGCGTTTAATAACCTCAGTAGCGATTCAGGGGCAATAGTGATTTCAAGCTCTGGTGCTAAAGAATACAGTTACGAAGGTGGCGGCGTGAAAAATGGCTTGTTCACTTATGCATTATTGCAAGCATTAGATGATAAGCAGGTTGATACCAATAAAAATAATTTGCTGTCAATTAGGGAGCTGGAACGGTTTGTGGCGGAGCGTGTAACTAAACTTTCATCAGGTGGTCAACGGCCTAATATTAGAAATGATAATTTAAACATGGAATTTGACTTGTTTGCGTTTTAAAAAATCCCCAGTATCAATCATTGATATTGGGGATTTTTATTACTTGTAAATTTTTATAAGTTGCAGGTTAAAAGTCGCTTTTACGTTTATTTTTCCCTACTTATACTAAGTATTTCCAAGAGGTAAGGTTAAGGTAAAAATACTGCCTTTATTTATTTCACTTTCGACACTGACCATGCCGTTATGCGCTAGTGCAATATGTTTCACTATAGATAAACCTAACCCTGTGCCACCTAAGGCGCGGCTGCGTGCTTTATCAACCCGATAAAAGCGCTCAAATAACCGTGATAAATGCTCTTCCGGAATACCGCTGCCTTTATCTGCAACACTTATTTGAATGTCGTTTTCTAGCTTGGTAACCGTAATTTTTATTTCACTATCGCCATCGCTGTATTTTATTGCATTGTTAAGCAGGTTAATAATGGCTTGCTCTATAAGAGAAGAGTTATGTTTGAAGACAATATCTTCTGAATTATTTAAAATAATATCGATGTTTCTTTTGAAGGCTTTGTCTTTACAAAGGAAAATAGCGTTACTAATGGCTAAAGTAATAGATTCATCAGCAAAATCAATCTCATCTACTTCGGTTTCTTTTTCTATTTTAGATAAGGTTAACAAGTTTTCAATAATGCTTTCTAAGCGAATAGAGTGGGTATGAATAACGCCAATAAAGTTTGCTCTTTTCTCTTTCGGTAAGCTTGGGAAATCTATTAATGTTTCTGACAAACCTTGAATAGCGGTGAGGGGAGTGCGTAATTCATGTGAAACATTAGAAACGAACTCTTTGCGTTGTAATTCGAATTCTTTAAGTTTAGTGATGTCATTAAACACGACTAATGTGCCACATTTACTTTTATGTATGTCAAGTAATGGCGCTGATTGAGCTAACAAAACTTGTTCAATATCACTGTGTATGCTGATCTCTTGCCCCGTTGGTGTATCTTGCTGTAAGGCAAATAAAATTAGATTTTGTAATTCAACATTTTCAATGACTTGCTGTAATTTATAGCCTTCAATATTTTTCTCTGATATTTTTAAGATTTTGTAAGCAGCATCATTAATACGAAGAATTTTTTCTTCATTATCAACAGCAATAACTCCTTCAACCATACTAGAGAATACCGCTTCTTGTTCATTCCTTTGATTGAGAATAATTTCTATACGTTGATTTAACTGAATTGCGATTTCATTGAATGCTTGTCCTAATTGCTCTGATTCAAGAGAATCATTTGAATTTAATTGAACTCGACTGGAGAAGTCGCCTTTTGCTAATCGTTGTGCTTGTACTTTCATTACTTCTAATGGTCTAACGATATTTTTAGAAATCAACCAACTCGCTATAGCCATAATAATGATGAGAATAAAAAAGCCGATGGAAACTTTATAATAGATTCCCCATAAGGCATCTTGCAGCGTATCAAGTGGGGTGGATGTTCTCATCACCCCAATGATTTCACCATCCATAATGATGGGAATAGCGAAATACATAGAGTCTATTTTTAATGTGTAACCGTATCTTATCGACAACCCTTTCCCTTCACGTAATGCTTGAGCAACCTCGAGCCGAGAGATGTGATTATCCATGGTTTCAGGAGCTTTTTTATTGTCACCTACCACTTTGCCAGACGGTAAAATTATCGTGATACGCGTAGAAGCATCATCACCCAGCTTAACGGTTTGAGATTGAATTTTTTGATAATCTTTCGACAATATCAGTCTTGAAAATTCAGGGGTTAATATTTTGGCTCGTATTTCTAAATCATTCGCACGCTCTTGGTAGTGAAAGGTTTTTATTGACCAAAGTGCAATCATGACAATAGCTAACAATGAGATAAATGAAATGATTAAAAAAGAAGGATATAACTTCCAAAAAAGCGTTTTACGTTTTATGTTCATTTGATAATGGTTGTTATTAATTATTATGAATGTTTGATTTTTAAATCAGGAAGGTAACTTTTAAAGGTTATCAATAAACGAGTATCAAATAAAGGTAACTTTCTGTTTGCTAACTATTATGTTAAATATAATATAGGTTGAAGTGGTAATTCGACTGTTCACACAATAAATATAAATGGCGCACTTTTGCCATAACAACTTTTTAAAAGTGAGGAAACTATGCAAGCTAGAATAGAAAATGATATCCCTCAAGAAGCATTCGATTGGTATGATGAATATGCCCATGGTGGTATGGACAGGCGTACATTTATGAAAAAATTAGGCACTTTAGTGGCTGTTGGTTACTCCATGAGTGTTTTAACTTCAGCTTTATTGCCTAATTATGCTTTAGCGGAGCAAGTTTCCTTTAACGATGATGATATTAATGCGACATACCAAACATTTCCTTCGCCGCAAGGATATGGAGAAGGTAAGGGGTACCTAGTCACACCATCCAATATCACAGGGAAATTACCTGTTGTATTAGTGATTCACGAAAATCGAGGCCTAAACCCTTACGTAAAAGATGTGGCAAGACGCCTAGCGAAAGCTGGCTTTATTGCTTTTGCTCCTGATGCTTTATATCCACTAGGAGGTTATCCGGGTAACGATGATGAAGGTCGAGCCATGCAAAGAAGTATGGATAGGGCAAAAATTCAACATGATTTTGTTGCTGCGGCTAAATTTCTAAAGGGCCACGAACATAGCAATGGCAAACTTGGTGCGGTTGGTTTTTGTTTTGGCGGTTATATCGTTAACTATTTAGCGGCGGTTGACTCAGGTTTATTAAATGCCGGTGTTCCTTTTTACGGCACTCCAGCTAAAAAAGAATTATGGAAAAATATTAAGTCGCCTTTAATGGTACAACTTGGAGAGCTTGATGAAAGGGTCAATAAATCTTGGCCTGATTACGAAGCTGAATTAAAAAGTCTTGGTGTACCTTATCAAATGCATATGTATAAAAATGCAAAACATGGTTTTCATAATGACTCAACAGCACGTTATGATAAAGAAAATGCCGAACTGGCTTGGTCACGCACCTTAGACTTTTTTAAGGCTAACTTAAGCGCTAGCTAACATTCCCGATTTTCAAAAAATAACAAGCGCTTTTAATTCACTTGAGATAAAATTTTTTTAAAAGTGCTTGTTATCTTTAACTTTAGCGATTAAATAATTGGAGCTTTTTCAGCTAGCAAACTAGACTTAGAGTAAATTTAATTTATGACTACCGCTTTATATGACAGCATCATTTAATTGGTCGATAGTATTACTGTCTATAGCAATTGCAATATATGCCTCTTATATTGTGGTTGGTATTTGTATTCGTATTGCCGCTTCTAAACGAAAAACTGCCTTGTATTGGACCGTAGGTGGTGCAGTTGTTATGGGGATGGGAATATGGGCTATGCATTTTGTTGGCATGCTCGCCTTTTCACTACCTGTGCCTGTACATTATGATATTGCCCTGACAGGGATCTCAATTCTCCCAGCAATTTTTGCCTCCGCTATTGCTTTATATATGATTCGCTCAAAGCGGAAAAAAATTAACTTTTTCATTGCCGCTCTTTTGATGGGCTTAGGTATTTCAGCTATGCATTATATTGGTATGGCTGCAATGGGAATGGGAGCCTGTGTAGAGTATTCAACAGGTCTTGTTATTTTATCTATTATCATCGCGATTGCCGCCTCAAACATTGCTTTATATTTAATATTTCGTCAAATAGACAGCAACCAATTAACACATACTTTTAAATTAATAAGTGCTTGTGTGATGGGAGTAGCAATTATCGGTATGCATTATATTGGCGTGATAGCGGCTAATTATGATGCTAACTGTGTTTCTAGTCCTGTTTTTGGAATTAGTCTTGAGAGAGATTTACTGTTAACTATCGTAACCATGACCAGCATTTTGATACTTTCAATGACTCAAATGCTAACGGTTATTGATAGAAAGATTTCTGAAAAATCATTTTTTAGCGCTGTTTTTAAAGCGCAGTCTTCAGTGGGAAAAGGATTATTAGTACTAGAAAACAAAGAAGTAGTACTTATCAATGAAGTTTTAAGAGCCTTATTTACAATTACCAGAGAAGATGAATTTAACTTACAAAACTTATCAAGATTAATAGATTCAGCTGAAGCAAAGCGTTTTGTTGATTGGATAGAACGCTTTCAAAAAAGCGGCAATGCAGTGTGTATTAATGAATTTTCATTTGGAGAAGCTGATACGTGCATTTTATCGGCAACATTAGTCAAGTTTATTTATGGGGATAGAGTTCGTTTATTAATTGAAACAAACGATATTACGGAAAAAAAACAAGCAGAAATTGCGTTAAGTCAGCTTAATGAATCACTTGAACAACGAGTTGAAGAAAGAACAAATGAACTAACACAGACTAATACTCGCTTAAATGAAAGTATGAAAGTGCTTAAAGAAACCCAGTCTGAGTTAGTACAAAGCCAAAAAATGGCCTCGTTAGGGAGCTTGGTAGCAGGGATTTCTCATGAAATTAATACGCCTATTGGTATAGGCGTTACATCCGCTTCAAGTATTGAAGAAGAAGTAACCATTTTGGTATCAAAGTATCAAAGTGGGAGTATGAAAAAATCTGATTTAGAAGAATTTTTAGATCATGCTTTGGAAGGGAGTAAAATCTTAAGTCAAAACTTGCAAAGAGCCTCAGAATTAATATCGAGCTTTAAACAAGTCGCTGTCGATCAAACTGATGATTCTTATAGAAAGGTTAAAATTTATAATTACATTAACGAAGTGGTATTTAGTATGCGCCCTAAACTAAAAAAAACGCATATTAGTGTTAAGAATACGATAGACCCTGAAGTTGCTTTCTCTACTAAACCGGGTGCTTTGTATCAAATTGTCAGTAATTTAATCGATAATTCATTAAAGCATGGTTTTAATGTTGGCGATACCGGCACTATATTTATTTCGAGTGCTATTATAAATGATAAGTTTAAGTTGATTTATGAAGATACAGGGAAAGGTATTGATGAATCCATTAAGGATAAAATATTTGATCCATTCTTTACTACTCGTCGTGGTGATGGCGGCAGTGGATTAGGATTAAATATATTATATAACCTCATATTAGCACTGAAGGGGAAAGTTGAAGTGATTTGTGATGCTAAAAAAGGGGCGCGTTTTGAAATATTATTACCAATGAGTGATGGAGAATAACAATGTCAGAGAGTGATGAGCTATTTTTTGCCCCCGAGGAAGAGCAGGTTCAGACGCTAAAAAAATCGGGCTGGAAAGTATTAATAGTAGATGATGAACCAAGCATTCATGATGTGACAAAGCTTGCCCTTAAAAACTTCAATTTTGATGGTAGAGAGTTAGAGTTTATTCATGCCTACAGTGGTGAAGAAGCGAGAAATATTTTAGAGCAACATGAAGACATCGCGATGGCATTGGTTGATGTTGTTATGGAAACTGAGCATGCTGGCTTAGACTTAATTCGTTATATTCGAGATGAACTCAAAAACACTATGATTCGCCTTGTGCTCCGTACAGGGCAACCAGGAGAAGCACCAGAGCGCAGAGTTATTTTAGATTTTGATATCAATGATTATAAAGAAAAATCTGAGCTTACTACGCAAAAATTATTCAGTACTATTTTGACTAGCTTAAGATCTTACCGTGATTTAGAAAACCTCAATAACAACCGCAAAGGTTTACACCGTGTTATTGAGTCTACTGGGGAAATTTTCCGGCCTAAAATGCTACAAGGTTTTGTTCAAGGGGTGCTTGAGCAATTAATCGCTTTATTGAATTTAGAAAAAAACAGTTTATATGCACACTGTGATGGTTTTGCTATTGAGCAGCATCCGACAAAAAAACGCATGGAAGTAGTAGCTGCTACCGGCAGTTATGAAGAATTAATTGGCGAATGTGCTGATGAAAAATTGCCTGAATCTGTTGTAACTATTTTAAGCGAAGCACTTCGAAAAAAATCCTTAATTGTGCGTGAAGACGAGTATGTTGGCTATTTTCAACCGACACCTGAGCGAGAAGATTTAATATATATAAGAGCTAACGCCAACATGTCCAAAGATGATTCTGATTTGGTCAGGTTGTTTTTGCAAAATGTTTCAATAGCTTATGAAAATGCCTTACTAAAAGATGAAATTGAGGGTACGCAGCGGGATATGGTTTATATGCTTGGCGAAGCAATTGAAACTCGCTCTAAAGAAACAGGTAATCATGTTCGTCGTGTCGCTGAGTACAGCTATCTAATCGCCAAAGGTTTAGGCATGAGTGAAAAAGAAGCGGAGATTCTCAGGGTTGCTTCACCACTACATGACTTTGGTAAAATTGGTATTAAAGATTCAATTCTACATAAGCCGGGTAAACTCGATGATGATGAATTTAAGATCATGAAATGTCATGCAACGATGGGAAGAGAATTATTAGATCGTTCTGACAGAGAAATTCTGCAAGCTGCAGCTATTGTTGCAGGTGAGCATCATGAAAAGTGGGATGGTAGTGGCTATCCAAACCAGCTCGCGGGAGAAGATATTCATATTTATGGTCGTATTGTTGCTGTGGCTGATGTTTTCGATGCCTTAGGCAGTCGTCGTTCATATAAAGAGCCATGGCCAATCGAGGAAATTCTTGAATTACTTGAGCGTGATAAAGGTAGTCACTTTGATCCGACAATCGTTGATTGGGTGTTGGATAATGTTGATAAAATGTCAGAGGTAACAGAGCGTTATCCAGATGCGGCTATAATTCCTCATTAATAAGTTAGCCGAAGTTAAGTAAATTTCTAAGTAATCGGAATTAGTAAATAAAAAGCATGATGGTGAGTTTAAAACAGACACACTATCATGCTTTTCTTTTTTAGCTAAAGCAGCTGACAGAGTCTAGCTGAGCTTCGCTGAGTTTAGTTAAGCCCAAAGTTAAACCAAAAGATAAGCCTTAAGTTAATCTTAAGTAAGTGTTAGGCTGTCAATAGATAAATCTACCGTATTATCTGCTAGCTGAACTTTATTTATTTCACTTCTTTGTTTTAATAGTTTAGTCGCTAAAACATAAGCTTTAGCATGGTTTACAGTATCAACTGCCAAGAGTTTGTTGTGCTGAAAATACCAAGTTGAAAACCTATTGTCATCATCTCTTTCTTGGCGAATAACGACATTATCAAAGCCTGTATTAAGTCCTACCATTTGAAGTTTGACGTTAAATTGATCAGACCAGAACCAAGGTAAAGCATCATAACATGCCTCTTTATTACATAGAGAAGCAGCAGCAATTTTTGCTTGGTCAACTGCATTTTGCACCGACTCTAATCGAATCCAACGGTCATAATATTTATTATGATGATAACTGCAATCGCCAATCGCATAAATATTGTCATCACTGGTTTTACATTGTTCATTCACTTCTATGCCATTCGATATGGTTAGCGCTGCCTGCTCAGCTAATGCTTGGTTAACTTTCACACCGACACCAATGATCACAATATCGGCGGTATATTGGCTTTCATCATCACAAGTTACTGTTATTAATTCATCATCGCTCGCAATAGCTTGAACTGTTTGATCTGTTTTAATTGTCACACCATTTTTGCTGTGTAGTTGCTGAAAAAAAGCAGACATATCCGCAGAGGTTACACGTGCTAACAATCGCTCTTCACGTTCAATGACGGTTACCGTTCCACCGAGCTTTTTAATTGAAGCTGCGGTTTCTAAGCCAATATAACCGCCACCAATAATAACCACACGTTTTTTATTACTTTGGTTAAAGGCCGCTTTAATTAAGTTTACATCTGCACTATTGCGTAGGGTGAAAACGTTTTTACAGGTATCTAAACCTTTAATGGGAGGGATAAAAGCACTAGCACCTGTCGCGAATATTAATTTGTCATAATGATATACATCATTATTGTCCAGCGTTAGAAGCTGTTGAGATTTATCAATGCGATCTACACTATTGCCAAGTTTTAAGCTTATATTAGCTTTTTGATAACTAGCTTCAGACTTTAATACCGCAGCTTGAGTGTCGTTGTCAGCCGTTAAGTAAGCTTTAGAAAGAGGAGGGCGGTGATAAGGTAGTTCAGGATCGTTATCAATAAGTAATATCTCACCCTGCCAGCCTTCTTTGCGTAATGCAAAAGCAGCGTTTACACCCGCATGACTAGCGCCAACAATGATACATCGTTGCTTAGTAGTTTCTTGATTATTTTGTGCAGACATAATCGAAAAATACCCTATGAACCAACAACGTGTAATGTTACGCCATCAAGCTCGTCACAAACCTCAATTTGGCAACATAAACGACTAAATTCATTTGCATTGTCATCAAGCTCTAACATATCTTGCTCAATTTCGCTGGCTTCACCTACTTGAGCCATGTGCTCTGGTGCTACATGTACGTGGCATGTAGCACATGAACAAACACCACCACAATCGCCATCAATGCCATTTATGCCATTTTCTACCGCGAGTTCCATTAATGAACCTGAATCTGCTTCTAATGTTACTTTCTCATCGTCTAGTGTTATAAAGGTAATCTGTGCCATGGTGGCTCCTATTTTATCTGGTTATGACTTCGTATTACTTAACGCCATTAAAGCTAACGTGTAATTGATGATAGCCAACTTTTCGTTGGAATTGCTGTAAATCTTCAATGTTTTCTTCGCTGTCTGTAATCGATAAAGAAGCAACTTTTTCAGATAAAGCAGCAATTAAGCAATTTAAAACTTGTCTTGCATGAGTTGCACCTAAGCAGTTGTGATGACTAAAACCAAAACCAACGTGCGGGTTTAATTTTCGATCTAGGACAATTTCATCAGGCTTTTCAAATACTCTGGCATCTCTGTTTGCAGATGCCCAACAAAGTGAAATTTTACTGTCAGCTTTTAATGCATGCTCACAGACAGCTGTATCTTCGGTGGTTACTCTGCCCATATGCGTTAATGGTGAGAAGTAACGAACAAATTCTTCTACCGCTTTACCTCTGATCTCGGGCTCTTCTTTTAGTCTGACTAACGATTCTGGATGCTCTGATAAATAGGCAATTGTATTGGTTACGGCGTTAATAACGGTATCTCGTCCACCGGCAAAGGTTAAAATCATAACGCCTTTAACTTCTTCTTTTGTTAATTGCTTGCCATTTACTTCAGAGGCTAATAATACTGAGTATAAATCCTCACTAGGATTTTCGATGGCTTTATCAATTTCTGAATCAATATAGTCATATAATATATTGGCTTTATCGGCATCAAGTGCTGTATCGTCACTTCTAAATACATGCGTGCCCCAGCTGATCCAAGTTTCGGCTTCAGCATATGGAATATTTAATAATAATGTTAACGCACGAGATTGTAGCTTTAGCGCGAACTCTTCAACAATTTCTACTGTTGGTAAAGTGAGTGCTTCGTCAATCAGCTCATGAATGATTGCGATTAGTTGTTCTTGATAATCTGCTTCGAGTGGACGTTTAAACCAAGATTCAACCAGAGCGCGGTAATCCTTATGCTCAGGAGGATCAACTTCAAATGGAATTTGTCTCGTTGTGCGAATATTCACTTCTGATGGAATAACGATACGCCCTGGCTCAGCACCAGATTGAAATGTTTTCCAATTGTGAGCACATTTTCTGACTTCTTTTAAACCTAGTACCATAGTGACAGGCTCACCTTGATCGTTAATAGTACTAATGCCTTCTTTTTCTCTTGGACATTTAAATGGGTCAGTAATGGTGCTTTTACTCATAATCTTTACTCACAGATAAAATCAATAACATCATTTTATGTCAGCAAATATTGATAGAATACTAAGATAAGGCATTAAAATATCAAATATAAGCTTTGTTTGTTTTGTTGGATATTCCTTGTGTTAGGTAATTGATTTAGTTATTTGTAGGAAGATAACAAGCAAGGATAAAAACTGGGATTTTCTTGTTACCCCTTTATAAATCTGCTTTTAGAGGCTTTTAAGGATGTTGGGTACTTAAGTTATCGTTGTACTTTGTGCTAAAGGGGTGTGTCATTCACTTTGTTTTGGTTGATTAAATTAGTAAAGCTAAAAAGAAGGGGAAAAAATGAAAATAACAATAATTTGTTGTTTTCTTGTTTTCTTGTTTTCTTGTTTTCTTGTTTTCTTGTTTTGTTGTTTGAGTTTTGTGAGTTGTATTTCACTGTTAGCCAATAAAAGTGACACTACTTTATTGGCTAACAGTGAGCTTTGAGCATGGTTAAACGATAGTTAAGTGATAGTTAAGCGCTATGAAAGCTGGCCACTAAAGCTAACATCAATAGGCCAGCCTTCAAATTGTTTTCCTGTTTGAGGAGAAACATCCCACGGCCAACACTCTAGCGTATATGTACTGCTGGTATGATTAACCTTCACAATGCCATAACCTTCGCTTTTAAGCTGATTGTCAGATAAAAATTTGCCCCAACTAGTATTGCCTTGCTCAAATTCAGCATGCGTGACTTTTGGATTAGCCGCGGCAAGTACGCGCATTTTATTGCCAAAGGTATCGATAAAGTTACCGGTATTTTTACCTGCTCGAAATTGATTTTTAAGCTGGTTGTTGCCTTCAAACCAACGTTGCCAAAAGGCTGCCGCAGCGGGGCCTGCAAAAAATATCGCGCCATCATCAAAGCCATTAATGCCTTGTTGTGCTACTAAACCTAAATGTTGATCACCTGCTAGCACTAACGCTTTGGCTTTTGTCACTAATTTAACCGCTCTTGTTCGACCGTCTGCTGGATAGCCATTAGAATCATAATCAAGTAAAGGCGAAAAATCTTCAGAGGTTTGAGGAGAGCCCCATATTGATGCCGTTAAACAAATTTTAGGTAAGTGGGTATTGGTTTTATTCCATGTTGCCAAAAAGTCTTCTTGGCGCTTACCTAATAATTCCCCAGTTGCTTTTGAAGGGTGAACCTTATCATTTGGTGGTGATTTAAACTTGCGATCTTCCACTAAAGCAAAGCTAACGCCACCGTAAATAAATTCTCCATAAGTGACCGGGATATTATACTTTATTGGAGTTGCATCATATGGGTCAGGGTTGTGGCCATGTTGCATTCGATAAACCATTCTAACTAGGTCTTTATCCCACTTAAAACCACCATCTTCTTCTTTGGGCTTATCAGATTCTTTTCCTTCATAACCCCACAAGTTACCTTGTAATACGTCGTGATCATCGGCCAAAATTATTGCTGGTTTATTTCTTACCGACTCTCTGAATGTCCAATACCATAAATACCATCGATATAAGGTATCTAATTTTGCATCTTTAGTGGCTCGTCCAAAGCGTGATGGCAGCGCTTCATAATATTGATCGCCACAAAAAACGTATAAATCTGGTTGATGAGAATCACAATGCTTCACTAACTGGTTATGAGGAAAAAGAATATTTTCTTTGCCATAACGCTTTAAATTACGCTCCTGTGGAATAAATTTTTTGTAATGAATTACATCTAAGCTTTTTGCCGTTGGGACAATACAAGAATACAGTGCAATATTAAGCGGCTTGCTTGTTTTAGGATCTGCTTGTATTTGGCCATTATACAAACTGGCTTCGCTAACTGTTGGGCAAGTTATACGGTAATCGAAAGACTTGCTTGCTTGCCAGTTATCAATTCTAAATAGCGCAACATAGCCATCTTCAATGGTTGTAGTTTGAGCCTTTTGCCATGTTGTTGAGCCTTTTTCTTTAATTTCTAGCGTCGCTGTTTGATAAAGCCTTTTATCTACAGGCATAAACTGTGCAGATAGTTTTAGTACGCTCTGATTGACACTATGCAAGCAACCCATTACTGGTTCTAAGGTACGCTCAGGATGTTGAGAAATTTTTTCTCCGCCTGTTGCTACTTTGCTTATCCGCCATCTAGCACCGTGCTCTCGTGTATTTGGGCTAGATAGTAAAGATATACCGCCTAGTAATTCACTCGCCTTTACACCCGCTCTAATGGCAAAACCTAATTGTTTACCGGTTTCAGCATGATAAGCAAATAGTCGAAGTTGATAAGTGCCATTGCTTGTCGGATCAAGGTGGCAGTCAAGTAAAATAGGGGTTGAAGAGAGCTTTTGTAAACTGGCTTTATTTTTCGAGGTTAGCGTGTCAAAACTAAGCGGCTTAGATTGATTTGAAAAATCGCGAAAACTTAATTCTCCTGCTTGGTTTAGTACCGCCATAAAACCACCGTGCTGACCCGCTGCGCGTTGTGCAAGGGCTGCGCCACGATAATCTAGCTCACCTTGACCTATACCAAATAGAAAGCCACAGTAGCCTGATTTAGTTGGGGTGATATTTTGAAATACCGCTTGTATTCTACCGGGTAAATGGTTGTTTGCGAGCGAGCGAGTCAGTAGGGATACTGTTCTCATCTCAAAAGATTTATCCCCTTGAAGACATTCTAAAGCACCTTGATGCATACGCCAGTCTTGTAATCTATTGCCCCAATAATCTTTCCCCAACCAATGTCTTGTTTGGTTAGTGGCTAATGATGAAATTGGCTCAACGTCAACTAACGTTTGGCGTTTACTCGCTGCTAAAACCGATAATGGCGAGAGTGCTGTACAGCCAACCGCACTCCCTAATACTTTTATGAACGCTCTACGTTGCATTATAAGCTCCTGTTAAGTTCAGATGTGCTTGTGATAACCTGTAACCCTTTACTTGCAAGGTGTCCGCCATTATCTGGGAAGGTTAGGGTGATTTGATTGTTTTCTTGTAGGTATGATAAATCAACCGGGATTTCTATTACGCCATAAAAGTTATCTCTACCCTTACCATTATGGTATTGATCATAGCCGCGATAATCAGTTGGTACGGTAATGGTTTGATCATTTATTGTTACTTCTGGTGTTAATGATAAGCCATGTATACGGCTAATACCTAACCTGAGCATAGCCATACCATGATCGCTAATAGTGACATTATTGATATCAAAACTGATGGTTTGATTGGCTGTAATAGCCACTAAATCACTTTGATTAAAATATTTCACTTCCGTTGCGGTTTCATTGATATCGATATTGTTAGAGAAAGTAACCTCAAAGATAGCAGTACCATCGGCAGCAAGCTCAAAGCTTTCAGCAAGCATACTGGTGGTAGTTTCATCAAGCACAGGTTGTTCATTTTGTAAGTATAAATGCTTAGTGACAACGCTGGTGATGTTGCTATTGTCTGCACCAAAAATATTGAGGTTTACTTCAGTACTTTCCGCTTCAAGGTTATTTAAGATCAAATAAGCTTTATTACCGTCAACATAAGCATCAATTTGTATGTCCTGCTCATGGGTATAACTTTCCACGCGGGTGCCATTAACATTCGCCCAAAGTTGGTAAAACTTAACTAGCTCGGTGTATACCCATTCTTCGCCTGTTTCACCTTCACCTTCTTTTTTCTGACGCATAAGTCTGTGATAATAAGGAACGTTTTCATTAATGCGCCCCCATTCACCTTTGACTACGATAAAAGGGATAACCATTTCGATTTGATCGGGACGCTCAAGAAAAGCGGTTAATTGGCTGTTTAACCCTGTTAAAATGTGCCAATCACGTTCTGGGCTCCATGGTTCATTAAACATGTCATGAATTTGTCCACCATATTCAGAAATGATTAACGGTAAAGGCTCGCCTAACTTACTTTCAGAATATGCCGTTAATAAGTCAAGGGTAGCTTCCATATTACTACCTGAGCGTAATTTCTTTTTACCGCCAATAATAGGGAAGTCATATAAATGGATCGAGATAAAATCCATATTATCACCCGCGACATCGATAAAAAGCTTGTCTCTATCAAGCCATTGCTGGAAATTGTATTTATCAAAATCTGGGAAAGCGGCAGTATAACCACCAATTAAGATATCGGCGTTAGGTTTTGAACCGTTAACTTCAACATTACGAATTGTATCAGCAACCGTATTGTGAAATTTAAAGACTTGTTCAACGGTTGTTGGGTTACTGGCATGTTCAACCAACTCCCAAATGGGTTCATTCATCACTTCAACATATTTAGGTTTTGGTTGACCTAAAGTATCATTATCACCTTTATTAAAGTATTTGGCGATAAATTGGCCCATGTAGTCACCCGTTGCCGAGCCAAATGGCTCGTCACTAGTATCAGTGTCAGAGAAAGCCCACCCCATATTGGTGAGCGTACCATCAGGCCAATAGGGTCTTTGTTGAGCGCCGACAATCATTTGAGTATTCCTATATTCAAGGCGACGTTTAGTGATACTGTCTGCATTGTTATTATTGGTATAATTCCAACGAGCACCATTACCATTGGTGGTTGCGGTTACTTCATCAACCCAGCCTGACTTTCCTGATGATTCTGGTAATTGCCCTAATTGCCAAGCCATACCGCCGGTATCTCGACCAAAATATACATCGTAACCTTCGATAAATTCAGTGACTAAATCATCGCTTTCATTGGTACCAACGCTATACCAGTCGTTTTCAGTATGGGAGGCGTGAATGGTAATAAATTTTTGTCTGTCAAATTCACTTAGCCCGCCCACTTGGTGTTTGATATTAAGGTTAAAGTCTAAATTCACGCCGGTATCTACGATAGGGACTGACATGGTTGTAACAGTGAATGTACCGTTAACACCACCAATAGTTAATGTTGCAGTAACACTGCTTTGATAATCTTCTGAAGAGGTGAGTCTTACGATTACCGTATCATTATTATTTACTTCACCGTCACTTGAGGTAAAACTAGCGCCGTTAATTGCATATTCACCCATCGAAATTGATATGCTACTGGCACTATTAATACCGGTTACAGTGATGCTGTTTGAGTCAATGGATGAGTTTAATTCGCTATCTTCAATAGCGGTAAAAGTAAAGCTGTTGGGCGTAGTGTCTGGTTGAGTAACAGGAGGTGGTGTTTCTTCTTTGCCACCACTGCCACCGCCACAAGCTGTTAAAGTGAGTGAAAGGCTAAGCAACAGCGTTTTGAATGTATAATTTTTTTTCGTAATGATCATTAGCATGCTCTTTTTATAATCTTAAGCATAATCTAACGAATTCCACACTTATTGTAAATTATAAATTGTTAACAATAAGTAAAAGATAATAAAAAACGCAATAGTTTCGTTATTGCGTTTTTATTGTGAAATTAATGATTACTTTATATTGGCTTTAACGGCCTTAACCGCAATGGCAGTTTCACCGTTTTTCAACGCTGTTAGTATATTTCTGTGTTCATCAACACATGCTTCACTTGAGCGTATTCGCTTGTAGTTTAAGCGCATTCGCATTACGTAAGGATACCAAATATTTGTTAACTCATCGCCACCTGCTTTATGAACCAAGTAGTTGTGGAATGAGATATCGATATTGGTTACTTCAGTAAAGTCTTCAGCTTCAAATGCTGCTTGTAACTCATCAAGAATTGCATCTAATTCGGCAAAGTCTCGTTCGGTTAACTTACCTTTGAGTTGCTCTATAGCAAATGCTTCTATATTACGACGCAAGTTGATCATCAGTTTTTGCATTTTAGGATCTAAAACACTGTTAACTGACGCACCACAGTTATTTTTTGAAACCAGTAAACCTTCTTTGGTTAATTGTAAAATAACATCGCGTATAGGACCGCGTGATAAACCAAATCGAGCAGCAAGCTCTTGTTCTTTTAATTTACTTTCCGGGGGTAATGCACCAGAAATAATATCTGAACGCAATTCATTTGCGATTTGATCTTTTATGGTAAGGATTTTTGTTCTAGCTCCAACCATAATGATTCCTCTTATTAGAATGTTAAGTTAATAATAACGTTTTTGACAAAGATTGCAATTAGATTATTGTTTACAAAAAACAATGGTTTCTAATGGTGATGTCTTTAAATATCTACGATTAGTCATTGTTACAATTGTTAGAGATGGGTTTTTCGGTATTATTTTTCTAAATATGGCAGAGATTGTTAACAATCTCTGCCATATTTAATTGAGCTACTTATTGTTATAACGACGTTGGTAAAGTGTGCTATTTACCTTACGTGAAGCTTCAATCAGTGGCTGGTAAGGGCTATCGGTTACAGAAACAAAACCTACATTATAGTTTTCACCATCATAAGCACGACCAGTAATAGGTGAGTCTATGTACTGAAACCAGTGAGCGCCAATAAAGTATGGATTGTCAATTACTGAGTTCATGTAATCTTCAAACATGTTGGCTCTATCTTGTTGATCAGAGGCGTGAATCAAACCTGGGTGGAATAAGCCGCTGTCTTTTGCTCCCACGTGGTATTCGCCAATAATTGCTGGCATATCAATTTCTTCAAGAAATCCCCATTTTTTCTTATGCAAACCTTCTTTATAAGCATTGTAACTTACCACATCAACATGCTTAGCTGACGCTTTTACTACTTCGATTGGCATACCCCAATCTGGGAAACGCGCGCCCATATACATGTGGTTTGGCAGATGTTTTTTCACTGCTTGGTTAACTATTGCAAAGTATTTGTCAGCGTAGGCCGTTAGTAATTCGGCGTAGTCTGTAACTTGCTCATCGGTATTAAAGGTTGAATCAATACCTTGATCAAAGGCCTCCCAACTAGCAATGTTTTTATTCCAAGCTTTATTTAACTTAGCAATATCAACATATTTTGCTTTCATTAAACGAGTAAATGCTGCTTTTGTGGGTACTTCTTTGCCGTCTCTTCTTAATGTGTGGAGCACAATGCCGTATTGAGACTCTTTAGTTTCAGGGCGACCAAAACTTTTTTCATTATCGATAAATACACCTACACACCATGGGCTATCTTGTACTTCTTGTGAGATAACTTTAGCTGTGAAGTCTGCTCGAACAGCAAACTTAGGATCGAATACATCAGGTAATGGTGACCAGAAATCATTGCCACTTGAGACGGTTTTAAAATCACCACGGATCCAACCATTAGCAAAATATGGAACTTGTGTATTGTCATAAAATGCAGGATCAGCCCAGTTACCTAATGAAGTAAATCCCCAATTGGTCATTCTATCTAACGTGGTATCACGCCATGCTTTCATGAAATCAGCGCCATCTTCACCGTATTTTCTTTCTAAGTTGGCTGAGTAAAAGCTATAGGTTTCACCTTTCTTAAGTGGCCCTGAATGCGCACTACGGCGGTAACCAAAATGTTTTCCTAACGTTTCAGCATAATCAGGTAACCAATTAAACATACTTGCTCTTAATTCTGATGCTTCAAAGCGTTTAGGGATTGCTGAATCGGGCACTCTGTTTAAACCTTGAGAGTCTTCTGGTGTAACATCATCAGCAGTTTGCTGGGCAATCGAAGCAACAGGGAAATCATAACCTGTCATGGTTGAGGTATTTGATAAACGGATATTAGCAATGCCTGAGGAAAAATAAATGTAGCCTTCAGGATCAATAAGTGACCATTTGCCATCGGTTTTTTCTGTTCTAAAATAACCCGTTGCTTGGTATCTCGGACCTGCAGCCCAGCCACTAAACTTAGAGCGGTCTGGTATTGTTTGGCTGGCAAATTTTTCTTGTTCAGCTAGCTTCTCTTTAAGTAGTTGTTCGTCACTGTGCACTTTGCCAGTAAAATCTTCTTTGGCGTTTTGACCGTATTTATCAACAATATTCGTAAGGAAGTCCTTGTCCATGGTAGGGTTTTTACGAAGGCGAATATTTTTTAACTGAATTTCTTTATCAAATAATGCACTTTGTACACTAATAGTAATTTTTTTAATCGATGAAAGATCTAAATTCTTTTTACCCCATAAGGAAATAAATTGTATTTCGTTACTTTGCCAAGTATCAGGATTTGAACGTAACCCTGAGGTAAAGTTAAGCTCTACGCCGTCTTCACCTTCGGGAGTGGCTAAATCATGACCTTTCATTTTAGCATAATAGGTATTAAAACCACCTTTGGGAATGCTCACTGAGCGAGTGTAATTATCGCCATTGCCGTCGGTGATATCTAAATATATTTGGGTAGAACGTTGACCATGATTGGCAATATCAAACGCTAAGTTGAAATCAGAGTAGCTACTCCAATCCCAGTTGTCTTTAGGTTCGATTGTTACACTGGTGTGTGTGCTGTTGGTGTTATCGAATTTTACATCAAGCTGGTTGTTTTCAATATGTCCCTTTGCATAAGAGTAAGATAATTTAACATCAGGATTTTTGCTGTCTAACTTGGCAATTTCTAATAAGGTTTCAGGGGCTTGTGGTGAAACTTGTTTTAACGTGGTGTTAATTGCTGTATTGCTACTTTCAGATTGACAACCAACCGCTAAAGCGACAGTTGAAAGTATAAGTATTTGTTTTAATGTTTTCATTGGGTCTCCTAAGGTCAATATGATTCACAATGCATCAAATGACAGAGCATAAGTTGTTATGTTACTTTTAATTAAGCTTTTTTGCTAAATTAAAGCGAATTAACAGATTAATTATCTTTAATAAATTAAGCACTTAATCTTGTACGAATAAAAAACAACATAAATGTATATATTTAATTGTTAACAATTCTTGAGATATAAGGTAACATGAATAAAAATTATTAAAAAGCCATGTTTCATTAAAGTGTGAATATTTTAATGTTGGCAAAAAATGGGGAAGTCTATGAAAACAAGTTCGCAAAGCGTTTATTATTGTGCTTTGGTTGTCGCATTTGGTGCTTTTATTTTAGGTCTTGATGCTGCACTCATTTCAGGAACGGTTAAATTTGTTTCTGTTGAATTTGGTTTGTCTGATATGCAAGTGGGCACTATGGTAAGTGCTCCTGGTTTAGCGGTTTTATTCGCCTTACTTATTACTGGTTATATATGTGATCGTATCGGCCGAAAGAAAGTGCTAATAGGTATATCCTTCATTTATATATTTTCAGCAATAGCTTCTACCTTTGCACCTAATTATGAAACGTTAGTGATTGCCCGTTTTATTGGTGGCTTGGCGTTTACTTCTTTATCTGTAGCGGCAATGTATATTGGTGAAATTGCACCTGCGAATATTCGCGGTAAATTAGTGACTATTGTACAGGTAAGTATTGTTGTTGGCTTTTCAGCGGCTTACTTCGCAAATTACGGTATTTTAATGCTGTCTCAGTCTGGTTATGAGTGGGTGTCAGCTGTAGGGCTTGATACACATACTTGGCGTTGGATGTTAGGGCTAGAAATAGTGCCTGCAGTGATCTGGTTTGCTTTATTGTTTACTATTCCTCGTAGCCCTCGTTGGTTAATTATGAACGGTAAAGAAGAGGAAGCGAAACAAGTTATTGCCAGCTTCGATCATGATTTAGATCCTGAAGAAGAAGTGGCTGATGTTAAGCAAAGCTTAGCGTCTGATCCAACAAGCCACTCTATGATTGCCTCCTTTAAAAGCTTATTTTCAACAAGACGCCGTAAAGCGGTAATCGTTGCTTTTACTATTGCTATTGTTCAGCAAGCCACAGGCATTAATGCTATTTTATTTTATGCGCCAACCGTATTTGAACAAATTGGTATAGGCACTGATGCTGCGTTCTTAAATGCAGTAGTGGTTGGGGTAGTTGGTGTTGCTTTCACTATTGTTGCGATAGTTTTAATTGATAAAGTGGGACGTCGTCCGCTGTTAATGTCTGGGTTAATTTTAGCAAGTATCAGCTTATATATTTGTCATGTTGGCTTTAAGCAAGCAACTTACCAGTTAACGCCACAAGCGGTTGCAGAAATAAAAGAACAGCACCAAATTTCAGGGTTAGACAAACTAACCAATAAAGTTTTCCATTCAGATATTGAATTTAAAGCAGCGCTTAAAGAAACCATGTCAGAATCTGAATTACGTCAGGCAGAAAGTATCATCTTACAAAATGCAACGACTATCAATGTAGCGGTTGTTATGACGGGTATTATGTTATTTATTGTTGCTTTTCATTATTCGCTAGGTCCTATTTTATGGGTATTATTTTCTGAAATATTCCCAACAGGTGTTCGCGGTGTTGCCATACCGGTATTTGCTTTTATCAGTAGTATGATGAGTTATTTTGTTCAGCAGTTTTTCCCTTGGTTATTGAATAATATCGGTGCTGCTGATGTGTTTTTATTCTATGCGGTAAGCGGTATTGTTGGCTTTATTTTCTTATATAAATTGTTGCCAGAAACTAAGCATAAAACAATTGAAGAAATTGAAGCTGAATTTTCAGGGGCCAAACTTTCTGAAAGCAAGCTTTCTGAGACCAAAATATCAGCGACCTAACAATCTATAACAGGGTAAAAACGGATAATGAAAAGTAAATTGCTCGCTATTGGCGAATGTATGATGGAATTAACGCCTATTGGTGAAGATAAGTTTCAAAAAGCATTCGCTGGTGATACCTATAATGCCTTGGTATATGCAAAAAGGTTAAATGACAAACTAACCACAAGTTATTTAACCGCAGTGGGTCAGGATCAAGCAAGTGAAGATATGTTAGCTTGTTGGCGTGCTGAAGGAATAGATGACACCAAAGCGGTTGTTACAGATAAAGCAACCATTGGCGTGTATTCCATTGCAACGGATAGTCATGGAGAGCGTAGTTTTAGTTATTGGCGCTCAGGCTCAGCAGCTAGCAAGATGATGCAATATTTAACAATTGATGAATTTGCCAAGCTATGTGCCGACACAGATTTGGTATTTTTTAGTGGTATTTCTTTATCTGTACTAGCCGATGAGGATAAATCAGCATTAATTGAGTTAATGTCAACGCTAAAAAAACAAGGTAGTAGAATTGCTTTTGATCCTAACTACCGCCCAAAAATGTGGCGTGATAAAACTCATGCAATTTATTGGTTAGAAAAAGCGTATAACGTGAGTGATATTTTGATGCCAGGCATTGAAGAGCATGAACAGTTATTCGAACATAAAAGTTATCAAGAGATTATTGATTATTGTCAATTATTCGGCTCAAAAGAAGTAGTGATTAAATGTGGTGAGGCTGGTGTTTATGGCTATAACGACAACATTTGTCAATATCATCAACCGTTTGAGCCTGCGCCTGTACAGGTGGATAGTACCGCTGCAGGTGATTCGTTCGCTGGTACTTATTTAGCCGCTAGACTCTCTGGTGATGACATAACAATGGCTATTAAGAAGGCCTGTTTTGTTGCCAGTAATGTTGTACAACATAAAGGCGCTATTTTAAGTAAACCTACCTACCAGCATCTCCGTACTGCATTAGCAGGTTTTTGAGGTAAGCATGAAAAATAAAAAATTAAGTTTAGCAAGTCAGCGTGCCATTGAGCGCGGTTATGATGAAAAAGACGATCAGTGGTTAACTGAATTTGACGTTCACGAATTAAAAGGTGATTTTGCTTTTGAAGAAGGGGTGATCCGAAGAGATCCTTCATCGGTTATTAAAGTGGATGATCTTTACCATGTTTGGTACACCAAAGGTGAGGGGGAAACCGTTGGCTTTGGCTCTGATAATCCAGAAGACAAAGTTTTTCCTTGGGATTTAACACAAGTGTGGCATGCAACGTCAGAAGATGGAGAATACTGGCAAGAGCAAAGTGTAGCCATAGAGCGTGGTGAAGCTGGCGCCTATGATGACCGTGCTGTATTTACCCCCGAGGTATTAGCACACGATGGAAAATACTATTTAGTTTATCAATCGGTACAATATCCTTATACCAATCGTCAATATGAACAAATCGCCTTAGCGTGGTCAGAAAGTCCTTATGGTCCTTGGCATAAATCTTCGCAGCCTATCTTAAGCCCTTCAAAAGACGGTGAATGGGATGGCGATGAAGACAATCGTTTCCATGTCAAAAGTAAAGGCAGCTTTGATAGCCATAAAGTGCACGATCCTTGTTTATTAGTGTTTAATGAAAAGTTTTATCTTTATTATAAAGGTGAAACCATGGGGGAGAGCATGAACTTTGGCGGTCGCGAAATTAAGCATGGTGTTGCTATCGCTGAAAACATCGAAGGCCCTTATGTAAAATCAGACTATAACCCTATTTCAAATAGTGGCCATGAAGTTGTGGTATGGAACTATCAAGGCGGCATTGCTTCCATGCTAACGACTGATGGTCCTGAAAAAAATACTATTCAATTTTCACCGGACGGCATTAATTTTGAAATAAAAGCACATATAAAAGGTGCGCCTGAGGCAATTGGTTTATATCGTGATCCACAAGGGAAAGAATCAGCCAAGCCGGGTATTGGTTGGGGTTTGTGTCATAAATATGATGCCAGTTGGAATTGGAACTATATTTGTAGGTTCACACCAAGAAAGCAGGTATTAGATGCAGGCACTTTCCAAAATACTGCATAACCACCAATTTATCTTATCCCTTGATAAATTAGCTTAAGTTAAGTCGGTATAAGATTAGCTAGCTACCTAAGAAGCCTATCACTGAAAAGTGATAGGCTTTTTTTGATGCTGTTAATACCAATTTGATTAAATTTCTTCCCTAATCAGAGCTATGCTCGATGTTCAATAACAAGGCAAATTTGTTTAGGTCTAGTCATTCTAAATCAAATAAATTTAACGAAGTTAGTGGGCATCGAGCAAGCTCCCAAAGGGCGAGTTTAAAAGGCTTATATGCTGCGTTATTGATATTGACAAGGGAATAACCATTCTCTTCAATCAATGCCTTGCCTCAAAGCCTTTTAATTCTCGCTGAGTGGTAAAGAACTTAATCAACTTGGTATAACATCATATCCGAAAAACTGTTTTACATTATTCAAATTAAAAAATCAGCTTAAAGGCATTGGTCACTTTTAATTAATTAGCACAATTTTTTTTATTTTTATTTCTATAATTTTCTACTGTCATTTTTTCTATAAAGCTTTTTGATTGGCTAAATTCGTTTTAAAAATCAATTTTACACCTAGGTATGTCCGTATGTTTTTTTCTGTTAAAACGCTTACTACGGAGCTGTAATGGCTAAATTAACCCCTTGTTAAAGCAGTTGTTTTTACGAGTTTTTTCGTAGCAATTGTAAAATGATTGTAAATTGAATATTGTTAACAAAAAATCATTGACAAGTGTGTAGTTATGAGAATAAAGTGGTGTATATAAATGAAACAACCAGAATAATTTTGGTCTATGTCGTTTATAAAATAGCTCAGCTATTAAAAACAAAAATAGAAAATGTATTATAAAAAGAGTGGAATCAGATACCCTAGGGGATTAAAAATGATAAGTCCGAATAGAAAGTTCAAATTGAGCCCTGTTTGCATGGCGTTGCTTGCTGCAACAGGTCTTAATGTAAGTGCTCAAGAAGCAGAAGAACAAGATGCTTCAGCTACAGATGAAAATATTGAGGTGATTGAAGTTACCGGTTTACGTGGTAGCTTGAAAAAATCAATCAATGATAAACGATTTGCCACTAACGTCGTTGATACGATTAACGCCGAAGATGTTGGTAAAAGTACTGACCAAAATATTGCTGATGCGTTAGGGCGTGTTACCGGTGTTACCGTGGTTAGTCAAGACGGTGAAGGCTCACAAATTACAGTTCGTGGTGCTTCTTCAAACCAAAACAAAATCACTATTAATGGTCAACAAATGACCTCAACTGATTTTAGCCAATCGGTTGACTTAAGTTCTTTCTCTGCTGATATTCTATCTAAATTAGAAGTTGTTAAAACACCAAGCGCTAACCATGATGAAGGTTCATTGGGTGCTAGCGTAAACTTAACAACGGTTCGTCCTCTATACCAAGAAAATGATGTACGTTCTGCGACAGTACAAGGTCGTTACAATGACTTTTCTGAAGAATCAGATTATAAAGTTTCAGCAGCACTATCTGAAAAATTCCTTGATGATACTTTTGGTGTAGCATTATCTGTTTATAGCGAAACTAATACTATTCGCCGCGACCAATACCGTGTAGGTAACTTTGAAGTAACACCAGAAATTTTTGCTGCAAGAGATCAAAACGGTGAAATACTTTCTGGTGTTAAAGCGATCAGACACAATAGTACTAACTATGAGTTATTCCAAAATACCAGTGACCGAACTGGTGGTACCTTAGGTCTTCAATGGATACCTACCGACTCAACTGAGTTAATGTTCGATGCGACTTATTCAACGCAAGAAAGAACAAACTCTATGGATGGCATCAAAAGTCGTCACGGTAATGTGGGTAACTTTATTGAAGGTCAAAGTTCATTAAATAATGCTACTATTGACCCGTTTACTGATCCGCAAGCTGACTGGTATACCATAGATACCACAACACAAACCTTAACTAAATACATTAACCGTTACGGTACAGGTGATCTATCGCGAAATGACGGTGGTGATGACCGTGAGAATTACAGCTTTAGTTTACAGCTTGATCAAGCTATTACTGATTCATTACAAATGAAAGTAGCAATTGGTCATTCAAGCAGTACTTCTGAAAGCTTACCTAACGCCTCAACAAATATGCAAAACTTTGTGCAAGTGCCAGCACGATTAAGTCAAGAAGCATTAGAAAATGTTGAACCTGTTGGTTATGACTGTACTAGTGGTATGTGTAAAATCGTTAGTGGTCAAGGTTATGTAGATTTAGGTGATAATATCTATGACTGGATTGATGATGACGGTGTTTTTCATCCAGCCAATGAAGATAACTCTTCAACAACAAACTTCAACCCTCGTGATATTGAAGCATTTCACTTAGGTTACATTTCAAATAGGGATGTAGACGTTGAAGACAAAATGAGTAACGCACAAGTTGATTTCCAATATGAAATGGACTTTGCTGGTGTTACAGGAATAGAGTTTGGTGCTAAGTATACTCAACGAGAAAAATTTGTTGATAATCAAACCTATTCTTATAGTTCTTCTGCAGCAACAGAAGTATTAGAAGATGAAGACGGTAATATTGTTACTGTACCCGGTGGTACATTAACAGGTATTCGTGGTTCAATGATTGCCAGTGATGGCCTAGCTTATGATAATTTTATGAGCTCATTAGGTTATGCTCGCGACTTTAATACTACTGGCTGGACTCCTATTGATGTTTTTGCTGCTTCTGATTTAGTGTTTGGTGGTGAAGACATTGTTAGAACGGTTGATAATACCCAAACACGTGGCGCTGATTTTGATACCTCAGCTGCTTACTTGAAATTTAACTTTGAATATTTTGATGGCAAGTTAACGGGTGATATTGGTGTACGTTATGTGAAAACTGACGTAGAAACTACAGGTTATTCAGGTGCAAACTTCTGGACCTTTACCGATAATTTATACCGTGAATTTGACCGTGTTCAATTACGTGATTTACGTGATACTTCATTACCTGCTTGTCAATACACAAGCGCTATGGAGCAGGGTTATGAAAAACGTTATGGCCGTGTTGATGGTCAGGGTTGGGATACCAGCTCAGGTCAAGATCCTTCAGGTTGGACACCACAGGCTGACCAAGGTGCTTGTCATGATCCAAACTATGCTTCATGGGCAGCTGATACGTTAGCAGGTGTAGATAGACCTGCAGGTTCATGGACACCAGGTTGGGACGTATTATGGCAACATGCTGATGTAAGTACTAATGATGTTTATGGTTGGAACTCTTCAGTTCTATGGGACGGTTCACCAGCCGAGTCAAGAAACTTTACCGGTTATAGTTTTAGTGAGAACGAAGATAGATCATTAAAATCATTTAAATCTAATGGTAAACATAGTTATGAAAATGTGTTACCTAGCTTAAACTTAAACTATGCATTCTCTGATGAAGTGGTTGGTCGTTTTGCTACTTCTAAAACCATGACACGCCCTGAAATTGACTTAATCCGTCCGGGTTTCTCAGTGTATGAAAATGGTTACTGGGGTAATGGTAACCCGCAAGTAGGTCGTGTAAGTATGTATAACACGCAACTTGATCCACTTGAGTCAAATAACTTTGATATTTCAGCTGAGTGGTACTTTAACGAAGCTTCATTATTAAGTGTTGCCTTGTTCTACAAAGACATGAAAAACTTTACGACTAACGATACAGCAGCAACTTATCTGACTGATTTACGTACCTTAGAAGGTGAAATTAGTAGTGATGAGCTTGTTATGATTGCTGATGACAGTGATGCTGACGGTGATGATCATGGCTTAACGGGTTGTATGCCACAACGTGCTACGGCTGATTACGGTTGGTGGGGCTCAGATCCAACACGATTAAGCAATGATTTACGTGATTTATGTGGGCAATACAGTGTTAGTAAAATTGTTAATGGTAAAGGCGCTACTATTGGTGGTGTAGAGCTTGGTTATACGCAAAGTTATAACTTCTTACCTGGCTACTTCTTAAGTGGTTTAGGGGTATCAGCTAACTATACTTACCAAGACAGTGAATATGATGCAGATATTTCATCAGTAACAGGTAAAGAACTAGCACCAATGCCTGTTGCAGACACACCAATGCACACCTATAACTTCACCGCTTTTTGGGAGCAAGACGGACATCAAGTACGTTTAAGCTACCGTGGTGCTAGTGATTCACTTGTAGGTACAGATTACAACACTGGGCAAAGTGGTCGTACATGGAACCAAGGTTCAATTTGGAATGAAGGGCGCGATACCCTAGATTTCTCAGCTTCTTATAAAGTTAATGATAACGTGATGGTGATTTTCCAAGCGACTAACTTAACTGATGCTGCTTATAGAACTTACTACACGAACCGTGAGTTAGAAGTACAACGTGTTTATGCTGACAATGCTGTTGGCTATCAGTTTGTTGCGCTTGAAGAAGGTAACCCGTTAACGGGTGATGCTCCAACGTCACGTACTTACACTAACTATAAAGTGGGTGCATCTTATCGCTTAGGTGTTCGCGTTAATTTCTAATAATAAATTGAGAACGGCATGGGGTAACTCCCATGTCTTCACTAAATAATTGAATGGTGTTTAATTATGAAAACATTACAAAAATCTAAAACGATAATTGCTACTACTATTGTAGCTGCACTTACAGGTTGTGGTAGTGAAAGCTACACACCACCAGTAAAAGAAAATTTATATGCGCCAGAGCACGGTGGCGATATTGTTGTAAACCTTCATGAAAAAGATGGCTACGTATTACTTTCTGCTTTAGGTGGCACTAATGGTGAATTAGGTACAGAAGGTAAAGCTATTGATATGGACGGTGATGTGTTAACCGTTAGAAATGGCAGTGTAACCCCAACAGATGCTGTAGGTGTAGAGCCATCAGGTCCTAATGTAGGGGTTCGTCCGCTAGATGTAGCTCCTATCATTGATACGGGTGAAACATATACCGTGGTGTTAAATTACGATATCAGTGACGGTGAACATTCTGTACCTCGTACAATGACCATTAACATCGAAGGTGAAGATTTTGCACCTGAGATAGCTAATGACTTAGTGGGCAACTTTACCCGTGATGCTGGTATGAGTACTCTTGATGGTTTAAAAGATGTTACTGATGCAGATGGTGAAGAATTGACTATCAGCAATGTTGTTGCCAGTGCAAATAATCCTTTTGATCTTCCTGTGACGGTTAATGGTACTAATCTTGATATAGATGTTTCTGCTGTAGAAGCGAATATTCCTGATGGTCAAAAGGTTACTTTTAATTTTACTTATACAGTAAGTGATCACAATAATGATCTTGAAAGAAATCTTTCTGTAAACGTATTAGGTGTTCAAGATATTCCTGGTGCACCATTAGTACTTAATTACTTTATGAGTGAAGATGTTCAAGAAACTGATGGCATGCTAATGGTCGATCTTGCTGCTGAAGTAATAGATCGTGAAGGCGATGCTATCGTTATAAGTGACGTTAAACTAGATGGGCAAGCATACGTTAACTCGTTTGCAGGTCAAGTTGAAGACAATACCTTAAACTTCAACCCGAATGCTTATTTTGATGATATTGCGCCAGGTGCATTCCAAGATTTTGTTTTCACAATGAAAGTATCGGATGATCAAGGTAACATGTCTGATGGTGAGCGTGAGTTAACTATTCGTGTCAACGGTGTTGAATCAAACCTCTTAGCTGCTAATGGCATGGATGTTGGTTTTGAAAGTGATGGTGCTGGTTTTGAAGCAACTTGGTGTGACCCAGGTGCGGCGATTCAAAATTCAATAGTAGCCAATGGCAATTCATCTTTTCAAATGTTAGGAGCTCCTTGTTACTATGCGGTTACTGCTGACGCTTTCCCTGATATGGAGTTAGGTGGTAAATATTACTTCCATTACAATGCTTACGTAGGTGCTGGTGAAGCTTCACCTTATGTGATGCTAAGTAATGATCCAAATGGTGCCCATAACTTCTGGGTTGGTGCTCGACCTTGGCATCCTGCGAATGCTTCTTGGCGTCCATTATTGATTACTTATGATACTGAATCAGGATTTTTAGCTACAGCAAACGGCGATGGTGAAACTCCAATGGATATTGCCGATCAGTTAAGGTTGTTCGTCATGAGTGCATGGATGGGTAATGATGGTATGCCAGTGCTTGATGACTTTACCTTCGCTCGTTATGACAACATTGAAGGTGTAGACATTTTAACTGGTAATCCTGGCTCGTTTGAAGATGATGGCTATACGCCTACGGCAACTGGCGGTGGTACGGTAGAACTAAGAGAAGATCCTAATGATGCAACTAATCAAGTATTGTATGTAGATACTACCGATGCTACTGATGCAGTAACCATTAGCTTTCCAGTTCAAAATGGTGCCATGGTGTCAGGTGGACGTTATCGTGTAACTTATGATGTGCAGTACTTAAATTACGAAGATAATATGGCTGCTGGAACTGATCCAAACCTTAATCAATGGGGTGGCTACAGATTTGAGGTTGTATTTAAAAACCCAGATATTGCTTTAGATTTCACCTTGTTTAGTGACGTTTGGAATGGCGCAGACTTCGGTACGGTGCAAGGTGTCGCTGATGAAACTTCTCACTGGTGGGGACATGGTGCTGATACCAATTGGGATAGCGAGAATCTTACCGTTGATTTTGTACTACGCGGTGTAGGTGCACAGTACATTATTGATAACATTGAAATTGTACGCATTCCTTAGATAGATTTTTCTATTAATATTAAAGCTCTAGTACTTACTAGAGCTTTTTAATTTTAAACATATCAATATTTAACCTCTAACGAAGTATTTGTATGTTTAAAATTATTGGTGAGATTTGAATTTGTACTGAATCTATTACTGTCAATGGATATGACTTTGCTTGGTACCTAATGATTCTTCAGAGGTTACGTGATTTAGAATGATAACTATGGGAAATAATTTTGGGTAATCTAATAAAAGAAATACTTATTGTTGGCGGTGGTACCGCAGGTTGGTTAACTGCAGGTATTATTGCAGCAAGGCATAGCGCCCGAATTAAACATAACGAATTGACTATTACTTTGGTTGAATCTGCCAATGTACCAACGGTTGGGGTGGGTGAAGGTACTTGGCCAACCATGCCACAAACACTGCGTAGTATTGGTGTATCAGAAACTGATTTTATTCGAGAATGTAATGTCTCATTTAAACAAGGCTCAAAGTTTGTTAACTGGGACAGTGAGCAACAAGATAATTTTTATTACCATCCTTTTGATGTACCTGATGGTGCGCTAACCGGTGATACTGCAGCCTATTGGTTAACTGAAAATACGAATGAATCACTGGCTAAACTCTTCACCAGCCAAGAAACTCTGTGCAATAAAAATCTCGCCCCGAAAACTATTTCAACACCTGAGTATGCGGGCTACGCGAATTATGGCTATCATTTAGACGCGATTAAGTTCAGCGCATTTTTACAGAAACATTGTACTAACAACCTAGGTGTTCGCCACGTCGTTGCCGATGTTGAATCTGCACTATTGTCTGAATCTGGTGAAATTGAAAGCGTACAACTAGTTGGCGGTGAGAAAATAGCTGCAGACTTTTTCATTGATTGTAGTGGTTTTAAATCACTGTTATTGGGCGATGCACTTGGCGTTAAATTTAACCCTATTGATGATGTATTATTTGCTGATACCGCTTTAGCAGTGCAAGTAGCGTACGAGCATGATAACGATGCTATTGCCTCTTATACACAATCAACTGCGCAAACCGCAGGGTGGATTTGGGACATAGGATTACCTACTCGCCGTGGTGTTGGTTATGTTTATGCAAGTAAATATCAGTCGCGAGAGTCAGCTGAACAAGACTTGATGGCGTATATTGAAAAAAGCGGTGCGAGCACTAAAGGGCTAAACGTCAAAGAAATAAATTTTCAGGCAGGCCATCGAGAAAAGTTCTTCCATAAAAACTGTGTTGCCATAGGTTTATCGGCTGGATTTTTAGAGCCTTTAGAAGCTGCAGCTTTAGTGATGATTGAGCTTTCAGCCACCATGATTTCTGAGCAATTGCCTAAAACTAAAAATACTTTATCGATTGTCGAAGCGCGTTTTAATGACACCTTTAGTTACCGCTGGCAACGAGTCATTGAGTTTTTGAAGTTGCATTATATTGTCAGTAACCGTGAAACACCTTTTTGGCAAGATAATAGAAATTCAGCAAGTATTCCAGAGCGCTTGCAAACACAAATGGAACTATGGCAATACAATGTGCCAACTCAATTAGATTTTAACCGCATTGGTGAAGTGTTTCAGGCAGCCAGTTACCAGTTTGTACTCTATGGCAGTCAGTTTAGAACAGAGACACTGTTTACACCTGACCCAAATTTAAATGCTTTTGTCCAAGAACAGGTTAAAAACAATCTAAATAAAACCAATCAGTTAGTTAATAGCTTACCCAGTAACCGTGAATTAATAACAAAAATTCAACAATACGGTTTATCTAAAATTTAAATGTTAACGGAGAGAAGTATGTCCTCAAGCAAAATAGAATTATTAAATCCGGTTAAGCATCGTGACTTAAGAATAAGAAATAAAACCTACAATATTGTGCAAAATCACGTCAACTTAAGTGTTGTTATGGTGGGAGAATTAAGTAGCTTAGTGCACGAATATCCAATATTTATTACTAAAAATTCAGAAACAGGACAGTTTCAATTTAGCGCCATCTTAGGGTTTGAACGAGGCGAAAATTTATACTTACAAGGTGATGCTTGGCAGGCAACTTACTTACCTTTAGATATTTTAAGACGACCTTTTATTGTTCATTTACCTGAAGGGGAGTTTACCTCGGGCGCACAACTTGCGCTGGACATTGCTAGCCCATTATTAGCCATAGATGATGGTGCGCGCATTTTTGATGAACAAGGTGAAGCTACAGAGTATTTACAACGTATTCAGCAAACATTTTCACAACTAATGGCAGGCAGCAAACAAAGCAGAGAATTGCTAAATCTCGCCAATGAATATGAATTGCTAGAGCCAATCACGTTAAATATTGATTTAGGCGATCAGGGCAATACAGCGTTAAGCGGCTTATATAGCTTTAATCAAAAAGCGATCAGCGAATTAAGTGGCAGCAAGCTTAAAACATGTCATCAAAATGGTTTGTTGCAAGTTTGTCACTTGATGTTGAGCTCAGGGTTACATTTGGAGAAGTTAATTAAATGGAAGCGCAATAAATCAGAAAATTCAGCAAAAGCGAGTTAATCATGAAACCTTCTTTTTTAAGCACTAATAAGTTAATCACTGCGGTTCTATTTTTATTACCTTTGAACGTTTTTGCGCAAGTAGCAAATCCTCAAACTGATTTTTTAGTTGCAGGTCAAAGTGTAGCTCCTTGGGAATTTAGTTTGCAGTTCGGTAAGGTCAAACTAGAAAACAGTAAAGCAAAAACTTTGAGAGGAAGCTTAGTTGCAGCGCCTGCTACAAAAGATGTTGAGAACGATGCACTGCGATTAACGTGGAAACCTCGAGGGATTAAAAATGAATGGGGCACTGAAGATAAAAGCCTTTTAACAGCCAATTTAATGAATACCTTAAATGTTTTAGATTTATCCTCGTTTGTAGATAACGGCGTACTGTTGATAGACGTTAAGGTAATCAAACCACCTAAAAAATTGGTGGAATTGACGATGGAGTGTAACTGGGATTGGAAGTGTAGAAGCAGCTTTGCACTGCAAAGTACTTTTAAAAAGCTCCCTAAAAATGAATGGGTCAGTTTACCGGTACCGCTAAAGTGTTTTGCTAAAAACAACTTTGATTTTAGTAAAGTCACTACCCCTTTTATGGTTTATACCGGCGGTAAAATGACCGTAGAAATAGCTAATGTCAGGTTGGCTTTTTCAGAGCAAAGTACTCGTTGTTAGGGGATTTAGGCGTAATTATTTAAAAAATAAACGCTAATAACACAAAAAATAAACAATGCGTAAATAATTAATTATAATATTGGTAATTGTTAACAATAAACCTTTACAAAAACTCTTGTGAAGTGTAAATTGTTAACAATTAACCAGCCAAGAGAGACTGATTCAATGAATGGCAAGCAAAGTTTAATAACTGCCGTAACAGTAGAATATTATCAGATACCATTAGCTGAAGTTTTGTCAGATGCAAAACATGGCGATCACACTCATTTTGAACTTGTTGTATGTAAAATAAAATCTAGCGACGGCTATGAAGGTGTAGGCTACACATACACAGGTGGTAAAGGTGGTCGCGCCATCTATTCATTAATCAATGATGAAATGAAATCAAACCTTATTGGTAAAGATTCTACTGATATTTTTGCTATTTGGGATTCACTACAATGGGAATATCACTACGTTGGTCGAGGCGGATTACTAAGTTTTGCTATATCAGCTGTAGATATTGCCCTTTGGGATATTAAATGTAAGCGCTTAAACAAACCGTTATGGGAAGTTGCCGGTGGCGCTAGCAATACTACTCGCTGTTATGCGGGCGGAATTGATTTGAATTTTAGCCAAGAAAAATTACTATCAAATATTCAAGGCTATTTAGATAAAGGTTTCAATGCGGTAAAAATTAAAGTCGGTAAAGAAGATTATTTAGAAGATGTTGCTCGAGTTGAAGCGGTAAGAGACTTAATCGGTAAAGATTGCACTTTTATGGTGGATGCAAATTATTCACTATCAGAGCAAGAAGCTATTAGATTTGGTAAGGCAATAGAACATTGTGATATTTCATGGTTTGAAGAGCCAATGATACCGGATGAGTATGAAGCTTATGGCCGTATTTCTGATGCCTTATCTATTCCTTTAGCTATGGGTGAAAACTTACATACGTATCATGAATTTACTTATGCATTTTCACAATCAAAGTTAGGCTTTGTTCAGCCTGATGCCTCTAATATTGGTGGTATCACGGGCTTTTTACAAATTGCAGAATTAGCAAAAGAACATGGTATTCCGCTTTGTAGTCATGGCATGCATGAGTTACATGTGTCACTACTAGCGTCTCAGCCTCATGCGGGTTATTTAGAGGTACATTCATTTCCCATTGATCAATACACAACACATCCTTTAAAGCTTGATGAAAAGGGTGATGCTATTGCGCCTAATATTCCTGGTACAGGGGTTGAGTTTGATGATGCGCTCATTGGTCAATATTTAATTAAACATTCTTAAGGTAAAAAAAATGGTTGCTGCACGTTATATAGGTAATAAAGGTTTTGATCTGGTTGCCGGTGAAGAACAATCACCTGAGGCAGGCGAAGTTCGTCTTAATGTCGGTTACGTTGGTATTTGTGGTACTGATATGCATATTTATCACGGTGTGATGGATCAGCGTGTTAACCCACCTGCGACTATCGGTCATGAAATTTCAGGCACAGTTGCTGAAATTGGTGAAGGAGTTGAGGGTTATGCTATTGGCGATAAAGTGGTTGTTCGCCCACTAGATTGGTGTGGTGAGTGTCCTACCTGTGAAGCAGGTCATACACATATTTGTCAAAACCTAAAATTTATGGGCATTGACACGCCCGGCGCTTTCCAGTCTAGCTGGACCGTTAAAGCACGTACATTACATAAGTTACCTGCAGGCGTTAATCTTAAGCAAGGCGCATTAATTGAGCCGTTATCGGTAGCTTGTCATGATGTACGTCGTTCACGTTTAAAAGCAGGCGAAAAAGTTGTCATTTTAGGTGGTGGTCCAATTGGACAATTAGTGGCAGCCGTTGCTAAGAGCGTTGGTGCAGAAGTACTTGTTTCTGAGCCTAATGACAGTCGTCGCGCATTTGCAGATGGTTTAGGCGTTAAGTCAGTTAACCCAATAGAAACAGATTTAGCTAAATTTGTTGATGATTGGACAAGCACCAAAGGTGCTGATGTTGTTTTTGAAGTATCAGGCGTGCAACCTGCTATTGAAGCAATGACACAAGTTGCTGGTCGTCGTGGCCGTATTGTGATGGTAGCTATTCATTCTACACAACCACCTATTGATTTATTCCAATTTTTCTGGAAAGAGTTAGAGTTATTAGGCGCACGTGTTTATGAAGCTGAAGATTTTGATTGGGCGATCGAACTTATTGCCAAAGGTGAAATAGACGTAGCACCATTTATCAGCTCAATCAGTGCCTTAAGTGATATCAATTTGGCGTTTGCAGGTATGGACAATAATCCTCAAGGCATGAAAGCGCTTGTGGAATGTAACCCAGAATAAATAATTTTTAGGAAAATGACATGTTAGAAAAATTTAGCCTAGCAGGCAAAGTCGCCTTAGTTACTGGTGCAAAACGTGGTATTGGTAAAGGTATCGCATTAGGTTTAGCAGAAGCTGGTGCTGATATTATCGCAGTATCTGCAACATTAGAGCTTGAAGGTTCAGCAGTAGAGAAAGAAGTTAAAGCACTTGGTCGTAATTTTAAAGCGTATCAATGTGACTTTGCGGATCGTGATTCTTTATATGCTTTTATTAAGGAAGTTAAAGCTGATTTTCCTCAAATTGATATTTTAGTTAATAATGCAGGCACTATTTTACGCGCACCTGCTGCTGAGCACGGTGATGATTTATGGGATCAAGTTATTGATGTTAACTTAAACTCTCAATTTGTGCTTAGTCGTGAAATTGGTAAAGACATGGTTGAGCGTGGCTCAGGTAAAATTATTTTTACTGCTTCGTTATTAACCTTCCAAGGTGGTATTACTGTACCAGGTTATGCGGCAAGTAAAGGCGCTATTGGTCAGTTAGTAATGGCGCTTTCAAACGAATGGGCTGGTAAGGGCGTTAATGTTAATGCTATCGCACCAGGTTATATTGATACTGATAATACGGAAGCGTTAAGAAATGATCCTGAGCGCTCTGCACAAATATTAGGCCGCATTCCACAAGGTCGCTGGGGTAACCCTGAAGACTTTAAAGGCCCTGCAGTTTTCTTAGCTTCTGAAGCGGCTAGTTATGTAAATGGCGCTATTCTACTTGTAGATGGCGGATGGATGGGAAGATAATACTATGAGTGTTCAAGACTTGAACTTCAAAAATAATGTTAACTTTATTAATGGCGAGTATGTCTCATCAAAAGCTGATGGCATTATTGAAATATTAAGCCCGTCAACGGGTGAAAAAATTGCTGAAATCCCAAAAGGCTGTAGCGAAGATGCGCAATTTGCGCTTGAAATAGCCGATGCAGGTCAAAAGCAGTGGGCTAAGTTAACAGCGAGAACTCGTCAAAATATTTTGCGTGATTTTGCCAATAAGATCCGTGAAAACAAAAGTATTTTAGCGCCTATGCTTGTTGCTGAACAGGGCAAGTTGCTTTCAGTTGCTGAAATGGAAGTAGATGTTACTGCAACCTTTATTGATTACGCTTGTGATAATGCTTTAACGATTGAAGGTGATATTTTACCGTCAGATAATGAAGATGAAAAAATCTACATTCATAAAGTACCGCGTGGTGTTGTAGTTGGTATTACCGCATGGAATTTCCCACTAGCATTAGCGGGTCGTAAAATTGGCCCAGCCTTAATTACGGGTAATTCAATTGTACTTAAACCTACTCAAGAAACACCTTTGGCAACAACTGAATTAGGTCGTTTAGCGAATGAAGCAGGTATTCCTGCAGGCGTATTAAACGTGATTAACGGCTCAGGATCTGTTGTGGGGCAGGCTTTATGTGAAAGCCCTATCACTAAAATGATCACCATGACTGGCTCTACTGTTGCAGGTAAGCAAATCTATAAAACCTCAGCTGAATATATGACACCGGTTATGTTAGAGCTTGGTGGTAAAGCGCCTATGGTGGTCATGGAAGATGCGGATTTAGATAAAGCCGTTGATGCCGCTCTTTGGGGACGTTTTGCTAATTGTGGTCAAGTGTGCACTTGTGTTGAGCGTTTATACGTACAAGAAAGTGTCTATGAAAAATTCATGGAGAAGTTTGTACCAGCGGTTAAAGCACTTAAAGTTGGCGATCCAATGAAGCCTGATACACAAATGGGTCCTAAATGTAATCAACGTGAAATTGAAAATATTGATCACATCGTACAAGAAAGCCTTAAGCAAGGCGCTAAGCTTGCTACGGGTGGTAAGGTTGCCAATGTTCCTGGTTATGAAGGCGGTTGCTGGTATGAGCCAACATTATTAGTGGATGTTGCTCAAGATAATATCGCTGTTCACGAAGAAACTTTCGGTCCTGTTTTACCCATTGTTAAAGTTAAAGGTATGGAGCAAGCCATTGAATACTGTAATGATAGTATTTACGGACTAAGTGCATATATCTTTACTGAGAACTTCTTTGATATTAATAAAGCTATCAATGATTTAGAAGTGGGTGAAGTTTATGTTAACCGTGGTATGGGTGAACAACATCAAGGTTTCCACAATGGTTGGAAGCAATCAGGCTTTGGTGGTGAAGACGGTAAGTTTGGTCTTGAACAGTATTTAGAAAAGAAAACCGTTTATATGATGGAAAAATAAAGGTTCATGCCTTTGTTATAATGTCTCCCTAAGTACTCTTGAATTGAGTATGCAGCCGATAGTGTTACCACTATCGGCTTTTTTATAACTATTGTTTAACTGTTAATTGTTGACAATTTGGGTTTGGTGAAGGATGATGGATTAGTAATAAGGTACTTATAAAGTACTGTAGTATTGCTTTATTAAAAAGGTGACAAAGTGAAAAAAACAGCAAGTTTATTATTGTTATTAGGTTTATCTACGGCTAGTTATGCTGCCGATTGGGATGGTGTTTCTGTACCTGCAGAGGCAGGTGAAGGTAATGTTTGGTTATTGCAGTCTTTGTCTGATGATTTTAATTATGATGCGCCTGCCGTTGGTAAAAGTGATGAATTTTATAGCCGCTGGGATGAAGGCTTTATTAATGCTTGGACAGGCCCTGGTATGACACTTTTTACCGGTGATCACGCATATGTTACTAATGGTATGTTAAACCTAACCACAAGTAGAAAAGCAGGGACAGAAAATGTTTATACTGGCGCAATTCATTCTAATGAAACTATGCTTTATCCACTTTACCTTGAAGCCAGAGTCAAAATTACCAATTTAACTTTAGCCAATGCTTTTTGGTTGTTAAGCCCTGATTCCACGCAAGAAATTGATGTTATAGAAAGCTATGGCAGTGATAGGGCAGGTCAGGAATGGTTTGATCAACGAATGCACCTTAGCCACCATGTTTTTATTCGAGAGCCTTTTCAAGATTATCAACCTAAAGATGCCGGAAGTTGGGTAACTAATGATGCAGGCACTTGGCGTAATGCTTTCCACCGTATTGGTGTTTATTGGATTGACCCTTGGAATTTAGAATATTACATCAATGGTGAGCTAGTACGCACGGTTAGTGGTGAAGATATTATTGATCCCTTAGGTTATACCGATGGCACAGGTTTAAGTAAGCCTATGCAAGTGATTTTTGATGTTGAACAGCAAGATTGGCGTGAAGCTGACGGAATTAAAGCAACTGATGAAGAGTTAGCCGATCCAGAAAAAAACACCTTTTTAATTGACTGGGTGCGCTTTTATAAACCCGTGAAGGCTGAAAGTGTTGTTGATACTTCAGCTTGGCTAGATGGCGATACAATAACTATTGAATTTGGTGACTTTGTAAGTACCAACAAAGAAGGTAGCGCTTCAGCCAGTGATACGGAATTAGGGTTTAACAAGGTTGGCGACAACATTAATTACAATACGGTAGGTGATTGGGGAGAGTATGATGTTGCTTTTCCTAATGCTGGCTATTATCGCGTAGAATATCTTGTTGCTTCTGAGTCAGAGCAAGGCTTAGGAGTGACTCTTTCTATAGATGGTGAGATTACTAGTAATGATAGTTTTTCGGGCACAGGAGATTGGGGGAATTATCAAACAGTAGTTAGTGATAATACTCTATATATAGAAACAGCCGGCACAAAAGTAGTAAGAATACAAAGTAGTGGCTCAAGTGAATGGCAATGGAATGGCGATAAATTCAGTTTTACGCAATTAATTGATCCTAATGCTGAATCAGAGCCAGAAGAATCTGAGCCAGAAGAATCAGAGCCAGAAGAGTCAGAACCAGAAGAGTCAGAACCAGAAGAGTCAGAACCAGAAGAGTCTGAGCCAGAAGAAACTGAATCAGAAGAAACTGAAGAGACAGCCCCTACAGAATCAACGCCAGCCGAGTCCACACCAGCAGAAAAGTCATCAGGCGGCTCAGCATCAATACTCTTTTTATTAGCTTTATTGGCAGCTTGTTATATCAGGATGTCTAATCACAAGTAAACAGTGCGGGTTATCTTCAAGCTTGTTACTTATTATTAGCAAGCATCGGCAATGTGCAAAAACTTGTCTCAATGAAGCGCAAGCTCTTAAATAGTAATTAGTGTTAACCAATGACAAATGCGCTTGTTATATTTTTCGCTAAGCGCACAACAAAATAGATAAGATTAATATGAGGTTTATATGCCAGTGCTACCAAAATCTAACCTAGATCCCCATGATCAAATTGTGGGTCAAGGAGACTTTCGATATAAGGTGGATGCCCATTGGGGAACGTTAGATAAAACGAAATATCCGGTAGAAAACTGCCATGATTTTGCCATAGATAAGGCGGGCAGAATATTTATGGTAACCGATCAACCTAAGAATAATGTTATTGTCTATGATGCTGACGGAAATTTATTAGATAGCTGGGGAACAGAGTATCCAGGGTTGCATGCTATTGAAATAATAGAAGAACAGGGATGTGAATATATTTATTTGGTGGACAGTGGCTGGAAGTTAAACCGTCAATGGGATGGTGTTTCTACAGGTGCTTGGGACTCACCTTTTAATCGAGTGATCCCTCAAGCTGGCTCTATCACAAAGTTAACGCTTGAAGGTAATGTTGTTTTCACTTTAGGTCACCCACAAACAATCGGCATTTATTCGCCTGATATGCCATTTAATCCTACTGATATAGCGGTAGCAGACAATGGTGATATTTATATCACTGATGGTTACGGCTCTGATTATGTTATTCAATATAATAAGCAAGGTCAGTATATTCGCCACTGGGGCGGGCATGAAAATATCAATGAAAATCATAATTTGGTCAATGCCCACGGTATAGCGATAGATAAACGAAACCCTAACCAACAAACCTTAATCATCAGCTCACGTGCAGAGCAGTGTTTAAAAGTGTTCTCAATGTCAGGAGTGTATATATCGACTATAGAAACACCAGGAGCATGGATTCATGGCCCCGTTTTTATGGGTGATTATTTTGTTGCGGCAGTTTGTTGGTCTGATATTGACAATAAAAACCAAGATGATTCAGGCTTTTTATGTGTTTTTGATCAAAATAACCAAGTTATCTCAACAATTGGCGCTGAAGAAGCAAAGTATGTAAAGGGTGAGCTTCAACCACTTATCACCAACTGGAACTTGTTCAGGCATGCCCATGGTGTTATTGCTGATAAAGAAGGCAATTTATACGTGGGGCAATGGCAGGCAGAAAATAGCTATCCGTATAAGTTAATCAAGTTGTAAAACCGTAAGCGTAAAACGCCGTAAACTCATTTACTTAGCATTACTTAGCTTTAACTAAATGAGTTTACGGCGTTTTGTATTCATATTTAAAGAAAGTGTTTTATGCTTCCTGCCAAGCTAAAATTTCACTGTCTTCAACTTTATCAAGAGGACGATAAACTAAAGAGTTCTCTTTAAAAGGTTTAGCACTTTCTGCACAGTAGGCAGGTATCATCACCCAACGTGGTTCAGTTGAATGGTTTTGGTTTGATTTATGTAGCAAGTTACAATGAAAAAATAAAGTATCACCTGGCTCTAGTTCAACTTTTACTAATTCATGGTGCTTTATCGCTTCATCAACGAATGTCATATCAGCGCCTTTTTGATCGCCCGTTTTATTGTGGTTAATACGACCAATATGATGTGAGCCTTTCAACACTTCCAAACAGCCATTTTCAATAGTGGCTTTATTGATGGCAATCATGCAGCTAACAATTTTAGGGTATAGGTGATAATTATCTGTTGCCCAATAACCGTAATCTTGGTGCCACTCCCAAGCGCCTCCAACTAAAGGCTCTTTCATCATAATTTTCGTGGTAGTGTGAAAAACAGGCTCTTGTAAAATTTTCTCAACCGAGTCAGCTAGCCTACGCCCACGTGAGAACATAGAATAAAAGTCATCACCAAGATCTTGCCATAAGCACACTTTACTCACCGTTCCTGAGGCATCTTTTTTGTCCCAAGCTCGTTGATATAAACTGTCATCGTTAAACGCTTTATTTTGTAATTTTTGAATTTCTTCTTGATTATAAAAGCCTTTGATAATGACATAACCATCGCGATGAAAGTCTTCTACTTGTTGATCTGATATCAGTAAATTATTCATAACTTTTTCCTCTTTGCTAATTGTTAACAATATTTGCTTGTTTTGAATAAAATTGCAAGCAATATTTTTATATGAATATTGGTTTTATATAAAAATAAATTGGTGTGTGTTAATTAATCGTGAAGGGGAGGGGGATTTTATGATGGAAAAACTTGGAGTAATCATCAACAAGTAAACCTGTAGAGTGCTAGGTAAGTTAACTTAACTAGGGGTAATTAGACTTTTTTAATGAGATTTTATAAAAGAAAGGGAGTAATATTATTGATAAATTCCAACTGACTTATTCTCTTGCTAGAAGCAAAAAAACTCGTTTAATTGAAGTGGTTAGCGTTTATGCAACCTGTGGTTGACAAATTAACAACTCTGCTTGCTAGTGTGCAACCAGCGGATTTCCTATGCTTGGCTCTCAACAATCTATGAAGGAATAAATTTTATGATATTAGCAGAAAAGATCATCAGATTAAGAAAGCAGTTTGGCTGGTCACAAGAAGAATTGGCAGAAAAAATGAATATTTCTAGACAATCTGTCTCTAAGTGGGAAAGCGCCAACAGTATCCCTGACTTAAATAAAATCATTTTACTGGCCGATATTTTTGAGGTTTCAACAGATTTTTTACTCAAAGATGAAAACGAAACATTTACGACGAATTCACAAGAGAAGCTAGTTAAAACGACTCAAATTAGTGTAGAACAAGCTACAGCATACGTTGAAGACAAAATGGCTGTCTCAAGCTTGATCACTAAAGGTGTGATGCTTTGTATTTGCTCAGTGATTCCATTATTTTTCTTTTTGGCGATGGCTGAAACAGGCCGAATGAACATGACGGGCAATATTGCTGCGGCATTAGGTATTGCCAGTATTTTAGTGATGGTTTCTATCGGCATTTACTTCTTTATTAAAACTAACCAGTTTGAAGAGAACACTACTGTCATTGATAACGAGACCTTTGAACTTGCGTATGGCGTACATAGCGTTTTTACGGATAAATTACAAAAATTTAAGCCTATTTATAATAAGCGTTTATCAATAGGGATATTTCTTTTTATTATCAGTTTCATGCCACTCATGTTAGCAAGTATATTTTCTTCCGGCTCAGATACACTACTTATGATGCTGATTGTCTTAATGTGTATAATCGCGTGTGGAATCGCTATAATTTCGCCTGTTTCGGCTCAATTCTATGCCTATAATGCTATTTTAAAAGAAAGCGAGCTGGATTCTGAAAAAACAAGGCGCAATAAGCGAGCAGAAAAACTAGCAGCATTTTATTGGCCGTTATTAACTGCGGTATTTCTCGGCTGGAGTTTATGGACGATGAATTGGGGAGTTACTTGGATAGTTTGGCCTGTAGGTGCGGTACTATTTGCTGCCTTATTGGGCTTAATGGAATTGTTAGGAAAAGAATCGCAATAATTTTTCAATGCCTTTGCCTTTGCCATTGCCTTTAGGGGATGCCTTTGTTTATGTGATATCTGGATAAACAAAGGCAGTTTGCAACTATTTTATTGCCACACTCATTAAAGTGTCATGTGCTGTGATATACAGCGTTTCTTCATCAGCAGAAAGCTTGCAGTTAGCAGCAAATTTTCCGGTTCTGATTTTAGCTAATATTTTTCCTTGTGGCGTTATAAGCCATACACCACCAGGTGCGGTGGCAAATATATTGCCACTTGAATGCAACGCCATGCCGTCAGCTGTACCTTGTTCACCTTTTTTGCCTACTAATTCACTGGCATCCATTAATACGCGTTTATTTGAAACTTCACCTTGAGGTGATAAATCGTAAGCCAACCAATGTGGGTAAACATTATCTGATACCGCGACTATCAAGGTTTTTTCATCTTTAGATAAACCAATGCCATTTGGGTAATTGATTTCATCGTCTAATAGCTGTAAATCTCCGTCTTTGGTTAATCGATATACTCCTTGAAAAGGCAGTTCTTTACGGGGATCTTTCATAATTTCTTTTAAACCATAGGCAGGATCAGTAAAAAACAAACTGCCATCGCTATGAAAAACAGCATCATTAGGGCTATTAAGTCGTTTATTTTGATAATAACCCGCTAAGGTTTTAAAGTTACTTGTTGGTGAATCAAGCGGGGCATTCATTACTGCTACCCGTCTATCACCTTGCTGTAACAGTATTAAATTATTTTGTTTATCTAATAAAAGTGCGTTTGAGCCTTGATCGTAATCCCCCTGATGCAAACCTGTTGCGCCAGATTTGTCTAAATAAACACTCAAACCCTCTTTAGGATGATATTTCATTATTTTATTATTAGGAATATCAGAAAAAATTAGGTATCCCTCTTTTTCTAACCATAAAGGTCCTTCAACCCACTTAAATCCAGTGGCGAGTACATTAACAGGCGTTGACTCGTTCAAAAAAGCTAACGCTTCTTCAGAGTGAATCTCAATACTTGTATTTATGGTCGGTAAATTTTCACTCTTGGTTATTTTATCCTGATTTTGGGCACAAGAGATTAAAGTAAATAAACTGATTAAACTTATTATGATCGTCTTCATTATTTTGCCTTTTATTATTGAATCATTGAATAGTTCTCTGAACGCTTTGTTTTTGTTTTAACTTGCTTTATATATTCACTATACCGTCCTGTTTAATGGAAAACTGAAATTTACCTTCACAATAAACTACACCTATTTAGTTAAATATCTGGACAATTAATTTAATACTAATGTAAATTGTAAACAATTAACATTTGTTTTAAGTCTAACATGAAAAAAATTTTCAGCTTTTTAGTAAATAAACCCATCTTTATGGCATTTATGATTTGTGGCATGACTGCGTGTCATGATGAAAACTTGGCAGGTTTACCGTTAACAGTTGCGCCACAACAGCCCATAGAAATTGACTACTCCGTTTCAGGTGCCTTACTCAAAAAGCTCTCTATAAAGCTGATTAATCCTAATGATTATGCTTATTTAACTGTTTATGCTAATGATGAATTACTGCTTGATAATTTAACGATTCCTGTTGCAGGAGAACAAACATTCACCGTATTAGCTAATTTTAACAGCCACGGAAAAGTAACTTTAAAGCTAGTGAGTAAGGCCGCTACCTTAAATATCAATGAATTGTCCTTCTCAGATATAGAAGAGGTGAATTTACCTCAATTTAGTGATATCTCTGAGCAAGCTGGTTTAGATAAAGCCAACTCGATTAAATATGGTGGGCCAACCGTTGCTGATTTAGATAACGACGGTGATTATGATTTTATCGTCAATAACCATAATGCTGAGCCGAGTAAACTGTATTGGAATAATGGTGATGGTACAGTAACTAAGCATAAAAAAGATCTTTCCCGCTGGTTTATGCATGATTTACACGGTACAGCCGCTGGCGATTATGATCATGACGGTGATTTAGATCTAGTGGTAACTATGGGAGGGGGGAACGGTACTAACCCTTCAAAAGCAAACTTCTATCAAAACAATAACGGTACTTTTGTTTTAAGTACAGGAGATGTCGGAATAGATCGCGGTGGTAGAGGACGAGGAGCTAAATTTATAGATTTAGACCTTGATGGTGATCTTGATTTAATGCTAATTAATGAAGCCAGTTTAACTCACTCAAAACCTCAGCACTTTTTCTATGAAAATTTAAATAATGGTCGATTTGCTTACCGAAGCATCAAGGGCATAGAAGATCACGAGTCTTCTCGTGTTCTAGTGTCCGATTTAAATAACGATCATATTGACGATATTATTTTATATAGCCCATTTTCTGTTTGGCAAGGTAATGGTGATTTTACTTTTACCGAGATAACCAGTCAGTTCCCAGAAGAGATTGCCAAACTTAATGATGTTATGGCCATCACGGACATTGATATTGATAATGACGGCGACTTTGATTTGTACCTTGCTAGAGGAAAAGTCTTTGAAAATGGCTATGGTGAAGCACCTTCTGTAGATCATGATCCTATTAGTCAAGAGTTCTCAATAAAACCTCGTGGCTATAGAGGGGTTGATGCTTTTGACTTTATCGCTGAAGGCGCAATTAAGCTTCATAGTTATAAATTTTTAACCCAAGGTGCTTTTCGAGGTAAAGATTACCCAATATTTTTAGGCAGCAATAAACAAGCTAACGTATTAAGTTCAGGTGAAGAGCTAGTTATAAACCCGCAACAAGCGAAAGGCTGGCCTGATGATATTTCAGAAAATGGAGTTTACTTTGGCTATTTAGGTGAAAATCGTTGGAAATCAGCGCTTGTCCGTAATGGCAATATCTTTTGGTCATATAGATTTAGTTTGTCGGGTGTTCAGGCGGTAGATCTTGCCTTTACACCAGAAAATAGAAATATTGCCGATGTACTGCTTCGTAATGACGAGGGCAAATTTACTGATGTCTCAAGTCAGTGGCATGTACCTACCGGCGGTAATGCGCTTGGCGTAACAGTTGGAGACTTTAACAATGACAGTTTTCAAGATTTATTGGTTTATCGTTGGGGACTGATAGGCTCAAGGGTTTCAGATTATATGTTATTAAATAATGGCAAAGGTAATTTTGAACTCACTACACATCATGGTGCCAATGATGTCGGCGGACCAGGCAATGGTGATATGGGTCAAGCATTTGATTTTGATTTAGATGGTGATTTAGATCTACTCAGTGGCAGTGAAGACGGGCAATGGTATCTTTATAATAATGAACTTAATTTAGATAAGCATAACCATTATGCTTTAGTGAGAGTTGGTTATTCACCAAAAAATAATATTGATGCAATATCAGCACAAGTGATTGTGACAACTACTAAAAATGAGTATCTCAAAAGAGTTGGTTCAGCAGGTGCTATTTTTTCACAAAGCTTACTTAATATAGTGCACTTTGGTTTAGGAGATGAAGATGAAATTGAAAACATTACTGTTACGTGGCGCAACGGCGAAACGGTAACTATTGAAAAGAAAGCTGCCAACCAATTATTTGTGCTTGGTAAGGAAAAGCCTGAGTTAGCTAACTTATCTAAAACGAGCAGTGTGAATATTGATAGTTCAATGAATTTCCAACTGATGAACACCCCGTGTAATACAAACTGTGTTGAACCTTCTATTAGCATTTTAAATGAAGAAATTTATAAAAATACGCCTTTAGTGATCGGTGAAAACCTTACCTTAAAAGTTAACTATCATGCCGGCAGTGGTTATAAAGTTATTTCGGCTGATGAAGGGGGAGTACGTTTCTGGTTACGAGAATTTAAAAATAAATGGATCCCTGCCAAGGATAGAGTATTAGTAGATCCTTCAGCCCTTTATAGTGAGTCAGGTACTGCAACACAAACATTCTCTCTAAAAGGTTTTACACCCTCAGCTGAACTACCTGAAGGACATTTTTATTACCTGAATGCTTCATTTACCAATAGTAATGGCGAAACCGTAAAACATGAAATTTACCCGATTAGCATAGTCACTCCTGATAAGTAAATTTTAATAAATTATTAATAAATAAGCTGTCAGAGAAAAGGATAAAGAATAATGAAATTAATGATGCGCTTAGCTATTTTGTTTGTTATGTCGTCGCTAGGTCTTACTCTAAATATAGCCATAGCAAACGCAGAAGAGGTTAGGCCTAATATTATTGTTATTTTGGCGGATGACTTAGGCTATAACGATGTGGGTTTTACGGGTAAAACGCCTATACAAACCCCTAATATTGATGCCTTAGCAAACAACGGAGTGATATTTAACAATGGTTATGTGACTCACCCCTATTGTGGGCCATCGCGTGCAGGTCTATTAACAGGTCGTGCTCAAGCAAGATTTGGTATGGAAAATAATGTGTCTTATATGCCAGATGATCCACATATGGGGTTACCGCTAACAGAAAAAACTTTCCCTAAACGTTTACAAGAATCCGGTTATAAAACGGCTATGTTTGGCAAATGGCATTTAGGTGGTGCTCCTAAATATCAACCTAACAATAGAGGCTTTGATTACTTTTATGGTTTTTTAGATGGTGGGCATAACTATATGCCAGGAGAAGTAGTTGTTGGTGGCGACGGTTATGAATTACCTATCATGAGAAATCATGATGTCGCTGAGTTTAATGAATATTTAACGACAGCACTAAGTAACGATGCTGCTAATTATATTAAAAGTAGTTCAAGTGACCCTTTCTTTATGTATTTAGCGTATAACGCACCGCATGCACCTTTACAGGCCCCACAATCTTTTATTGATAAATATGCTCACATTAAAGATAAAGAACGTCGTATCTATGCTGCTATGGTTGATGCTATGGATGAAGGCATAGGACGTGTTGTTAAGGCACTAAAACAAGCTAACAAATTTGATAATACCTTAATTTTCTTTCTATCTGATAATGGCGGTGTTTACCCTGAAGCTTGGTTACCTACTTTTGACTGGGCCGATAACTCTCCTTTTCGACGAGGAAAAGTTGCTCTTTTAGAAGGGGGAATACATGTGCCATTTATAGCTCATTGGCCAGCTAAAATACCCAAAGGCCTGAAATTTAACGGGCTAGTTTCATCACTGGATATTGCTGCGACTTCAGTTGAACTTGCACAAGCTGACCATAGTGATAATAAACTTGAAGGGGTGAACCTTATTCCATTTATCAAAGGTGAAAAGCAAGGTAGCCCGCACAAAGCGCTATTTTGGCGATTAGAAGAAGCAGATCACCTTTGGGCGGTACGAACGCCTGAATTTAAATATTTGCATCAAACCTTGCCTAATGTAGGTCGAAGCTTTTTTGATATGAAACTTGATCCAACCGAGCAAAATAACTTGGTTGATCAACACCCTGATAAGCAAGCTCAGTTAGCTAAACTTTGGAATGAGTGGAATCAAAAAAATATTAATAATATCCACTTACAAAAACATGAATATGATGCCGCTAAGCAAAAGTTTTTTGATGATTTATCTAAAGAACAGCTTAAAGCTGCAGATGAACGAGGCGTTTATGAGATTCATTAACCTTGTTAGCCTATCAGTTTTTTGTTGGGCTATTTCATTTACAAGTATTGCCAGCGAACAACAGCCTAATATAGTTTTGTTATTTTCTGATGATGCAGGTTACGCCGATTTTAGTTTTCAGCGAACAGTGCAAAATCAAAATGATCATTTTAATACACCACATTTAGATAAGTTAGCATCACAAGGGGTTAAGTTTTCTCAAGCTTATGTGACATCTGCTGTTTGTGGTCCTTCGCGTGCTGGTTTGATGACAGGTAAGTACCAACAGAAATTTGGCTTTGAGGAGAACAATGTCCCTGGTTACATGAGTAAATCAGGTTTAGATCATGATGATATGGGGTTACCGCTAAGTGAAATAACTATAGCAGATCGGTTAAAAAAACTCGGCTATCGAACAGCACTTTTTGGTAAATGGCATTTGGGTGATGCAGATAGATATCATCCGTTAAAACGAGGCTTTGATGAATTTATCGGTTTTAGAACTGGGGCGCGCAGTTATTTTGAATATGATCAGAATCAGTTAACAACAACGCCAAAAAATGCATTGTTAGAATATGGTTTTGGAGATTACCGAGAAACCAAGCAATACATGACTGACTTTTTAGCCGAGAAAGCCAATCAATTTATTGAACGTAATAAAGAGCAACCATTTTTTGCATTTGTGTCGTTTAATGCTGTTCATACTCCCATGGAAGCTCACCCTAACGATTTGGCTAAGATTAAAGGGTTAACAGGTAAGCGTAGAGCGCTTGCTGCCATGACGCTATCCCTTGATCGCGCTATAGGTAAAATCTTAGCTAAACTTGATGCCTTAGGTTTAGCAGAAAATACCTTAGTTATTTATACCAATGATAATGGCGGCCCATCAGACACCAATGCTTCTGTCAATTTTCCATTAAGTGGTACTAAAGCAAATCATTTAGAAGGGGGAATTCGAGTCCCTTTTATAATGCGTTGGCCGCACAAAATAAACGCTAATAGCCAATATGAGAACCCGATAAGCACACTAGACTTATTACCAACCTTCATTAGTGCGGCAGGTGGGAAAATTACCCAAGCAGACGCTTTAGATGGTGTTGATTTACTGCCATACATCGCAAAAGAAAAAAGTGGGGTTCCTCATCAAACCTTATTTTGGAAAAAAGAAGTGAGAGCCGCTGTCAGAGATGGCGATTGGAAACTACTTCGTTTTCCTGACAGACCAGCTGAGTTATATAACATTGCTAAAGATGAACAAGAAATTCATAACTTAGCATACAAATATCCTGAAAAAGTTAGGCAATTATACAAAAAGATATTTGCTTGGGAATTAACGCTAGAAAGGCCGTTGTGGCAATTAAAGCGTGAATATGAAGGTAAAGCTATGGTGCGTATGGATAGTTATCGCCCAACGGTTATTAATACTAACTAACTCAAAACTTAAATATTTGAAGAGTGTTAATTCACCATGGTAAATGAGTTTTCATTATGTAATACTGTTAATTGTTAACAATAATAAGATACTTATTTGGAGTTTAATTGTGATAACTGTTAAGACACTTAAGCAGCTCATTATCAGTGTACTGCTTTGTAGTGGTGTTGCAATGGCTGATAGTAGCCGTGAAACTGATTTTAATTTTAACTGGAAGTTTCGCTTAGTTGAAAGCACGAGTTTACCTACAGAGCTACCCCTTAATGATTCTTCATGGCGAACTATACGTTTGCCGCATGATTGGAGTGTTGAAGCCTCCTTTGATGAATCATTAGAAGGTGCAACGGGTTATTTACCCGGTGGTGTAGGCATATATCAAAAACACTTTAAAACACCAGCAAAACCAAGTGATAAAAACAGCTATATATTATTTGACGGTGTATATAACAATGCTACGTTCTGGTTAAACGGTAAAAAGTTAGGGGAAAACCCTTACGGCTATTCACCGGTTTATTTTGATTTAACGAAATTATTAACTACGGACGGCTCAGATAATATCTTAACAGTACATGTTGACCATTCGCGTCATGGTGATAGCCGATGGTATACCGGCAGTGGTATATATCGAAATGTAAAATTAATTACAGTAGATAAACTTCATATCCCTATTTGGGGCACTTTTGTTACCACGCCTGAAATATCTAACGCAGAAGCGACTGTTAATATTGACATAAAACTAGCTAATGATAATAAGAAAAAATCTAGTCTTTTGGTGACCACTCAATTAGTTGATAACTTAGGAAAAGTTGTTGCAACTGAGACGACTAAAACACGTGTTAAAGGCAAAGGAAATAAAGTCATATCCCAATCAATGACAGTTGCAAAGCCTAAACTTTGGGATATTGATGCGCCGAACATGTATCAAGCAGTCACCACGTTAAGCAAAGACGGTAAGGTATTCGATTCTTACACTACGCCATTTGGCATTCGTAGTATTGAATTCATTGCCAAAAAAGGTTTCTTTTTAAATGGTAAAGCAACCTTGGTAAAAGGTGTTTCATTACATCATGATGGCGGTCTAGTCGGCGCTGCTGTTCCCAAAGAAGTATGGCGTCGTCGTTTACAGTCATTAAAAGATGCAGGTTTAAATGCTGTACGTACAGCTCATAATCCTTTCTCCGCTGAGTTTTTAGACTTATGTGATGAGATGGGTATTTTGGTACAAAATGAATTTTTTGATGAATTTGATTATGCCAAAGACAAACGTCTAAACATGCACGAGCGCCATGATGACAATATCACCCGCGGCTATGGTGAACACTTTCAACAATGGGCGAAAAGCGATTTAACTCGTACAATGCTTCGTGATCGCAACCATCCAAGTGTCTTTCAATGGAGTATTGGTAATGAAATAGAGTGGACTTATCTGCATTATCGATATATTACCGGCTTTTGGAATGATCCCAATGATGCGACTAAAATGGATAATGAATTCTGGGGAGCAGCACCTAAATTCTCACCACAAGAGTTAAAGAAACGTTATCACGAATCTGAAAAAGGTCAGTATATTTTGGCTGAAACGGCTAAAAAATTAAATGATTGGGTTAAGGAGCTAGACACAACAAGGCCTACAACGGCAAACCTGATCATTCCACAAGTTAGTCATGTTAGTGGTTATGCTGATGCTGTTGATATTGTTGGTTATAGTTATCGAAATAGTGTTATTCCATGGGGACAAACACATTTTCCTGAAAAGTTGATTACCATAAATGAAAATCCAGGTACGTGGGATGATTGGAAGCAAGTTTTACAATTCCCCGGCGTGTTCAGTCAATTTATGTGGACTGGGATTGATTATATGGGAGAGCGCCATAAAAAATGGCCACATAAAAGTGGTTGGGGTGACATGTTAGATCTTGCGGGCTTTAAACTACAAGGTTGGAATTATTTTAAAAGTGTTTGGGTGAATGAACCTCATATTTCGCTTGGTACATTACCTTTAAGCAACTCTGGTTTTACCGTCGACAAATTATCAGGCCTAGCCAAAGCAAATGATGATGCTAGTTATCGTTGGCGAGACTCGAACATGCACTGGAATTACCAAAAAGGTGAACAAGTATTGGTTGAAGTTACCTCTAATCACTCTATTGTTGAACTATTTTTAAATGGTGAATCGTTAGGCTATCGCAGTATGTCGGAGGCGAAAGATCGTATCTTCCGTTGGGTAGTGCCATACCAAGCTGGGACGTTAACTGCTAAAGCAGGTTTTACTGGCCAAGAAGTTATCGCAACACTTGAAACAACTGGCAAAGCCGTTGGCTTTAATTTTACTGCCGATAAAGCTAATTTAGTCGCTGATGGTTATGATTTAGCGCATTTAGTTGTTCAGTTGCATGATAAACAAGGTCGTGTGGTTAACACTGAAAATGCAGAGGTCAAATTTGAAATACAAGGTGATGCAAGATGGTTAGGTGTTGACTCAGGAGCTCCTGATAACATTCAAGATTTTCAAAGCAAAACGATTACCACGGCCAAAGGACGTACATTAGCGATTATTCAAGCTAATTTACAAGCAAGCCAAGTCACCGTTACTGCACATATTAAGGGCTTTGAATCACAAACACTATTGCTTAATATTTACTAGTGAGCAAAAAGTAAATATCGTAAAACAAAAAACCGAGTAATATACTCGGTTTTTTTTATTTTTCTTTCCGCTTAGCTTCTATATCACTGAAAAAACGTAAGGTTTTGGTAAGGTGTTTATGCCAATAAGGCCATTCATGCCCACCGGAGAAACTATCAAATTGATAGTCAATGGCGAGGTTATCTAAGCTCTTACATAAGGTAAGATTACTTTCATACAAAGAGTCATCTATGCCGCAATCGAAACGTAGTGGTGGTAGGGCTTCATGGTTTTTTTCTAACCAGTAAATGATATTGGCTTCAAAATCATTTTCACAAGCATAATCACTGATAGGGTTTTCAATAAATTGCTGTAAATCAGCTAATGAGGTTACCGCTGAATGAGCAGTAATACCGGCAAACAACTCAGGATATTTTGCGCCTAATCTCAGTGACCCGTAGCCGCCCATAGATAAACCAGAAATATAAAGATTGCTGTGCTTACTTGCGCCATCAATGTTTTCAATAACACCGTTAATCACATCATCTACTATCCACTTTTCATAATTGCCGTGCCCTTTAAGAGGTAGGTAGCCTGAGCCATCCCAAAGGCCACCATCAGATGGCATGACAAGAATAAACTCAGTTAAACCTTGTTTTCGAAGTTGGTCGTAAACTAAGTGTGCGCCACCTAAATCCATCCAGACATTGCTAGAGCCATAAACTCCGTGAAGTAAAATAACCACTGGGGTATTTTCTTGATCAGACTGGTGCTGATAAATATTAATATCTTGCCGACCACTGATATGGCTACTATGTAGTGTTAAAGTTGTGGTATTTTCCCGGCTATATTCAGGGTTTGATTTTTCAACACGGAGTATAGTCATAGCTAATTACTCTGATTCATCAATTATAACGACGCCTTTGGCAATGCGGCCATTTAACATATCATCAAACCCCTGAGAAAGGGTTGCTAAGGTATATTTTTTGGTGACTAGCTCTTCCAACTTCATTTGCTTATTGTCGTACAAGTTTAAAATTTTACTAAAATCACGCTCAGGATTACACATGCCATATAAGGGGTTAATGTAAATTTTATCCCACTCAAAAAGCTCGCAATCAAAATCAATACGTTGCTCAATTCCACTGACTTGCACTGCCGTACCAGCATTACGAACTAAAGCTAAAGGTGCTGATCCAAGTGCCGGAATAGCGGTACATTCAAAAGCATAATCTGCGCCTCTATTATCGGTTAAGTCTTTAACTTTCGCTTTCACTTGTACAAAGTCTTTATCTGCTTTATCGACGACTATGCCATGAGTTGCACCGAAAGATTTTGCTTGAGCTAAACGTTCTTCATTAATATCAATCGCAATAATTTTTGCTGCACCTGATTGTTTAGCGCCTTGAATAGCGTTTAAACCAACGCCGCCACAGCCAATAACACAAACGCTGCTACCGACATCTACTTTTGCTGCATTAACTACAGAGCCCCAGCCAGTCATTACTCCGCAACCTACTATCGCTGCAGCAGCAAAAGAGATGTTGCTGTCAACTTTTACTACGGCTTGGCTTTTCACTACAGCATATTCAGACATAGTACCTAAATGAAAAGAGCGTTCGATAGGTGTTTTGTTTAGCTGGCTACTTTCAATATGCGCATGACCTTCAAGATCACAGCCACAAACAGGGGAATTAGTCTCACATATATGTAAATTACCTTCCTGACATTGAAAACATTCACCACAAGGAATAGCCCAATTGAAAATAACTTTATCGCCAACAGATAAACCTTTGACATTACTCCCTACCGCGTCAATGACACCAGCACCTTCATGACCAACAACAAAATTTTTATCCCAGGTATTTATAGAATCCCAGTCTGTATGGCATATGCCTGCTGCCTTTATTTTAACTCTTACTTCACTTGCGTGTGGCTCACCAACTTCAATCGTTGTTAACTGGTATTCTCCTTGGCCATTTGAGATCACCGCTTTTGCATTTATCATAATTTACTCATTACAGTTACCGTTAGGTTAATTCAAACACGAGCTTGTTTCAGGTTCTGTCATAAATACAGGATTAAATGTTAAAAATATGCTCTATTATTTGATGAGTGTTGACTGTAATTATCATTAATATCATTATTATGATGTGTTAAACGAATTAGGAATGTCATGAGAGATGTTTATTGTGAGCCTTTTAATATTGAGCGTGGCTATCAGTTTGAAATTCATCAGGTCAGTTATCAACAAAATGAGCCCTATAGTTGTTTTATGCACTTTCATGAAGTGCATGAGTTTATTTTCTTTGATGAAATAGAGGGCAGCTATTTTTATAATTTAGGTCAAACTCAGCTAGAAAATAATGACATAGTATTCACGCCAGCATTAGAAGCGCATGACTTTGAACTCAGTACGAAGGCCAAATCTTGGCATATAGTGCAAATTCTCCCCGAATTTTTTGATAGTGTCGGTTTGGTCTGTTGTGAAAACTTTTTTAAGCAGGGCATGCATTTACGTATTCCGGTGGCAGAAAAAGCAAATGTGAATCAGCTAATACGTTGGCTACACGACAGTTATCAAGAAAACCCTAACAGTGAAAAAAGTTTAACCATACTGAAATTATTAGTGTTGTGGATATCAGAGCATAGTAAACCTGTTCAACAACATGATCTAAATACCATGCATCAAGTGACAGGGTATGAAAAGCTGCTACCTGTTATCAATTACTTTAGGCAAAATGAAGAAGTTGAGCTAACAATGATCCAAGCAGCAACGCTTTGTCATATGTCGCCATCTCATTTTTCTCGACAATTTAAGCGCGTATTTAGAGTGAGTTTTTCAGAGTATTTATTGCGCCATAAATTGTACCAAGCAGCACGTATACTTAGCCGAGGAAAAACATCGATTACTGAAATCAGTTACAACTTACACTTTTCTAGTCCTTCACACTTTATTTCACAGTTTAAAAAGCAGTTTGGTAATACGCCATTGCAGTATCAAAAGTTGTTATTTGGTAAGAATAAAGCTGACACCACTTTATAAGATCTTAATCAGTTAACAGTCAGCTCTACGCACAGAATCATTAAATTAAACTTATTATCAATCACTTGTGATATTGAACCCTTAATGAAAGCAAATAGCTATCTAAGTACTATAAATGAATAACAAATCTTGCTTGCTATAAAATGGTATTTTGTTAACATTTAACCAAATTGATTTTTTGATTGTATAAGGTTAATGATGGATAAAAATATCTCACGCCGATCAGCCCTTAAATTTGTTGCAGCAGGTGCTGTTGCAGCGGGTGTTAGTAGCTGTTCAAATCTCTCGGATGAAAAGAAAACATTGTTAGCTAACAGTGCTGTAAAACCTAGCCTTGATAACTGGCAAAATACCTTTGATAGAGTTTGGCTTGGTGGTGAGGTTTGGGCTAACCCGATGGAAGATTGGCGCGTAAACGACGGCAAAGCTGAATGTATAAGCCGCGGGGGAAACCGTAGTGTACATTCTTTAACACACCAATTAAGTCATTTAGAGCACGGTTTTGATATTTCGGTACAAATTCATCGTACTGAAGAAAACACAAATGATGGCGGTGCTGGCATTCGTTTGGGCGCTCGCAGTGATATTGATGATTATCGCGGTAATTGCTTTGTACAAGAGGGTTATGATTTAGGCATTAAAGGTAATGACTTGGTGTTAGGTGACAAGAAAATACCATTAACTAGCGCAATCAATAAAAAAGCGATTAAGTTACATCTGCAAGCAAAGCCTCAGTCAGGTGCAATAGCACTGTCTTTAACGGTTAGTTTAGTCGATAGTGAGCAAGTTATAGGTCAGCTTGATGATTTAGCCTCTGTTGACGAGTTACGTGGTAATGTCGCACTTGTGAGTAACTTTGCTATTGCTTCTGTAGAAGACGATAACGTAGAAGAAGACAAGTTAGGTTGTCGTTATGCCTTTAGTCATTGGACTATGCAAGGAAACGCTTTTGCCGTGAATGAACAGCAAAAGTTTGGTCCTATCTTATGGACCATGTACACCTTAAGTGATTCACGAAGCGCTGATGGCTTTGTCATGAGCATGAGTGTACTTACAGGCCCCATGGGTAAAGATGATAACCAGATGGTTGCTTTGCAAGTAAAAAAAGCAAATCAGTGGACGACGATAGCGACTGAAATATTAGATCCTGATGCTTGGGTTGCTACTTTTAGGCTAACCAATTGGCATGAACAAACAGCTACGCCATATCGTGTTGTCTACATAGAAAAACAACGTGATGGTAGCGAAAAGCCAGATATATATTCAGGTACTATTCAAGCTAACCCTGTTGGTCGTGAACTGCGCATGGCGGCATTAACTTGTCAAAAGGATTATGCATTTCCTTATGCTCCGGTAGCTAATAATGTGGTGAACATGAAACCTGATTTGGTGTTTTTCTCCGGGGATCAATTATATGAATCACATGGTGGATTTGGCATTATTCGTGCGCCTGCAGACAGAGCTATTTTGAATTATTTGCGAAAATTTTATCAATTTGGTTGGGCATTTGGTGATGCTATGCGAAATCAACCTACGGTTTGCTTACCAGATGATCACGATGTATTTCAAGGTAATTTATGGGGTGAGGGTGGTGCTCCTATGCCACAGTCAGCACTTGCAAATAGCCATGTTGATAAAACCGGAGGCTATATTGAGCCTGTTCGCATGCTTAATGCTGTTCACCGAACACATACAGCACATCATGTTGCGCCGATTGATCCAACTCCATCTTCTCGAGGGTTAAGTGTTTATTATGGCGAGATGATTTATGGTGATGTTAGTTTTGCTATCGTTGCCGATAGGCAGTGGAAAAGTGGCCCTGAGCGTTTAGATATTATTGTTGGTACTTCAGGGCAAGATGAAGATCCTAACTTTATTAATCCTGCCTATGATCGAGAAGATCTTGACTTACTAGGTAAGCGCCAAGAGGACTTTTTAACTCAGTGGAGCCAAGATTGGCGAGGGCATAAATTGAAAGCCTTACTCAGCCAAACGGTATTTGCGGGTATTGCTACTCACCAGTGGAAACCAGACTTTTATCTTAAATATGATTTTGATAGTAATGGTTGGCCTGCAAGTGGTAGAAACCGAGCGGTACAAGCAATACGTGACTCAAAAGCGTTACATATATGTGGTGATACCCATTTAGCCAGTATTTCTCAATATGGCCTTGATAAAGCTCGTGATAGTAATTGGGCATTTTGTACACCAGCCATTGCAGTTGGTTGGCAGCGTTGGTGGCGCCCTGACAGTATAGATTTACCTTTTCAAAACAGACCAAAACATGGCTTAGCCAATACCGGTGAGTACCTAGATAGTTTCGGTAATAAAAATTATGTTTATGCTATTGGAAACCCTATCTTTAGTACGGCTAAAAATCGTTATGTTCAAGCTCACGAAAAAGCCAGTGGCTTTGGCTTTATTACCTTTGATACACAAGCAAAAACATATACTGTAGCTGCCTACAAGTTTATGGTGGATGCAACTGATGGTCAGGCAAGTAATCAATTTCCGGGCTGGCCAATGACTATTCACCAACAAGAAAACAAGGGTGAAAATTTAATTAGCTAATTCACACGATTTATAACAGCCAGTATTTAAAAATACTGGCTGTTATACCAAATAAAGTTTGTTAGTAAATTACTGGTTTATATATTATATTTACTTTACTAATTTATTTTTTCGGTTTGTATATTGAGAGTTTCTGCATATAAAATTTATACGCAATATATAAGTAAAATATTACTTATTGTGTATTTTATATTGCCTAACTATACCTTTGGGGATACGGAAAAAGAGCAAAGCATTATCACTTTATCTATCTATGCAGATGGTGGTTTGCATAGAGAAAAAACCCAACAATTACTTAAAAACTTTAGCCAACAAAATCCTAGTATTCAAATACGTTTGTTGCCAACGCGTGGTATTGACTCTTATGCGACGAAATTTGATGAATGGCTAAAACATGGGGATGGACCTGATATTATCTGGTGGTTAGGTGGCTATCGAATAGGTAAATATGCAAAACAGGGACTACTTCAGGATCTATCCTCTTTTTGGAAAACTAACCCAAACTTAAATAAGTTTCCAAAAGCAATTATGGAAGCTGCTCAGTATCAAGATCGACTGTTTGCGATACCAGTCTCTTCAAATCTTTATACACTTTATTATAGAAAATCATTATTTGAGAAATTGAACATTGATGTACCGCAATCATGGCAGCAAGTGATTGAAACCTGCACAGCATTAAATCAGCAACAAATTAGCTTATTTGCCTTAGGCACTAAAGACTCTCAGTGGATTCTTCATGGCTGGTTTGATTATCTAAACTTACGACTACATGGTTTGGAGTTTTATCAACAGCTACTAAATGGCGAGATCTCATTTTTAGATAAAAGAGTACGAACAACACTTGAGCACTTTAAGCTTTTGGTTGATAAAAAGTGTTTTAACAACAATCATGAACGGCATAGTACATGGGATGTTTTTCCTTCTATGTTAAGAGGGTATAGCGCAATGATTTTAGCGACGAATTTACCTGAAAAAGTACACTTTAAAAATATTGATGATATTGGAATTGCAACTTTTCCTACAATAAATGCGGGTTTACCTGATTATACCGTGATGCCTGTAGAAGTTTTTGTGGTGCCTAGCTACACAAAAATGACGAAAGATTTACACACATTACTTACTTATTTTACTTCTGAAAAATTTCAAGTTGGTTACGTTGAAGTGCAACAACACATACCAGCGATTATGACTACCGAACCTTCAAAAAATCTATTGGTACAGAAATCCAGTGAAATAGTTAAAAACTCACCTGGCGGTATTCAATTTTTTGACAGAAACGCCAATATTGCTTTTTCGGGTGAAACTCCTCAAATATTTGTCGATTTTTTAAATGATACCAATGTTGAACGAGCAATGAGTAGATTAGAAGCGCTACGATTAAAAGTCTTTAAACCTTAAAGGTATACATTATATGTGGCATATTGGAGTAATATGCGTACTCTCTGACACCGAGTGTTTGCTGATACAGCCAAGGCTGAAAGAGGGGAATGGTTAGTTTTATGGCTTTTACCTTCACTTGACCATGTATAATTAAGGCTGTTTACTGACGGTTAAAATAACCGAAGGAAATGCCGATGACAAGAAGCTTGTTCTAGATATGCTTGATAGTGTTTCTAGATGTATTATTCTGGAATAGAGCTATGCTATCTAAGCAGTTTATTATTGAAACAGTATTCGAATAGCTTAAAAATATCGCTCAGATAGTCATACAAGAATTGCCTTTATGGATAACTTAATGGAAGGGCAACCTTTTATACTTTTAAAGCAAAAAAACGAGTATCAAAGTGACTCTATGTTCGTTCTTATACGAAATGAGACTAATCAGTTTATTTCATCAAAAGTGCAAGCTATAACTTTTTAAGTGCTGTCTCTATAGCTTCAAACAAAGCAGAATTTACCTCTAATACTGGGAACTTTTTCCCTAATGCTACTTTATTTTCAACGTACTCAGGAGCGCTGATTTTTGTTTGTTCCATTGTAACTTTTGCTAAGGCAAACTCATGCTCTTTAGGATCGGGCCTCAGTACAAATGTGCTTATCTCAGCAGATATTTTTAGTAACAAAACACTGCTTACACCATAAGCTTTATCTAATGCACTTAAGTTAAGCTGACTGACAGGTTTACAAGGATCCGCAAAGATTTTATCTGAATTGTGCAATAAAATTTCTTCTGCTAGTGCATATAACTGTCTATGTGTCGTAAGCTCTGAAGGTAAAATATTGCCCGTTTTATCTTTAAGCTCATAGTCAATGGTGAGTAAAACTTTATCTGTATTTTTACTGTGATTTTGCCATACAGGTTTATTTAGGTGAATATTAGCACTGCTTTGTTGAATGACATTACCATTTAAATCAACTAGTTGATAACTCACTGTATATGGCGCTTCTTTACTATTATCAAAATGACCGACTAAAAAAAACTTTGCCTTCTCTTTACTTCTTGAAGGGTTGAGCAAGGATAAATTTATCGCACCTTGAAGCGGGTGTTGCTCATTCAGCCATGAGCCATTTTTTTGCAATATAGAACAAGTATATACATGCTCTTGAGTAATATTATTAGTAAGTAACAAAGCGGCTAACTGTATATCATCTGTAGGTGCTGACTTTATCTGCACGATATAGTTATTGAGCTCAATCAACCAAGCGCTTTTATTGGCTAAGTCCTTCATCCATTCAGGGGGCGTTATAATTCCACCTTTTTTAGGCTTAATGGCAACAACAGCAGCAATAAAATAGTCTTCAATATGTTGATTTAATTGTGTGATAAGTGCTTGAGCACTTTGATACTTATCTATTTTTCGAGTTAACCGTTCAAATGCTGTGAAATTAGTTTCAATTAATGCTCTGTCCGCTTGAATTTTTGTAAGATATAAATGAAAAGATTGCTCCGTATCTAGCTGTGCTTCTGCTTGAAAACCTTGCTTGGTTTTCATAACAATGACTTCAGCCCCAAGTAAAGTTAAATTCGATGATGTTTGCACATTATCGATAAACTCTTGGCTTGTTTTTTCATCTTTAAATTGACTCCGAATTGATGTTTCAGCTTGGACTTTAACTATAATCGACTCTGATAACTGTCTTAATGCCTCGGTTCTAGCATCGAGTTCATTAGATGAAATGGCTCTAGCACTTAACATAGTTGCAGTTGCTTGTATTGGAAGTGCTACTGCTAAAAATAGTAGTAAAATACTTTTCAAATTTTTTCCTTTAAAAAGCGAACTATCAATGTTCGCTTCAATATTAAATTGTAATGGCTGTTTTAAATAGTAAAGCGATTAATAAAATTTCATCAACCTCATACGCCAGCTCCAAAACCCAAGTAGTAACAGCAGCAAATATAAGCCAATAGCACCACCGCCACCACCTGAACTCGACGAAGAGGTTGGAGTCGATGTAGCAAGATTATTTACCGAAATAGTAACATCCGTTGAGGTGACTCTATCTCCTTGCATAATGGTTAGTCTGATAGTAACCGATGAGTTACTATTTACCTGTGGCGCGGTAAAACTTGCGTTAATGGATGTCGCATTAGAAATACTAACAGTTGGGCCACTTACTTGTGACCAATGATAACTCAAAGTATGACCGTCAGGATCACTTGAGTTGCCACCATCAAGAGTTACTGAGGTACCTTCATCAACAGAGGTGCTACTTGCATTGATTTGAGCCACTAATGCTTGTGGTACCCAATTAATCGTCATGGTATGGTTTTCGGTAATTTCATTTTCCCCATCACTGACGATAACTTGCAAGGTAATTTCCTCGTTTTGTGTAATGTTAGGAGAGTTTATTGTTAACGTATTTTCATCTTCATTAATTAACGTGACACTCGTGCCATTTATCTGTGACCAAAGGTATGTCAATGGTGCACTTTCTGGGTCTTGTGCTGTTACGGTAATTTGCAATGTATCTTCTTCAAACATCGTAAGTGGTGCAGTAATACTCGCTGTAGGTTCAAGGTTTACACTGATAATTGCAGGGTCAGAAATTTGTCCATTAATTTCACCGTCGTCATCATATAAACCACCATCAACTAATGTTAATTCTAGACAAGCACCTCCCTCAATAAGTCCTATTTGATATGTACTAGCGCCTATTTCAGGACATTGACCTAATTCAGTAAGCGGAGCTGATTTAAGTGTATTACCATCAAGGTTGACAAAAGCTGACCAGCCATTTATTTCATTATATTTCAAGTATTGGGCATTAGCCGGTAAAGTAATATTATTTGGTAGTGGAATCACCACAGTTGCAGCACTACCTACACTAGGTAGGCCACTTATAACAAAATCAATTACTGGCATTACAACAGTGTTTGTAATTTGTGCATTATCGTTACTTACTAATGTTGCAAAGTCTTCTAACGGTATACCCGCACCTGCGCTATCAATATTTTGTCGTATGACAGAGCCAAGCGATAAGGAAAGTCCTGGCGATGTTTGCATAGGAGCATTTCCGTCTCTGATGGGTAACTGACTATTATCACTGTTATCATCCATAAAGTCAGCGATACCATCACCATCACTATCTCCGAACCCTTCATCACTATCACTAATACCGTCTCCATCGCTATCTTCATTACTAGCTAGTACAGGAGTTATATCCATTACATGTAAATCAGCACTGATAGTGTTACTGTGAGCTGCATTGGTATTAGTTTCTGTCACCGTTGCTGTTAGAGTATGTCTTCCTGTAGTTAACAGTGTAGGGTCTAATGAAAAGTCGCCTTCAATTCCACTTAAATCAATAGTGTCACTTGTCCAAGAAATGCTATGGGTATCGCTACTATTAATGTCATGCACGTGTGCAACAATAGAAACTAAACCCTGATCTTTAAACACCTGAATTCGTGTCTCACTTTCTTGAATGGTACTTATCTCGAGCTTAGGTGCAAAATTATTACTCGTTAAAGTCACTATACTATTAGTATTGCCATCAAGAGCAGCATTTGTAGCGCTGTTTAAGGTTAACTCAACGGTTTCATTAACTTGAACATCATTTAAGTTGAGAACAATACTGCCTTGTTGTCCTGAGTTAATCACTACATCCTGATTTGGTAATTCAAAAGCAATACCAGCAGTATTTATTCCAATCACATCAACTTGAATTGTAACAGGGTAGTCAGCAGCTTTTGCATTAAGTGTGACTGGAATAGTAATAATAGAACCTGGTTCAGCAAGGTACTCAGGTGCAACACTCACTTGGGGGAGTATAACTAGTGATTGTATTACTTCCTCAGAGTTATTTTGATTATCTCTTGCTTGCCAAACTATATTGTGTCGCCCTGGTAACAAACGTGTTTCTCCAACTATATTTGCTAAAAGGTTTCCATCAACTAAATCAAAAGCAGTTAAGCTAACTAGATGCGTTATATCACTGTAATAACCAGTAGAGTTAATGACTTCTTCATCTGGCTGACCTAAATCTGGTGCGGTAGTATCAACAACTGTAACTCGTTGTACTGCACTTTCAGTATTATTATCACTATCTGTCACAGACCAAGTAATAATATGTTCACCTAACTCGTAAGGCCCTACATTATCTGATGAAGCAGTTAGGTTGACATCTTTATCATCTAAAATAATTGGTAAACCTAATTCAACCTGTGTAGTAACACCTGTTGCTTCTACTGTTATATCATTTGGAGCTTCAATTGAAAGTCCCTCAATTCCATTATCTGCAACCGTAATTGTAAAATCTTGGTTAACACTTTCCACCCCATCACTGACGGCCATACGTACTTGATGAGTACCAACATCTTCGTCACGTGGTGTTCCAGATAAAACGTTATCATTGAAACTTAGCCAACTGGGTAAAAGAGGAGCACTGATCGTTAAGCTATCACCGTCAATATCATTAGCTGTTAGTGTGTAACTATAGACACTACCTTCGATGGCAGTCAGTGAAGGGCTACTAGTTACATTGGGGGCATCATTTTGTGAAGTAACAGTGATGGTAACAGTCGCAGTATTAGAGCTTAACGAGCCATCGCTAGTCTTATAACTGAAGCTATCTTGACCTGAAAAGTTTTCCGCTGGTTTATACGTTACTTGATTATTGTTCAAAGCGATTAGTTGTCCATTGCTTGTATTGCCGACAATGGAATAACTTAGGCTGTCTCCATCTGCATCTGATGCAATGAAAGAAATCAACACCTCGCTATCTTCCGCCACTTCAACCGTTATATTTTCACTCACTGGGGCTAAGTTTTGTGGTTTTACTTCAATTGAGAAGCTATCAAGACTCGCTGTTTCAATACCATCTGTTACAGAAATAACAATGTTAGAATAAACTCCGATGTCTGCCTCGACTGGAGTTCCAGATAATGTACCAGAGCTAGTATTAAAGCTTAACCATGAAGGTAAATTAGAAATAGAAAATACTAAACCATCGCCATCACTATCTAACACTTGTGGTGTAAAACTGTATAAACTTCCAAAATTAACACTAACTTGAGCGCCAGCACCAAAGCTTATTGTTGGCGCATCATTGACATTAAATACGGTAATAGAGAATTGGTATAAGGTTGAATCTATCCCATCTGATACTTCTATTTCAACTTGCTGTGGAGTTGCTGAAACATCCAATTGACCGGGTGTTCCTATTAATGTGTCACTATTTTCTCCTCCAATAGTTAACCAAGTAGGCCCAGAAATTTTACTAAAGGTTAACGTATTAGGCTCACTAATATTATTTTGATCATCATTTTGAAATTCAGCAAGGTTATTAGAGTCGCTTGCTGACAAAGTAAAGGAATATAAGTCATCTTCAGCTGTAGTTGTGCTAGCTTGTGGCTTACCGTTTTCATTAAAGTCAGGAGTAAAATTAGGGATAAAACTATAAGTACCAAGATCAATGAAATCTGCTGATTGTGCAGTAAATTCTCCCGTGATACTTTGATAGTTATCATAGGTTACTGTTAGAAAATATTTATTTGCTCTAACCGTTTTAAAATCTATGCCACCATTTTGAGAAAAGAAAGTTAAGTTAAAGTCACCTTTATCATCAACTACATTAAATGAAGCGCCGGCTACACTAGCATATGATAAACTATTTAGGTCAACTAATTCTTGTATATAGGCTGAAAAATCAACCAGTTGAATGCCTACATTACCTTCGAATATAAATGAATTACTACTACTAGAGACATAAAATGAATCTGATACCGTATTAAATAAATGGCTTTGGCTACCAACGGCATAAGCTTCTAAGTTGTATTCACAAAGAGGGGTTAAATAGTAGGTTTGATTATCTGTAGCAACGCCTTGGTATTCAAGACAGGTTTCACCATCTATGTTGCTTTGCGAGGTACTTAAAATATCAACTCTTGGCTCACCATCAATATTTTTATCTTCACTGCCATTACCATCTGAATCAAAAGAGTTTGTGATGGTAATATTGACGTCAACTGTCGCTAAGTTTAGATCTAAAATACCATTTATTTCATAATAGCCAAATTCTTCGATAGGTGAGAATGTTTCCTCGCTATTAGTAAAGTATTCACTATCAGTTGAAGAGTATAATGTAACTATATAATGACATGAGACAGTCAAGTTATAAGAGCGACCATCTCCGAATGCAGTCAATCCTTGGTAACTTAAACACTCGCTAGTAGCACCGTTATCATTGCTGGTAGCGGTAATATCTATTTTAGCGTTTGTGTTAGGGTAATCATTAGCTTTATTGGTTATGTAACTATAATCAAAGATAGGTGCCACTTTCATCTCAACAACCGTTATATCAACACTTTTATTTACCGTATTGTTATCACTGTCTGTGACAGAAAAAGTTACATTAGTTACCCCTATGGGTAATAGTTCAGGTAAAACTGAGTTGACGACAGTTAATGTTTGGTCTTGTAAATCAAAACCAGTCGCTGCAGCTATAAAATCAGTAACTCTACTATCTTCTCTAGAAATTCCATTAACATCTTGAGTTAAAAATGTTGCTGCTGCAGGCACGGTTAAAAATGGCGGGCAATTAATCGGTGTATTACTAAAAGTCAGTGCGTCTACCCAAGCGGAATCAGCCCCTGATGAAGCAGAGCCATCTTTACTATATTGCCACTTAATTTCGTGTAAACCTTGGGCAATACAAATATCGGTTGAGATTAAAGCGCTCGCTTTTTGCCAGTCATGATTACCAGAAAGTTCAAAAATAAGCTCATCATCAATATAAAAACGAACAAAATCATAATTAGTTTCACTATCAACTTTAATATCAAAATCAATAGCGCCAGCTTCAAAGTTGTTGCTATAAGTAATTTCGGCAATTTCGTTATGGGTAATGCTTTCTGCTTTAAGGCTATTTATGCCATCTGATGATAATGAGTCAATAATAGTCCATGTTTTGTTTTCTAGATCAGGTGCTTGCCATAGCATTGATAAATAGTTCGATTCAAAAGACTGGTTTGCATTAGGGAAGGTATCACTAACTAAAGTCATAATATACTTTGGAGATTTTGTTTCATCTTGAACAATGTTAGCTAATTGACCTGATGAGTTATTTCCCCAACCAAACAATTCTCCATTAGAACTTATCGCAACAGCATGATCTGAACTTGCCGATATTTGTAACCACTTATCAGAACCAACTTGTTTTGGGGAGAATTGATCTTCAGTTGCTAGATACCCTAAAGCTTCAGAGTAATATCCGCCCCATGTCCAAAGGGTCAGATCAGATTTTATAGCAACAGAATGGGAAAAACCGCCAGTGATCGATCGCCATGTATCAGTACCTACCTGGGTAATAACAGTACTGGAGCCACCTCTACCTAATTGCCCATTACCATTACTTCCCCAGGACCATAGAGTGTTATCATTTTTAATAGCAAAGGCATGTGAGCTCGCTGCATATACAGTGAGCCAATTATTACCAATACTTTTAGGAGAAATAGATTTAACGTAACTATTATCGCCAAGTTGACCAGAGCCGTTATAGCCCCACGACCATAAACTTGAGTCTGATTTTATCCCTAAGGAAAATGAACTGCCTGAAGAGACTGTATTCCAAGTATCAATACCTACTTGAGTAGGAATATTTCGATTAAGCTCATCGCCAAGCCCTAATTGACCAGAAAAGCCTCCTCCCCAAGCCCACAAAGTACCATTATCTTGTAGAGCTAAGGTGTGATTACTTCCAGCAGAAACTAACTTCCAAGTAGCACTACCTATTTGTACTGGCGCATTTTGATTATTTTCATGTCCTAAGCCTAATTGCCCTGAACTATTATATCCCCAGCCCCATAAGCTACCATCATCTTTTATTGCTAAAGAAAAACTATTCCCAGCAGAGATATACTTCCAACTAGCAAGCCCAATTTGTTTAGGTGTAGATGAATCAGTTTGACTACCATCACCTAACTGACCGTAATAATTACTTCCCCAAGCCCATAAACTGCCGTCTGACTTCAATGCCAAAGTATGCGAACTGCTAGTCGAAACTTGAGCAAAATCATTAAATGAATAAACAGCAAAAGATGGCAACAGTACAAGTAATAGTAAACATAACTTTCGTCTGATTAACAAAGCAAAAAAACGATAGACTTTTTGAATATGAGCAAACAACATACTGTATCCCTTATAAACGATAAGGTTTAGATACATTCTTTACTGATCAATTAGAAAAAATACTTCTAATGGCTAGTAAGATAACAATATTAACTAAACTAAATAAAACATGGATTAAAAACGATAAAAAATGGAACCATATAGTTGGTGCTCTTCCATATTTTGTGAAAAATCAAACGCTGGTAACGCTGTTTTGCCAATATCATTGCCCCAACGGTATTGATAGGCCAAGTCAAATACCCAAGAATCAAAGGTGATACCTCCACCAAAAGATAAACCATAAATATCTTCCGAAGCACCGTCAGCGGCTGCGGGATCTAAAAATACTCCAGCCCTTAGTGGGATAATATAATTATCTCCCATCTGTTGGCTGATAATTCGATATTCACCACCTAGCCTAATTTGTGTTGTATCTTCGATATTGATGTCTTCAATTGGCAGACCACTAATTGGTGAAACTTGCATTCCATCTTCATCAGTGAAAACAAAATCGCTCCACATGGTTCGATATAAATCTGCAGAAAGGGTAAAACTATCCGATAATTGGTAAGCAAAACCAATTCCATAAGAAGATGGCATTGTTAAGGTTTCACTCGAATTAATCGGCCCAATTTTTTGTTCATTAATACTGTCAGGGTTATCAGGATTTCCCTGTATAATTGAAAAGTTAAGTGTTTTATCAACATCTGCATCAAAAGATGATTTGTACACCAATCCCATAGTCAGTTTTTGTTCATCTTGTTGGAATATTTGCCATAGGGCCCCTAAATTATAATTAGTTCCTGAAAAACTAAATTCTTCTTTTAGTAAAGTATTACTAATAAAAGGCTGGCCACCTAAATTACCACTTTCTTGAGAGTCGTTGGTTCTATCCCAACTATTATCTTGCCAAGAATTAACCGTAATACCAAAAGAAAGCCCTTCATTAATTTGAATTGCATAGGCAAAACCAATTGCAGAAAGAGAACCCTGTTGTTTAAATAAATACTCGTCTACTGTCTCTTGTTCTTCAAAATATAAATTCCACTCTCGAGATAAGTCATACAATCGTTGATAGTTAATCGAGAAGATCATATTTTTTCCACAAACATCTTCCCCGCAAGGGTAGCTAGCTGCAAAATAGTTTATTTCATTGCTATTGGTAGTATTTTTTCCATCAGATTCTGGGTGAGTGCCAAACGATAAATCTTCTGATAACTGAGTTGATGAGTAGACTAGTGCCAGTTCAGGTTTACGTAATTGAATCAATGCACTTGGATTCCATGATGCAGCAGTTGCATCATCGGCCATTGCAATAAATGCCCCTCCCATACCTAAAGCTCTAGCACCCGAACCAACAGGGTTAAATGATGAGGGAATATTAATGTTCTCTATTGCGTAACCATTTAAGCTAGTTAATGCTATAAGAGTAGCATAGCCCTTAAGTGTTAGTTTTCGAACGACAAAAGTCATGTAAAGTCCTTTAAAATAATTATTTTTCTTAATACCTAAAGCTAGTTCAAGGAAAGAGACTTTACAAATATGAAACTCACTTAATTTTCTACAATGTCACTAGCCGTTTATTTCCTTGATTTTTACAATTTGAATGAAGCTCTACCTGTGTTTTACCGCTTTGTTTTTCATTTTGTAATAAAATTACTCCTTGCGCACAGGCTTTATCATCACTAAATAGTTTTACTGGCATATTCTTCCACAATCGAAAGTTATCGCCAAAATCCGCTTTTATTTCATTACCATCTATTTCCAGCATGTCTGTGCTAAGTAGTGGGAAGCGATCGTGGAGCTTCATGTATAGTTGATTATTAATTGATTCACGGCTAGTTTCTTGGTTTTGCTGGTGCTTAGCTAATTTATCACCTTCGATATAAGCATCAAATGATACCAGTATACTGCCGCTATCAGCATCGATAATACGGGCATAGACTTCTTCACTATTACTTTTCGGTGATTGTCTAACAATCATTTCTCCCACAAACATACTTTGGGTTTTTACTAATTGTGCTGCTTGCCATGCACATTTATCAGTAACCATTAATTCGCATATTTTTAATGAATCAAGTTGTTCCGATAATGTCGCCCGTTCAACAAGTTGGAAACGTTTACGTGCTCTGACTTTTTCATCCATTTTTTGGTAAGACTGTTGTGATTTTTCACAATTTACGCCAGTATTTTGATCACAAGCAAAAGGAAATAGTGCCATTAATAAACGCTCTTTTTCAGCTAAGTAATGAGGTACAGTACGTGTGACTCTTAAAGTTTGACTGATGTTATTGCCAGATTCGTCTTGCGCTTGAATGGTAATATTATTTAGACCTTCGTTTAAATCAAGTGCATGGTTAATATATAGGCGCGTTCCAGCAGCGTGATATGATTTATTATTAACAGAATAAGAGGTGATATTAGCTGAACTTTCTATCCAAGCAGATAAAATCCAGCTACTTTCTTGAGTGCTGATAATATCAGCCGACTGGACATCAATCAGTAAAGGTTTGGTATAAGTAATGTCACGCTCAATACTTAAACGATTGCCAGCAATGTCTTGTACAGAAATATTAAAGGAATCTCCTTGAGCAATAAAAGTGAACTCAATGCTATTTTGACCTAAGGCGGTAATATTTCTTTCGCCGACATTAAACCATTGAATGCCTGAATGAGGATCATTGATAATGCCCTCTATTTCTATTTCACCAAATTCATTTTCTTCAATACGAGTGACAGATATTTTAGGCGGAAGGACATCAACCGGATTCGCTATTTTTTCAACTGTAATATTGCCAAAAATATCTTGTGCTTTTATCGTTATTTCAGGTTTATTAGTATTAATTATTTTATTGATAGTAATTGAAGAGGTTGCTCGTTGCAGGCTGACGGGAATTTTATCAATAACAACTGTTTCTTGCCAAATGTAAGGCTGCTCATCAATCCACACTTTATCGATAAAGGTGTCGTCAGAAATATCGACTGAAATAGCTCTCCCTAGTTTATTTGTCCATGAGGTTTTAGATTTTAGCAAAATGCTCGGGGATGATTTTTCTTGATCAATAACACTTTGCAATTTAGTGCGCGTTTTATTTAAATATTTCTCAGCTTTTGTTGATGGAAATTGTTTGAGTGAAGTTTCTAAGTACTGCTGAGCTTGTTGATATTTACTTTGATTGTATAACACTATCCCCAATTCACGGTTTGGGAAATAATTGGTGATAAAGTGCATGCCCAAGGTGTAAACACGCCTTTTATCTTTACTACGTTTTTGCACTGCTATTGATAAATCTTTATAAGCTTCTGACCACATTAAGCAATCAGCGTATGATAAACCACGCTCATAATAATCAAACCAGTCACCCAAAAAGGTACCACGAGTTTTACCACAGCATTGTTGGCTGCCTTTATTACAACTTGGTTCGGTATTAGTATCTACTTTTTGAGAATTAATTGGACTTGATGACTGACAGCTTGAGAGCAAAATAACAAATAATATACTCACCAAAAAGTTTATTGTTTTTTTCATCTTTTAAACTCCGTTATTTCTATCTTGGTGAAGATATCATCACACTTGAAATGGTGGCGACTTTTTGTGCTAATCGCTTAATCAGTTTTTGTTTATTTTTATCTTTAATAAAGATAGCAGTAGTTTGGCGAGTTTCCTTCATCATTGGATTGACCCATGCAATCAACACTTCTGCTTGATAAAAACGTTGAACTTTGGTTATTTTCTGTAATTGAATAACCAATTGATTCTCCATTACTTGCCACTCTAATGAGCTTTTACTACTAACACTTGCAATACCGTTTTCACAATTATTTAGTACGCCTGACTCGCAAAGAATTTTTTCATTAAAAGTTAATTGTTGATTGGAAACATCGATGATCTTGAAATTGGACTTAGTCACTAAAGCACTTAATGATTGACTATTTAAAGAACGACAATCATCAATAATTGCTGTTTCTGTACAAGGTAAACCATAAAAACCAATTCCAGCCTGGATATTTGTTTTAGCCTTCGACTCTATATTTGCTTTTGAGCTAAATGTATAAAAGTGCTTTTGAGCACTCATATCAACAACAACTAACTGGCATGACTCTAATGATTGGCAGACATCATTTAAAGTATTGGTAGAAATAATATATTTAAATAATGAGCCTTTATCTGAGTTGTTAAACGGTTGCATCGATAAGAAATAATAAGCTGGTAGTGAATAGTTAACTACATCGATTGAACGAATTGGAGCGAAAGCATTGATAACTAAGTTATCTTTGTTACTTTCTAAGGTTATTTTATTAATAAACTTTGTTGTATTGTTATTTATGATAACTTGTTGAGCATTTTTACGGTGATTGCTTATATAAGCATAAAGCAGATCAAAGTAGTTTTTTTCTATTTTAGCTTTAGTTAATTGCTGAGTGAATTTTTTAGGTAATTCACTTAAGTCCTTTACCTGAGTAATTTCGCTATTACTAGTTGGTTGATAATTAAATCGAAAACTTGAAACATCAAAGGTTAATTCTTGAGCCGATACAAAGCCTGATATCAAGAAAGTATTAAATGCGATAAAAAGTATTAACTTCACCAATGCAACCATTACTATTTTTATTTATTACTAATAGTAGACTATCTTCTTACAATAGATAGGTGAAATACATTCCCCCCCAACAATTCACGAATAAAGATAGTGATTTTGTTTGCTTTAGTCGCATCAACAGGCAAAAACGCCTGTGTCATACTTTGCGCAATAATTGAATCGGCCAATGCTGATAATTTAAAGCTATTTGAATTAATTACTTAAATTCATAAAACTAAAAAGCCGAGTATCAAGGTAACTCGGCTTTAGGCTTTAACTCATTACCACCATGTTGCGTAAATTATGACTAAAATAATGACGCAACCTAATGCGGCGATATTGAATGACTTTTCAGTAGTAAAGTTAATATTATCTATACTGACAGACGTATCATGGTCACTTGGCTTATCTTGTAAAGATACCAGTAACGAAAGCATAATGCAGAGAATAAAGACGATACCTATGCGATCCATAAATGGTAATTCAGGCCACAGGAATTTAAAGGCGATAGAAAATACCGCAGAGCCAATGGCTGCCGCTAATGCACCAGACGAAGTTGTTCTTTTGTAAAACATACCCATGATGAATATTGCGGTAATTCCAGGGGAGAATAGACCAGTAAATTCTTGAATATATTGGAAAGCCTGATCAAACTTACCTAATAACGGCTCTGCAGTAATTAAAGCTAAAGACAAGGCTATAAGTGTAGTAATACGGCCAATATGTACATAATGACGTTGGCTCTTATTCGGGCGTATATGTTGATAAATATCCATTGTGAATATGGTAGAAATACTATTGGTCATAGACGCTAAAGAAGAGACAATCGCAGCGACTAAAGCGGCAAAAACCAAGCCTTTTATACCTGTTGGCATTAAGCCCATCATAGATGGATAAGCTTGATCTGGCTGTGTTAACGCAGGAAAAAGCACAATAGCAGCAATACCCGGGAGTACAACAATAAATGGCATTAATAGTTTTAAATAAGCAGCAAAGGCAATACCTTTTTGTGCTTCTTGAATGTTTTTAGCGGCTAATGCTCGTTGAATTATGTATTGATTAAATCCCCAATAGCCTATATTCATTACCCATAAACCACCAATAAGAACAGAGATGCCCGGTAAACTCATATAATTAGGGCTATCTGAACTAAGAATCATATCAAAATGTTCAGGCGCTTGTTGTGTCAGTATAGAAAAACCAGCTAGAAATCCTTCTCCATCCGAGACTTTAACTAAGGCAAGATAACTTAAAAATAAACCACCAAAAACAAGTAGAACTACTTGAATTATATCAGTGAAAGCGACTGCTTTTAAGCCACCGTAGAGAGAGTATGCTATTGAAAATACGGCGAGAAAGATCATACCGAACATCCAATCGACACCTGCAACAGTTTGAATTGCTAAGCCACCTAACCATAAAACAGAAGTTAAATTTACAAAGATAAAAACGGTTAACCAAAATAGTGCCAATATTGTTTTAACTCGACCATCAAATCGTTGTTCTAAATATTGTGGCATGGTGAAAATTTTATTTTCTAAAAAAATCGGCAGTAAATATTTACCCACCAATATTAAGGTGATTGCTGCCATCCATTCGTATGACGCTATAGCAAGCCCAATGGCATAGCCTGAGCCCGACATACCTATAATTTGTTCTGCAGAAATGTTGGCTGCAATTAATGATGCACCTATTGCCCACCATGGAAGTGATTTACCGGCGAGAAAATAATCTTCTGTATTACGATCTCCTTGATGATCATTGCGTGAGATCCATAAAGCTATACAAAGTAAGCCTATAACGTATGCAATGAAAACCGTAAAATCGAGCGTGTCTAAAGTCATTGAAGTGGCCTTATTATTTTTATAATGAGTGGAATAGCCAATAGCTAGGTATAAGAATTGAGCTGAATTTTAATTCGCCAATCATTGAAGCATGAAAAAAATAGTAAACATATCAATTATGAGTCAGTAAATATTAAAAATATGCTGTTTCAATAGCATTTGAAATTTATAAAACATTTTCAAATGAGCTATTTAATTTCATTATTTTGGAGGAGGTTAGTTGTCTATGTCGCTAACATGAGGCGTGAAAAATAAATTACTGCGCGGTATGGTCAGCGCAGTAATTTAAATTATATTAGTTTTCTTAATAGAATGATTAAGCATTAATGTTTATGTCCATGCATAACGGGCTTGCTATCATCAATGGGCAGCATTATATGGGCATAGGGGGTATCAGCCCACATAACATAAGGACCTCCAGATGAAGGGTCGGTTGATAAGCCTTTAAGCATTTCTTTTGGCACAATAATCATTAAATGAGGACCTGTTTCAACATAGTCTTTCGCATCTTTATGATTATTATGATAGGGATCGGAGTTACTCACTCCTGCGCCATAATCACCTTTTAGCATGTATGAAATGCCAATTTTATCTGGGGTAAAAGGCGACTTTGAGCCTAAGGCTTGTAGTAACTTCATCCAAGTTGCATCGTTGCATATAGGGTTTTTATCATTAGGTAGTGTGTCAGGTAAACAAGTCCAGCCATTATTACCTTGCTTTAAGACACTACCATCGGCATCTAATATCAAAGCGTTTTCGCTAATTGCAGTTGGCGCGGCTGACATAGCTCGCTTTATTTTGGTTTTCTTAGATTCATCGGCATAGCTAACATTAATTAGCATACTGATAAAACTGAGCACCAAAATTAATATCGTTGATTTCATAAAATAATCCTTTCTTGGTTATAGGAGCCCTGAATATAAAACTTCAACAGGATTGATGAGTATAGTTGAGTTTATAAAAATCACTTTCTTGTAAGATTTTTACTGATGGTAAATCATTTTTATCGCTTAAAAGAGGAGGGTATGAGCTGACTTAATAAAACACTCGATAATTTTTACATCCGTTTTAGGTGTCATTCTAAGAGGTGACTTTACTATTGTTTAACTGATTAACTATAAATGAGGTTGGCACATTAATTCTGCTCTGTAGTTAAGCTTTGAAAAACCATTATTGATATGTTTAATTTTATATGACAATAATAAGCAAATTATAGGTTTATTAATTACTTACTTTACTTAGTATTAAAGCGGTATTGAATTCATGCTTATTCAAGAAAAGCAATTTACTAATTATTTTACACGCGAAGAATTTTTGTCAATTTTTATGGCTGGCAGATACAAAGCAAAAACAGCGTATAGCATTAACGGCGAAGAACGTTCCATTAAAGCTATTTACTTTAGGAATTTTGCTTACACCCTTTCCGATAGAATTATGCTTCATGAAGATTATTGGCAAAGCCGAGAAGTTTACCCTAAAGATTGGCTTCATGGTCAAGCGGAATACTTTCAAGCGTTAATTGATGAATATCAAGAGTGTATTACTCTAAAAATAATACTGTTAGATGAAACGCAAGAAGAGCACATTGGTTTTGCTTTGCTTGACTGTATCGCTCAATATATTCAAAACGAACTTTCAATTGAACAATACTTCTCCCGCGCTTTAGCTGCATGTTTGCTTATTTTTATGATTGAAAACGGTAGTTTAAAAAATAAAAAAGCCTAACTAAATCAATAATTAGGCTTTTTCGTGAAATGGTATTTGTACTTTACCAGCCTTCAACACCTTTCATATCAGGAAGTTGATGAGCAATACCTTTATGGCAGTCAATACAGGTTTTTTCACCGTTAGCTAGGGCTCCAGAGTGTTGAGTTGAAGCTCGTTCACTTTGCTCTGTAAAGTCCATATAGTCAAAGTTATGGCAATTACGACATTCCAGAGAGTCATTAGCTTTTAAACGTACCCATTCGTTTTCAGCAAGTTGACGACGGTGAGCAACGAACTTCTCACGCGTATCAATGGTACCAAAGATTTTCCCCCATACTTCTTTCGAAGCTTGGGTTTTTCTCGCTATTTTGTCTGTCCATTTGTGAGGAACATGACAATCAGGGCAGGTTGCACGTACCCCTGAACGGTTAGAAAAGTGGATGGTGGTTTTTAATTCTTCATAGACATTATCTTCCATCTCATGACAAGAGATACAAAACTCTTCAGTGTTGGTTACTTCTAACGCTGTGTTAAAGCCACCCCAGAAAATAATACCAGCAACAAAGCCACCTACCACTAAGAAGCCTAAGCTATAGTATGCACTCGGTTTTCTTAATGTATTCCAACCAGTGATAATGATGTTTTTCATAACCACTCCTAGTCTTTCGTTGCTTTTGAAGACTGCATCATTAATTGGTGCATATCGACAAAGTTGTTTTCAACAAGTGGTTTAGCATCTTTTTGAGTGACATGGCATTGATTACAAAAATAACGTCTAGGTGAAATTTCAGCTAAAAAATTACCTTCACGATTCATGTAATGAGTGACACTAATCATAGGAGCCTGTGACTCTTCAGTTAATTGCCTAGAGTGACATGCCATACACTTATTGTTGTATTTATTCACTTCATAACCACGTGTTTTATGAGGAATAACAGGTGGTTGCATAGGGTAGTTTCTAGCTTTCTTAACGTCTTTATTTACAACTCGAGGAATTGCCGCAGGTTCTTTCTGCTCATCTATAGCTACATGGCTACGTAAGGTAGCAATTTCTTTGTCACTAGACATTGCTTGAGATGTAATTACTGTTGCCAAAATAGAAAGAGCAATACACAGGCGTTTACGCAAATTGTTTTTTATTAAATTTTTCATAATGCTCTCCTATACCTTTTCAATTTTGATAGCACATTTTTTGAAATCTGTTTCTTTAGATAACGGATCAGTTGCATCTAAAGTAACTTTATTAACTAAGCGACTAGCGTCAAACCATGGCATATACACTAAGCCTCTAGGCGGTTTATTACGGCCCCTTGTTTCGACACGTGTTTGCACTTCACCACGACGAGATATAAGTTTAACTAGGTCGCCACGGCGCATGTTTCTCGCTTTTGCATCGTCAGGATGCATATAAACAAGTGCATCAGGCATAGATTTATATAATTCTGGTACACGTTGAGTCATTGAACCTGAATGCCAGTGCTCTAATACACGTCCTGTAGATAACCATAAATCATATTCTTCATCTGGTGATTCAGCCGCAGGCTCATAAGGTAAGGCGAAAATAATGGCACGACCGTCTGGCTTACCGTAAAAGTCAAAATCTGAGCCCGGTTTTGCATAAGGGTCAGAGCCTTCTTTAAAACGCCACTTAGTTTCTTTGCCATCAACTACAGGCCAGCGTAAACCACGTGTTTGGTGGTAGGTTTCATATGGGGCTAAATCATGTGCATGGCCTCGACCAAAGGCAGCATATTCTTCGAATAAGCCTTTTTGAATGTAGAAACCAAAATGACGAGATTCATGATTTAAACGATCTTCAGGAATTTCATCTAAAGAATACTTGCCTACAGGCACATCTTTATAAAGAATATCAAATAAGGTTTTACCACGTACCTCTGGCTTTTTAGCGATGAGCTCTTCAGGCCAAACTTCTTCTACCTTGAACCTTTTTGAAAACTCAACGACTTGCCACATATCTGACTGTGCGCCTTTAGGTGCTTCAACCATTTGGTACCATGCTTGTGTGCGACGTTCTGCGTTACCATAAACGCCTTCTTTTTCAACCCACATTGCTGTTGGTAAAATAAGATCAGCAGCTTGTGCTGTAACTGTAGGGTAAGGATCAGAAACCACAATAAAGTTTTTCGGGTTACGGTAACCTGGGTAACCTTCTTCATTAATATTTGCGGCGGCCTGCATGTTGTTATTACATTGAACCCAGTAGAAATTGAGTTTGCCATCTTTAAGCATTCTATTTTGAAGTACGGCATGATATCCCGGTTTTGGTGGAATCGTACCTTCAGGAAGCTGCCAAATTTTTTCTGCAATCGCACGATGTTTCGGGTTGGCAACAACCATATCTGCAGGTAAGCGGTGAGCAAAAGTACCCACTTCACGTGCGGTACCACAAGCAGATGGTTGACCTGTTAATGAAAACGGGCTGTTACCTGGAGTAGAAATTTTACCTGTTAATAAGTGAATGTTATAAACAAGGTTATTTGCCCAAACACCACGAGTATGCTGGTTAAAACCCATAGTCCAGAAAGAAGTGACTTTCGTTTTTGGATCGGCATATAACTCAGCTAAGGCTTTTAAATTACTTTCTGGTACACCTGATAGTTTAGAAACATATTCAGCAGTATAAGTACTGACAAATTTTGCATATTCGTCAAAATTAATCGGTTTAGAGCTGCCTGCTGTTTTGCCATTGTTTTTGGCTTTTTGCTCGAGTGGGTGCTCAGGGCGTAAACCATAACCTATATCAGTTTCACCTAATCTAAAGTTTGTATGTTTATTAACAAAGTCTTTATTTACACGATTCGTTTGAATAATGTAATTTGCAATGTAGTTTAAAATCGCTAAATCTGTTTGAGGAGTGAAAATCATGCCATTATCGGCTAAGTCGAAACTTCTATGCTCAAATGTTGATAAAACAGCAACTTTCACATGAGGAGCACTTAAACGGCGATCTGTTAATCTTGTCCATAAAATAGGGTGCATTTCAGCCATGTTTGAACCCCAAAGCACAAACGCATCAGCGGCTTCAAGATCATCATAACAACCCATAGGCTCATCAATACCAAAGGTACGCATAAAACCACCAACAGCTGAAGCCATACAGTGGCGAGCATTAGGGTCTATGTTGTTACTTCTAAAACCTGCTTTCATTAATTTTGCAGCAGCATAGCCTTCTTGCACTGTCCATTGGCCAGAGCCAAACATACCAACGGCTGTTGGTCCTGTTTTTTGTAAGGCATCTTTAGCTTTTTCAGCCATAACATCGAAAGCTTGTTCCCATGAAATAGGCGTGAACTCGCCTTCTTTATCATATTTGCCATTACTCATACGTAATAGCGGGGTAGTTAGTCGATCTTTCCCGTACATGATTTTAGAAAGGAAGTAGCCTTTAACACAGTTTAAACCTTTATTGACTGGCGATTTGATATCACCATGCGTAGCAACAACTTTACCGTCCATGACGCCAACGTTAACACTACAGCCAGTCCCACAAAAACGACACGGCGCTTTGTCCCATTTCAGTTTAGTTAATTCGCTACTAGTAATTAAATTTGATGCCTGTGCTTGTACACTTATGCCTGCAACGGATGCTGCGGCTGTAATTGCACTTGCTTTGATAAACTCTCGGCGATTGATGGTCATTATTGTCACCTATTTATTTGTGAGTATGTAATTGTTAGTTATAAATTCGTTATTTTTATTATGTTTTATCGTATTGATGATAAATGGGTAAAATATTGATTAAATTAGGATCTTGTCTTAATTGATCAACTTTTTCCCCAATAGATTTATGGGTATTACTCTCAAGGGTAAAAATTATTTTTCCCTCATCATTTCTCCCATGTAATTCTGAACCTTTTACTTTGTTTATAGCTTTTTCCACTTCGGATATTTTATCCATCATGGCATGTGCTATAAAACTAGCAACATGGTATTCGTTACTGTTTTCTAATTCAGTACAAATTGGTTGTTCAGCCGACATTTACTACCTCTATGTTATGTGTTTTTTTGCTCGCTGATTGACTTATCAGCGTTGCTTTAATTGCATTTTGTGGGCAGGTTGATACACATGCCCCACATTGTGTGCAACTTTGATGATTTATTTCAGGCTGTGGAATATTGGTAAAATTACCATTGACGTTATAAGAAAACTTAATTGCTTGTGGTTCGCACTCGTCTCTACAGCTTTGACAATAAATGCTACTTTTTGCTAAACACTGGTTATTTATCTCTATTTGTACTGGCCAAGGTTGATATTCATCAACTAGGGCTTTTTCTGTATGCTCTGTGACTAAAAATAGTGGCTCAGAGCATGCCTGTATACATTTTTGACAGAATGTACATTCACCTTTGGCAAAGTCTATTTTCGGAAAACCTGAGCCATCGCGTACAATAATATTGGTTTCACAAACATCAATACACTTTTGACACTGAGTACAACCTTGGGTAAAGCTTTCTTCGCTTTTAACCCAGGGTAATCTAAGTGCTTTTTCAGTGTTTAGCCTTCCTCTTAGAAAGCCACGTTTTTGAAGATCAATTCTCTCTGTCATAAGGAGAATCTAAATTGTTGGTGGTCCAAAAATCATTTGACTGATCCAGATGGAAAACCCTAATGCGCCAACAATGATTACGGACATAATTGGTGCTAAGAAAACGGTAAGAAAGATAAAGGTATTGCGCTCATGCTTTTTTTGTTGAGCAGGGGTTACGTCAGAGCTTTTGTTCATGTTTTTACTTCTCTCTTTTTTAAGTAAATTCAGTATAGAAGAGCTTTTTAAATTTAACCAATAAAAAAATCAACAAAATCATCATGATAAATAATTTGTGATACTTGTTGTTATGTTGTGTAAGTAATTGAAAATATTAGCTATATCTAGGGTTGAATATAGGGGTGTATATTTGGTGTTTTAGCAGATACCTTTTATTGTTTTAATTAAGCCCAATGAAAATGGGCTTGTTAGCTATGTTGGGTAGTTTTTTTTAGCTTTTAAAAAGAAAGCTGATCTAGATCAATAAAAGCTTAATTAGCAATCAAAAGCCCCCTAGAACGATAAAAACATTGCCACTTTAACGGTCAAACAAAAGGGCGATAAAATAGCCAAAACATGCTTTAAAACGATAACCTGAATTGTCTTGAATAATACTTTTTCAGGTTTGGATGGGGGGTATTTATTACTGCGAAATTGAAAAACGATTTTAATCAAACACAGCATTTTTATAGAGGAATAAAACCTAATTTTTTAGGTGTTAAATGTCAAAAATATTAAGAGAAATTATACGGCGGAATTAAAACAAAAAGGCCATTTAAGATTAATGGCCTTTCATTGAATTCGTGTTAAGTTTTATTGTGAAATATTTTACCGTCTTTCATGACAAAAGGAATAGTTTTGATATCTCGTGTAACTCTTGGAGCTGCCCACATATCGAAGGTTGCGCCTAGTACCGATAAATCTTTTAATGGGTTGCCATCTACTAAAATGATATCGGCATAAGCGCCTTTCTCTATAACGCCTAACTTAGCAGGATATGGGTTGTTTTTCCCTGTTAATGCCATGAGTTTTCCATTGGCACCTGTCATATAATATAGCGTTTTAAAGTTACCAAACCCTTCTGCAAATTGCCCCATTTGAAAGTCACGAATGCTACGAGAAGCAGCTTTAGTAGACACCACTACGTCAGTACCGTAACCGATATTGATGTTGGTTTTATTCGCTAGTTTTAACCAGTTTTTATAGTTTTCTATAATCTGTTCAACTTTACCTCGCATAGGGAGATCTGGGTTGCCATAAACAGGATGTTTTAATAATTGCTCAGAAAAGCCGGCCATAGCGGGGACGACAAAAGCACCTTTCTTCTTGACTAGTTTAAAAGTAGATTCCTTTTGCATTAAATTGCCATGCTCAATAGACATAACACCTGCTTCAAGTGCTCTTCGAACTGATTCATCATGATAAGCATGTACAGCACCTATGGTATCCCATTGCTTAGTTGCTGTTACCATGGCTTTCAATTCTTCCATAGTACCTTGTAATGAATGTAATGGATCGCGAGTAGAAGTTACGCCTCCTCCGGCCATCATTTTAGTAAAATCAGCACCACCAGCTAGGTTATTTCTCGCCGCTTTTAGCACTTCATCAGCACCATCAGCAAGGATCACAATACCTAAGTTTTCTACATGGCTTGTTGTATTCATATTTGTACGTGTTACTTGTGATGGCGGTCTCCAATCACCGTGACCAGATGTTTGTGATATACAAGCGCCTGAAAGGTAAATTCTTGGGCCGATTAACGTTCCAGCCTCAATATGTTTTCTTAAACCGTCATGTGAACCGCAGAGGTCGCGTACAGTGGTAAACCCAGAAAATAAATATTCTTGAGAAGCGTCATAGGCAAGTGCACCCACTTCTTCCCAAGTCATATTACTAATACCGTCAATTGCAGCTGGATTAGCTAGATTTTGTAAGTTTAAATGCACATGAGCATCTATGAGACCAGGCATTAAAGTACGTCCATGGCCATCAATAACTGTGTCATTGTCATCGGCATTCACAGACTTTGCACAAGCGTTAACTATTTTATTTTTTTCAACAACAACGTTACAGCCTTTAATGAGCTTATCTTGTGTGCCATTGAAAATATTAACATTGGTAAAAATGGTCTGCTCTGCTGTTGCTGAGAATACTTGGAAACCAACGCTTGCTAATAACAATGTTAAGGTGGTTTTCTTAACGTTTATCATAATTATTCTACCTTAGTTAAATTCAATACTATTTTTGCCAATTTGCTTTATAAAAACGGACTAAGTTCTCACCCAAAAATCCGGCAACTTCTTCAGGTGTCCAACCATAGGTTTCTTCTAAAACGCGTGCCGCACCCCACATTTCACTGGGTTTTCCCATATGTGATGGTGTGGCATAGCCCATTTCAACAGGAAAATCTTTCGGATTGTTTAAAATCCAATGCAGGGTATCGCCGTAGTTCCAAACGTAATCAGAACCTGCACATACATGTTCAGCTCCAACCAAGTTACGAATATATTCTGCATGTTTAGCAATACTAAAAGGTGATGCATCACCTTGAGGGTTTAAAAAACCACCTATAAAGTTGATACAAATTACTCCGCCAGTGGCAGCAACCGCTTTAATGGCTTTGTCGGATGCACTGCGATCTATAGGTTGAAATGTATGTGCGTTGGAGTGCGATAACATTATTGGTTTTGAGCTTGCTTGAGCAGCTTCTACACAAGTCTCATTTGAAGAGTGAGAACAATCTAAGGCAATACCTAATCGGTTAGCTTCTTTGATTACTTTAAAACCTATTTCATGTACGCCTTTATCTGTACCGTCAGAGTTCGAGACGCCACCATCAGCATAAGGGGTGTCAATATTGTAGGTGAACATGAGTTGGCGTAAGCCTAAATTATAGAATTTGTTTAGATTGGTAATAGCTTCTTTCGCATTTCCAGATTGACTAAGCGGCATCATGCCTTGGAAGTTATGAAATATACCGAGTTTTCCTGTCTGCTTAGCTGTATAAAAATCGTTAATGGTTTTTACTTGTAGGTATTTATCTGAACGTTCTGCCCAATGTTGATTGGTGGCAAGCATACGTTTTTCAACAACGTCTGGTGTATCTGGCTTACCTGCATTGGTTACCGTTGCTGAAACAACATTAAAGTGGTGTTTTACAGAGTGATCTGTAGCCCTCTCATATTGCTCGGCACTAAAACCTGCAGGGAAGTCCGGTGCGCCAACAAATAAGCTATCAACAATCATAGTGTCTTTGTATCGCGCTTTAATATAAACATCATCTTTTAGCTGTTGCTCAGTACGAGGATCGGCTACTTTAATTAAGTATTTTACATACTCATCAAATTCCTTTTTATCGGTTGGGCGCTCACGCATCTCAATTTCAGGTGCAGGCCCCATTGCAGAAGGTTCATTTACTTCTTTTGCAACCGTACTATTGCAAACGGCTAAGCTGGTAGCTAACGCAAGCGATATATAAAGTGTAGAGTGGTGCATTGTGTATTCCTTATGTTTCCATTTTATTGATGTACATGTTTATATTATAAGTAGATAAAGAGTAGATAAAGTTACAGGCTGACCCTCAATCGTAGGCCAAAAATTCTAATATCATCCGTATCAGTGTTTAGTGCCGGATCGGTTAAAAACTGAATACTTGGTGTAATTGCAATGTTTTGAGCAAGTTGTAGTTTGTAATAAATCTCTGTGGTAATTTGATTTCGAAGCGTATCATGTGGCATTTTCCCCCAATTTATTGCAACACCTAATTCATCACTGCGACTTTCAATTTGATAGGTAAGCCCTAAAGTCACCGTTTCGTTATAAATAGGTGCTGAGCCTTTAGATATGCCCGCGCGAAAAATAGGCATAATGCCATTATTAAATAACCAATTAGCTGAAACACCTACGCCATAGCTATCTTCTGTGGTGATGCCATCGCGCTTATCGACATGCCAAAACGACATATTTACTTGGTGGGTATATCGCTGTGTTTTATTTGGTGACCAGCCAAACTCAATGGCTTTCCAGAATTCTGGTCCACCGGAAAAAAAGTCTAAATTATCGGTTAAAAGGCCATTAGCGTCATTAATTGTACCTAAAGCATAAAACTCGTCTGTGAGCCAATGACCTCCGCCAATACCCCAGCTTGCATCCGGTAACGCGACAGAAGGGTTGAGCAGTACCGCAACGTTTTGAAATGCCGTCCAAGGGTTCGCGTATCCTGACACAAAGACATAATCATTAGGATCATAGCGGCCTATAATAATTCCACCTTGCCCACCGTTAACGCGTTGTTGATAGTTCAAATCAACCAAAACAGTACCTACGTCAGAGAACAAAGTGCCTGTCATACCTGCATAACCAACTTCACTGGCTAAGTCCGCAGGAGCGATATTAGTACCTAATTTATGGCGGTTATCAATATTAAAATAGAGGGTGCCTGTATCCTTAGTACCTTTTCCAACAATATCCCATGCACCGTTAAAGCGTATAATGCCTAAGGCGCCAGTATCTTCGTTACCTGCTATTGTTTTATTGGCGTGTTGATACAAAGCGTTATAGTAAAGCCCAAATCGAAAACCATGTTCTTCATTTACTGACTTCTTGTATTTAAACCAAGGCGCTAGTGAATCATCCATTTTTTCGAAAATAAATAGTGGCTTTGTAACACGATCTTCTTCTTCTAACTCGGCTTCAACAGAGGTTCTCCCTTCCAGTTTTATTTTTTTGCTGTAACCGGATTTATGAGTTTTCTTAATTTGTTGCTCGTGATCCGAAGATGTTTGTTCTGCTGTTGCCAAAGAGGTAAATAAAGCGCCTAGCATTGTGATGATAAAAGATCTTACAAATTTTAAATAATTTGAGCTTGCTCTTGCCATTATTTAAACCACGCTGCTACCGCATTTTCAACTACAGGGCCGACATTAAAACCAAGCATCCATTGTGGTGATATCGACTCAGATCGTTCTATATAGTAATTAAATTCAACGCTAAACTTCCAAGGTCTACCGTCAAACATTATTGTTTTACCTACAGTGAGGTTTAGAGGAATGGTTGCTTGATCATTAATATGATCATAAGCAATGATAGGTGTTGTTCCTACGTTATACCCACCACCAGGCAACCAAATACCAAAGAGTTGCGCACTGGTTACATTCACCTTTGTATTTCCACTGCCAGCCACATCCCACATGTGGTTAGGGTATGCGCCTAATACGTAATTTTTACCTAATTTCGCAACTAAAAACTCAGGCCCCAACATCAACTTTTCTGTGCCTATGCCATCTTCGGTTGCCGTGGGTAAGCTCGCCACCATACCTCCAGCAAATGCCCAGCCTGTTTCGGTTGTAACTCCGTAAGCAAGATCAAATGTAATATCAGCTAATGCGGTTTCCCCTTCAAATTTTGCCGTATTATTATTGAATACAGGCTGCTGGAATACTACAGGGATTGCAGGTCTAAAAAAGATCATATCGCCATTATCTAGCTTAAAAGGCATGGAAGGTTGAAACATTAAGGTTGTGCTACTTTGATCATTAGCATTGCTTATGTCACCTTCGAACTGACGGTATTGTAGTTTTAAGTTTAGCGTAGCTAGTGGCGTATTGGGGTTCGCCAGTTTTTTAGCCACTTCATCGGCAGAGGGTGTTGAAGCACCACCACTGGAAGACTTATTCGGCGAGTTAATATTAATACTTTGATTTTGAACAGTAAAAATGACGTATTCTTTGGTTTTAGGATTGCTAGCTTTATATTGATTTTTATTTTTCTCAATATTTAAACACTCCCATGTGTTATCGATTAGAATACAAGCTTGTTTATTTGAGATTTTCCATTGTCTTTTAAACGTATCCCCCCAGGCGGTTAAGCTACCTGTACCATCTTTTCTATATTGAGCCACAGCTTTATTCTCACCTTTAAGTGTGGCTGTCATTGTTGTATTAGAAAATAATGCTATTAATTGCTTTTCATCAGTAATTGCTTGCCAACTGTCGTTATTAGCAAGCGTTGAAAAAGATAAATGGATTAGACATAAGCTTAAAACGAATAACTTTTTCACGATAAATCCCTTCATTTATTAGTAAAATAGCTTATAAAAATCAACCTGCCTTCATCTAATTTATCTAGATGAAATATAAGAATGAGCAGTATGTTTCTTTGTGCTTATCTTCAACTATTATTTAGTTAAACTATTGATTATATTATCCTAGTTTATAAGTTTAGATAATAAAAGACCATTTAATGCCAATTTGGAAGTGGTTATCGCTTGGTATTGATAAATTGTCTTGGAGAAACCCCCATAATGCGTTTGAAAGCACGTGAAAAGTGCGTTGGCTCACTGTAACCAAGAAAGCTTGATACCTCTTTAACAGGTAATTCTTCGGAAGTGAGTAATTGGATTGCTTCTTCAATTCTTAGTTGGTCAGTTAATGTGGTAAAATTTAGATCGTGTTGCTTAAGTCGCCTTTGTAAAGTTCGAACAGATATATCGAGTGAGCCTGATAACTGTTTAACTGAGTTACTCTTTGTGCGTAAGTGTGGCTTCATCACTTCTAATAATGAGTGTTTAAAGTCAAACAATAATTTTTGCTCATTTGTTAAGACCTCATTAGATTGCGTTTGTTGAACGTCTATACTTCGACCTAAATATGACGTTGGCACCAATATCGCAGCTTCCGTATGAGGAGAAATAATTTGTGCAGACATTAATATTTCATTATCTTTCGCGTCACTTAAATCGACACTTTGTAACTTAATCACTTTAGGTAACCAATTTTCCCCCGCAACCCAACGCACCATTTGTATTAACATAGCAATGCGGTAAAGCCCCACCTGTTGAACTTCCTTTTCGAAGCCATACACAGGACCACCGCAAAACCAAGTGCCCATTTTATCTTCTTTTATGGAAAATTCAGCATTACTCAATTCAGTGCCAGCTGTTTGGCAAAAGGTAACCATTGCTTGATATAAGGATGGTGCAAATAATAAATTTTTACCAAATTGGCTATGTTCTATTAATGGCGTAAGTCCTGCCATCATACCAATTTGCCAGTGTCCGGTAGTTTTTGCTGATAAAGCGGTCAATCGCCACATCTGAGAAACAGGAATTAATGCATCCCTTTGAAGTAGCATTTCTTCTGAAAGGTACAAGCTATTTAATATTTTTTCGGTTGGAGCACCTAAAGCCGTTAATTGCTGAGCAAAAGCATCTGCGTATCTCATGCGGATTAAAGGAATAGACTGCTGTTTCATGGACTTGGCCTAGTGGTTGTAAAAGTAAATTAATAGCGATAGCAAGATAACTAAGCGCTATTATTCAACATAAACTTTACTATCTCAATAAATTGAAATTCAGGCGTTATGATTCAATTTACTTATTAAAGTATTGCTGCTAATTAATATTAATTATATAGCCTCTTGAGTTAATGTAATGGGTTTAGAAAAGTGTTAATTGTATTTAATCAGTTTATATAAAAACTGAAGCTATTATTGCTAAAACCTTCTCGGATTGTCTTTTATTTTTTAATCACCAATTTAAAAACTTTACTCATATAATAGAGTGTAAAACTTGATGAAAGTGTGCTAAAAATAGTGTAACTATTTAATTTCAAGGAATAATTACAATTAAAGTGGCAAAGCTATAATTAAAGTGGCAAAGCTATAATTAAAGTGGCAAAGCGTTAATTGTATTATTGAAAATTTATGATCAAATCACAAAAAAATACAAAATTTTATTTGTTTATCTTAGCCAATATTGCTTCTCTTTTCTTTATTGTTAGTTGTGCGAGCCCTTCTGTGAGTCAAGCAGTGGCTGATGCCAATGATCCTGCATTGGTTAAAAAGTTCGAAAAAGAAATTATGATCGTTGCCAAAGAAGCAAGTGCTAATCCAAGTTATAAAAGAATTCCCTTAGATTCTAAAGCAGATCAAACTTGGTTTGTTTCACTTGCTTTTTTACTTTGGGATAATCAAACAACAACAGAAGCATTTATTACAGAAGGGTTAACCCGATTCCCAGATTATAAGGCTTCTTTTAAATACGTTGCAGAAAAGATTAAAGCCATTGAATAACTGCTAACCCAAGTACTCGTTAATTATGTTATATGGGTAATTATTACCTTAGGGTTAATCAATCTTAATACGAGCTTAATGCTATTAAATTGAACGAGTAAGTTAGAGTAACATCATACATTGGTAATGTTTTTAGACGAATATCAAGCCAATGTGAGACAAACCAATAACCCATGTTAAAAAATGACATGCATTCACAAACTTAATTCAAAGGATATAAATAATGCAAATACGACAATTTATTTTAATGATATTTTCAGTGCTCGTGCTTAGTGCTTGTGGCACAACGGATGATAATCTACGAAAACAAGGAAAGAACGAAGCTTATATACAAGGTTTCCATGATGGACGACACAGTGGTATGAAAGAAGGTGGCAATGCTTTTGAACACTTTATAAAAGATACTGAACGCTTTGCTTCTGATGCGAGCTATAAACAAGGCTGGTTAGCAGGCGAGACAGAAGGAAAAAAATTACAAAAACAAGCGGTATCTGTAGGGAACTCAATAGGAAATGCTTATAGTACTTCACAAATAACTAAAGAAGCGCATAAATCGACAGACTTTGAAAAACAAGCAAGTGGTGCAGTGAAAAATGTTGATACCTCTGCTTTAAAAGAGTTGAAAAAAGATAACTAAACACTTTTAAAATATCAAAGAGACTTAAATGGATAATAAAAGTTCGAAACATAGCATACTCGTTGTAGACGATATTCCCGATAATATACAGGTGTTAATGGGGGTATTATCGAGCGACTATAAAGTCCAAGCAGCCATAAATGGTAAAAAAGCGCTTGAAATAGCCAATAAGCATCCTCAGCCTGATATTATCTTGCTTGATATTATGATGCCTGAAATCGATGGCTTTGAAGTGTGTGCTCAACTGAAAGCCAATCCTGAAACCGCAAAAATTCCAGTTATTTTTGTTACAGCTAAAGCCGATCAAGTTGATGAAAATCATGGCTTTGAACTTGGTGCCGTAGATTATATTACCAAACCTTATAATCCTTCAATTGTGAAAACACGGGTTAAATCTCAGTTGTCTTTGGCAATGCAAACTAAGCATCTTGAGTTTTTGGTTAAAGAGCGAACATTAGAAATAGAAAAAACCCGTCAAGCGATTATCAATAAACTCGGTAAAGCGGCTGAATATAAAGACAATGAAACGGGTTTACATGTTATTCGTATGGCACTTTATAGCAAGTTTTTAGCACAGAAAGTATCAGAGGATAATCAGTGGATTGATTTACTCTATAGTGCAGCACCTATGCATGATATTGGCAAAATAGGAATACCCGACGCTATTTTATGTAAGCCTGGAAAATTAGATCCAAGTGAGTGGCAAATTATGCAAACTCATGCAGAAATAGGCGGAGAAATCTTAGGAAATGAGTCAGGTGAATTGCTGCAAATGGCTAGAGAAGTCGCGCTTAATCATCATGAGAAATGGAATGGTCATGGATACCCTAAAGGAATAAAAGGTGAACAAATACCGCTTACCGCAAGGATTGTTGCTATTGCCGATGTGTTTGATGCCTTAACAAGTGAACGACCTTACAAGAAAGCTTGGCCAATAGAAAAAGCGGTTGATTTGATAAAAAGTGAAGCTGGCGAACACTTTGACCCAGATCTTGTGCCGTTATTTATATCATGCTTACCAGAGATAGAAGCTGTTATGCAGAAATACCAAGATAGTTTTGAATAGAGACTTTTTACTTATTAATAATTTCTTAACTCCCATGGAATGACCTGTGACTACGTTAACTGTTTCTGCAATTAAAAATAAATACAATAAAGTCATGTACGGCTTTATTGCAGCGTTATTGCTTCTAGTTGCCGTGGCGCTATATGGTGTTTTTAATCAAAGTGAATATACTCAAGCTGTTGAGCGGTATTCCAAAGCTGGTCAACTTTATCTTATGCTTGATAAAGCAAGGTTATCAGAGCTGATTTTTACGCGTGATAACGACGAGAATGATGCGAAAAATGCTATTGAGCAAATAAAAACTGCTAATGAATATTTACAGGATGTTATTGCTAATGAGTTATTAGATAAGGAAGAAGGAGAGAATCTACTCGTCTTGTCGAAAGAATATAAAGCATTATTCGAAAATTACGTGTCGTTAACAAAAGAAATGGTTAATCAACGACAATCTATGGTGAATTCAGCAACTTTAGCCTCAGATAGCTCTGAATATCTAGCGACCATTCAACAGAAGTATATTGACTACGACGAGCAAGAAATAAAACGTTTACGCGAATCAACCGTTTCCATCATGTCTAACTCTAGAAGAGCAAGTGAACTTGCTCTTCTCGCCGAATCTACAAGAAATATTGAAAAGCACTATTTGTTAACTCATAACCTTTATGATTTAACCGTAATCCAGCAGTCTTTAGGTAAAATATCGGCTTTAGTTGTTCAGTTAAAATCAGATATTGAAGATAGCCGTAGTATTAATCATTTAGAGAGTATCGAGCAAGACCTTCAGCAATATAGTGTGTACTTGAGCGAACTAAAAAAACTTAATAACCGAAAAAATTTAACTATAAACTCAGAAATTATTATTAACATTGATTCTGCTGCCGTTTCACTTACAGAATCCGCGTTCAAGCTACGTAACAACGAACAGTTATTGTTTGAACAAAAGATGAAATTAACTGAGCAATCTCAAAATTTAATGTTTCGCCGTTTAACAATTGCGCGACAAGTAAATGATTTACTCTTAAATATTAATTTAGCTCGCCAAGTGGATCGTGACTTCATGCTTGCTCATAGCAATGAAGTAAGGCTAGTGCGCTTAAACCAATTTAAAGCATTGTTAAACCAAGTTAAATTCCAAGTAAACAATATAGAGTCAATATTAATACGCGATGATGAAAAACTTACATTTAAAGAAGTATTACCTAATATTGATATCTTCTTAAAAGATTTTATTACTTTAGCTGACGTTGAATTTTTAAAACAAGACGTTCAATTGCGCTTGAATAATATAGCGCAGCAAGCGAATAGCATTTTGTTATCACTGCAACAGCAACGAACGTTAGAAATGCAGGAATATCAAAGTTTAGATAAGCAAATGAATATTTTTCGTGGTGTTTTTATTTTATGTATCTTGCTGCTTGGTTATTTAATTAGACGTTCTCAAAATGCGTTAGCAGTCTTATCAGAGCAATTATCTGCAGCGGTAAAAAAGGCTGAAAAAGCAGAAAAAGCAAAGTCAGACTTTTTAGCGAATATGAGCCATGAAATTAGAACGCCTATGAATGCTATTATTGGCATGAGCCACCTTGCTTTAGAGACAGATTTAACTAGAAAACAGCAAAACTATATTAGCAAAGTGAACCGTTCAGCTAACTCATTGCTTGGTATTATTAACGATATTTTGGACTTTTCAAAAATTGAAGCCGGTAAACTTAAAGTAGAGCGCGTTGAATTTAACTTGTTAAGGGTTCTGAATGAAGTGTCAGATCTAGTGGGTTTAAAAGCGCAAGATCAAGGTTTAGAGTTAGTTTTTGATCTTGAAGAAAATATGCCTTTAAACCTTATTGGTGACCCACTTCGACTAGGACAAATCTTAACTAATTTAGGAAATAATGCCGTTAAATTCACTTCTCAGGGTGATGTTGTGTTCAGTTTTTCTTTTAAAGATAAAGGAGACGAAGGACAATATTTAACTTGCCAAGTTAAGGACACTGGCATAGGCATGAGTCAAGAGCAACTTGAAAACCTTTTCTCTGCGTTTACACAGGCAGACACCTCTACAACACGTAAATATGGTGGAACAGGGCTTGGCTTATCAATATGTAAGCAACTTACTACCTTGATGGAAGGGGACATTTCTGTAACCAGTATTTTAGGTGAGGGCAGTACCTTTGAATTTTCAATAAAGGTTAATAAGTCAGAGAATCAAAACGCCGTTATATCAAGTGTACCTGAAGATCTGACAAACTCAGCAGTTCTTGTTATTGATGATAATGAAAGTGCACGAGTTATTCTTAGTCAGCAGCTTTCAGCAATAGGGCTTAAAACTGTTTCAGTTGCTAGTGCAGAAGAAGGCATTACTGAATTACAAAGCGATGATTATTCATTCGACTACCTGTTTGTTGACTGGAAAATGCCTTCAATGGATGGGGTTCAATTAATTAAAAAACTGCAACAGCTTGAGTTATTGTCTGGGACTAAAACTATCATGATGACTGCATACAGTGGAGAAGGGTTAAGTCAGGAGTTACTTGATGAAGGTTTAGGATTAATGCCTATTTTAACTAAACCTATAATGCCTAATAAATTACTGGATGCGATTGCAAAATTAAATCAAAAAGACTCTGATAAAGGATCAAATAAGCCGAGTATTCAATCACAAAAACCAGCGCGATTAATGTTTAATGCACATGTACTACTTGTAGAGGATAATGATATTAATCAAGAGCTTGCTGAAGAGCTGTTAACTAATCGAGGCTTTACCGTTACTATTGCTAATGATGGTCAGCAAGCCGTAGAGCAAATAAGTCATCATCAGTTTGATGCTGTTATTATGGACTGTCAAATGCCAATAATGGATGGATATGAAGCAACAAAAATTATAAGAAAAACTTATGATGCTCAACAGTTACCTGTAATCGCCATGACTGCGAATGTTATGGAAGATGATATAGCATTAACTAAACAAGCCGGCATGAATGATGTGATTACCAAGCCTATTGATGTCAGTACTATGATGTCTACTTTGTCTAAGTGGGTTACACCTATCAAAGTTTGTGAACAATCAGCGGAGAAAGAGCCAGCTGTGAATGAACAAATCTCGGCTGATCTGGATGAGAAGTATGCTCTTTTTGATACGACTATTGGTTTAGCGCATGTTGATGGTAATAGCGCTTTATACCATAAGTTACTCACTAGATTTTTGCATCAATATGGTAAGAATGATGCTCAGGCCTTTGTTATTCAAGATCTCGATTTTGATATTCATACCTTAAAAGGGCTTGCTGGAAACCTTGGTATCTTCTCTATTTACCAAGCATGTCAAACCATAGAAGATGAAACTGATAAACTAAAAAAACAAAGACTCTCTGAAAACGTTTTAGTGTTATTAGGCAAAGTTTGTGATGAAATATCATTATGGTTAGCTGAGCATGAAACCTCGCAACTTGTTGGTGAAGAAGTGAAAGAAATTAAGCAAGTGGGTGAAGTAAATCCTGTTAAACGAGATAAAGTATTACTCTTGTTAAAAGAAGCCGATACAGAGGCTCTTGAATTTATAAGTGACTGTAGCCACTTCGAGTTAGGTTTAAGTAAAAGTGATTATTTTAGGTTAAATCAGCTTATTGAAAACTTTGATTTTGATAATGCATTTTTATTATTAAATCAGTAGTTTGGTGTTTTGTTTAATTGTAGTAAGTTAAGTCGTAGTAAGTTTAGCTGTAGTAAGTTAATCTCAAAGCTAACATTAAAGTTAAAGCTCATTGAAATAAAACACAATACTGGCGCCATCTAAAGCACTTCCTTTGTGAATGTTGATACCAATACCTACATTATCAATATATTTAGTTAGTTTTTTTGTGTTAATTAATGCGCCTATACCCACTTCGTAAAAATGATTAGCGCCGAAACTTGACACTACATCTCCGCCAATATCTGAGCGTTGAAATTTAATGTACAGAGACTCGGTATGAAGCTTTTCATGGTTGAAATCAAAATTTAGCTTAACGGTATTATTCATACGCCAGCCAAAAGGTTTCGCACCTTGGCTAGATTTAGTGCCATTGAAAGTCCAACCTGAGAATAAATCAAAATCATTATAATATTGCCACTGACCCCAATCGCTTTTATTTTTATAATGCAATCTTATATTTGGTTCGATAATCCAAGCATTAGAAGATAAATTATAAATTACGTCATCTAAGTCATCTTGGTAACCACTTGATAATTCGTTGTTATATTGATGATTATTGATATGGTGTTTTAAGTAAGTACCTATTCTAAGACGCAATTGCCAATTTGAAGAAATAGCTCGATATTGGCTATAGGCAAGGTATAAAGAGTATATTTTGTCGGTATTTTTATCACCTAAAAATCCATCAACATTGGTGGATATTGACGATGACTGATTAAGATAAGAAAGCCCAGCCGTAAGCTCTTCTTTCGTTTGGCTTGCTTTGCCTTCATTGATTTGCCAAGAGTAGGGTAAACTATAAACACTTAAATTATTACGTAACTGGGTTGTCTCATCTTCAGCAAAAATGTTACCCGTTTGGTTTAATAACTTATCAGGATCAAAATTAGCGACACCTAAAGTAATCGTATCAGTATCCGTAAGAATAACAGAAGTCGCAAACAGCTCTTCAAAAACATGCTGAGTATTAGCGTAAAGGCTTTGGCAATAGAGTAGTGAGATTAGCCATAACACTTGGTTAATATAACGTGTTTTTAGCGCTGAGTGTTTTTTCATTAATAGAGAGGTATGCCTAGAGAGTTTTAGAATAAAATTATATTAAGCCCGCTTAATATATTCAACAGCTAACTACCTGCTAAAGCCGACAACCAAAGACTCCAACTTAAACCATGTAACCAGCCAGCTAGTGACGTAATTAGCCAAACAGGAATTAAGGCGTCTGATTTACTTTTAAAATTTTTAAATAGTATTATCGTTGGTACTAAAGCAACTAATAATAATGCAAGCGGAGGGAGTACTTTACCAATTTGTGGTCCTAAGCTAAAAAACATCACAGCGCTTGATAAAAGGGTGAGTAATAAAAAGCTCACTAATGCTTTTCTTTCGGTTTTATACTTAAATAAACTATATAAAACATACAGGTAAAAAGCTGCAGCTACATAGGGTAAATACAATATACCGTCTATTTTTAATAATGACTCTGGAAAATACCGCCAAAGGTTCATTAGCGCTCCTTTTAATGTGTTCTTTGATAGCTAAAAGATATACATCTTGGTTTTGCTCTATACATCTTTTCTTAACCTTCATTTGAAAAATAGCTTTGCGTAAAGTGGGTTAGTTTAATTCTCTTAAGGTGTTTTGTTCATATCCATAGCGGTAAAGAAAAAATATGACTCCTATAAAGCATAGGCTATTTTTAATCGTCTATTAACTTTGTGTAGAAAATAAAACTGTATTTAGATAAATAACTAGTTGAAGGCTAAAAAGAGCTTAGGAGTTATTTATTTAAAAAAAGTATTTTCTTATACACAGCTTTAATTGGAGGATGATACAGGGCTTGAACCAGTGACTTGGTGCGGGGTGTAAAAAGCAGAAGGTACTATTCACTTAAAAGTTAATGTGTTTGTAAAGTATTTTAGGGTGTTTTAAGCGGTGGACGATACTGGGCTTAAACCAGTGACTTGGTGCGGGTTGTAAAAAGCAGTAGGTGCTATTCACTTAGCACTTATGAGTTAAAGTGTTTTTAAGTATATCTAAGGGATTTATAAAGTGGTGGACGATACTGGGCTTGAACCAGTGACTTGGTGCGGGTTGTAAAAAGCAGAAGGTGCTATTCGCTTAAAAGTTAAAGTGTTTGAAACATATTTAAGGGAATTTTAAGTGGTGGACGATACTGGGCTTGAACCAAGTGACTTGGTACGGGTTGTAAAAAGCAGAAGGTGCTCTTTTCTTTAAAGTTAAGTATTTTTTATGAATTATTGAAAAGTGGTGGACGATACTGGGCTTGAACCAGTGACCCCCGCCTTGTAAGGGCGGTGCTCTCCCAACTGAGCTAATCGTCCATATATCAGGCATGATATGAAACTAGGTTTTCTTTGAAGATAATGATGGTGGACGATACTGGGCTTGAACCAGTGACCCCCGCCTTGTAAGGGCGGTGCTCTCCCAACTGAGCTAATCGTCCGACATATCATTATTTAAACAAGTGGCGGAGTGGACGGGACTCGAACCCGCGACCCCCGGCGTGACAGGCCGGTATTCTAACCAACTGAACTACCACTCCGCAAAATCTTGCTTAATGTCGATAAATATAAGTGGCGGAGTGGACGGGACTCGAACCCGCGACCCCCGGCGTGACAGGCCGGTATTCTAACCAACTGAACTACCACTCCGCAGTATATATCTATCTTCGAGTTTATCACTGTTAAGTAAACGGAACTCGAACCCGTGTTAACAAATAGTGGCGGAGTGGACGGGACTCGAACCCGCGACCCCCGGCGTGACAGGCCGGTATTCTAACCAACTGAACTACCACTCCGCGATATTTGTTTAACCAGAGAATTTTAAAAATTTTCTTTTTAAAAATGGTGGACGATACTGGGCTTAACCCGTGATACGGCGTGGGTTGTAAAGAGCAGAAGGTGCTTTTTAAACTACGCTGTTTCTAAATCATTCCACACAACCAAATTTATAAAAATAAAAATGGTGGACGATACTGGGCTTGAACCAGTGACCCCCGCCTTGTAAGGGCGGTGCTCTCCCAACTGAGCTAATCGTCCGTCTCTGTGGTGGCGTATTATAGGCAGATCAAAAAACCTGTCAACATAAAAGCTATTAAAATTGCTAATTATTTTTAAATAAGTTGTCGTTTGATTTTTTTTTGCTCATTACGGTGTTTTTGTCAACATATCTTCGGCCAATATCGCAAACAATATCGGTTAGTTGCAAACTATTATGCTTAAAAGATGAATTAACTTTTGCAGGGTGTTAAAATGCCGCCAATTTTTGACCCAATTTACTTTCCCTAAGTCATTTATTGGTTACTTAGGCTTTTATTATTGAGATTTTTATGACGTTAACAACTCGATTCGCACCTAGTCCTACCGGTTATTTACATGTTGGTGGTGCTCGTACTGCTTTATATAGCTGGCTTTATGCTCAAAAAAATGGCGGTGACTTTATTTTACGTATTGAAGATACTGATTTAGAACGCTCTACTCAAGCGTCAGTTGACGCTATTATGGATGGTATGAACTGGCTTAACCTTGAATGGACGCATGGCCCATACTTTCAAACTCAGCGTTTCGATCGTTATAAAGAAGTTATTGAGCAGTTGCTTGAATCGGGTAACGCCTATCGTTGCTATAGTACTGCAGAAGAAGTTGAAGCGATGCGTGAAGAAGCAAAAGCTAAAGGTGAAATAGAGAAGTACAATGGTTTTTGGCGTGACCGTACTGATTACCCAACAGATAAACCTTATGTTATTCGCTTTAAAAACCCGTTAGAAGGTGACGTGGTTATTAAAGATATGGTTAAAGGTGATATTACTATCAGTAATGAGCAATTAGATGACTTAATCATTGCTCGCTCAGATGGTACGCCAACTTATAACTTAACCGTTGTAGTAGATGATTGGGATATGAAGGTGAGTCATGTGGTACGCGGTGATGATCATATTTCTAATACACCTAAACAAATTAACATTCTTGCGGCATTAGGTGCCGACATTCCTGAATATGCTCATATCCCAATGATTTTAGGCGATGATGGTAAGCGCTTATCAAAACGACATGGTGCTGTGAGCGTGATGCAATATCGTGATGATGGCTACTTACCTGAAGCCTTACTTAACTATTTAGTTCGTTTAGGATGGTCTCATGGCGATCAAGAAATATTCTCTCGAGAAGAAATGATTGAGTTGTTCGATTTGAAAGATTGTAATCGTGCACCATCAGGGTTTAATACCGATAAGTTAATCTGGGTTAACCAACATTACATGAAAACCATGGATGCTGAATATGTCGCTAGCCATTTGGCTTGGCACATGAATGAGCAAGGTATCAATATTGAGCAAGGACCTGCTTTAGCTGAAATAGTTAAGGTTCAAGCTGATCGCGTTAAAACATTAAAAGAGATGGCTGAAATATCTAGCTACTTTTACCAAGACTTTACAGAGTTTGACGCCAAAGCGGCGAAAAAGCATTTGCGTGGTGTTGCTAAAGAGCCGCTGATGTTAGTAAAAGCTAAATTAGCGGCATTAACTGATTGGCAGCCAGAGCAAATTCATGCTGCTATCAATGATACTGCTGAAGAATTAGAGGTTGGTATGGGTAAAGTGGGCATGCCACTTCGTGTAGCTGCAACCGGTGGTGGTAATTCACCATCACTTGATATTACTCTAGCCTTACTTGATAAAGACAAGGTACTAGCTCGTATTGAGCAAGCGTTAGTGGTTGTTGAAGAGCGTATTGCTGCAAGTTAATTGACTGCAAATTAAGTGTAGGTTAGTTGAATTCAGGCGTGTTTAAGTTGGTGTGTTTAGGAGAAATGAGTGCAATTTAGTGATTTTGGTTTAGAAAGCAGATTAATGAATACAGTAGAGCATTTAGGCTTTACTGAGCCAACTGAAATTCAGCAGCAAGCAATACCCGCTGCTATGCAGGGGCATGACTTGATCGCTTCGTCAAAAACAGGATCAGGTAAAACTTTAGCTTTCATTATTCCTGCACTGCAACGATTAACTAAAAACCGCGCTTTATCTAAGCGAGATCCTCGTGTAGTCATTTTAACGCCGACACGAGAGCTTGCTAAGCAAGTTTTTAGTCAATTACGCCTGTTTACCGCTAATACCCAGTTCAAAGCGGTACTAGTTTTAGGTGGTGAAAACTTTAATGACCAAGTGAAAGTGTTAGAAAAAGATCCGCATTTCATTGTCGCAACACCAGGGCGTTTGGCTGATCACTTAACTCAAGGGCATTTTTATTTAAATGGTTTAGAGCTGCTTATTTTAGATGAAGCAGATCGTATGCTTGATTTAGGGTTTGCTAAGCAGCTTACACAGATTAATAAAGCCGCAGATCATCGCAAACGCCAAACTTTATTATTTTCTGCGACTTTAGATCACGCACAAGTCAATGAATTTGCTCAAGAGTTGTTAACTAAACCAAAGCGAATAGCCATTGGTGGCGCATTTACAGAGCATCAAGATATTAAAAAGCGTTTTTACCTTGCTGATAACCTTGATCATAAAGAAGCGTTATTAAATGCTATTTTAGCTCAGGAAACCTATCAGCAAGTTATCATCTTTACTGCCACTCGTAGTGATACTGAACGTTTAGCTAAGCTGCTTAACCAAGAAGCGTTAAATGCTATTGCGTTAAGTGGTGAGTTAAACCAAAGTCAACGTAATCAAATTATGGAAAGCTTCAGTAAAGGGCAGCATAAAATTTTAGTCACCACGGATCTCGCGTCTCGTGGTTTAGATTTGGTGAATGTTTCATTGGTTATCAATTTTGATATGCCAAAACATACTGAAGAGTTTATTCATCGTATTGGCCGTACTGGTAGAGCCGGCAGCCAAGGTGATGCTATCGCCTTAGTTGGCCCGAAAGATTGGTTGAGTTTTAAAAATGTTGAAGGCTTATTAGAGCAGAAAATAAGTTTTGACACTATTGATGGTTTGAAAGCTAAATTTAAAGGCTTGAAACCTAAAAAAGCCAAAGTAAAACCAGTAAAAACAAAAGCTAAAAAGCTTGATAAATCAAAGGCGGTTAAGGCTAAGAAAGCCACTAAGAAAGTTTTCCATGCAGCGCAAGATGTTGGTGATATGCCGATTATGAAGCGTAAAAAAACGTTGTCAGCAAAAGAGATTGATGACACAAGTACTGATGAAGTCGATTAGAGAATGAAAAGCTTTGGAAGTTGTTTATGTAAACAGATAACCTTTGAGGTTGTAAAATTTCAAGGACCCATAGCACACTGCCATTGCAAAATGTGCCAAAAATTTCATGGCGCTGCATTTTCAACATTCGCTGAAGTGAAGATATCAGATATACATTGGCTATCAGGTAACACGTTACTGAAAGAATATCGTGCTGATAATGAGAGTATTAGAAGCTTTTGCTCAGTTTGTGGTTCGAGTTTGTTGTTTGAATCAAAGTTTAATCGCGCTGATAACACGATAGAAGTTGCGTTAGCGGCGTTTGATAAGCTTTCGCCAGTTCATGTTGACACTCATATATTTACAGAGTCTAAAGCTGATTGGCTCGATATCAATGATAACTTACCGAAGCATCCTAAATACCGTAAATAATACTTAGCTTACTTAGTATAAAGCAGTTTTAATAATCAATCCAAAATGAAATCCCCCTGAGCTTATACAAAATAGCCTTGTATAAGCTCAGGGGGATTTTTTAGCGATAAAGCAAAGATAATATTATGCTTGGCTGGCTAAATACTCGTCATAAGTGCCGGCAAAATCTACATAACCCTCTTTGGTTATTTCAATAATACGCGTCGCAATTGTTGAAACAAACTCTCTATCATGGCTAACGAAGAATAAGGTGCCTTCGTATTGCTCTAACGCCATATTTAATGATTCTATCGACTCCATATCCATATGGTTGGTTGGCTCATCAAGTACTAAAATATTTGGCTGTTGCATCATTAATTTGCCAAATAACATACGGCCTTTTTCACCACCTGAAAGTACACTGACATTCTTATTAATATCGTCAGCAGAGAAGAGTAAACGACCTAAATAACCTCGAACAGCTTGCTCGTCATCGGTTGGTTGACGCCATTGGCTCATCCACTCAAATAAGGTCATATCCGTTTCAAATTCATATTCATGATCTTGTGCATAGTAGCCAATATTAACATTTTCAGACCAAGTAAACTCACCTGAGCTTGGCTCATATCCCACATCATTCATTAAGGTACGTAACAAGGTCGTTTTACCAATACCGTTTTCACCTATGATGGCTACACGTTCACCTACTTCAATTAGTGCAGAAATATCTTTTAAGATATGGTCATCGTCAAAGCTTTTATTTAATTTTTCAAGGACTAAGGCATTACGAAATAGTTTCTTTTCTTGGTTAAAACGAATGAAAGGGTTGGTTCTGCTAGAAACTTTAACTTCTTCTAGCTGAATTTTATCAATTTGTTTTGCTCGAGAAGTTGCTTGTTTCGCTTTTGAAGCGTTTGCTGAGAAGCGGGCAACAAATGCTTGTAGCTCACCAATTTGTGCTTTTTTCTTAGCATTGTCAGCAAGTAAACGTGCACGTGCTTGAGTAGCAGCAAGCATATATTCATCATAATTACCCGGATAAACGTTTAGTTCACCGTAGTCTAAATCAGCCATGTGGGTACAAACACTGTTTAAGAAGTGTCTGTCATGCGAGATAATGATCATGGTTGAATCGCGCTCGTTTAATGTATCTTCAAGCCATTGAATAGTATGAATATCTAAGTTGTTGGTTGGCTCATCAAGTAATAAAATATCAGGATCAGAAAACAAAGCTTGAGCAAGGAGAATACGCAGTTTAATACCCGGCGCAATTTCGCTCATTAAACTGTAATGTTGCTCAACAGGAATACCAACACCAATGAGCAATTCACCGGCGCGACTTTCAGCACTATAGCCATCCATTTCGGCATATTCAGATTCTAAATCGCCCACTTTCATGCCATCTTCTTCGCTCATTTCAGGCAAAGCATAAATGCGATCACGCTCTTCTTTAACCGTCCAAAGCTCAGTATGCCCCATAATAACGGTATCGATTACAGTATTTGATTCAAAAGCAAATTGATCTTGGCGTAATTTACCTAAACGCTCACCAGTATCTAAACTTACATTGCCTGAAGTTTGCTCTAAATCACCGCCCAAAATTTTCATAAAAGTTGATTTACCACAACCATTTGCGCCGATTAAACCATAGCGATTGCCGCCGCCAAATTTTTGCGAGATATTTTCAAACAACGGCTTAGCGCCAAATTGTTGAGTGATGTTGTTTGCTGCTAGCATGTAATTTCTATCCTTTATTTCTCTTTGGAGCATCCGTTTTTTTTACTTTACGTTTGCTCGGTGTTCTGTCATTAAATTGATCATTACTAAATCGCGTTAAACCTTTTTGGCTTTTAGGTTTATTGCGTGATTGAGTTTTGCCGATATTTCTTTTCTGTCCAGGACTGGTTTTTAAACCACTGGCGTTGTTCTTACCATGTCGCTTATGTTGTTCAAGCTGACGTTGTTCATTACGAGTTTCTCTTGGTACTAAGCAGTTAGGTGCTGAGCCAATTAATCGACTTAAGCCCATCTTAGTAAGTGCTTGACGTATTTCAGGCCAATTATGTGGATCGTGGTAGCGTAAAATAGCTTTGTGTAATCGCCTTTGAATGGCGCCTTTAGGTACTGAGATAGCGCCATCTTTTTTAGCTAAATTTTTGCTTGTGATATTACGCAGCGAGTTAAGCTCGGTATGATAAAGTGTTGTTGCGTTGGCTAATGGTGAAGGGTAAAAGTTTTGCACCTGATCTAGCTTGAAGTCGTTTGCTTTGAGCCATAATGCCAAATTAACCATATCTTTATCGGTTGTACCAGGATGAGCTGAAATGAAGTAGGGGATTAAATACTGCTTTTTGCCTGCTAGCTTTGAGTAATGATCAAACATTTCCTTAAATTTGTCATAACTGCCCATACCTGGCTTCATCATATTATTGAGTGGCCCTTCTTCTGTGTGCTCAGGAGCTATTTTTAAGTAGCCGCCGACATGATGGCTGGCAAGCTCTTTTACATACTCAGGATCTTCTATCGCTAAATCATAACGAACACCTGATGCTATCAAGACTTTTTTAATACCTTTGACTTTTCTTGCTTTGCGATATAACTCAATCGTTGGAGTATGATCAGTATCTAAGTGGCCACAAATGGTTGGCCAGACACAAGAAGGCTTTCGACAAGTTGCTTCAGCTTTTTCACTTTTACAATTAAGTTGATACATGTTGGCCGTAGGGCCACCTAAATCAGAAATAACGCCAGTAAAACCGGGTACTTTTGCTTTGATATCTTCTATTTCATTGATAATTGATTCATGAGAACGAGACTGGATTATGCGTCCTTCATGTTCGGTGATAGAACAAAAGGTACAACCGCCAAAACATCCTCGCATAATATTTATGGAGGTTTTGATCATGTCATAAGCTGGGATTTTTGCATTACCATAACTAGGGTGCGGAACACGTTGATAAGGCAAACCAAAAACATTATCCATTTCATCTTGTGACAATGGTTTAGCTGGCGGATTTAACCAAATACTTCGGCTGCCATGCCCTTGAAACAAAGGTTTAGCTGACGTGGGGTTTACTTCTTGGTGAAATATACGTGAAGCATGAGCATACATCACTTTATTATCTCTTACTTGCTCAAAGGTAGGCAGATTAATGTAAGTATCTTCCCAAGGCTTCTTTTTATCTTTCCAGCTTTTGTTACGACTATAATTGGCTTTAGCTTCACTAAAGTCAGTAATATTAACCACTTGTGCTGTTTTAGTGATGTCTTTTGATTCATCAGTACTTGATGAGTCACTACTACAACTTGTAGGCGTTATTTCTTCGTAAGGACTAGGAATAGGCTCTATTTTCCCAGGTCTATCGATATCACGAGAGTCAATGCCTTTCCAGCCGGGTAGGGGACTATTGGTGAGAAAAGCACTACCACGAATGTCGGTAATATTTTTGATATTTTCTCCGCGAGCAAGCCGATGAGCTAATTCCACTAATGGGCGCTCGGCATTTCCGTATACGAGAAGATCGGCTTTTGCATCAAATAATACCGAGCGTCTAACTTTATCAGACCAATAATCATAATGGGCAATACGGCGAAGACTAGCTTCAATACCGCCAATAATAACAGGCACACCTTTAAAAGCTTCTTTGCACCGCTGGGTATAAGCTGTTACAGCACGGTCGGGGCGTTTACCGCCTTCATTGTTAGGGGTATAGGCATCATCATGTCGCATACGCCGTTCAGCTGTATAACGATTGATCATTGAGTCCATATTTCCTGCGGTTACGCCAAAAAATAAATTTGGCCTACCAAGTTCCATAAAAGCATCTTTAGAGCGCCAATCAGGTTGAGCAATAATACCAACTCTAAACCCTTGCGACTCTAGCATTCGGCCAATAATAGCCATACCAAAGCTTGGGTGATCAACATAAGCATCACCGGTAACGATAATAATGTCACAGCTATCCCAGCCTAACGCATCCATTTCTTTTTTCGACATAGGAAGAAAAGGTGCAGTGCCATAACACTCAGCCCAATACTTTGGATATTCAAATAAGGCTTGTGATTGTACTTGCATAATAGCTTGCTCTGCCGTGTGTTAATGAGGTTATTTTTAGACAAGAAATTATTTTAGAAATAAAAACTGCTTAACTGCTTATAAATAGCGCGCGATTATAGCAAAAAAGCTCGTGGTTTTCTAAAAGAATCTCAGCATATAGCTTTGCGTTAGTATGTTCTGATTGATTTACAAGAAATTGTATACAATATTGCTGGTGGATATTTACAATGAGGGTGCCTTTTGCTCTAATCACGACACAAAAAATTTATGACAAGAGACAATAGTGATGAAACTAACCTTGATTAGCACGGCAGTTGTTGCTGCGCTTGCGTTAACAGCATGCAGTGAAAATAGCACTACAGATAGTGAACAAAAGCAAATTAAATCAACAAAAGAATCGAGCACAACAGTAGCATCAGATAGTCAATTAACTATTGATAGCCTTTACCAAGAAGCAAAACAGACTTTATTTAAGCATAGAGCGACCGATGCAACTATGTATGGTTTATCAAGTGAAGAAGTTGGTGTTGATTTTAGTCAACAATTGATAGATTTCAGTCCTGAGAGTGAAGCAACATTACGTAAAAATTTGACACAGATATCAAAACAAATATTAAATTATTCTCTGATTAATGCCACGAATACCGGTACTGACAACAAACAAGTAATGGCAGACATTAGTCAGTACTATGCTGGCCATGCAGACTTTACTATAGGTTATATTGATGGATGGATGGGATTGTCACCATTTATTGTCAACCAAATAAATGGGCCATTAATTGACGTTCCTCGCATCATGCAAAATGATCAACCTATAACTAATGAACAAGAGGCACTCGACTATATTGCTCGTTTAGGAAAATTTGATCAAATGTTGGCAAGCATTGAAGAAAAATTAACTTTTGACACAGCACAAAATTGGTTGCCACCTGTTAGTACAGTAAAAGGAGCCATTCATTATTTAAATGGCTTCACAAACGCTAAGCCAGAAGAGCATGTGTTTGTCGCGAATTTTAAAGAAAAAATAGCAAAAATTACCTCAATTTCAGCAGAGCAAAAACAAAAGCTAACAGATCAAGTTATTGAAAAAGTTGCAAGGGTTGTTTACCCCGCTTATAAGTCGATAACAAAACAAACTGAAACGTTACTCATTAAAGCGCGTCCTGAGGCAGGAATCTGGGCGCAACCTAATGGTGAAGCATACTACCAAGAAGCGATAAAACAACTGGGCGATAGTTCATTATCCGCAGATGAAATTCATCAGGTTGGTTTAGATGAAGTGAAGCGTATAAGTGATGAAATGCACACCATTTTGGTGAGTGAAGGTTATAAAGAAGGAGCTGTTGGTGCTCGCATGGTGGCCTTAAACGAGGAAGAGCGCTTTTTATATGAAGACTCAGACGCAGGAAGAGAAGAACTGTTAGCGGATCTAAACGGTTATATTGATGATATTACCGTAAAAATGGCGCCTGTTTTTCAAACCAAACCAAGCTATCAAGTAGAAGTTCGTTCATTTCCAGTTGAAATTCAAGACGGTGCTCCTGGTGGTCAATATAGTCCGCCATCAGTCGACGGCTCTAAACCGGGGATTTATTGGATAAACTTACGTGATATGAAAGCAAATCCAAAGTTTGGCTTAAAAACCTTAACTTATCATGAAGCTAACCCAGGTCATCATTGGCAAGTTGCACTGAATATGGATCAAGCTTCATTACCTTTTTTACGCCGTATAGCGCCTTACAATGCATTTGTTGAAGGATGGGCTTTATATTCCGAGCAAGTGGCTAAAGAACTTGGTATGTATGAAAATGATCCCTTTGGCGATTTAGGGCGCTTACAAGCTGAATTATTTAGAGCTGTTCGTTTAGTGGTAGATACAGGGATGCATCATAAACGTTGGACTCGCGAACAAGCTATTACTTATATGAGTGAAAAAACTGGCACAGCAGAATCAGATGTTGTGGCTGAAATTGAACGTTATATTACTTGGCCTGGACAAGCGTTAGGTTATAAATTAGGTATGCTGAAAATTTTATCTTTACGTGATCATGCACAAGCAACTTTAGGTGATAAGTTTGATTTAAGTGCTTTTCATGATGTTGTACTACTTGGTGGTGCCGTACCTATGGTAGTGCTAGAGCGAAATGTAAATCAGTGGATAGAAAGTCAACAATAATTAGTTAGTTATTTTTAGAACGCTTTTAGGCGCTCCTAATTTTTGATAAAAGCTACGTACAGTGAAATGTAAGTAGCTTTTTTGTGAGATGTTATCAGCTTAACTAACACCGTTTAACTGGTTTTCCTTAAAGTGATTAATGTAAAACACGCTTTTTCAATAACACACATTGTGTTTTTCCTTGGCTAGCTGAATCTTCTAACTGGCATATTTCTTCTTGTTTAAAATCAGTGTTAGATAAAATTACCGCTGAACAATTTCCTTTACACAGAACTGATTTTATATGTTCTAAATCTACTTTGATGTTCGAGCTAACGTTACTTTTGTAATTCACCATTAAGATTTTTGATACATCTACATCATGTGTTTTAGCAAGTTGTTCAATCGAGTTTTCTTCAGGGTTTATAAATAATACCCACTTCTTTTCTTGCTTATGTTGTTGGCAAATATGTGCATATTGACTTGAAAGTTCATTGTCATCATTGACATTGGTATGTTGTAACCAATGTAGATTTAATGGAGAAGGTGTTGATACTTTTCTGCTTACTTGATTGATATTATTAGTATTTGTGTTAAACATAATGTGTACCTTTAAGTCTGTTCTAGTCATTGTTTAGCTATAGTTTTTACTTATGAGCTAAGTGAAAATAGATATACTGTATAGATGTACAGTATATCTATTTTGTATGATATTCAAGCTTTATTTGAAATTTTTTTCTAATTTCCAGTACCATTGATTTCAAATGTCTTTATCGAAAATTTGGGCTGTTTTTGTTATTTAATTGATGAAAGTGGTGAAAACTATTTCAGCACATGAAGAAATGCTTTGATGAAAATAAAGATAAATACGTGGTAACAGTGCTGTGTTCAGCTTGTAAATTTAAATTACATTTTTGCTAAAGCACTTATGCACTTAACCACTAGTTAAAAAGATTACTGAAAGATAAGTAAGTGAGGTTGTTGAGTTAAGGTGATTTATATAAACCTTAGGTATTTTTAGTTAGTTTTTGTTGGCAAAACGCCAAGCAATAAATCGACTGTTTTTTTGACCTTGCGCCATTTTTATTATTTTTACTTCACCTGCTCCGGCTTTTTTTAGGGCAAGTTTTAATGGCGATATGTGATCTTTTTTTGAGACCAGACAGGTAAACCAAAGTACTTGTTTTTGATAGCGCTTGCTTTCTCGGATCATTTTTCTAATAAAAGAAAGCTCTCCTCCTTGACACCACAGCTCTGCTTTTTGACCGCCAAAGTTCAGGTTAGTCATTTTTGTTTTTTGACTTTTATTTAAGTTATTCCATTTACGGTTTGTACCTGAAGTCGCTTCAGCTAAAGACTTATGAAAAGGTGGGTTACATAGTGTTAAATGATAAAATTCATTAGGCTGAATAATGCCTTGAAAAAAATGCTCACTGTCTTTTTGTAAGCGGCATTCAATATGCTTGGTTAAACCTTTGTTGGCATTTATAGTCTTATTTGCATTGGTGATTGAAACAGGATCTATATCTGAAGCAACAAAGTGCCAATTATATTCACGAACGCCTAAAATAGGATAAACACAGCTAGCGCCTGTTCCAATATCTAGTACAGAAATTTTACCTTCAACATTATCTGCTTTTAATAAGTCATTAAGGTAATGAATATAATCAACACGACCGGGGATGGCCGGGCATAAATAACCTGCTGGAAAATCCCAATTATTTATTTGGTAGTGGGCTTTAAGTAAAGCGGTATTTAAGTTTTTAACAGCTTTACTATCAGCAAAGTCGATAGTATTTTGTTGATTATATTTGTTTTTAATAATAAAAGCCGACAAGTCAGGGTGAGCTTTTATTAGTGTAGCGAAGTTATAACCCTGACGATGTTTATTTTTCGGATGCAAGGCTGTTTTATTGCTCATTAGTTAGGCTTTTGACCAACAGTAAAATAGCCATTACTGGTAAATTGCACGGCTTGTTGGCGCTTTTTACCAATAAGAATCGAGCCGTCATCCATAAATAAAAAGTTTTTCCAGCAGCGTTTAAATATAGCCCAAGTTGTTTCAATAACATTGTCTCGGTTTGAGCAATAGTAAACCACAGTATTGTTATCCCAAGGAATATGGCTGCTAATCAGCTCAGGTAGGGCATCTTCATTACTGTCCCAAATACCTTCCCACTTTCCTTGCTCATGCCAGTTTTCCTTATCATTTGGCCAATCACCTTTTTTAAAAAAATCAGGATGATCCACTTGGCGGCTGATAAAGGTATCCCACAGCACATTAGCTCGATCTTTTGTCATAGGTTTAATCTTGACAAGATCAGCCTCAGAAATTGGAAGACTTTTGTGTTTGAAAATCCAAGCGTTTTTTAATTGCTCTACAGGGATATAACTCATTCAATGGCTCTGAAATTGAAAAAATATGGGTATAACTCGAAATTATACTTGGCTGAGTATAAATTAACAGTGAGAAAGTTTTATCAATTAAAATTAAGTGGTGAATCAAAGTGAAGTTTTACGACAGCAAATTTTATGACTTGTTGTTTTGTGACTAAGTTTTTGAATTTAAAATAATAAAGTGGTACGTCCGAGTGAATTTGAATCACCGACCTCATCCATGTCAAGGATGCGCTCTAACCAACTGAGCTACGGACGTATAGTAGAATTGATGCTGAATGACTTCAACGGGCGCTATGTTAGCCGCCAACTTAGGTGCTTGCAAGTGCTTTTAACTAAATCTATAGAAATTTAATTTGTTTGGCTATTTTTACAGCAAAAAAATTGCACTTTAGATTTCCATTTCGCTATTGATGCCTAGACGTTTTTGAACGACTTTTAAACGCCAAGCTAGGAGTATAGCTGCTACGGTTAAGCCGGTAATAAACCCTATCCAAAATCCATAGGGTCCCATTTCTGGCACTATCCAATCAGTAATTCCTAAAATCAGACCAACACTTAGCCCAACTACCCAGTAAGAAACGAAAGTAATATAAAGAATTGATTTAGTGTCTTTGTACCCTCGTAGGGCTCCAGCAGAAACCACTTGTACTGTATCTGAAAATTGATACAAGGTGGCGAGCAACATAATGTTTGCGGCGAGTTCTATTACAGGTAGTTCTGTCGTGTAAATGCTGACAATGGGTACTCTAAACACAACTGTTATCACTGCGGTAAATACTGCTAATAGTAATCCAAATAAAATGGCATGAAGGGTGTAATCTTTGGCTTTTTGATGATTGTTATCACCGATAGCATTACCTACTTTGATCGTGGTTGCCATGGCTAAACTTAAGGGGATCATAAATATTAGGCCACTAAAATTTAGCGCTATTTGATGACTTGCTACGGTTTCTGCGCCAAAGGGAACCAAAATGATTGCTACCACAGCAAATAAACTAACTTCGAATAATAACGATAAAGCAATAGGAATACCCAAAGTTAGAATGTTTTTTATTTTGTGCCAGTCAGGCCAATAAAATTTTTCAAACAGTGGCGCTTGTTTTAAAATTTTAGAGCTAAAAGCATAAATAAGCATGCCAACAAACATTGCCCAGTAAACTATAGCCGTAGCCACGCCACAGCCTGCACCACCGAGTGCTGGCGCGCCAAATTCACCGTAAATAAAGATGTAGTTAGCGGGAATATTCACCAATAATCCAATGATACTTATGATCATTGTTGGTTTGGTATAAGACAAACCTTCTGAGTAATTTCTTAATACTAAATACAGACAGAAGCCAGGTGCTCCCCATACGATGTATTGTAAATAATCAAAAATTAATGGCTTTAGATTGCCTTCTAATTCAACGATAGGGGAAATCAGTGGTGCAAGTAAGAAATACAAGCCAATGAGGGATATGCCTAGCAGTAGGGCAATCCACGCACTTTGATAAGTTTCTTCGCTAATATCGTTAAACTTTTTAGCGCCGGCAAGTTGAGAAACAATTACCGCGAGCGCCATTATTAAACCGTATACGGTTAAAATTAGTGGTAACCAAATACTATTTGCTACGGCAACGGCAGCCATGTCGGTAGCACTAACGCGACCGGCCATAACAATATCAACGAAGCCCATTAAGTTTTGGATTAATTGCGCAATTAATATCGGGTAGGCTAGTTTTATTAAACTTTTGGTATGAGATAAGAAAGGGGAAAAGTTCATTATTGTATTCTTGAAAAAGGCTATAGGGGAAAGAGCCTGTAAAGAAAATTATATCAATGGCGCTTAATTAATTACGACCATCATATTGAAGAAGTGTGCAGCAATCAAGCGTTTGCTCTTTAAGTAACACTTAGGTTTGATTAAAATATTTGTTCGTCGTCACTGTCAATAGCTAGCTGAATTTTTTGGCGATATTCGTCAATATGAAGCTTATAATGAATTTCTCTACAACAAGCTGGGCACTCATCGTAAAAGTCTTGATCACCGCAAGAGGAATCGATAGTAATACGAGAATGATGGCCACAATGGGGACATTCAATTCGTTCTTCGCTAATATCTTTAGTCATAGCGTGCACCATTAATAATATACTCTATTTGAGTATGGCAATTTTGTTTAAAACTGCCAGTTATTACGACGACTTTTTCTAAAACTTTGATTAGTGAACAGATCTAGCCATTATTTGTGATAACGCTGCCTTTGCTTGATCTATATATATACCACCAAAAATATTGGCATGATTGAGAATGTGGTAAAAGTTATAAACCAGTTTTCTTTTTTCATACCCCTCATTAAGCGGGTATTCAGCTTGGTAGCCATGATAGAAATCAATGGGAAATTGGCCAAATAATTCAGTCATGGCAATATCAACTTCTCGGTCGCCGTAATAGCATGCAGGATCAAAAACCATACCTTGTTCGAAAGTAAAGCCAGTGTTGCCTTGCCATAAATCGCCGTGCACTAAACTTGGGGTAACATAATGATGTAATAAAGCGTCATGACAAACTTGCGCAATATGATCAATACTGCCCAATATAATTGATTTTTCACTCAATAATTGTAATTGCCAAGCAATACGCTGTTCAGAGAAAAATGTTGTCCAGTTACTGCTCCAGTTATTCGGTTGAATGGTGTTACCAATAAAGTTGTCATGTTGCCAGCCAAATTGACCATGAGAGGTTTCTCTATGCATTTGAGCAAGCTGTTGACCCAGTTGATACCAAAGTACAGGTTTTGCTTTACTAAAGTTGATGTAATCAAGCACTAAAAAGCTTTTATCTAAACTAATACCAATGGTAGTTACATCAGGGCAAGCAATATTTGTAAGTGATTTTAATTGTTGTAATGAGTAGGCCTCAGCTTGAAAATTAATTAAATTCTCTTTGCTGTTAAGCTTAACGAAAAAGCTTCGTTGACCGTCAGAAAGCTTGTATGACAAATTAAGCGGTTGTGAACTCGTGTCCATTGGCGCATTATTACATACTCCCTCAGACAAAGATGTTTTTTCTTTGATGGCAAAGGGGGTACCTATTTCTTCACTAATAGCGTGTTCTATAAGGTGCCACATAGTTTTACTCAACGTAAATTGATATTTTAACTAAGTATAGCCAGTTTTAATAATTTCACCTTTCTTGTGCATAAATACAAACTCTTGTTTCAACTCAGGTTAACTATCAGGTAAAATAGCTTTTTATCTTTTTCTCCATTTCTATTTGGGTTTCCACACATGCTACGTTTAACAGAAATTAAATTACCTTTAGATCATCAAGCTGATGCTATAGAGCAAGCCATATTGCAAAAGCTAGCGATTACAAAGGATGAGTTAATTGATTTCACCGTATTTAAACGTGGCTATGATGCGCGAAAGAAAACCAATATTCTGCTCATATACACCTTAGATGTTAATACCACTAAAGAAGCCTTATTACTTGATAAGTTTAGTAAAGATCCACATGTGAAAATAACGCCTGATATGGAGTATAAATTTGTCGCGCAAGCCCCTGAAAAATTACAAGAGCGTCCAGTTGTTATTGGTATGGGGCCTTGTGGATTATTTGTTGGCTTAGTATTAGCGCAAATGGGCTTTAAACCTATTATTTTAGAGCGTGGTAAAGAAGTTAAAAAGCGCACGAAAGACACGTTTGGATTTTGGCGTAAAAAAATTCTTAATACTGAATCAAACGTGCAATTTGGTGAGGGTGGAGCAGGTACGTTTTCTGACGGTAAACTTTATAGCCAAGTAAAAGATCCAAAACATTATAGCCGCAAAGTCCTTAATGAATTTGTTGAAGCTGGTGCTCCTGAAGAGATCTTATATATTAGTAAGCCGCATATTGGTACTTTCAGATTAATAATGATGGTTGAAAGTATGCGTGCCAAAATTTTTGAACTAGGTGGAGAAGTGCGCTTTGAGCAAAAAGTTGAACAAATTCACTTTGATAATGACGAGTCCGTTACTTTTGAAGAAGACAAACTTGCCGACTATACCGCTAAGCAAGTAACAGGCTTAACGCTGGCTAGTGGAGAGCATATTAAAACCAATCATATTGCACTAGCAATTGGTCATAGCGCACGAGATACTTTTAAAATGCTTCATGATGAAGGGGTTTATATTAAAGCCAAACCTTTTTCAGTTGGTTTTAGAATTGAGCATGAGCAGTCGGTAATTGATGATGCGCGATTCGGTGAATTTGCTGGTAATAAGATTTTAGGAGCGGCTGATTATAAACTAGTACACCATGCCAGTAATGGTCGTAGTGTCTATAGTTTCTGTATGTGCCCAGGTGGTACTGTGGTAGCCGCAGCATCAGAGGAAGGAAGATTAGTCACTAATGGTATGAGTCAATATTCTCGTAAAGAACATAATGCTAATAGTGCCATTGTGGTGGGCATAGAGCCTAGTGACTTTAACAGTGATGATGTGTTGGCAGGCGTTGAATTTCAACGTCGTCTAGAAGAGCAAGCTTTTCACTTAGGCGGTGATAATTATGATGCGCCAGTTCAGTTGGTAGGTGACTTTTTAGCTGGCAGAAAAACTGGCGAGCATGGAAGTGTTACCCCATCTTATAAGCCGGGTGTTACATACTGTGATTTAAGTGACGCGTTACCTGAATATGCCATTACGGCCATTAGAGAAGCATTACCCGCTTTTGATCGAAAAATAAAAGGCTTTTCTATGGATGAAGCCACACTAACTGCCGTTGAAACGCGAACATCTTCTCCAATTCAAATTACACGTGATAAGCAAACAATGCAGAGCCTAAATGCAAAAGGTTTATTTCCAGCAGGTGAAGGGGCCGGTTATGCCGGCGGTATTTTATCAGCAGGAATAGACGGTATTAAAATAGCCGAAGCTATTGCCTTATCTATGATAAATAAATAGTTAAATAGCTTGTTTATCATAGCTAACACTTTTACAATTCACGCTTTGTAAAAATAGACTTCAAGCGACGCCTAGTATGTGCCGCCACTGACCAAGGAAAATTTCATGCCTGTAATAACGCTCCCTGATGGTTCAACTCGTTCTTTTGACTCTGCCGTATCTGTAATGGATGTCGCCGCAGATATTGGCCCCGGTTTAGCGAAAGCAACCATTGCTGGCCGTATCAATGGTGATTTAGTTGATGCCTGTGAACTGATTGAAACTGACGCTACGCTGCAATTAATCACCAGTAAAGATGAAGAAGGCTTAGAAATCATTCGCCACTCTTGCGCTCATTTATTAGGTCACGCAATCAAACAACTTTGGCCTGATACTAAAATGGCTATTGGTCCTACGATTGACAATGGCTTTTATTATGATGTTGATTTAGAACATACCATTACCGAAGATGATTTAGCCAAACTTGAAAAGCGCATGACAGAATTAGCGCGCACCAATTATCAAGTGGTTAAAAAAGTAGGCTCTTGGCAAGTTGCACGAGACACCTTTGCAGAGCGTGGAGAATCATACAAAATTGAAATATTAGATGAAAATATTTCAAAAGATGACACACCTGCGTTATATCATCATGAAGAATACATTGATATGTGTCGTGGCCCACATGTACCGAGCATGCGTCATTGTCATCATTTCAAATTAATGAAGCTTGCAGGCGCTTATTGGCGTGGTGATAGCGATAATAAAATGTTGCAGCGTGTTTACGGCACTGCATGGGCAGATAAAAAGCAACTTAAAGCTTATATTCAACGCCTTGCTGAAGCTGAAAAACGCGATCACCGTAAAATCGGCAAAACATTAGATTTATTCCATTGGCAAGAAGAAGCGCCGGGTATGGTGTTTTGGCACAATGATGGCTGGACTATTTATACTGAATTAGAAAAGTTTGTTCGTGAAAAATTACACGAATATGACTATGACGAAGTGAAGGGTCCATTAATGATGGATCGCAGCCTTTGGGAAAAATCAGGCCACTGGGATAAATACAGTGATGCTATGTTCACCACAGAGTCTGAAAAACGTGAATATGCCATTAAACCAATGAACTGCCCAGGCCATGTGCAAATTTTCAATCAAGGTTTAAAATCATACCGCGACTTGCCACTTCGTATGGCTGAGTTTGGTTGTTGTCACCGTAATGAACCTTCAGGTGCGCTTCACGGCTTAATGCGTGTGCGTGGTTTTACTCAAGATGATGCTCATATTTTCTGTATGGAAGAGCAGGTTCAGAGCGAAGTAAGCAAATGTATTAAAATGGTTTACGATGTTTATCGCACTTTTGGTTTTGAAGATATCATTGTAAAACTGTCTACACGCCCAGAAAAGCGTATCGGTAGCGATGAAATGTGGGATAAAGCGGAAAACGGTTTAGCCCAAGCGATGAAAGATTTAGATATTGAATTTGAATATCTTCCGGGTGAAGGGGCATTTTACGGCCCTAAAATTGAATTTACTTTACAAGATTGCTTAGGTCGTAACTGGCAATGTGGTACCGTTCAGTTAGATTTTGCGTTACCTGAACGTTTAGGTGCTACATATGTTGGTGAAGATAATGAACGTTATACACCGGTTATGATTCATCGTGCGATTTTAGGATCGTTAGAGCGTTTTATTGGTATTTTAATCGAAGAGTACACAGGTAAATTCCCAACGTGGTTATCGCCAATTCAAGCAACAATTATGAATATTACCGATAAACAAGGGGAATATTGTGAAAAAGTTGTTAAAAAACTAAAAGAAAACGGCTTTAGAGCAAAACTAGACTTGAGAAATGAGAAAATAGGCTTTAAAATCCGCGAGCATACTTTAAAGAGAGTTCCTTACCTTTTAGTTGTCGGTGACAAAGAAATGGAAGCAGGTGAAATTGCTGTTCGAACTCGAAGTGGTGAAGATTTAGGAAAAATGTCTGTTGATGACTTTATCGCAAAACTGAGCGAAGAAGTTAAAACAAGAAAATAGACATAGCACAATTTAATACTTTTAAATGGTATACTTTGTTACTTTAAGAAAGAAAATAACAAGATAAATATACCCTTTTGTAACTTAGCTAGCCGATAGTTAGTGTTATTTCTAGGCGGAGGCGCGGAGTTGACGAATGTCAATGAGCACCGACAACAACGAAATAATGTTAACTAGCAAATAGATAAGTTTACAAAAAACTAAAACAAAAAAGGTTTCTGTAGGAGGAACATGGCTATTAAAGGTGGACAACGAGGCGGGCAAAAAGAGCCAGCACATCGTTTAAATGAGTTAATTACTGGTATTCCAGACAATCAAGTACGATTAATTAAATTTGATGGAGAAGCTGGTGGTATTGTTTCTTTAAATGAAGCATTTGACCAAGCTGATGAAGCCGGTGTTGATCTTGTTGAAATCAGCCCAACTGCCAAACCTCCCGTTTGTCGTGTTATGGATTACGGCAAGTTTCTTTATGAGAAATCTAAAGAGCAAAAAGAGCAACGTAAAAAGCAGAAACAAATACAGGTTAAGGAAATTAAATTCCGACCTGGAACAGATGAAGGCGATTATCAGGTTAAATTACGTAACCTGAAGCGCTTTTTAGAAGGCGGCGACAAGGTCAAGGTAACATTACGTTTCCGTGGCCGTGAGATGGCCCACCAAGAACTTGGTTTAGAGCTACTAACTCGTGTTAAAAACGACTTAGAAGAGCTAACTGTAGTTGAGTTTTTCCCTCGTAGAGCGGAAGGACGTCAAATGGTGATGGTCTTAGCCCCTAAAAATAGATAATCTTTGGTTTGAAAAGTAATTAAACTTTTCTTTTATAAGTAAAAGTTTAATTCACCAATTTTATCTTTACGCTGGTAGTACAGGCCTACAAGTAAATGCCTAAACTTATAAAGTTGAAGCATTTCGCCCTCGCTACTTAATATTTGGCATATACCTACTATGTTCATTATTAAAAATGTTCATCGTTAAAGGTATAAATTTATATGAGTTATTATCATGCCTAAAATGAAAACCAATAAAGGTGCTGCAAAGCGCTTTAAAAAAACAGCTTCTGGCTATAAGTTCAAACAAGCTGGCTTACGTCATATCTTGACTAAACGCCGTACTAAAGTTAAGCGTCACTTACGTGCTAAGCACATGATTGCTGCTTCTGATATTGCATCAGTTAAAAAACTTTTACGTCACGGTTAATAGGAGAGATAAAAAATGGCAAGAGTAAAACGTGGTGTACAAGCTCGTGCACGTCATAAAAAGGTTCTAAAGCAAGCTAAAGGTTACTACGGTGCTCGTAGTCGCGTTTATCGCGTTGCTTTCCAAGCTGTAACTAAAGCTGGCCAATACGCTTACCGTGACCGTCGTCAACGTAAACGTCAATTCCGTCAACTTTGGATTGCTCGTATTAACGCGGCAGCTCGTCAAAATGGTTTATCTTACAGCCGTTTCATTAATGGTCTTAAAAAGGCTTCTATTGAAATCGATCGTAAGATCCTAGCTGACATCGCAGTATACGATAAAGCAGCATTCACATTCTTAGTAGAAAAAGCGCAAGCTTCTTTAGCTGCTTAAGAATTGAATACAGAATTGAGAAAGGACGCCTAGTGCGTCCTTTTCTTTTTTAATGATTCTTACTTGTCTTTTAGCCTACTTTCAGCGTTTTAAAGTACTCACTAATAGTCATTAGCTCCGTGCTTTAACCTTGAAGTTGAACTAAAATCCATCGTAATAATACATAAAAAATGTTTTTTGTATTATATAGAATATGATTTTTTGGGTGCAAAATAATATTCTATATAAATAAATTTAACTATTGATAATTATGGTTTAAATATGAACTTAGCAGATAAAGTACTCGCCGTTAATAATGATCTTCCTATTCGTACTAATGCGCCAGTGCACAGTGGTAAAGTTCGCTCTGTCTATTGGTTAACTGAAACTGACAGTAAGCGTTTAATAAATGAGAAAGGTTACGATGTGCCGAGTGATACATCATTAGCTATTATGGTGATCAGTGATCGAATTTCTGCTTTTGACTGTATTTGGCAGGGAGAAGGTGGTATGAAAGGCGTACCAGGTAAAGGCGCCGCACTAAATGCCATTTCAAACCATTGGTTCAAACTTTTCAAAGAGCAAGGTTTAGCTGATAGTCATATTCTTGATATTCCTCATCCTTTTGTATGGATAGTACAAAAAGCCCAGCCAGTGATGATTGAAGCGATTTGTCGTCAATATATCACAGGCTCTATGTGGCGCAGTTATGAAAAAGGTGAGCGAGAGTTTTGTGGTATTAAACTCCCTGAAGGCTTAGCAAAAGATTCTAAATTATCAGAGCTATTACAAACCCCTTCAACTAAAGGTATTTTAGAAGGTATTCCGGGAGTCCCTGCAGTTGATGATGTCAATATTACCCGTAAAAATATCGAAGACAATTTTGAAGCTTTTAATTTTAAATCGCGTGATGATATCACCTTGTATGAAAAGCTGCTTACAGAAGGTTTTGATGTTATTTCTGAAGCATTAAGTAAACTAGACCAAATATTTGTAGATACTAAATTTGAATTTGGTTATGTCAAAGATACGCAAGGAAATGATAAGTTAATTTATATGGATGAAGTTGGAACTCCTGACTCTTCACGTATTTGGGACGGTGAACAATATCGTCAAGGCAGTGTTGTTGAAAACTCAAAAGAGAGTTTCCGTCAACTTCTCCTTAAGCATTTTCCTGATGCTGATATTTTATTGAATAAAGACCGTATGAATGAGCGTGAAGCGTTAGCCCGAGATAACGAATTACCCCTATCAGTATTAATGGATGTTTCTAAAACTTATACCAGTATTGCTGAGAAAATTACTGGTGAAACTATTGTTTTAAGCGATAATCCAAAGGCTGAGATTATTGATATTCTACGTGAGCAATATCAATTAATTGATTAAGAAATCGGTAATTATGTCCAACTCAGGCTAAATAGCTAAGCCAAAATAAAAGACAAAAGAGGTTATTATGTCACAAGAAAAAGTGTCACAAGAAAAAATGTCGCAAGTAGAAATGACACAAGAGCAGCAACAGCAATGGGTTAGAGACCAGTATCAAGAGGCTACTAAATACCTAGCTAAACAAGGCCTTGTCACTGAGAGTGTTGTTGTTGAAGAGAGTAGATATTTAATTCCATTTATGTCGGTTTGGAAATTAAAGGTACTAGATGGTAGCTATTTTTGGGTTATTTGTGGTGACTTGCCCAGTGATCACAACACAATTGATGTAGCACCTGATGCACGTGAAGCCGTTCGTCACTTTTCTCTAAAATGGCAAATGCAAGCAGAAAACTTGTTATCAACGGGCGATAAGGAACAAGCAGAATTCGCTAAATTATTGATTGGTAGAGCGGAAGGATTATATGACTTTTATCAACAAGATGAATTATGGAATATTAATAACGCTTAAATAAGTTAAGTATCTTTGCGTCTCCTCTTAGCTATCAAGAATAGGGGAGACAGCTACAATTGCTATTAACCAAATCACTTTTAAACCCTTTTTAGTTTGAGCTTATACTATCAATGATTATTGATAATTAGCGTTCAGTTTTTTCATCTCTTTATTTTCTATTTGTAACAATCTTTTTATAACGAAACAAAGTTATTTAACAGTAACAATAACTTTTCTATATTTATCTCCTACTAAGTGACATTCGAGATAAAGTACATTTAATAATAGTTTTTCAATAAGTTACTTATATATCAAAAATTATTGAAATGTTTAACACTATAGCTATTAATTAAATAAAAATATAAACTAGTTATTTACATTTTATAACAATTTTCTTTCGTTTTTATGAAATTATATCAAGGGGATACAAATGCAGGAGCTTGATTACTCTCTGGCAGTAGGTAGTGTTATTGGTGATTATCGTATCATTGATATCTTGGGAGTTGGCGGCTTTGGTATTACCTATAAAGCACAAGACATTCGTATGGAACGATTTGTTGCCTTGAAAGAATTTTTGCCGCAAGAGCTGGCCGGTCGTGGCAATGATGCGAGTTCTGTTATTCCAAAAACCAATTGTGCTGAAGATTATCAATATGGCTTGAAAAAGTTTCTTGATGAAGCCAGAACCCTCGCTAAGTTTAATCATCCCAATATTGTTCGCGCATATACATTTATCGAAGAAAATAGCACAGCCTATCTTGTAATGGAGTACGTTGAAGGTGAAGCGCTTGACGAGCACCTGAAAAAAATTCACTTCAACGGCAATATGGCAGAAAGCCGTATACGAGAAATTATTGAGCCAGTGTTAAAAGGTTTAGTGCAAGTGCATAAAGCAGGCTTACTACATCGAGATATAAAGCCTGGCAATATTTATCTTCAAAGCTCAACTGATGCATCACATGAGCATGGTAATAACCCTATGCTTATTGATTTTGGTGCCGCGCGACAAAGTGTTGGAGAAAAGTCAAAATCTATCAGCGCTATTATCAGTCAAGGTTATGCGCCACCAGAGCAATATACTACTCGAGGTAAGCAAGGCCCTTATACAGATATCTATGCAATTGGGGCGGTAATGTACTATTTAGTCACAGGTATTAAACCGGTAGAAAGTACGGATCGCCAACATGATATTATGGATGAACAGCCTGATCCATTAACCCCGATAGAAGCCGATAGAGGCTATAGTGAGGCACTCATAAATGCCATCACTAAAGCAATGGTATTGCGCATCAGTAACCGTGTTCAAACGGTAGCTGAATTACAAAGTATCCTTAGTGGTAAGTCTGATATCCCCGTTGCGACGACTGAAATGCCTCAAAATACAAATAATGATGCGACAAGGAAAATATCTCGAACGACTAGTGAGCAAACGGCTCATAAAACGGCAGTTGAATCTTCTCGTCAGGTTGAAGCCCCAATTAAAAAGAATAATGCTAAATGGATCATACTATTGCTTTTGTTCTTTGCACTTGTCGGTGGAACTTTCTATGGGTACCAGCAGTATCAACTTGATCTTGTAGAAAAAGCAAAACAAGCTGAACAGCAACGGATGCTTGCAGAACAAGATTTAAAGGCATGGAATCAAGCCAGCTCTGATGATTCTGAAAATGCTTATCAAGCATACCTTGACGCTTGGCCTAAAGGAAATTTTACGGCTAAAGCAAATCAAGCGCTAAGCAGTATAATCGCAGCCAAAAAACAAGCGGTAGAAGATAAAGCAAAGATTGAAAAAGAACTAATCATTAAACAAGCTCAAAACTTATTACAACAACTGACTTATACAGTTCCTTCAAACGGTATACTTGATAAACGTACTGTAAATGCGATTGAGGCTTTTGAACAATCGCAAGGTATTGTCGTAACAGGGCAAGTTGATGATGTGCTCATTACAACTTTAAAAGAAGCACTCATAAAGCATGAAGCTAAATTAGCAGAACAAGCCTTAGCGGATAAACGTAAAAAAGAAGCTGATGCACAAGCGCTGAAATTAGCACAAGAAGCAGAAGCCAAACGTTTACGAGATGCTGAAATAGAAAGACAGCGTAAAGCGGATGAAGCTTTAGCTTTAAAACGCAAAGCCGAAGAGGAAGCTGCTATACGTGAAGCGCAAAAGCTAGCACCGGTTCCTATCATTCGTATTGAGCCAAAATACCCTGCTATTGCAGCAAGAGACGGTATTGAAGGTTGGGTTGAATTATCTTATGACGTTAATGAGCTTGGCGGTGTTGAAAAAGTTAAAGTGATTGATGCAATGCCGGCAAGAATTTTTGATAGAGAGGCTAGAAAAGCCTTAATGAAATGGAAATTTAAACCGAAAATTGAAAATGGCCAAGCAGTTATGCAAACTGGTTTAACAACAAGACTGACTTTTAGCTTAGGTTACTAATAAGAAAAGGGACAAGATGAACGAAGTCAATTACCAATTACCATCAGGCACTGAAATTGCTGAGTTTCGCATCATCGAAGTATTAGGTGAGGGCGGTTTTGGCATTACATATAAAGCAGAAGATACACGATTACATCGTACTGTCGCTATCAAAGAGTTTTTACCGGTTGAGCTGGCTGCACGTGGTAGTGATAGTAAAACCGTTATGCCACGTACTAATGTAGCTGATGACTACCAATATGGACTCAATAAATTTTTAGATGAAGCACGTACCCTTGCCAGTTTTAATCATTCCAATATAGTAAAGATCCATACTTTTTTAGAAGCCAATGGTACCGCTTATTTGGTGATGGAGTATGTTGAAGGTGAAGCACTTGATGAGCATCTGAAAAAAATTCACTTTTCTGGAGCTATGGCCGAAAGCCGCATCCGCGAAATTATTGAGCCAACACTCAATGGTTTAGCTGAAGTTCATAAAGCCGGTTTACTTCACCGAGATATCAAACCTGGAAACATTTACTTAAAATCTGATGGCGAGCCTATGCTCATAGACTTTGGTGCAGCGCGACAAAGTGTTGGTGAAAAGTCAAAATCCATCAGTGCTATTATCAGCCAAGGCTATGCTCCACCAGAGCAATACACTACGCGCGGAAAACAAGGCCCCTATACAGATGTTTATGGCATTTGTGCGGTTATGTATTATTTGGTAACAGGGGAGAAACCAGTAGAAAGTACTGATCGTCAACATCAAATTATGGATGATGAAGAAGACCCATTAACACCACTTTCACCGTCAGAAAAATACAGTGAAGCTTTGATTTCTACCATCACTCAAGGCTTGTTATTGAAACCCAAAGAACGGCTTCAAAATGTTACTGCTATGCAGGCTTTATTAATGAGTAGTGCCCAGAAGGCAAAAACAGAAGAAGTTAAAGAAGAAATAGACTTTGATGCGACTAAAAAAATAGAACGCTCGCCAGCTAAAGCGAAAGTTGCGAGTAACAAAAATCAATCTGATGAACAAACAACGGCTACTGCTGTAAATTCGAGTGGCGGTTCAAAAGGCACCAAACTAATTGCTGGTGTTGTTGTAATCGCAGCCATCGCATTTGCTGTATTTACATTCTTACCTAAAGAGCCAGTGAACAAAAATCACAAAGCTAACGCAACAGGCACAACTAAAAAACCTACGAGTACAGAAATCACTAAAACTACCAACACAGAAAGTAAAACAATTGAAAAAACGTCTACATATAAACCGAATATTCAACTAGATACTGAAGTGAGTAAACAGTCGTATAGTTTAGGGGCAAGTATAGGCGATTACTTATTAAAAGAATTTGATAAAAACAAAGAGCTTGGCTTCTTTTTTGATAAAGCCACTATGATATCAGGCGTACAGAATACAATAAGTAATACAGAGACGTTAACAAAAGAGCAAGTGAAAACCTTACTTGAAGAATACGAGCGTATTAAAACTAATCAACAAAGTGCTTCTGCTTTATCACAGGACATAAGTAAATATTCTTATGCTATTGGTGTAAATGTTGGTCATTATTTAAAAACAAATATCGATAAATATAAAGGGTTAAATCTCGATATAGATGAATCGTTAATTCTTCGTGGAATAACTGATGGCGTAACAAACTCACGTTTACTTACCTTAACGCAAGTAAAAGAAAACATAGCTGGCTTTGATGAAAAAATGAAAACAGCTCAAGCAGAGCAAGAATCAACACAAGCACAGCAAGCCTTAAAAGAAGGGGAAGACTTCCTTACTAGAAATGCTAAAGAACCAGGTGTCAACGTTACTGCTTCAGGTTTGCAATACTCAGTCTTACGAGCGGGAACAGGGAAAAAACCAGGCGAAACTGACACTGTTGAAGTTCATTATAAAGGAACGCTGATAAATGGTGAGGTATTTGATAGTTCATATGATAGAGATCAAAAAGCTTCTTTCCCATTAAACCGTGTTATTCAAGGTTGGACTGAAGGATTACAGCTTATGCCTTCTGGTGCTAAATATCGCTTTTATATTCCACCACATCTTGCTTACGGTGAAAAAGGTGCAGGGAGTAAGATACCAGGAAATGCAACGTTAATTTTTGACGTTGAGTTGTTTAGTGTTACGCCTAGCAAAAAAGATTAATCATAAAACAAGCTCAAAACTTGTTACAACAACTGACTGATACAGCTTCTCCAAACATTTACGAGATGCTGAAATAGATTTTGATAGTGTAGCTATAAAAACCTTAATGAAATGGAAATTTAAACCGAAAATTGAAAATGGCCAAGCGGTTATGCAAACGGGTTTAACAACAAAACTGACTTTTAGCTTAGGTTACTAATAAGAAAAGAGGCAAGATGAACGAAGTCAATTACCAATTACCATCAGGCACTGAAATTGCCGAGTTTCGCGTCATCGAAGTATTAGGTGAGGGCGGTTTTGGCATTACATATAAAGCAGAAGATACACGATTACATCGTACTGTTGCTATCAAAGAGTTTTTACCGGTTGAACTCGCTGCACGTGGTAATGATAGTAAAACCGTTATGCCACGTACTAATGTCGCTGATGACTACCAATATGGACTCAATAAATTTTTAGATGAAGCACGCACCCTTGCCAGTTTTAACCATGCCAATATTGTTAAAATTCATACGTTTTTAGAAGAAAATGGTACCGCTTATTTAGTGATGGAGTATGTCGAGGGTGAAGCACTCGATGAGCACCTGAAAAAAATTCACTTTTCTGGATCTATGGCAGAAAGCCGCATTCGTGAAATTATTGAACCTGTGCTTCATGGTTTAGCCGAAGTGCACAAAGCAGGGCTACTCCATAGAGATATAAAACCAGGTAATATTTACTTAAAAGATGTTGCTGGCGATAAATGCGAACCCATGCTTATCGATTTTGGTGCAGCTCGTCAAAGCGTTGGCGAAAAGTCTAAATCTATCAGCGCTATTATCAGCCAAGGCTACGCCCCCCCAGAGCAATATACTACCCGAGGTAAACAAGGACCTTATACTGATATTTATGCTATCGGCGCAGTGATGTACTACCTTGTAACTGGGGTGAAACCAGTAGAAAGTACTGACAGGCAACATGATTTAATGGATGAGCAACCAGATCCGTTAACGCCTATTGAAAAAGGCCGTGGCTATAGTGAAGAGCTTATTGAAGCGATAACCAAAGCGATGATCTTACGTGTTAGTAACCGAGTACAGAATATAAGTGAATTACAAAGTATCCTTTCTGGCACTAGCAAAAGTTCTGCAATAATTAATACATCTTCTCAATCTTCGGCTAATAATGATGCCACACGCAAAATTACTACCACCCGCACCCCAGACCAAAAAGCAGTTGAAACCAGTATCCCTGTGTCAAAAAGTGCTGAAGTCAATAATAACCAGCCTAGCAATAAAAAATGGTTAGTGTTTTTACTCATACTTTTATCAGCTGGGGCTGCAAGTTTTTATGGCTATCAACAATACCAGCAGAAACTGATAGCAGAAGAAAAAAATGTGCAGCAACAAAGATTTTTGATGCAACAAGATAAAAAATCATGGGACCTAGCTAAATCAGAAGATACCGAGCAAAGCTATCAAGCTTATTTAGCAAAACGCCCAACAGGTAACTATGTACAACTAGCAAATCAGGCACTTGAAGATAAATTAGCAGAAAAAGAGCAAATCCAGCGTGTTAAAGCTGAGCAAGATAAAGTTTCTCTTATTAAAAATGCTCAAAAACTGTTACAACAACTCGACTATAAAGTCTCAAACCACGGTGAATTAGATATCAGAACGGTAACAGCAATCGAGTCTTTTGAACAAGCACAAGGCATGGTAGTTACAGGACAGGTAGATGATATTTTATTAACTTCTCTGAGAAATGCTATTAAAGAGCAAGGTAGAAATAAAGCTAAAGCTTTAGCTGATAAATTGGCTCAAGAAAAAGTTGCTGAGAAAGAACGACTTTTAAAAATTGAAGCGAGTAAGGTACCATTAACTGTCACTGTTTCACCAGTGGATGCTGTTATTAACATCTTAAATATAAATAAGCCATACCAACAAGATATGCTTTTAATACCTCAGGTGTACCAGATTGAAATAACTCATCATAACTATGTCACTCAACGCCATGAAATTACACTAAGTAATAGTAATAATAATTTTGATTTTGAATTAGAAAGTTTATTACCTCTACCTATCAATGAACTAATAAATAGTATGAAAACTATTCCCGCTGGAAGTTTTGAAATGGGGTGTAATGTAGCTGGATCATGTAATAATAACGAATTGCCTAAACATAGGGTTGATTTAAGTACATTTAAAATCATGAAGACTGAGGTGACAAAAGCTCAATATGAAATTTTCGAAAAAGAATCTGGATACCAAACAGCAGGTTGTTTTTATTTAGATGTATCAAATAGGAAGAATATACATTGGCGCGAACATTCCACTAAAACTTGGAAAGCCCCAGGTTTTGAACAAGCAAGTAATGAACCTGTGCTTTGTGTAAGCTGGGATGATACTCAGGCATTTATTAGCTGGTTAAATAAGAAAACAGGTAAAGTTTTTAAATTACCAACTGAAGCACAATGGGAGTATGCAGCTAGAGCTGGGACTAATTCTAAATTTAGTTGGGGCAATGATATAGGTAGCAATAATGCTAATTGTAATGGTTGTGGGAGCCAATGGGATGGGAAGAAAACCGCACCTGTAGCAAGTTTTGCATCAAATAACTTTGGCTTGTTTGATATGTTAGGTAATGTTTATGAATGGACTCAAGATTGCGAAAATAAGAGTTATCATGGTGCTCCGGTCGATGGAAGTGCATGGCTGACTGGCGATTGCACATATCGCAGGATTAAAGGAGGTGCTTGGTATATTCCAGGAGATAGTATTGCAGTTTATAGTCGTGGACAGTTATTAAAACAACAGAGAAATACATTTATTGGCTTTAGATTAGTGCAGGAGTTATAAATGCTAAATAAACTTTTATCATTATTTTCATTACATTCAATTCCAGAGCAATCTTTACTTTGCCAACACACCACTATAGGTGATAGAAAATGCAATGAAGACGCCCATGGAGAACTTGCTCTCAATAATGCGCATAATACCGGTGTTTTTCTCATTGTGTGTGACGGTATGGGAGGACATGTAGCTGGCGATTTAACTTCACAAGCACTTGTTGACTGTTTTATCGAGAATGTTTCATCTTTAAAAGAAACAATGTCAGGGACAATTTTTAAAAATGTCTATGAGCGAGCTGTGCTACAAATGCAGCAATCTATCAAAGAAAACCATGGTGAAGTTGACGGCCATACTACCTTATCTTGTGTTTGGATAGATGAAGCACAAGTACTAACACTTCATGTTGGTGATTCACGGGTTTATCAAATTAATGCCAAGGAAGTTAAGTGGCGTACACGTGACCATTCTGTGGTACAAATGTTACTAGATGAAGGTGAGATTACCGAAGAAGAAATGGGCACTCATCCTGATCAAAATAAATTGTTTAAAAGTATTAGTGTATTAGACGAAAAGCTTGATAAACCAAGTATAAAACAATATCCAGCATTACAAGCAGGTGAAACTATATTGGTTTGTAGTGATGGCTTTTGGGAGTATCAGACACAACAAGAATTAATTAAGCTTGCCAATCATTTATCACAAAATCAGCTTGAAAAAAGTTGTGCACTTAGTCAGCGACGGGCCCGTGGCAAAAGTGATAATATTACCGTGCAAATGTACAAAAAAGGACTAGAGGAATAATAAGCCGTTCATGAAGAATATAATAAAAACCAATATACTCTATACTGTTTTCACCTTGTTAATGCTTATCACAACACAAGCTGCGGTTTATGCTTTTGAAGAAAAAGTTGACGAAGAAAGTGAGTTTCCTAACCCTGACATTGCTAAATTTGCTTTTATTATGGGTAATCAAAATTACCACGACGATAATTTAGATTTAAGTAATCCTGTCAACGATGCCAATGCAATTGATGAAAAGCTAAAATTATTAGGTTTTGAAACTATTATATTGCGAGATGCGTTTAAACGACATTTTGATGTGCGTTTTAAAGAGTTTATAAAAAAAGTACGCCAAGCTAAGCGCCAAGATAAGAAAGTGGTTACCTTATTTTTCTATGCAGGTCACGGAATTCAATATGACACGATAAACTATCTTGTACCTGTCGAAACCAAGCTCATGCAGTTAAACCGTGAAATTACCGGTAATGATATCAAACAAGATTTTATTTCACTGAAACAAGTTACTAACCGTTTAGCTACCTTAGAGAGTTTAACGAATATTGTCATTTTAGATGCGTGTCGAGATCTACCCATTGCTGAATTGGCCGGTAGAACTGGTGGTTGGGCTGATGTTGTTGAAAAGGACTTTTTCGTTGCATTTGGGACAGGACCCGGTGCAAAGGCATTAGATGGTGAAGCGGTTGAAAATGGCAATGGTTTATATACTGCAGCCATACTTGAGCACATAGACACCAAAGGCTTAAACCTATCGCAACTATTTCAAAAAGTACGTAAAGACGTTATTAAAGCCAGCCAAGGGGCACAAATCCCTCAAGAATCAAGCCGTGCAACCAATGACTTTCATTTCATCCCTGGAAAACGTATTAGCTATTTATGGCAGTTGATTCTTATTGCCGTTATTGTGTTAGGTGGTAGTGTTTGGTTTATTTTCTATCATAAAAAACAAAAGGTTGCTTGGGTAACAGGTATCGATTTAACTTCACATATTATGCAAGATAAGCCTGAAGTTGAAGAAATGGTCAGTCGCTCTCGACTACAAAAAAATATTACCGGCTATGTAAAAGATTTAAAACGCAAAAAAATTATCTGCTTAATGTACGACAAACCTTTAACTATAGGCCGAGATCCTAGTTGTAATATACACCTGCCCGATGAGGAGAAGTACGTTAGCCGTTTTCATTGTGATATTGGCTGGGACAGTGAAGCCCAGCAGTTTTGGTTACAAGAGCCTGCCGACAGACCATCAGCCAATGGCACATACTCGGGCGCTGTCGCTGAAAAAGGCGAAGGTGAAGAAGATAAAATTGGTAAATTAATCGCAGGTGAGCGTCACTTTATTGAGCCGGGTGAAGTGTTTTATCTTGCTGATCCAAATGAAAAAGGTTGGCCAATAACTATTATTAAACATAAAAGCAATTAACCTCGTTAGTGGATAAATTTTACTTTACAGCACCTTCAGACTCTGCGCCTAGAGCCATAAGGGCTCAGTTATCTGAATTGACTAATATCGCTTTACAGGTAAAGCAGGGTGAATGTGCAGAAGATAAACTTATTGCTTGTCTAAGTACTTTAGCTAATTCAGCTTACTTTCAAGAAAAAGCTGATTTTATTTTAGCGCTTGATGTGAGTCTATATAGTGCCTGTGATTACTGGCAAGAATTATGGCGCTATCATGAGTGCTGGCCTATTATTTCCCAGTTTTTACGAGAAAATTTTATGAAAGGAAGCTCAAATGGTGACTGAGTTCAAGCAAATAAAAATAAAAATAAAAATAAAAATAAAAATAAAAATAGTCAAGGTAAAAGAATGCAAGAACTAGATTACTCATTACCCTCAGGTACACAAATTGCTGAATTTCGCATTATTGAAATTTTAGGTGTGGGTGGTTTTGGTATTACTTATAAAGCACGAGATACCCGTTTAGATCGTTTAGTGGCGATAAAAGAATTTCTTCCCGTTGAACTCGCTGCCCGCGGTAACGATAGCAAGACGGTAATGCCGCGCACTAATGTTGCTGATGATTATCAATACGGGCTAACTAAATTTCTTGAGGAAGCGAAGACTTTAGCTAAATTCAATCACCCTAATATTGTTAAAGTTCTAAACTTTATTGAAGAAAATGGTACTGCTTATTTGGTGATGGAATACGTTGAAGGTGAAGCACTAGACGAACATTTAAAAAAAATACACTTTAATGGCAATATGGCTGAAAGCCGTATTCGCGAGATTATCGAGCCACTATTAAAAGGCTTAGTGCAAGTCCACAAAGCAGGGCTTCTTCACAGAGATATAAAGCCGGGCAACATTTACCTGCAAAGCTCAAATGATATGGGCGATGACGAGTACGGTAATCAACCTATGCTGATTGATTTTGGCGCTGCACGGCAAAGTGTCGGTGAAAAATCTAAATCTATCAGCGCTATCATAAGCCAAGGTTACGCGCCACCAGAGCAATATACTTCACGCGGTAAACAAGGACCTTTTACTGATATCTATGCTATTGGCGCAGTGATGTATTATCTAGTGACAGGTAAAAAACCTGTCGAAAGTACAGATAGGCAACACGATATTATGGGCGGTGAACCAGATCCATTAACACCGGTTGTTAGCAATAGTTATAGCGATGCGCTTAAAGGAGCTATTAGTCAAGCTCTAATCTTAGTTGCTAAACATCGTTGCCAGAGTGTTACCGCCTTACAGCAGATTTTAAAGGAAAAAAATAAAGCTGATCCTGAACCTATTGTTGAAACAGCTGAAGTTGTTGATAACGATGCGACGGTTAAAATTGCGCCTTCAAATAAAATACCTGAAACACCGCCAAAGCCGGTAGAAAAAAAAGTAAGTAAACCAAAAACCAAACCAGTAAACGTAAAGCAGGAAAAACTAAAACCGGCTCCAGTAAAGAAAGACTCTGTAAATTTAAAAACGGCAAGTAATGTAACTGAACAAAGTTTAATTTCAAAAAGAAATAGAATTATTTTAAGTTCACTGCTAATTGCCTCTCTCAGCTCAGTGGGTTATTTTTGGCAACAAGAAAGTGAAGAAGAACAGGCTTTACCACCTGTTATTACTAACTTAGTGAAGAATATGAAATTGCTTCCTGCGGGGCAGTTTCAAATGGGCTGCCAAGATGGAGACTATTGTAATAGTGACGAATTGCCGGTACATAACGTTAAATTGAAATCTTTCTATATGATGCAAACAGAAGTTACTTTTGCCATGTGGGATGCCTGTGTAGCTGATGGCGGGTGTAAACACCGACCAGCTGATAAAGGCTGGGGGCGAGGGCAGAGACCAGTAATCAATGTTAGCTATAATAAAATCACCTCAGAGTTTTTACCCTGGTTGAATAAAATTACTAACTCAAAAGGAATAAGGTTATTTAAATTGCCAAGTGAAGCACAATGGGAGTATGCAGCAAGAGCTGGTACCAGTTCTATGTTTAGTTGGGGAAATACTATAGAGTGTAAAAATGCTCATGATGGCTTTTACTCTAATGAGTGTGCTCAATTAAAATCTACTGAGCCGGTGGGTACATTAAGTCCAAACAGTTTTGGTTTGTTCGATATGCATGGCAATGTATGGGAGTGGACCGAAGATTGCTGGCGTGATAATTATAATAAAGCACCTATTGATGGTAGGGCATGGAAGTTATCAACTTGTAAAAATCATGTGTTAAGAGGTGGCGCTTGGGATAATGATTCAATTGATATTCGTGCAGCAATTCGAAATTCTCTACCCTCAAATAATAGCGGTATCAATGTAGGTTTTCGTTTAGTGCGAGGCTATTAGTGATAGTTTTTTTGTTAAGTGATTAATATAAAAAGGATGTAAAGTGCAAGAATTGGATTTATCACTCGCTATAGGTAGCGAAGTCGGTGATTATCGCATTGTTGGCGTTTTGGGCGCAGGTGGTTTCGGTATCACTTATAAAGCACAAGATACCCGTTTAGATCGTTTAGTGGCGATTAAAGAATTCCTACCCGTTGAACTTGCTGCTCGCAGTAATGATAGCAAGACGGTAATGCCA
>NZ_BAAJLW010000003.1:0-736311 GCF_057546125.1 Colwellia sp. SU-HH00943
ATTAAGTAATAAAGATAATGTGTAAATTGAACTTTATTTAGTTTACTACTAGGGGATTGTTTGACTTTTTAACTCTTTAATAACTAAACTAGATCGTTTATCTGTTAAAATTTATGGTGTCAAAAATTAATTTACATGAATATAGTCAATTTAAAATGATGAATAACTTAATGAAATTAAAGTTTAATATTTTAACCTTTAATTTACTCATATTAATGTCAGGTTCTCTCTTAGCTGAAACTTTTACAGCACATTGTCGAAATTACCCACCTGAACTTTTTTATGAAGATGACAAATGTAAAGGGGTTTTACCTGAATTAGTGACTGATATTTTTTCAGACTTAGGGCACGATATTGAATGGTTAAATGTGCCTTGGATAAGGACATTGCGTGAAGCAGAACAAGGTAATGTAGATTTATTGATACGTCACTCAATGACACCTGAACGTGAGCTTTTTCTTTTGCCAATCCCTTACGCATATCGAGAAAGGAAACTTTCATTCTTTAAATCTCCGCAATTTAAAAAAAAGATTAAATCGTATGATGATTTTAAAGATATACACGTCGGGGGTATAAGAGGACTTTTCTATTCACATAGCTTCAAATCGGTAAAAGTGTCACGACTTACGTTAGTAGGTAAAACTGAACAATTATTAGGTATGTTAGAGTTAGGGCGTATTGACTTGGTTGTTACTTCACCTTCTCATAATATTGAATTGTTTAAAGCTAGGTTTGAGCAAGCAGAGTTTGTAGAGAGTTTTCTAAATCCTTTGTATATTAGCGTGCCCAAAAAGTCTAAAGCCGTTAAACTTTATAAAAATTTAGCTAAGCTTATTACTGAATACCGAGAAAGCGGTAAGCTTAATCAATATTTTGAACGTTATGGACTACCACAACCAATAAACTTACCTGACAAATAATATCTTTACCTATTTTCGCAAATAGCCAATCATCTTGTTTATTTGTAAGACATATCCTACATGCATGTAAGAAATAGTGATTGAAAATTGCATTACATAATTTTTTTTTATATTAACTTATTGTTTTTATTTGTAAATAATTTATTTTTACTTGTTTCATTTGTGTTACGAATTAAAAAAACTTTTAACATATGTTCGAAAAAAAATTTATACGTGTAATATTAATCATGTCAGGAAGACACAGAGCATGAAGCTCTTTGAAGGAGGCTAATGGATTTAGCTTAAGTGATAGGAATTCACTATAGGAATGCAAACACGGATGTGATCGATTAAGGATGATTGATTTAAGGAAGAAAGTGTCTAGGAGGCAAAAAAGGATAGTTAAAGGATTAACTTTTATGGATGAAATAAGGATATAACTAAGGATGACGAGTAAGGATTTACTCAAGAGGATTTCTTTAAGAAATAGCTAAGGACAGTATTTAAAGGATTAATGAGAACACTGAATATCGTGCAGGATGCACAAAGCTAGTTATGAAAATGCAGCTCTTAGAGCTGCATTTTTTTTTGCTTTTAGCCCTCTCTTGACTAACACTCTTATTTCACTTTAAATAAATTAGCAGAGTTTACTGTAGCTTTAAGAGGATAAGCAGATGACTATAGAAAGACATGGGCTGACAATTGGTATTGAACGCATAGAAGATAACGTTTATCTATCGTTAAAGGCGATAGGAAAATTAACGCATGAAGATTATCAAGTGATAACGCCAATGATTGATGCGGCAATGAAAGAGGCACCAAGCACTAAAATTAAAGCTTTTTTTGATGTCACTGAAATGCACGGTTGGGAGCTTAGAGCTGCTTGGGATGACTTTAAGTTAGGCATGAAGCACGGTAGTGAGTTTGAAAAGATCGCAATTTATGGTCATAAACACTGGCAAGAAATTATCGCTAATATCGGATCCTGGTTTATTTCTGGAGATGTTGAGTTTTTTGAAAACCATCAAAAAGCACTAGAATGGCTTAATGAATAGTCAATTTTCATGTTAACATTTTACAGTTCTCGATCATGATTACTTGGCTAAAAAACCTTTCAAAAAAACTACAACCTTATCGCAACATTGTTTATGCAACTGTGTTGATTCTAGTGGTTAACATGGTTTACCGTCTAGTATTTTTGACCTCTAGTCACCATTTTGACAATGTCATTACCATGTTTAGTTTGTTATTGTTGGCTTGGGTTTTACTGTTAAACTTTACCATACATGCATTTGTTGAAAGTAATACTAGTAGCAAAAATATATTTTTACTGACTAAAGTAAAAAGTATATTAGTGAAGTGGCTAGAGTACATATTGCTTGCAATGTTTTATGTGATGACGATAGCGACTATAGCCTTAACTTTTCGAATGTTAAAACTTTATGCTGCATGATAATTACCTTCGTCTTGCTGCTCATTTTCTTGAAGTAGACCTGTTTCTGCATTTCGTCTTCGACAAATAAATAAGTTATTACCTCTTTGCTTTTTGGCTTCAGATTTTGCCTTAGAAGCTAAATCGGCTATTTGATGGTAAGAACTAAAACTTATCGGATCTGGTTGAATAACTCCTATAGCCAAGCTAACTAAAGGATTAAATATTCTTTTCCCGTTTCTATCCATAGCATAATAACCTTGTTGCTCTTTATGCTCGTCACAAATAAAAGATAAGCTTTGTTGTGTAAAGTCTTGCAATATTCTTTGGCAAATATCTTCTACTTTATTATTTTTAAAAATAATAATGAAATCATCGCCACCAATATGACCAACAAAACAATACTTATTATTGGTGTTGAGCATAATACAGTTTGCTAATGCCTTAAGTAGTAAATCCCCTTTTGCATAACCATATATATCATTGAATGGCTTAAAGTGATTTAAGTCTAGGTATGCTAATTGAAACTCTCGTTGTTTAGTAAGCATATAGTCCACTTCTTTTTCTATAACAACATTACCTGGTAGGCCTGTTAGAGGGTTAGCATAACGTGCTTGTTCGAGCTTTTTATCGGTTATGCTTCTGAGGATATCTCTTGGTGATACAACGCCTAAGTATTTATCATTTTCAGTTATGATTGAAGGTTGAGTAAATTCATAGTTTGCTCTTGAAGTAAGTAATGCACTTACCTGCTCAAGTTGCATTGAGTGATCAATGATCATGGGCGTATTAGACAGAATATCTATTGCTGATTTCTTGGCATAAAGCGCTCTACCGTATATGTCAGAATAGGACTCCATTAAGTCATTGCGATAGATCATGCCGATTGGCTTCTCATTATTTAATACAGGTATTGCTTGCAAATGGATATGGTTGGTAAAAAGATCATAGGCGTCATTAACACTTTGATTATATTCTATGGTTATGGCTGAAGTGACAAGCTCTGCGACAGTGCCTAGTCGAGATTCTTTTTCAGTGTTTACATTGACTTCAAGTAAGGGGTAGCTTCGCGCAGGGTTTTCATTGGGTTTTGCTAAGAAAAAACCTTGGCTATAAACCATGCCTAACTCACGTAATAGCTCAAATTCTTCTTTGGTTTCAATTCCTTCAGCAATTATATAAGCATTAGAAATTCTCCCTAATTCGAAGAGAATTTTCAAAAACTCACGCTTCATTACATCTTTATCGCACTGATCAATAAAGTATCGGTCAATTTTAACGATATCCGGGCGGAGGTAGCTCCATTGTTTCAAGCCAGAGTAACCTGCACCTAAATCATCAATAGCGATATCAAAGCCAAACTGACGGTATTTATTTAGTGCTTTAAGGAGAATATCAGTTTCAGGGAAAGGGGATTTTTCACTTATTTCAATAACCACTTGTTGAGGTGATAAGCCCGCTTTTTCAATCAGTTTGATGGTCTCGCCATAAGGGTGATCTTTGGTCAGCATGACGCTTAAACAAATATTTATAAATAACTTACCGGTTAGATTTAATTCAACAAAACGGTTAATCGCATTTTCGCGACAGAGTAATTCAAGTTCGGAAAGTAAGTTGTACTCTTCGGCTTTTGCAAAGAGTGAGGCAGGAGAGTGGAGCTCTGAGTTTTTCGGGCCTCGGGTTAGTGCTTCATAACCAACGATAATTTCATGTTCTATATCAAAAATTGGCTGAAAGACTGTAGTTATTTGCTTATTTTTTATAATTTCCTGAATCGTTTCTTTCACAATGTTACCTCAAAATACATTATCAGCGTAACTTTAAGGTATTTATGTGATATTTTTATGACATAAATAATAATTACTAGCAACAAGCTTGAGTTGCTAGTAATTTATTGTTTTATATTGCTTATTTTGTCGCTGCTTTCATCTCAGTAACAAAATTAGCGAGCGCAGTTAGCATTTTATTGTCATCAGTTAAGTTATCTTCGATGATTTTGACTACCGCTGAGCCACTAATTGCGCCACTTGCGCCAAGAGTTAGTGCATCCTTGACTTGTTGTGGCGCAGAAATACCAAAACCTATTACTGGCGGTGCAGCTTTATATTCATTTAATGTACGAACAAGCGCTTGCGTTGGATTCAGTTGCTGTTGGTTTTGATGTGCTTTTTCATCAATAGCATCTACGCCAGTAACACCAGCCCGGCTAAGAACATAAGTGTAACCAAGGCTATATGAAGAAACTTTACGTAATGTTTCGTCACTGGCATTAGGTGGGGCGATAAATATAGGAGCAATTCCATGCTTTAACGCCGCTTCTCTAAACGGTCTACTTTCACGAATAGGTAGGTCAGCAATAAGTACAGAGTCAACGCCAACAGCAGCCATATCTTGGTAAAATTTATCAATGCCACGAGCAAAAACTAAGTTACCGTAAAGTAATAAACCAATTGGAATATTAGGTGCGTATTCACGTATTTTAGCTAGTATTTCGATACAAGTATCAGTGTTTATGCCTGAGTTAAGCGCTCTTAATCCCGCCATTTGTATAGTAACACCATCGGCACTTGGGTCAGAAAAAGGAATACCAAGCTCAAGGGCATCAGCACCTGAGTCAATCAGTGTTTTAATGATAGCTAACGACTGCTCAGCATTAGGGTCGCCAATAGTGACAAAAGGAATAAAAGCTTTTTCATTTTTAGCGGCTAAGGTTGAAAAAGCTTGTTGATAACGGTAGCCAGCTTGTTGTTGTGGTGCTTGTGTCATTATGCTTCTCCTCTATGTTTCACGCTGGACGAATTGGTACTTTGTTCTTCAGGGTGTAATACTGCGTGAACATGAGCGAGATCTTTATCGCCTCGACCTGATAAATTAACCAGATAAATAGTTTCTGTTGTTGCTGTTTCTGCCATTTTTAAAGCCTGAGCTAATGCATGGGAAGATTCTAAAGCTGGAATAATGCCTTCATTTTTTGCTAATGTTTGAAAGGCATCAAGTGCTTCATCATCGTTGATCGCAACATATTGAGCACGACCTGTTTCTTTTAAAAAGGCATGTTGAGGACCTACAGCAGGGTAATCAAGGCCAGCTGAAATAGAATAAGACTCTTCAATTTGGCCGTATTTATCTTGCATGATATAAGTGTAATTACCATGTAGCATACCCTTGCTACCAGCCACTAATGTTGCGCCATGCTGACTGGTATTAATACCTTTACCGCCTGCTTCAACACCAATAAGCTTAACGTCTTCATGCGGTATAAAGTCATTAAACATGCCTATAGCATTTGAGCCTCCACCAACTGCGGCAATTACATAGTCAGGCAGGCGACCTTCTTCTTCAAGCAACTGGACTTTTGCTTCTTCACCAATCATTTTTTGAAATTCCCTAACAATGGTTGGGAAAGGATGTGGGCCAGCAGCAGTGCCTAACAAATAGTGGGCATTTTCATAATTGGCAGACCAGTCGCGTAATGCTTCATTGACGGCATCTTTTAGCGTACCAGAGCCTGCTGTCACAGGAATAACTTCAGCACCCATGAGTTTCATTCGAAATACGTTGGGTTGTTGACGTTGACAGTCAACAGCACCCATATAAACTTTACACTTTAAGCCAAGCAGCGAACAGGCTATCGCTGTTGCAACGCCATGTTGTCCTGCACCCGTTTCTGCAATAATTTCAGTTTTACCCATACGTTTTGCAAGTAATGCTTGCCCTAACACTTGGTTAGTTTTATGGGCTCCACCATGTAATAAATCTTCACGTTTTAGGTAAATTTTCGCTAGCGGGTTTTTAACAATATTTCGACAACAGGTTAGTGGTGTTGGACGCCCTGCATATTTTGTCAATAAGTTATTAAATTCTGTTAAAAAGCTTTCATCGGTTTGAGAATCAATAAAAGCTTGCTCTAATTGCTCTAATGCTGGCACGAGTAGTTCGCCAACAAACATACCACCAAATTCACCGAAGTAAGCGGGCAATGTTTCATTAATTGTATTTTTCATCGTGTTAATAGTTCCTGATTTTTGCGAAAACTTGCGTCAGTTTCTCGCTAGATTTTATGCCTGGGCTAACCTCAACACCTGAGTTAAGGTCTAAACCAAACAAATCTAAATTAGTTAAATGTGTTAAGGCATCATTAATATTGTCATTATTGAGCCCACCTGCTAAGAGGCTTTTAGATAAGTCTTGCTCGCTATCGGCTAACAATCGCCAATCAAATGCTTGACCACTACCCGGTGATTTTCCGTCTACCACATGGTGACTAACTAGCTCATTTAATGGAGGTACATTTGTTTTTATGGCACTTGCTTTCCATATTTCACAATCATTAATGCCGTTTTTTTCAAGCTGTATCTTTAAATCAGCGATATAGGTTTCGTCTTCTTCCCCGTGAAGTTGTACCGCTGAAAGTTTCAAGGTTTTAACTAGTTCAACTATGTGAGTACGTTTATGATTCACAAACACACCTACATATTCTAGTTGAGGCTTATTTGGCTGTGCAGTAACGATCGCTTGAGCTTGTGATGCAGATACACACCGTGGTGATTTTTCGGCAAATATTAAACCACCATAGCGGGCACCTGACTTGGCAGCAATGCTAGCATCTTCAGGTGAGGTTAAGCCGCACACTTTGTTATTACCAAAGATGAGTTTTCTACAGGCTAAATCAATATCGTTATAAGCGTTATTGTCCATTGCCATTAAAGAGCTGCCCACTAAAAAACCGTCGACTGCGGGTGCTAATTCACGGACCTGCTCGTTAGTGTAAATCCCCGACTCAGAAATAATAATTCTGTCATCAGGTAGAGTAGGCGCAAAATCAAACGTACGGGCGATATCTGTACTTAAATCACGTAAATTACGGTTATTAATACCAATCATTTTAGCGTTCAATGCAATTGCACGGTCACGCTCTTCTGGTGTTGAAATCTCAGTTAATATCGCTAAATTATATTGCTCGGCGACAGCCGCTAACGTTAAGTATTCTTCATCAGAAAGCACACTAAGCATTAATAAAATAGCGTCAGCGCCATAATATCTGGCTAAATGCACTTGATAGGTATCAATAAAGAAATCTTTGTTAAGTACAGGGCAGGCTACGGTTTCGGTCACTAATTTTAAATAATCAAAATTTCCTTGGAAATATTTATCGTCGGTTAATACAGAAATGGCTGCGGCGTATTTGTCATAAGTTTGACAAATAGCCAGTACATCAAAGTCTGGTCTGATTAATCCCTTTGAGGGAGATGCTTTTTTACACTCTAAAATAAAGCCTGCTTCGGGCTTATCTTCTGTACGTGTAAGTGCAGCGTACATGTTTTTAGTGGTCGGTTTAAGCTCATCAATAAAACTATCTAAGGGTTTCGCTAATTTGAGCGCGTCTATTTCAATACGTTTATCAGCGACTATTTTTTCTAATATGTTTGCCATGTTAGCTATTTCCCTCATTAGATAAAGTGACAAGTTGACTCAATGTTTCCATGCCTTTACCACTTTTTAATACCTCACTAGCTAATTGTGCTGAAGCCTTTAAATCACTAGCTTTATCATGTAAATAAAGCAGAGCAGCACAATTAATAATAACAGCTGCGTTGTGGGCATCTTGACCTTCACCGGATAATATTGCCTTAATTATATTGGCATTTTCTTCGGGTGAGCCCCCTTTGATAGCGTCTAGCGTATAGGTTTTCAAACCAAAATCTTGAGGTGAAATAGTGCGCTCAATGAGTTGACCATCTTTAATTTCAATTACATGGGTATCACCGTGCAGTGCTATTTCATCTAAGCCGCTACCGTGAACCACCAATGCTCGTTGAACGCCGGTAAGTAATAAAGCCTCAGCTATAGGCTGTAGTAACTCTGGAGTGTAAACGCCAAGCAGCATAACTTTAGGAGAGGCTGGGTTTACTAATGGCCCTAATATATTGAATAAGGTGCGAACGCCCATGGCTTGTCGAACAGGGCCAGCATGCTTAAAGCCACTGTGATAAGCAGGCGCAAATAAAAAGCATAAGTTAGCTTTGTCTAAACAATTACTGGCAGTAGTAGGAGACATTGATAAATTAACACCGAAAGCTTCCAGTAAATCTGCAGAGCCAGACATGCTAGAGACACTACGATTACCATGTTTTGCCATTTTTAAACCGCATGCAGCGCTTAGTATGGCCGCGGTTGTTGAAATGTTAATTGTATTGGCACCATCGCCACCTGTACCTACGCAATCAGCGACGGGATAATCTTTTTCTGGGAAGTTAGTTGCCGCGCTTCTAATGGCAACTGCGGCACCAGCTATCTCAGTAGGTGTTTCGCCTTTCATTTTTAGTGCCGTTAGCACACTACCTAATAGTGCTGGCTCTACATTTCCGTTAAGTACTTGTGTAAAAAAATCTTCACTTTCTTGTTGAGTTAGGTTTTTGTTTTCAACTAATTTTGCTAAAGGGTTTGTCATGCTGTATTCCTTACGCCTTGGCTTTTAAGCGCGAGCTTAAAGCCAGTAAATAATCAAAACTTTGTGCCAATAGTGTGGCGCCAAATGTAGTTAAAATAGATTCAGGGTGAAATTGATAGGCTAAAACGGCATCAGTTTCACGACAAATTGCCATTGGCATATCGTTATACTCGGCAATTACATCAATAGTCTCAGGTACACTTGTTGCAACTAATGAATGGTAACGGGCAACAGGTAGTGGGTTTTGAATATTGATAAATGCGCCTTCACCACAGTGGTTTATAGGAGAAGATTTACCGTGAACTATGTCATCCGCTCTGCCAACGGTACCACCATAATGTTCGATAAGCGCTTGATGCCCTAGGCAAATACCTAACATAGGTATTTTTCCTGCGCATAATGCGATTAATGCCATTAAACAACCTGCATTTTGAGGTGCGCCAGGCCCGGGCGACAAGACTAAAATAATATCATCACCGGTTTGCTTAGAGTGCTCAAGCATTTTGTTGTAAATAAACTCTGCGTCAAGGGTGTTCCTATATACCGTTGGCTCAAAGCCTAAACATTGAAACTCATCAACAAGGTTATAGGTAAATGAATCAAGGTTGTCGAGCATAAATAGTTTAGTGTTTTGTGTTGCGGACATTATGCGGCTCCTTTATTTGAAGTCAGTACTGCATTAATGACGGCTTGTGCTTTTTGTCTGGTTTCGTCAGCCTCAGCTTGAGGGATTGAATCATAAACCACGCCAGCACCCGCTTGCACTTGAGCAATATTATCTTTAACAAACGCTGAGCGAATAACTATACAGGTGTCCATTTCGCCATCACCGGTGAAATAGCCCACAGCTCCACCATAACTGCCCCGACGTTTGCCTTCAATTTCACGAATAAGCGAAGTAGCTTTTACTTTGGGAGCACCCGATAGTGTTCCCATATTCATACAAGCTTGATAAGCGTGTAAAGCGTCTAGTTCTTCCAGTAGGCTTCCGCAAACACGAGATACTAAATGCATTACGTGCGAATATCGGTCAACTTTCAATAAGTCTGCAACATGGCGCGTGCCAGCTTTACATACGCGAGCAACATCATTTCGTGCTAAATCAACGAGCATAATATGCTCAGCGGATTCTTTTTTATCTTGTCGTAGTTCAAGTTCAATGCGGGAGTCAAGATCTAAGCATATTGAACCGTCTTTATTAAAGCCACGTGGGCGAGTTCCGGCAATTGGATATATTTCAACTTGGCGTTTGCCTTCTGGAGAGTTTTGTTGATATTTAATTGCGGATTCGGGTGATGCACCGAACATGCAAAAATCACTGTCTTGAATATAAAACATGTACGGACTTGGATTGCTAATTTTTAGTGCTTTATAAGCAGCAACACTGTCAACACAAGGAATTGAAAAGGTTCTTGAAGGGACTACTTGGAAAATATCACCAGCGCGAATATTTTCTTTTAATTGCTCTACATTTTGACAAAACTGCTCGTCACTGATGTCAACAGAAATAGTTTGGTTATCACATTGACTTATTTCATTGGCACTTGATAGGTGACTGATATGCTCTGGTGTTACTTCCGTTGCTAGTAACTCTTTAATTTCAGCCACACGTTCAGCAAGCTGTTGCTCAACAGCATGTTGAGATTCTTTGCTTTCATCACAAGAAAATATATTAGCGATTACTTCTGTAGTTTCTTCTTCATGATCGATAACTACTAGGCTTTCTGCTAGATAGTAGACAAAGTCAGGGCAAGTATTTTCACCCGATTTAACTTGAGGTAAATCTTCGCTGATACTGATCATATCAAAAGCGAATGCGCCGCCAAGAAAAACGGCGAAATGGTGATTGTCGCTGTTTTCCATATGCGTAAATAAACGCAGACTTTCAAATGGATTTATCGCCATTAACCTTGCTTTTTCATCTAGTTGTTGCGGAATATCAGCGAAGGTGGCTGTTAAGTGAGTTTTATCGTCTGAAAAAGTAAGTTGAGCGTGCTCTTGTAATTGCGACGCTGCAAATTTCAATGCTGATTGGCCGTTTAAGGTTAACGCAGTAAAAGTTACGGTATTAGCGTTACATACAATTTTTAAAGCAGCATCAGTTAACAATAAACTTTTCAGTAAATGCTTTTGATCTATTTCTGCTGACTCTAATAGCAGGTTATTTTGTTTATTGTGGCAAAGCAACTGATAAACACTTAAAGGGTCACGCTGATAATTAGTGTTATCCGTTAACGTACATACGGTTGCAGTATGTTGATTTAATTCTGTCATGATGTTCTTCTTTCTTTGGTTATTCTTTCAATAGGGTCATCCGGCATATATTGGCTGCAGCCACCAAAGAAACCAGGTTCTTGTTTTGTTCATTGTATTGTTCTCTATTGTTTAAAGGTAAAATCTAACGTCTTAAAATGCAGAAAACCCGCTTATTCTAGCGGGTTTTTGAAATTTGTTTTTGATCTGCTTTAGCTTTTTTATTGCTTTAGCGAGACACACGCAATTATCACAACCCACTTATTGTTGAGTTATGCCACCACCAACGAAGTTGGCTATGTGTTAAATTAAATTGCTTTGTCAGTATCATTATTTAGCTCTAATCAGTAAACTAGTAATACGAAATTCTAGTTTGTAAATATCCCCTATAGAAGACCTTATTATGGCGTTGCTGTCAACCACTGATTTTCCAAATTTTATTAAAAAAAATGACGGTTTTGCTCACGGTCGTATTGATTTACATTGTCATACAACATGCTCTGATGGCGGCTTGTCGCCGCAAACCTTGATAGATAGGGCGGTTAACTATCAAATAGATGTTTTAGCGATCACCGATCATGATACTGTCGCTGGTTTTGATATAGCCCAAGAGTATATATTGGAAAAAAATATTCCAATTAAACTGGTCTCAGGTATCGAAGTTTCAACCGCTTGGCAGGGATTTGAAATACACATTGTTGGCTTAAACTTTGATGTACAACATCCTGCGATTCAATCCTTAATTATTGAGCAACAAGATGCAAGAGAGCAAAGAGCAATTGCTATTGGTGATAAACTAGCTGCTAGTGGTTTTCCTGATGCTTACCAAGAAGCAAAAGCATTAGCGGGTGATGGCTCTATCACTCGTGCTCACTTTGCTAAAGTGTTATATCAACACGGGCACGTTACTACGTTACAAAAAGCCTTCGATAAATATTTAGGAAAAAAAGGCCGTGTTACACAGCGGGCTTATGTGAAGCCCAATTGGTGTAGCATAACGCAAGCAGTTGAGGCTATACATGCTGCAGGCGGTACTGCAGTCATGGCACATCCTGTTCGTTATGATTTATCTGGCAAGTGGTTAAGACGCTTAATTGTTCACTTTAAAGAAAACGGTGGCGATGCTTTAGAAGTTGTTTTACCACAAATGAATCCCCAACAAAGGCAAACAATGCTAAACTATTGTTTAGAATATGATTTGCATGCATCAACAGGATCTGATTTTCACCATCCTAATAAATGGTCAGATTTAGGGAAAAATTTAGTGTTACCTGATAACGCTAAACCAGTTTGGGCACTTTGGTCGTAAGACAATACTTTGACCGTAAGGTTATATTGATAGGAATATATCATGAGTCAGTTTTTTTATGTACACCCTGATAACCCGCAAGGGCGTTTGATGAAACAAGCCGTTGCCATAATCAATCAAGGTGGTGTGATTGTTTATCCAACTGATTCTGGCTATGCCCTCGGCTGTCATTTAGGCGATAAAAAAGCCTTAGATCGCATTTGTAAAATTAGAGAAATTAGTAAAGAGCACAATTTTACACTGGTTTGTCAAGATTTATCACAACTCTCTGAATATACTCGCGTGGATAATAGTGCTTACCGTTTATTAAAAGCGAATACACCTGGCGCCTATACTTTTATATTTAAAGGCAGTAAAGAAGTGCCTAAGCGTTTGCTTAACCCGAAAAAGAAAACGATTGGCATACGTGTACCCGACAATGCTATTTGCCAAGCCTTGTTGGCTGAACTGGCTGAGCCTATAATGTCTACTAGCTTGATCATGCCAGGTGAAAATATGGCTGAATATGATCCTGAACATATTCGAGAACTATTAGAGCACCAAGTTGATTTAATTATTAACGGTGGACATTTAGGGGAACACCCAACCACAGTGGTTGATTTTTCTAATGATGCTATAGAAGTTCTCCGAGTGGGTGAAGGTGATCCTGAGCCATTTCAGTAAGCGTATATTTACATCAATAATTGAAAAGAGTCAGAAGTAAGTTACTAGGGAAATACTACTGACGTAACTGAGAAAAATATCATGTCACAAGACAATAACAAAACAACTAACAAACGTGATGCTAAGGCGAATAAGCCTGCAGATAATAAATATGGCAGCCGTGGTGTAGCTAAAAAGTCGTCCGTAAAAAAGGGCTTAAGTAAAGCAGGGCAAGCAAAGGGCAAAAATAAGCAAGCCGTAGAAAAACCTGTCAAAGTAGACTTTCAAAAATCGACCATTAAAAATTCAGAAAAGCTTCAGAAAGTCTTGGCGAGAAGTGGTAAAGGTTCACGTCGTGAAATTGAAAGCATGATTAGTGCTGGTCGTGTTAGTGTAAACGGTAAAACGGCCTTTTTAGGTGATAGGGTTGATGGCAGTGAACAAATTCGTATTGATGGCCACCAAGTCAAATTAACCGCACAAGGTGAAGATATATGTCGTGTGTTAATGTACAACAAACCCGAAGGTGAAATGTGTACCCGAAAAGATCCTGAAGGTAGACCAACGGTTTTTGATAGGTTACCACCTTTAGAATCAGGTCGTTGGGTAGCTGTTGGTCGATTAGATATCAATACATCGGGCATGTTACTGTTCACTACCGATGGTGAGTTGGCTAATCGCTTGATGCATCCTTCACAAAAAGTCGAGCGTGAATATGCAGTACGTGTATTCGGTGACATTAATGAAGCCATGCTACAAACACTGCGTACTGGCGTGCAATTAGAAGATGGTCCGGCACGCTTTCAAAAGATTTCTTATCGTGGTGGTGAAGGGCGTAACCATTGGTTCCATGTGGTACTTTCAGAAGGGCGAAATCGAGAAGTACGTCGTTTATGGGAAAGCCAAGAAGTACAAGTTAGCCGCTTAATTCGGGTACGTTATGGTGATATGGATATGCAGCGCCAATTACCATTAGGTGGTTGGACTGAGCTTGGACTAAAAGATGTGAATTACTATCGAAAATTAGTTCAACTAAAACCCGAAACACAATCAAAAGTAAAAGTTGATGAAAAGGCGATGGACAATGCTAAAAGTCGCCGAATTCGTCGGTCAGTGAAAAAGCATCAACAACGTCATCAGCAAGCGACACGTCGTAGAAGAAAATAATTTGTAAAAGCTAGCGTGTGGCGAGCCATTTCCTTTAATCATTGGTAAAAGAAAAGTACTTATGCAGTATCAACTAATTGAAGATTTCAACAGTTTGAAGTCACTTTGTCAGCAGTTCAGTGAAGCAAGTGTATTAGCTGTTGATACTGAGTTTGTTCGCACACGCACTTTATACCCACGTTTAGGCTTATTACAAGTTTTTGATGGTAAGCAGCTGGCGTTAATTGATCCTATTGCTATTGAAGATTTATCGCCTTTTTGGCAGTTATTAACCAATGAACGTATTACTAAGGTATTACATGCCTGCTCAGAAGATTTAGAAGTATTTTTAACAAGCGCTCAATGTAAACCCGTTAACTTGATTGATAGCCAAATTATGATGTCATTTTTAGGGTATGGTTTGTCTATGGGCTATGCAGCCATGGTTGAACATTTTCTTGATATTAAGCTTGATAAATCTGAGTCACGAACGGATTGGACTAAAAGACCGTTGAGTGAAAAACAACTGAAGTACGCCAGCGCCGATGTTGAGTATTTATTTGCGATTTACCCAAAGTTAGTTTCCGCGATTAAACAGGCAGGTTGGCAGGAATACGCGAAGCAAGAAAGTGAACTTTTAGTTGAGCGTAAGTTTACCCCTATTGATGAAAGTCAGCTGTATCGTCAAATTAAACTGGCTTGGCGATTAAATGCTAAGCAATTAAATAGCTTAAAACACCTCACAATTTGGCGTTATCAGCAAGCGAAAAAGCGCGATTTACCCTTAGGGTTTGTGGTTAAAGAAAATACTCTAATGGCGGTGGCCCAAAATAACCCACAAAGCCTAACAGCGATGAATAAACTGGAAGGTGCAGAGGTGCTTGATATTCGCTATAAAGGCAAGGCGATGTTATCAGTATTAAAACAAGCGGGCTTGGATAATGAAGATAATTACCCTCAAAAAATACAGCGTTTAGATCAATATCCTGGCTATAAGCAAACTTATAAAAAAGTGAAAGACTTTATAGTAGCGGTGAGTGAAAAGCATGGCTTAACCGTTGAAAATTTAGCGTCGAAAAAACAAATTAATCAATTTTTGACATGGTTTTTTGATTTAAACCAAGCTAAAACGCTAAACGAGGGTACTAAGCCTGATGTATTGTTAGCATGGCGCAATGAATTATTTGGCCATGCTTTACAACATTTTGCAGAAAATGGTTTTAAAGACTAGCTAGGAATGTTTCTATTTCCTGTTTTAGTTCGTCGTTGTCAATATTCTCACTCGCTTTTGCTGATTTTTGTGCAAATTCAAGCGCCTTTTCTGGCTGTTCAAATTCTTGCTGTCTCTGGGCCATGGCTAAGTAAATAGAAGCGGTAAAAGCAGGAAGTTTGAGGTTTTCAGCACTCGTTAATGCGAGTTCATAAATATCCATGGCTAAATCGCCATCTTCGGTAAAGTCACCTAAAGCTTCCCACTGTAAAGGGTGATCTTTTGGCGTTCCTTGATTGGTGGCACACAGTTTTTGTAAGCTTTTACAAGCAACTTCTCTGGCTTCGTCATTACCTTGTGCGGATGCGTTAGCGATTTGCTGGCAAATGTCGAGAATTTCATCGTATAAAGGGGCTTTCATGAGGTTACCTAAAGTAATGTAATTTAATGTGTCATAGTATCGCATATTATAACTTGGGCATGATATATTAACGACTTAATTTCATTGAATCGAATTAACTTCATAGGTCTCCATTATGCTATGTGCTATCTATAAAAGTGCTAAAAAAGCACAAACTTACCTTTTTATTAAAACCCGAGATGATTTTTCTGCAGTACCTGAGCCGTTAATGGTGACATTTGGGACACCTACCTTAGTGACACTGACTAACCTTGCGACGAAAGAAAAGCTTGCGTTTGCTGATTTGAATAAAGTTAAAGCGAGCTTAGATGAGCAGGGGTTTTATCTGCAATTACCGCCACCTAAAGAAGATTTGTTAAAAGAGCACAAGGCGCAAATGGACAAACAAAAGCAACAGGGAGCGTAGAAATGAAATTTACTAAGATTGTCTTATTACCTCTAATAAGCATAGCGTTATTTATTTTTAATACTTTACAAGCGAAAGAACTTACTGAACAAGGTTTTCAGCTTTATGTGACAGAGTTAAAGCAAGAGGCGCTAACTCAAGGCTTTTCGCAAGCATTGATTGATGAGAGTTTCGCCAATGTTCAATTTCATAAACGTGCGGTTAAAGCGGATCGAAAACAACCTGAGAAGGTTGAAACTTTAGATACCTATTTGCCCAAACGAGTTCCCGCTTGGAAAGTGAAAAAAGCGCGTGATTTATATAAAGAGCATCAAGAATTGTTAGTAAAAATCGGTAACGAATATGGTGTTCAACCTAGATTTATAGTTGCGCTGTGGGGCTTAGAAACTAATTTTGGCAAGTTTACCGGTGGCTTTAATGTGGTTTCAGCGTTATCTACTCTTGCATATGAAGGTCGTCGCGAAGTCTTTTTTAAAAAACAGCTGTGGGCAGCATTAACAATTTTAGATGAAGGGCATATAAAAATAGAGGATATGAAAGGTTCATGGGCTGGAGCTATGGGTCAAAATCAATTTATGCCAACGTCTTTTTTAGCTTACGCTGTTGATGGCGATGGCGATGGTAAAAAAGATATTTGGCAAAACCAAGTGGATATTTTTGCTTCTATGGCGAATTATTTACAAAAAGAAGGCTGGAATGATGATTTAACCTGGGGACGTCAGGTGAAATTACCTGATGACTTTGATGTTTCTCTCGCAATCCCTAAAAATACGGGTAGCCGTAAAAATTGGTTGAAAGCTTGGAGTGAAAGTGAAAAAACGCTAGCACAGTGGCAGTCATTAGGTATTCGTCGTACTGACGGTACCAGTTTGCCAAACGTTGATATTAAAGCGGCTTTGGTTTTTCCAGACGATGAAAAAGGTCGTGCTTACTTAGCCTATGATAACTATAAAAGCTTAATGCATTGGAATTTATCTTATTATTTTGTCAGTTCTGTGGGGCATTTATCAGATCGCATCAAGTTCCCACCGATAAACTAATAAGTAAATATACTATGACAGAGCAAAATGACAAAACGCCTTTTTGGCAACGTAAAACGTTAGCGCAAATGTCTCGTCGCGAGTGGGAGTCATTATGTGATGGTTGTGCTAAATGTTGTTTGAATAAATTTATCGATGATGAAGACACTGATGAGCATGATGAATTACAGCCAACTGAGCACCTAAATGAAGGTGAACAAATTCATTATTCCAATATTGCTTGTCACTTATTAAATGAAAAAACTTGTCAATGTAGCCAATATGAAAAACGCACTCAGTTAGTGCCTGACTGTGTCAAGCTAACCCAAGATAACCTAGCTGATGTGTTTTTTATGCCACCTAGCTGTACTTATCGCCGTATACAAGAAGGGCGAGGAATACCATCTTGGCACCCGCTACTACATAAAGGCAAAAAATCAGCCATGCATAAAGCAGGTATGTCTATCCGTGGTAAAATTGTGAAAGATGATGATGTAGCCATTGAAGACTTTGAAGATTACATTGTGACTTGGCCACTGAATGATCTTGATTAAATAATTAATGACTCTTCTTTTATTGTACTGAATACCGTTATTTCTGAGTAACCCCCATGAAAGCTCAACAACAAAGTTTGTTATTTTTACATTGCTCGGTTTTATTATTTGGCGGTACCGCTTTGTTCTCGAAGCTTATCGGTTTACCTGCTTTAGATATTACTGTTTATCGAACAGCCGTTGCAGCGGTTGCTTTATTTGTTTTATTAACTTTGCAAAAGAAGCAAATTACTCTAGCAAGTGGTAAGGATTATGGCATCGCCATTGTACTTGGTGCTGTTGTCGGTATTCATTGGGTAACTTATTTTGCTGGTATGCAAATGGCTGGCATCACGATAGGTATTATCGCTTTTTTTACTTACCCTGTAATTACTGTTTTTTTAGAGCCGCTATTAAATCGAAGTAAATCACAAAGAAAACCGAAAGGTAAAGATATCTTTATTGCAGTCATGGTGCTTATTGGTATTTTCTTATTAATTCCTGAGGTTAGTTTAGGAAATCAGGTAACACTTGGCATAGTTACAGGAGTTATCTCAGGTCTTTTCTTTTCACTAAGAAATGTATTGCATAAAAATTACTTTAGCCATTATGGTGGCCCGCATACTATGTTATATCAAACCCTTGTGGCGTTTATAATGTTGGTATTGTTTGTGGAAGTACCATTAAATGAGGTTGAAAGTTTAGACTTGTTTTATATTGTTTTAGTAGGAGTGATATTTACAGCAATGCCACATGCTTTGTTTGCATCATCCTTACGACACCTATCAGCAACTACGGCTGGTTTGATTTCGTGTTTACAACCCTTGTATGGCAGTTTATTGGCATTTTTATTATTACATGAGCGTGTTAATTTAATGACACTCATCGGGGGAAGTATTGTAATAAGTGCGGCGCTGTTTGAGACTTGGTCAGTTAGTAGATCAAAATAGCTTATTTTTTAGGCGTTAGTTAGCAGTTAGCTAGTAAAGTTATAGTTTTTAAAATTAAGCATTATTCGGGAGCTTGCACGGCATTACTGAAGGATAAATAAACCTGATTAAGCCCTTGATGATTGTTTGGAGAATAAGAAACATCAAGTCCTAATTGATTATATTGAAATGATTCAAATTTTTTCAGTAAGCATTCTTTAGTTAATTTATTCCCACACTGTTTAGCAACTAAGCTAAAAACGTGCGCATTAAGATAGCCTTCAAGTTGTATTTCATTTAATTCACTATAACCGGCATTATTCATATCTTGTATAAATTGTTGGCATATTTGCCACTGACAAGAATTTGGTGGCGGCATAACTTCGCTAATTAACACTTTACTAGGATACTTCAAACTCGCCATAACATCTCGACTAGAGGCGAAAGATAAGCTGCTGAAAAAAGGGTTTATTCCTTGCTCAAAACTTGAATTAATTAAATGAGAAAAGGGCTGGTAGGTGCCAACAAAAATAACTGCATCAAGTGGTTGGGTTTTTAACTTTTCAAGTACATTGTCTATATCAATCGTGTTGCGCTTAAAACGCTCGTTTATCAGAGGCTCTAAATTATAGCGCTTTAATATTTCTACGTAACTTCTTTGAGCTGCTAAACCAAACTCATCAGCTTGAATCACTAGGGCTATTTTTTTAAAACCTTTATCTTCAACTAAAAATTTTACTTGTGCTTCTGCCTCTTGTGAGTAACTTGCACGCAAATTGAAAACATTTTTATTGATTGGTTTACGCAAAAAATCAGCGCCAGTGAATGGCATTAAATACGGAATATTGAACTTTGATACTATGGGTAAAATCGAATGAGAAGTAGGGGTTCCGACATAGCCAAATAAGGCAACAACATTTTCTTCTGTAATTAGTTTTAGGGTGTTTTTTAACGTATTTTGAGGCTCATAGCCGTCATCTAAAGTAAGCAGCTTTACTGGTTGGCCATTAATACCACCACGTTTATTTAATTGTTCAAAATAGATTAAAGAGCCAGTGCTAAGCTTTCTACCTAATTGAGAAGCGGGGCCCGATAATGCATTCGACATTCCTAATTTAATTGTATGACTATTTGAGGTGACTTCAGCTGAAAGCAACTGAAAACAAGAAAATAAAAATACCAGTCCTAAAGCATGTTTAATCAAAGTAATAACTTCCTATAATTTTTAAACCGGTAGTTTCCTGTAAGAACTAATCCTTTCTTAATTCTATAACTAAATAGTTATTTAGCAAGTAAAGTATGAGGTATTTCATAAAAGTTGTTTGAAATTAATACGATAAATGGTAAAACATTAGCCAGAATTTATTTATCAATTGTTTAAGGTGTTTTATGGTTATTGGCATTCCTAAGGAATCTCTCAGAGGAGAAAACCGTGTAGCAGGCTCACCTAGCTCCGTTAGTGCATTAATTAAGCTTGGCTTTACAGTTCAGGTACAAAAAAGTGCTGGTACCAAGGCAAGTTTTACTGATGAAGAATATAGTCAAGCTAATGCGGAAATAGTGACAAAGAAAAACTGTTGGCAAAGCGATATTGTTTTAAAAGTCAATGCGCCAACACTTGATGAAATAGAGTTGATGAATGATGGAGCAACCTTGATAAGCTTTATTGCTCCAGCTCAAAACCCCGAATTGTTAGAGGCACTTCGCGCTAAGTCTATCACGACGTTAGCGATGGAAATGGTGCCGCGCATGACCCGTTCTCAATCAATGGATGCGTTAAGCTCTATGGCAAATATTGCGGGCTATCGCGCAGTTATTGAAGCATCCCATTATTTTGGTCGTTTTTTTACTGGGCAAATAACTGCAGCGGGTAAGATGCCACCTGCAAAAGTCATGATAATCGGTGCTGGTGTAGCAGGGCTTGCTGCTATAGGTACTGCGAGTAGTTTAGGTGCTATTGTACGAGCATTTGATACTCGTCCAGAAGTCAAAGAGCAAATAGAAAGTATGGGCGCTGAATTCCTTGAGCTTGACTATGAAGAGCCAGAAGATACTGGCTCAGGTGATGGTTATGCTAAAGAAATGAGCAAAGCATTTATTGATGCTGAAATGGCTTTATTTGCTGAGCAGGCAAAAGATGTAGATATTATCATTACTACTGCCATGATACCGGGTAAACCTGCGCCTAAATTAATTACGGATGCGATGGTTGAGTCAATGAAGCCGGGTAGTGTTATTGTTGATTTAGCTGCAGCTGGTGGTGGTAACTGTGAGTGTACTGAGGCAGGTAAAGTTGTGAATGCTCATGATGTTAAAGTAATAGGTTACACTGACTTAGTGTCTCGATTGCCAAATCAATCATCGCAGCTTTATGCTAATAACCTTGTTAATTTAGCTAAGTTACTGTGTAAAGAAAAAGACGGTACCTTTTCAATTGATTTTGATGATGTGGTCATTCGTAATATGACTGTAGTCAAAGAAGATGAAATTACCTTCCCACCACCACCTATTCAAGTAAGTGCTGCACCTGCAACACCGCCTAAAGTTAAGGCTGAACCTGTAGTTGTTGAAGAAGAGCCTGCAAATCCAACTAAAAAATATGCGTTTATGGCTGCTGGTATGGCGTTATTCGGTTGGGTGGCTAGCGTAGCACCTGCAGATTTTCTCACTCACTTTACTGTTTTCGTGCTTGCTTGTGTTATTGGTTACTATGTTGTTTGGAACGTTAGTCATTCTCTGCATACACCATTGATGAGTGTTACGAATGCTATCTCAGGCATTATTATCCTTGGAGCGCTCTTACAAGTTGGCTCTGATAATACTGTCGTACAAATACTTGCAGCGTTAGCTATTTTGGTGGCAACAATAAATATTGTTGGTGGCTTTAAAGTAACTAGTCGCATGTTAAAAATGTTTAGTAAGTAGGAAATAGCATGGAATCTACACAATTAGCGTCAAATGGTTTTATCACTGCAGCCTATGTTGTGGCAGCATTACTTTTTATTTTTAGTTTAGCTGGATTAAGTAAACAAGAAACAGCAAAGCAAGGTAATTTATATGGCATGATCGGTATGGCCATTGCCTTGATAACGACCATTATGGATCCAAGGGTCTCTAATGTTTTTGTTATTATCATTGCCATGGTTATTGGTTCAGGTATAGGCCTAAGGTTAGCCAATAAGGTTGAAATGACAGAAATGCCAGAGCTAGTAGCAATACTGCATAGCTTTGTAGGTTTAGCTGCTGTTCTTGTTGGTTTTAATAGTTATTTTGATGCAACGCATCATGTGATTATCACTGATGCTCAACAAGTGGCAATGAATATTCATCTAAGTGAAATTTTCTTAGGGGTGTTTATTGGCGCTGTTACCTTTACGGGTTCTGTTGTCGCTTTCGGTAAGTTACGTGGTGTCATTAACTCTAGCGCATTAATGTTACCTCATCGTCATAAGATGAATTTAGCCGCAGGTGTTATTTCATTTATTTTGATGATTATTTTTGTGAAAAATGGTGGCGGTAACTTTCCTCTGTTTTTGATGACAGCTATTGCGCTCGTTTTTGGTTGGCACCTAGTTGCTTCAATAGGTGGCGCTGATATGCCAGTAGTGGTTTCAATGCTTAACTCATACTCTGGTTGGGCTGCAGCGGCTGCTGGCTTTATGTTAAGTAATGATTTATTAATTATTACGGGAGCCTTAGTGGGATCATCAGGAGCTATTTTATCTTACATTATGTGTAAGGCGATGAACCGCTCTTTTATCAGTGTTATTGCTGGTGGATTTGGTACTGATGTGGTGATTGACGAAGATAAAGATTATGGTGAGCACAGAGAGATACAAGCTGACGCGGTAGCTGATTTATTACAAGGTGCTAAATCTGTCATTATAGCACCTGGTTACGGCATGGCAGTCGCGCAAGCGCAATATCCTGTGTATGACTTGACACAAAAATTGATTAACAAAGGTGTTGAGGTAAGGTTTGCTATTCACCCCGTAGCTGGTCGTTTACCTGGTCATATGAATGTTTTACTCGCTGAAGCAAAAGTACCTTACGACATAGTGTTAGGTATGGAAGAAATTAATGATGACTTTCCAGAAACTGATGTAGTACTCGTTATAGGGGCTAATGATACTGTTAACCCAGCAGCTAATGAAGATCCTAATAGCCCAATAGCTGGCATGCCAGTTCTTGAAGTGTGGAATGCTAAAGAAGTTGTTGTGTTTAAACGTTCTATGAATACAGGTTATGCCGGGGTACAAAACCCGTTGTTCTTTAAAGAAAACACCCAAATGTTATTTGGTGATGCAAAAGAAACTACAGAGCAGATTACCAGAGGGTTATAATAACGTTAGATTAAATTGTGCGGCTGAATATTTGCCGCACAATTTAAAGTAAAACAGTCTTTATCGGTAATTCAAAATTACTCCTCTCAGCAACACCTCTAAGTTACACCTCAAAGTAATATTTACATATTTATAATGTCCTTCATGGGCGAATTACGCCATCACTTTTTAATAACTTGTTTTATTTAATTTTACATAACTTAAGTTGACTTAAGCTAAGTGGTTAAATTTTTGAGTTAAACGACTTATTAGCTCAATGTTATCTTTTCGCTTATCAGTTACAATAATCTATTGTTACACCAGCAATTACATTAGCCGAGAAGCCTTTATGTCCAAGACAGAACAAAATCAAGATCAGCAAGCTACGAAGACTAAAAGCTCTTTTGCTAGTCGCTTACCTTTATTTATTATTTGTATTTTATTGTTCTGCTTAATTGCTTACATTCAATGGCCACAAGATCAAGTTGCAGAAAATAAACAACAAAATCCGGTATCCGTTGAAGTGACCCCTGTAGTTACCACAGAATTTGTCGCCAGTGTTGAAGCATTGGGTACCGCAAGAGCTAATGAACAAGTCGAAATAACCAGTAAACATTCTGATTTAGTTGAAGAAGTCTATTTTAGCGATGGTCAGCAGGTTAAAAAGGGCGACTTATTAGTTAAGCTTAATAGTGACGAAGAGCAAGCGAAAGTGAGTGAATTAACCGCGAACTTGTCTGAATCAGAAGCACACTTACAGCGTTTGTCGGAGTTATTATCCAATAGAGCAACATCTAAGTCTTTAGTTGATCAACAAATAGCTAAAACTAAAATTATTGAAGCGCAATTATTAAGTGCGCGTATTAAGTTGGATGAAACTAATATTCGAGCGCCTTTTTCAGGTATTCTTGGTTTTCGTAATATAAGTCAAGGTGCTTATATCGATTCAGGCAGCTTGATTACAAGCCTTGATGATTTATCTCACATTAAGGTAGATTTTTATTTACCTGAGCGCTTATTAACCACAATTCAAGTTGGTCAGGAAATTCACGCTTTAAACAGTGCCTATAAAGATAGAGTTTTTGTGGGTAGAGTGACTGCAATTGATAGCCGTGTGAATGTTGAAACTCGCAGTATAAAAGTACGAGCTAATATTGCTAACCCGCAGCTAAGCCTTCGTCCAGGCATGATGTTAAGTATTAATGTGCTAAATCAAGCTGAGCAAATATTGCAACTACCTGAAAGTGCCATCATCCCCATAGAAGATAGACATTATGTTTTTGTGGTGAATCAATCACAAGCAGTTCGAAAAGCAATAAAAATAGGTCGACGCTCTCCAGGTTTTGTTGAAGTGCTTTCAGGCTTGAAACAAGACGAGTTGGTTGTTGTCGCTGGCGCATTAAAATTACGTGATGGCTCTGCAGTAAAAATATTGCCAGCTTCCACATCTAAAGCAAGCACTGAACAAAGTACTTCTCAAGGGAGTAAAAGTTAAGTGATATTGTCAGATATTTCCGTAAAGCGGCCGGTTTTTGCAACCGTATTAAACTTACTGATTATTACCTTTGGCATTGTGGCTTTCTTAATGCTACCTCTTCGTGAATACCCTGATATTGATCCCCCTGTAGTTAATATTTCTACTTCTTATCTTGGTGCTTCAGCTGCGATTGTTGAAACTAAAATAACTCAGGTGCTAGAAGATAGGATCAGTGGTGTTGAAGGAGTAAAAACCATCAACTCTTCTAGTCGAGTTGGACGCTCTAGTATTACTATAGAGTTCGATTTAAACCGTGATATTGATGCGGCAACTAATGATGTCAGAGATAGGGTGTCCAGAGCACTTCGCAGCTTGCCAGAGCAAGCTGATCCACCTCAAGTGTCAAAAGAAAATGATGATGAAAATGTCATAGTATGGTTCGTCTTGCAAAGTGAAACCATGAGCACTTTGCAATTAACCGATTACGCCAATCGATATATTGTTGACCGTTTTTCAGTAGTTGACGGTGTCGCTAGAGTACGAGTAGGAGGCGGTCGTACTTATGCTATGAAAATACTGTTAGATCGCACCTCAATGGCGGCAAGAGGTGTTACTGTCAGTGATATTGAAAGCACTTTACGTGCTGAAAATATTGAACTACCTGCTGGGAGAGTTGAGTCAATAGACCGAGATTTTTCTATTCGAGTTGAACGTAGCTATTTAACAGAGCAAGACTTTGCCAACATGGTTATTTCACGCTCAGAGACTAATTCTTTTGTGCGCTTAGGTGATGTAGCAGAGGTTTTTGTTGGCGCTGAAGATGATGAAAATATGTTTCGCGGCAATGGAAAAAATATGGTTGGTTTAGGGGTAGTTAAACAGTCCAAAGCCAATACGTTAGAGGTTGTAAAAAGCGCACGCGAAGAAATGTTTAAGCTTCGCGATAGCTTGCCTGTTGGTACCACTATTACCAATAGTTATGACAGTTCGGTCTTTATTCAAGGTTCGATAGATGAAGTTTATAACACCTTACTGATAGCCATGTTGATGGTAATAATGGTTATTTTCCTGTTCTTAGGAAATGTTCGTGCTACCTTGATCCCTGCAGTGACTGTGCCTGTGGCCTTAATTGGCTCTATGATGACGTTATCATGGTTTGGTTTTTCTATTAACTTATTAACCCTGTTGGCTTTAGTACTGGCAATTGGTTTAGTGGTAGATGATGCGATAGTTGTTTTAGAAAATATATATCGTCGAATAGAGCAAGGACAAAAACCTTTGATGGCAGCCTATGAAGGGGGGCGAGAAGTTGCCTTTGCTGTAATTGCAACCACCCTAGTGTTAGTGGCTGTGTTTGTGCCATTGGTGTTTTTATCAGGTAATGTCGGACGATTATTTACTGAGTTTGCAATTGCCATTGCTGCAGCCGTTGTCTTTTCAAGTTTAACAGCATTATCTTTAACGCCTATGATGTGCTCGAAAATGTTAAAGCATAGAGAGCGTAGCTCGTCATTTGGTCAACTACTTGATAACGCATTTGCTAAATTTGAAGCAAGCTATGGCAGAGCATTAAAAACTAGCATTAAGCAACCTATCCTTATTTGCTTGATAGTATTGTTATCCCTAAGTGCAGTGTACTTGTTATTTATTCAATTACCGAATGAATATACCCCCAAAGAAGACAGAGGAAACTTCTTTGTAGTAATGCAAGGTGCAGAGGGCGCAAGTTACGAAAATAACGTTAAAAACATGCAACAAATAGAAGAGAAACTATTAGCTTATAAAGATCAAGGTGAACTAGATAGAGTGCTTGTACGTGTGCCTGGTTTTGGTGGTACTGGCGGGATTGCGATAGTTGGCATGCCTGAATGGCAGAGCCGTAATGTAGATACGTTTAGTTTCATCAATAAAATAAATGAAGATGTTAAGGCTGTTACTGATGTGCGAGCTTCAGCTCGGATGCGCCGAGGTATAGGCGGTGGTGGTAACTCCTCACCGGTATCATTTGTTATTCAAGGTAATACCTTTAGTGAGCTAGCCAAATGGCGGGATATTATTATTGAAGAAGCACAAAAAAACACAAAACTCATTGATATTAATAGTGATTACAAAGAAACCTATCCTCAACTCTTAGTACAAATAAACCGAAACAGAGCTTATGATTTAGGTGTGCCTGTTGGTGATATCGCTAGAACATTAGAAACCATGTTAGGGAAAACTCGAGTTACTACCTTTGTTGATCGTGGTGAAGAATATGACGTGATGCTTGAAGGGGATGAAAAGCAATATAAGAGCCCAACAGATATTGATAATGTCTATGTCCGCTCAAAAACCACCAATAAACTTATACCATTAGCTAACTTATTACATATTAAGGAAGATGCGACATCATCACGACTAAATCGTTATAACCGTTTACGAAGTGTAACCATTACGGCTGACTTAGCAGATGATTACCCGTTAGGAGAAGCATTAAACTTTTTGGAGAATATAGCGAAGACCAAGTTACCTGAACATGCTCAATTGGATTACAAAGGTGAATCTTTATTATTAAAAGAGTCTGGCAGTTCGATTTTATTTGTATTCTTATTGGCGTTATTAATTACTTATTTAGTTTTAGCAGCACAGTTTGAGAGCTTTATTCATCCATTTGTTATTTTATTAACGGTACCTTTGGCATTAGTGGGGGCTTTAACCGGCCTTGAACTCATGGGCATGAGCTTAAACATTTATAGCCAAATTGGTATTGTGATGCTGATAGGTTTAGCCGCTAAAAATGGTATTTTAATCGTAGAGTTTGCTAATCAGTTACGTGATAAAGGCCTTGCTTTTGAAGAGGCATTAATTAGTGCTGCACAACAGCGTTTACGCCCTATTGTGATGACAACCTTTACCACAGTAACAAGCTCTATTCCGTTAGTGCTTGCAGTAGGCCCAGGTGCTGAAAGTAGAATGGTGATCGGTGTGGTAATTTTTGCAGGGGTTTCATTAGCGAGTGTGTTTACCCTATTTATTGTGCCAGGTGCTTATTATTGGTTATGCCGCAATACAGGTTCACCACAAACTATTGCTAATGAAATAGAAAAATCGCAAGCACAAGCAAAATGATGTATTTGTTTAAAGGATTTGGCTAAATAAGAGTACTTAGGTGAATATGTATAAAGAGAGGAGGATTTTCCCTGTCGGTATTACGATCATCAAAGCTTTTGTTTATCTTTGCACATAAGTATATAATCCGCGTCCTTATTTTATTTTAGGCAGTTTAGGTGACATATGAGCGTTGATGCGATTGGTTTATCGGCAGATTTATTAAAAGCAGTTAAAGCCTGTGGATATAAAAATTTAACGCCTATTCAACAGCAAGCTATCCCTGTTATCCGCTCTGGCGTTGATTTATTAGCGAGTGCTCAAACAGGTACAGGAAAGACTGCTGCCTTTAGCTTACCTATTTTAGATAAGCTAGCTAAAGATAAAACAAGCAAAGACACACATGCCTCGGGTAACTTTAGTCACAGTATTCGTGCTTTAATACTGACGCCTACACGGGAATTAGCAGCACAAGTTGCCGATAATATGAAGTCATATAGCCAGTTTTTACCGTTAAGAGTTGGTGTGGTTTATGGCGGTGGTAAAATGGCGTCTCAAACTCAATTATTAAAGCAAGGTGTTGATGTATTAATTGCCACTCCAGGGCGTTTGTTAGAACACTTAAACTTACGTAATCTAGATCTATCACAAGTAAGTTTCTTAGTGCTTGATGAAGCTGATCGTATGCTAGATATGGGCTTTTTATCTGATATTGAAAAACTGATATTAGCGATGAAATCTAATCATCAAACACTAATGTTTTCAGCGACCTACTCAAATAAAGTTAAATCTTTGGCCAATCAAATTTTAAAAACACCGAAAACTATTGGCATCGCGAAACAAAACTCTACTTCAGGTAAAGTGAAGCAAGCGGTTTACTGGGTCAGTGAAGCAAGAAAACGAGAATTATTATCTGAGTTAATAGGTGTTAACAACTGGCAACAAGTCTTGGTTTTTGCTGGTACCAAAGAAAGTGCCAATATTCTCGCGAAAGAACTAAAGCTTGACGGTATTAAAGCGGCGCTTTGTCATGGTGATAAAACGCAAGGGGCGCGTAACAAAGCTCTGGCTGATTTTACTGAAGGTAAAGTAAGAGTGTTAGTTGCTACCGACGTTGCAGCGCGTGGGCTAGATATTGATGATTTATCTTACGTGGTTAATTTTCATTTACCTTTTCTAGCGGAAGACTATGTTCACCGTGTAGGTAGAACTGGGCGAGCAGGTAAATCAGGTACAGCTATTTCTTTAGTTAGTCCAAAAGATGAGCGTTTTTTAGAAAATATTGAACAGCTTATTGGCCGTCAATTTGAGCGAATTATTGTGCCGGGTTATGAATTGAAACGTGATGAAGCGTTGGAGTATGCTCAAGCCAATGAGAAACGTGTTAGTAAAAACCGTTATCGAGCTACGCAAGATAAGAATCGATCTATCGCCAAAAAAAGCACTAAGAAAAAAGTATCAACTCATAAAAAATACAGCACTAAAATTAAAAAGAAGCGCTAAGGCTTCTTTTTAAAAATTCAGTTAACTGTTTTATATGCTTTTTAGACTAGGCTAAAGGGCTTAGACATATTCACTTTTTGTCGATAAAGCGCCTGATCAGCTCGCTCAAACAAGCTATGTTCATTGTCTGCTCTATTCATAAAGGTTGTGCCTAAGCTACATGTTACTTGATGCTTAGCGAGCAGGGCGTTGTTCTTCAAAGCTTTGTCTATTCTGCTATGAATGATATCTAAGGCGTATTCACTCGCATGTTCTACAATAATGGCGAATTCATCACCACCAAAACGGAAAATGCTGTCAGAATCTCGAATGCATTCACGCAGTATATTAGCGAACTGCCTTAACACTTGATCACCTACGCCATGACCATAGGTGTCATTAATCGCTTTAAATTTGTTTAAATCACCTAGTATTAAGCCTACTTGCCCTTTATTACGATTGGCATTATGCATGGCTCGTTTTAATTGCTCATCAAAATAACGGCGGTTACCTAAGCCAGTTAAACTGTCTTGCATAGCGAGTTGCATGGCTTGATTGTATTGCAATGCATTTTTTAAAGGATAGAGTAAGATCTGATGAATACGCTTCAACTCAGTATGGTGAGCCATACTCATTGGTACGTTTATACCGTAGCTTAACGTACCAATAAATTCATCATTAAGCTTTAATTCAAACAAGCGCTCTTGTTTCGCTTTTTTACTACCACGTAAAGTTTTGCTAATCATTTGATTTTTAAAATACAGACTTGAAAAGCTAACAAAGCGAGCCGCTTCTTTAGCAAAAATATCAAGTAACTTGTCTAAATCAAGGGTAGTTTGTAATTGTTCTAATAAACCAACATTATTATTTTTGTATTGACGTCTTTCGTTTACATAGTTATTGAAAACATTTAGTGACGCTGACGGATTATCAAGTATATTAAGTGTTTGCATACTTGTTTCTCACTCTTTCGTTATTAGTAGACAGCAATGAAATATTAAACTGCTACGCTAAAATCGGATCATTTCCATGATATGTTTAGCTTGCTGCAAATACTGTTCCATAATGTAGTCAAAGAGGTAAACATAAGGTATATGTTTTTAATTTTGTTAACTATTTGATTATTAGTTTAAATATTGCCAAAATTACAGTGATAAAGAGGGTTTTATTTTCTCGTTTTTTCAGTCAGAACTTTGGCGGCAATGAGTTGCCGCATGGCAAACAGTTTGCCACTTAGGCATATAGCATTAAGGAATAGGTGTGAACGGTCATTTTGATATTTTAGCCATACTGTTTAGTGCAGTGCTGACGGTATGGGTCTTTAGACGTTTAAAACTACCTGCGATTCTCGCATACCTTGTTGCTGGTATGTTAGTTGGCGAGCATGGGTTAAATATAGCCCAAGAGCATGTTGATTATGATCACTTTGCTGAGTTAGGCATTGTCTTTCTACTTTTTACTCTCGGTCTCGAGTTTTCTTTACCTCGCCTAATGGCGATGCGTCATTTAGTGGTTGCGGTTGGAAGTTTACAAGTGGGCATTTCGCTGGTTATTTTCTTAATAGCCGGGATGTTTTTTGGTTTGAGTTTTGAGGCTGCTTTTGTCGTTGGCAGTATCTTAGCGTTATCTTCAACCGCTATAGTTATTAGGCAGTTAAGTGAAACTGGCGCGATGAAACGTAAATCTGGCCAATTATCTGTGGCAATTTTATTATTCCAAGACGTTGCTGTTGTACCACTTTTAATCATTATTCCAATGTTAGCGGGTGATGGCGAGAGTTCTATGGTGCTGGCCTTGTTGCTTGCTATGTTTAAAGGTGTGGTCGTTGTTACTTTATTACTCTTTATTGGTAAATGGTTACTCCCTAAAGTATTTAATATTATTGCTCAAGTAAGAACAGATGAGTTGTTCGTATTAACGACATTATTAGTGACATTACTGGCGTCAGCGTTTACTCAGTGGTTTGGGTTATCTATGGCCTTAGGGGCATTTCTTGCAGGTATGATGCTTGGAGAAAGTGAATATAAACATCAGCTTGAAGCAGATATACGCCCTTATCGCGATATCTTATTAGGTTTGTTCTTTATTACTGTCGGTATGAAGTTAGATGTAGCGGTAATTTTATCTTCGCCGTTTACTATTTTGGCATTAATGGCTTCTTTCATGATCGTTAAACTGATGGTTATTAAAGTGTTAGCGGTTAGAGCAGGAGAGTCTAGTAAAGATGCTTGGGCTTCTGGTTTGATGTTGGCGCAAATGGGGGAATTTGGTTTCGTGTTGATTGCACTGGCAAATCAAGTAGAAATATTACCTAGCGATGTGTCATCCATGTTATTAGGCGCCGGTGTCGTCAGTATGGCAATTACCCCTTATATGATTGATAACGCACGCTCATGGTCTATTTTCTTAAGTCAAGAAAAGTCTCCACAAAGTCATGATTTAGAACAATTACCCGAAAAGAAAAAACTAGAAGATCACGTAATTATTTGTGGTTTTGGTCGCATTGGGCAAACTGTGAGCCGTTTTTTAAAGCAAGAATCAATCGACTTTGTTGCAGTAGATATTGATCCTTTACGTACTCGAACCGCTCGAGAAGCGGGTGAGAACGTTCTTTTTGGTTCTTCAAGGCAAACGGAGTTACTCAATGCTGCCCATTTGTCAAAAGCAAAATTGGTGGTTATCGCGTTTGGTGATGATAAACAATCAGTTGAAGTAATTCAAAAAGTACGTGCATTATCGCCAGAGGTGCCTATTTTAGTGAGAACCCGTAACGATGATCAACTTGATATGCTTTATAATGCAGGCGCTAATGAAGTAGTACCCGAAAGCTTAGAAGGTAGTTTAATGCTTGTTTCACAAGTGTTATCACTTACCGGCGTACCATTCTCTCGTATTATGCGCCGAGTGCAGAAAGAGCGGAAAAGCCATTACAACCATCTACATGGTTTCTTTCAAGGGGAGCATACAGATATGAGCCCAGAGGCTATTGACCGCATTGAGTTTGCACATGCTATTTTAATTACAGAAAGCTCCTTTGCTTGTGATAAGTCGTTAGCTTCACTTAAATTATTAAAACGACGTGTTCATATTATAGCGCTTAAGCGTGGTGGGGAAGAAATAGAGTCACCTGATGAAAATACCGTTTTACAAGCACAAGATACCTTGGTTGTTCGAGGTAACCCCAGACGTATAGAGCGTGCTGAGCGTTTTATGCATGAAGGTGTATAAACCTATTTATTAGCCTTACTATTCTTTTTGTGGCTCGTTGGCGGATATAAATGGAGAAAGTTCTTAATTTGATGTTCTTTTTCCATCGCATCGTTATAGCCAAGTTTTATCAATTCACCACAAAAATTCTTTTCAAATAATAAGTAACTAATAATACTCGATTCTGAGTCATTACTTATGCCCATACTGCGTAATAATAACCGTACGGGTAAGGGGAGTTCTTGATAATAATTGACGGCGATAGCATTGAAATCATGGCTAGGGTTAATCACTAAACTGTCGATGTGCTTTAAACCTTCAACCTGTGCTTTGTCCTTATCAGGTATCAGCTTTAACGTGTTATTAATACGAGACATTCTTTCTAGGTCGCTATTCATGGTGTCGGCAAAAATAGAGTCGAGTAAATGCCCCGCAATAGTTGCTGTTGTAGGCGGGTGAGGATTATTTTCATTGACGTGTAGTGGCTCTTTAGGTTGTTCAACACCAATCACAAAGATGCGTTTAGCCCCTAAATGAATGGCCGGACTTAAGGGCGATAATTGATGCACTGAGCCATCACCAAAGTGTTGATTTTTTATTTTTACCGAAGGAAAAACGATAGGAATTGCAGCGGATGCCATTAAATGCTCGCGATTTAATTGGCAAGCTTGCCCTGAACGTTTTGCTCTTTGCCAAGGTAAAATGTCATCACTAGACTGATAAAAACTAATCGAGTCACCGGTACTATAGCTTGAAGCTGTTACCGAAATCGCCGAAAGATAACCACGCATAATATTATGATCGATGCGCTTAAAATCCATCACTTGTTTTAAGAGCTCTCTAAGCGGAGCACTATTGAGTAAACTTCGTGGTAATTTATTAGCATAATCAGCTTGGAAACTTGCCAGCATACCCCGGCCAATATGACCAAAGACCCCTTGGGTATTATTGTGGTAGATTTTAGCTGTATCTAAGTTTTTCCAAACCCACTCTAACTTTTTTACCCCAAGATGAAAGCAAGAAGCGTAACAACCTAACGCTGTGCTATTAATGGCACCTGCTGATGTTCCACACAATATAGGGAACGGAATACCATGATTTCTAGGAACAAACTTAGCAATAGCAGAAAGTACACCCACTTGGTAAGCAGCACGTGCGCCACCACCGGTAAGTACTAAAGCATTTTGGCTATCAACATAATTACGCTTGCTAGTCATCTATTTGCAGTCATCTTCTTGTTATTAAATTAAAAAAGCTATATCTACACAGTTAAGTGTAAGTGTTTTTATAGTATACCGCTAGCGAGATTTATCGCTATGACAGCGTATAAATTTGAAATCGATAAAGCCATGCTTAAACTAATAATTCTTGTAAGTATTGTTTATGTATAGCCCGTCTTTCGTTATAATCCCGCGCAGCTTTCTTTAGGAATAACACCATGTCACAAACCACCCAACAATTTTTAGCCTTAACTTCCCCTGGTATTGAAGTTTTACTAAGTGAAGAAATGAAACAATTAGGTGCTGAGCAAGTTGTGCAAAAGCCTGAAGGTGTTTATTTTAATGCTTCACTGGCATTAGGCTATAAAATAGCTTTATGGACACGTTTGGCAACAAGAGTGATGCTGAAAATAGGTGAGGGTGAAGCAAAAAATAAAACAGAATTATTCAACACGGCTAGTGCTATTAATTGGTTATCTCACTTTAACTCAGAAACAAGTTTTGCCATTGATTTTGTCGGTTATAGTGACGAAATTCGTAATAGTCAATTTGGCGGCTTAACCATTAAAGATGCGATTGTTGATCAATTTCGTGACCAAGGGCTAGAAAGGCCGAATGTTGATAAATCAGCGCCTGAAATTAGCTTTCAAGCACGTTTATTACGAGATAATGTCAGTATTTATTTAGATTTTTCAGGCCGTGGTTTATTTCAACGTGGTTATCGTGAACATTCTGGCGCAGCGCCATTAAAAGAAAACTTAGCGGCAGCACTAATAATTCGCTCGGGTTGGTTAGCTGATACTAGCAAACCTCTGGTTGATCCTATGTGTGGCTCGGGCACCATACTCATTGAAGCGGTTGCTATGGCAACTCAGCAAGCACCAGGAATTAATCGACACGCTTGGGGATTTGATGCTTGGTTACAACATGATGATGAGCTATGGCAGACACAGTTAACTCAAGCAATTGATAGCTCATCTGAAGCACTTGAACAAGCGCATATAAATCATTTAAAAGTGTTTGGTGTTGACCTTGACTCGCGCGTATTAAAAACAGCTCAGCAAAATGCCCGTAACGCTAATGTGCAACGCTTTATCGAGTTTAAATGTCAAAACACTAATGACATAAATAATACGTATGGCCAAGCGGGCACGATATTATTTAACCCACCCTATGGTGAGCGTATTGGTGAACTACCTGAGTTGGTTGAAAACTTTGTGTTACTGGGGCAAAAACTAAAAGCACAGTTTTTAGATTGGCGAGTGGCAATATTAACCGCCAATATAGATTTATTAGCCATGTTGAAATTGTCGAGCTTTAAACGCTACAAGTTTAAAAATGGCCCATTAGATTGCCAGTTAGCGCTTTATAACTTAGATGAAAAGCAATTAGAAAAAGATGCTGCCAACCCAAATGCAAACTTTGCAGAGCAAGATAGTGCCTTTGCTAATCGATTGAAGAAAAACCGTAAAACTCTCAAAGGATGGTTAAAGTCGGGTGATATTGATTGTTATCGCCTTTATGATGCGGATATTCCAGAATACAATGTTGCGGTAGATGTTTATGGTGAATATTTAGTGATTCAAGAATATGCGCCGCCTAAGAGCATTGATGCCGATAAAGCGTCGAAACGTTTGCAAGAGGTTATCTATTGGGCGCCAAAGGTACTCGAAGTACCAACGGATAAAGTTGTTTTAAAAACGCGCGCAAAGCAAAAAGGTAGTAATCAATACCAGCGGGTTGATAAGTCAAAACAGTCAGTTGTAATCAATGAGCATGGCGCATTATTTAAAGTAAATTTATGGGATTATCTTGATACAGGCTTGTTCCTTGATCATAGGAAAACACGTCAAATTGTTGCTAAAAAAAGTAAAGGTAAAAGTTTACTTAACTTATTTGCCTACACAGGTTCAGTGTCAGTACAAGCCGCATTACATGGGGCAAACTCAGTCACTACAGTTGATATGTCCAACACCTATTTAAATTGGGCTCAAGATAACTTTGCCTTAAATAAATTAAATGGTCATAAATATCAATTTATACAAGCTGACTGCTTAGATTGGCTTAAAAAAAATAGTCAGCAGTTTGAATTGATTTTTATTGATCCGCCGACATTTTCAAATTCGAAACGCATGGAAGATAGTTTTGATGTGCAGCGTGATCATGTAGCGCTCATCACTGATGCTTTAAATTCGTTAGCAGAGGGCGGTGAAATATTTTTCACTAATAATAAACGTAATTTCAAAATGGATTTTGACGCTATGGAAAAATTAGGTTTGCAGGCAAAAGCGATGTCGGAAATTACCCGAGATAAAGATTTTGCCCGCAATAAACATATTCATAATAGTTGGTCTATCACTCGAGCCAAATAATGACAAAATATAACCTGTACTCTAGCGAAGGTTGCCATTTGTGTGAGCAAGCTTTAGCGATATGTTTATCAGTATTAAGCTCTGATGATCTTGAAGAAATAGACATAGTTGATAATGAACGCGTAAGTCACGAATCAAAAACTTTAGTTGAGCTCTATGGTGTGCATATTCCGGTTTTAGAGCAGTTACATGAAAACTCAAGCGATAATCAAAAATTATTTTGGCCTTTTACTGCCGAGCAAGTATTAGCGCTAACAAAAGGTTAAATAAATCAATGGAATTATTAAGAATAGCCAACGGCGAACTTGCTTTTGGTGAAGATAAAATTTTAGATAAAGCTGAATTGAGCGTGCAGTCAGGCGAACGAATTTGTTTGGTTGGTCGAAATGGCGCCGGTAAATCAACCTTAATGAAGGTGTTGATGGGTCTTCAAAATTTAGATGATGGACAGATCTTAAAATCTAGCACTATGCAATTAGCGATGTTAGAGCAGGATCCACCAGAATCTTCAGAGATGAATGTTTTTGATTATGTTGCACAAGGGGTTAGTGAAAACGCTGATTTAATCAGTAGATACCATCACTTAATTCACCTTATAGGTGAAGATCCAAGTGAAAAGAATTTAAACAAATTAGCTAAAGTACAAGAAGAGCTTGAACAGGCTGGCGCATGGCAAGATGAACAGCGCATTGAGCAAGTAATGAGTACGTTATCACTCAATGCAGATGCTAAAATTAGTGACTTATCTGGTGGTTGGTTACGTAAAGTCGCGTTAGCCAAAGCCTTAGTGACGAACCCTGACATTTTATTACTTGATGAGCCAACTAACCATTTAGACATTGAAAGTGTTTTGTGGCTTGAGAAATTCTTAAAAGATTTTGCTGGCACTATCATTTTTATTAGTCATGACAGGGCGTTTATTCGAGGCTTATCTACGCGTATTTTAGATTTAGATCGTGGTCAATTGAAAAGCTATCCTGGTGATTATGATCTTTATATCGAGCAGAAGCAGCATGATTTACAAGTTGAAGTACAACAAAATGCGTTATTTGATAAAAAATTAGCTGAAGAAGAAACTTGGATTCGCCAAGGAATTAAAGCCAGAAGAACCCGTAACGAAGGGCGTGTTCGCGCCTTAGAAAAGTTAAGGTTAGAGCGCAAAGCCCGTCGTGAAGTGCGTAATCAAAGTACAATGAAAATTAGCCAAGGTGAGCGCTCAGGTAAGCTTGTTTTTGAAGCTATAGGTGTTAGTGTCGCGTTTGATGATAAAGTGGTGATTAATGACTTGAACCTACTGATCAATCGAAATGATCGTTTAGCCTTAATCGGCGCAAATGGAACCGGAAAGTCGACCTTAATAAAGCTTATAATGGAAAAGCTGTCTGCTACCAGTGGCAAAATGCGCTCAGGTGTTAATTTAGATGTTGCTTATTTTGATCAACACCGTGAAGCACTTGATTTAGATAAAACAGTGCAAGATATTGTTGGTGAAGGTAAACAAGAAGTGACTGTTAATGGCAGAACACGCCATGTGCTTGGTTACTTACAAGATTTTCTCTTTAGTCCTAAACGTGCTCGTACACCGGTAAGAGCGCTATCAGGTGGTGAAAAGAACCGTTTACTACTGGCGCGGTTATTTTTACGTCCAAGTAATTTGTTGATTCTAGATGAGCCAACCAATGATTTGGATATAGAAACTTTAGAGCTTTTAGAAGAAGTTGTTGCAAATTACGCTGGAACAGTTATTTTAGTCAGCCACGATCGAGATTTTGTCAATAATTGTGTTAATACCTGCTTATACTTTGATGGTACGGGTAGCATAAACCAAATCGTGGGTGGTTATGATGATGTTGATAGTTATTTAGCCTTAAAAGAAGAGCAAAGGCAATTACAGTTATCATCGGCAAATAAGAAGGTCTCTGAGCAAAATAAAGCAGAAAACAAAGCAGGGAGTAAAGCACCTTCACAAGATAAGTCTCAAACTAAGAAGAAGCTTTCATACAAAGAAACACGTGAATTGGCTGAGTTACCAGAGATAATAGATAACCTTGAAAATGAAATTTCTCAGTTGCAAGAACAAGTAAATCAAGCTGACTTTTTTAGTCAGGAAGCTGATTACACTAAAAATATATTGAACCAGCTAGCAGAATATGAGTCAAAACTCGACCTTGCCTATACCAGATGGCAAGCGTTAGACGAGCAGTAATTAATTTGAATTTTAAGTAAGAGTTAAGTAGTAGAATGAACAAATTTGTAAAATCAGTATTGGCGGCAGGTATTACCGCTGCTTTGAATGTAAGCCTTATTAGCAATGTGAATGCTGCTACTTATGAGTTAATTGATCAAGGTGAAGCAGAAAAACTTAAATATACCTACGCACAACATCAAAATAATGCTGGTGATATGGCAATATCAGGTACCAGTATATATAACTTCCCTGTGCAATTTGATTATTTAGATGAAGACGATTTCACTTCAATAGAGTTTTATGCTTTTAATCGTTATTTAGGTGTTCACGGATTAAATTTTATTGAAGATAGTGATGCTCTAAGAGCGGGAAACCCTACTGCCAATGATTTAGCTTGGGTTATTCGCTGGCTTCAAGACTCTACAAGTGGTGTAGGTACTAATATTGAGTATCAAAAAGTTGGTGACACTATTGCCATGACAAATGTAAATGGTGAAACTAAAGACTTTAATTTGTGGGATGAGCCTTTTGAAGGTACAGATACACTAACCCGTTCAACCATAGATATTGTCAGTGGCATTACTGATAGTGGTATATCATACGGCACAGCAACAGCGCCTTATTTACCTTCTGAGCCATACGAAGATGTTGATGGTGAGGAACATGTTTTTTGGATAAGCGAACACAATATCCGTGGTTTTTTCTCATATAATTTAGGTGCTGAAACTTTTGAAGTTATCCCCTTTGAGACACAATACGGTGGTGGTCGTTCTGCGGTACTTGATGTCAGTGAAGCTGGTGTCGCTGTTGGCTTTAGTAGTTATAAAATAACGCAATCATACCTTGAAGCTATTGAAGGTAGAGATAATCCTGATAATAGTGATGACGAAAATAAACAAGGTACCTGTGCCGATACTGATATCGTACCCGATATGATGCCTCTAGAAGCTTGTATTGCAGCAACATTAATAAGCTCATCTGGTAACCCGTATCATATGATGGCACTTAAGGCCACTTTAGACCCTAATGGCACTCCTGTCGTAGAAGAGCTAGGTCTATTGGTTACGCCACATCCAGATGATGAGCGCTCATACTCTAGTTATGCCTTAGCCGTCAATATTGATGGTGTTGCAGTAGGCTACGCAGATGGTTTTGATGATGAGTCTGTTACAGATCCTGATGTTAATGAAAGAAGAAACTTTCAATATGCCGTTGCCTATAAAGACGGAAACGTAATTGACTTATCAGGTGAGCATGAAAATGATGAAGGCGGTTCACGTGCTTATGATATTAATGATGCAGGTATTGCGGTAGGGCATATTACTAAAGCCATTAACGGTCGAGGAGTTAATAAGTTTTTTTATGTAGACACCTCGGTTAGTGAAGAAGAAATTGAAATGGTATTGCCAACTGACTTTTTCACTGGCTCTGATTCTACCGCACGAGCAATTAATAACAGTGGTTTGATTGTGGGTGAAGGGGAAATTGAAACGCATAACGAAAGTACTTTAAACCCGCGTAGAACGGCTGCATTTGTTTATAACATGTATGATGATAGCTTTTTAAATTTAAATAATCTTATCGCCTGTAATTTGCGTCAAACCTACGACATCATTGAAGCACGTGGTATTACTGATGATGGCTTGATATCAGCAACCGCCGTGGTTAAAGCGGACCGCCGTGACGCTAAAGGTGAAATCATGCGTGATGAAAGTGGTGAACCTCTACAAGAAGATGTAGTAAGAGCCATTAGCTTAAAGCCTATGCCTGAAGATGGCGAAGTATGTACCGCGGAAGAAGAAGGAAAAGTAATACGCCAAGGTGCCAGCGTTAGTTTTGCAAGTACCGGCTTGTTATTTGCACTTTTAGCTTTCCGTCGCAGACTATTTAAATAAGCATTTCTTTTATTATTTGCGAACATTTTTAATTAAAAGCACCTGATTGGGTGCTTTTTGTTTTTTTATTGTCACTAAATACACTAAGCAATCAAGCGCTTAAAATTATTCCGTAAATTTCTCTATTATTGACATTGTTTTTTTACTGCTTTTTAACTAGCTTTAGTATGAAAGTGATAAAAATAAAGGAGCGTGCATTAATGATGAAACGGCAAAAACGAGACCGCCAAGATAGGGCTCATACAAGAGGTTACCAAGCGGGTATATCTGGACGTTCAAAAGAACAATGCCCTTACCAAAGCGCAGCAATTAAGTCACAATGGTTAGGTGGTTGGCGTGAAGCCATAGAAGACAGACAACAAGGCTTATTTAAATAATCAATAGAGTGATTTATGGCTATAAGCCTACAACTTTTAATTCATAACTTTTTAAATAACGAATAAAATAAGCCCAGCGATTTGCTGGGCTTATTGCTTTAATAGCTACACTTTTGCTTCATGCTTGCGTTAAGCTTTCGGCGCTTAACGGTTTTACTGCATAACTAACAAGGATTGATTAAAAGCTTGTAGTGTCAGCAAATAAACCCACTTTAAGATCTTTTGCCGTATAAATTTCACGACCATCAACACTGACACTGCCATCAGCAAGACCCATAAATAATTTACGTTTAATGACACGCTTCATATCTATTTTAAAGGTAACTTTTTTAGCTGTTGGTAATATTTGACCAGTAAATTTTACTTCACCTACACCTAATGCTCTACCTTTACCTGGGCCACCAGACCAACCCAAGAAAAAACCAACTAACTGCCACATGGCATCTAAGCCTAGACAACCAGGCATTACCGGATCACCTTTAAAGTGACAATCGAAGAACCATAAGTCTGGTGTAATATCTAGTTCAGCTAAAATGTAACCTTTACCGTGCTCTCCACCATCTTCTGTAATAGTTACGATGCGATCCATCATTAACATATTATCGCTAGGTAGTTGCGAGTTACCCTCGCCGAACATTTCGCCAGTTCCTGCCTTGATTAAATCGTCTTTGCTATACGAACTTTGTGGTGCCATTGCCATATTTTTTGCCTAAATTGATTGTATGATAAATTCTAGGCCGCTACTTTAGCGAACACTTGTACACTAAACAACTCTGAACAGTTAAAAAAAAGCATTTTCATGATAAAAATTACCTTTTCTTGTTTAATTATATCCAAGACATCATTGCAAAATGACTAGGGCGGAGTAACATAGTAGGCAGTTGTCGAAGCTTGAAGTGCTATAGAGAATAAAATGGACGAAACGGTTAAAAAGAAAAAAAAGGCGATGACAAATGCTGAAAAGCAAAAGCGTTATCGTGAGCGACAAAAAGAGCGCGGCAAACAAGAAATGCGTGGTTATTTATCGCCGGAAGCGAAAGTGTGCTATCAATTGATTTCAGAGCAAACAAACTGGTCTGATAGCATTATATTGAGTAACGCGGTTAGATTGACTTATGCGGCTTATAAAAATGGTCAAATAGGTCTACTTAATAGTTGGCTTAAAGATAATGAGCTGTAATTTTATTGACTTCCAAGAGGGTAACCGACATTGATTAACATATTATTAGTTGATGATCATGAGCTAGTACGTTCGGGCATAAGTAAAATACTCAATGAAGTAAAAGGATTTAAGGTTATAGAAGAGTGTGAAACAGGTGAAGAAGCGATAAAGTTTTGTCGTCACACTGAGCCTGATGTCATCATGATGGATATGGACATGCCGGGGATAGGTGGCTTAGAAGCAACCAAAAAAATATTACGCTTTGCCCCAGAGGCTAAAATAGTCGTATTAACGGCGCATAGTGAAGATCCTTTCCCTACTAAGGTCATGCAAATTGGCGCGGCAGGGTATTTAACTAAAGGTACTCCTGCACAAGAAATGGTTAATGCAATAAAAGCAGTTAATAGTGGACAACGCTATTTACCTGCCCAGATAGCGCAGCAAATGGCCTTGAGTCAATTTAAGTCAGCAGAAGAGAACCCTTTTAGTTCACTTTCTGATCGTGAATTGCAAATTATGTTAATGATTACCCGTGGCGAAAAGGTGCCTGATATTTCTGAGCAATTGAATCTCAGTACTAAAACAATTAATAGCTATCGTTACCGTATGTTTGAAAAGCTTGATGTAGGTAATGATGTTGAGCTTACCCACCTCGCAATCCGACATGGTATGTTAAAAACAGAACAATTATAGTTTTGAGCGAATTAAGCGTTAACGAAAGGCCGGCTTTTGACCATGAAGCCTTTCTAAAATCAGTGACTGAGCAGCCGGGTGTTTATCGTATGTATAACGGTGAGCAAACGGTTATTTATGTTGGTAAAGCCAAACAGTTAAAAAAGCGTTTGGCGAGTTATTTTCGCAAAGATCTTGGCTCAGTCAAAACCAAAGCGTTAGTAGCACAAATTTGTGCTATTGATGTAACGGTGACCCATACGGAAGGGGAGGCGTTAATTCTTGAAAATAACTACATTAAAAAATACCAACCTAAATACAATATATTATTGCGTGATGATAAATCTTACCCTTATTTATTAATTACTGCTCATAAGCACCCTAAATTAGGGCTTCATCGAGGTGGAAAACGTGTAAAAGGCGATTACTTCGGTCCTTATCCAACGGTAGGTGCTGTTTGGGAAAGCTTACGCTTAATGCAAAAAATATTCCCCATTAGGCAATGTGAAGATAGCTATTATCGAGCTCGTTCTCGCCCGTGCTTACAACATCAATTGGGTCGATGTTTAGCCCCTTGTGTTGATAAAGTTTCTATTGAAGATTATCAGCAGCAAGTTGAACTCGCTAAACTATTTTTAAAAGGTAAAAGTACCAGTGTAATAGAACAACTTGTTAAACGCATGGAAGCTGCCAGTAACCAGCTTGATTTTGAGCAGGCTGCCAAATATAGAGATCAAATTACTACGCTGAGAAAAGTACAGCAACAGCAGTATGTCAGTGGTATTGCTGCAGAAATGGATGTACTTGGTTTATACCGATTCAAATCACAAGTTTGTATCCATTTACTTTGTATTCGAGATCACAAGATTTTAGGAAGCAAAAGTTACTTCCCAACAGTACCAGCACAATCAACTGATAATGATATTTATGAAGCGTTTATAGCACAGCATTATTTGTCTGATGAACCAGTAAACAATGGTCAAGGTAATATCCCAAAAGAAGTGGTGATTAGTGAGGGCTTAGAACAACACACAACCTTAGTGGAATTATTGTCAAAGCAAGCAGAGCATGAGGTAAAAATTTCTTATCGTTTACGGGCTGAGCGAGCACAGTATTTAAAACTGGCTAATACCAATGCACAAACTGCCCTAGTGACAAGAAATAGCCATAAAGAGTCGATGCAGGCAAGATTCGCTGCTTTGAATGAAGTCTTTGAGTTATCTAATGGTATTCATCGTATTGAGTGTTTTGATATCAGCCATACTATGGGGCAACAAACGGTTGCTTCGAATGTGGTTTTTAATCAAGAGGGCCCTTTAAAGTCTGATTATCGCCGTTATAACGTGCATGGTATTACTCCAGGAGATGATTATGCTGCGATGGCATTTGCCTTGAATAAACGCTACGGAAAGATAAAACCAAACGATGAAGATTCAATAAAAAAAATGCCAGATATTATTTTTATTGATGGCGGTAAAGGACAACTAGCCAAAGCAGAAGAATTTTTTTATCAATTGAATTTACCACATACCCCATTATTAGTCGGTGTTGCTAAAGGGGAGTCACGTAAGCCGGGCCTAGAAACGTTAATTTTGGCAGGAAGCCATCAACTTATCTCATTACCTGCAACTTCACCAGCCTTGCATTTGGTACAGCATATTCGTGATGAGTCACATCGCTTTGCCATATCTGGTCATAGAGCAAAACGTCAAAAAGTAGCTAAAAAGTCTACCTTAGAGTCAATAGAGGGGGTTGGCGCTAAAAAACGTCAAGCATTACTGACGTTTTTAGGTGGCATGCAAGAAGTTAAAAAAGCCGAATTATCAGATTTAGAAAAAGTGCCAGGCATCAGTAAAGTCTTAGCTAGAAATATTTATGATGCTTTGCATGACAAGTGATTGTATCTAGCGTGTGAACTTGTGTAAACTAATGTGCATAATACTTGCTGTGAAGCGAAATGCTGAAGTAAAGAACTATGTGGACAATTCCTAACCAAATTACCTTATTTCGGATCATATTGATCCCTGTTTTTATTATTGTTTTTTATTTACCGTTATCGTGGAGCCACTTTGGCGCCTTTGCCATTTTTTGGACTGCCTCTGTCAGTGATGCGCTAGACGGTTATTTAGCGAGAAAATTAAATCAGTCATCCGCATTTGGAGCCTTTATTGACCCTGTTGCTGATAAATTAATGGTTGTAGCCGCTTTAGTCATGATAGTGCACGACTATCAAACGTGGTTAGTTGCCATTCCTGCTATTATCATGATAGCGAGAGAAATTTTTATTAGTGCCTTACGTGAGTTCATGTCTTCACGAGGAAAGCGTGATGTTATTGCTGTCTCTGATATGGGGAAGTATAAAACAGCGGCACAAATGTTAGGCATTATGGGGTTAATTTGGCGCCCTGATTATGATATTCCGTTAATACTCTTTTATTTACCTCATGAAGTGATTAACTACGCAGCATACTTTTTTTATTTCATCGCAACGGTATTAACAGTATCAACGTTAGTGAGTTATTTTAAAGCCGCATGGCCCGAATTAAAATCACAGAGTCAATAAGACTTCATTATTTAGGCTGTTTTTTATTTTTAGGTAAAAAAATACAGCAAATAAGCCGCTTTTTGAGCAGTTAAAATAAAAAAAGAATTTAATAGTTGACTGTAACTTTATTCGATGTAGAATGCGTTTCCGTTGACAGGGAGTCAACATAAAAGCAGTTTTTCTGGTATCTTCGATATAGATAAAATTGCTAAATAATAAGGATTAAAATCGAAGATTACTTCGATTTGATTACATACTTTAATAAAGCGGCTGTAGCTCAGTTGGTAGAGCATCACGTTGCCAACGTGAATGTCACGAGTTCGAGTCTCGTTAGCCGCTCCAATTTTAGTTTGTAAATCACTCAACTCGGTGTTGATAAAATGGCGGGTTGGCAGAGTGGCTATGCAGCGGATTGCAAATCCGTGGACCTCGGTTCGACTCCGGGACCCGCCTCCATTTTGCCCGGGTGGTGGAATTGGTAGACACAAGGGATTTAAAATCCCTCGCTCATAGAGCGTGACGGTTCAAGTCCGTCTCCGGGTACCATTTCATCAACAAAGATGTTGAGTAAATTGTTAATTTTAGTGTTGCTTTTGGCTTGTCAAAGGAAATTAGTTACGCTAGAATGCGCGCTCATTTTTAGCGAAATGAACGTTTAAGTGATAAGCGGCTGTAGCTCAGCTGGTAGAGCATCACGTTGCCAACGTGAATGTCACGAGTTCGAGTCTCGTTAGCCGCTCCAAATTTAGGGTTAATCAGTAATATTGTTCAAAGACAATATAAGTAGGAAACCAAGCCTACTATAAAAAATATTATCCGATGCCCGGGTGGTGGAATTGGTAGACACAAGGGATTTAAAATCCCTCGCTCATAGAGCGTGACGGTTCAAGTCCGTCTCCGGGTACCATCTTTATTTTCAAATCTTTCCACTTTCTTATTCAATCTTGTACTTCATCATATAATTACATCTTCAAATTATAGTTCTTGGCTCGTTATCTAGATGACTTAGCTATGCTAAAAGCTTATTGTTCCCCGCTAAAGCCCATATCAATCAAATTTATCAAGCTAATACCAAGTTGATTAAGTTCTTTCCCACTCAGCGAGAATTAAAAGGCTTAGAGGCAAAGCATTGATTGAAGAGAATGGTTATTCCCTTGTCAAAATCAATAACGCAGCATGTAAGCCTTTTAAACTCGCCCTTTGGGAGCTTGCTCGATGCCCACTAACTTCGTTAAATTTATTTGATTTAGAATGACTAAACCTAAAAAAATTTGCCTTGTTATTGAACATCGAGCATAGCTCTGAGTAAGGAAGAAATTTAATCAAATTGGTATAACTGTTTCATCACCTTGATAATTTCAAATATTTTCACTATACCCTTATTGACATAATTATTAAGCGTTAGCCAATAGTGTAATTTTGGCTAAAAATATTAAGTATAAAACTAAGTAAACGTAACCCTATGTAGTTAAATAAAAATTAGTGATGTAATTTAGTATTAATGTACAACTGATAATGATACTTTATTGAATTATCTAATTGTTACATAATTATTACAGTGCTTAATATTACCAGGAAGTAATTAGGGTTTACTTAGTTAGGTAATTATACTTATTTATCCTAAACATTGAGGGAGAGAAATACATGGGGTTCTTTTTTAATAAGACTGAAGTTGATACAGCGCCTACTGCTAGGCAAATTGAGGAAAATAAATCTCAACATATTTTAGATAGTCTAAAGAACTCTGTTGCCTTTATTGAGTTTACACCTACAGGCTATATTTTAGATGCTAACACAAACTTTTTAAATGCTGTTGGATATTCCTTGGATGAAATCAAAGGGGAGCATCACAGTATTTTTTGTGATAAGACTTATGCGTCCTCAAGTGAGTATAGTCAATTTTGGCAACAGCTTGCAGCAGGAAAGTCAGTCAGCGACCGATACCTACGTTTTACCAAAAGTGGCACCCCTTTGTGGCTAGAAGCAAGCTATAACGCTGTAAAAGATGACGCAGGAAATATACAATCTGTAGTAAAAATTGCTAGTGATATTACATCGTTTGTTGAAAAGTCGAATATTCAAAATGGTGTTTTAAATGCTTTAGAACGCTCAGCAGCGATTATCTTTTTTGAACTAGATGGCACTATAATAGAAGCAAATGATAACTTTTTAAAAACGACAGGTTATAGCTTAGCTGATATTCAAGGGAAACATCATAAAATGTTCTGCTCTCCTGAGTTGGTGGCAAGCAATGAATATAGAACGCTTTGGTCTGACTTAAATAGAGGCCAGTTTGTTCAAGGATTATTTGAACGCAGAGATGCTTATGGTAATGTTTTATGGCTCGAAGCTAGCTATAACCCAATTGTAAATGATAATGGTGAGTTAATTCGTGTTGTAAAGTTTGCCACTGATGTCACAGAAAGGATCTCTAACAATAAAAATGCTTCAGAGGCAGTTCATTCAACGGTGACAGAAACAGAACAGGTTTCAGAGCATGGTAAAGAAGTTTTAGCTAAGAGTGTTGCCATCATGGATGAGATAACACAAAACGTTGAGATTGTTGCTAATGACATTTCAGCAATTAATGAACAGTCGGATAAAATTACAAATATTGTCAGTACTATTTCAGCCATTGCGGATCAAACTAACTTACTCGCATTAAATGCTGCAATTGAGGCGGCAAGGGCTGGTGATCAAGGTCGAGGCTTTGCCGTTGTAGCTGATGAAGTTAGACAATTAGCGGCGAGAACCAGTACTTCCACTTCTGAAATATCCGATGTTGTTAAAAATAATGACGCCTTATCTACCGCATTGTCTAAGAATATTATTGAAACTCAAGCCAAAGCGGAAGAAGGAACTGAACTTGTTTCGCAAGTTGATGGTATTTTTGTTGAGATAAACCAAGGTATGGCAGGGGTTGGCGCTGCAGTTGATAAATTACAATAAACGTTTAAAGTGCTTAGCTTGTTAAGTTGTTGACAAGTTAAGCGCTAGTTTATTTTTATCTTATATTAATTAGTTAAATACTTATTTTCTTGCTCTTAAACCTTTCCTAGTTAAATCTAAAAACCGCTATGATCAAAGCTAAAGAAAACTGACTAATATTTCAGTAAGTTAGCTTGTTATTAAAAAATTAGAATGGATCTTTCAATATTTTATCTATTACCCATTTACCACCATCTACTTGAATTAGCGATAAGCGTTTAACATTTTTGATGCGGTCATCTTGATAGTAGCCATCAAAGTAAAGTGTGATAGCGGCCTTGTTTTTAAATTGCTCTCTTATTTTTACGCCACTAGTATCAGGCTTAACCTCCACTTTGTCATATGACATATTAAAAAGGTGGCGCGCAACTGCATTAGGTGATTTGTAGTGCAGAATCAATCGAGCAAGCTTTGGAGAACATACTGATGCAGCTTTTTTGACGTCTTTCTCGTTGTATATAGCATTGAAAAAAGCAACAGCGACTAGTTCAGGATTATCTATTTTTGTGATTTCTTTTTCTTGACTACAAGCACTGAGAAGAAAAATGACACAGAGAGCGAAAAAGTTAGTTTTGAACATGCTGTGAGGTACTATATTAACAGTTAACAATTTTTTAAGCATAACCTAAGTTTAATAATAACAACAGTGTATATGCTTGTTTTTAATAAAAACAGACAATAAAAAAGGTGCCTAAGCACCTTTTATTTTCAGTAGTTAAGTAAAATTACTGAACTAATTCTTTGTCAGAAAAGCTATCACTAAATAAAGCACTTGATAAGTAACGCTCTGCAGAACTAGGTAGTACAACAACAATTGTTTTACCTGAGTTCTCTGGAAGCTCAGCAAGACGTTTTGCTGCAATAACTGCTGCACCCGATGAAATACCAGCAAGGATACCTTCTTCTTTCATCAAACGGTGTGCCATGGCCATTGCATCTTCATTAGATACTTGCTCTACAGCATCAATCATTTCAAGATCTAAGTTACCAGGGATAAAACCAGCACCAATACCTTGAATTTTATGAGGACCAGGAGTTAACTCTTCACCAGCAAGCTTTTGACCAATAACTGGAGAGTCAGTTGGTTCAACGGCAACTGAAGTAATCGCTTTGCCTTTAGTGAGTTTTAAGTAGCGACTAGTACCTGTAATAGTACCACCAGTACCAACACCAGCAACAAAGATGTCTACATTACCATCAGTGTCATTCCAAATTTCTGGGCCAGTAGTTTGCTCATGAATTTGTGGGTTAGCTGGGTTATCAAACTGTCCTAATAAAACATATTTTTCAGGGTTTGAATCTTTGATTTCTTGTGCCTTCGCAATAGCACCATTCATGCCTTTGGCGCCATCAGTTAATTCTACTTTTGCACCTAAAGCAGTGAGTAGTTTACGACGCTCTAAACTCATTGTGCTAGGCATAGTTAACGTAATAGCATAACCACGGGCAGCAGCTACAAATGCTAATGCAATACCTGTATTACCACTTGTTGGCTCAACAATTTCACAACCTTCTTTTAGTAAGCCTTTTTCTTCTGCATCCCAAACCATGTTAGCACCGATTCGGCACTTAACACTAAAGCTAGGGTTTCTTGCTTCAACTTTGGCTAGTACAGTTGCTGTAGGTGTGCCATCACTGTTTTCACTGGCTATAACACGGTTAAGTTTTACTAAAGGGGTATTTCCTATAGACGTTGAATTATCTTTGAATATGTTAGACATGGTAAAATCCTGTGACTATGTTCACTTAAGTTAGTTTGTTAAGATTAGACAGTTATCGCAGAAAAAGAAGTGATATTTTGTTATAAGTTATATGCTTTTAAGGAATATGTAATCAACTTTATATCATATCTATTTGACTGCTAATTTATTCGATTCTGGAAAACAACTATGAGCGCATTTCAAGGTACAAATAACTATATTGCTTCACATGAGTTACAACTAGCGGTTAACGCCGCTATTGCGTTAGAGCGGCCTTTATTAATTAAAGGGGAGCCAGGTACAGGTAAAACCATGTTAGCGGAAGAATTAGCAACCAGTTTAGGTGTGGATCTTATTCCATGGCATATAAAATCAACGACAAAAGCGCAACAGGGTTTATATGAATATGACGCGGTTTCACGCCTAAGAGATAGTCAGTTAGGGGATGAAAAAGTTAAAGATATTGCTAACTATATTATCAAGGGGAAGTTATGGCATGCCTTCACAGCGGATAAGCGACCCGTATTGCTCATTGATGAAATTGATAAAGCGGACATTGAGTTCCCTAATGATTTACTCTTAGAACTCGATAAAATGGAGTTTTTTGTTTATGAAACTCAAGAAAAGGTTGTCGCTAAACAGAGGCCGATTATTATCATTACTTCTAATAATGAAAAAGAATTGCCAGATGCTTTTTTAAGACGCTGTTTTTTTCACTATATTAACTTTCCTGAAAAAACTGAAATGCAAGCTATTGTTGATGTACATTTCCCAAAAATTAAGCAAAAACTACTTGATGAAGCATTAGCACTATTTTTTGATTTACGTGATATTCCTGGCTTAAAGAAAAAGCCATCAACGTCAGAGTTGATTGACTGGTTGAAATTGTTGTTAGCGGAAGATATTTCACCTGAAGTCTTACATGAAACAAGGCAGAAAAAAGTGATTCCACCACTTCATGGCGCATTATTAAAAAATGAACAAGATGTTCACTTGTTTGAAAAGTTAGCCTTTATTCATCAAGGTAACCGCTAGTAAGGTATTCGCTTTAATTATGTTAATTGACTTTTTTACCAAAGTACGTGAATACCGAGTACCTTGCACAATACGCGAATTGCTTGATTTGATTCGAGCATTAGAGCAAAAAGTGGTCTTTGCGAATATTGATGATTTCTATGCACTAAGCCGCACCATTTTAGTAAAAGATGAAGCGCACTTTGATAAATTCGATCGCGCTTTTGCTGATTATTTTCAGGGCGTTGCTAGCCTTGAGTTAGATTTAAATAAGATTCCAGAGGATTGGTTAAGAAAACAGTTTGAAAAACAGCTAACTGATAAGGAAAAAGCAGAGATTGAAGCACTTGGCGGTTTAGATAAATTAATGGAAACATTGGCCAAGCGCTTAAAAGAACAAGAGAAACGACATCAAGGTGGCAATAAGTGGATAGGTACAGGCGGTACTTCACCTTTTGGGGCTTACGGTTACAACCCAGAAGGTGTTCGTATAGGCCAGGATAACTCAAGGCATCGAAGAGCTACCAAAGTTTGGGATAAACGACAATTTAAAAATTTAGATGCTAATGTGGAAATAGGCACAAGAAACATGAAAGTTGCTTTGCGTAAGTTAAGGCAATTTGCTCGCACCGGTAGTAGTGAAGAGCTAGATCTTGATGATACGATTTCAGCAACCGCACGTAATGCGGGCTTCCTTGATATAAAAATGAAACCACAGCGCCATAATGCTATTAAAGTGTTAATGTTTTTTGATGTGGGTGGTTCAATGGATGATCATATTAAAGTCTGTGAACAGTTATTTTCTGCCATTCATGGTGAATTTAAGCATCTCGAGTTTTTTTATTTTCATAATTGTCTATATGAGAGTGTCTGGAAAGATAATTCCCGTCGTCATCAAGAGGAAATTGATTTACTACAAGTACTACATACCTACAGTCGAGACTATAAAGTTATTTTTGTCGGTGATGCCACTATGGGTCCTTATGAAATCACTTATCCTGGTGGCAGTGTTGAGCATTGGAATGAAGAAGCAGGTAGTGTGTGGATGAATAGGCTCACTGAGCATTTTGATGATGTAATATGGTTAAACCCACAGGCTGAGATTCAATGGCCGTATTACCCGTCTATTAATATTATGTCGCAATTAGTAGATAGAAAAATGTTTCCACTAACGTTAGCTGGCTTAGGGGAAGGCATTAAAGCATTGCTTTAACGAGAAAAAACTATTAGCTTTTTATTAAATCAAAATAAAAAAGGAAAATGTTTATGAGCTTACCAGAGCTTGTTAAAAATGAGGGTGACGAGCAACCAGCGAAACAAAGCCTTTCCTATGAGTTATCTGAAGAAGAAACAAAACATTTTCTAACGCCATTTGCATTTAAAATGGAACATTCACTTTTTGGTTTACCGCTAGCTTCACCAAGTAAACGAGGCATAGCATTGCTAATTGATATGCTCTTAGTAGCATTTTTAGCAGAAATCTCTGGTGGTATTTTAGCGCTTGCTATTGCCGCTACTTTGTACCGTTTAGGTAATAAGAAACGAGCACAAGTTCGTGGCAAAATCACAGGCTTTAAACGTCGCGCTGTTTTGCGTTTTGTCGCGGCTTTTATGGTGTTTTTGGTATTGCTTGATACTTTACCCCCCTTATTAAAAGGTTTTGGTATTGAAGAATCAGCAACAGCTGTCTCTGTAGACGGCGAGCCGTTATCTCTCGAGCAAACGTTACTGACTACGGGCTATGCTATTGCGGTGATAGCAAGAATTGCAGACAGTGAATGTAAGGTGTTTACTTGTTGGCAAAAAGAGTTGAGGTTAGTAGCAACAGAAATGGCAAATATGAGTTTTGAAGCGGATATTAGCGTCTCTTCTGAGCAACTTGATGGTATGTTTAGTGATATTGTTGAAACCACAGAGTTAACGATGAGTGAGCAAACTCAGTTAGTTGATATTATGTATAGCACTTATCATGACGAACTAAGATTACTCACAGAAAAGGCTGTAACTGATAGCGCCGAGAAACTAGCAGCTTTAGACGAAGATAAACTAGATGTTGAACTGGAATCGTTAGCGAAGTCAGATAACTCAGATAATACAGATAGCAAAGATAAACCGGTATACTCCTTGATTGAATGGGTGAAAGGTATCATTAATGATTTAGGCTTAGGTTTTGGTTGGGCTACCTTTTACTTCACTGTCTCTATTGCCTTATGGCATGGACAAACGATTGGTAAGAAGTTAGTGGGTATTCGAGTGATACAACTGGACGGAACCGCCATATCTTTATGGGATAGTTTTGGTCGATATGGTGGCTACGGTGCTGGCTTAGCGACTGGCTTACTTGGTTTCTTACAAATTTATTGGGATCCAAACAGGCAAGCTATCCATGATAAAATTTCAGCAACCGTAGTGATTGATATCAGAAAAGATAGATTAATTACGTAAACTACTTTTCCATAACTTTAACGGCTTTAAATAACACTTGCTTTTCAGAGCCAAGTAAATACAGCATATCTTGCTCTAGCTTATAGTTACTAACCTTAGCTAGAGCTATCAGAAAGCGGGTTTCTTGATCCATTAACGTTTCTGTACACATTTTTCTTGTTACTGCTGTTGGCTTAACGGTAAGTTCTTGATTGTTTAATGTGTAACTGGTGGAGAAATTATTACAACTTGCAGAGCCACTAAGGCGCTGATGCTCAGAAAAAACTATACGGGCAGGGCTTCTATCGATGACGGGGTTGCTTTCAATACTCTCTACCTGCCAACTTCCTAATAATTGTTCAGCGCTAAAAGTTGGTTTTACAGGCGAAGTGCTTTCTGGCGATATCTGCGTGTGCTTTTGCGTTTTAGCCGCTGAAATTTCAGGCTCTGCACTTTCATTGCATGCTGAAAGTAACAATATTGATAAGCAAAGTGGTGTTAAAATGGCTAGTTTATTTTTCATCATCATCTCTTTGTCTAATCTCTTTCTCTATTACGGATAAAAATTAAGGTTAAAGTAAACTTTAATTTTTACCTTGCTGAATTCTGAATTAAGGTGACCAAGCATAACTGATTTTAGTAAAGAAAGTACGCTCTGCTCGCTCTAGGCTTGTTAAATCATCATCTTGAAAACTATTATCTGAGTAGCCTAAGAAAAATACCGTTTGTGGGTTAAGTTTATAAGCATAAATTAACTGGCTTGATAAATCTTTATTTAGTGTTGAGTAATCGTCAATGGTGTTAGCAGTGTTTATGTCAATATCATTGTAAATTAAGCTGAATTTTAAATAGCTATACACATTAAACTGGTAGGAAAGGCGCAGCTCGGAGATATTTGCAACGTAAACATTATCACTATTACCCATTTCATTGTCAGCATCGAGCTTGCTGTAAGTTTGGTAAAGATCAAACTCTAAATGGTCGGTTATAAAAAAGGTAAAATTACCATCCAGTTGCACTAAATCGCCTAACCTGTTGTTGGTATAATCAATTTTATCACCTAGTGTTAACTCTACTGAGAAATAAAGGCGATTATTAGGCGTTATACTAGTAAATAATATGGCTTGGTCTTCGTTAAATGACGTTGTGTTGCCATCGATATCACTGATAGTATCATCAAAACGTCGACCAACTTTCTCGCCATGGACTAAGTTTAATTCAAATTGAGATTGTAATGGACCATCAATATAAAACTTTGAAGATAATTCACGTTCGATCAGTTCATCATTAATATTATGAACGATCGACCATTGGGCAGAGATTTCAGCATTTTGCCAAAAGCCATCCTGTTCACCATAAAAGTTTCTCTCGATAAAGGCATCTGAAATTTTAATATCTGCCTTAGGCATAAAGCCTAAATCAGCTCTAAAGTCAGCACCAATGGTTTGGTGTGATAAGCCTAAATCCCAGTATTCTGAACTGTGATTGTAGTTCAGTTTAAACGCCTGATCGGTAAATGTACTGCTCTTGTCTGAATGAGTTAAGTCAGCTAAGGCTAGCTCTGGTGAATATAGAGTGTCTGATAGTAAAAGTTGGCCTTTAATGGTGTCAGACTCTGTTATACGGTATAAGCCATCAACACCTGTAACATAGTTATGATAGCTATCTGCCGAGCGTAAAGTCGCTATAGCGCCTATGGTGAAATCATCATTGTAATCGAACCTATAGCGTAGCGCACTTGAGTAACTCTCTTCATCGAGAGTTTGTATGTCTGACTCTAGGTTGCCCGGCAGCAGTATATTGGTTTCAGTATCATTGGTAATAAAAACGCCGTAGCTATGCTTATTAGTACGTCCAGTAAATTTTGCACCGTAATCAGGATCGGCAATATTTCTGGTATACACGAGATCAAAGTCGGAACTGAAATAGTCATTATTTTCAAGAAAGAAAGCACGTTTTTCTTCATAGAATAATGAAAAAGTAGTATTAACATTTAATTGCGCGCTATCACTTTCTACCGCAGAAAAATCAGGGTTTAGTGTGACATTGAGCAGGTTGCTGGTATTGATGCCCCAACGTAAATCTAACCCCGCTTCAACATTATTTTCGCTTTGCCAATCATCATTTGGATCATAAATATCGCGAGACTCGTCTCTCGTTGCTGTAATGCTAGGGGTTAACCTTAAGTTCTTTCCTATTTGAGCATTAGTAAAGCCAACCGCTTCAGGGTATTGGCATAACCAACAGGGGTTATCACGATCTATTGGTACATGAGAAATGCGTAATTTAGGATCTCTTGGGTAAAGCCTTACAAGCTCTATAGCCCATTTCTTTTCTTTACCGTCATCTTTAAAATTTAAAATATTATATGGAATTGCTATTTCTACTTGGTAGCCTTGGGCTGTTTTTTTACCGAAGGCATGCCAAATACCGTCCCAAGAAGTATTGGCTTCACCGGTAATTTCATTAAAGGTTGCATCATTTTGAACGCCATAGGGGTTAACAAAAAACTCATAATTTAAACGTCTGTTGTTGTGTGTGTCGAGCTTAACACCCACTAAGTCATGCGACCAAGCATTGTCTCTATCTGTTAAAAAACCTTGAATTTTGCTTGGATCAGGATCGTGAGCAATAAAAGCGAAATATAAAAATTCGCCATCTTCAACAAGTTTAGCCGTTGTTTTAACTGGGCTAGGTAGGTTATCCCATGGACTATTGACGAGGTTTAATTCAACAGATGAAGCTTGTTGCCAAATACTTTCTGTTAAATCACCATCAAGTGTAACAACCCCTTTGCTGTAGGGTACATTTATATTAGCAGCGCTTTGGTCAACCTTTGCTGTTGGTTGTGGTTTAATTGCTTTTTTATGTATGTGGTTGTTTGCTTTGATTTCTGAAGTTTCTACAGCATGTACATTTTCTGATGAAAAACATAAGGTAGTCAGTAAAAGCAAAATTAAGCATTTCCAGCTTAGTTTTAGCATGTGTTTTCCGTAAAATTATAATTATTATCATTTGCATTTACTCGCTAAATTTACTTGATTAGTCAGTATATTAGCGGCAATTTTTATACGGTAAATTGTTACAAATTTTCACCTTTAACACAATGTTTACTTTTCTTTAAATCAACCTAGCTACTTTATCCATGCGTAACTAAATTTCATAAAGGCACTTTGCGAATCTTGGCTTAATTCACTAAAGCTTGTATTGCTGGCATGGTGATCTGAATAGCCGATATAGAAAACCGTTTGTGGATTAATTTTATAGGCGTAGAGTAATTCACTTGAGAAGTCCTTACTGATACTGTCTATATCATCGGGATCACTGTAAATGTAATTATCAACATTTCTATGGGTATTATGATAAATAATACTTAGGCGAATAAAGCTTTGAATATTAAATTGATAGGTGGCTCGTAAGTCAGTTAGACGAGCTATAAAAACGTTAGCGTTATCAGCATCAAGGCGTCTGAAAGTTTGCTTTAGTCTTATTTCAAGGTGTTCGTTAATGTTCCAGTCTATACTTGGAATTATTTGCTTTCGTTGACCCAAGCGATTATTTCTATAGTCTATGGAATCACCATAAGAAGCTGTCGCTTTTAATTGTAAGCCAAGTATGGGTTTTATTTTGCCATATAACTCGATATGGTTTTCGTTAAACAGTGTAGTATTGCCATCAATGGCGAGTGAGCTTTTATCTATCCGGCTGCCAACTTTATCTTTGTCAGTATAAGACAACCTGATAAAAGAGTTGTAACTGGCTGTTAGTTCAGCGTGTAGTTCAAACTCTTTCTCAATTAATTCTTTATTGCTGTTATGAGTAATATCCCAATCTGACCGTATTTTAAATTGAGTCCACCAATGGCCTTCTTCTGCATACCACTTGCGATTTCCGCCTAATACACTTTTTCTATAATCAACCCGTGAGATAAAACCTAAGTCGCCTCTAAAACCTTCGCTTTGTTGTTCGTGTCTAGCAAAATACTGCCATTTGCTATCTGTATGATCATAAGAGGCTTTAAAAGCATGACCTGCAAATGGCTCTGAATTGAGAGTTCTAAGTATGGGTTCATTATAGTAACAGTTAGTTAAATCACAGTCGTTTTCCTCTTCAGGGGAGTTGCAATCTTCAATATTTTCACTGTCACAAAACTGTTCAAATAAATCATCAGGGTATTGAGTGTTGGAATGCAACGCTTGAAATTTAATCACATCTTCGGTGGAAAGTCGGAATCTTGCATCGACACCATGAACACTGTTTTCATAGTTCTCGCTGGTTCTTAGGGTACTTGTCCAGCCTAAGGTTATATTGTCATTAAAGTTATTTCGATAACGTAAGGCGGCAGCTTTTGATTCTGCTTCAATAGTCGCTATAGTAGAAGCTCTATTGCCTGGGATAAGAATATTTGTATTTTCATCATCAGTTAAAAATATACCGAAGGAATGTGATTGATGACGACCCGTTAGCTTTGCACCATAATTAGGGGCATTTATATTTCGGGTGTATACAAGGTTGTAATTTGAATCAAAGTAGTCTTGATTATCAAGAAAGAAAGGCCTCTTTTCATCATAAAATAATGCAAAGTTGTTGTTGATGTTTAAACGTGCGCTGTCTGTTTCAACGGTTGAAAAATCAGGGTTGATAGTGGCATTGAGTAATAAATCAGGCGTTATTCCCCATCGAACATCTAGACTTGGTTCTATGTCATTTTCGCTTTGCCATACACCGTCATCATCGATTGCTTCAGCGGCGGAAGCAACAAGTGAAGGTGTAATGGTTAAATTATTACCTTGTTTAGCACCTTCAAAACCACTTGCTGTGGCTAATTGACATAGTTCACAGCTATTCCCTCTATCTAAACGCACATTAGATAGTCTCAACGTTTGTTCTCTGGGATAAAAACGTAGTAACTCTATACCCCATTGTTGCTTTTGTTTAGTTTCATCAAAGTTAAGCATTCTTAAAGGAAGAGCCATTTCAACGATATAGCCTTGAGGAGTTAACTTGCCTGCGCTTTGCCATATACCATCCCATGAATCACTTTCTTTTTTAGTGACTTCACTTTCAATACCATCAATTTGGGCACCTAAAGGGTTTACTAAAAATCGGTAAGCGGTACGTTGATCATTGTATGTATCTAATTTGACACCTACTAAGTCATCTCCCCAGCTTCTGTCTCTGTCTCTTAAAAATGCACGAATTTCTTTGGGGTTAGGATCTTGTGCAATAAAGGCGATATATAGTGTTTCGCCATCTTCAAGTAATAAAGCTTGGGTATCTATGGGGCTCGGGGTGTTGTCATAAGGGCGAGTAACAATATTGATACTAACCTTTCTAGCATGTTTCCATTGTGCTTCGTCTAGATTAGCGTCTATAGATATTGCCCCCTCAGTGCGAGGAATAATAATGTTATTATTTTCTAAAAGCCCATTACTTTGGGCGGCTTGGCTTGAAATTAGGGTAAAAAATAGTGAAACAAAAAATAATTTTTTATGAAAAAATCCGCGAACTAAAGACATTAACAAGCCTATAAGAAGAAAGTTTAAAATTGTAATAAAGTGCAATAGCTTGAGTAAGCATAGGTGTATTGTCAAAATATAGTCGATAAACCGTACTTTTTTTCTGCTGAAATACAATTTTCTACTGATTTAGTTGCAGTATTGGAGCAAGGGGTTAATATTGTTAAGTTCTTATTTTATGAGTTATTCGCATGCCGTTTTCAATCATCGATATTATTGCTTTACTGACCTTCTTTTTATCATGGTCTGGTTATACTTATTTTTCTAAAAAGAAAGCTAAAACGACGAACTGTATTGCTCGAAGTTTGCACCAACACAGAATTCATTGGATGTATGAGGCAATATCAAAAGAAATCAGAGTGGGTGAAGCTGCTTTATTGGCTAATTTAGAGCGAAATATTGCATTTTTTGCCTCAAGTACTTTGTTAATACTCGCGGGTTTATTAACACTTTTTGCAAAAATAGACACGTTAGAGAGCGTTATTTCGTCGTTACCTTTTGCTGCCTATGCAAGCCATTTAACCATTCAGCTTAAATTAAGTTTGCTGGCGTTTATTTTTGTTTTATCGTTTTTTCAATTTACTTGGTCTATGCGTCAATATGGTTTCGTGAATGTCATGATTGGCGCACTGCCCATTGATTTAAATGGGGGAAATGACAACTTGATAGCTTATGCTGAGCAAGTGGCAACTGTGCATGATCAAGCGGCGCACTCGTATAATTATGGCCTTCGTTCTTATTATTTTGCTTTAGCTGCAATGTGTTGGTTTTTCCATCCAGTGTTGCTCATTATTATGAGCTTATGGGTAGTTTATACCCTATATAAGCGAGAATTTAGCTCAAAAGCGGTAAAAGCCCTTTCGGCGGGCTATCAATGCTTACAAAAAGAAAGAAATTTGCAGAATACTCAGAATGGCAAGTAGTCGTAATAAGCGTCAGCACCTTTATCAACAATATTCAGTACAAGACTTTGATAGTTATGACTGCTTAAAATTATCTAAGTGGTTTTACCTAGCTGTTTTGTTTACTTTGCGTGGCTATGTGGTTTGGCTAATGTCAGTGACGAATATGCGTGATAGAGTCAGTTTTATTCAGTGGATTTACCCTGATACTGCCTTGTTTTATCTAAGCTTATTTTCAGGGAGTATAGGCTTATTTACTTTACTGGTTATTAGTTTGCGCCGTCCTGATGCTCCGCCATGGGTACAGTGGAGTTGGCAATATAGCCGTGTCATAATAACCTTAGCGTTGTTGTTTGATTTACTGATGCATGTTATCGGTTATTTTTATTGGCAATTGTCATCAATGTCATGGCTAGTAACGCAAGCTGTGATTACCTTTACACTGATATTAATGTGTTATAGCAGTGCGAGGCTTAAGGTCAACTTACAAGAATTCCCACAAAAAGTGCCAGAAAAATAAGGCATTGTTATTTTTAGACATAAAGTTAAGGCTAAATAATAGTGAACGAAACTTCAGCTCAGTTAAACAACTCTGACAAACAAGAACAGCGTCTTGTTATTCTTGATACTGAAACTACCGGTATTAATCCAAAAGAAGGGCATCGTATCGTTGAAATTGGTTGCGTAGAAATGATCAATCGTCAGCTAACGGGTAGAACTTATCACGCCTATATAAAACCATTAGATAACCGTGGGCAAGTGCTGCAAATGGAGCAGGAAGTTATCAATGTTCATGGTTTAACTAATGAGTTTTTAGATGATAAACCTGTTTTTTCTGAAGTGGTGGATGATTTTATAAACTTTATTCGTGGTGCTGAATTAGTTATTCATAATGCAAAGTTTGACGTTGGTTTTATGGATCACGAGTTTGCCTTGGTTAATTTCGAAAACCGGTCGAGGCCTAAAGTACCTATGACAGCTGATGTGTGTACGGTAACGGATACGCTGCATGTTTCAAAAGATGAATTTGGCTCACCAAAAACCTTAGATTATTTAGCGCGTTTTTATAAAGTTGATGGCCTAATTGATCGTACATATCACGGGGCATTAATTGATGCCCAATTGCTTGCGTTTGTTTATATTGAAATGACGCGTAAGCAGTCCACGTTAAACTTATCAGTTGGTGAGCACAGTAATAGTGATGCCAATGCTATAAGACGTTTGAGTGCACAGCGAGAAAAATTAAAGGTTATTAGTGCATCTGCCGATGAAATGATAGCTCATCAAGAAAGATTAACTATTGTGAAAGAAAAAGGGGGAGAACCACTTTGGGTACAAGACAACTAATTGCGTTAAGTGTTTTTTTCTCTTCTATTTTCTTGAGTGTGCCCCAAGCCACGGCGCAAGATGAAACAAGTAAGCTCAAGCGTACAGAAGTTAAATACCAATCAGATAATGTCACCAATCAAATCCCTTATTTTGATAACAGGTTTCGTATTGATGCAGAGCTTGATGAAGTAACCTTACTTTTCTACCGTACTCGAGGTAGCAAACCTATTATTTTGGTGCGCCCTGACGGCAGTAAAATAAGGGTTAATAATTTTGATCATAGTAAAGTGCAATGGCATGATGATAGCACCTTTGACATGATTAAAATTCAAAAACCAATGCCAGGGCCATGGCAGGCAATTGGCGATATATTGCCTCATAGCCAAATCTTAATTGTTTCAGATGTCAAAATAGCTGTTGATCCTTTACCCGAAGTTGTACTTGAGGGGGAAACACTCAAAGTTAGTGGTAAGCTCTTTAATGACGAAGATAATATCGATACACCTAATTTTCGAAATGTGGTGAAACTTGATGTGCACTTCTATAGTACGAATAATTCACAATATGAAAATTTTGGCGCAGATGCGATAAAAGTAACCTCATTTAGAGATGACGGCGAAAATCTAGATGAGTATGCTGCTGACGGTATTTTCACTGGTGAGTTTGAATTAAACTTTGCGCCTGGGGAGTGGCAACCCGTTTATTTAGTTCGTTTACCGATGGCCACACGTGAGTTGCGACAAAAGCCGATAGTTTTACAGAAAACTCCTATTAGTTTTTCGGTGAAAACCTCTGAAACAGAAGACATTCCCCATGAACTGACTGTGACAATTGATCCAACGTATGTGCAGCCAGACAGTTTAGTATTCCAAGGTAAAGTGACTTTTCCTGATAGACAAGTTGAGCCATTTTCTATCATGGATGATCAGCAAGGTGAAACAAGACTTAAAGATATTCGCTATACCGAAGGTGGGGTACACCGAATAAGCATGAATGCTTTTGGTAAGACACATTTAGGTAGAGAGTTCCGTCTCGTGGTACCAGAGTTTAGCTTTAACGTAAAAGCCAGCGCAAACCAATTTTCGCCAAAGATGGGTGAAAATACTAACGAAGAAAATAGCAGTGAAGATAGTGCTAGCATTAATACTGCAGATCAGTTGATGGCCGAACAAAAAATGCAACTAGAGCAAGCAAAGTTAGCGCAAGAGCAAGCAGAAGAAGAGAAAAACCTGCAAACCATTATTTATATTGCAGTAGGGAATATTGCAATTATCACTCTGGCTATTTTGCTATTTGTCATTATGCGTAAGAAGAAGACTAAAAAATAGTTTCTCTTTATATTCATTTATTACTAATTCACGTGTGAACATTCACTTGTTAGCAATTACTTGAGAATGTTTATTAGTGAATGTTACTCAATGGACAAATATTTAATTCAATCGCAATTACTACACAAATATTCTGTTTAATACTATGGCAAAACAAAAATCATCCTATAGCATAACGAGTTATGGCATATATGAACGTTGGGATGCTCAGTCGAAAGAACTTCCTAAAGTTATTGAATTTAGCACTAAAGTGACAGCGAAAGAAGATGTGGAATTTGGTTTCACTTTTAATGCCAAAAAAGCTAAAGGTCAAAAGCTAACCTATACCATTTATCACCCTAATATCCCTGATGATAACGGTCATGTCATGGCGCCATTTGAGGGTGAAGTTTATATAAACAACAATAACTGGGATTTTTATTTGGGGGATTGTATATGGCTGCCTTTAGAAAATAAAATTGGCTTATGGCGCATGACAATAGAGCTTGATGGTAAAACTTTAGCTGAAAAAACCTTTGATGTTGAACTAGATGAGCAAACGGATTTTATGAGAAAACACGGTTATTAACCTTAGAATTTATTGTATAGGTTTTACTAATTAGTTTTTACTTTATGGGTTTTAGAGCAAATTGAATTATTAAGCTGTAATAACGCATACCTGAACTAATAATTTTTAATATAGGTTCTGACGTAATCGTACAATCGATAAAGTCGGTAGTTAGCCAATTGCGGACTAAACTTCATTCTAATCAATGTTAATACCGAGAGCATCTAAGTGCTCTACTAATTCTGGGGCACCTACTAAGGTATCACTCACTCTTATAATCGTTCCATTTTCAAAACGTAGTGTGTAGTAAGCATTTAATGCATGGTGCTTTACTTCGGTTAAAGTGCTCCATTTCTCTTTTTTGAGACCAGACCAAGGTGTATAGAACTCGATGTATTTGTCATTATATTTACCTTTAACCAAATACCCCTCACCGAAAAGAGCAATAGTTCCTCCGACTAAGCTGATTTCTATATGACTAGCCAAGCAACACTTTCATCAGCAACACTTTCATCAGCAACACTTTCATCAGCAACACTTTCATCACCATCAAAACGGCCTGTAAAATGACCATATAGGATGAGGAAAGCAAAGCCAGCAGTCAGAACTCCAAATAAAGCTAAGAGCTTTCTAGGTTTAAGTTTTCCAACTTCTACTTTCCCTTTAAAGAACGTTGGATAAAGCGAGATTAATATCACGGCCAGCATTATTATCCAATTTTCAATAGGCATGAACTCTAACAAATATCCCTCCTTTTGATTTACTTATTTGTGCCACTAACGGGCTCTACCATTCGTACAAATCCACCGCTGGCAGGATAAAAACTCCCTCATCTGGTTCGCCCTTTTTAATATTGATTGCTTCTTTTATAGTAATTAAAAAATCGGATACATTCTTTTCTTCCAGTAGTGGGATACCTCGAACAGCACCAAAGAGTTTATCTGCATAGCCAAATTTATTGTTTTTATACGAAGCAGGATTCCTAATTAATTCTTCGCTGATCCAATAATTGGTTACCGTTCCAGATTCTATTTTTACCGTAACCCTAACAGTCTCATACCCCAACAATTTCTTTGTTTCACTTGACTTTATAACATTTTTTATCGCAAGTTCAGTGAATCCTTCTGGTTCAGGCGTATCATTTAGTGAAAATTTCAGAACACCCGTTTTAAAGAAAGTGTATTCCTCATTCGTATCTCTAAAGTACCAAACCTTATCGACTAGTTCTGAATTGCCATATAATTGGACCCAATCACCGTTTGCGTTGTAGCAAGTAGTGCGTTCATCACCATACGATTTTTTGTTCTCTGTAGCTGCGAACAGAGCATTGTCTCTACGTTCACTATCTTCTGTGGACACAACTATATATGAAACAGTGTATTCAACACAGCCAATAAAACTTTTCGAATCCTTTTGGACTCTTGGTTGTTTATATGTTTTTTCGGGCTGTATCTGATTATGCTGTAAGTTGTATGTCTGTTTTGAAAAAGCACTATGTGGTGTTAAGAAAAGTAATAATGTCAAAATCCTGAGTGTGTTCAACTTCATTGTAATCCCTTTTATAGAAAATTTTATTTACGTCCTCCTTAAAGACATTAACAGAAACCTTTTCATATTTCATGATTCGTCGCTATCGGAATATTTGAACGTCCGTTCATTGCTCCAAACAGACATTATTCAAGTCAACTTATTATGTCCGGTTTCGTATCTATGCTGACCTAATCAACTGTAAGATTAGGTCAAATCTAAAATTAAAAAGTGTCAGATCAGATATGAGCTACTACAATTAAACTCTTTGCTCGTGATTCCCTTTCTACATTTAGCTTAATTTAACTTAGTTTAGCTTAGTTTAGCTTGCGTGGATTTATGAATAATCACAGGCACCGATTTTGACGTTGCTGTATAAGACTCTTTGCCGAAGCTGTCTAATGGTACTAATGGATTTGTTTCAGGGTAATAAGCGGCAAGATTTCCTTCGGGGATATCGTAAATAACAATTTTAAAACCGTCGACACTGCGTGTTATGTCGTCATGCCAGATAGATTCTAGACGTACCCAATCACCGTCATTTACTTTGTGTTTTTTTGCATCGTACTTGTTGATAAATAATACTTTTCGTTCTCCAAATACACCACGATATCTATCGTCCATACCATAAATAGTGGTGTTAAATTGATCGTGTGAACGTAATGTTTGCAAGGTAAGTACTTGATTACGCTTTGCTTCAGGCATAGCAGAAAGGGGCATATTGAGAATGTCATCAGGCAATTTTGCACAGCTAAACTCAGCTTTACCCACTTGGTTGTTCCAATGTAGATCCGCGGCACTATTGCCTAAGTAAAAGCCGCCGACTTGTTGAATTTTATCATTAAAGTCAGTGAAGCCAGGTATGATCTCGGCGATTAATTGTCGTATTTTACCGTAATCAGCACTTAATTCTGTCCAGTTGTAGGGATTATTACCTAATGTTGCTTGGGCAATTCCCGCGACAATTGCGACTTCTGACTTTATCTCATCAGTATTCGGCGCCACTTTGCCTTGTGAAGCATGTACCATGCTGAAGGTATCTTCTACGGTAATACATTGCTCACCACTTGCTTGTATATCGACTTCAGTACGTCCTAGGCAAGGTAAAATCAGCGCATGTTCACCTACCATTAAATGGCTGCGATTGAGTTTGGTGCTAATTTGTACATTAAGCTCACTATTTTTTAACGCTTGATAGGTTTGTTTGCTATCAGGTGAGGCCGCGGCAATATTACCGCCAAGGCATATCAAGACTTTACTGGTTTTATTCAACAATGCTTTTAAGGCGTGATAAACATTATGACCATGATTTTGTGGCATAGGTTGTTGGCTATGCTCTGCTAATGTATCGAGAAAAGCTTGGCTGGGTTTTTCGTTGATGCCCATAGTGCGATTTCCCTGAACATTACTATGGCCGCGTACAGGGCATAATCCTGCGCCTTGTTTACCTATATTCCCGGTTAACAACTGTAAGTTAACTATCTCTCTTATGGTATCGACGGAATGTTTATGCTGAGTTATGCCCATTGCCCATGTACAAATCACCTTGTTTGCATTAATAAATATATTTGCAGCAGAGGCTATTTCAGCTTGCGATAAGCCTGACTGCTGCTCTATTTGTTGCCAAGAGGTATTCTCCACAACCTTAACTGCTTCAGTAAACTCAACTGTATGCGTTTTGATAAAGCTCTCATCAAGTATACTTGGCTGCCCCTTTGCTAAGGCGGATGAATTTTTAGCTAAAAGGTGTTTAATCATGCCTCTAACTGCCGCCATATCACCGCCTAATTTAGGGCAAAAATATTGATGGCTGATAGTGGTTGCCGCGGGCGTTAATAGTTCAATAGGGTCTTGTGGGCTAGCAAAGCGTTTTAACGCGACTTCTTTCAAATTATTAAAGCTAACAATTTTACACCCTTGTCGTGATGCTTTTCTCAAGGCATTCATCATACGAGGGTGATTTGAGCCAGGATTTTGGCCAAAAACAAAAATAGCATCTGCGTGATCAAAATCGGTTAAGGTGACCGTACCTTTGCCAATCCCAATAGATTGGTTAAGGGCAATACCACTGGCTTCATGACACATATTTGAGCAATCAGGAAAGTTGTTGGTGCCGTACAAACGACCAAACAATTGATACAGAAAAGAGGACTCATTACTGGCGCGCCCTGAGGTATAAAACTCTGCTTGATCTGGATGGGACAATTGTTTTAATTGTGCGCCAATAAAGTCGAAAGCAGCTTGCCAGCTGATGGGCTGATACTTATCTGTTTCTTGATTGTATTGCATTGGCTGTGTTAAACGGCCTTGATATTCTAACCAGTAATCGCTTTGTTTGTTTAACTGACTGACGGTGTATTGCTGAAAAAACTCACTACCAACACTTTTATTGGTAGATTCCCAAGCGATGGCTTTTGCGCCATTCTCACAAAACTGTAGTAAACCTTCTTTTTGATCTCCCCATGCACAACCAGGGCAGTCGAAGCCCTGATCTTGGTTAGCACGTGTTAAGTTTTTAATATTGGTTTTAGCCTCTTGGCTTTTCCAAACATGCTTAATGGTTGAGGTTAATGAAGCGAGACCGCCGGCTTTACGTGATGCTTTATTTTTCATAAGAAGTTTTATCTATTTTAGGGGCTGCCAAATAAAGGGCACCGTCATTTTTTGTTAAATGCACTAAGTTAAGATTAGCTTGTTGCGCGACGTTAAGGGCTAACCGGCTAGGTGAAGCAAGGCTTAATAAGTGATTAACGCCAATATTAATGGTTTTTTGTATAAGCTCAATACTGCAACGGCTGGTGATAAGAATCGCTTTATTTTCTCTACTTATATTTTGTGAGACCATGTAACCTATGAGTTTATCTAAAGCATTATGGCGACCAATATCCTCACGGCAATGTAATATATTGCCTTCATCATCAGTTAAAAAGGCAGCATGTAATGCACCTGATTGGACTGCTATGGTTTGCCAACTTTTACATTTTTCTCTTAAATGCGTTAGTTTCACTGCTTCTAAGTGAGGGCACTCTTTGAGCTTTCCTACTTCTGGCAATGCGTGTTGCAAAGCTTCTACACCACATATACCACAACCACTTTGTCCTGCTAGCTGCCGTTTCTTTTGGCTAACCAGGTGTAAGCAGCGATTAGCTAGGCTGACATTAATTTGTACAGTGAAATCACTATGATTAACATCAATATGAATATCATGAATATCTTGATTAGCAACTATCACCTTTTCGCTAAATAAAAAGCCGACAACATAATCTTCTAAATCAAAAGGGCTAACCATCATTACGGCGTAATTGATGTCATTAAGGCAAATAGCGATAGCGTATTCTTCAGGTAATTTATCTGTTGTGGATTGGGTGTTTTTAGGGGATTTGTTAGGCATATATACAAGGGTTACAATGAATATCTACTCAGTGTAGTAACTTTTGAAGGTAGGCACAATTGAATATTGTTTTGTTTAATATCGCCTGACAAAAGGTTACTATTTTTGAGTGAAATTATAATAAAAATGTGTTTATCGGCGTCTAATTTGGAGAATAAGCACGATAGTTAATGGTACTAAGATCATTAACCATAAAATTAATCTTGGCCATTGGCTATAAGGTGTTTTACCTTCAACAATCATCACATTTGCTTTTAATACTTTTTCTTCAAATTGAGGAATACGCTCTATAAAATTGCCTTGATGATCCACAATAGCGGTAATGCCATTATTAGTTGCTCTAAGTAGCGGGCGGCCAAACTCAAGAGCGCGCATTCGTGCTATTTCCATATGTTGATGTGGGCCATGAGAGGCGCCAAACCAAGCATCATTACTGACAGTAAGTAATAGGTCGGTTTCTTGGGTTAAATTTGCGGCTAACTGGTGAGGAAATGCGATTTCAAAACACAATAACGGTAATAAACTTAACTCTTTAGCGATCAAGTTAGCTTGTCGGTAATTACCCCGACTAAAAGAAGACATGGGTAAATTAAAAAAGGGGGCAATCGGGCGCAACAATTCTTGAAAAGGAACAAACTCACCAATGGGTAATAGGTGATGTTTTGAGTAGCGGTTACTGTGATTATAGTAGTAGCCTTGCTCATCATCTAAGTGTTTTTTACCTAGTGTAATTAAGCTATTGAAATACTCTCTTGTTTCAAAATTATAGTTGATGATGCCAGTAATAATAGCGCTGTTATTGAGTAAAGCTGAGCGATTTACCGTTGATAAATAATCTTGTACTGCTGGCTCCATTGCTGGAATAGCCGACTCTGGCCAAATAATAATGTCAGCATCAAAGTTAACTCGGCTAAGATCGAGATATTTAAGCATAGTAGGCCACTCTTCTTCAGGAGCCCATTTGATCGCTTGTTCAATATTACCTTGTACCAAAGCTACTTTTGTTGTTTGTTGTGTGGGTGTAACCCATTGAGTTTGAGCGCAATAATAGCCTATCGTGGTGATGATAATGGCAAGCGTTATTGGTAATTTTATCAAGCTAGCATTACGCTGTTTAACAGCAATGAATAATTTGACCCATAAAATATTAATTAAAATAACCAATGCCGCAATACCCACTTCACCGATTACGGGGGCATAGCTAGAGAGTGGGCTGTTAATTTGACTATAGCCAAGTGATAACCAAGGGAACCCTGTTAACACTACAGAACGTAAATATTCACAAAATAACCAAAAAGAGGGTAAAAGCCATAAGTTAAGTTTTTTATCTTTTGAAACAAAAGCGGCTAAATAAGCTGAAAGTGCTGGGAAAATTGCTAAATATAGACATAACATCAACATTAAGGCTATTGATGCAATTAACGGCAACCCACCAAATTCATCAATACTCACATGCACCCAGCTTATGCCACTAGCAAACCAACCAAAAGCAAAAATCCCCATTAGTTTGGCGGCAAACTTGGGGCTACTATCTTTGAGTAAGTATAAAACAACACTTGGTACAATAAGCGTTAAATACCAGTGCGAGAAGGGCGCATAAGCAAACACTAAGCTTAGGCCTGCGAATAAGCAAAGCCAAGTGTTTTTATTTATGAGGTTGTCTTTCAAATAAGCTAAAAATTGTGACATGATTATTGCTGTTGCGATTTAGTCACTCAATTTGCCATTGATGTCATGTGTTTTGTCTACGGTAACTTGTAGCATTTGTAGGCGTCTATTATCAGCTGCTAATACTTTGAATTCAAAATCACCTATGCTGGTTTCTTCGCCTTTTTGAGGCATATGATTGAATTGGGCAATAACAATACCAGCAATGGTATCCACAGAGCTTTCATCAAATTGACTGTTAAAGTATTCATTGAAGTCTTCTAGTGCGGTAAGTGCACGTACATGATATACATTGCCCGCAAGTAGTTTGATATCTTCTTCTATTTCATCATCAGTTTCATCTTCAATTTCACCAACGATTTGCTCAAGAATATCTTCAATGGTGACAACTCCTGATATACCACCATACTCATCGGCTACAAGCGCCATGTGGTATCTGTTGGAGCGAAATTCTTTTAAAAGCGGTTCAACTTTTTTGCTTTCAGGCACAATGATGGCTGGGCGGATGTTGTCTTTTAAGCTGAATTCTTCTACTTTGTTATGAAAACCAAAGGAAAGTAAATCTTTCGCTAATAAAATACCGTCAACATGATCGATATCTTCGTTCACAACAGGGAAGCGAGAGTGTCCAGATTCTAAGATGATAGGTAGTAATTCATCAAGGGTTTGATTTCTGTCGATAGTCACCATTTGAGAGCGAGGGATCATAATATCGCGCACTTTCATTTCTGATACACTCAATACCCCTTCAATCATTTGCTTGGCTTCAGGGTTGATTAGTTCACGGCTTTGCGCATCAACTAAAATATCAACTAATTCATCTTTGTTTTTGGGTTCGCGGCTAAACCATTGAATAACCTTTTTCAATAATGATTTAGGTTTAGAACTGCTAGTAGGTTGGGGGCTATCATCGCTCATAGAGCTTATTGTATTCCTTAAATTGAATTCAGTGTTGTTTGTAATTGTTATATATTTCTTTTTAACATTCGTAGGGATTATTAATAGCTAATTTAGCTAAAATATTCACTTCTAATGCTTCCATTTCTTGCGCTTCAATGTCGTTTATATGATCATATCCTAATAAATGCAAGCACCCGTGTATAACCATATGCGCCCAATGATCAAATAATGCTTTGTTTTGACTTTGTGCTTCTTGGGCAACAACATGTGCGCAAATAACTAAGTCGCCCAATAAGTTGAGCTCTATCCCTTCAGGAACTTCAAAAGGAAAAGATAAAACGTTTGTGGCTTTATTTTTATCTCGATATTGATGGTTTAACTGTTGGCTTTCATTTATGTCGACAAGACGAATAGTTAATTCAAATGTTTTTTCTGTGACAGCTTCTAAAGCGGTATTCACCCATAATTGAAACTGTTCAGTTGACGGTAAGTGCTGTTCGCTACAAGCTACTTGTATATCCAGCGTATTACTCATGAGTTTTGTTATCACTGGCATTACTCTCACTAGCTGCTTTAGCCTGTTGTTGTTTTTGTCTATTTATTTTTTGCTCATGTGAGTCATAAGCTTCAACAATACGTGCTACAACTGGGTGGCGAACAACATCTTTTGATTGGAAAAAATTAAAGCTAATTCCCTCAATATTTTGTAGTACTTCTATAGAGTGGCGTAAGCCTGAGCTTTGGTGTTTAGGTAAATCAACTTGTGTAATATCACCGGTAATAACTGCACGTGAATTAAAACCAATACGGGTTAAAAACATTTTCATTTGTTCAACGGTGGTATTTTGGCTTTCATCTAAAATAACAAAGGCGTCATTTAGTGTTCGTCCACGCATGTAAGCAAGTGGGGCAATTTCAATAACATTGCGCTCAATAAGCTTTTCAACACGCTCAAAACCGAGCATCTCGAATAAAGCATCATATAAAGGCCTGAGATAGGGATCTATCTTTTGTGATAAATCACCTGGTAAAAAGCCGAGTTTTTCACCAGCTTCTACCGCGGGACGGGTCAGTAATATTCGGCGTACTTCTTGTCGTTCCAATGCGTCAACAGCACAAGCAACAGCAAGGTAAGTTTTACCTGTACCCGCAACACCAATACCAAAGCTAATGTCATTCGTTAAAATATTTTGTACGTAGGTTTGCTGATTTGGATTACGAGGTTTAACCATACCGCGTTTGGTTTTTATGGTAACCATTTTATCGTAACTTATGCCAAGGTCTTCAGCTTCTTTACTTGAAGGTAAATCTTGCTCAAGTACGTTGGCTTCGATGATAGCAAGGTGTACCTGCTCATCGGTAATTTGATTTGTTTGGCCTTTTACAGTATCCGTTTCTATATATAGGTTTTTTAATAACTTAATAACCGCTTTACAGTTTTTATCACTGCCAAGAATTTTAAATTGATTACCACGGTAGGTGATCTCAACACCTAAGCGACGCTCAATAATTTTAAGGTTGTCATCCATCGGCCCACATAAGTTAGCTTGGCGCTCGTTGTCAATTGGCGTCAGGGTTAATTGATGACTTTCTTTTACGGTTGATTGCTTAGTTGTTGTACTCAATGTATTTTCCATTACGACTAAAAGGTTATGGGTTGTATGTACCTACACCTAAATCATCAAGGTTATTGATGATTGATTTAGATGATTTATGGTGATTATTTGCCAAAATATCTGCAGGTGAATGTGCAATCCGTAATCCCATCTCACTTTCTTGACGAACTAGCTCCCCACGTAATGAGTTTGCATAAACATCGGTGATTTTGACATCAACAAATTGACCAATAACCGAGTGTGGTGCAACAAAGTTAACCGTACGATTATTCTCAGTTTTACCGCGTAGTTCCATTGGGTTTTTCTTTGAAGGCCCTTCAACAAGAATTCGCTGCTCGGTATTTAGCATTTGTCTTGCTATACGCAAAGCTTGTTGGGTTATTCTATCTTGTAGAAGTTGCAAACGTTGCTTTTTGGTCTCATCACTGATGTCATCGGGCAAATCAGCTGCGGGTGTGCCAGGACGAGCGCTATATATAAAGCTAAAGCTTAAGTCAAAGTTGACGGCTTCAATTAAATTCATGGTTGCCATAAAGTCTTCATCACTTTCACCAGGGAAACCGATAATAAAGTCTGAAGACATACAGAGCTCAGGTCTCACTTTCTTTAATTTACGAATTTGTGATTTATATTCTAAGGCGGTATGGCCGCGTTTCATTTGCGTTAAAATTCTGTCACTACCACTTTGTACAGGTAGGTGTAAGTGATCTACCAACTCAGGCACATCAGCATAGGCTTCGATTATGTCGTCAGTAAATTCAACTGGGTGTGAGGTGGTGTAACGAATGCGATCTATTCCATCAATTGTGGCAACTAAGCGAATTAACTCGGCAAAGCGGCAGATGCTACCGTCGTGCATTTCACCGCGGTAAGCATTTACATTTTGACCAAGTAAGTTAACTTCACGAACACCTTGCTCAGCAAGTTGGGCTATTTCATAAAGTACATCGTCAAGAGGGCGGCTTACTTCCTCACCACGTGTGTAGGGTACTACGCAAAAAGTACAGTATTTGCTACAACCTTCCATAATGGATACAAAAGCTGAAGGGCCTTCAGCTGTTGGCTCAGGTAAGCGATCAAATTTTTCTATTTCAGGAAAAGTAACATCAACAATTGGACTGCTGCTACGATACAATTGATTTAGCATTTCAGGTAAACGATGTAGAGTTTGCGGACCAAAAACCATATCGACGTATGGTGCACGTTGACGAATGGCATCACCTTCTTGTGAAGCAACACAACCGCCCACACCGATAAGTAATTCAGGATTCTTATCTTTTAGATTCTTCCAACGGCCTAGTTGGTGAAATACTTTTTCTTGGGCTTTTTCACGAATAGAGCAGGTGTTAAGTAAAATAACATCAGCATTATCAGCTTCTTCTGCAAGCTCAAAACCATGGGTTGAGTCTAATAGTTCAGCCATCTTTTGCGAGTCGTACTCGTTCATTTGACAGCCCCAGGTTTTAATGTATAACTTTTTACTCATTTACTTCACTCTTTACGCGTTTTATTTACCGGCTAAATCAATCACCGAGTTATAAAGTTTATTACAGCTTCGGCAAAAGGAGGCGTATTTTATATTAATTTGCTGCGTATTTCGAGGAGTTACTCAAGGGATTTTAAAAAGCTGACTGATTAGGAGGTGTTGGTTTTGGAATAAGTTAACTTAGTGGTAAGCTTATGACTAATTGGCTCCCTTGTTCTTGTTCATTAAATGAATTAACTGAGCCGTTATATTTACTCGCAATTTGACGAATGTAATACATAGAAAAGTCAAAATTTACTTTACTGTCAAAGTTAATAAATCCTTGTTGATCATCATAAATATTTAACCATACTTTACCTTTAAAGAACTGGAGTATTACTTTGAAGTTTCTGCCGCCCCCTTTAATGACTACACAGGTTATGGCTTCAAATATTATGCGGTAAAGGTCAGCTTGTAATTCATAATTTAATTCATTGTCTTTTATGTTTAATTGGTATGTTAAGTTAACTTGATATTTATGTTGTAAATAATTGCTAAAAAATGATACTGCATCAGACAGGGATTTGCCGTCCATTGTGTTTGGCTCTTGAGATAAATTTTGGCTATTTAAATCATCAATACATTGAGTCAGTATTAATTTTCCTTGCGGCAAGTCCCCTTGATTTATTAACTCTTTAACAAAGGTTAAATTGCGTATTATTTGAATGTTTTTTTTCCCTTGCTCATGAATATCATGTTTTAAGAGGTTATGGATATGACTGATAGATTTACTGCGTAAATAGAGCAACCAAATAGAGAGTAAAATTACCCCAGCCAGTAAAAAGCTGTAGAGTAACTTCATTTGAGAAGACCAGTACCAAGGTGAAGCCACGGTAATATTCGTGAATGCCTTATAGTTACTCCATTGACCTAAACTGTTAGTTGCCATTATTTCAATAGCATAGTCACCTGGTGCAAGACCCGTTAAAGTGAGTTGGTTACCACTTATTTGCTGCCAATTACTATCGTTTAATCGATATCGAAACTTCTTTGTAGCGCCGGGTCTAAAGTCTAAACTCGCTAAATCTAATGTGATTACATCGTTGGCGCTATCTATTAACATGGTTTTATTGAGTAAATATGACTCGCCAGAGATGGTAACTTTGCTGATGTACACTTTTGGATCGAACTTTTTTTGTGGTGCTAAGTCAAGTGAAAGTACGCCACCATAATGGGCTGCATAAATAACATTACCTAATTGTAAGATACTACCAGTAAAAGAATATTGCTGAGTATTTTCAATCATACTAAATTGGTAATTCGTTGGGTTGAATCTATATAAACCAGGCCTACCAGTAACCCAAATTTCATCTTTAACTTTTAGCAATCGACTATAGCGATTACCTTGACCAAATTGAGCAATTAATACACCTTGTTTATTTAAGACATAAATACCATCGCTGAGTGTTGTAGCAAATATTTTATTATCAGCTTCTAATAAAGAAATGACTTTGCTGTTACCAGGTAAATTTAGGTTTAAAACCTGTTTAGTTGAGTTGGTGACAATATCGATACCAGATGAGGTTGCTATCCATGTTGTTAAATGATCAACGGGTAATACATCGATCACTTCAGCTGAGCTTAAACCAGTCTTTGGGGCAAAGTGATTAATTAGTTGTTCAGTTGCTATATCATAAATATAAAAACCGTTGTAGTTGCTAGTGAAATAGAGCAGGTTATCTTTATGCCTCATACTTAAGATAAGTTTGTCGTTATCTGGAAAGTTCAGCTTAACAACTTGTTCTTTTTCTTCAATATAACGCCAAATACCATCAAAAGTTCCGATATATAAGTTGTCATTTATTGTTTTAATATCTGTAATTCTTAAGCCTTGTTTAGTAAAGGCTTGATTAACTTTTTCAGTGAAAATAGGCGCGTTGAAATTTTTCAATCCTGCGCCATAACTACCAATAATAATTTTATCTTTGAACAAGGCTAATTCACTAGAATTGATATTGACATCGAATACTTTAGGGGTGTTCTTTATCGTATTTTCATTGAGTTGCTTAATGCCTTGGCTACTAGCCACCCAAAGAACCCCCGAGTTGTCGTGTAAAAAATTTCTAGCTCTTACTGGGCTAGTATTACCAAATTTATGAGGGAGTTGCTTTAAGGTTTTTCCTGAAAATTTATTAACTATACCTTGGTTGTTAATGGTAAAGAAATTATCACTACCATACTCTTTTGTAATGGCGTTGATATTTTTTGGTGAATTGATTGCGGTTGCTTTGCCAAAGAAATCAAAAAATAGAATTTTATCTTTAGTGATCGCTACCACGCCAGAAGAAAGCGCTACAATGCTGGTGACCGAAGTTGAGTAAAGCTGTTGCAATTTATTGTTGTGTAATTGATATAAGCCTGTTCTAGCAGCAATATAAAGGCGCTGATTGTTGTAAGCTATTTTTCTTATTTTAATATTATCTTTAATGAGGGTAGTTTTTTGGCTAGCTGGTTGGTATTGATAAAACTTATCTGGGGCGTTGATATAGTAATTGCCCTGGAAGCTAACAGCATCGTAGAAGCTATTACGCGCTATATCTGTCTCTACTTTTCTGGCTTGTCCTGTTTCAGGATTGAAGCGCCATAATCCTGCAGTTTCAGTTGCCAATAATAAGTGGTCATCATCAATCGAGACATCATGCAACCAGTTAAACGGTAATGGCCAAGTTTGGTTTATAGATGAAAATGTGATGCTATGACTGCCGTCAAAGCGCATTAATCCTCGCTGTCCAGCTAGCCAAATATAACCCTTTTTGTCTTGAATTAGGCTGCTGACGTTAGCCATTGAATTGATGGGGGTAGTATAGTTTGCTTGTACTGAAATATGGAGAGAAAAAAAGAAAGCAACAATGAACAATGGCAGCGAAGGCTGCCATGCGAATGGACTTATATGTTTAGATAACACTTTTACCGTTTGCATTATCTTTGTCGTGATCTTCATCACCACATGCGGCAAAAACTTGCGGTAATTCTTCAGCACTGTTAGGTTTCTGAACCAATAAATAGGTTGGCTTTCTTGGTGAGTCACTATGTTTTTTATTTGCCCATGCTTGGCGTACTAGCTCAGCATGCTCCTTAGTGTATTTTGTTTCAAAAGCTATGGCGAGCATTTCAACGCCAAAGTCATCCATTACCATAATAGCGTTGTTATGGTAGCCACTTGTGGTATCAAAATCTATATCAACCGTTAAAATTTTATCGGATGGTAGAACTAAATCTGCGCGTAAATTTGCAACAACTGCTCTATCTGTATGCGCAGTTAAGTTAGTACGATTTTGTTTCTCAGTCATATCGTAAACGATTTTGATATCGTCATGTACTCTTAATTCTTTTTTTTGTGCTACATTCATCGTTATTCCTTAAACTTAATATGTTGTAAAAAAATACTTTAAAAACAAAGCATATTTAATATAGCTTAAGGTTTCTTTTCTGCAAGCTTGTTGTAGTTTCCTCCCTCAATTAGGTAGAATAGCTGAACTATTTGTATCTTGAGTTTTACTCACAGAATATTATTTATGACTGATTTTGATTGTGTAGTGATTGGTGGTGGCATGGTGGGCTCAGCTTGTGCGATAGCCCTAGCAGAGCAAGGGTTGCATGTTGCTGTTATTGAAAAGTACCAGCCGAAGAGCTTCTCGGAAGAACAACCTTTAGATTTAAGGGTTTCTGCCATTTCACTAGCCTCGCAATATTTACTAGAGCAACTAGGCGTATGGTCGAATATTCAGCAATGGCGCACTTGTGCTTATAAACGCTTAGGTGTTTGGGAACAAGAATATGCTTATACGGAATTTAATGCCCAAGATATAGAGCAGCAGCATTTAGGTCATATCGTTGAGAACCGTTTAATTCAACTAGCCTTATGGCAAAAGATGGCTGAACATAACAATATTGAGCTTTTTTGCCCTGAGCATTTAGTTGACTTAACTCAAGATGAAAATAAGGTTACCTTAACTCTTTCACAGCACATTATTACGGCAAAGTTAGTGGTAGGCGCAGATGGTGCTAATTCTTTTGTACGAAAGCAGGTAAATATTGGTGTTACATCGTGGGGCTATCAACAATCAGCCATGCTGATTAATGTTGAAACCGCTCAAGATCAACAAGATATTACTTGGCAACAATTCTTCCCAACAGGCCCTGTGGCTTTCTTGCCTTTAGCGACGCCGAAAGTGAAATCTAATGAGGAGCAAAGTAACTGCCAAGGTGGTTATGCATCTTTAGTATGGTATCACCAAAGAGATGAGATTAAGCGTTTGATGGCGCTGTCTGATGAGCAGTTACAGAAAGAAATTTTAGCGAACTTCCCTAAACGTTTAGGTGATATTAACGTTATTAACAAAGGTTCATTTGAACTGACGAGACGTCATGCTAATCAGTATCAGAAAAATCGTGTTGTTTTATTAGGTGATGCCGCACACACCATTAACCCAATGGCGGGTCAAGGAGTTAATTTGGGTTTTAAAGATGTAAAAGCACTTCAAGATGTTGTGGCAACAGCGATTGCTGAGGGTAAGTCTTGGCATAATGTTGAGGTATTGGCGCAATATGAAAAAATAAGACGGAAAGATAATTTAGTGATGCAGTCAGCGATGGATGCCTTGTATTTAAGCTTTAGCCATCCATCATCACTGGTAAAATCCATGCGCAATATTAGTTTGTTTGCGTTTAACAAACTGCCCATTATCAGTAGTAAAATTAAGAACAAAGCGCTAGCTTATGCCTGTGGCATTTAGCTATTAATGGCTAAGGTAATACTTAGCTTGGTTGGCATCGTTTCTAGCTGTTTTAATTGCACATGCCATTCGTTGCTTTGGTCTTCCTGCTTCCATAAATACTGAGCCAATAGGAGAGAAGTGGTGCTTAGTAAAATAGGTGACCCGCTCTAATGGACTATTTATATAAACTTCATTTAACGAAAGCTCTTCAGCAATACGAAATAAGCCTTGCATGACTATTTTATCAATAGCTGCTTGACGGTATTCCATAACGACAGCAATTCGACTGATTTGACCGTTAGATGAAATACGGCCTGTTGCGATAGGCTCTTGAGAGTTATCATCGCACACTAGCATATGAAATGCAGAGCGATCATTTATATCGAATTCTATTTGTTTAGGGATGCGTCTTTCACAAACAAAGACTTTTTCACGAACATCTTTTAATAGGGGGGCTGCTTGTCGCCATTGCACCCGAGATACACTGTATGACATATTCAATAACCATTCTTTTGTGTTTTATGTACTTATTAATAACTTAAGTTATTTATAAGTAAGCTGATCGAGTGAAACGAAAAACAGAATAGTTATTGTTTTTAGTATGAAAATCGTACACCTTAGTCCAGAGTAGTTAACAACTGGTGGTTTATCAACCAAAAAGTGGTTTTTATTTTCATTTTCTATGAAGGTAAAAATAAAAGAATAAAAAAAGAAGGCCGAGGCCTTCTTTGATTGTTTAACTTCAGCGGGTAACTATTACTCTAGTTCATCAATAAAGTTAATTGCGCGGCCAATATAACCACCCGGTGTTAATAAACATAGCTCAGCTTTTACAGCGTCTGATAAATCAAGGTTATTGATAAATTCACGCATTGAATCGCCATTAACGCGTTTACCGCGAGTTAATTCTTTTAGCTTCTCATACGGCTTTTCAATACCGTAGCGTCGCATAACGGTTTGTACTGGCTCTGCAAGTACTTCCCAGTTGTTATCAAGCTCTGTCGCTAGACTTTCTTCGTTGACTTCAAGTTTACTGATACCTTTTAAAGTTGCTTGGTAAGCAATAAGTGCATGACCAAAACCAACACCTAAATTACGTAAAACTGTTGAGTCAGTTAAGTCACGCTGCCAGCGAGAAATTGGCAGTTTTTGTGCTAAATGGCTAAATAATGCGTTAGCAATACCTAAGTTACCTTCTGAGTTTTCAAAATCAATAGGGTTAACTTTATGTGGCATTGTTGATGAGCCAATTTCACCCGCAATTGTTTTTTGCTTGAAGTGACCTAAGGCAATGTAACCCCAAATATCACGGTCAAAATCAATTAAAATGGTGTTAAAACGGGCTACAGCATCAAATAATTCTGCAATATAGTCGTGTGGCTCAATTTGTGTAGTAAAAGCATTCCAAGTAAGCCCTAATGAGCTAACAAACTCATCAGAGAACTGGTGCCAATTTACCTCAGGGTACGCACTAAGGTGAGCATTGTAGTTACCAACAGCACCATTGATCTTTCCTAATAACTCAACTTCAGCGATTTGTTGACGTTGACGCTTTAAGCGTACGTACACATTGGCCATTTCTTTACCCAGTGTACTTGGAGACGCTGGTTGACCGTGTGTGCGACACATCATAGGAATTGATTTGTACTCAACAGCTAATGCTTTTATTTGAGCTAAAATTTCATCCATTACTGGTAATAACACTTGTTCACGGCAGTCTTTCAACATTAAGCCGTGTGAAAGGTTGTTAATATCTTCTGAGGTACAAGCAAAATGAATAAACTCAGTAACCGCATTCAATTCTGCGTTGTCAGCAATTTTTTCTTTAAGAAAATATTCAACTGCTTTCACATCATGATTTGTTGTTGCTTCAATGGTTTTTATGCGTAGTGCATCTTGCTCGTTGAAGTCAGTGACAATATCATCTAGTACTTTATTTGCTGCATCACTAAAAGCAGGAACTTCTGAAATTTGTTGAGTAGCACTTAATTTTTGCAACCAACGTACTTCGACAGTGACGCGATATTTGGTTAAACCAAACTCACTAAAAATAGGGCGCAAGTCACTTGTTTTACTACCATATCTACCATCTACTGGTGATATCGCTGTTAACGCTGAAAGTTCCATAGTTAATTCCTAGGTTAAGTATTTTAAAAATTACGTTTGTTAAGTTAAAAGTCTTTAAATTGTGTTGAGTAATTGCTTAGCTGTATCAACTAATTTTGCTCTACTAAATAATATTGTTCTACGTTTACCGCCTACTTGACGCCACAATACCGCAGCTCTAATACCGGCGAGTAGCAAGGCTCTAATTTTGTGTTGGTTTTCTGTTTGCTTAAGTATAGAAGGTTCACCGGTTACTTGAATGCGTGCTCCCAAAGGACTGATGATGTCGCTATAAATACTCGCAAAACTTGAAACTAAGGTGTCGCTGGTAATAGAGTAATGTTCAAGTTGTCTTTTATTAGCTTCAATACGTTCGCCAAGTTGCGCTAATTGCTTCGGTTGTTTACTTAAACGGCGTTCAAGATTAATTAAACTAATAATATAGCGAGTAAACTCAGGATCTTTTACTTTATCCTTTTTAGATGCATTGTCACCTAAATGAGAAATAAGTAGTTCAAGGCCTTTTTTAATATTAATTAATTGACCACCATATACAGCTAAAGTATTTTCAGGAGAAGTTTCAGTGATGCTAGTTAATAAAGTAGCAAAGTCATCTTGATATTGTTCAGTAGCTAAATAGCCATTTCTAGATACTTGCTGAACAAGGTAGGCTACTTGGCAAATTGCGGCAAATGTGATTGTTTGATCTTTCATTAGTACTCTAAAATGCTTACAGGGCTATATGGTTAATAGTTATGGTAAAAATAATTTAGTTATCGGATAAGGGTGTTAATAATGCCACCACCTAAACAGATGTCGCCTTGATAAAAAACCACTGATTGACCAGGTGTTACTGAACTTTGTGGTTCGTCAAAGTCAATTCTATACTCTGGTGACTCTGAGTTTGTATCGAGGGGAGTTACCGTGCAGGCCACATCTTGCTGACGGTAACGAGTTTTTACCGTACAGTTGATTGAACCTGTAAGCGTTTGACGGTCAACCCAGTGTAGCTGATTTGCAACTAAACCCTTTGAAAATAGACGAGGGTGGTTATGCCCTTGGCCGACAATGAGTACGTTGCGTAATAAATCTTTTTCTACTACGTACCATGGCTCTTCACCCGCATTAGCTAAACCGCCTATTTTTAGACCCTTTCTTTGACCTAAGGTGTGATACATCAAACCGTCATGACGACCTACTTCAACACCTTCAGCTGACTCTATGATGCCAGGCTGGGCGGGTAAATATTGCCCTAGAAAATCTTTGAACTTGCGCTCACCAATGAAGCAAATTCCGGTACTGTCTTTTTTATCGTGAGTAATTAAACCTGCTTGTTCGGCAATAGCTCGTACTTCAGGCTTTTCAATGTGACCTACAGGGAATAAAGTTTGTGCAAGTTGTTTTTCATCAAGGGTGTAAAGGAAATAGCTTTGATCTTTATTGTTGTCTAAGCCACGGACCATTTTCCAATGACCATCACGATATTCTCGCTGAACATAGTGGCCAGTAGCGATATAGTCAGCACCAAGATCTTCACATGCAAACTCTAAAAAAGCCTTAAACTTTATTTCTTTATTGCACATAATATCAGGGTTAGGGGTACGACCCGCTTTGTATTCAGCGAGGAAATATTCAAAAACATTATCCCAGTACTCACTGGCAAAATTAATGGTATGTAATTTTATGCCTAACTTATCGCAAATCGCTTGAGCATCTTGTAAATCGGTGGCTGCAGCGCAATATTCATCTGTATCGTCTTCTTCCCAGTTTTTCATAAACAAGCCTTCCACTTGGTAGCCTTGCTCTTTTAATAGATAAGCTGACACAGAAGAGTCAACACCACCTGACATACCAACAATAACCTTGGTATTTTCTGGCGCACTGTGTTGTGATTTATTTGATTGTAAATTTACTGAAAGAGACATTAAAAATTGTGTACTAATTAAAAAGGCGCAAAATTATACCATGAGCATCAGTTGGGTGAAATAGTGAGAAGGGATTAGTTATTTAATTATTTCATAACAACCATTATCTATCGAATTAATATTCCATTTGCCAATTGCATAACGAATTAATCTTAATGTTGGATAACCTATATTGGCTGTCATTCTTCGAACTTGCCTATTTCGTCCTTCCGTAATTTTTATTTCGAGCCAAGTTGTTGGGATATTAGCGCGTTCTCTGATAGGTGGTACTCTAGGCCATAATTTGGGGCTGTTCATTATCTTCACTTTGGCGGGGAGAGTCATGCCGTCTTTAAGCATTACACCTTGACGTAACTTATCTAAATCTACTTGTGTAGGACTACCTTCAACTTGCACCCAATAGGTTTTAGTGGTTTTCTTTTTAGGGTGAGCTAGTTCGTGTTGTAATTGACCATCATTAGTAAGTAATAACAAGCCTTCACTATCTCTGTCTAGCCTACCTGCAGCGTAAACATCTTTTATTGGAATGAAATCTTTGAGTGTTTGGCGATTTTCTTGATCAGTAAATTGGCAAAGTACATTATAAGGTTTATTAAAAAGTACTATTTTTTGAATATTTATTACTGGTCGTACCTTTTGGTCTGAGAGTCCTCTATGTCTTACTCTGCCTTTGCTGTGCTTCATTCTGGCCTTTGTTTATATGGGTTATGTTAAGCAATGCTCATATTCTACTGTTTTAATGAGCGTCGATTTCCTATATTATATCGCGCGAAAAATGAATGTTAAATAACGAAATGTTAGATAATCACAGATTAATACCTTTAAATTTTTATTTTTTAATAAGTTAGTCCATTTTAGCAAGTTCAATCTCAGCGTAATAAATATATACGCTAATTAAATAAAGTAAAGTAGGAAGCTCATGAGCACAGACACCTCTAAAATAATTTATACTATTACCGATGAAGCCCCAGCCTTAGCCACATATTCTCTATTACCTATTATCCAAGCTTATAGTGCATCTTCTGGTATTAATGTAGAAACCCGTGATATTTCTTTAGCAGGCCGAATTTTAGCTAACTTTCCAAAGTACTTAACTACAGAACAACGCATCGATGATGCATTAGCTGAGTTAGGCGATATGGTAACTAGCCCTGACGCAAATATTATTAAATTACCAAACATCAGTGCTTCTGTTCCTCAGTTGCAAGCTGTAATTAAAGAGCTTCAAGCGAAAGGGTATGATTTACCAGATTATCCAGAAGAGCCACAAAATGATGCCGAAAAGTCAATTAAATACACTTATGATAAAGTTAAAGGTAGTGCAGTAAACCCTGTATTACGTGAAGGTAACTCTGATCGTCGTGCTCCTGCTTCAGTTAAGCAATATGCTCGCAAAAACCCTCACTCTATGGGGAAATGGTCAAGCGATTCTAAATCTCACGTTGCGAGTATGTCAGGTGGAGACTTCTATCAGTCAGAACAATCTACAACGGTAAACTATGCTACAAATGCAAAAATTGAATTTGTTGCTCAAGATGGCAGCGTTAAAGTATTGAAAGAAAATCTTGCCTTATTAACAGGTGAGGTTATTGATTCTTCTGTATTACGTAAATCTGCATTAGTTGAATTTTATGAGCAAGCTATTGAAGATGCGAAGAAAGAAGACGTATTACTATCTCTACACTTAAAAGCAACCATGATGAAGGTTTCAGATCCGGTTATTTTTGGTTATGCGGTTAAAGTGTTCTACGCTGATGTGTTTGAAAAGCACAGTGAAGTATTTGAACAATTAGGTGTTGACGCTAATAACGGTATTGGTGATGTATATAGTAAAATTTCTCGCCTACCTGAAGATAAGAAAGCTGAAATTGAAGCTGATTTAGCAGAAGTTTTTGCTAACAGACCAGAGCTTGCTATGGTTGATTCAGATAAAGGTATTACTAACCTTCACGTACCAAGTGATGTTATTGTTGATGCATCAATGCCAGCAATGCTTCGTTCTTCAGGGCAAATGTGGGGACCTGATGGAAAGTTAAAAGATACTAAAGCGATGATCCCAGATCGTTGTTACGCTGGAATTTATCAAGCTGTTATTGATTTCTCAAAAGAACACGGTGCTTTTGATCCAACAACTATGGGTACAGTGCCTAATGTTGGTTTAATGGCTCAAAAAGCTGAAGAGTATGGTTCGCATGATAAAACATTTGTTTTAGAAGAAGCCGGTACTGTTCGTGTTGTTGATGCTTTAGGTACTACATTACTTGAACATGACGTTGAAGTTGGTGACTTGTGGCGTATGTGTCAGGCAAAAGATCTTCCTATTCAAGATTGGGTTAAATTAGCGGTAACTCGTTCACGTGCTTCAGGTATGCCGGCAGTATTTTGGTTAAACGAAGAGCGTGCTCATGATAGAGAAATTATCAAGAAAGTTAACGCTTATTTAGCACTTCATGACACTGATGGTTTAGATATTAGAATTTTAGCACCAGTTGAAGCTTGTAAGTTCTCATTAGCGCGTATTGCTAAAGGTGAAGATACTATTTCAGTAACAGGTAATGTATTACGTGATTACTTAACTGATTTATTCCCAATTCTAGAGTTAGGTACTAGTGCAAAAATGCTTTCTATTGTACCACTTATGAATGGTGGTGGTTTATTTGAAACTGGTGCAGGTGGTTCAGCACCTAAGCACGTACAGCAATTTGAAAAAGAAAATCACTTACGTTGGGATTCTTTAGGCGAGTTTTTAGCACTAGCAGCTTCTTTAGAGCACTTAAGTGTAAATACTGGCAATGCTAAAGCACAAGTACTTGCTGATACATTAGATAAAGCTACAGGTGAATTTTTAGATAGCAACAAGTCTCCATCACGTAAAGTAGGTGAGTTAGATAACCGTGGTAGCCACTTTTATTTAGCTATGTACTGGGCTCAAGCTTTAGCAGAGCAGTCAGTTGATAGTGAATTAAAAGAAACCTTTACTGGTGTAGCACAAGCACTAACTAAGCAAGAAGAAAAGATTGTTAGTGAATTAAACGATGCTCAAGGCGTTGCTATGGATGTAGACGGTTATTACTTTGCAGATAGTGCATTATGTGAAAAAGCTATGCGCCCAAGTGAAACATTAAATACTATTTTATCGGCGTTACTCTAAGCTTAAAAAAATAGTGTAATGAAAAAAGAGTTAAGCTGAAAAGCTTAGCTCTTTTTTTTATCTAAATTTTACTATTCAGTATGCTTATATTGAATATCATTAATAAATGATTAGTGTAATTACTCTTTTTCTTTTACTTTAACTAAAAGCAGCTACACTTAATTAACGGATAATTATTTATATTACTTATTAATAATGTGATTAATTTACCGTACTGCTTTAATGTTTATTCTTCCAATTAGGAGTGCACTTTATGACAAGTAAAATCTCAATCCCTAGCTCAGGCGGAAAAATTACCTTTTCAAATGGAAAATTATTAGTCCCGAATAACCCTATAATTCCCTTTATTGAAGGTGATGGTATTGGTGTTGATGTAACACCACCTATGATTAAAGTAGTGAATGCTGCTGTTGAAAAAGCCTATAAAGGTGATAAAGAGATTGTCTGGATGGAAGTGTATGCTGGAGAAAAAGCAACACAGGTTTATGATTCAGAAACATGGTTACCTGATGAAACACTAGAAATGTTTAAAGAGTATAAAGTAGGTATTAAAGGGCCGTTAACGACACCGGTAGGTGGTGGAATGCGTTCGTTAAATGTTGCTTTGAGACAAATACTTGATTTATATGTATGTCAGCGTCCAGTACAGTGGTTCACTGGGGTACCAAGCCCAGTTAAAAAGCCATGTGAAGTAGATATGGTTATTTTCCGAGAAAATACCGAAGATATTTATGCTGGTGTTGAGTATAAAGCAGGTAGTGATGAGGCTAAAAAACTTATCACATTTTTATCAGAAGAAATGGGTGTTACTAAAATTCGCTTTACTGAAGAGTGTGGTTTAGGTATTAAGCCCGTATCGAAAGAAGGCACACAGCGTTTAGTGCGTCAAGCAATCCAATATGCAATCGATAATAATAGAGACTCTGTTACTTTGGTGCATAAAGGCAATATCATGAAATTCACGGAAGGGGCTTTTAAAGACTGGGGCTATGAATTAGCTTGTGAAGAGTTTGGAGCACAATTGCTTGATGGTGGTCCTTGGTGTAGCTTTAAAAACCCTAATACAGGTAAAGAAATTATTATTAAAGATGTGATTGCTGACGCAATGTTACAGCAAGTGTTACTACGCCCAGCTGAATATAGTGTAATTGCAACATTAAATTTAAATGGTGATTATTTATCTGATGCGTTAGCTGCGCAGGTTGGTGGTATCGGTATAGCACCTGGCGCTAATTTAAGTGATGAAGTTGCTATTTTTGAAGCTACTCATGGTACTGCGCCTAAGTATGCTGGTAAGAATAAAGTGAACCCTGGCTCTGTTATTTTATCGGCAGAGATGATGTTACGTCATATGGGGTGGATTGAAGCAGCCGATTTACTATTAAAAGGTATGTCAGGCGCTATAGGTGCTAAAACAGTGACATATGATTTTGAGCGCTTAATGGATGATGCAACGTTAGTGACTTGTTCACAATTTGGCGATTGTATTATTGAACATATGTAACTAAGCATATGTATCTGTTTGCTAAATAGCAATTACCCAAAAATAAAAACACAGCATAGATGCTGTGTTTTTTATTTTGTGTGATTGACGTAAATTACACAAAATATTTATAAGCTAATTTAAATTATCAGTTTATAAATGAAATGATGAAAACTATGTAGTAATACTATTTTTAGTCTATTTCAGAATCTGATGGTTTAATACTTGCTGCATGGTGTCCTTTAGGTCCTTCATTCAATTCATAATTGACATCTTGTCCAGCTTTTAACGTTCTATAACCATCCATTTCAATTGTTGAATAGTGGGCGAAAATATCTTCACCGCCACTATCAGGACGTATAAAACCAAAACCTTTTGCGTTATTAAACCATTTAACCGTACCGTGAGCCATACTTCTACTTCCTTCTATATCCTTCAGTTTTATAGTTGTAGCTAGTTAATTTATGCTTAGAATTTTAGTATGAGTAAAATAAAGATATAATCAACTTTTCACAAACAATCATGCGGCTAAAAAATAGCCACTTATTGAATCGTAGATAAAATTATAAATTAGTCAAGTGATATTGGATAAAATTTATTACTTTTTTAATATTAATTGACAAAAAAGTTACAGCAAAAGTTATCGGTAGAGACTAAGATAAATATATGAGCAATTGGAAAGAGTTGATTGACAGTCAAGAGTTTGTCGAAGAAGATGTTAAAGAAAAACTAGAGAAACCACCTAAATATCACGTTTTTTTATTGAATGATGATTATACACCAATGGATTTTGTGGTTGATGTGCTATGCAGGTTCTTTAATAAGACCGCTGAAGAAGCGACCGAGCTAATGTTAACAATTCATTATCAAGGTAAAGCGCTTTGTGGCACATATACTGCAGATGTAGCAGAAACAAAAGTGGATCTTGTTCTTCGCTTTGCTTTAGATAATGAACACCCTTTAAAGTGTGTTTTAGAGAAAGCCTAATTGTTGCCTTTACATGAGCGTAAAAACAGTTCGCAAGGATTTAATTTGGAGTACCTATGCTTAATAAAGACTTAGAAATTTCATTGAACTTAGCTTTTAGACAAGCTAAAGAGTCTCGTCATGAGTTTATGACCGTAGAGCATCTGCTATTAGCATTACTAGACAACCCTTCAGCTGTTGAAGCTTTAGGTGCTTGTGGTGCAGATTTAGCCAAGCTTCGAAAGAGTTTACTTGATTTCATACAAGAAACGACTCCCGTTATTCCTAGTGATGAAGAAGAACGAGAAACTCAGCCAACACTTGGCTTTCAACGTGTTTTACAACGCGCAGTTTTTCATGTTCAATCATCAGGTAAAAACGAAGTTAATGGTTCAAATGTTTTAGTTGCTATCTATAGCGAACAAGAATCTCAAGCTGCTTATATTTTGAAAAAATCTGACATTAGTCGTTTAGATATTGTTAATTTTATCTCCCATGGCATTGCTAAAATTGATTCTCCAGAAAGCAGTCCAAGTGTTGAAGAGGGCGAACGAGTAACTGAAGATGAACCTCGTACCATAGAAAACTTCTCAGTTAATCTAAATGAAGAAGCACTAAAAGGTAAGATAGATCCACTCGTTGGTCGAGACTCTGAGCTAGAAAGAACCTTACAAGTATTAAGCCGCCGTCGAAAAAACAACCCATTGTTTGTCGGTGAAGCCGGAGTGGGTAAAACAGCTATCGCAGAAGGGTTAGCAAACCTTATTATTAATGAAGATGTGCCTGACTTTTTAGTTGATGCCACTATATATGCATTAGATATGGGTGCATTACTAGCTGGAACAAAGTATCGAGGCGATTTTGAGAAACGTTTTAAAGCGTTATTAAAAGAGTTAGAAGCAGATACGAATGCGATTCTATTTATTGATGAAATTCATACTATTATAGGTGCTGGTGCCGCTTCTGGTGGTATGCTTGATGCGTCTAACTTGATCAAACCATTATTATCTGCTGGCAAATTACGCTGTATTGGCTCTACAACTTATCAAGAATATCAAAGTATTTTCGAGAAAGATCGTGCCTTAGCAAGACGTTTTCAGAAAATAGATATTGTTGAACCCAGTGTTGATGACACCACTAAAATATTACAAGGTCTTAAAGAGAAATATGAATCTCACCATGGTATTAGATATACCAATGCCGCCTTACGCGCTGCAGCACAATTGTCTGCTAAATATATAAATGAGCGCTTTTTACCAGACAAAGCAATAGATGTTATTGATGAAGCGGGAGCTAAGCAGCAATTGATTGCAGCTTCTAAACGTAAAAAAACCATAAACAATACTGATATTGAATCTATTGTGGCAAAAATGGCACGTATCCCGGAAAAATCTGTTTCATTAACGGAAAAAGATAGCCTGAAAAACCTTGATAGAAACCTTAAGTTAGTTGTTTTTGGGCAAGATCAGGCTATAGAAGAGTTAACTTCGGTAATACGCTTATCCCGTGCAGGTTTAGGTAACGATGAAAAGCCTGTAGGATCATTTTTATTTGCTGGACCTACTGGTGTCGGTAAAACAGAAGTCACACAGCAACTAGCTAAAATCTTAGGGGTAGAGCTATTACGTTATGATATGTCTGAGTACATGGAAAAACATGCTGTAAGTCGATTAATTGGTGCACCTCCAGGTTATGTAGGTTACGAACAAGGTGGCTTATTAACTGATGCGGTAATAAAACATCCTCATGCTGTTGTATTGCTTGATGAGATAGAAAAAGCACATGAAGATGTATATAACATCCTTTTACAAGTAATGGATCACGGTACTTTAACTGATAACAACGGCCGTAAAGCTGATTTTAGAAATATTATTTTAGTGTTAACCACTAACGCTGGTGTACAAGAAACGGTGCGTAAATCTATTGGTTTTAAACAGCAAGACCATAGCTTAGATGCCATGACTGAAATCAATAAAGTCTTCTCACCAGAATTTAGAAATAGACTTGATAATATTGTATGGTTTAACCACCTAAGTAGTGATGTTATTCAACAGGTCGTTGATAAGTTTATTGTTGAATTACAAGCGCAACTTGATGAGAAAAGAGTATCTTTAGAATTAACACGAGATGCTAAGAAATGGTTAGCAGAGCATGGCTACGATAAAGCTATGGGCGCTAGGCCAATGTCTCGTTTGATTCAAGAGAAATTAAAGAAAGAACTAGCCAACGCATTACTCTTTGGTGAATTAGTAAATGGTGGTGTAGCGAAAGTTGGTGTCAAAAAAGATCAACTGGTGATCTCTTATGAAAATAAAAAGGAATTAATTGCTGAAAAGTAGCAAACAAAACTTTTTATGAAATCGATAAAGCCTTTTCTTTGATAAGAAGAGAAGGCTTTTGCTTTTATGGCTTTTAATTAATAATACGATTTAGGATAAACTCAAGACGAAAAAAAACCTGCTATAAGCAGGTTTTTTTATGTGGCTCCCCAAACTGGGCTTGAACCAGTGACACATGGATTAACAGTCCATCGCTCTACCAACTGAGCTATTGGGGAATAAACTTTTTAAACTTCTGTTTATTATTGAAGTTAATGTGGCTCCCAGCTTATTATAAATAATGGGCTTGGAAACCAATCAGCGACACATGCTATTACAAAAGAGTACAGTCCATAGCTCTACCGCTCTTCATTTGTCGCCAACATAATAATGTGGCTCCCCAAACTGGGCTTGAACCAGTGACACATGGATTAACAGTCCATCGCTCTACCAACTGAGCTATTGGGGAATTGCTTTTCTTACGATTAGCGTGTTAACCAACTTGGCTAACGGGGCGGAATATTAAAGGCCTGTTGTCAAACTGTCAATATAAAATTAATAAAAAAATCATTTATTCGTTTGTTTGATTAAATTGCGTTCACTAATGTGAATATATCAACATTTGTTGGAAGTTTAATAATCAAATTAGCCGCTAATATTTGATATAAACTCTGAAAACAGTTATCCACTAAAGTTGTGGATAACTTTGTTAGTTAATTTGTAAGAACTCGTAACATTACGGTTTTACTTAGCCTAGGTTAAAGTCAACAGTTAAACACTATATTTTTTATTTCCTTTTAAATCAATCTCTTATCTTGTTTTTGTTGTTTTTTTGATTGTTTGGTTTGATTTTTGACCACAAAGATATTTGAAGTCATTTACTGTGCATTTCTTTTGGTTTTGATTACAATGGGTTCTGTTTTCAAAATAAGTTAACTTATTTTCAACACCTTAAAAAATTAATGACATCAAATAAAATAACAAATAATAAAAAACAACCGGCTAACTTATTAAAAGACCCCGTTGCGCCAACGCTTAAGAGAATGACCATTCCGATGATCTACGGCATGATCTTACTGATGACGTTTAATTTGATTGACACCTTTTTTGTGAGTTTACTCGGAACTCAACCATTAGCAGCCATTAGTTTTACTTTTCCTGTAACATTTACCGTTATTAGCTTAATGATAGGGTTGGGAATAGGGGCATCAGCCGTTATTGCCAAATATTTAGGGCATGATGATAGTGTTTCAGCAAAAGACTCTGCAACAACTGCACTGTATCTAGCTGCTATCATTGTTATCAGTTTATCCATCATCGGATATTTACTTACCGACCAGTTATTTACATTACTTGGTGCACAAGCGTCTCTCCTCCCTTTAATTCATCAGTATATGGATATCTGGTATTTGGGCAGTGTTTGTTTAATTGGTCCTATGATAGGTAATGCTATTTTACGAGCTTCTGGAGATACGAAAACGCCAAGTGTGGTAATGGGGGGGGCAGGCCTGATCAATGCAATCCTTGATCCTATTTTCATTTTTGGCTTTGGTCCGGTACCTGAAATGGGTATTCAAGGGGCGGCCATTGCAACCTTAATATCTTGGCTATTCGGTTTTGGTTTTATTTTGGTTGTCTTAACGAAGCAAAAGAACTTAATCCATACCCACCTTTTACCGATGAAAAAAATTATCTCTTCTTGTCGGGGAATCCTAAAAATAGGTTTACCAGCGGCTGGTGCCAATATGTTAACGCCTATTGCTGCAGCTATTATGACCGCAATAGTTGCCAGATATGGAGATCATGCTGTTGCAGGTTTTGGTGTCGGCTCAAGAATCGAATCAATTGCTTCACTTGTTGTTTTAGCTATGTCTATGACTTTACCTCCTTTTATCAGTCAAAACTTTGGGGCAGGTAATATGAGTAGGGTTGAAGGTGCGTATAAAGCCTCGGTGAAATTTGTCATGATTTGGCAAGTATTCATTTATGGTGTACTGGTTATTACCGCCTCATGGATAGCCTCAGCATTCGCAAAAGAGCAAGCGGTAGCTGACATCATTATCTTATTTATTTGGATACTTCCTTTAGGCTATGGTTTTCAAGGGATTGTTATATTAACTAACTCGTCATTTAATGCTTTACATAAACCTATTGCGGCATTAGTTTTGAGCATTATTAGGCTCTTCGTTTGTTATGTCCCTTTTGCTTATGTTGGTAGTTATTTTTATGACATACAGGGATTTTTTATTGGTGCTTTAATAGGAAATGTTGTGATGGCAGCAATCTCTTATAGGCTTTTTACCAAACAATTTACCCATGGTGAGTTTAAGGTACAGGAGCAAATATCTTGAAAAAGTTAACACTTGAATCTGATTATACACCCAGTGGCGACCAACCAACTGCCATAGCGCAATTACTTGAAGGGATTGAGTCAGGGTTAGCTCATCAAACCTTATTAGGTGTTACTGGCTCGGGTAAAACATTTACCATTGCTAATGTTGTTGAAAGGCTTAATCGTCCAACCATGATGTTAGCACCAAACAAAACTTTAGCCGCGCAACTTTATGGTGAAATGAAAGAGTTTTTTCCTGACAACGCTGTTGAATATTTTGTTTCTTACTATGATTATTACCAGCCTGAAGCATACGTACCGACAACCGATACCTTCATTGAAAAAGATGCCTCAGTAAATGAACATATAGAACAAATGCGGTTATCGGCAACCAAGGCATTATTAGAACGTAGAGATGTCATAATTATCGCTTCGGTATCGGCTATTTATGGTTTAGGTGATCCTGATTCTTATTTAAAAATGATGCTGCATATCAGTGTCGGCGACATCATAAATCAGCGCGATATATTGCGCCGTTTAGCTGAGCTTCAATATACAAGAAACGATGTAGCCTTTGCTCGTGCTACTTACCGTGTTCGTGGCGATGTAATTGATATTTTTCCTGCTGAATCTGATCGCTTGGCATTACGTGTCGAGTTATTTGATGAAGAAATTGAGCGTATTAGTCAATTTGACCCTTTAACAGGGCAAGTTGAGCGTACATTAGCGCGTGTTACCGTTTATCCTAAAACTCATTATGCCACGCCAAGGGATAAAATTTTAGCGGCTGTTGATAACATCAAAATTGAATTAAAAGATCGAGCTAAGCAGCTTAAAGACAATAACCTCTTGGTAGAAGAGCAACGGATCACTCAACGCACGCAATTTGATATAGAAATGATGGTTGAACTTGGTTATTGCTCAGGTATAGAAAACTACTCAAGATACTTGTCAGGTCGTGAGCCGGGCCAAGCGCCACCTACCTTGTTTGATTACTTACCGGATGATGGTTTATTAATTATTGATGAATCCCACGTAACAGTACCGCAAATAGGCGCTATGTATAAAGGGGATAGATCACGAAAAGAAAATTTAGTGCAATATGGCTTTAGATTGCCTTCAGCCCTTGATAATAGACCAATGAAGTTTGATGAATTTGAAGCATTATCGCCGCAAACTATATATGTTTCTGCAACACCAAGCGATTATGAAATTGATAAATCGGCAGGCGATATTGCTGAGCAAGTTGTTAGACCAACAGGCTTATTAGATCCTGAAATAGAAGTACGTGGCGTTGAAACCCAAGTTGATGACTTATTATCTGAAATAAACAAACGGGTGCCGCTAAATGAGCGCGTATTAGCGACAACGTTAACAAAGCGGATGGCTGAAGACTTAACCGATTATTTAGATGAGCATGGCATTAAAACGCGTTATTTACACTCTGATGTAGATACTGTTGAACGAATGGAAATAATTCGCGATTTTCGTTTAGGCAATTTTGATGTTTTAATTGGTATTAACTTACTACGTGAAGGTTTAGACATGCCAGAAGTGTCGTTAGTGGCGATACTTGATGCAGATAAAGAAGGCTTTTTACGTTCAGAGCGCTCATTAATTCAGACCATTGGCCGTGCTGCTCGTAATATCAATGGTAAAGCTATTCTTTATGCCGATAGGGTCACTAAATCTATGCGCAAAGCTATTGATGAAACTGAGCGGCGACGAGCCAAACAGCATCAATATAATGTCGATAATAATATCACCCCTAAAGGTGTTATACGTAAAATTACTGACGTTATGGATACTGGTGGCTTTAGCGAAGGTAAACAATTAAATGCAGTAGCAGAGCATAATGCTGCTTATAAAGTTGATGCTCAGGGTGAGCTTCATATGATGAGCACTAAAGAAATTGACAGCAAAATTGAGCAACTTGAAAAAACTATGTTTTTGCATGCGCAAAACTTAGAGTTTGAGCAAGCGGCATCCATTAGAGATGATATAGCTAAATTAAGAGTTCACCAACTCTCCAGCTAAAAGAGAGTATGAGCATTGAGAAAAATCAACAAACCCGTCTGAAACTTGTCGAAAACTTGTTTACTTTAGTCGCTTTAATTTTTGTATCTCGTGACGTTTTATATTGATGTCATTTAAGGTCTTGCACAGAATATCGACTAAGAATATTAGCTATTGAGTCACTATTGCAGTTACTCAAATGGCTAATTTCTTCAATGATTTTATCTTGTATATCGACAGGAAATAACAATAATTGCTCTAAGTACAAATGTGTTTGAGTATCGTTATTCGCGTCTATCAATTGATTTAAACACCGTGCATGATGTTTGTACATTGCACACATAAACCATCCTTATTTTAAGAGCTATCCCTTAAGCTTAGTACAGCTTAGCGTGATGGTTATATGCATTTATTCTTAAAGAAAGATCGAAGGTCGAAAATAATCTATAGCATTAAAATATGTTCATATTCAGTGTATTAATAATTCGAAAATAGAGTTAAATAAAAGAAATTATACTTATTTTCCACAGTGAGGGCATTTATTACCGTGATGGCCTTGTTTTAACAAGGTGATACTTCGCTGAAGATCTTTGGGTTCAATTTCAAGTTTATCTGCCAATTGCTCTAAAGCTTGATACTGCTCCGTATCAATAAAGCCGCTGGATAAAGCGTCTTTGATATGCGCATTTAAGTTTTTACGACGCTCTCTTAATTCTTCACCGAAACGAGCCGCTAACATACCAGCGGGCAGGGCAACTAAGCCAACACCAATGAGCATGATAAAGGTTGAGATGATTTTTCCAGTACTTGTGACAGGTACTACATCACCGTAACCTACCGTAGTCATTGTAACAACCGCCCACCAAAAGGACTGTATGATACTACCGAAGGCGTGTGGTTGAATTTCCCCTTCAACTGAATGCATCAAACTTGCCGCGATAATGATTAAAAACATCATTACCATCATGGCAGCAGTAATGCTTTTTAATTCCTTATGAATAACGCTAATAAAAATGTTAAACCCTTTAAAGTAATGGGTAAGTTTTAATAGCCTTAATACTCTGATTAACCGTAGTGTTCTAAGATCTACGGCAAAGAACATAGCTATGATAAAAGGAAGAATGGCAATTAAATCAATAATCGCCATAGGGGTTAACATATATTTTAGCCGGGCTTTTCCCGCTGGTAGGTGCTTATACTTCTCTCCCTCAATAGAGCACCAAACTCTAAACAGGTATTCAATACAAAAAATCGATAATGAGAATAACTCAAATAATGCAAATTCTTGCTGATAAATTTTATGGTAATCTGCTTCTGACTCAAAAATTGCCGCGGCAACATTGGTTATGATCAAAATGATCAATAAAAAATTAGATAGCTTAGCACCAAAGCTTTTATTAGTTTCATCTTCTAATAACCGATAGGTTTTAGCTCTAAAGCTCAGATGAGCCGACTGTTGTTTTGGTGATTGCTCTAACATTATGTCACTTTTAATGGTTTAGAAGAAAGCTAAAACTCAGGTTGGTTATCAGCACTTATGTTTACAGATTATTTATTCATAAGCAATTGGATCGTCTACATTATTATCACGAAATGCTTCTAAACGCTCTTGACAGGCCCCGCATTTACCACAAGCTTTTTCTCTGCCATTGTAGCAAGTCCATGTATTACTGTAGTCTAATTCCATATTAAGTCCATCAGTTAAAATAGCGGTTTTATTCACATTTAAATATGGGCTAAAAATTTCGACACTTTCATAGTTCGCTATTTGACAAACATCATTCATTCTTTCGACAAATTCAGGGCGGCAATCAGGGTAAATAGCGTGATCGCCAGAATGCGCACCATAATAAACTTGTGCTGCACCAACGGAAACAGCGTAACCTACAGCCAATGAAAGTAAGATCATATTACGATTTGGCACTATAGTAGATTTCATGTTTTCTGCTTCATAGTGACCTTCAGGTATGTCAATATCATCAGTGAGTGAAGAACCAGCCAGCAATTGATTTATAGCAGAAATATCAATAACTTTGTGATGAATATTAAGTGACTTACAAACACTGCTCGCGCATTCAAGTTCTTTTACATGACGTTGACCATAATCGAATGAAAGGGCGTACACTTCTTTTCCGTCTTTTAACGCGCGGTTTAATACAGTGAATGAGTCCATGCCGCCAGAATAGATAACAACAACTTTATCAGCTATTACGTTTTTAGCAGATAGTTTTTCGGTCATAGTTGAGTCTCTTAAAAATAAATAGGGTATAATCAATGAGGTATATTTTACTTGATTAACTTAACAGGCAAAAGCATAAAGTGAAAACTAGCGCAGATATTACTACGGCATATAAAATCAACGAACTGTTTGAAACCATCCAAGGTGAGGGCTCATATACTGGCCAACCATCTATATTCATCCGCTTGCAAGGTTGTCCTGTTGCATGCTCTTGGTGTGACACTAAACATACTTGGGAGATAGAGTTAAGTGATGAAGTGACTCAAGAGGTAATGCTAGGTAAAGCGCAAGAAAATCCACAATGGACTTCGATGACAATCAGTCAAATTTTATCTTTGATAAAAGCGAAAGGCTTTCACGCAAAACATGTGGTTATTACAGGTGGTGAACCCTGTATGGTGGACTTAACGCCATTGTGTCAGGAGTTTGAGCAGGCAGGTTATAGTACACAGGTGGAAACGTCAGGTACTTTTGATATCCAAGTTACTGAAAAGTGTTGGGTCACTGTATCGCCTAAAGTTAATATGCGTGGTGGTTATCCAATACTAAATAGCGCGATGAAGCGAGCAAATGAAATAAAGCACCCTGTAGCGACAGAGCAGCATGTTGACGATTTAAAAGAACTTTTAAAAGCACACAACATAAGAAATACCCCAATTTATTTACAGCCTATTAGTCAAAAAACGCGCGCAACAGAACTAGCAATTAAAACCTGTATAGAAAATAACTGGCGCTTGTCAGTGCAAGTACATAAATACATAGGTATAGAGTAGTTATTATTGAGTTTTACCAATAATTTGTATATTTTTTAACTAATATTAAAAGCTTATCATTACTCAAATAAGGAAAATACATGTTTAAAAATACTTTTAAGCTCGGAACTGTGGCAGCTATGCTTACACTTATGTTTGGCTGTGCAAATACTGATGTGCCTCAAGTATCGAAAGAAGGGATGCAGTTAGAAGTGAATAAGCGATCTACCGTTGCATATAAAATGGAAGGCGTGAACTTTGCTGAATATGACAAAGTACAAATACTTCCTAGCCAAGTAGCTTTTAAAAAGAACTGGCAACGTAATTTTAATCGTAACAGTTCAAATATATCAAATCGTGTGAAAGATAAAGATGTTTTACGTATTAAAGCAGGTGTTGCTAAATTATTTGATGAAGTCTTTAAAGAAGAGTTTGATAAAGGCGGGGATAATGTTGTTGTAGACACTGTTAGTGCCGGTACACTGGTGATCAAACCCGCCATTATCAATTTAGACATTAATGCACCAGATATTCCTAGTGCTAATCGTATGAATACCTACGTAACGGAAACTGGATCAGCGACATTATTTTTAGAGCTTTATGATGGTGTAAGTGGTGAAATTTTAGCGCGTATAATTGATGCCGAAACTGTTGGTGATGATTCTTTTGTTCGATGGGCTACTCGTGTAAGTAATACGGCTGATGCTAAGCGAGCTATTAGAAAGTGGGCAAAAGCATTAAGGGTTAAATTTGATCAAGCACATGCAAAATAAACTTGTTTAATGAAAAGAATATTTTAGCTGCAACGGCTTTTTTAAAACCTTGCTAACCTTGATTTTCGCGTAGGGCTGAAATTGAGTAGTTAACAAGGTTTTTTATTTTTACTACTTAAGGTTAATATTAATTTTATCTTATGAGTATTATTCAATGTACTTTTTAGGAACTCGTTCTGCTATTCGAGTAAGCAGCTCGTAATTAATAGTGTTCAACTGCTTAGCGACTGTTTCAACCGTTAGGTTTTCACCCCAAAGCTCAACCAAATCACCAATTTTTATTTCTGCTATGTCAGTGACATCTAGTGTGATCATATCCATTGAAACTCGCCCAACTAGCGGGGCAATTTGACCATTAATCCAAACAGGAGTACCTGCCTTTGCATTTCTGGGATAACCATCGGCGTAACCAATAGCTACTGTGGCAATATAGGAAGGGCGTTTGGCTTGCCAGATTTCTCCATAACCAACGCTGTCACCCACCTTTAAATGCCTTAAGCCAATGACAGTCGTTTGTAACGTCATTACCGGTGTTATTTGGGCAGGTGAATCACCATTAGTTATCGGATTGGCACCGTATAGCGCAATACCTAAACGATTGTAGTCACTATGACTTTGTGGCCAATTAATGATGCCAGCAGAATTTGCAAAACTTAATTGGCAGGGATACTGAGTTGCTAACGATTTTAATGTCGCTATTTGCGTTAAGGTTTTTGGATTATTTTTTTCATCAGCGTTTGAAAAATGAGTGCAAAGTACTAGTTTTTCTAGTTGTTCAGAAGCTAGGGTATTTATTGCCTCAACAAGATCGTCTGGCATAACCCCTAAGCGATTCATACCTGTATCTACTTTTATCCAAAGTTTGCCTTTATGGGCAGGGCTACAGCGCTTAAGCCACTTTAATTGTTCTTGGTTATGCAGCATTAGCCAAAAGTTTTCTGTTTCAGCTAAAGTGAAATCTTGCGGACAAAAAGGGCCTTCTAAAATCAAAATAGGCGCTGTAATGCCAGCGGTTCGTAATGCTATAGCTTCATCAATAAAGGCGACAGCGAATGCAGGAACTATGTTATCTAAATGTTTTGCTACTGTTATAGCACCATGTCCATAAGCATTTGCTTTGATCACAGCAATAGTTTTACTTTTAGGGGCTAATTCGGCCATTTTTTGATAATTTTGCTTTAGCGCCGTTAAGTTTACTATTGCTTGGGTTTTTCTTGATTGATAGTTCATGCTTGGTATTTTTTGCGAAATCTGCTGCGTTATCTTTAACGTTTATAGGAGTATATCACCTTACTTTCGATACTTTTGAGTAAGTTGGTGATATTTACTTATTTAAAATTATCAACTTATACTTTTTGGAAAGATATTTTCAACTAGTTTGTAGTATAGTTTAGTTAATGTAAAGCAAGCGTCGATATTTGTTGAGCCTTTCCATGGGCCTTTGAACGAGGCTTTTAAATAGCTTTTTAATAAGTAAGGCAATGACACCCTAAACAATGAGTAATGCTGTGAATAATCAAGCACAATTAATTGAAGAACTAAAAACTATTTCAACCGAAGCACAAAACCCAAACACGGTAGATATTGATTTACTCAATACCGTTGACGTTTTGAAAAAGATTAATAATGAAGATCAAAAAGTCGCCACTGTTGTGCAAAACATCATTCCTGATATTGCTAAAGCCGTAGATAAAATTGTTGCTGCTTTTGCATGTGGTGGTCGCCTTATTTATATTGGCGCTGGTACTAGTGGCCGTTTAGGTATTTTAGATGCGGTTGAATGCCCGCCAACATTTAGCGTTTCCAATCAACAAGTATTGGGTATTATTGCCGGCGGTGAACAAGCAATAAAGCAAGCGGTTGAAGGCGCTGAAGATAATGAAACCATGGCTATTGAAGATTTAAAAGCCGTTAATTTATCCAGTAAAGATGTCTTAGTTGGAATTGCCGCCAGTGGTCGTACACCTTATGTGATTTCAGCAATGAGTTATGGACAGCAACTAGGGACTAGCGTCATTGGCGTTAGTTGCAGTTACAATGAAAAATTTACTCAGGCTAATGATATTAATCTTTGTGCTGTGGTGGGCGCAGAGGTGTTAACAGGCTCTACACGGATGAAATCCGGTACTGCTCAAAAGCTTATTTTAAACATGTTAAGTACTGCCAGCATGATACGATCAGGCAAAAGTTACCGAAATTTAATGATTGATGTCAGTGCAAGTAATGAAAAGCTGTATGCACGAGCTGTAAATATTGTTATGCAAGCAACGGGCTGTGGTGATGAGCAGGCAAAACAAGCATTAAAACTAGCCGATTATAATGCCAAACTTGCCACGCTAATGTTGCTAACTGGCCAGTCTGTTAAACAGGCAAAAGCGTCTTTAATTAATCACAATGGCTTTTTGCGAAAGGCCGTTGAGCAAGCTGATAACCAATAATTCGTATAATCAATATTCCAGATAAGCAAAGGGCTTGAATATGCCGTTATTCATGAAAAACATGGTAATGCCTGTAATAGCAACTTTTGTGTTGAGCTTATTGCTGAACATGTTGTTATGTAGTCTTTCAATGGCTAACACTCTATCTGTAAGTCATCAAAAAGAGCAAGCTAAGTCGTTAAACCGGCAATTATTGTTAGGTATTGAACAAGAGCGTGTTTATTTACCGTTGTTGAAAAATCAGCGTGTTGGTCTGGTAGTTAATCAAACTTCACAAAGTCGCGGTGTACATTTAGTGGATAAATTAATTGCTGAAGGCGTTAATGTTCAGGCTATTTTTGCGCCAGAGCATGGCTTTCGTGGTAATTATGATGCGGGTGAAAAATTTAATTCCACTATTGATGAAAAAACCTCTGTACCCCTGATTTCAATTTACGGTAAAAATCGTAAACCTTCAGCCGAAGTATTAGCAAACATTGATGTGATCATTTTTGATATTCAAGATGTCGGCGTGCGCTATTACACTTATATCAGCTCAATGCATTATATGATGGAAGCTGCTGCAGATGCAGGGAAAGCTTTTATTGTCCTTGATAGACCTAACCCTAACGGCGCTTATGTTGATGGCCCCATATTAGAAAAAGCATTTAGCTCCTTCGTTGGTATGCATGAAATCCCTTTGCTACACGGTATGACAGTTGGGGAATTAGCGTTAATGTTTGCAGGGGAGCAGTGGCTCAAAACGGATAAAAAGTTAAATTTAACCATTGTTAGTATGAAAAATTATCAACATAGTATGCGGTATTCATTACCGATAAAGCCTAGCCCGAACTTACCTAATGGCGTATCGATCAACTTATATCCATCACTTGGATTTTTCGAAGCAACACCCGTGAGTATCGGTCGAGGAACGCCTTTTCCTTTTCAAGTGATAGGGCATGATCAAATAGCCATAGGCAATTTTTCGTTCACGCCTGTCTCAACACCTGGCGCTGCTTCAACACCTAAGCTAATGAATAAAAAGTTGCATGGACAAGACTTAAGAAAAAGTCAACAAACCGGCTTATCCCTTAGCTATATTATTGCTTGGCATAATCAGTTTAAATCTCAAGGGGAAGCGTTTTTTACCCGTGCAAGTTTTATGGATAAGCTCAGCGGTACAGATAAATTAAGAAAAGCGATAGTTGCGGGTCAAAGTGAACAAAAGATTAAGCAAAGCTGGCAACAAGGGCTAGAAAAATTTAAAGTATTAAGAAAGCCTTACATGTTATATCCATTATGACGAATACCTCCTCAGCCATCACGTCATTTCATCGTGAGTTAGCAAATGTTTTACCGGCTAAGCATATTATTAGCAGGTATATTCAGCGTTTTGCTTATGGCACTGATGCAAGCTTTTATCGTTTAGTACCCAAGCTTGTATTGAAAGTAGACAATGAAACTGAGCTGAAACAACTATTAATATTAGCGTCAAAATTTAAAGTTGCTGTTACTTTTAGAGCCGCAGGTACCAGTTTGTCTGGCCAAGCAATTACTGATTCAGTGTTGATTGTACTATCACCTCAATGGAATAGCATTCAAATACATGAACAAGGTGAAACAGTTACCTTGCAGCCAGGGGTGATTGGAGCCCATGCAAACCAAGCGTTGTTACCCTTTGCACGTAAAATAGGGCCAGATCCTGCTTCAATTAATAGTTGTAAAATTGGTGGTATTGCTGCGAATAATGCCTCTGGCATGTGCTGTGGTGTTAACGATAATAGCTATCATACCCTAGTAAGCATGAACCTAGTTTTTGCTGATGGTAGCCAACTTAATACTGCTGATAAAAACTCATGTAAGCAATTTTTAACTCAGCATAGTGACATGGTTGAGTCATTATTAAATATTGCTGCTACGATCAAAAGCCAAGCCGATCTAACGAATAAAATTAAACATAAATACCGATTGAAAAATACCACAGGTTACGGCATTAACGCTTTAATAGATTATCAAGATCCGATTGATATCATTAGTCATTTGATGATTGGATCAGAGGGAACCCTAGGTTTTATTAGTGATATCACCTATAACACAATAACCTTACTACCTTTTAAAATGGCAGGTTTATATATTTTTGATGATATGCAAACGGCCTGTAATCTAGTCTGTGAACTTGCTAAAGAAAATGTTGATGCGGTAGAGATCATGGATGATAGATCTCTTAATTCGGTATTTAGCCAAATTAAGGGGTTAATTACTTTACCCGATAAATTTTCAACCTGCTTCCCTAAAGGCAGTACTGCCTTACTGATAGAATTTAGTGCGGATAATCAAAGTCAACTAACTCAGCTTGAGAAAAAACTAAATAGCCTTGTTGAGAATGTTAATGAGAGCTTAATAGCACAGCAAACTTTTACCTCAAATAGTGGCATCATTGCCGAGTTATGGAAAATACGCAAAGGTATGTTTCCTGCGGTTGGATCGGTTCGAGCCACAGGTACGACAGTGGTTATTGAAGATATTGCGGTACCTCTTTCTAAGCTAGCGCAAGCAGTTCAGCAATTACACTCCTTGTTTAATCAATTTGGTTATGATGAAGCGATAATCTTTGGTCATGCATTAGCAGGGAACCTGCATTTTGTTTTTACGCAAGCTTTTGAAACTAAAATAGAAATTGAACGTTATAACCAGTTTATGTCGGCGGTATCCACTATGATCCTCATTGACTATCAAGGCTCTTTAAAAGCAGAGCATGGAACTGGTAGGAATATGGCGCCTTTTGTTGAAATGGAATGGGGCTCAGACTTGTATCAGGTGATGAAAGACATAAAGCAGCTTTTTGATCCTCAAGGTATTTTAAACCCCGGCGTTATTATTAACAACGATGATAAAGCGCATATTAAACATTTAAAGGTGATGGCGAAAGCGGATGATATATTAGATAAATGTATTGAGTGTGGTTTTTGTGAATCTGTTTGTCCGTCACTTAACTTAACCCTTACGCCAAGACAGCGTATCGCGGTTTGGCGACAAATATCTTTACTGCAACAAAAACGACAAGCGGGCACTATTACTCAAGAGCAGCGACAAGAGTTAGAAGCTTTAGAAGCGGATTATCAATATTTTGGTATTGATAGTTGTGCGGCAACAGGGCTTTGTGGTCAGCAATGTCCTGTAGGCATTGATACCGGGCTGTTTATCAAAGAGCTCCGCGCGAAAGCAAACCTTGAAGGTAAGGGGCTGAAAAAGCGTATTAATCAAGGTGTCGCTAATAACTTTTCAAGTAGCACAACCATTGCAAAGTTTGCTTTAAATTCAGTGAAAACTATGCATAACATAGTTGGTAGTGATGTTATGTCACATACTTTTTCAGCGTTAAATAAAGTATCAGGTAACCTTATTCCCAAATGGTATCAAGGCTGGCCTGCGGGCACTAAATCATCAGGCAGCCTTGCTCAAACACAAAAACATACACAAACTAACGCAAAGATAAGAACAAAAGTGGTTTATATTCCCGCCTGTTCAAACCGTGTTTTTGCACCTGACAACAAAGCGGAAGATAAACGGTCAATGCAAGAGGTGGTCATTTCGCTATTAACTAAAGCTGATATTGACGTTATCATTCCTAAAGCGACCAATAAACTGTGTTGTGGCATGCCTTGGGTATCAAAGGGATTAAATGATATTGCTAATATGAAAAGGCAAGAGTACCTTAAAATTATTGAGCACGAATCAGAGCAAGGTAAGTGGCCAGTGATTACTGATGCCAGCCCTTGCGTAGATAGTTTGCAAACACAAGCTGGAGATACTAAACCTAATATCATTGATGTTACTCAGTTTGTTGCTCAGCATGTACTCAGCAACTTAAGTATCACTAAATCAGAAGAAACCTTTATGCTACACATCAGCTGTAGTAGTAAAAAAATGGATGAAGGCCAATACTTACAACAATTAGCACAAGCATGCACTAATAATATAGTGATACCAAAAGATATCTACTGCTGTGGTTTTGCAGGCGATAAAGGTTTTTTTCAGCCGGAACTAAATCAAGCAGCTTTAGCACCGTTAAAGGCACAAGTACCTAATCATTGCTCGCGTGGCTTAAGCAATAGTAGAACCTGTGAAATAGGTTTGTCTGAGCAATCAGGCATATCTTATCAGTCTGTTTTATATCTACTAGATCAAGTGAGCAGTTAAACTATGAAGCAATTAAAGTGGGCTAGCTTACGCCAGTTTGTTATCAGTATCTGCGTCATACTGTTAAGCAGCTGTACATCAAATACACTCCCTGTAGAAGTCATATATTCAAAAAACTATAGTCAACGAATTGAATTTTTGATCCTACATAGTACGCAAGATAACTATCAAAACGCCTTACAAAAACGTATCAACCAAAGTGATGTCAGCGCTCATTACCTGCTGCCGGAAAGTCACGACCAAACTTACCTTGATGAAGAATTAAAAGTGATACAACTGGTTGATGAAAATAATCGTGCTTGGCATGTTGGTGAAAGTTATTGGCAAGGACGAAAAGAAATTAATGATCAATCAATCGGTATTACGCTGGTAAACCAAGCGGAATGTGACAAATTAGCAACAGATGGGTTCACACCGCCGAAAGGCTATGGTGAAGCATATAAGGAAGTGTGTTTTTTCCCTGATTATGATCCTCAACAAATAGCATTATTAATTCAACTTGCGAAACAAATTATTAAAGTTAACCCTGATATAACGCCAACTAAGATTATCGGTCATAGTGACGTTGCCCCACATGATAAAAACGATCCTGGCCCTAGATTTCCTTGGTATCAGCTCTATCAAGAAGGTATCGGTGCTTGGTATGAGAAGGAAACTGTACTCAAATATTTAACCTTTTTTGAACAACAATTACCTCATGTAGAGCTAGTACAACAAGCTTTCAATACCTATGGCTACAATATCAATGCAACTGGCGAGTTGGATAAACAAACCCAAGCGGTTTTAACTGCTTTCCAGCACCATTTTTTACCTTGGCAAATCAGTCATCAAATTGATTCGCAAACAGTAGCGACACTTTTTGCTTTATTAGAAAAGTACCAGCCAGCAAGGGCAGAGGCGTTACTTAACCGTTATCAGCAAACGAAAACAAATATTACGGCCACTAAGAGCATTACTGAACAACATGGCCAAATAGACCAAAGATTCCCGCAAGATAACCCGAGTACTCGAGCTTTGGTTAATGACCGTGGTATTTTTAAAAGCTATCAAGGTCGTGGTGAAATTGTGATTGATAATCACACGGCAACATCTGCCGATATTTATATCAATGGCGAAAAGCTCAACATTGCTCAACCGTTGCAAGCCTATAATACTTATCGCTATAGTTTGAAAAAGAGAACTAAAGATGGCAGTAACACTTTTAAAATAGAAAACATTTTACCTGAAGGTGCCCGTCTAAATGTTGCCATACCTTATCCAAAACTAACCATTAACACGCATAAATATCAGCAACAATTTGTTGCGGTGGATGCCTTGATCAATAAGGATATCGAAAACGGTTTCCCCGGCGCTGTTTTAGTGGTGGTAAAAGATGGCCAGATCATCAAAAACACGGCTTACGGATATGCTAGAAAGTTTGCTGATGGCGGGGAAGAGCTAACGTCACCGGTCAAAATGAGCACAGAAACCTTATTTGATATTGCGTCAAATACTAAAATGTTTGCCACAAACTTTGCCTTAATGAAGTTGGTAACTCAGGGAATATTAGACGTTAATCTCCCTATCAATCACTACTTGCCTACGTATCGCGGTGAAGGGCGAGATTTTCGCACCGTAAAAGACATGCTTACTCATAATGCAGGTTATGCTCCGCAAGTTAAATTCTTTACCGAACAAAACAGTTTAGGCCCTGCTTTTTATTCTCAAAACAGTGAACGAACTAAAGAACTCATACTTACGAAAGTGCCTTTTGCAACAGGGCGCGCCAGTAAAAGAATGTATAGCGATACCGATTACATGCTACTGGGCATGTTAGTTGAAAAAATTACCGGATTGCCTCTTGATATCTATACTGAATACGCCATATTTCAACCCCTTGGTTTAACTAACACTGTATTTAACCCCTTAAACAAGGGATTTAGTAAAAATCAATTTGCGGCGACAGAAGTCCACGGAACAACACGCGGTCATCGAGTAGAGTTTAATAATATTCGCACCCATGTCTTACAAGGAGAAGTACACGATGAAAAAGCCTATCACTCGTTAGGCGGCGTGGCAGGGCATGCAGGCCTTTTCTCTACAGGGGAAGAGTTAGCTGTTTTAGCGCAAGTACTGCTAAATCGGGGCGGTTATGAGGATAAAGAGCTGTTTTCAGGTAAGGTGATTGACCAATTTATAAAACCTGATGATACTAATGGCACTTATGGTTTAGGGTGGCGACGGGCGCATAATGGCGATAGAAAGTGGCACTTTGGCCCTTATGCTAGTGCCTCAGCTTATGGTCACACTGGCTGGACAGGCACAGCTACAGTCATCGACCCTGAGCATGATTTGGCCATTATTCTTTTAACCAATGCGCGTCATAGTGACATTGTGGGAGACGATAAAGATTATCAATTTCTTGGTAAGCAATTTGAAACAGGAAAATATGGCAGTGTGGTTTCACTGGTATATGAAGCCGTTTTAAATAAGTAGTTGAACAAACAAGTAAATAAATGAAAACTTTCAGTATTCTAAGTTAAATGTTATATCGTAAGCAAAATCACTAGGAATAAACACTAGGAATAAAAAAGCATTAATAATTTATCACTAGTATAAATCGACAACTAAAAAAAATTTACTATCATGGTATACTTACGCTAATTCACTCTTGTTTATAGAAAAAAATTCATGTTACCCCGTATTGAACATCAAACTCACTTACCGCCACTTTACCAAGAATTCGTTAATGCACTGCAAGTTAAACACTTTACTGGCGATATAAATGCTAGTTACAGTGCCCGTTTAGCGGTTGCCACTGATAATAGTGTTTATCAGCAATTACCTCAGTTAGTGATAAATCCTCGCAGTAAACAAGACATCATTGTGTTAACTAAAACCGCCAGTGAAGAAGCCTTTAATGACATTAAATTCAGTGCTCGTGGTGGCGGTACGGGAACTAATGGTCAAAGTTTAACGCCCGGCATAATTGTTGACCTGTCTAAATACATGAACCATGTATTAGAAATTAATATCGAAGAAAAATGGGTGAAGGTAGAGGCGGGTGTGGTAAAAGATCAGCTTAATGATTATTTACGTCCGCATGGGTTTTTCTTTGCCCCTGACTTGTCAACCAGTAATCGTGCAACGATTGGCGGTATGATCAACACGGATGCATCAGGGCAGGGGTCATTAGTTTATGGCAAAACCTCAAATCATGTATTAGCGCTAGAGTCGGTATTAGCTAATGGTGATGAATTAAATACCGAGCCTTTGACAATTGAACAAGCACAAACGTTGGCGAAAGAAAGCTCGAGTCATGGTCAAATTACCAAACAAGTACTGGCTTCAAGTGTTGAAAATCGTGAGCTTATTCTTAAAAAGTTCCCCCGTTTAAATCGCTTTTTAACGGGCTATGATTTAGAAAATGTCTTGCAAGATGACGGGAATACTTTGGATCTTAGCCGATTAATCACTGGCTCAGAAGGCTCATTAGCTTTTGTTTGTCAGGCAAAACTTAATATCACGCCGATTAGCCCCGCAAAAACGTTAATTAATATCAAGTATGATAGTTTTGATTCAGCGCTTCGTCATTCCCCCTTTTTGGTAGAAGCTAAAGCGACGTCAGTAGAAACTATAGACAGCAAAGTATTGAATTTAGCCAAACAAGACATCGTATGGCATAGCGTCAGTGATTTAATCACCGAAGTGCCTGATCAAGTTATGGATGGCCTAAATATTGTTGAGTTTAATGGCTCAAGTGTTGAAGCCCTAGCTGAACAAGTAGCACAACTAACTAAAGGCCTTGATGAAACCATTGCCAGTAACAATAACGGCGGTGTTATTGGTTATCAAGTGACTTCAGATTTAGGCAGTATTAATAAACTTTATGCAATGCGCAAAAAGGCGGTTGGATTATTAGGTAATACTGACGGAAGTCAAAAGCCTCTTGCTTTTGCGGAAGATACAGCAGTACCACCAGAGAACCTTGCTGATTTTATCAGTGAGTTTAGAGAGCTGCTTGATAGTTATAACTTACATTATGGTATGTTTGGCCATGTTGATGCCGGCGTATTACATGTTCGTCCAGCCCTTGATATGTGTGATCCAGAACAAGAAAAGCTACTGAGAACCTTATCTGATAAAGTTGTTCAACTTACAGCTAAATATGGCGGCTTAATGTGGGGTGAGCATGGTAAGGGCTATCGTAGTGAGTATGGCGAAGCATTTTTTGGTGAAACCCTTTTTAATGAATTAAGAAAAATAAAAGGCGTTTTTGATCCTAAAAACAAAATGAACCCAGGGAAAATTTGTACACCAATTGATTCAACTGAGTCGTTAGTGAGTGTTGATGATACAAAACGTGGTAGTTTTGATAGACAAATTCCGGTCACAGTTAAAGACTCATTTAATGCAGCTATGGACTGTAATGGCAATGGCTTATGTTTTAACTACGACGCTAACAGCCCTATGTGTCCGTCAAGCAAAATTACCAAAGACAGACGACACTCGCCAAAAGGTCGCGCAGGCTTAATGCGTGAATGGTTACGTTTACTTGAAAATCAAGGCGTTGATGTTTTAAGCCTTGAGCAAGATATTAATAATTGGTCAGTTAAAAAATTACTTGATTCAAGCATTGCTAAATTTAAAGTTACTTTTCTAGAAAAAGAAGACAACAAAAATGACTTTTCACATGAAGTAATGGAGGCTATGCAAGGGTGTTTAGCGTGTAAAGCTTGTGCCAGTCAATGTCCGATAAAAGTTGATGTGCCTGACTTTAGAAGTCGCTTCATAAACCTTTATCATTCTCGCTACCCTAGACCATTAAAAGATCATTTAGTGGCCAATGTGGAAACATTAGCGCCATTAATGGCAAAAGCGCCTAAATTGGTTAATAGCATTTTAAGTTTAAAGACATATGACAAACTATCAGCTAAAACCATAGGTTATGTGAATACACCATTACTTAGTGTACCTACCTTAAAAAGCCAAGTGAAAAAGGCTGGTTTTTCAGGTTTTGATCTCGCTAAATTGCAGGGCTTAACTGAAGAGCAGCGAAAAGGTTATGTGCTGATAGTACAAGACCCCTTTACCTCATTTTATGATGCTAATACTGTACAAAGTATGATGACATTAATAAAAGAGCTTGGGTTAGAGCCAATATTATTGCCCTTTAAACCTAATGGTAAAGCGCAGCATGTTAAAGGCTTTTTGGCGCGCTTTGCTAAAACCGCTAAATCTTCAAGTGAATTTTTAAACCAATTAGCCAAATTAAATATACCTATGCTTGGTATGGATGCTTCTATGGTGCTTTGTTATCGAGACGAGTATAAAAAAATATTAGCAGATAGCCGAGGCAGTTTTAATGTACTGTTAGCACATGAGTGGCTGATGACATTTATCAAACAAGATGAAACTTTTAAAGTTGCTGAAATAGAGAGCCAACAAACCTATAAATTGTTTGCTCACTGTACTGAAAAAACGGCATTGGCCAATAGTGAAAATGAATGGTTAGCGATATTTAAACATTTTGGCTTGCGATTAGAAAAAGAGAGTGTTGGTTGCTGTGGTATGGCAGGTACTTACGGGCACGAAAAATCTAATTTAGATAATTCCAAAGGATTATTTGAATTAAGTTGGCAGCCTAAACTTGCAAAACTTGCTACTGAACAAATACTCGCGACAGGTTTTTCATGTCGCTCTCAAGTGAAGCGGTTAACTGAACTGAATGCTAGGCATCCTGTGGTGGCGTTAGTGGAAGCCTTAAAACAATAATCAGTAATAGAGAAGGGATTTTTTATGAAAAGACAAGTCTTGTTAGCAGCTCCATTAATGGCATGCTGTGCATTTGCACCAAGTGGTTATAGTTTAGAGTTATTTAAAAACGAGAAATCTACCTTTGATTTTACTGGAAACTTAGCTGTTTATTATTTACGAGATAATAATGGTAAAGAAGAAGTAAATGATGGCTTTTCTCGTTATGTTTTTGGTATGTCGCATAAACTGAAACATGATTGGCAAGCAGTTGCCAAGCTTGAGTGGGGCGTACAAATATCTAACACCAATAATCAAATTGTTGTTAATAATAATGGTTTAACAAGTACAGGGCCAACGGATGAAGCCATATGGCTTAGGCAAGGTTTTGTAGGTATTGAACATGAGCAATATGGCCGTTTTACTCTGGGAAAACAATGGGGTGTTTCTTATGATATTGGCGGTGTAACAGATTGGTTTGAAGTGTTTGGTGGCGGTGCTCAAGGTACTTATAATTTCGGTACTGATGGCGGATTTTCAGGTACAGGTAGAGCAGAGCAAGCGCTTCAATATCGTGTAAATTACAATAACTTTACTTTTGCGGCTCAATATTTAGCGTCTAATGAGCAGCTAACCTTAGTTGGTGAGGATGGTGAAAGCTTTGATGCTTTACTTAACTTTTCAGATTCTTTTGGTGTGTCGTTACAATATAAAGCTCCTTTAGATATTGGCTTAGGAGTCGCTTATAACAAAGCGCAATTGAACATAGTGACTGAAGATGATAGCTCCCCCTTTATAGATGATGAATTGCTTTCAGCTTATATCACTTACCGAGAGAAAAATGATCTTGGATTGCACCTTGCGCTAGTTTTTACCGATATGAGTAATCATGATATTAATGATATTGGGAAAATGATGAATAAGGCTCAAGGCATTGAATTATTTTCTGAATATCGATTTGCAAACGACATATCGCTTATTTATGGTTACATTTCTTTAAAAGATCATTCAAATACGCCAGGCTTAGGGGCAGATGGTAGCTATCATAAAAATTATAATATACTGAGTGCTAAGTATTATTGGGATGAAGATTTTTATGTATTCATTGAAAGTAAATTCGACAACTCGACATTATCAGCAGAAAGCACGGATTTAGCTGAAAATGCTATTGCTATAGGCATGATGTTCGAGTTTTAGTGTTGGTGTTTACATGTAGGAGTAACCTATGGATGAGCAGAAATTAATTAAACTATTGAAAACCTCAATTGTGATTGGTTTGTGCTTATTACTTTTAGGTATTTACTTACATAACTTTAGTGATTATATGGAATCATTGGGCGTTACTGGCATTATTATTAGCGCTGTTTGTATCGCCTTTGGCTTAATATTTTCATTACCTACGAAAATGTATTTAACCTTTTTACTGGTTAAACGAGAAGCGGAACAACATCCTGAGTGTCATAAAATTGTCGAACGTGACGATAAAAGTGAAAAATAATCTTAAAACCTGCCTTTTCCCCCTACATTAGCATCAATTTTCGTGTAAAATCATCACCATTTTTTAAGTCTATTTACTAAGCGAATAATTTGATAATGAAAAGTTCGCTTTTAGTCCCGTTTTAGAGGAAATCATGAGTTTAGACACCACTACTATTGATGGTATCGTAGCGCAGGCAGAATCTGCTATTAGTGAAGCTATCGATCCGAATGCACTTGATCAAGTGCGCGTTAACTTTTTAGGTAAAAAAGGTTTGTTCACAGAACAAATGAAAGGTTTAGGTAAATTACCTAAAGAAGAAAAACCTAAAATGGGTCAAATCATTAATATTGCTAAGCAAAAAGTGCAAAAGCTATTGAATGAACGTGGCGAATTATTACGCGCAGAAGAAGTCGCTAAGAAGCTTGCTGCTGAATCTATTGATGTTACGTTATCGGGTCGTGGTACTGAGTTAGGTGGCTTACACCCTGTATCTCGCACTATATCGCGCATTGAAAGCTTTTTTGGTGATTTAGGCTTTGCAGTTAAATCAGGCCCTGAAGTTGAAGATGATTATCACAACTTTGATGCCTTGAATATTCCTGAGCATCATCCTGCTCGTCAAGATCATGATACTTTTTATTTTAACCCTAAATTAGTATTACGTACGCAAACTTCTGGTGTACAAATTCGTACCATGGAAGTAGAGAAACCACCGCTAAGAATTATTTCTCCGGGTAAAGTTTACCGTAATGATTATGATCAAACTCACACCCCTATGTTTCATCAAGTAGAAGGGTTAATGGTAGACAAAGATGTTAGCTTTACTCACCTAAAAGGTATTTTGCATGACTTCTTACATCATTTTTTCGAAGAGGAAGTAGAAATACGCTTCCGTCCTTCATACTTCCCATTTACTGAGCCTTCAGCGGAAGTTGATATTATGGGTAAAAATGGCAAGTGGTTAGAAGTATTAGGTTGTGGCATGGTGCATCCAAACGTTCTTAAAAGCGTTGGTATAGATCCTGAAGTTTACACTGGTTTTGCTTTTGGCATGGGCGTAGAGCGTTTAACTATGCTGCGCTATGGTGTAAATGATTTACGTGCATTCTTTGAAAACGACCTTCGTTTTTTAAAACAGTTTAAGTAGGAAATACTCATAATGAAATTTAGTGAATCTTGGTTACGTGAGTGGGTAAATCCTGCACTTTCATCTGATGAATTAGCTCATCAAATTACTATGGCCGGTCTTGAAGTTGACGGTGTTGACCCTGTTGCGGGTGAATTTACCGGTGTCATTATTGGTGAAGTCGTTGAATGTGGGCCACATCCTGATGCTGATAAACTACAAGTGACTAAAATTAACTTAGGTGATTTTGGTGACGGTGAGTTGGTTGATATTGTTTGTGGCGCAAAAAACTGTCGTCAAGGCTTAAAGGTTGCTGTTGCCACGGTTGGTGCGGTATTACCGGGTAACTTTAAAATTAAAAAGGCTAAACTGCGTGGCGTACCTTCATTTGGTATGTTGTGTAGTGAATCTGAAATCGGCTTAAGCGAAAGCTCTGACGGTATTATGGAATTAGCGGCCGATGCACCAATAGGTACTTGTTTACGTGAATATCTAGATCTAGATGATGTAACTATTGATGTAGATTTAACGGCAAACCGTGGTGATTGTTTAGGCATTAAAGGTTTAGCACGTGAAGTGGGTGTTCTTAATTCACTAGAAGTTACCGATTGGCAAATTAACCCAGTTGCAGCAACAATTACCGATGAACTTGCCATTAACATTGAAGCAGGTGCAGCATGTCCTCGTTACTTAGGTCGTGTCATTAAAGGCATTAACCCAAGTGCACAAACACCATTATGGATGGTAGAAAAACTGCGTCGTTGTGGTACACGTTCAATTGACCCTGTTGTGGATGTCACTAACTATGTATTACTTGAGTTAGGCCACCCAATGCACGCTTTTGATTTATCGAAAATCGATGGCGGCATTAATGTTCGTTTTGCCAATAAAGAAGAAAAACTGACATTATTAGATGAAAATGAAGTGACGTTGAACGAGAAAACACTCGTTATCGCTGATACTGGCACCTCAGGTAAAGGCAAAGCATTAGCGATGGCAGGTATCTTTGGTGGTTTAGAATCAGGTGTTACCTCAAGTACAACTGATATCTTTTTAGAAAGTGCTTTTTTTGCACCATTAGCTATCTTAGGTAAAGCACGTCAATACGGCTTACACACCGACTCATCTCACCGTTATGAGCGTGGTATTGACCCAACGTTGCAGTTTGATGCTATTGAACGAGCAACCGAGCTATTGATTAGCATTGTTGGTGGTGAAGCAGGTCCTGTAGTTGAAGCTAAGTCTGAAGCAGACATTCCGCAAACTAAAGACGTTAGCTTACGTCGTGCAAAATTAGATAGTCGCATTGGTCATATTATCGATGATGCTATTGTTACTGAAATTTTAACTCGTTTAGGTTTTGATGTTTCAGAAACAGGGGAAGCCGATGACAAAGTATGGAATGTTGTTGTACCCGCATACCGTTTTGATATAAAAATTGAAGTAGACTTAATTGAAGAAGTGGCTCGTATCTTCGGCTACAACAATATTCCTAATATTTCGCCAAATGCCACGTTGAAAATGGTTGAACAAAAAGAAGCGAATATTTCTTTAACTACACTCAAACAAACCTTAGTTAACCGTGATTACCAAGAAGCGATCACTTACAGTTTTGTTGATCCAAAAGTACAATCATTAATTCATCCAGAGCAATCGGTTATGACATTACCGCATCCTATTTCATCAGAAATGTCAGAGATGCGCTTAAGTTTATGGACTGGTTTATTACAGTCAGTGGCATACAACCAAAACCGTCAACAAAATCGTGTCCGTTTGTTTGAAACGGGATTACGTTTTGTGCCTGATGAGTCAGCAGAAAATGGTGTTCGTCAGCAAAATATGATTGCTGGTGTTATCAGTGGTAATCGCGCTGATGAGCATTGGGGCGTAGAAAAAGCAGCTACTGACTTTTATGATATTAAAGGTGATGTAGAAGCACTTTTATCGTTAACAAATAGTCTTAGTGATTATGAATTTTCAAAAGCTGAAATTGCCGCATTACATCCTGGTCAAACAGCTGAAATTACTAAAAATGGAAAGCTAGTTGGTTATGTTGGAGCCTTACACCCTGAATTAATTAGGAAATTAGGTTTAAATGGTCAAGCATTTGTTTTTGAACTTTTACTCTCTGAAGTATTAGCTCAAAAAATACCCGAATCCAGTGCTGTATCTCGCTTTCCTGCAAACCGAAGAGACTTAGCGGTTGTAGTAAAAGAAGAAGTTGATGCAAAAAAAGTGTTACAACTTATTGAAAAGGTTGGCGGAAATTATTTAATTGATCTAAACTTGTTTGATGTATACCAAGGTCAAGGCGTTGAAGACGGTTATAAAAGTCTTGCCATTGCCCTAGTATTACAAGATATTGAGAAAACGCTTGAAGAAAAAGACATCACAGATGTTATTGATCGAGTCGTTGATTCCTTACAAACAGAGTTGAATGCATCACTGAGGGACTAAGCAATGGCGCTTACCAAAGCAGAAGTAGCAGAACATTTATTTGAGAAAGTTGGGCTGAGCAAGCGCGACGCAAAAGAAATGGTTGAAATCTTTTTTGAAGAAATACGTGAAACTTTAGAAAGTGGTGAACAAGTGAAGCTTTCTGGTTTTGGTAATTTCGACCTGCGTCAAAAGAGCGAACGTCCTGGTCGTAACCCTAAAACAGGCGAAGATATTCCAATTTCGGCCAGAAAAGTTGTAACTTTTAGACCAGGGCAAAAATTGAAAAGCCGTGTTGAAGATGGCAATAGCGATTAACAACTAACTTTTAGTGAAAATAAAACCACATTAATCTTCGATTAATGTGGTTTTTTGTTTTTAATAACTTATTTCAGCTTTCTAAAACTCACTAAAACCTACCAAAACTAAATGTATTTGGTATTTCACTTACTATTTAGCGTTATTTTTTCTGTGACTTGGAAAGAAGGACGTTTTTTCTTCTTTGCTGAATGTATATCTGTTAATAACTGCACCGCCTCTTCTTTGCCAAATTTCATGCTTGTACTGCGCTTATCAAATGCTAACTTATTTAGCATTACAGCGTGAGTTGAAGTGAGTGCTTGAGATTGCGCATTGACGATCGAAGCATAGCGATATAAAAAATTCACTGCATCAATATAACGCTGCTGAACAACCGCATTTAGAAAGGCGTTTTTTGCCTTTCTCTGTTCAAGGTGAGTAATACCAGCGTAATAGCTAATGAGCTTTTCTTTATAGCGATATATGATGATAATACTAGTAAACATAGCTATTATGAGTATTATCCATTCAATAAATTTTTGTGGTTTAAAAGCCCATTTTTTTACCGCTCGTGAAGATTGGTCATATTTTATATCGCCAACAGTAAATGATTGTGAAGGAATGGTGATTGTTTCTAATGCATTGGAGTTTGTATTCCACCAGAAGATATTTTGCTCGGCTATTTGATAGTTACCCGGTTGCTCAAAAATATAGGAAAAAGATTCTGTACGTATTCCTACTAACTCGCCTCTGTTTGATTTATCCATCACCTTTGGTGTTTCTTGGTAAATACTTAGCCCTTTAATATCAGGGTGAGTAAGGGGAGGGATCATCATAGCCGGAATCCCTTGAGCAGATAGAGTTACTTCTAAACTTATTGCATCGCCAAGCTCATAAGTATTGTTATTATTGAACGTTGAAGAGAGTGTAAGTTCAACATGAGGTGAAACAATAAAGTGCTCAATATCAGCCAGTGCTTCTGGTAGTGAAATATTAAAGGCTTGTGGTTTGGTGGTAATAATCCCTTCCACAGTGCCGTTGTCTTCAGTATTCACAGAAACACTTACAGCTATTTCAGGTAAAGTAAAACTGCCTTGGCGTGTAGGATAGAGCGTTAGTTCTTGAGTTTGTGTAGACCATGTTTGACCATTAACACGTTTAGTACCATTAATACTATTGATATTGCCTGACAATACTACGGCATCAGCTAATTCAAATCTTTTAATTGAAGTGCCTTTGGCAAACCAGCGGTTTGTGGCAATTTCAATAACAACCACTAACTCTTGACCGACAATGGCTTGTTCACCTTGCCTAATTGTGGTGTTGATTGTAAGTTTCTTGTCATCAACCAGCTTTTTAAGACTAGTCGCATAACTAGTCGATTGCTCATTAGCATAGGTATTAACGCTAATAACGCTAAGTATTAACGCACAAAACAATACCGCTAGCCAAGTTAACTTGTGTTGGCTAATGAGGTTTAGCTTGCTAGTTCGCTCATTCTTCATTAGCTTGTTATTCATCAGCTTCCCCTTCTTTAATTTGGCCTTGTTGCTTCTTTTGGGTTTGCTGTTGATAATAAAATTTCTGTGATAGAAATCTTGCCGGATCTTTTTGTACTTGTCGTAACCACATGTCATTTAAACTAGGATCAAGCAATAATTGCTCGGAGTTAAGTTGTTCCTGCTCTTGCTTTTTAGCAACTTGTCTTTCATCGCCATCACCCGTTTGTGGCTCATCTTTTAAGTCTTTTATCGATTCACCTTGTTCTGCTTGTTGAGCTGCAGATAATAGGTTCACTTCATCGATGATAGCTTGCACTATATCTTTGTTTGTTGTCGCAGCCTGATAATCAGGGTATTCGTCAATGATGGTTTGATATAAATCACGTGCTTTTACATAGTGTCTACCATGAGCTAAGGCATTTGCCTGCGCTAATAAGCTTTCTTTACTGTTAAATTGGCTATATAAAATGGCAGCTGTATCAAAGTCTTCACTGCCATAAGCACTGAAAGCTTGCCATTGGACGTTGCTAAATTTTTTACTGGCTTGTTGATAATTTCCATAATTAAATAAAAGTTGTCCTTGCTGATCTTGAGTTAACCATAGATCAACAAACTTATTCGGATTAGTGATGATAAATAATGCCAGCATCATGAATAATGTGACTAAACACCATTTTTTATACCGAGCTAAAAATGTAGTTACCATTGCAATGTCCACCCCTTTCTAAACCAGAAGAGAAAGATAACAGCAATTAAAAAAGTTAGCGGGTAGCCAGAGTCAAGCCAAGGCCTACTTTTGTCTTCAACGATCACTAAGTTGTGTTCTATATATCGGTTGATAAGAGCGACATCTTCATCATTGATAGTCATATTAATGATGCGGCCATGACTGCTATCAGCTAACGAAGTTAATTGGCTTAGCTGCATAGGTAATATATTGCTTTCACTATCAAGCTCATCAGCATTTTTACCTATAGCCCAAACAATGACTTGGTTTTTTTCTAATACGCCATCATGGGTAAAGTATTGTACAAATTCCTGACTACTTTGTTCACTTGCGCCATCACCAATAACCAATAATGTACCGGGAACGTCGATAGGCGCGAGTAACCTTTGCGTGAGCGGTAACACAGTCTCTACACGCTTACCTTGTATCGGCATGAGCTTACTTGAAAGGCTGTCTAGAAAGTGTTGGATCATTTGTTGATCGTTAGTAATGGGCATTACGACATGAGCAGAGCCAGCAAAAGCAACTAACGCTGTTTTAGTGTCGCCACGCATTGCTAATAATTGCAGTATTTTTTGTTTGGCTCTTAGTAAGCGACTTGGTTGTATATCACTTTGCTCCATGGTTGTTGAGACATCAAGCGCGATAATGAGTGGCGCATTGTTTTCACTAAATGGAGAAGGTTGTTGTTGCCATGTGGGCCCCATCAACACTAAACATATCGGTAATGAAATAAGAAGTGATAATTTTTGTGGTGACAACCAGTGGTTTGTATTACCTTGAACCGTTAGTGTTTTAAGCATGATTGGCGACATGACTTTTCTCCATAGTGCTAGGGTGTCGTCACGTTGGGTGAAAAAACGTAAAATAAGGTACATCGCAATAAAGGCAAACAGCCAGTATGGACGTAAAAAATGAAAGTGCTGAAGTTGCACAATGTTTAAGACATCGGCTAGCTCTTTCATTTAATTGCTTCCTTAACATCAGCAGTCATCATATTTTTTTTGCTATTTCGCTGGCTAAAGTAAAAGCGTAAATTCACTAAAGATAAAAACACTAAATAAATCAATGTCATTATGATTAATGGGTAATGATGTATGCTCGTTCTTGGGCGAAAAGATAGTGAGTCAAATAGCTCAGGCTCCATGGCATTAATTTGCTCATAAACCTGTTGTAACTCTTTGTTGTTGAGTGCTTGGAAGCTAGCACCGCCAGTTAAGTTACTCATTGATGCTAATATGTCTAAATCAACTTTTTCCTCCCCTACGGCTGTTGGGTCACCAATGGCGATGCTGTAAATCTTTATATCGTATGCGGCTGCGACTTTAGCGGCTTCAACCGGTGGTACACGTGAAGCAGTATCATTACCATCGGTTAACACAATTAATACGCGGTTTTTGGTTTGAGATTGTTCAAATACACTGATTGCAAGACCTACTGCATCACCAAAGGCAGTGCTTGGTCCCGCCATACCTATTTGAGTTTCATTAAGTAATTCAAGCCAAGTATTAATGTCGCTAGTAAAGGGAGCTTGTAAATAAGGCGAACTACCAAATAATATAAGTCCTAACCTGTCGTGCTCTCTGCCTTTGGCAAAGTTGCCTAATACTTGTTTCACTGCTGTTAGTCTATCTACTCTTGTGTTATCAGCTAAAGTGAAGTCTTTAACAGACATAGAGCCAGATAAATCTACCGCTATCATTAAATCTCTTGCTGACTTACTTTGAGTGATTGGAGCACCAATGTGCTCTGGTTTAGCCATTGCTGTCACAATGCACAACCAAGCGATTAAGGTAATTAAGCGCTGCAAGTTGTTTCTGTTAAGTAATACCGCGCCGCTTTGGGGTTTTTCGCCAGTCACATCCACTAAACGGGCAAAGTAGGGAACTTTTATCGACGCTTTTCTTTGCTTATATACAGGGGCTAACCAAATAATAAGTAAAGGAAGGGGTAGTAAAAAGAAATACTCAGGATGAGCAAACACTACACTAGAGAAATCAACAGCCATGATATTATTCATTGAGCCTCCTATGATGTTTAAGCCATAGGTTTATTTGCTCTACTAAGGTTTGATATTGCTCAGTGTTGAAGTTGCTTCTATCTAATGGCATGAAGGCAAGCTGATGTAGCTGGTTTGGGCAAGTGGTTGTAAAGCTTGTTTGCTGACATTGTTGATCAAGCCAACTTTCCCAATCATTACCGCTTAGCCGACTTATTTCGTTACGAGAAAAAGCGGTTAATGCTGCTTTACGTAGTAAGGCAGGTAGTTGTTGATATAAAGTTATGTCGTTACTTTTTTGGCAATGGGCTAACCAAGCTAATGCTTCACGTCGGTAAGCGTTTTTTAAGTAGCTCTGGTAAGCTTTATATAATTTAAAGGTGATAAAGAGTACGGCAAAGATAGCTAAAATTTTCCAACCAAGGGTTTGGGGAAACCAGCTAATACTTTCAGGTGCTTTATTTTCAACGATGTTCTCAAGTAGGTAATTTCCCCAAGGCTTTTCAAACGGAGCTTTAATGGTGTTGTTAAAAAGCTGGTTTATCATGTTATTGTCCACCAAAAGCTTTTCGAACTTGGCTATCTACAGGAGATATAGTGTCAATGGAGAGCAATGGGATACGATATTTTTTTGCGGTATCGTCGTAGGTTTTTAATTGTTGCGCTATTTCGTCCTGATATTTTTTTTGCATGTTTTTATCTGAGGATGAAAATTGAATTTGCATTTCACCGTCACTGACAACCATTTGTGTCATTTCAGGTAAATCGAGCTCAAGCGGGTCGAAGACATGACATGCAATGATTTCATTATGTTGACGGATTTGTTTGATAAAGTCTGTACTTTGTTCATTCCAACCATGACCGTCACCAATCAAGATAACTAGGGCATTGTTTCCGGTAACGATACGTAATTTATCAAGCATTTTGTTAAAGGCTATACTGTCATGAGCTGGTGTTTTTTGACTAACGTTTAATTGATGATTTTTTTTAATGATTTCGGTAAGTACGTTGATAACATGGTTGCGTCCACGTTTAGCTGGTACTACTTTTATCTCGTTATCATTATAAATGATTGCGCCAATTCTATCGCCTGTATCTACAACACGCCATGCCATAAGTGCTGCAAGTTCGGCAGCGATAACTGATTTGGTTTTATGGCTACTCCCAAAAAACATGGTGATGCGTTGGTCTATGGCTAAGTAGACATTACGTTCTCTTTCTTCGGTATAAACTTTTACATGTGGTTTGCCAGTTCGTTGAGTAACTTTCCAGTCCATTGCACGAATATCATCACCAGGGCGGTAATGACGTAGCTCTTCAAAATTTAAACCTCGACCTCTTAATTTTGAAACATGCTTACCTGATAATAAACTGTTGGCTGGTTGTTTCGGCATAAATGAAAAACCACGAGATTTAAATTGCAGTCTTCTCAAATCATTTAAGTCAGCGTAAATCAACGAGTCATCATGGTTTTGAGTCATGTGTAAAGCCTTATGCAACGACAACCTGATTAATGATTTCATCAATTACTTGATCGGCAGTTACGCCATCCGCCATGGCATCATAGCTTAAAACTAAACGATGGCGTAAAACACTGTGGACAATGGCACGGACATCACTCGGGTCACAATAATCCTTACCATTAAGCCAAGCTTGAGCACGAGCACATTTGTCGATAGAAATACTGGCTCGTGGGCTTGAGCCCACAGCAATCCACTGTTGAAGTGGCGAATCAGGGAAGCGTTCAGGCTTTCTTGTTGCCATGACAATAGCAACAATATAGTCCACCATAGCTTCACTCATATGAACATTGTGAATTTCGTCACGAGCAGTGAAAATGTGTTCAGGATCTATTTGTTGAATGGCTTGTGTGCTTTTCTCTTCTGATCTCACTAAATTAATAATTTGAGCTTCGGCATCATCATCAGGATAGTCAACCGTAATTTTCATGATAAATCTATCCATTTGCGCTTCAGGTAAAGGATAAGTACCTTCTTGCTCAATTGGATTTTGTGTTGCTAGTACCATAAATAACTTAGGTAGTTTATAGGTTTTACCCGCGACAGTAATTTGCCTTTCTTCCATGGCTTCTAGCAGTGCTGCTTGTACTTTAGCAGGTGAGCGATTTATTTCATCAGCAAGTAAAATGTTATTAAATACAGGGCCTTGTTGAAAAGTGAGGGTAGGCTTTCCGTCTACTTCTTGGTAAACCTCAGTTCCTGTTACATCTGAAGGCAATAAATCAGGCGTAAACTGTACACGGCCAAGGGTGACATCAAGTGATTTGGCTAAACTTTTAACAGAGCGTGTTTTAGCTGTGCCAGGTAAGCCTTCTAACAAAACATTACCATTGGTCAGTAAGGAAATAAGTAACGCATCTACCACATGCTCTTGGCCAATAACCGATGCTTGAATTTGACTTTTTAATTGCTGTAAAGACTGTAAACTTTGGCTCATATCCTTTCCTTTGATTTGCTGTTTACTTTTTCAATTGTGACTTTAACTGCTCTATGACATTTTGAGGAGCCATTTTTGCTAACTTGTTTATACATTGCTTAGCTTGAAAAGCGTTATGTCTTACTTGCATCTCACATAAAGCATATAAGTGCTGTGGATTTTTACTTAGTGTAAATGCTTGCGATAAGGCTTTATAGGCTTTGGTTTTATTTTGCTCTTCTAAGCTTAATCCTAATACATAGAAATAATGATCGTTTTCAGGTGCTAGTTCAGTTGCTTTGGCTAAATATTGAGATGCTAAAGTTTTATCTTTAGCTCTAATATATGCCATGGCTAGTTCAAATGGAATTTGTGCAAAGTCAGGATTAGCTTTTAAACCTCTTTTTAATACAGTCATGGTTTCCTGATTGTTACCTATTTGGCGGTATACTTGGCTTAAATTGATATAGCTTTGTGCAAAGTTAGGTTCGATAGCAATACCTTGCTCAAAAGTTTTTATCGCTAAATCAAAATTCCCTTGATAGCTGTATAAAATACCTCGATTAGAGTGAGAGTATGCTCTGTCATCATTAAATGCTTGCGCTTGAATGTATTCGTCAATCACAGGAGATAATTGCTGTCGCTGGGCTGTTGTTAATTGTGGCCATAAGCTAACTAATTCATAGGCTGCAGAAACTCTAATACCAAGTACTTCATCTGACAGCAAAGGTGATAATAAACGCCATTTCTCGCCTTGTAATGCTTGGCTTCCTCTATCTTGAAAAGCCAGTATTGCACCTAAACGGACAAATTCATCATCATTTTTTAAGGCACGGGAAATGGCAATTAAGGTGTTGGTATTAGAGAAGTTAGCCATTTTAGTTAAGGCAGATGCACGAATAATAGGGGCATAACTGATTGTTTGTGCAATTCTTGATAGCTCAGAAGCGACACTTTGCCATTCCTGATTTGATAAGGAGTAATTCGTTGCAGCAAAGACACGGGCGAAATCTTTTTCTTGTTGTTTCTCTAATCGCTCTTTTGTATTAGGGAACCATTGATTGACTTTATCTAATGACCAATTGCTGTCCTTGTCTTTGTGGCAAGTTAGACAGGTATCAGGTGTGCCAATTTGTAATGAAAGATCGGGACGAGGAATATGAAAGCCATGATCGCGTCTTGGGTCTATATCCATAAATGTGCTTTCAGGCATATGACAGTTAACGCATTGAGCACCTTCAGAGTTATCGTTATGTTGATGGTGTGATTTCACTGCATAAGTGTCACTTTGATGACATTGCAAGCAAACGGTCTCAACAGGAAGTTTTAGCTCTGCTGTGTGTGGATCGTGACAATTGCTACAGACAACACCTTGTTGGTACATCTTTGACTGTAAAAAAGAACCATAGACGAAATCTTCACTGAACACTTGTCCATCAGGATGATAGTTTTCACTGGAAAGCAAGTCGAGTAAGTAGCGTTCGCCAAAAGCATTACCTTCAACGTAATTTTTATTACTGATTTGAGTACGTCTGCTATGGCACTGCGCACAGGTTAATACTTGTTGGCTGTGTTTAATATCTTTAGGAAAGAGAGTGGTCTTATTTTCTTTAGCTACCCAATGTTCTACAGACATAGATATATCACGATTGAAGCCAAGATTTTTGATAGATTTATCTTGTGTCCATTTTATATGATCACTGGCCGCGCCATGACAGCTTTCACAAGCAACATTGATTTCGCTATACGTGGTGTTGTAGCTATCTGTTTTTACATCAAAGTTTTTAGTCACATTGGTTGAGTGGCAATCGGCGCACATATAGTTCCAGTTTTGCCCTGTATTGGTCCAATAAAACTCTTGGTGTGTTTTCGTCATGTCGGGGTATAGATTAAACCAACGTTGACCGCCTTTTTCTTTTGTTCTGGAATCCCAAGCAAAAGGAATCAGCTGTACACGACCATCTTCAAATTCCACCATGTATTGTTGTAATGGATGGTAACCAAAGGTGTATAGAATTTGATAGTCGTGAAATTTTCCGTCAGGCCCTTTGATATTGACCCAAAACTCTTTCCCTTTTCGAAAAAAGGTATTTGTTTCATTGTTAGAAACTAAGGTGACATTATTGAAGTTAGCTAATATTGAATCATCACTAGCATGTTGCATCGCTTTGTCATGATGTGAACCTTGCCATGCATTAACTTCTTTTTGATGACAATTAGTGCACTTTTCGCTACCTACAAACTCGCTTGCCGTGCTTGGAAATGAAAGAGAAAATATCAGAAGTGAAGTGATAAGCAGTAATGTTTTGATAAGTAGGCCCAATTCGATGATTTAATACGGGAAATATAGTTATATAGTAACAAAAAAAAAGCCCAGAACAACAAGTGTTTGGGCTTTTATATACTATAAATCTATTTTGATTTAGCTGTTAAGTTGTTTAGCTATTTACCTTCAGATTTGTTTAAGAAGGTATCATAAACCGCTTCAACAGACCAAGAACCAGTAGGTTGGCTTGGTGGATACTGTTTAAATGTTGACAGGAATTTAGCTGTTTCAGATAAGCCTAAGTAAATGTATGGGGCTTTATCAATCATCCAATCGTAGTATGAATTAGAGTTTTCTTCCGCTTTGCTCCAAGGGTCACGGCGTAAGTTAAGAATTTTTGGCATTCTTAACATTTGGAACGGTTCTGTCCATAATGCCATAGTTTTACCGCGGTTTTCAGCATAAACCATTTTCCAATCACCTACACGAATAGCAACAGGGAAACCTTCGTCATTTAGATAGTGATATATGTTACGAGCGCCTTTATCCGTTTTACCGGTTAGATGCGGTAGCATATTGTAACCGTCTAAATGAATAACACCTTGTTTATCACCAAAACGACGTTTACCTTTAAGCATATCGGCTTTCAAGCTCGTGTCGCCAGTCGCTGCCGCTAGGGTTGGCATCCAGTCTAAGTGAGCCATAATTTCGTTTGAAATAGTACCAGCTTTGATTTTTCCAGGCCAGCGAACCATCATAGGTACGCGGTAGGCACCTTCTTTTTCACTGTTTTTCTCACCATCAAATGGTGTGATACCTGCATCAGGCCATGTGTTGTAATGAACACCGTTGTCGGTTGAATACATAACTATGGTATTGTCAGCAATTTTTAGCTTGTCTAATTGATCTAACATCATGCCAACGTGATTATCATGTGCGACCATTACGTCGTTATAAAAACCTTGGCCTGATAAACCAACATGCTTTGGATTGATATGCGTTCTAAAGTGCATTCCAGCAGTATTCACCCAAACAAAAAATGGCTTTTTAGCTTTTACTGCTTTCTCTACAAACTTTTGTGCTGCAGCAACAAACTCATCATCTGCAGTTTCCATACGTTTTTTGGTAAGTGGGCCTGTATCATTTATTTTTCCATCAGAAAATGAATGAATAACACCGCGAGGACCAAACTTTTTCTTAAAAGCTGGATCTTTTGGGTAATCTGGATCTTCTGGCTCTTCTTCAGCATTTAAGTGATAAAGGTTACCAAAAAACTCATCGAAACCATGATTAGTAGGTAAGTGTTCATCACGATCACCTAAATGGTTTTTACCAAATTGACCAGTGACATAACCTTTGGCTTTTAACATTTCCGCAATTGTGATATCTCTATCTTGAATACCTTCAGCAGCGCCAGGTAAACCCACTTTCGTCATACCAGTACGTAAACCTGATTGCCCTGTAATGAATGTTGAGCGGCCTGCCGTACAACTTTGATCACCATAATAGTCAGTGAACATCATGCCTTCTTTCGCTATACGGTCAATATTAGGGGTTTGATAACCCATAATTCCGTGACTATAAGCACTGATATTTGTGCGGCCTATATCGTCACCCCAGAAAAACAATATATTAGGTTTTTCAGCAGCACTGGCAGTAGCTGTTGCAATAAGTGTTGCACCTGCTAGCAGCATTTTTATTTTACTTTTTATAAACATATTAATCCTTGTCATATTCAGGTTAATTTAATTAACAGTATAATAATATTCGGTTTAACTTTTAATACAAGTAAAAGTATTATTACATCAACATATTATATTTTTAAAAGCGTTAGTCTTTTTATAGGCATAAATTGTAAATAGTAGCAAACTAGGTTAACTTTCCTTCATTCACAATAAAACTAAACACCAAGATTGTGAATCAATAACTGTCATCAAGGATCAGATATGTTTTTATTGAAAAAGAAGCCTCATTTTTTACTTGTAAAAATAATACTCATTACCAGCTTTTTAATTGGCAGTCTTGCCACAGCTTACGGGAAAACAACCAAACCAAAATTAGTGTTACAAATTACCGTTGATCAACTGCGTGGTGATATGCCTTACCGTTATCTGGATAAAATGGGAAAAGGTGGCTTTAAATACTTATTAGATGAAGGCGTTGTGTTTAAAAATGCTCATCATGATCATGCTAATACTGAAACTATTGTTGGCCATACCACTTTAGCTACAGGTGCTGTACCTGCCACCCATGGCATGATTGGTAATGTCTGGTTTGACAATAAACTAAACCGTTTGGTTTATAACATTGAAGATGCTAATTACCCATTGTTGTCAGCTAATGCCGATGTAAACCAAAAAACAGAAATTGATCCGACACAGCGTACGGCTAAATCATCAGGTCGTTCACCGAAAAATATTAAAGTTTCTACTTTAAGTGATGAGCTATCAATAGCGACGAATGGCAAAGCAAAGGTATTTGCTGTTTCAGTGAAAGATAGGGGAGCTGTGTCATTTGCAGGCCACATGGGCAAAGCATTCTGGTTTTCTAAAAAGTCAGGGGAGTTTGTTACCAGTAGTTATTATTACGATAAGTACCCTGACTGGGTAAGTAAATGGAATAGCAATAAGCCTGCGACCAAGTATCATCAGAAAAATTGGCAATTATCACAACCACAAGCTCAGTATGAGTTTGCAAAACAGGATGATCAGCCATGGGAAACATCATTACCCGGCTTTGGCCGAGTTTTTCCGCACGCCTATGGCGATAGTAAAGAGAGCTACTTTAATACTTTTCTGACATTAAGCCCAGCAGGCGATGAGTTGACTTTAGATTTTGCTAAAGCTGTGGTTAACAATGAGCAGTTAGGGCGAGATAATATTACTGATTATTTATCAGTAAGTTTTTCTTCGACAGATTATGTTAGCCATATCTTTGGCCCATCAAGCTTAGAAGCTGAAGATAATATGTTAAGGCTAGATCGAACGATTGCTAACTTACTGTCGTTTATTGATTCTAAGGTGGGGTTAGAAAATACTTTAATTGTTTTATCAGCAGATCATGGTGCGGCTGAAGTGCCGGCGTATTTATCTTCTTTAGGGATGAAGGTTAATACCGTTTCACCAAAAGACTGGGATAAAACGGCTGGCATGAAAGCCTTGAAAAGGCAGTTTGGCTTTGATAAACAACTAATTAAATCCTATTTTCATCCGTATATTTATTTAGATAGGGAATTGATTACTCGACGTAAATTGTCATTGGCACAAGTTCAAAAAGCAGTCGCTTATGAAGTAGACAAACTGGACGGTGTTTCAGTAGCTGTGACAAGTACTGATATTGAGACTGGCAATATTCCTAATGATTACCTACATACACTTGTAGCTAATAATCATGATGCTAATCGCTCAGGGGATATCTATGTTGTTTTAGATGCTCATAAGTTTATTGCTGATATGGATGGCTTAACAGTTGCTTCCACTCATGGTTCTCCATGGAGTTACGATACTTTTGTTCCGTTAATTTTTGCGGGTTTCGATCTTGATGACGAAGTTAATTATCAGCGAGTAAGTACTACAGATATTGCGGTAACTTTATCGGCACTTTTAGCTATAAAGCCCCCATCTGGCGCGCAGGGGAAAGTGCTTATTAGTAAAGATTAGTAAAGGGGATTTTTAAACTTGCTAGTTTTCAAAATAAAATAGCATAGCGCGATAAAAATTAGTTACCATAGTTATATCTCTTCATTAGAAATATTGCACTATGCGACGCTCTAGCTATCCTGAACACGAAGTTTCCACTATGAATTGGCAAGCATTTAAGCTGATTCTACCCTATTTGTTTGAATTTAAAACGCGTATTGCTATTGCGATGTCATGCTTGATCTTGACTAAATTAGCGAGTGTATATTTACCTTTTATTCTAAAAGATATAGTTGATACCCTTGATACTAATGTATCTGGAACTATGCAAGCACTTGTAGTGCCGTTTGGATTAGTACTTGCTTACGGTGCGGTTCGATTATCCATTGTTTTGTTCGCTGAAATACGTGACACCCTTTTCGGGCGCGTTACTGAACGTGCTATTCGCCGCATTGGTTTAAAAGTGTTTCGCCACTTACACCGACTTGATTTAGATTTTCACTTAAGCCGACAAACAGGTGGTTTGTCGCGTGATATTGATCGTGGTACATCGGGAATAAGCTTTTTAATGCGCTTTATGGTGTTTAATGTGGTGCCAACTTTACTTGAAATTATCATGGTGGTGACGATTTTATTTGTGAATTATGGCCTTTGGTTTGCGCTTATTACGCTAGGCTCTATTTTAACTTACATTGCCTACTCGGTTTATGCTACAGAGTTACGTACACGCTTTGTTAGAGAGGCAAATAAAGCAGATTCTTCCAGTAATACTCGCGCCATTGATAGTCTGCTAAATTATGAAACCGTTAAGTACTTTACTAATGAAGATTATGAGGCGAATGCCTATGATAAACAGCTTGCTAACTGGGAGCAGGCGAAAATAAAAAATCGCTTATCTTTATTTGCCTTAAATGGTGGTCAAGCGCTAATCATTGCAATTGCAATGACGGCTATGCTCGCTTTGGCCGCTGTGCATGTTAGTGAAGGTTTGATGACTTTAGGTGATTTTGTTTTGATAAATGCCTTTATGATGCAGCTTTTTTTACCCCTTAATTTTTTAGGCTTTGTGTATCGAGAAATAAAAGGCTCATTGGCAAATATTGAAAACTTATTTGGCTTGCTTGATAAAACGCCAAAAGTAGAAGATATCCCCGCAGCTAAAGAGCTAGCAATCAAACAAGCGGATATTAGTTTTAACAACATCAGTTTTGCCTATCATAAGGAAAGACCAATCATTAAAGGTATTTCATTTAAAGTCAAAGGCGGCGAAAAAGTTGCGGTTGTCGGAGAAAGTGGCTCAGGAAAATCTACCTTGATTAAATTATTGTTTCGATTTTATGATGTAGATTCAGGTAATATTCTTGTTGATCAACAAGATATTAGCCAAGTTACTCAGCATTCATTGCGTAGTCATATTGGTATAGTGCCGCAAGATACCGTACTTTTTAATGATACTTTATTTGCTAATGTACAATATGGAAATCCCGATGCTGAAAAAGAAGCCGTATTACGCGCAATTGAGATGGCGCACTTGAGTCATTTTGTTAGTAGTTTACCTGATGGCAGTGACACCATTGTGGGAGAGCGAGGCTTGAAACTTTCAGGGGGAGAAAAGCAGCGTGTTGCCATAGCTCGTACTATATTGAAAAATCCACAAATACTCGTCTTTGATGAAGCAACGTCTTCTTTAGACAGTGAGTCAGAGCAAGCTATCTTAACTGCAATAAACGAAGTGGCAAAAAATAGAACCAGCCTTGTGATTGCACACAGGCTTTCTACAGTGGTTGATAGTGATAATATTATTGTGATGAACCAAGGAGAGATAGTTGAGCAGGGCAATCATCAACAATTGTTATCCCTAAACGGAAAATATTGTAAAATGTGGCAATTACAACAATCAGCGAGTTAATTATTTCCAATGTCCACACACGAAAGCCATGTAATTTCCGCTACTAAGCAATGGCTCGATGAAGTTATTATTGGGCTAAATTTTTGCCCTTTCGCCAAAAAAGAGTTTGTTAATAATACCATTTGTTATATTGACTCTAAGCAAAATCAAGTAAAAGGGGCGTTGCATGAATTTATTGAACAGTGCCGCTATTTACAAGCGCACCCTGAGCTTGAAACTACACTTATTATTTATGATGATGGTTTTCGCCACTTTGAACGTTATCTTGATTTAGTGGACTATGCCAATGACTTATTAGTCGATTCAGGTTTTGAAGGCATATTTCAATTGGCTACTATGCATCCTGAGTATTGCTTTGATGGTGAAGATTATGATGACGCCAGTAATTTTACTAACCGTTCACCGTACCCTATGCTTCATCTCATTCGAGAGTCGAGTATGGCGCGAGTTTTATCCGTCTATAATGAACCTGAAAAAATCCCTGAAAATAATATCGCCTTAGCTCAGGAAAAAGGCGCTGAATTTTTTAAAGGTGTATTACGCTCAATTCATGAAAACCATTTAGCACGATAAATTACAATTTGTTTACGTCTTGATTTGTATTTTTTTTGTACAGTTTCTCTAGTGAGCTTTCATTCAGACTGGAGAATGCAATGACAACTATATATCAAGGGAAAACATACGTATTTAATTGTTTTGATGAGTTATGGCGTTTTTATCGAAATATTTTAGTACAGAATAATAGCAAGTGAATTAAATATTTGATCAAACACTTATTTCTTTTGCTATAAGTTTTAGACTTAACTGTTAGATTTTTTGGTAAGTATCTATTCGCCGTTATATGTTTATAGATATATATGGAGATATGGATAAAGGCATAAGCTCTGCCGAATAATAAACACTAGTATTAGATAAAAAAACTCAGGTAGAATAGCTTTTTTCTTCACACACTACTTTTCATGCCTTATTTTGAACAGTTTCTTATTGTTGCTGCCGTACACCTGCTTGCTGTTGCAAGTCCAGGTCCTGATTTTGCAATTATTTTAAAGCAAAGTATTCGATATGGCCGCCGCACCGCAATTGTAACCAGCTTAGGTATTGCTAGCGGTATATTATTACACGTGACGTATTCTTTAGTCGGAATAGGTTTAGTTATAGCCAGTGATGAGCGCTTATTTACCTTATTAAAATATCTCGCAGCGGGTTACTTTTGTTATATCGCTTGGCATGGTTTAAGGGCGAAAAAGCCTGAACAGTTATCTGATGAGCTATCAAATACTACTATTGAAAAAAATAATGATATTCCTTCAGATAAAAAATCGTTTTTTACTGGATTTTTAATTAATGGCCTCAATGTTAAAGCCACGTTGTTTTTTGTTAGTTTATTTTCAGTCGTTATCGACCCTATAACACCTTTTACTATTAAATTGGGTTATGGTTTGTATATGGCTGTAGCGACTGGAGCATGGTTTATATTATTGTCTTATGGCTTAACACATCAAAGTGTCAGAAAGCTTATTCAAGTGAAAGGGTATCTTCTGGATAGAGTGATGGCAGTTATCTTGTTGCTTTTAGCACTACAACTAGTGTTGACGGATACACAGTAGACTATTCACTGTTTGTTCACTAGTTAACCTGAGATTTGCATAAGAAAAGCGTTTCAAGCGGTTATTTTACTGTATTCTTCGTTAAATTTACTTGCAATAGACTAGCTATTGACGCGCAAATTTGCCTTGAATACAGCAAAAATTCCTCGCTAGAAATGTCAAATAACCCTAAGTGTATGATTTGATAGGTGTTTCATGGTTTTTATACAAACCTCAGGTTAGTTATTTTTTATATTCAGTTTTTTTATATTCGGGTTTATTTATATTCGGGTATAATGGTGAATTGTAATTTTATTTTTGAATTTAAAAGGGTACTTACTTTGCCTGAGAAAATTTCTATTGTACAAGTTGGTGGTAGTGTTGAGCGAGCATTACAAGGTGATTATCAAATAGATGCTAAAGCTATTTTAACGGAAGCTTGGCAGATAACCTTAAAGTCACGTTTGGCCATTAACCTAGGTTTATTATTTTCAATTATTCTAGGGATGTCAGTATCTTTATTGGTTAGTAATTACCTTGGTGGTATTGAAGCCGTACTTGAAGACCCTCAAGCGAGCATGTTACTGAATATTGTGGTAACTGTTGCAGTATGGCCTTTTATTGCAGGTGTTGAAATGATGGGAGTGCTACATTCAGTTGGTATGAAAACCCATGCAAAAATGACTTTTACATTTCTCCAACGTGCCAGTTGGGTTGTGTTATGTGCTTTATTCACATCAACCTTAATCAGTATTGGTATACAGTTATTTATTATCCCCGGCATCTTTTTAGCGATTACTTTATCGCTAACTGTTCCGCTAGTCATTGAAAAGAAAATGACGCCAATGAAAGCAATTTCAATATCAGTAAGAGCGCTACGTTTTAAATTCTTCCCGCTGTTGAGTATCTATTTTATGTTATTGATGTCGTTAGTGATGTTGTTTTTTCCATTGGCATTATTAGCAGAGACAAGTGTGGCACCTTTAGGTTTTATGATCCTTTTATTTGGAATCACTTATTTAGCTCCTTTGTTTTATAATACTAAAGGTATCTTATATCGTGAAATTTTTGGTATTAATATCGCAACAGATAAAAGTGCTGAAGATATAGAAAAAGCAACAAACTCGATTGTGTCTAAAACAAATTCAAACTCAGATTCAGATGATACTTTTTCTGCATAATGTGTATCTTGATAATAGATAGGGAATAACATGAAGAGTACACTATTAATTAAAAGCATTTTATTATTAGCACTATTAGTGTTTTTAGTGGCACCTTTTACTTTTTTAAAACCTTTACCAACTTCGGATGCTGTTAAAGAGCAAGTAGATAATGTTCATATCAAAGAGAAAAAAACTAGCGTTGTTAAGCATGTTGAGAAACCTATGCACGACGTTGACCTACCTGATTTTGCAGCCATAAGAGATGTTAAAAGCAAAAAGAAACAATTCTTTGATTTTATCCGTCCGTCAATTGAAAGAGAAAATACTAAGCTATTAACGCAAAGGGCGAGGCTTGAATTTTGGTTAGAAAAAATCTCATTAGACTTATCATTATCTGAGAAAGAAATGGCTCAGTTAGCTGGCTTGGTTAAAAAGTATCGAGTTAATGAAAAGTCGTCGGTATTACAACAGGTGAATGATTTATTAGTACGCATTGATATTGTACCAACATCATTAGTGCTAGTTCAGGCTGCGAATGAGTCAGCTTGGGGAACCTCAAGGTTTTCTCGAATTGGGTTAAATTTCTTTGGTATTTGGTGTTACCGAAAAGGCTGTGGCATGGTGCCTGCTGGCAGAAATGAAGGGGCGAATCATGAAGTGGAAGCATTTAAAAGTGTTGATGATTCAGTGTCGCGCTACTTTTATAACATAAACTCGCATAATGCTTATCGCGTATTTAGAACAATTCGAGCGGAATTACGTTCACAACATCAACCGTTAAACCCTGAAGTACTGGCAACGGGTTTGTTAGCTTATTCTGAGCGTGGTGCGGATTACGTAACTGATTTAACCAGAATGCTGCGACAAAATCAGCCATACTTTAAAAGCCATACTGACGTTGAAACGAGTACAGCTGGAGAGTAGTTAAAGGCGTTACTTTATTTCAATAATATTTAATTCGTTATTATATTGTGCGTTACTGTCTGTGCTAATTTTATCAGCTTGTGTAAAGCTAGCTTGATCAAAGGCAGTGTCGCCTCCATTAATAACACCTGATGTACTATTCACTTCTTTAAAGTTAAACAAGTTATTGTCACATAAATGTGATGGCACCACATTTTTCATGGCAGTGAACATTGACTCTATGCGGCCTGGGTGCTGTTCGTGCCATTCTTGTAGCATGCGCTTGATGTTTTGACGTTGTAAGTTAGGTTGAGAGCCACATAAATTACAAGGAATAATAGGGAATTGTTTTAATTCACTATACTGAATAAGCTCTGCTTCTTTACAAAATGCTAGCGGCCTAATAACGACATGCTCACCATTATCTGACACTAATTTTGCAGGCATTGCCTTCATTTTTCCGCCGTAGAACATATTTAACATCAGGGTTTCAATCATGTCATCACGGTGGTGCCCTAAGGCTATTTTGGTTGCTTTTAAGTTCTTAGCTGCTTTGTAGAGTACGGCGCGCCTTAACCTTGAACATAAACTACAGGTAGTTTTGCCTTCAGGAATTTTATCTTTGACAATGGCGTAAGTGTCTTCTTCAATGATGTGATATTCAATGCCGAGTGTTTCAAGGTAATTAGGCAGTATATGCTCGGGAAAGCCAGGCTGTTTTTGATCTAAGTTAACGGCAACAATATCAAAGTGAATCGGGGCGGATTCTTTTAATAGCATTAATATGCTTAATAGTGCATAGCTGTCTTTGCCGCCAGATAAACAGACCATAATTTTATCGCCATCTTCAATCATATTATATTCAGCGATAGCTTGCCCAACATTACGTCTAAGGCGCTTTTCAAGCTTAGATAATTGCGTTTTTTCAGTAGCTGATAATAATTTTGGTGTGCTCATAAGCCGGCTATTTCTTTAAGAGTATAATTTCGCCGCGCATTATAGTTTTTTTAGGGAAGTAAAGCTATAAGCTGTGGGTAAGCTTATAGCTTTTAAATAACTTATTGAAGGGGTGAGATATAACCATCGGGCTTTAAGGCAAGTACATCACAGTTTAGCTGGTCAATAACATGCTCTGCGGTATTTCCAATCAATGCTGCTGAAATTCCCGTTCTTCCTACGGTGCCAAGTACGACTAGCTCGGCATCTATTTTGTCAGCGACTTGCTCAATGACCGTTTCAGGTAAACCTTCTTCAACATGCGTGTTGATGACGCTGATATCAAATTTGTTCGCGTGCGAAATCATTGCTTGTTGATGATGTTTGAGCATAGTGTCATTGTATTCAGTTGAGTTAAACTCAGGAATTTCAATCGCCACGTTGACGGGGGTACCAGGGAAGGAATTTACTAGGTGTACATTCGCTTGAATTAATGAGGCTAAATGTTTTGCCTCTTCGGTAATTTTTATGTTTAAAGAGCGGTGCTCTTCTTCATCGCTGCCTACATTTAATGCAGCAATAACATTACCGTTCTCTGGCCATGCATGCTCTTTCACTAACAGTACAGGGCAAGGGCATTTACGTAATATATGCCAGTCAGTTGGCGTGAAAACGACAGATTTGAGCTTGTCATGCTGATGAGTGCCTTTAATGACAATGTTGTAGTTATCTTGTATTACTTTTTCGACAATAGCTTCAAAGGGGCGGTTATGCCAAACCACTTGGCAGTCAATGTCTAAATCGCCTTTTACTTCATTTATAATATTTTCAAGCCAAAGGGTTTTATCTTTAATTACTGATTGGCGCATAACATCACGCTCATCACTAGAGAGGATTGTGGTCATTTCATAAGAAAAATCAAAGATAGTTAAAAATGCAGTGACGTTTACACTACTATCACCCGAAGCAGTAATGCTTGCTGCTAATTCAACGGCTCTTTTTAAGGCTTTCTGTTCATCCGTTGTTGGATCAATAACGGCGAGGATATTTTGGTAGGTTTCCATGATTAATCTCACTTTTGTTTATTTACAATATAACCATTCCTAAGATAGTTTATAGCAAATGTATGAAATTAATGCTTGTTTTAAATCAATTTATTTAAAATTTGATACTAGTGTTACTGTCAGTAACACTAGTGAATTATGAGGGATTATAGCTCTGCGCAATCAATGAGTTCATCAATATCTAAAATTGTAATGAGTTTACCATCAACTTTGATTAGACCATTTTTATGAAAACGGTTTAGAAGTCTACTGATGGTTTCAACCGTCAAACCTATATAATTACCAATATCACTACGTGTCATGGTTAAACGAAATTCTGTGGCAGATAATCCACGAGCATGATATCGCTCACTCAAACTTACTAAGAAAGTGGCAACCCGTTGCTCGGCATTTTTGCGATTTAGCAGCGTTAACATTTCTTGATCGGTACGGATTTCATTACTCATTAATCGCAACACTTGCTTCTTAAGTTTCGGCATAGTGTTAGATAGTGTATCTAAATTGTTATAAGGAATTTCACATACCATAGATGTTTCAAGTGCTTGAGCGAAACTCTTATGTTCAGTATCAGCAATAGCATCAAAACCTAATAAATCGCCAGCTAGGTGGAAACCAGTAATTTGCTCTTCACCTTGTTCATTGACGGTAAAAGTTTTAAAGGTACCAGAGCGAATTGCATACAGTGCGTGCATCTCTTGGCCATCAGTAAAAATTTTATCGCCTTTATGGATAGGGCGCTTACGATCGATAATATCGTCTAGCGTATTAAGCTCTTGATCATTCAGTGTAAAAGGTAAACAAAGTTCACTAATACTGCAGTTTTGACACTTTATATGCTGTGCACTTGGGCAACTTTTATTTTGCATGCGTTACTCTTTTTTGTAGAGTTTTTAATAACCTAAACTCTTTTTTAATAAGGTCTTAACCCTAATATACAGGACTGGACTATGGTATTAGAACATGTGGTGATATGCAACAATAAAACTATAAATACCAAATGATATTAATGTTAACGCCATCACTTTTCGTAAGCTTGAATTGGTTAGTAGGCTTTTTATACTGTTAAAGCTTAGAGATAACGTTAGTAGTGCTGGGAGGGTACCTAGGCCGAAAAGTAACATAATGCTAGCCCCGGTCATTGCGTTGCCACTGGCCAATGCCCAAGTGAGTGTTGAGTATACTAAACCACAAGGTAACCAGCCCCAAATTGCGCCTAACGAAAGTGCTTTTACAGGGCTTGTGACAGGGATAACTTTTTTAGTTAAAGGTGATATATAACGCCATAGTTTTTGTCCTAACGCCTCAATGCGGTTAAGCCATAATAACCACTGACCTATATAGAGCCCTAATAGAATAAGAAAAATAGCTGAAAGCATTCTTAATCCAGCCAGTGGTAAGCCAATATTTTTAGCCGCAATTGAGCCCGTATAGCCAACAATGGCACCGATAAAACTATAAGAGATAATCCGTCCAACGTTATAACTAACAATTAAGGTAATATTTCTTGATGGGGAGGGAGGAGTTTGAGAATTAACAGGGATTACTTGATTGCTATATTTATTAGCAGGGAGTGCAGAGGTTAGCATAGTGGTTATACCGCCGCACATAGTAATACAATGGCCTGAGCCAAGTAAACCAACAATAAAAGCAGACAATAAGTCTAGGGTCATTATTTTATCTGCTCTTGTGTTTCAGGCTCTTGTATTCCAGGTTTGTGTTCGTTGGCCGTCTGTTGTTCTTTGTTTACTGTATTTGGATTATTGTCTTTTTTTATCGTGTTATCTTCATTGTCATCAAACAGAATGCTCATCCCTTGTTTTTCAAGATCTTCAAATTGCTCAGTTTTTACTGCCCAAAAAAATAAGTAAATTCCAATACAGGTAAGTAAGACAGCAATTGGGATTAAAATATAAATTATGCTCATATAAGACTCTTATTTTACTTTTCTTGTTTAACTTTTCTTAGTAAACGTAGTGAGTTCGTAATAACCAAAATAGAGCTAGCAGACATGCCTATTACCGCCATATAAGGTGTGATATAGCCAGCAACTGCTAACGGTAAAACAATAGCATTATAACCAAAGGCCCATAAATAGTTTTGAAAAATAATACGACGTGTTTTTAGCGCGACTTTTGTTAAGGTATTTACACTTGATAGTTGGTCATTTAATAGGATTACATCGGCACCACTTTTGGCTATATCTGTACCACAGCCCATGGCCATAGAAATATGTGCAGCACCAAAAACAGGTGAGTCGTTAACACCGTCTCCCACCATAACAACTTTTGCATCATCTTGTTTTTGAAGACTATAAAGCATCTCCATTTTATCGGTAGCGGTTAGGTTTCCGTGTGACTTAGTTATTGCTAATTGCTGTGCGACTTTATCACAAGCAATTTGACTATCGCCTGATAACATCAATGTTTGATTATTTTCATTTAAAGACGTTATTAATGTTTTTGCATCAGCTCTTATTTGATCAACCAAATAAAAAACCGCTATCAGTTCACCCTCACAAAGTAATACACAAGCGGCGGACTTGGTGGTTTCATTAATTTCATTGAGCTGCCATGTAGGCTTACCAATACTGTAATGTTTGTTATCAATGTTGCCTGATACCCCTTTACCTGATTCAACTTTTACGTTTATTGCGTTTAGGTTGAAATCTCTATGCTCGCTAAAAGGTTTGGCTAAAGGATGCTCAGAATGTGCCTCTAAAGCAGCAGCAATAGCTAAAACCTGCTGTTGAGTTTGCTGCTTGTTTATCACTTCAACTTTCTCAATAGCAAATTCACCTGTTGTTAAGGTACCGGTTTTATCAAAGGCAAAGCAGTTGATATTAGGCATGGTCTCCATAACATGTGATGATTTGATCATAATGCCGTCACGGTTTAGGCGGGTTGTTGCACAAGTTAGAGCCGTGGGTGTGGCTAAAGAAAGTGCGCAAGGGCAAGTAGCAACCAATACAGAGAGTGTGATCCAAAATGCTTCTTCGGGTAAATGCTGTTGCCAATAAAGCGCTGTAGCAATGGCTGTTACTAATATAATAGCGACAAAGTATTGTGCAATTTTGTCTGATAAACGGGCGAGCTTAGGTTTATGTGCTTGAGATTGTTCACTTAAACGAATAAGTTGGCTTAAAAATGATTCGTTATTTGCTTGTTTTACTTTCACCGTTAAGTTGCCATCACCATTAATTGTGCCGGCAAAAACATTATCATCGATTTTTTTATTAACGGGGAGTTGTTCACCAGAAAGCATTGCTTCATTGATTTGCGAGTTTCCGTGAGTAATTGTGCCGTCAGCAGGAATGGTTTCTCCTGGTTTGACGATAACTAAATCTCCTGCAACAAGTAGTTTCGCGGCAACAAGCGCTTCTGCACGCGCGTTAATTTTTTGTGTCTCGGCGTTATTGCTGTTATCAATAGTTGAGGGAGTAACAGAATGCTCAATTATTTTTGTTGCAGTCATTGGCATTAATTTAAGTAGGTTAGCTGAAACCTGTGCGGCATGTGAACGGGCTCTAAATTCTAAAAATTTACCAATCAATAACAAAAAGGTGAACATGGAAACAGATTCAAAATAGACTTCACCTTGTTCAGTTATTGTTGCCCATGCACTGGCACTAAAGGCGAGTATTATCGCGATAGTAACAGGTACATCCATAGACAGGCGCTTTAGCTTTAAAGCTTTAATGGCGCCAGTATAAAACGGAAAGGCTCCATAGGTGACAATAGGTATCGTTAAAATAAAGCTTACCCAACGTAAATAGACTTTGTTATGTTCAGCCATATCGGCAAAGGCACCAAAATATAGGCCTACGGCAATCATCATCACTTGCATCATTAATATGCCGCTGATGCCAAGCCTTTTAATAAATACCTTGCTTAGTTTTTTATTGCGCACTTCGACTTCATTTGCTTTGAAAGGTAAAGCTTGGTAACCAATTTTTTCAATGGCGTAGAGAATGTCACTAAGTGCTAGTTTATTGTCTTGCCACTTCACGGTTGCTCGTTGCGTGGTAGCATTGACATTAATACTGTGAATACCCGCTTGTTTAGCTAATTGCATTTCAATTAACCATGCGCAGGCAGCACAGTTAATTCCTTCAATCGTTAAAATAGCCTCTTTGATTTCATCATGCTGATATATGAATTCATTTTGGAGAATTTCTTCATCGAGCAAATGATTTTTTTGCAGCTGCTCTGGCACGAGTTCCGCGCCTTTTTGAGCAGGTTCAGTTCTAACGTCATAATATTGCGTTAAATTATTATCAACAATAGTTTGAGCTACAGCTTGACAGCCAACGCAGCACATTGGCTGTAGCTTGCTATCAATATTGACACTTAGTTGAATACCTTGTGGCACAACTTCATTACAATGAAAGCAATAGTTTTGTTTTATCGACATAAGAAAGTAACTAGGTTAGCTCATTTTAGGTGAAGGCTTTATTGTGCTTTCGTTGGGTCTGGCAGAATATCTATAAACTCACGTTGAGGTAAGCTAATAGTATCTTGGATTTTCCAAGTGTTATCAAAAGGGGTTATCGTTATTTTCCATTTACCTGAAATATTATTCTCTAACACTTGCCTAAATTGGCCGTTGCCATCGGGCGTAAGGGCTAAGTAAAAATCTTTTTCTTCAAGGGTAGGGTGGAAAAAGTTAACGTTAATCAGTGGGAATGTTTTTTCAATACCCGTTGGTTTTATCACTAATGTGTTTTCTGTGTATTGTAATGCGAAACGCATTCCTAGCTTTTGCGCTTGCTTTACTTTTGAAACCTGTAAATTAATTGCTTTTCCGGTTTTATAATAATCTCCAACCACTAAGGTATCAGGATCGGTATTAGCGATAATGTAAGTCGCAATGCCAGCTACAACAGCAGTAAAAGGAAGAATAAAAACTAACCAAGCCCAAGGCTCACGATACCAAGTTGATTTCATATTTTAATAGATATTTTTAGGTTCAAAAGTTGGCCAGTATTATAGCGTTTTTATTGATGAGGGGCTAGCTTTGTATCTTAGAATGCGACAATAAAAAAGGCTAGATAACAATAAGTTACCTAGCCTTTACAATTAATTTTTATCTTAGAATAATTTAGTTATCTAAATCAAATATTAATCTTGAGAAAGAGAGTAAACGTAAGCACTAATTACATGAACTTTTTCTTCACCTAAAATATCTTTCCATGGTGGCATAACACCGGCACGACCATATTTGATAGACTCTTCAATAGCACGTTGTGAACCGCCATATAACCAAATATTGTCAGTTAAATTTGGTGCACCAAGTGGTAGGCCTAGCGCTAAACTACCTTGACCTTCAGCGCCATGACAACCAGCACATATACCAAATTTAGCTTTACCTGCTTCGGCAAGTTCAGGGTTAACAGAGCGACCACTTAAGCTAATAACATATGCAGCAACCTCTTTAACACCTTGATCACCACCTAAAGCATCACCCCAAGCCATCATGCCTTGAGCAACACGACCGTGCATGATTGAGTGCTTAATATCTGCAGGAGTGCCACCGTATAACCAGTCATTATCAGTTAGGTTAGGGAAGCCAGTAGTACCGCCAGCATCAGAGCCGTGACATTGTGCACAGTTTTGAATGAATAAACGTTGACCTACTTTGATTGCTTCCTCATCTGTAGCTAAATCTTCAATACTACGAGCAGCATAGGCTTCAAAGATTGGACCATACTTAGCGTCAGCTTGTGCAACTTCGCGGTCATACTGTACTAAAACACCTGAGTCTTCAGCTAAATACTCCGCTGTTTTAGCTTTTGATTCAGCAATGTTTAAGATGCCTTGGTTTGAGCTTTTCCAACCAAGGAAACCTGTCCAGTTACCTAAACCGTATAGCGCAATATAACCAAACGCCCAGATAATAGTTAATAAGAAAAACGTACTCCACCAGTTAGGTAGTGGATTATTAAGCTCTTCAATACCGTCGAATGTGTGTCCCATTGACTCACCTTCTTCAACACCTGTAAAGTTCTTTAAGCACCAACGTAGTAGTAGGTAGCAACCTACTAAGGAGCCAAGGGTAAGAACCCAAACCCATATATTCCAGAAGCTAGACATTATTATTAGTCTCCTGTTTGCTATCTGTTTTAAGATGGCTTTCGTTTTGTTGTGGTTGATCGTCGTCTAAAATCGAATTTGCAATTTCATCAAAAGATTCTTTGCGATTTTTTGAATAAGACCAAATCACTATCACAATAAATAAAGCCAATATAAGGAGGGCGAAAAACCCTCTTAATGTTCCGTAATCCATAAGGCTTCGCTTACTTCAATGCATGGCCAAGTGATTGCAAGTATGCAACTAAGGCCGTCATTTCAGTTTTACCCTTAACCGCCTCTTCAGCACCAGCTATATCTTCTTCAGAGTAAAGTTTAATAGCATTACCATTTTCATCTTTATGGCTGCGGTTGCGAGTTAACCAGTTGAATGTTTGAAGCTTAGCTGCTGTACCTTCACCCGTTAGGATGTTTTTGTTTAACCAGTTATAAGCTGGCATATTTGATTCAGGTACAACAGAACGTGGGTCAGTTAAATGGGCAATATGCCAATCATCACTATAACGACCGCCTACACGTGCTAGATCAGGACCTGTACGTTTTGAACCCCATAAGAAAGGGTGTTCCCATACATGCTCACCAGCAACACTATAGTGACCGTAACGCTCAGTTTCAGCTCTAAATGGACGAATCATTTGGCTATGACAGTTAGCACAACCTTCACGAATATAAATGTCACGACCTTCCATTTCTAACGCTGTGTAAGGTCTAAGGTTATCAACAGGTGTTGTTGTTTCTTTTTGAAAGAATAACGGGGTAATCTCAACTAAGCCACCAATACTGATAGCTAATATTGTGATAATAAAGAACAAACCGACATTCTTTTCAACTTTTTCATGCTTATTTTGAGGATTGCTTTGCATGTTTGTTCTCCTTAAGCTTGTTCGACAGCTTTAAGACTTCCGTCTTTAGCGCCGATTGTTTTAAACATGTTGTAAGCCATTAATACAAAACCAGCAACAACAAGAACACCACCTAAGAAGCGGATGAAATAGAATGGGTATGAAGCCGTTAAGCTTTCTACAAAACTATACGTTAATGTACCGTCAGTATTTACCGCACGCCACATTAAACCTTGCATAACACCTGAGATCCACATAGCTACAATGTAAAGTACGATACCGGCAGTATGAATCCAGAAGTGAATATTGATTAATCGAATGCTGTACATACGACCTTGGTTAAATAACACTGGAATTAAGTGGTAAAGGGCACCAATTGATACCATTGCAACCCAACCTAACGCACCAGAGTGTACGTGACCAACAGTCCAGTCAGTGTAATGTGATAACGCATTAACTGATTTAATCGCCATCATTGGACCTTCAAACGTAGACATACCGTAGAAAGATAATGAAACGATTAAGAAACGTAAAATAGGATCATGACGAAGTTTATGCCATGCACCAGACAAGGTCATAATACCATTAATCATACCACCCCATGATGGTAAGAATAATACCACAGACATAACCATACCTAATGATTGAGCCCAATCAGGAAGTGCAGTGTAATGTAAGTGATGAGGGCCAGCCCAAATATATAGAGAAACTAATGCCCAAAAGTGAACAATAGACAAACGGTATGAATAAACAGGGCGCTCAGCTTGTTTTGGTACGAAGTAGTACATCATACCTAAGAATCCAGCGGTTAATAAGAAACCAACAGCATTATGTCCATACCACCACTGCATCATGGCATCTATAGCACCAGAATATATTGAATATGACTTCATTGCTGAAACAGGTACAGCCATTGAGTTACCAAGGTGTAAAACCGCAACAGTAATAATGAAACCACCGAAGAACCAGTTAGCTACGTAAATATGTGATGTTTTACGTTTGATAAGAGTGCCAAAAAATACGATAGCATAAGCAACCCAAACGACAGTAATAAGGATATCAATTGGCCATTCTAGCTCAGCATATTCTTTTGATGTTGAATATCCCAACGGTAAAGTAATTGCTGCTGCTAAAATAACGGCTTGCCAACCCCAAAAAGTAAAAGCAGCTAACTTACCACCAAATAATGTGGTTTGGCAGGTTCGCTGAACAACGTAATATGAAGTAGCAAATAGGGCACTTGTACCAAAAGCGAAAATAACCGCGTTGGTATGTAGTGGACGAAGACGAGAATAGGTTAACCAAGGTGTATCGAAATTTAACGCTGGCCAAATTAATTGAGCCGCGATAAGTACACCTACCAGTGTACCAACGATCCCCCAGATTACCGTCATAACAGTAAATTGACGAACAACATCGAAGTTGTACTCTACTGTTGACGTATTGCTTTGAGTCATGTGATGGATTCCGCAGTGTTATTATTAATAAGAATAGTTTATATCTGTTTGATTTAGACTTTAGGCGTAAAAAACGAACAGTATTTAGACTATTTCTGTTTTGTTTGCTATTTAGCAATGATATATGTCACAAAATTGAGCTAAATGTGCCATATACAAGGTAATTTTACCCTTTGCTCATGATATAAATCAACTGGCATGAGTGCTTTAACTTGATCTAAATCAAGTTAAAGCACTCATGATCATTTAACACTGAATAAATACATGTAAATGAATTGTTGAGCGAAAGGATAAAAGTTGAGTGTTTATAGACTCATCTTTACCTGTTTGAAAGGTAGACTAATTATTAAAAATCAGCCAGTTTCGTTAATTTATTTATATCAAGAAGTTGAATTTTCTTTGCTTCTACTTGAATTAATTGCTCTTTTTGAAATCGAGAAAAAACACGGCTTAAGGTTTCTCTGCGTAAACCTAAATAATTGGCGATATCATTGCGGCTAAATGATAAGTCAATGGTGTCATTGCTACCGGTATGATCCGCATTTCTTTCGATGATATTTAAAAGAAAAGCGGCTAATAAACTGTCTGCAGATTTTTTACCAATATAAGCTTGAAAATTGCGTTGGCGCACATAAGTTTGTCGGGATAATAATTCAATCAAGTTTTGTTGGACTTCAGGCACAAGTTTGCCACAAGATGTCATTTGCTCAACAGACACTTTACATACGGAACTTTCGCCGATGGCTATAGCGGTATAATTATATGATTTTAAATATAATGCATCCTCACCAATAAGCTCACCTGGAAAGCGTAACCCTATAATACTGTCTTGGCCATCATCCGTTTTTTTACATAACTTAAATGTACCTGAGCTAACGGCATAAATACTGGTTAGTGGTTCACCCTGCTGGAATAATGCTAAACCATTATTACTTATCACTCTTCTTTGTAAGTAACTTTCAGACAAATTTAACGACTGTTTTGCTGTAGTTACTGGCTGGCATACAGAGTTCATCGAACAATCATCACACTCAACAAATTTACTGTTGTTGCTTTCTTTTACGAAAACTGAGTTTGCTTTGTCAGTATTTATGTTTGATTTGCTAGGAAGAGTCATTATTAATTTGTTAGCATAGAGTCAATTAAAAGGGCTAATTAGTGTAAGGGACGCGGCTAAAATACTCAAGTTGCTTTAACTGTACTCGTAGATACTTAAACTGAATAGCCAAGGTTTTTTCTAACATTTTTTATTACGTATACATTGTATTGAAACGATTAAAGACCATGCATATTTTACTTATCAGAGATTAGCCAAGCCAAATGACTAAACTATTTATTACCCTTATTTGTGCAATGAGTATCATTGCCTGTAAGCCTGTAGAAAAAAGGACATCTGAACTTTCAGAAACCGAGGTTTTTGTTTGTTTATCAACACAAAGCCGCTGCCTTATTGACACCGAATTAGGGAAAGTAAGTGTTGAGTTTTCAGGTATATCAGAGCAAGGTATGCTTAAAACTGAGTTGCCGTTTTTGGTGAAGGTAACGTTAGCTTCTGTGCATGAAAATCATCAATTAACTGACATTCAAGCTTATCTTGAAGGCAAAACGATGTTTATGGGTAAAGTGCCCGTGTTTTTTAAAAAGGGCAGTGCTGAAAATCAAAGGGAAGCAGAAAGCCTGCTTGCCAGTTGCAGCGAAAAAGTGATGACTTGGCGGTTATGGTTAACGATTAAAGTATCTGAAGGAAGTGAAACGAAAGAGCAAACTGTATTTGTTGATTTTGACAGTTCACGATTATAACCCTTTTATCGGGCTACAATCGTGCTATGTGAGTGTTATATCTAGCACAGTCACTCTCAGGTTAAATATTATTTGTTACATCAACAGAGAGCTTTAATCTCTGTCCAGGCTGTAAGTACTTATCACGGCTAAGGCTGTTCCAACGTTCAATATCACTAATTCGAACATTAAACTTATCGGCTATGCGAGCAAAAGAGTCGCCACGGCGCACTTTGTAGGTAATATTGCGCATAATCGCTTGTTCAACACCTGTAGTGGTTTTTGCTAGCTGACTTGTTGTACTTGGCTTTTGCCAGATAACCAGTTTTTGGCCTAATTTCAGTGTGTCACGCGGTGCAAACCCATTCCATTTTGCGATGTTGCCACTCGATACTTTGTAGTGTTTACCTAGATCCCAAAGGTTATCACCTGAAACCACGGTATGCGTTAATTTAATACCTTGTTGAGGTCTTGACTGTTTTTTAGCAATACGTTGTTCTTGCGATAAAATATAACTGTCAAGAGACTTAGCAGCTACAGGTATTAGCAAGTGCTTTCCTGCACGTATTTGATTGCCTTGAATGTTATTAACTTGGCGAATGAGATCGATACTGGTGTGAAATTTTTTCGCTATATATCCTAAGTTATCGCCATTTTTAATTTTATAGCGTTGCCATGCGAGTCGATCTTCTTTTGTCAGCTTTGCTAATTCTTGCTCAAAATGCTCAGCTTTATGTTTTGGAAGTACTAAACGATGTGGGCCATCAGGATCTGTAGACCAACGGTTGTATCCAGGATTAAGCCTTTGCAATTCTAACAGTGATAAGTTAGCTAAACTTGCCGCTTTAGCTAAATCAATTTGAGACTTAATATCTACTTGGGTGATCACTTCTTCATTGGCAATTTCATATAATGATAAATTAAAATGCTCAGGGCGATTGATGATATCAGCTAAGGCAAGTAGTTTAGGTACGTAAGCGCGAGTTTCTTTAGGTAAATCTAGAGACCAAAAATCGGTGTTTTTTCCTTTGCTCTTATTCTTTCTAACGGCGCGTTGTACTCTACCTTCACCTGAGTTATAGGCCGCTAAAGCAAGTAACCAATCACCATCAAAGAACTTATGTAAGTACTTCATGTATTTGATTGCGCCTTGTGTTGAGGCAATGACATCACGGCGACCGTCATACCACCAGTTTTGCTTCATTCCAAAGCGTGTGCCCGTTCCGGGGACAAATTGCCACATACCTGAGGCGCGACCATGAGAATAGGCAAAAGGATCAAAAGCACTTTCTACCACAGGTAAAAGTGCTAGCTCGAGAGGCATATTGTTTTTTTCTAATTCTTCAACAATATAAAAAAGAAAAGGCTCTGCGCGTTTGGCTACGCGATTTAAGTAACTAGGGTGCTTGGCATACCAGTTACGTTGTGCAAGCACACGGTTATTTTCAGGTACATCAAAGCTAAGTTGAGTTCTAATACGTTGCCAAACATCATTGTTTTTTAATGCTTGTTCTTCTTTATTCTTTAAAGAAAAATTTACGTCACCAACAGGGTGGATTACATCAACATTTTCATCGGTTAATAATGCTTGATTGATATCAGCATTACTCGCAATTAACTCAGCGGGTATACTGTTGTCAGTTTCAGAGCTGGTATCAGGTTGAGAAGTTGAAGTGCTTTGACAAGCACTTAGCAGAATAAAAGCAGGGAATAAAAAATATTTCATGAACAACCAATGATAATTTAAAACAAAAAAGGTTACGTTTATACAAACGATAACTTAAACAATGTTCAAGGTTAACACGTTAAAATTGGTCTTTCCAGCGCCTTATGGTGGCGAAAGTAGCGATATTTTTTGCTTGGATGCTAGGGTCAAATTCTCTTGCACTGGCTTGTATTGTCTCTTTATCACTACGTAGAAAAGGGTTGATTTGTTTTTCTACTTTTATGGTTGTTGGCACTGTTGCAATATTGTTAGCACGTAACTCGTTAACTTGTTCACTGTAACGAATTAATGCTTGATTGTATGGCTCAACCGCCATAGCAAATTTTAAATTCGCTTGGGTATATTCATGTGCGCAGTATACTTGCGTATTCTCTGGCAAACTCGCTAATTTACTTAATGAGTTATGCATTTGTTCTGCCGTCCCTTCAAATAATCGGCCACAGCCACCTGAAAATAATGTATCACCGCAAAAAAGTATCGGTTTAATAGTGCTGTTTGCAAAATAAGCAATGTGTCCAGCAGTATGGCCTGGTAAATCTATCACGCTAAATGATATATCCAGTAAAGGTAGCTTCACTGAATCATTTTCAATAAGTTTAATATCACAATGAGGAATGTTGTCATTGCTAGGTCCATAAACGGTCACAGGCCACTGCTTTTGCTTACAATAGCTAAGTAGCTCAAGAATGCCACCAGTGTGGTCGTGATGATGGTGGGTAATTAATATTGCACTGAGGCAAAGGTTGTTCACTTCTAAAAACTCAAGGCAAACTTTTGCATCCCCAGGATCGACAAGAGCAAGATGAGTTGAATTATGAATTGCCCAAATATAATTATCTGAAAATGCATTAATTCCCGTAATTTTTGTTAATGAATTCATAACTTAGCTCGTAACCTACTTGCTTAACATATAGAGTTAATTATACTGAGATTAATGGCAAAAACATCTATAAATACGCAACCCTATGAAACCTGCTTTAGCATTTAGGCAACCTCATTATCCAAAGTCTTGGCAAGAGATCCCAAATGGCAGCTTGGTTTTATCTGCTATAGAAGAGCAATTAAAACCATGGTGGCAAAAATTCTTTGGTTATCATTTACTCAAAGTAGGGGCGTTAAGTCATGAGATAAACACTACAGATAGCCCGATAAATCATCAAGTAACTTGCTGTTTGAATAAAGCACTTATCACTTCTGAAGCTGAACAAGGTGAACGTTTTAAAACATCACCTATAATTGCCGAATTAGATGATTTACCCTTACTTGAGCATAGTGTTGATGTTTGCTTGTTGAGCCACACTTTGGAGTTTTCATTAGATCCTCACCATGTGATTCGAGAAGCAAATCGTGTTCTTATCCCTAATGGTTATCTCGTTATAACAGGCTTTAACCCTTTTTCATTAGCGGGCTTAAATCGCATTATTCCCTATCGTAGAAAACAAACTCCTTGGAATGAGCATTTTTTTTCACCTATGCGAGTTAAAGACTGGTTACATTTAATGGGGTTTGAAATTATTAGTGATGAGCGTTGTTTATATAGCTCTCTTGTTGGAAAGGTAAGCGAACATGGATTAGCTAAGGGCTGGCGAAAGTTTGCCAGTAATTATTTAACCAGTTTAGGGTCTGTTTATACTATTATTGCTAAGAAAAGAGTATTACCATTAACACCGATAAAACCTAAGTGGCAGATCCGAGCTAAATTTAACCCGGTAAAAGTACCCTCAATGAACATAAATTCTAGCAATAAAACTCATGCCTCAGCTAAAACAAAATAACCAGAAAGAAACTTCATCATGCAACGTATTGAACTTGAAAAGTATCTACAAGAAATATTAAAACCCGAACAAATAAAAGATTACGCACCTAACGGCCTTCAGATACAAGGGCGAGAAAGCATCAATAAAGTCATTACGGGTGTTACAGCATCACAAGCATTGATTGAAAAAGCCATTGAAGCACAAGCTGACGCTATTATTGTTCACCATGGTTATTTTTGGAAAAATGAGTCTTACGTTATTCGAGGCATGAAACATAAGCGTATCAAGGCGTTACTTGACAATAACATTAATTTATTTGCTTATCATTTGCCGTTAGATATACACCCTCAACTAGGTAATAATGCCCAGCTTGCTAACTTACTTAGTATTAATGTCACTGGCCCGCTAGAGTTAGCAAACCCACTTAGTGTAGCTATTCAAGGAGAATTACCGCAGGCAGTGACAGCTAGTGAATTAACTCAGCGTATTGATAAACAACTTAATCGTGCTTGTTTACACATTGCGCCAGCTTCAAATAAAAAAATTAAGACAATTGCTTGGTGTACTGGTGGTGGTCAGGATTATATCGAACTTGCGGCAGAGCAAGGGATTGATGCCTTTATTTCTGGTGAAGTTTCAGAAAAAACCACCCATATTGCTCATGAAATGGATATTCACTTTTTTGCCGCAGGACATCATGCAACAGAGCGCTATGGCGTTAAAGCATTAGGTGAGTTTATTGCGCATGAACAAGGGCTTGATGTTCAATTTATAGATATTGATAATCCGGTATAGCAGTCAAGCTAAGTAATCAAGCAAAGTAACCAAGCAAAGTAAGTAAATAAGCAACTAACCAATCCCAAAATACATACAAGGTGATTATTCCAATTATAAACTTACTAGTGTTTTAAGCCATTGAACAAACCGGCCAAGACTTTCATACCAAGCAATGGTTGTTTGTTGTAGCTTACTACTGCTGGGCACATAGTATCGCCACGTTTTTTCATTATCTTGGTTTTTTACCCAATAACCAGTAGGTGCAGGAATCGGGTTAATGCCATGCTGTTGAAAATATTTCATGGCTCTTGGCATATGATCTGCGTTAGTGACCAAAACGACATGTGAGCCTTGTACTCGAGGGCTGATTAATGCCGCTTCCTCTTCAGTATCTTTAGGGAAGTTCTCAGTGATAATTTTCTGCTCGGGTATACCTAAAAGTACCAGTGATTGCTTCATTTTTTCTGCATTGGAGCTAGTATCAGTATTGTGATGGCCAGAAGTGATTATTCTTGCTTCTGGGTGCTTGTTATAGACTCTTATTGCTTCAACTAATCTCTGTAGAGAGTTGTTACTTAATTGACTGGTTACCGGGAGAGCAGCATTAGCGGTGTGCCAGCCTCCTAAAACAATAATATAATCAACAGGCTTGTCGGAGAGTGTAAATGCCTCATAGTTATCTTCAATGCTAAGCATAAACTTATCTGAGACTATCGGCATGGAAGAAACAAATAATAATAAAAAAGCACTAAGTAGGCATTTGAAGCTTGAGCTAGGGCGATTCTTAAAAAATAAAAGAGCCAAAATTAATAAAATTAGCACAATATTCATCGGCATAATAAACACTGAAATAATTTTTTTAAGGAGAAATAAATCCATTCAATTGAATAACACTAGTTGCTAGTTATTTATCACTATAACAAAAATTGCCTGTTGATAAATATAAATAAAAACTGCTTAGACGTCTAAAAGTCTATTGCATTTATTTATCGTTTAGGGTTTAATAGAGTAGTTGCTCAAATATGAATTTAATTACATCATTTGATTAACACCAGAAGAGGAGCAATAACTAGGTAGATAACGTTGTACCCTAAAGGTATTAGGAACCACATTCCGATAACGTTATTGAGGGAGTTTATTGCCGAGAGTATTAATATTGTGGCTATTATTACTCGGTCACTAAGGCTGAATCCTTAGGACTGTCACCTGATTTAATTGCCTATAAAGGCTAAGGTGGAGAGCTTCTGGCTGAAAAAGTTAGCTTTGCGCGTATTTTCATTAGTAAATTCGTTAGCCTACCCAACTGTTCAGTCATGCTCTTCCTGTATTAATTTAGCAAATGATTTTTTTGTCATAAAATTCATAGTGCTTAGGAAGAATAACCATGTTTAACAAAGAATTATCTCAATCTGATACTCATATCACTGTCGCAAAATTCGGTGGTACAAGTGTTGCCGATTATCAAGCTATGTTGCGCTGTGCGCAAATCATAAAAAATGATAAAACGAATCGCCTCGTTGTTGTTTCTGCCAGCGCCGGTGTGACAAATTTTTTAGTACGTTTAAGCCAAGAAAACATATCCGTAACTGAGCAAGCTGAAATAATTGATAATATTCGCGCAATTCAACTTAATATTACTCAGTATTTATCTGAGCAAGTTGAACAAGAATTAAATAGTGAAATTGAAACCTTAATTGACGGGCTTGCTAGTATTGCTTTAGCACAATCACAGCAATATAGCGTAAAACAAGCTGATGCTATTCTTGCTTACGGTGAGCAATTAAGCTCTCGTATTTTTGCCAAAGTACTCCAATCTGTTGGTGTTGATGGTGCCTATTTTAATGTTCAGCAAGTGATGAAAACCAATAGTTTATATGGTAAAGCTGTAGTTGATATTGAGCAATTATCACATAACTGTGCATCTATACTACTGCCAAAATTATCTCAGCAAGTGCTAGTAACACAAGGGTTTATCGGTCAAGATGGCTTAGGTGAAACTACCACATTAGGTCGTGGCGGCTCTGATTATAGTGCCGCTTTACTTGCTGAAGCCGTAGCAGCGAGTAACCTTGCAATTTGGACTGATGTGGTGGGAATTTTTACCACTGATCCTCGCATCACTGAACAAGCTCGTGCAATTAAAGAAATAAGCTTTGGTGAAGCGGCTGAAATGGCAACCTTTGGTGCTAAAATATTGCATCCAGCGACACTTATTCCTGCTATGCGTCAAAATATTCCTGTTTTTGTCGGTTCGAGTAAAGAGCCGGAGAAAGGTGGTACGCAAATTAAACAGACTGTGGAGTCAAATCCAACTTATCGCTCTATAGCACTTCGTAGAGAGCAAACGTTAGTGACTGTAAAAAGCCCCGCTATGTTACATGCCAGTGGCTTCTTAGCGAAAGTTTTTTCGATCTTAGCAAAGCATGAGTTAAGTATAGATTTGATCACCACAAGTGAAATCAGTGTTGCGTTAACGTTTGATAATCCAAGCGGCTCAACACAGGCCTTATTAACAACAACCGTTGTACAAGAATTAGAGCAATTGTGTGAAGTAAGTGTTGAGCATGGTTTATCACTTGTTGCTGTGATTGGTAACGGCTTAGATTCTGCTAAAGGTATTGGACAAAGTATTTTTCAAACCATTAATGACACTAATATTCGTTTAATTTGTCATGGTGCTAGTGCTAATAATTTATGCTTTTTAGTGGCTGAGCAAGATGCAAATAATGTTGTAGAAAAGCTTCATTCTGAGTTGTTTGCTTAAGTCATACTTTATCGATTAGACATGGTGGTAAGCAGGCTATCTAATTGATTATTTAATGCTTGCAGTTCATCAATCGACATTCCTGTCACAGAAAACATTTGTGCAGGAATGTCTTTAGCTTTAGCTTTTAACTGACAACCTGCTTCAGTTAATTTTATTTCAACGCTGCGCTCATCTTCATCATTACGTTCTCGATTCAGTAGCCCAAGTTTTTCTAATCGCTTTAGTAAGGGCGATAAAGTCCCTGAATCTAAATCTAATTTGTTCCCTATACCTTTCACTGAAATCCTTGATTGGGTATTGTTCGTTTCCCAAAGCACTAACATGACAAGATATTGTGAATAAGTAAGCCCTAAGTGTTTTAATACGGGACTGTATTGCCTATTCATTAACTTTGTTAAACTGTAAAAGCGAAAACAAAGTTGGTTTTCTAGCGCTAAACTGTCATTTGTATTCATTATTTATAATAACTTTTCTATATCTGCTTCAATAGTTTCCGGCTTAGTAATTGGTGCATAACGTTTTAAAACCTTGCCTTCTTGATTCACTAAAAACTTAGTGAAGTTCCACTTAATGCCTTTAGAGCCAAGTATGCCAGGCGCCTGGTTTTTAAGAAGAGTAAATAGCGGGTGCGCATCATCACCATTGACATCAATTTTACTAAAGAGCGGAAAACTTATATTAAAGCGAAGATCACAAAATTGTTTTATTTCTTCATCACTGCCTTTTTCTTGTTGTTTAAATTGATTACAAGGAAATGCGAGTATTTCAAAACCACTGTCGTGATGCTTTTGATATAAGGATTGTAGGCCTTTATATTGTGGTGTAAAACCGCAGTCGCTGGCAGTATTAACAATAAGTAATACTTTATTTTTAAAACGCGATAATTCAACTTGTTCACCTTGCGTATTGTTTGCACAAAGATCATAAATACTTGTTGTCATGAAAATGCCTACCTATTGATTATTTAAATTTTGTCAAATTAAATTGTGCACAATTTAATTTGACAGGCACTTTATATTGTTTTTATTTTAATTGCAAAAAAAGGTACACTTTACGCGGAAAAAATAACTTCAGAACAAACCAAAGAGAAGCAAGTAAAATGAATCCAATTCTTCAATTATTAAAAGAGTTAAATATCAGTGATGACAAGATCAGTGAGCTTTTTCAAGCACTAACAGAAAACCCTTTAATGGCGATGGGCATCATTCAAGAATTAGGCATTCCACCAGAAAAATTACAAGCTATTATGGGACTAGTTATGACGCAGCCTGATTTAATAAAAGATGCGGTAGAAGAGCTAGGACTAGATTTTTCAAAAGTGGAAGCAGCGAAAGCAAAATTAAAAGCAGGGCAGTAAAAAATTATGAGCGATAGCAACGTTGGTACATTAGATACATTGATAGCGAAAATTAAACAACAAGCTGAGAAAATTGAATTTGAGCAAGTGATGCAGGTTATACAAGACAACTACCAATACCAGCCTTCATCATTTCAAAACGGTGAGTTAACTAATGAAAGTGGTACGAATGAAGGATCTTGTAAGATTTTTTATTTTGCTAAGCTTAACCAGCTGACTGAGCAAGAAACTTTATCATGTTTTGGGCGTTATTATGTTGAGGATGTACTTGGAAACCCTGCAGGCTCTGATCATGGCAATATTAGAAACTTTATGAAAACAGGTTGGCAGGGCATAAATTTTAGCTCGGTTGCTCTAACACCAATAAAATAAGTACTAATTAAGAAAACGGTTTAATTATCTCTGTTCACTTTAAGTAGGGTTTATCAAATGAAAGTCGCATTTATCGGTTTAGGTGTCATGGGATACCCAATGGCAGGCCATTTGCAAAAAGCGGGTCATGAGGTTTGTGTTTATAACCGAAGCAAGGACAAAGCGATAAAATGGCAAGCAGAATATTCTGGTCAATATGCTGATACGCCAGCACAAGCAGCGGAAAATTGTGACATTGTTTTTTGTTGTGTTGGCAACGATGATGATGTTCGACAAGTAGTTTTAGGTGAGCAGGGAATATTAGCGGGTATGCCTCAAGGCAGTATTCTTGTTGATCATACTACTGCATCGGCTGAAGTTGCCCGTGAAATTTATCAAGTTGCTCTACAACAAGGTAAGTCTTTTCTTGATGCGCCTGTATCTGGTGGTCAAGCCGGCGCAGAGAATGGCATGCTAACGGTTATGGTTGGTGGTGAACAAGCTGTCTTTGAACGCGCTCAGCCCGTGATGAAAGCTTATGCAAAGTTTAGTCAACTCATGGGCGCTGTTGGCAGTGGTCAATTAGCGAAAATGGTTAATCAAATTTGTATTGCTGGCATAGTTCAAGGCTTAGCGGAAGGTTTTAGCTTGGCTGAAAAAGTAGGGCTAGATCCGACCGCTTTGGTTGATACCATTGCTAAAGGTGCTGCGGGGTCGTGGCAAATGGAAAACAGATACAAAACCATGTTCGAAGGTGAGTATGATTTCGGTTTTGCGGTCGATTGGATGCGTAAAGATCTCGCCATTGCTTTTGATGAAGCCAACAAACATAATCTGGATTTACCGATGACTCAGATGGTTGATGGTTTTTATCAAGAAGTTCAGGCATTAGGGGGTAATCGTTGGGATACTTCTAGCTTGATTGCTCGTTATAAAGCACCCAAAAAAAATTAGGCAAATTAAATTAGTTATATTCGTATGAGGGCTTTGAAATGAATGTTAGCTCTCATACGCTAGTAAGCTTTTACTTATTTTTTCATCTTGCGTTTTTATCCTTGAATATACTCATATAACGCTTTGAGTATCGACATTTTTCCTTTATTCTCTTCATGCTCATGAGCTAAATTTTCAATCTTAATCATAAACTCATCAATACTTAATAAACCTTTACCGCCATACTGAAGTTTGTTTTGGCAATATTGTTGCCAACGCTGCTGTTCTTCAGTTGTAAGGGTATGAGGATAGTTTCTCGCTCTGTACCTGAATAAAAGTACGGATAAGCGTTTATCTTGAAACTGAAAGGGGTGACTACCTAGTTGCTCAGGCGGTAACTCTCGTAAAATATCCATCTGCGCTTTATCACTATGGCTAAAGAAACTACCGCCATACAATGCTTGTTCAACATCAATGTCGTTATCATCAAACGGCTCTGGGGCAAATACATCACTTAGCTTATCTCTAAGTTCAGAATGTTGTTTTAATGTTGCTAGGTTATCTAAACAAACATCTCGTGGAATATCTAAACGTTGGGCATTTTCCGGTAATAACGTTTTTGCAGGGGCAACAACAGGGCACTTATTGATATGAATAAGTTTCACCGGAATGGGTTTTTCATCAGGGGCTAGTTCATCGTAGCGCGTGTATAAACGCGATTTAATTTCTTCGCTGCTTAATGAAATAAGTGGTGAAATGTCTCTTGCTAAATCAACACAAATCACTGCATTTTTATTGACAGGATGATAACTAACGGGCGCAAACCAACTAGTACAACCATGTGCTGAAGATATTTTAGAAGAAGTATGCACGACAGGTGTCATTTCAGCCACATTTAACAATGCAGACACCTCTTTTTTACTTTTCAAATTGAAAATAAACTCATAGAGCTTCGGCTGTTTCTCTTTAATCAGTTTTGCCATCGCAATGGTGGCATAAACATCACTCATCGCATCATGAGCAGCTTCATGACTTATGCCATTGGCTGCTGTAAGCAATTCTAAGCGAAAACTGACAACTTCTTCGCCATCACGCTCAACTGTTGGCCAGTTTATACCTTCAGGCCTCAGCGCATAACAAGCACGTACCATATCGATAATATCCCAGCGACTATTACCGTTTTGCCATTCCCGAGCATAAGGGTCATAAAAGTTGCGATATAACAAGTAACGAGTAACTTCATCATCAAAACGAATGTTGTTATAACCTGCGACACAAGTATTAGGCACAGTAAATAATTGATGAATACGGTTTGCAAACTCTGCTTCACTAAGCCCTTCACTCTGTGCTTTCTGTGGCGTTATTCCTGTAACCAAGCAAGCCTCTGGGTTAGGTAAATAATCAACCGGTGGCGCACAGTAAAACATTTCAGGCTCACCAATAATGTTTAAATCGAGATCCGTTCTGATACCTGCAAATTGTGAAGGTTTATCGAATTTAGGTGATATACCCCATGTTTCATAATCGTGCCAAAGTATTGTTGGCTGTGTTGGAATGGTCATTATTTGTTGTTAACTTTTCTGTTAACCCAGGTTTTTAAAGGAGTATTGAGTAAAATGGTTATCACTTTTTGTTGTTACCTGTTACTATGTTTTTTTATTGAAATTCACAATTATTTGTCGCCCTTGTGTCGCCAGAAGTAAAATCTGTGTCGCTGCGGTGGATGCGAAAGAGATGGTTATACATGGGACTTACACATACTAAATTAAAAGCACTGCATGGTAAAGGTAGAAGTAAAAAGGTAGAACTTCCAGATCGTGATGGCCTAACTGTTGTTGCAGGTTTAAAAGGCAAGGTAAGTTATGTTTTTCGTTACCGTATTGCAGGTAAAAGTAAACGAATAACTATAGGTAGCTTTCCTGCATTTTCTCTTGATGAAGCGCGTGAAAAAGCCTGGAAGTATAAAAAAGAAGTTGAGTTAGGCAACGATCCCAAAAATATTAGGCCAGTTAAAAACATTAAATATATCAGTGAATGCTCTCAACACTGGCTTGAAAATTACGTTGTGCACTTAAAGCCTTCAACGCAAATTTATTACCAATCTATTGCCTCAAGGTTTTTTATTGATTCATTTTTTAGTTATGATATTGAGCGGGCGCGCTTTGAAGAGTGGATTACTTTTTTTGATAAAATAGCTATGGCTACTACTCGTAAAAATGCTGGTAGCACATTAAAAATATTGAAATCTATGTTGCGCTTTTGCCTTTCAAGAGGTGTGATATCTGGCTGCAAGGTTTTTGATATTCAATTGAAGGCTATAGGCGAAAAATCGACAGTAGGCCAACGAACTTTAGCATTACATGAGGTGGCTAAAATATGGATCGAAATAGGTCGTACAAAAGCAACACCCGCAACGAAAAATTGTACTAAATTACTGTTATTGTTTGGTGCAAGAAATACAGAAATTAGAAGCGCACTGCGATCAGAGTTTGATTTGGATAAAATGTTGTGGACATTACCAATTAATCGTAGCAAAACGGGTAAGGTTATTCGCAGGGCAATACCTCCCTTAGCGGCGACACTTATTAAAGAGCTTGATGAGCTTTATGGTGAAAATGGGTATTTAATACCTGGAGCTCATGCTAATACACCTATGACAACTCATTCAATAGCACGATTTTGTAAGCGAATATGGGGCAAGTTACATGCAACTTATGAAATGGATGAGTTTATTTTACATGATTTTAGGCGAACATTATCAACCCGCATATCAGAGAAGGGTATTTTACCCCATGTTAGCGAAAAAATGCTTGGCCATGAATTACAAGGAGTGATGGCAATATATAACAAGCATGATTGGATTGAAGAGCAAAGGTTTGCTTATGAACTCTGGTGTAATCTCATTCAAAGTGCCGTTGCTCAAGAGTTAAAGCGTGTTTGTGTGTGAATGTTTAATGATATAGTTATCAACATCAACGGATGAAAAACGTAATTTATTTGAAGTAAACACATCAACTGGCTTTGGGAAATCGGGATCATAGTTTTTGTGATCTTTGTTAGTTACTTCGTAATACGTTGATGTTGAGATACAAAGCGTTTCAAATAGTTGCTTTTTTGTTAAAAATCTTAATTGACTCATAATTTGTTTACCATTATTGCTCTATTCAATATTTTTATAAAATAATTCATTTATGAATATTATTTTCGTTTCTTTCTAATAAGTATTGTAAATCAAAGAATCATTGTTACTTGTTTCAATTTTAAAGAATTTTCTTGATAATCTGTGAGTTGTCGCATTTTAATTTTCTTATCTTGTGATTAACAGTAAAAAAATGGAGTAATATATTACTGTTTCATAACGATCAATAGTTCATTTTAGTCGTACTTATTTAACCATGGATTTTATTTCGTGTTAGTTACTCAACAGTTCTGGCTTTTATTTACACGAGTGTTATTTATATAAGCATCAACTAATGAAACTAAGGCAACAGTTGATGTTATTGATGCTAATGCATATAAAAGAAAGAACTTTATTGTTCGTTCATCTTGAGTCATTTCTGGTAGTGAAAAAGATAGTATTAACAGGAATGAAAAAGTCAGTATCAATAATAGATTTACACTGAGATTTTTATAAAGAATATTTTTTCTACTGTTAGGATTGATGTTAGTGCGCCTATTCATTATCTCGAAAAAATAAACGGCAAAGAAAGCAATAACAGGCAGATAAGAAACACACAGCAGGGTAAATACAGCTGTGCTATTACTCTGGTAGCTATAAATAACAGCCAATAAAGACCAACATAAAATCCACAGCAGTAATACCTTAAACATAAATCACCTTATTTATTGCAATAAACGTAACAGGATGAACTATTTTTTTAAACGCGCACCTCAGGGAGTTGTGTTTTTGGCTTTACAAGAAGTTTACTGAAGAGTTGTGTTGTTATCGCAGTCGCGCATGTTAGCTTTTTTGATAATGTTTCTATTTTGATTAGTTAATGTATTACTAGGAGTGAAATGAAATCATCTGAATTATTTAGTCATATTAGAAAACACTTTAGTCTCACTAAAGCAGATATTGGACACTTCCCTCATCAAATAGACTTAGAGAAAGATGAAAGCACTGGTGAGATTATTTTGCCAATGCCTAAGCACCTATATGGTGATATTGCAGATGTCGATGATGTCATCTCATTTAGTAGAGTGGCAAAGCATAAAATCTCTATTACCAACTTAAGTTGCAAGGTTAAAAAGTGGTCAAGGTTTGTCCGTGAGTTCACCTCAATGACTCGTCAGCTTAATTCAATGCATCATCCATTAAACAGAGTAATCTTTGAATACCAAGGACAATATTATTTATTGAAAAACAAGGAAAAAATATAAGGTGTTGGCGCAGTCGCGCGTTTTAGCTTTACCTGTAGGCTTTGTTTGAACCATTTAAACAAAAGGAAAATCCTATGACAAAGCCAACCAAAGCGATATTCGCTTTTCGTGCGCTCGATTTTAAAAATCGATTTCAGCAACCTTATCCTACCTTTATTCAAGCACTTGAAGCATTGCAAAGCCCTGATGCTTATATGGGCCATACGGGTAAAATAGTCTGTTACTTTACTGATGGTAGTGAAGTTACCATACCTAACCATTACTTTACGCACAGTGCGCTCAAGTTTACCCATGAAGCACAAGCCGAAGACTGGTTAAAGACAATGAATGAGCAAGGTAAACTCCCAATTTATGCCTTTGATTCAACTGAAGCTCAACTAATCACCATTGATAAAGCGTTAACTGTAGCTGAGCAATTAAGCTATGCGATGCGTATTCATGACGTTACTTTAGTCACAGCAGAAGAAAATGAGCAGGTGGCTAAAAAAGTAGAGAACTTTTTACTCTCCAACAAGGTTATCACACCTAAAGCCTTACCTGTTAAGCCTATGCCAAGCGTTGATGAGTCACATCCACTGCCAAAGTCTAAAGCAGAGATTCTTAACTTAATGTCAAAAGCCTGGGCTCAATCACCTCAGTTAAGGTTGATGCAGCTATTAATTAACATCATTCAGCCTCTTGATGTATCTAAACTTTATTACTTAAGCGATGAGCAGCTAAATCAATTGCTGATTGGTTACCTTGATAAAACCCCATTAATCTTAACTGAGGAAGGCTAACATGGATGCGTTAACCAAAGAGAGAGTCGTGTTTAAAGCCATTAACAACGTTTGTTGTTGTTTATTAATTAATCGAGATGAATTTTTGGCATCGATACTTGTTGACAACTATTCAGGTGTGCAAGGTCAAGAGACTTTGTCACCTACCGAGCAAAACTCTCAAACCATCATTAAGTTACTTTATATTTTTCATCACGTAGAGCATTTTTGTTGTGGTGATATTGAGTTTATCCGTCACTGGTTTGGTAGTGAGAATAAGCAGCTCAGCGCAAAACCGATTGTGCTTATCTATAACAAAGCAGGCATTGAGGAATTGTATGATTATTGCCAAACGTTCAATTCAACAAGATTGTAAAAAGGAGCATGGCATGAGGTATAAACCTGATGGTTGGTTGATATTAAAGTTCACAGGTAATGACAGTGAAAATGACAACCAACACCCCCCCTTTTTTAAAGTCTTTGGCTCATATAATGGCAGCTATTTAGAAGGTGACTCATGGCGCTTATCGTCAGGCACTTATAGTTTTGATAATGCAGTCATTAATGATGACTACGTCGATTGGAAGCAATATTCTGGCTCAATATATCGTTTGAATAAAGCGGCAGAAGGGCAGTTAACCACAGATAACCGTAACCAATTAACCAGTATTATTGAGCAAGTAAAAGAGACTGGAATGGATATTGACATAGTATCTTTGGGAGCTATAGCAGCCTGCAATAGTTAATTGATGGAAGGGTAATACACCTAATCATTAAGCTAACTAAAAATAAAGCCGCGAACATAATTGTTCGTCGGCTTTATGATAAAACCTCATTAGATGAATCTGTGTGATTACTAAAGGATATGGACAGTATAAAAACTTAGCGATTTAGCTGTTTTTAGCCAATTGCGGACATTAAGCCTTCGTAAATTCATGAGCGTATTTAGGGTAATATTAGCCAAAACTTTCTGTTCAACTGTGGGAGGGGTCAAACAATAAACTGCCATTAGTAATTTATCCCTGGATGCTTTCATTCCTACTAAGAGATATAAGTTATTGAATAGGTGTGTTTGATTTCAATCAGCGTTTAAGTTAGCCACAGATTGCTCTGCCTAAACTTGGCTTTCCAGTTAGAAAGTTATTTATCCATGATCCCTAAAGGCTTTGTTGCCTTTGATATGCTATAGCCTTGCTCGGTCACTAATGCTACCGCTTCTTTTTGATTTTAGTCGTGTATCTTCTCATTTTCTTTTTGTCATTTTTCCCATCAATAATTGGATTATATTCAATTATCAAAGTGTCATGTCTGATAAAAGTAGAACAACCGATGACATATCCTGAATACCATACAAAAAATTACATAAACGTAACATTTATGCGCTTGTTTTAACCAAGTAGGGGAGTAGAGTGTTGTAATCAAATTGATTACCTTGTTCGCTCAAAATCAGGCTATTTAAAATCATTATGGTTAACAAAAAATTATCAGAATTAAATTATGCACAAAAACAAAGGTTGGCATTTATTGACTTTATGTTAATGTTTAAAGGTGCTTTCTCAAGAAGTGATTTAACCACTAAGTTTGAAATGGGGATGGCAAATGCTACCCGTGATATAGCCTTATATAGAGAACTTTCCCCTACCAATTCCGATTTCGATAACCCGTCAAAGTTATATATTCAGAATAAAACATTTAAACCACTATTTAATTACGAACCACGAAAAACCTTAGCAAAATTAGCAAACAAAATAAGCGATGGGTTTGATGGCGTTTTGGAAGTCACTTTTCCTGTTTCTGACCCATTGCAACTTAATCTACCGGATATAAATATCGTAGCCAAATTAGTTCAAGCCGTTATAAATAAAAAGGTAATTTCAATCATCTATACATCTTTATCATTAGGTTCAAAAGCACGTGAGATTATTCCACATACTATTGTAGATAACGGACTTAGATGGCTCGTGCGAGCTTTCGATCGGAATACAAATTCTTTTCGAGATTTCGTTATTACTCGTATTTCTAAAGTAAGTCTACTCGAACAGAAAGTGGAAGAGTTTGAAAAAGATGTCGAAGATAACCAATGGATGAGAAAAATGGACTTACACATAGTTACTCACCCAACTAATGCTCTATATCCTCAAGCAATAGAACTTGATTACGGTATGGAAAAAGGTGTATTACAAATTACGGTTAGAGCTGCTCTTGTTGGTTATTTATTACGACGTTGGAATATAGATTGTACAGAAGATGCGTCTTTGAAAGGCGCTGAATATCAACTTTGGTTGAGAAACAGGCAAACACTTTATGGTGCTGAGAACCTAACAATAGCACCAGGATATTAATCTTAATTTAGATTAAATACTTATGACTGATGGAAAGTTTTGAACCCATCAATAAAAGGAAAAGTAATGGAAGTAGTAAATATATCTAACGAACAAGCTGTAATGTTCACAAGCTCTTTAACAACCCTATTCTGCATATTAATTGGCATTGCCTTTTTGTTTGCCCTTACTAACCTTAAGCGAGGTAAAGCTTTAGACTACGTCTCTTATACACCTGCTTTATTAACTTCTTTAGGTATATTAGGAACATTTACAGGTATTGTAATTGGTCTTATGGCGTTTGATGCGAATAATATTGATGGAAGCATTGAAGGGCTATTAAATGGTTTAAAAACAGCTTTCCTAACAAGTCTTGTCGGCATCTTTTTATCAATAATATTTAAAGTTCTTCAAACTTCGGGAGTAGTATCAATTCCTAAAAGTATTGATGAAGTACCCACCGCTACTCCTGAAGATATACTTGGAGCAATCAACTACCAAGGGAAATCAATTGAAAACCTTGTCACTGCTATTGGTGGTGATGGTGATGGTTCTATTTTGAGTCAGCTTAAATTGTTACGAGGGGACATAAATGACAACCAAAAAATATCAATAAAGTCACAACAAGAAATGTCTGAAACACTTAAAATGGTAAACGAACAACTTGTTAATCAGAAGGATAACTTTACTATTTTTTCAGACAAGCTATGGATAAAAATGCAAGACTTTGCAGATATGCTTTCGAAGTCAGCCACAGAAACGGTAATAGAAGCACTAAAACAAGTTATTAGTGATTTTAATAACAACCTTACAGAACAATTTGGTGAAAATTTCAAACAACTTAATGAGTCTGTTAAAAAGTTAGTTGTATGGCAAGAAAATTACAAAGATCAAATTTCTCAAATGACAGAGCAATACAAGCTTGGTGTAACTTCAATTACAGCAACTGAAGCTTCAGTCATGGCAATTAGCAATGAATCTAAGGCTATCCCTGAAACAATGACTGACTTGAAAAGTATTATGGAAGTCAATAATCATCAGCTATCAGAACTAGAAAATCACTTATCGGTATTTAAAGATATCCGTGATAAAGCAGTTGAAGCAGTACCTGAAATAAGAAAGCAGATAGATGAAACTGTTAAAACAATATCTGATTCTGTTGAATCAGCAAGTAACCACTATACAACATTGTTAACAGAATCCGATAAGTATATTCAAAACCATATAATGGCTTCAAACGACTTACTTGATAAGTTCATATCTAACAGCAAAGAAGGTGTCGAAACTATAGGTGAAAAGCTGGCTGAAAGCGCCGCTAAAGTAGAAAAAGTAATTTCTGGTGGCGCAGAAGAATTCGAGACACAAGTTAAATTAACGAATGAAAGCTTGCAAGCAACAACCCATGAAGTGAGTGACAATACAGTAAAAATTAGAGAGGAATTAGACCATACAGTTAAAGAACTAAGTATGAATGTTCGAGATATGGTAAATGGTCTAATTGATGATTCTAAACTTATGGCGAAAACATTAACTGATGCGAATAATGCTTTAGTGACTGACACTTCATCAGTTAGAGATAGCGTTAGTCAAAGTATTGAAAGCATGCAAAAACGCCTTGAATCATCATTGGAGGATGTCTTTTCTTCTCAGACCCAACATATGACGAAGGTTTTTTCTAATATCGATACGGGATTAAAAGATCAAGTGGGTAAAACAGGTGAGGCGGTTGAAAAGCAACTAAGTATGATCGACCAGTCTATGCAACAAGAACTTAATAGAGTAATGAACGAAATGGGTAAAGCACTTGGTCAAATCAGCAATCAATTTGTGAAAGACTACTCTAAGTTAGTAACTCAAATGAACTCTGTTGTAACACAGGGGGTATAATTTATGTCTTCTACAAGTTCTATCTTTGGCTCTTCAAAGCAAAAGGAAGATGGCGAACATTGGTTGACTGTTTCCGATTTAATGGCTGGTCTGATGATGGTTTTCCTATTCATAGCTATTGCTTTTATGCGTCATGTATCTACTGAGAGAGACAAAATCAAAAATGTAGCGGTAGCTTATCAACAAAACCAGGTTGCAATATTTGATGCATTAAATACTGAATTTGAAAATGACTTAACAAATTGGAAAGCATCAATAGATAAAGAGACTCTATCTTTTCAGTTCAACTCACCTGAAGTGTTATTTTCAAGTGGTGAAAGCGAGTTGAAGGTTGAGTTTGAAGAAATATTAGACAACTTTATTCCTCGTTACTTACGAGTATTAAATAAATACAAAAGCAGTATTGATGAAGTGAGAATTGAAGGGCATACATCGTCCGAATGGGGCATTGATACTCATCCAGACGATGCCTATTTCTTTAATATGACACTATCTCAGAATCGAACACGTAGTGTACTTAATTATTCTTACTTCTTATCAGAACTTACGAATAAACAAAGAGTTTGGATTAAATCTTCTTTTGCAGCAGTGGGCTTGGCTTCTTCTCGCTTGAAATTAGATAACGACGGTTCCGAAAATAAACAAAAGTCTCGTAGGGTATCTTTTCGTGTGATTACCAATGCTGATATTCAAATACGTAAAATCGTTGAAGGTTTATAAATGAAACTAACTATAAATTTTTCTTCTCTTCATCAAGCCGTAAATAAAATGGGAGCAGAGCATATTGAGTTTGAACTCTCTAATGAATTGATCCCAATTGAGCCGATTGATAAACAACTTAATGAAGGGCTTGAAGTTAACTTTGAAGATATAGAGTTTGAAACAGGACTCGCTAGTTATCAAGGGCGCCAGGTTCTGTTATACATAAAAGATCATAGTTATAACAACAAAATTTACGGTGTGTTAGAGGATGGCTCTAAAGGTAATAAATTTCATGTCGCTGATTGTGAAATGCTCGAAAGAATGAGAAAAAAAGGTCGCTTTGATCGATACGTAGTTACAAATAAATTAGACGGGCTGTTTGCTGTATCAGGTGCAAATAACCAAACAAAAGAATTAGTTGAAGGTGAAACGAAATTAAATGTTTGCCAGTATTGCCTCGAGGCAATTAATTATCAAAAGTTTTCCTCTTTGAAAAGAGGTGCTCCTCGAAAGTCATTTGTACAAAGCTTTCAACTTGCAGATTTCTTTGATACTTACAGTTCATTCTTTAAATTTATGCCGACAGGAGTTGCTAATAATCAGATAACTACTTACACCAAAGATTGGGACAATGTATCTAGAAAAGTTCGTGAAAAGTTTAACTACCAATGTCAACAGTGTGGCCTAGATCTTAATCAGCATAAAAGGCTATTACATGTGCACCATATTAATGGTGTTAAATCAGATAATAGCAACAGGAACTTAACGCCATTATGTTGTGACTGTCATCGTAAACAACCTGATCATCAGCACATGTTTATTAAGCATGAAGAAACCAAAGCTATTTCTCAATTGAGAAAAGTGCAGGGGCTTAATGTTAAAGAAAGCTGGAAAGACGTTTATGACTTAGCAGATCCTGGTATGCATGGTGTAATTGATTTATTAGAAAAATATCATGTTTCTTTACCTGAAGTAGGGGAGGAAATTGAAAACAACAATCACGAAGTTATAGCGGAATTAGAACTAGCATGGCCATTAAAGAAAGTTGGTATAGCTATTGATAAGCCTGAAGCTATACAAGCAACTAAACAAGGGTGGAAGGTTTATAGCATGCGTCATGCTCTTAGCCAAATAGAAATACTAGCAAGTAGTTTGAGGTAAATTTAATGTTTTATGATCAAATAAACCTTTTATTTAGCGCCGCCCAAACATTATTTAAGCCTTGGTAATTAGCGATAACGACAGAATCGCTTGGTAATTAAGATACGACAAAGTCGCTTGGTGTTAACATATCTCGATGAATAAGTTTGGACTTCACCTGACAGGCAAGTTTAAGCTATCAAGAGATATTCACTATCATTTACAACGATTTGAACATTTATACAAAGCGGACGTTTAAATAACTCAACCTTGCCCAAAAGGATTAATTTAATTTATACATATTCATTTTATAAATCAAAATCCCTCTTTATATGATTCATAAAACATGGACTTTTAAATCATAATTCAATATAAAGTGATTTATAACGAACAAAGGTATAAATCACATGTATCGTTGGCAAAAAAATTGGCCTCAATTTGAATATGATGCGATACACTTTGAGGCAAGTGTCAGTGTAAGTAATTCAAAACTAACGTCGGCTTGTAGCTAACAACGTCAAAGTCGCTCGGTAATTATACCGTCAGTCTCCTTTGGTAAGCACACATATTCATCGAGATATGAGATCCTACATGTTATCTATTTAATACTTTTGATAATATTAATGTCTGAACTACCTGTTTTCTGTTGGGTATGTATGGCTCTGGATTGGATAGTAGCTCCATGAGCAATATCCAAAACTTTTAGTTTAATAAAACCACAGGCACGTAATTTACAATCTAAAGCCAAATTAAACATCGTTAATTCTCGAAGGTTATTTGCCAGCTCTAACCGTATCCTAATTGACCATATTTCTTCGAGTTTAAGGGGAAGTTTTTGACCAACTAGTTTGCCTTTATTCCAGCAAGTTTTTCGTGAAGTTGATTTGCTGATATACATAATAGTTCTCCTTTTTAAGGGACTATAAGTATGGCTTGAAAAGCTAAAATTTATTCAAAGCTGACATTATGCGTATTTAAGTGAATAAGGGTTCAGTTAGCCAAAATCTGACTTTAGCTTTTGTTAAACCATGATCATATTTTGGGTAATATTTACCGAGATTTTATATTCTCAGTCAGACAATAGAAGCGTTGTATCAATGTTGGCCCTAATTTCCCTAATTAAAGTGACACGCAACTCAGCAATGTTTATATTGATTTAATAAATTACTTTTACAATAAGCCTACGTAAAGTCGTAATGAACCTAATACCTTTTGCATTATCTAAAAACACTAATCAATTAGTCGATGTTACTGATGTTGAATCAGGAAAAAAATGTGACTGTATTTGTCCAAGCTGTAATATCCCCTTAATTGCAAAGAAAGGCGAAGTTAACGAATGGCACTTTGCTCATGACAGTCAGTATGTTGATAAAGAACAGGAAAAAGAGTGTGAATTTTCTTGGGTTGTTGCCATTAAAATGATGCTCAAGCAACTGTTAGTTGATGGAAGTAAATTAACACTTACAAGTTATAAGTTGCTGCATAAAGGAATTGGCTACCAAAAGTCCCCACACATACTCCTGATCACCAATGCTTCTACAATTGAGTATTCCAACCCAGAATTAAAGGCTTTATCTTGTGATGTAATCGTTGATGTTAAAAAAACAAAACTCGGCATTATCTTTTTTATGAAGGAAATTCCTGCACAGAATTTTACCGATTTAGATGAAAAGTTAGGTGGTGTTATTGGTATCAATATTAAAGAAATCGCATTAAAAGACAATAAAGTCATTAATAATTTACGTAATCACATGAAGTTCATGCTTGAAGGTAAAACCTTTGCGAAAAAATGGATTTATCATAAAAATGAAGAGGTAAAAATAACATCGCACGAACAACACTTACAAAAACAAACTGAAGTTGAAATACCTGCCTCTTGGATGAGTAAAAGCAGGAAAGCCTCGTATACAGCTCCCGATATAAAAAAAGATGCATTAAACGTCAGTCAGCAATGGTATTGCATAAAATGTGATCATGATTATCAAGGTACTAAGAAAGGGATTAACAAGTGCCCTCTTTGTCATGAACACTTGTATAGGGTCGAGATATAACACATTAAAAGGGCAGCTGATCCTCCAGTATAGATTACCATCAATGAATACCTTCGGACTTCATTTGCCACAAAGCCGACCAAATTTAGACATGTATTTATCACAATAAATAGCCCACTTAGCCACCAAAACGGTCATAGTGATTTTAGATCAAAACAGTAGTTGAACCGACAAAGCAGACATTACATAATATATTGATTTTTAGAGTCATTTATCTTTAGCTAAAATGATTATTTTTTATAAACAGTTTCTTGGGGAATATTATGAGAAAATCTCACCAATCTGAAGTTGAAAGAAGACACATTGAAAAGGGAACATGGGAATCTACATCTGTGGGATTTGGCATGCATGGTTCAGGTGAAGGAGTTGGAGGTAGACCTGTTTCAAATGAATATATGGCAGAACAAGAGAAACGTTTTAGTTCGGTAAGCAGAGCAAATAGTAACAAGAAGACTCAAAGCGAGTATAAAGCACAAAAGGAGACTGATACTATAAAGCAGCGATTAGCGCACGCAAAAAATATGTTCCAAAAATATTCTAGACGTTCATCTACATCAAAAGAAGCTAAGTACTTTAAAGAACTTATAGAGCAGTTAAGAACTGAAAATAATAAATAAAATGATAAAGTCCTATAATTTAGTTAAATTTTTCAGTACTGATGTAAAAGATAAACACTACCAAGCTCAAAGGTTTATAAATTTACTTCCAAGTAACGCACTTGTGAAAACAAGAGACTGCTTAAGTGCATTACTTAAAAGTATTGAACCTAACCTTATTAACAAGAATGAGTCGCTTCTCCAACAAATCCAACAAGTTGAAAACTCAGGAAACTACAGTTTTTCAATTATCAATCGTATGCATACGATCAGAAAACTTGGTAATAAAGGTGCTCATACATGTGATCTAGATGATGTAAAAGATTTAAGTTCGTCAGCCCAAAAAGCATTTGAAGAATTAAACATTCTGCTCTTAGAGCTTTCTCAAGTTAAAAAATTTGTAAGTAAAGAAATTAAATCAGTCGAGTTAGATACTAAATACTCAGCAGAAGAGATGCTAATTCGAGTTTTTTATGGTAATAATCGCACCAAAGAGGATATAAGTAGCTTAATTGATTGCTTTTTTAATCAGGCTATTGCAACCAAGACAAAAGATAGTTTCCTGATAACACAAGCAATAAAATTGGAGGAACTTTATAGAGTCGAATATCCCAACCTACAATTAGAATTGGCTATATCCCTATTTTGGTATTCAAATTGTGCCGATAGTAATTACAAGAAGGTAGCACAAAAAAAATTGGATGACTGTTTAGAGCAAGGTGATATTAATGCAATTGTTTTTACATGTGCATTACACCTGAAGTATCAATCTAAATTATCCTGTAAAAACTTCTTCATTATAACTGAATTTTTTGAAAACATATTAACAGGTTGTAGTCCTTTTGATAAGCACGTTGCCTTGATTTGCCTAATACCAAATCCCAATATAGTTCCAAAAAGTGATTATTTCACAAAGAAACGTGTGCTAGAAAATATCAAGAAGTTGTCTGATAGCGTCCCTCAATACAGCAATATAAGAGCAGAGTGTATCGCAACAATAATTACCTCTTTAGTCTCTTTAATGGAAGTACATAATACAAAAACATTAATTAAAAAATATCTTGGAGAACTGAAGGAGTTAACGGACGAAAAAATCTCCGACCCTGAACTATACCCTGTGCTGTCTGAGATGATTTCATCTAGAACTTTATTACTTGAAAAACTTAGAAACCCTAAATCGAAACTTATAAAAATTAGGAGAAATGATCTATGCATATGTGGAAGTAGGAGAAAATATAAAAATTGTTGTATTAGCAAGTAACTCAGTCTTTTCTAGTCTCACACGTTGCCTAATATTAAGGCTATTTATATATAGGATTATTAAACCTGTACTTTGAAATGTTGAACTTTAGTATACTCATGACTGCTTTAGGCTCACACAGTTACCATTTCGAAATTAAATGCCAATGGCAGTATGCCATAACCGGTCATTGAACTTTTGTGAAACCACAAGCATATTTAGGGCAATGCTAACTGAAGTTTCTTGCTCATTTGTGGGGCAAGTTTAAGCTCTAAGGCGACATCCATATCCTATTTTATACGTTAATCAAATCAGCACATGGTTTGCAGATAAAATACAGATAACTGAGCTACTATTGCTACATAGAATGAAATTGACAACAGATAAATTAGGTGAATCTATTTACATGTGTGATTTCCTGTCACATAATGTATGTACATTTCTTACTGTAGAACATTTATGATGAAAAACATTGAAATCCCTGAATCATTATTCAACCGACTAGCTAAACATGCTTCAGGGTTTGATACACCAACTAATGTAATTACCCAATTACTCGATTATTACGAGGGTTCAAATCCCAAATCCAACGTTAATCAAAGTATTGTTCAGAATGCTTTTCAAGAAGTTTTTAATGTAGAGCCTCGTTCTTTTGGCCTCAAAACATCTGTCTACAGTGGATATAGTGATAATAACAATGGTGTTCAATGGAATATTATTGTTAATAGGAATACAGGCGCGGTTAGCTTAGGTGTTAATTTAGAAGGAGTGAAATACAAAGATTGGCCTATAACCAATTTATTACTCGCAGAACGAGAAGATATGGCATTACTTGACTTAATAGATATTAATGAGGCAAAAAATATTAATTTCAAAATGACAAGAGATGCTTGGCAAGCAGCAGCTAGACCTGAAATAGCCGAACGGTTTATTACACAAGAAGACTTTAAATTAGCTTCATTGAACAAAGCTCAATGGAGTCGTATTATTGAGGAGTCATTAGCTTGCCTTGATGAAAACTCAGATTATAGAAAACGTGGTAACCAAACTGTTTATTTAACAAAATCGAATGTAAGTAAAGTAATGCCAACCAGCCCACACCTTAGTTTTAGTCTTCAAGTTTCTACTAATGAACCTAAAGAAATATCTCCCTTTATAGAAAGTCTCAAACATGCCAAATCAGTTTTAATGCCTTTATACAAGTTCTCTATGAAGCAAAGCACTTCAAAGGATGCTTAATTTTTTATCAATGATAATGACTTAGGTGATATCGAAGATGAGCCAAAAGATAGTGAAAAAATTGTCAACCTACCGATATCGACTTGAAAGAGATATATCTCCTTCAGGTGATATAGTAATAGCCTTCATTGGTATAAACCCATCAATTGCTGATGAATCTATTGATGATAATACCGTAAAAAATTTAAAGGTGTTTTCTGCGAATAATAATGCAAGAAAAATGATAATCGGTAACGTATTTGCTTATCGTTCAACTGATGTTAAAGATCTTTCTAAAGCCACTAAACCAATTGGTCCTGATAATGATAAAGAACTTGAACTAATTATCAATGAAGCAGATATGCTTGTGCCTTGTTGGGGGAGTCGTACTAAATTACGGGTAGCACTCAGGCCTAGATTAGATGAAGTCATGTCTATGTTGGTAAAATCAGGAAAGCTTATTAAAGCCCTTGGGGTAACATCTACTGATGACCCTCGCCATCCACAAGGTGTATCTTATAAAACAATGTTTATTTCTCTGTGAATAAATTTAGGACATGTTCCATAATTGAAATGGAGTGAATAATGTTAAGAAGAATCAAACGCAAAAAATACTTCACTCTATTTTTAATGTTTTTCGTTTCAATTGTTTGGGCTACTGGCCAAGTATCAGATAGCCTTTATCTGGATGGTAAAGAATACAGTATCCTCAGTGTTCGAGGTAGATTGTTGTATCCTTCAGATTTTGGGATTGAGGCAACACCACCACATACCGCAAATGTCCTTGGGTATTACTCAGAGTACAAAATTGAAAATGGAAAGTTATTTTTATCAAAAATCACAATAAACTCTAAAGATGGTAAGTACCCTTCTATAAATGGGGTTGAAGCAGACTTAGATGAAAATAAAACCTGCTATAAAAATCCAAGTAAGAGTATAGATTTTTGCACTACTGACGGTGGCGTATATAAAAATGTGAATACACTTAGTCCTTTAACTGGAAAGCTACTGCTAGGTAGGGGTTTTATTAAAGAACGATATGTTCATTCGGGGTGGCAAAAACCGTCTGCATTTCGAGAGGTATTAGATTTAGAGTTTCTTAACGGAGAGCTTATCAAAATAGATAACCTCTCCAATGATAGATCAAAAATTCCAGATTACAGTTTAGAGGCTATTGACGAGATAATAGATTTTTACTTAAATAATTAATTAAGAAAGGAGCAACATGTTTAAAACTGAAATTATCAAGGCACACTTAATCTCCCTCATAGATGAAATAAACACTAATAACGGGAATGAAAAATTAAAATTTAATCAACAAAAAGTAAAACAAGAAAATATGAGTTTAAGTGGTGCTAATGGTCGTTTGAGGATCAGTCCCTCTACCATAGGGTATGATGTTTCACTAAGCGGAAAATCAGTAGAAAGCAACTTATACAATAGCTTTAAGGATTTATTTGGCTGTGAATGTCATGGTTATAAACAAACAAATAGAAATACAGGAATAATTACACAACCATTTTGGCGTACAGATAATTTATCTTTACTAAAAAAATCTGTATTAATCTACGAAAAAACTAATTAATAAGAGCTTAAAGGTAGAAATAGTATCGCTTTGATAAAATATCTCTATGACCGCTATGGTGGCTTTGTTCACACTCAGGCTGATCGACTAACTGCAAAAAGCCATCATCAAAAGTTCTATATATTCATCTGTGAGGGACGTCTGCTATCGTATCTTTATTAATATTAAGCCAGTGATCATTAGAGACTCCTTCAACTAGCCAATAGCTGAGATTAGCTTTTGTAAAATAATAAGAATATCAGGGGCGGTTTCAACCAAAATTTACTGCATGTTTGAGAGGATGCTGCAAGGTCATTATAGTCGGTCAGATCATATTTGAGGTACTAAAACTAATGCTGTAAAGTAATTGGAATTAGTTGTACCCAAAAGTGAGCCGCTTATGCTAATTAAATGCAGTAAATATTGATGCAATTTAACACTATTAATGATTTATTTTATCTCTAGTCAAAGGAATGAGTATGGCTTTTTTATTTCAATCAATTTTTTTCATCATAATTTATATCGTTCTGAGAAAGTTATATTTATACTTAAACACCTCTCCACAAAAAAATTATCAGCCGTTAACGGTCAGAAATTCAAGCGGCATAACTATTTCACCTAAAAAAATAAAACCGCAATCTAGTTCAGTCTCACTATACCCAAATGAATTTATTATTCTTGATTTGGAAACAACTGGACTCTCTAGTCATTCAGATGAAATCATAGAAATAGGGGCAATAAGAGTAGTGGCAGGTGAGTTTGACCATGAATATATGCAGGGAATTGTGGTGGCCGACAAACCAATTCCTAGTAATATTGTTAAGCTCACGGGCATCACACAAGAAATGGTTAATGATGGAGTAGACCTTAAAACAGCGATCACAGAGTTAAAAGGTTTTATAGGTACTCTTCCAATCGTAGCATTTAATGCACCTTTTGATATGGGTTTTTTACAAGTAGCGGCAAAAAAACATGGTTTGTTTTTTAACAACAAAGTTTTTTGTGCTTTGGAGTTGTCAAGATTAGCGTTCCCAGGCTTAAAGTCTTATAAGCTGGATTACTTATCTAAAAAAGGAGGAATAAAGTCAACGCAATCACATCGTGCACTAGATGACTGTAAACGCACTATTGTTGTTTTTAATGCCGCTGTTAGCGTCTTAAAAGAACAAGGGTAAAAACCTAAAACTGTTAGTAACACACCAATCAAGAAAAGCCCTAAAAGCATTCCTCCTAACAAAGTTGATAAAAACAGCTCACCTATTAATTACTTACAATCATTGGATGAATCAGTATTTGATATCAATCAAGGCACAAGTCATAAATTACATGAGATTGAAGGTGTTATGCATGACAACGACATTGAAATAGGGTCAGATATTGGCTTTTATTTACCAGAAAGTACAAGATTTCATTATCTAATTATTAATTCAAAAAGTGCTAAACCACTCCCTCAAACAAACTTTATTCCTACATTTACAAAACTTAATAAAAAACATAACGCTTTATTTGGCAAGGTACTGAATGTTGATGTTGTGCCAAAGTTTGTAAAAAGTAGAGAAGAACTAACAGGTGTACAATTAAAATTGAGCGGTGAATTATTATCAAAAGTGGTCTTTCATGACATTGAACATGCAGCTTCAGCTTGCTTTGGTATCGATGAAGATGAACTTATCTCTTTAACTGAAGATGGCTACCCAGTTAAAGAAGCTATAACAGAGTGCTCTATTTCATTGACGGTTGTCGTTGACTACCAAGGAGCTATATACCCAGTTATTTATGCTACCGAGTTAGACATGTTTTTAGAAGCGGGTGAAATGGTAACACCTAAAGAAATTCTCATTATCTCCAATACGTAAAGCTCAGAAGTTCAGTTGTAGTGGCTCATCAAAATTGGCCTACAATATAGATTTAAAACAGATGTTGGAATGTCAGCTACCGTATCTTAGCAGACCTACCTAGCAAAGTGCCTCAATATGATTTACACGAAAAAAAAGACTCATTAAGCTTGAACATTTTTGGGGATAACTAACAAAGTATTCATGCTCGCAGTTAGTAAAAAATTCTGCCTACCTATATTAATTTGCTCTGTTATTAATTTTATATATTTAGACTACAGCCAAAATGTAACACTCGAAATCACTCCTATCTGTTTCATTTAACGTTAGTTGCGCGATATTGAAACAGGGTTACAGTGCCCTCTAAGACATTAAATGAGGCAGTAATATGAAATTAGGTTATATCCGTGTATCAACCATCCAACAAAATACCGTACGCCAATTAAGTGGTGTTGAACTTGATAAAATATTCGAGGATACTTGCTCAGGTTCAACCCTTGAACGACCATCTTTAGATCAATTAAAAGATTATGCACGGGAAGGAGATATTGTGTTAGTTCATGATATTAGTCGGTTAGCACGAAACATAGAAGATTTAATAAACTTGATACGTTTCTTTAATGAAAAGCTCGTTACCATTCAGTTTATTAAAGAGAGTTTAATCTTTAGTCATGACTCATCAAACCCAATGAATAACCTAATGCTTAACTTATTGGGCGCCGTCTACCAATTTGAAAGAGAAATGCTACTAGAAAGACAACGAGAGGGGATTGCTAAAGCAAAGCTTGCAGGAAAATATAAGGGCAAGCCAAATACGATTAACCGTCAACCTGTTTGGGATTTATTAGATAAAGGCATGTCAATTCGTAAAGTAGCCAAGGAGTTAAGTATTAGCCCTGTTAGTGTTCAGAAGATAAAACTTGAAAGAAATTAAGTATTGATAATGACCATTTTAGATATCATAGTATCTACTTAAGGCAAAGCTTATCCAAATCTGGCAATGAATAGCTGTAATGTGTCAGAAATGGAAATACAGGTAATGGATATAAAACACATTGCCAGAGCTATGGCAGACATTGAAGCCAATTTATAGAGCAAATGCTGGCTCGAAATAACTGCCGTTAAATGCAATGGAATGTTAGTTATCTCAATCAAATGTAAGAGTAATGTTAATAACCTCTTTTTTTGTAAAAATATCAATGATTTTATATGGATAAGATTGTTATGGTACAAACATCGTGTTAATAATTAAATTTTAAACCTTAATAGAATAATAAGCGTAATATGTTTTGTCGGTCATTTCTTTGTTTGATTAGTATTTTTGTTTTTTATTCTCATTTAGCTTCCGCTAATAACTTTCCAATAAAAGCAGTCATAAATGAATTTATGTTGTTAGGTGAGTTACCTTGTAAGAAAGTAAGTTTAGAACAAATTGAAGATCAATTGATTAATGGCGAATTAACAAATGATGAAAAGATAATATTAAAATTAGGAAAATTAGACTACAACTATTATTGTTCTGACGGCAAACAAAATATAGCGGCTATCGCTGATGAATTAATATCTAAATTAAACGACGTTAACACGATTGAAGTAAAAGAGTTTATTTATAAAGGATTAATCGATTATTATTTTCATAGTGCTAAGGATGAAAAAACAGCCTGTGAAATGATAGATGCCCCTCTTTTTTCTACTAGCAGTGTTTTTAAAGCAAAACTTAGTCTTCTAAAGTTAAATTGCGGAAATATTGATGATGTTTCATCTTTAAAAATATTGCGACAAGCAGAATTGCTTGCCGATGAATTGAAAGATGACAATCTTTGGTATTTAGCCAGAAGTGCTCGTTATAATTATTATGCTAAAAAAAATAAGAGAGTACTTATAGTTGATATTGGTCAACAAATTCTCTCAAACCCAACTAGCAATTTAGATCATTTTAATAAGGGGTACTTCCTTTATCACCAAGTTATTGATTTTTTGGCCTTAGGGAATATACAAAAAGCCAGTGAATACATAGAGCGATTAAAACAACACATTAACATAGATGACATATCCAAACATATTGATGAATACTCTTTAATTCGCTTGAAAAAAAGCCTTTTAATGGTGCAGCTTCAGTTTGCATATTTTACTCAAGATTATCAAACCGTATTTACTGTCTATGGTCAAGGAAGTGGTTATTTTGAGTGGCTTAAAGAAGAAAAGGGCTCTGCTAAATTACAAATAATGTTTGCTACTGCATGTTTAGAGTTGCAAAAAAAGGAATGTATTGACACATTTATAAATAATTTAGAGCAAGAGGTATTTGACCTTGACTGGCAGCAACCTTTTTTACCCTATTTATTAGCAAAATATGAAGTAAGAAATAATATCAAAGCTTCAAAAGCAATTAACTCGCTCCACAATACTTGGATGGCAATACACAACAATGAACAGAATGACGATCTTTTAAATACAATATCGCAATTGTCTCAAGAGACTTTAAGGGCAGAAATAGAGTTAGCTAAGGAGCAAAAAGAGCGAGGTGAATTTGAACGTAACGTTGTTATATTATTCTTAGTAATAGCAGCAGTATTGATTATGTTTTTATTTTTTATATGGCGTAAACAAAAAATTAAGGCAGAAACAGATCCTCTAACAAAACTTTTGAATCGCCGTTCGGTTTTTGCGAGGATAAAAAACTCAAATCCACCGACTGAAAATGAAGTGCATGCATTTGTACTATTCGATTTAGATAACTTTAAACAAATAAATGATACTTATGGGCACCCTGTAGGCGATGCTGTTTTATGTCATGTTGCCAACATAGCTAAAGGGATGATACGCAAAGAAGACACTCTTGGTAGAGTAGGTGGTGAAGAGTTTCTTTTGTATATGACTCATACAACTCAAAAGAACACGAAAGAACGTATTGAGTTAATACGTAAAACAATTGCAGAAACGCCGGTAATTGCAAATGGACAATCTATAAACGTAAGTGCAAGTATAGGAATCACTTATGTAAACAGCATAACTGATGACGTATCAGTTAAATTTGCTGAAGCTGACGAAATGTTATACAAGGCGAAAGAAAGAGGTAAAAATTGCGTTGTATCCTTTCCTACAAGTTAGTTAAATTATGACCGCTTCAGGTTCTGCAGTACTCTTGGCAACTTTTTCCGAAAGTCTGCTCATGGCATTCTAGCTGGTCTGCTTAAAACCCTGCAATGTCCGTAATGTAGAGTTAGCTTCTCGTGCCCAAATGTCAGAAAAGGTGTGACTTGAGCCGTTAGGCATTAGGCAAGTAATTTGGTTGTCCATTTATAAACCTAACAATTTAGCTCTCAAGAATAATACCTCTATAAAATCTTAAATAAATAATATTCAAACAACTTTGATATTTTGCTTTATAGAAATTATTAACTCATCTTTTTTCAAAAGCTTCTAGTGCTCGTTTTTAGCTTTTGTAGATACCTGTTTTATTCATAAAGTCCTTTTAATACAAAGTTGTATTGTTCTTTGGTGTCTGAAAAAGAATGATATAGAAATTATCAATTAATTGTATTTTGACCTATTTAAAAATTGGCAGTTAATTCAAGATTACTTAATTACAATCTATTATGGGTTAAGCTAATGCGATTAAAGGTCAGCTTTAAGTTTAATAGAGATAAACATCAGTAATATCTTCACGAAAGTGTCCAAGCTCTTGACTGACGATAGCCCTAGAAAGATTGTAATCCCTTGTGTATTCGAAGGCTTTTTTTAGTCTTTTTTTAGCAAAGTCATGTCGAAGTGAGTGAATACCACTGTTCCAGCCTAACCACTTATTACTCGCTCTTGCGAACGCTTTTGAAAGCGCATTTCCACCTGCTAAATCATATTTACAATTTTTATATTCGATGTTTCTGTCATGGACAGTAATTGGGGCTTTTAGTCTTTTTTTCTCTAACTCTTGTGCTATTTCAAAGGGCACAAGTATTTCTCGGATGAGTCCACCTTTTCCTTTCACTGTATATCTGACCCCCGAGAATAAACAAAACCTGTAGGGTTTAGCTCTTTTTTGTAAACCTGATAATTCACGAACAGATTCGCTTCGTTCATCAGCTCTTTGTATAGTAAATAACTCTTTTACTCTTATTCCCGTTAAAGCGCATAATAATATTGAAAATCTATTTTTTGGTGAAACATGCTCTAGTATTCGAGTTAATTGTTCTTGGGAATAAGTTTTAAGTAAATGTTTTGTTGGATTAGGGTGAATAACATCTGCTAGTTTTATTAATTCACACTTTGATTCACTTGCTAATTTTGGGTTTTTCTTCCTATATTTTTTACTCTCACAGTCGTTAAACCAGCAGTTTATTGCTTGAATATCTAATTCAATCGTAGAGCGAGAGTAACCGTCAGACGCTCGTTGTCTGATAAAATCAATGGCTACTGATTTGTCTGAAAACTTTAAAAGAGTTCCTAAAGATGAGTATGAATCATCAATTGAGTCAACTAAAAAATCATTTTCTGAAAGAAATTTAGTAAACATGACGATGCTTGACGTATAAGCAGTGCACGTAGCAATCGAAGGAATCTTTTTTGCTTTATGAGCGCGCTTAAATTTATTCCAAATTTTTGATTTTAATTTACTGTTTATTGAAGCCATAATTAGTACAAGACTTCTATGATATAGCGTCGTAAAGCGCTATAACTTATTTTTAATTTGTGTTTTTTAATGAGCCATCTATGCGTTTCAGTAAATGACAGAGTTCTGGAGTATTGAGTAAGTAAAGATGTACGATATTTGCTTAAACGGGAGCGTCGATTTCTTTTTTTAGATGACTTTCTACTTTTAATTAGAGCTTTTTGAAAAGCTAATGTTTTTTGTAAATGACTTTCATCACAAACACATATACAAGTAGAGAAGACATTGGAACTTCTAAAGCGTATTAAACTTCTATAACTGCCAGTATAGCGATAAAAGTTGCTAATTAAAAAATAGATATCTTTATAACTATATTTTTCTTTTTCAAGAAAAAAAATGATGTAGCTAAGGGATTTCAGTTGCTGTTGAATGGTTGTCATTTTAATACTCTATAAGTGTTTATATGAGTATTAAATCACAGTCTCAGCATCTGACTTGATCCGATTTTACACTTTATATTGGATAATAAAGCTTTTAGCGCATTTAATATTTGTAAGATTTCTTCTATTTACATACCTAAAAAGAAGCGTTAATAAACTATTACTAGATTACACACTTAACTGATGAATATTGTCTAGTTATACAAATTATTCACTGAGCGTTTAAGTGCTTTCTTATTTCCTATATAAAGCTGAGGTAAGTCATCTTTTTAATAAATTTCCATATTTATTCGATAGTCATATGGATGTGCTAAATCATAACTACCTGGCTCTACTAGTAAGTAAAGCTTTTTTGTAAATTAATATTAATAACAAAGCTATCAGGGATCTAAACTATGTAGGTACATAGTCGCATGATGCAACCCGCCGACAACTCCAAACGTTATAAATTTAATTTACTATTCAAATTGATTTTAAAAAGAAAAATTATCAGGGATATAAACTATGTAGGTACATAGTCGCATAAAGCAACCCGCCGATAACTACTAATTAAAATACAATTTATGATTTCAAATTTTATTATTAATTGTTTTTTAATTCTCTGCAACACCTTTTAAATCAACTGTTTCATTGTTATTTGCGTGTAAAAATTGCCAGAAAAACAAATTATACCTTTTATTAATTAAGGTAGGGAGAGATTAAGTGGCGTCACTTAGCAAGAAAACAAAATTTAAATTTTTGTTATTGAATAAATCTAAGTGATTTTCTCTATATTTAATTTGATATGGCATATCTGATTTTGAACCTGTTTTCGTTGAATACAAAGAATTGAATAAAACTGATTTTACGTGCCTACATACAAGTACTCCTATTTTATATCTTGAATAAATACAAAAGTTCAGGCTATGGAAATTCATAAACGGCATTAGATAACAATTAATTACTGTATGGTTCAATAATTTACTTGAGGTATGTTCGATTTTGAAACATACTGGATTCACTCAATAGATTGGTATGTGCTAGATAATGAATTTAGATGATCTGAATTATTCGCAGAAACAAAGGCTTGCTTATATCGACTTCAAGCTATTATTTGTCGGTAGAGTTACTCGTAATGAAGTAGTAACTAAATTTGAAAAAGGGATGTCGGGTGCTACGGCAGACCTAAACTTATATAAAGAATTATGTCCGAATAATATGTCTTACGACAACAAGCAACGGATGTATGTTCAAACTGAAAAGTTCAAACCACTATTTACCCACGACCCGCGAAAAACCTTGGTTAAACTCGCTAATCAAATAACAGATGGCTACGATGCCATTGGCGATGTTGCCTTTCCGGTAGAAGCACCCAGTCAGCTTAATATTCCTGATATCTTTATCGTTGCACGCCTTGTTCAGGCCATCATTAATCAAAAACCAGTCAGTATTATTTATACATCGTTAAGTAGTGGTTCAGCGGCTCGTGAGTTAGTGCCTCACAGCATTGTGGATAACGGCCTTCGTTGGCATGTAAGAGCTTTTGATCGTAAATCTAATTCATTCCGTGACTTTGTAATTACTCGTATCTCGAAGGTTACGATTCTTACACAGAACATAGAAAATCATGAGGATAAACTTGAAGATCACCAGTGGATGCGAATGATGCCATTACAGTTAGTTCCGCACCCAAATAATGTTCAACACCCAACAGCGATAGAATTGGATTATGGGATGGAAAATAAGGTCTTAGAATTAAATGTTCGTGCGGCTTTAGCAGGATATTTATTAAGACGTTGGAATGTAGATTGTACCAAAGAAGCCTCATTAGAAGGCGCTGAATACCAACTTTGGTTACGCAACAGGCAAACCCTTTATGGTGCTGAAAATCTTACAATAGCCCCAGGTTATAAACCTGATGAAGAGAATTTATAAATGACACCTCAAGCAAATCTACAAAACCATAAGGCATATTTAGGTGACCTTATTGGTGGCAGTTTAATGATCCGTGAAAGCCAAATTGTTGCTGAGTTACTTCTCAAAAAGCCCTCAAAAGAAGAGTGGACAGACGCTATTGTAAATCAAAATGTATTACAAAAACGCTCAGATGCTTCGGCTAAACGAAATGCAGCCACTATTAAAAAACGCTTAGAAGGCTTAAACGACGAGTTTATAGAACAGCTCGCCTTTGGTAGTACCGAGCTTTCTACACAATTGATGTTTGCAGCCACATTAATCAATTCAACTATGTTTGCTGATTTCATGCGTAATGTTTTTATTGACGCAAAGCGTATGTTTCGTGAAAGCATCGATAGTACCGATTGGGAGTCCTTTTGGGATGAACGCTCACGCTTATTTCCTGAGTTTACTCAAATGACGTCTTCATCAACGTATAAAATTGCACAAGTTGCTTTTAAAGTATTAGCTGATGCGGGGTATATCGAAACAACACGTAATAAGAAACTACAAAATGTTTACTTGTTACCTGAAGTAAGAGCACTACTAACAGACATGAACCGTGATGACATAATCACGGCAATGGAGGTTTAAGTTTATGAAACAAAAAAGCTTAACCGCTAGGCTAGATCAAATAATGCTCAAAATAGAAAGTGTAGACTTTTTAAATAACCAAGGTTTAGGTAATGAAATTGGTTTCTATGTATTTGATTACCCAGCAGAGACAGAACTTGAAGTAAGAGAGCACCTTACTTTTATTACTGAGAAACTTAAAAAGCGTGGCAAAAAATTTGTCAGCATTAATTTATTCGAGATTGTCATTGAAATGCTTGAGTCTCGTAAGCTAACAGAACGAGCATTCAAAACACAAAAAGAACGGGGTGACGAAGCCTTATTTAAAGCATTAAAAGGCCCTCTTGAACAAAATAGAGTAGCTGATTTTATTGCAAGTAAAATTGATTTAGGTAGCTCTTTAGAAGGTGCAGATGAGTCAAAAACTGAGTTCATTTTATTGCATGGGTTAGGTAGTGCGTGGCCGATTATTCGAGGTCATGGTTTACTGAACGCATTACATGCAAAAGTAGGTAATGTGCCAACAGTGCTATTTTACCCTGGTGAATGGGACGGTCTGACACTTAAAGCCTTCGGCACGATGGAAGGTAATGGTTATTACCGAGCATTCAAGCTCGTGCCGTAACACAATAGGTACACAAGATTACAACTTGGTAACTCGTGCAAATGTACAATAGTTACAAAGTTGTAAGTCAACGAAAAGGACTTTCAATCCTTTCACAAATAACGGATTACAAGAGAAGAAAAATTATGTCGTCAAATATGCAAGTTAAAGAGTTATTTACTAAAGACATCGAGCGTAAAATTAACGGTGTTGTTAAAGCCGATCAGCGCGAAGAACACGTTGTATTTACCGAGCTAGATGAATATGTTGTAACTAAAGAGCTATTTACTCATTTTGAAAAATTCTTCGATTGCTATATGCCATCAGTACGCGATCCTAAAGCGAAAGCTGCTTCTGGTAAGTTAGGCATCTGGGTAAGTGGTTTCTTTGGTTCAGGTAAATCACACTTTATTAAAATCCTTTCATACCTTCTGCAAAATATTGATGCGAAAAATGAGCTGGTTACTAATGCTATCGGTAATGTTGAAAGTAAAAAAGCAGTTGATTTCTTTAGAGACAAAATCCAAGACGGCTTTCTTATCAGTGAAATAGATACTGCCGTTACTAAAGAAAACACAGTTATCTTATTTAATATCGATAGCCGTGCTAATACTGACGATGGTGACGATGCCATCTTAAAAGTATTCTTAAAAGTTTTTAACGAACAAATGGGCTTTAGCGGTGATCATCCTCACATTGCACACTTAGAACGTGAATTAGATAGTCGAGGGGTATTCGCAAAATTCCAAGAAGAATTTACCAGTCTCACTTCTACTAACTGGGTTGAAGAACGTGATGCTTATGACTTCTATCGTGACGACATGGCTGAAGCTCTTGCTAAAGTTACTGACCAATCAACCGACTCTGCTCGCCAGTGGGTTGAGCAATTAGAAAACAACTTTACGCTTGATGTTTCAAACTTCTGTAAATGGGTAAAAGAATACTTAGACGCCAACCAAGAACGTCGTGTTTTATTCTTTGTCGATGAAGTAGGTCAGTTCATCGGTAATAACACCCAGATGATGCTTAAGCTTCAAACTATTACCGAAAACTTAGGGACAATCTGTGAAGGTCGTGCATGGGTTGTGGTTACATCTCAAGAAGATATTGACTCTGTAATAGGTCAAATGGCTGGTTCAAAAGGTCATGACTTTTCAAAAATCCAAGGTCGATTCGAACGTTTATCACTATCAAGCTCAAATACTAGTGAAGTAATCGAAAAACGTTTACTTGAAAAAGAACAACCAGCGCGTGAGTTGTTAGCTAAGTTATATGATGAAAAAGGCGATATTCTTCGTAACCAATTAGCATTTGATTCAACCACAACAGCAGAATTGGCAAACTATAAAGACGCAACTAGCTTTATTCACAGCTACCCGTTTGTGCCTTATCACTACACCCTAGTACAAAAAATATTTGAAGCAATTCGCAAAGCCGGAGCTACAGGTTTACATTTAAGCCGTGGTGAACGTTCATTGCTTGATGCTTTCCAAAGTGCTGCAAAACAAGTGGGCAACGATCAAATAGGCGTATTAATTCCCCTTTATTATTTCTATCCTGCCATTGAGAGCTTTCTAGATACCTCAGTTAAAAAAGACATTGACCAAGCAAAAGATAAAGATTCAATTTCACCTTTTGCCTTAAATATCTTAAAAACCTTATTCTTAATTCGTTATGTTGATGTAATTAAGTCAACCTTAGATAACCTTGTTACCTTATGTGTGGGAAAAGTAGATGAAGATCGTTTAGCGCTTCGTCGTGAAATAGAACAAGCGCTTAACTCTCTTGAGCAAAACCTATTGATAGCTCGCCAAGGTGACGAGTATATTTTCTTAACCAACGAAGAAAAAGAAATTGAAAATGAAATCAGAGAAACTGAAATAGAACTTTCTGATGAAACCAACAAACTTAGCAATATCATTTTTGATGAAATTTTACGTAGACAAAATATTTATCGCTACGCTGAAAATAAACAAGATTTCCCAGTAAGTCGTTTCTGTAACGGTATTCCACGCGATGGCTCACAAGAAAATGACTTAGTGGTTAAAATCATTTCCCCTATTGATCCTAACTACAGCGAATATGAAACAGCCGTTTGCGCCAATCACTCTTCAGATGGTAACGGTTCGATTATTATCAAGCTAGCTGATACTTCTAAAGTATTTGATGAGATCAGAACTTTTGTTAAAACAGACAAGTTTTTACGTCGCACCAGCGGTAATCGTCCTGAACAGCAACAACTTCTAAACCAAAAAGGCTCAGAAAACCAGAAACGTAATGGTCGTATTAAGCTTGAAGTTGAAGAGTTACTAAAAGATGCTGAGTTCTATGCACTTGGTTCAGAGCAAAACCCAAGAGGCAGCTCTATCAGCGCAATCTTGGATGAAACTTATAAGTACGTTATTGAAAATACCTTTAGTAAGCTTAAATTAGTAAAGCCATTCCCTGGTGATATTCGTCGTGAAATTCAAAATACGCTTATCGCTGACGATGTTGGACAAATAGGTTTAGACCTTAAGGCTGAAGAAGTTAATCCACTCGCATCCTTGGAAGTAGAAAAACACATAACCCTAGCTGATGATACCAGTAGGCCAATCACGGCAGATGATATCGTTAAGCGCTTTTCCAAACGTCCGTTCGGTTGGAACGATGAAGAAATACTACTCATCATGTCCCGCTTGGCTTTGTCTAATAAAATCAACTTCCAAATGCGTCAACAAGATGTACCGCTTAGAAATGCTTACGACAATCTAATTCAGGTAAGAAAACGTGCAGAAATGCGTGTTAGACGTATTAAACAGCAATCAGAAGCTAACCTTAAGCGTGCTGCTAAGTTGTTTAAAGACTTCTTTGGCAAAAATGCACCAGATAGCGAAAAAGAGTTATTCAATGTTGCGTTAGAAAACTTAAGTAAAATGAAAACTAAGCTAGATGGTTTTTCTAATAAAGCTTCTACAGGTAAATACCCAGGTGGTAAAGAAATTGACCAAGGTATAGTGCTATTAGCGGGATTAACTGAGCAGCACTCAAGTTTCCAATTTATCGAACTGTTTTTATCACACGACAATGACTTATTAGACTTTGAAGAAGACTATCAAGAACTAGAAGACTTCTTTGAAACTCAGTTTCCAACGTGGCAAAAATTAGCAAGAGCCTTAAATCAAGAGTTTGATCGTAATCGCAATGCCTTAGAAAAAGATGATAAGGCAAAACAAGCATTACAAAAGCTTGAAGCAATCTACAACAACACTCGCCCATATCGCGATATTCGTAACATTGAGCCGTTAATTAGTGATGTGACAAAAATTAACGAAACCTTGCTACAAGAAAAGTGTGAACATGCATCAAGCCGAATACAACTGAGAATTGACCATGTGCAGCAGCAAATTAAAGATGCTGCCATTCCAAGTGAAATAAGCAATAAAGCGCTATACCCATTACAAAGTGCGCTTAAAAGGCTCAGTGATTTACAAGGTATTGCGGAAATTCATCAAGAAATTACTGAAGCTGCAAGCCTTGAAGAAGATGCCTATGATCTGATTAATCAATATATTGAATTAGAAGAGAAAAGACGCGCTCAAGCAGAAAAAGAAAAGCCTATTTCTCCGACTGACACACAACCATCTTCTGGCACAGATACAGGTGGTGTTGACTATCCACCAATCGAGCCTTCACAGCCACCAAAAGTAGCTAGTCCTAAACCTGCTGCCAAGAAAATTGTATCGGTAGATACCAGTAGCGTTATGCGAGATGTAAACCAAACAGGTGTTATCGAAACAGAACAAGACATAGATACTTACCTTAATGCTTTACGCGATAAGTTATCTACGTTAGTTGCAGCAAATAACAAAGTACGAATTAAATAGAGGTAAATATGTCTAGAGGAATTAATAAAGTTATCCTAGTTGGTAGTTTAGGAAAAGATCCTGAAGTGAAGTATTTACCCAATGGTAATGCCATTGCAAATATCAGCTTAGCAACTAGTGAAAGCTGGAAAGACCGTAACACAGGCCAAAAACAAGAGAAAACAGAATGGCACCGTATCGTTGTATTTGGCAAGCTTGCTGAAATTGCAGGTCAATACCTTACCAAAGGAGCACAGGCATACTTTGAAGGTAAGTTGCAAACCCGTAAATGGCAAGACAAAACAACAGGGCAAGATAAGTACACCACTGAAATAGTTGTAGACTCAGGTGGTCAAATGCAAATGTTAGGTGGGAATGCTCAAACTAGAAGTGAGCCGACTAATGCATACACTCAAAGTGTCGTAGCACAGCCATCAAACAATAATTTTGCGACGCAGAATAATAGTCAGAGCCAATTTAACAACAATACGCAGTTTCAGGGACAACCTCAGAACCCAAATGTGAACCAAAACCAATTTGGTAATCAAAATCAATTTCAAGGGCAGCCACCAAGTTCGAATCGCAATGCTAACAATACTCCAAAAGTCGAGATTGATTTTGATGATGACATCCCGTTCTAATTCAAGAATTTTTTAATGTTTAAGATTCAGGGATTAAGTTAAATGGGCTTCTTTGCTAATTTATTCAAAAGTAAAAAACAAATACTTTGCGAAAAACAGAGCGAACTAACTCGCCAAAAAAACGTAATAAAAAAGAATAACACCGAACAATTAGTAAAGAAAAAAAATGCGATTCCAGTAATTAGCGCAAGGAATAAATTAGTCTCAACATTGGCTATGTTCGAACTAAAAAGATCGCAGCTAGAACTTCAGTGGCAAGAGGCATATGAGAATTTTTCATGGTGGAATAAATTAAAGCATGATGAAAAGTTAGACTTAAGTTCATTAGATCAAGAAATTAAACAACTTAAAGTTGCAATAAAAGAGTTTGAAAAAAAGTATGGCAACCATTGCAATGATATTGATACACATTTTGAGTCATTAACTAACTTGGCTGCAAAGCGAATTGATCAGGCACACCAAAAGTTAGCTAAGGCTGTCAATGAAACTTTGATTAAAGATATTAGCAACACCTCCGTTGCTGCTGCTTGGTTTGCTGGTTTATCAATCCCAGTTTCTATCACTGATGACCTTTATACCGCAAATCAAGTTTATGACTCCCTTAGGGCGGTTAATGGCAACTTTGAAAATATGTCTAATACCGAAATATGGTGGGAAACGCTCTGGATGTCACCAGAAAGTCATGCGGGTTTAGTAAGTTTAACCAAAGGTGCTTATTTTGAGCAGCTTGTAGCCAACGATACGGGTGGGGAGTTATTTGAACATTTCAATAACCCAGGTACAGATATCACAATCGATGGCATAGAAATGCAAATTAAAGCTACTGACAGCGTTTCTTATATAGCCTCTGTTGATGATGAAATCCCTGTGATAGCAACCAGTGAAGTAGCAGAAAAAACAGGTGCTATTGATGGCGGCTATACAAACGATGAACTTAACACTACAGTAGAGCAAGCCCTAGGCGGTGGTGTTATAGACGCGAAAGATACTGCAATAGACGCCATTTTAACTGGCGCAGGCTCTTTAGGTATTTTTGCGACTATTCAGGGAATTAATCATGCCTCTGAACGGTATAACAAAGGTGTAGATGGAGTTGAAGCTGTATTTGAAGGTGCAGGAGTAGCGATAGAAGGAACAGCCAAAGGCATCGTTGATGCGAGTGAAATGGTTTATAAAGCAGCAATGTCTAAGCCAAGCAGATTTGTTGGGCGGACAGTATTAAAGGGTTTAAAAAAGCTCGATGAAAAATTATTCGAAGAGCCATCTAAGGAAGGAAAACGATGAAAGAGTTAGCACAGGCATATTTGCATGAAATGACGGGAAACCCGACGGCATCTTTTCATGAAGATCAGTGGGAGTCTATCGACGAACTTGTTAACAAGCAAAATCAATTGTTAGTGGTGCAAAGAACAGGTTGGGGTAAAAGTGCCGTTTATTTTATTGCTACAAAAATTCGTCGCTCTCAAAAGTTTGGCCCAACGTTAATTATTTCTCCTTTGTTATCATTGATCCGTAACCAAATTGATTCTGCCGCTAAATTAGGTTTAAAAGTCGTTTCATACAACTCTTCTATGGATAAAGATGAACGCCAACAAGCCGAAAATCAAATTTTAGCCAGCCAAGTTGACGCAATAATTATAGCCCCTGAGCAATTAGGTCAAACATACTTTGCCGAGAAAATTTTAAGCCGAATTAGTGGCAATATCGGTTTGTTTGTAGTGGATGAGGCACACTGTATTTCAGATTGGGGACACGATTTTAGACCCGATTATGGCCGTATCGTCCGTGTATTACAAAACATGCCAAAAAATATGCCTGTATTGGCAACCACTGCGACAGCCAATAACCGTGTGGTTGATGATATTAAAGATCAGTTAGGAGATCGGCTCTCAATAATTAGAGGTTCGTTAACCCGTAAAAGTCTACAACTACAAAACATTGATATTTCAAATAAGTCAGAGCGTTTAGCTTGGCTAGCTCAATACTTGAATGATATCCCAGGTACAGGGATCATTTATGCAAAAACAACAAAAGACTGTGAAATAGTCGCAGGGTTCTTACAAAAACAGGGCATTAATGCACACGCTTACCATAGCCAACTAGACACACACGAGCAAAAAGAAAACCTTGAACAGGCATTAATCAAAAATGAATTAAAAGCACTTGTTTCAACTTCTGCATTAGGTATGGGGTTCGATAAACCTGATTTAGGCTTTGTTATTCATTATCAATCACCAGGTAATGTTGTTGAATATTATCAGCAAGTTGGTCGTGCTGGTCGTGGTATCGCCAAAGCGGTAGGGATCATGATGCTTGGTAAAGAAGATGGCAGAATCCAACAATACTTTATAGAAAGTGCCTTTCCAAAAGAGCAACAAATAAACCAATTATTAGAAGCTATTGAAAATGCTGATGGCATTAAAGTAACCGAATTAGAGCCTTTAGTGAATTTTTCTAAAGGTACAATTGAAGACATTTTAAAATTCTTAAGCATAGCGCACCCTTCACCAATTTTAAGAGATGATAAACACTATTTTAGAACACAGTTTGATTACCAAATACCGGAAGACAAAATTGAACGCTTAAATACAATAAAGCAAGGCGAGTGGGATGTTTTAAATAGCTACCATAAATCTAATGCCTGTTTAATGCAGTTTTTATCTAATGAGTTAGACGATCCTGAAACAAAGCCATGTGGAAAATGCGAAAATTGTAATCCAGAAAATAAGTTCGCTGAAGTTATAAATAACGAATTAGTTTTACAAGCAAATGATTATTTAAGGAATAGGTACATAGCTATAAAACCAAGAGCTACATTTGCAAGCTCAGGCGCAAACGCTAAGTTAGCATTTGAAAACTATCAATTACCATATAATGCGAATAAATCTAGCTTAAACATAGAACAAGGCATGGCACTTTCATCATGGAAAGATGGAGGATGGGGGGATATTGTAGCAGAAGGTAAGCAACAAGACCACTTTAGTCATGATTTGATCCCGCCTATGGTTAAAATGATCAATAGTATCCTATATGAGCAACGTCCTAGTTGGCTAACATACATTCCATCACCTAGACATCCTAATTTAGTGAAAGATTTTGCGCATGCATTAGCGACGGCATTGGGCGTAGAATGCAAAGATGCCATTACAATTGCTGAGGTAAGGCCACCTCAAAAAACAATGGAAAATAGCTTTTTCCAAAGTAAAAACTTAGATGGTGCTTTTGCTGTAGATACATCACAAGGCTATGCAACCCCTGTTTGGCTTTTAGATGATGCAGTAGATTCAAGGTGGACATTTACCATCGCTGGAGCATTATTAAGGCGTAATGGAGTACCAAAAGTCGTTCCGATAGCATTAACCAGTACAAGTAAAAACAATTAATTATAAAAACAAAATAACGATAATAAGTAGATACTTAAATGATTACTGAGAATACAAAAGCAATACTGTTACTCACTAGCTTTTTTAATTCCAATGAAGTGAAGGAATATAAAACGCTAACTGTTAATGAGTACGGTTATTTTGCCTGCTGGTTAAACCAGAATAACTACAAGCCTGTTGATTTACTTAATGAAGAGTCTTTCGATAGTATTTGGGCGTCATGGGATGAACCAATGAGCCACATTAAAGCCAAACAAATTATCGACTTTGCTCGTTTAGACAAGACTATTGCCAAGCTTACTTATGACAGAATCAAAGATTTGCTTAACCGAGGGGCAAGTTTAAGTTTAGCGCTCGATAAATGGCAAAGTGCAGGTGTGTGGATCATGGACAGGCAGCATGAGCATTACCCTAAAGCGATTAAAAAACAACTCAAACACCAAAGCCCTGCGTTATTTTTTGGTGTTGGAAATTCTGAGTTGCTCACCAAACAAGCTATTGGATTTGTTGGCTCTAGAGATTGCGATGGTAATGACGAAAAAGCAACAAGCCAATACGTAGCACAAACTAATCAATTAGATTATCAAGTTGTATCAGGAGCAGCCGAAGGAATTGATACATACGCTATGTTAGCATCTCTTGAAAATGACAACTCTGCGATAGGTATTGTTGCTCATCCATTATTAAGAGTCAGTACATCTCCTAATTGGCGACGATATCTAAAGACTAACAAATTAGCGTTAATAACACCTTTTTATCCCGAGCAACGGTTTGAAGGCCGTTTCGCTATGGAACGAAATAAATTTATCTACCTTCTTTCTCAAGCAACGATAGTTATCACGTCTACTGTTAGCGATAAAAAGAAAAGCGGCACATGGGAAGGTGCCAAAGAAAATCTCAAAAAAAATTGGGTGCCATTATTAGTATCTGCACACCAACAACCTTTACAAGCAGGTAATCAAGCGCTAATTAATGGAGACGGATTAGGAAAAACGAAAGCCAATGCGCTATCAGTTTCACCTACCTTTTCATCAGAGCAGCTTTCTGAATTTATATTAAAAACCAATGAACCAAACGCGTTGCAGCTAGAAACAGAGTCGTTGCAGGTTAATTCAACTCTGTTTGCTGTCGATGTTGGTAATGAAGAGGTTACGGGCAATGAAACGGCTCAAGACGTTCAAGGCGGAATTCAAGAAGATTTGTTTTCAATACCAGATAATACTGAGCAAGAAACAGTCATACCAGATCACGCTGTTGATGATGAAGTAATTGATGAAACAAATATATCTATTAAACCAACCCAATCAAAACTTATTCAAAATATCTCAGCGGGTATAGAACAGCGTGCAGAAAGGAACGTTCCTAATCACGTTGACGATGATATTGAGAAAGTAGCAATTCTAGAAGAGAGTGAAGAAAATCACCAAGACAGCACTGAGCCAACATCATTAGATGAAATACCTGAGTTGCAAGAGTCAGCACAGAAACCACTAGCAGTGCAGCAATCTACAACCCCCTTACTCGACAATTTTTATCAACAACTATGTGCGTTAATTGAAATACAGCCACAACAAGTAATTGATAAATCAGACCTTGATAGTCACTTTCCAGAATTTGAAATAATGGGTAAACAAGCACTGGATAAATGGTTAAAGCATTTAATTGAGCTGGAAAAGTTAATTAAGCCGCACGCACGTAAAAAACAGTATATTTTACCTAAAGTTCAAGGAGATGAACTATGACCTCAATTTTTAAGAATTTGTTTAAATCTGTGAAAAAATTAGATAATAAACTTGCTGAAAAAGTGGATAAATGGGAGAGGGAGGAAAAGTTTCTACAAGACACCCATGAAGAGAGGTTAGCTAAAGAGCTAAAGCTTCTTGATGCTAAACATAATAAATGGATGGCTGAAAAAACCAAGGAAATTGAGAAATCGAAGATTTCAGAAGAAGACCAGAAAAGAGTTGATGAATTTAGAAAAAAACATGGTATTTCATAATCTTCAAGTTAGTTTAAACAATAGGCACATATTCAAATGAACACTAAAAATTTAAAAGCATACGCACCTAAAGCACGTTCTCAATTCATTGAAGCTATTAAAAAGCGTGCCGCTCAGTTTGGTATTTATCAAGACAAAGTTGCTGACGTTCAGTTTGAAGGTGGAGCAGCCATTATTGAAGGTTGTGCCTTTACTAAAAAACAAGGTGACCAGCGTAAACGACTTGAGCAGAGAGTAGAGGAAAAGGGTTTTGATCTTTTCATTCGTGAAATGGCCTATACATGGTTTAACCGTTTAGCGGCTATTCGCTATATGGAATTACATGATTATTTAGATCATGGCTTTCGTGTACTTAGCAACCCTAATGGTGCGGACAGTTTACCTGAAATACTTGACCATGCTTCAGATGTGGTGGATAGCTTAGACCCCGACAAAAAGTACCTTGATAAAAATCATATCATTGAGCTGCAATTAGCAGGTAACAAAGAAGAAGAGTTATACCGAGAGCTACTGTTAGGCCAATGTCATCGTTTATATAACATCATGCCTTTCATGTTTGAAGCAATTGATGATGCAACCGAGTTGCTACTACCAGACAACCTCACTAAAACAGATTCAATCTTAAAAGGGTTAGTGAACGAAATACCAGAAGAAGACTGGAGCGAGATTGAAGTTATCGGTTGGTTATATCAGTTCTATATTTCAGAACATAAAGATGCTGTTATCGGTAAAGTAGTTAAATCAGAAGATATTCCAGCAGCAACTCAGCTATTTACCCCAAATTGGATTGTTAAATACCTAGTACAAAATTCCTTAGGTAGACAATGGCTAGCTACCTATCCAGAATCTGAACTTAAAGGCAAGATGGAGTATTACATTGAGCCTGCTGAGCAATCAGATGATGTAATTGAACAGTTAAAAGCGATTACGCCAACCAGTATCGACCCAGAGCAAATCAAAGTGCTCGACCCAGCTGCTGGTAGTGGTCATATTCTAGTTGAAGTGTATGAAGTCTTACGAGAAATATATCTTGAGCGAGGTTATCGTTTACGTGAAATACCAGAGTTGATTTTAACTAAAAATATTTATGGTTTAGATATTGACGATAGAGCTGCACAACTAGCAGGCTTTGCCCTAATGATGAAAGCCCGTGAAGATGACCGACGTATCTTCCAACGAGTTGAAGATGGTGAAGTAGCACTTAATGTTTACTCACTACAGTCAACCGAAGGTTTAGATATCGGTAAGCTTTGGCAAGCACTTAATTTAGAAGGAAATCATCAACAAGGTTCCACAGGTGGACTCTTTGATAAGGGGAATGAGTTTATTCAACCAACTGGTGTTTTCAAAGAATACTTTGAGTTGGTTCAATACCTAAAGTCGTCCTTTTTACAAGCTAAAACCCTTGGCTCTCTGATTCAAATAGAACGTCAACATTTAGTTGATTTACTCAAATTAAAAAATAAGCTAGTTGAAATAATAGACAAACCAGATCCTGCTGCTCGTCAGGCGGCACTTGATATTTTGCCTATAGTAAACCAAGCAACATTGTTATCACAAAGTTATGATGCGGTTGTAGCGAACCCTCCATACATGGGAATGAAATCACAAAATAAGACTTTAAAAGAATACTTAAAAAAGCATTACCCTGAGTATGAGAAAGATATATTCACCGCATTTATCAAAAGGAATATAGTTTTTACGAAGAGTAATGGGCACTTAGGGTTTATGACACCTTTTGTATGGATGTTTATAGGTAGCTATGAGGGCGTTAGAACGAACTTGTTACGAGAAAATACGCTGGCATCATTGGTTCAATTAGAATACTCCGGTTTTGATGGAGCAACGGTTCCAATTTGTACATTTACATTAATGAAAGAAAATCTAAAGGACTATAAGGGAGCTTTTATTAGACTTGCAGACTTTAAGGGAGCTAAAAACCAAGGGCCAAAAACTAAAGAAGCTGTCAAAAATACCCTGTGCCCTTGGAGGTATGATTTTAACTCATCAAACCTGTTAAAGTTACCAAGTTCACCAATAGCATACTGGATAAATAAAGAGTCCATTTCAGCATTTGAAAAAAACAAACCTCTTGGAGAATTGTATACTGTAAGTCCAGGCATTAGAACTGGCAAAGATGAACTCTTTCTAAGATATTGGTTCGAAATCTCGAGCAAAAATACACAATTTGGCTTATCGAGTAGTGATGAAATGTCTCTGGTCAATAGATGGTTTCCCTTGCATAAAGGTGGAAGTTTCAGGAGGTGGTACGGAAATGCAGAACATGTAATAGATTTAAAAAATGATGGAGAAAATATTAAGCAGAACAGCCCTGATTTCAGGCTTAGAGACAAAAGCTTCTATTTTAAGCCTTATGTTTCTTGGTCAAGAATAAGCTCTTCAAAAATAGCGTTTAGATATTTTCCATCAGGAGTGTTGTTTTCTGATGCTGGGCCTGGAATTTTCTCGGAAGAGAAGTCTATAGACGTAATTTCTTTATTGAATTCAAAGGTGGGAAATTATTTTCTACAAATAATAAACCCAACATTAAATTTCCAAAAACAAGACATTTCTCAAATACCATTAGTGAAGAGCTTTAGCACACGCGAAGACACTGAAAGGCTTATAGAATTATCTAAGGCCGATTGGGACTCGTATGAAACTTCTTGGGGGTTTACTAAAAACGTCTTGTTATCGGAAAGTCATAGTGAGAACAAGTTAAAAAGTGGGCTTATAAGAGTTATAGAAACTTGGAGAGGCAATACTGAAGAAGCAAAACTTTTAGAAGAGAAGATCAATAAGTTTTACATCAATACTTTTCAGTTAAGTGAGGTAATTAATCATACTGTTGATTATTCAGATATTTCACTGAAAAGAAACCCGCACTTTGTAGATGAAAAAGATACTTCCTTTGATAGAACGTCTAGTGAATTAATAAAAGAGCTAATATCATTCTCTGTTGGCTGCATGATGGGGCGATTTTCTTTAGATCGAGAAGGGAAAGTATATTCTCATGCAGGTAATTTAGGATTTAAAGAGCTTGAATCAGAAGGAGCTTATGAAACTTTCCCAGCCGATGACGACGGCATTATTCCATTAGCTTCTGAAGAATGGTTATTTGATGATGATGCAACTACTCGTTTCAAAGAGTTCGTAAAAACGGTTTGGGGTGAAGAATATTTAACTGAAAACTTAGAGTTTGTCGGTGAAAGCCTTTGCTTGCATGCGTTAAAACCAGTGAAAGGTGAAGGTGCCAACGATACTGTCCGTCGTTATTTCTCAAAACAGTTTTATAAAGACCATTGCAAGACTTATAAAAAACGTCCTATCTACTGGTTATTTAGTTCAGGTAAAGAAAAAGCCTTTGAATGTTTAGTATATTTGCATCGATATAACGAAGGTACGTTATCACGTATGCGTATCGAGTACGTCACACCATTAATGGGTAAATACGAAGCCCAACACTCGTTGCTAGTTGAACAAAAAGTAGAAGCGACAACAACAGAAGCACGTCGCATTGAAAAAGAACTCAAATCACTAGAGAAAAAACAAGCCGAACTACGCACCTTCGACGAACAATTAAAACATTACGCTGAAATGCGTATCACCCTTGACCTAGACGATGGTGTAAAAGCCAACTACGGCAAATTCGGCAACCTACTAGCCGACGTAAAAGCCATCCACGGCAAGGCGGTTAAGTAGCATGAGTAAGAAGGAAATTAATATCTTTGTTTCATACTCTCATGAAAGTTCAAAGTCTGCTTTAGATTTTGTTGATCGGCTAAAGGATAAATTAAACCCGTCAAAAAACTTTGTTTTTAAGCTTTGGATTGATAGGCAGCTTGAAGTCGGTTCTGATTGGGAACAATCAATATTAGAGCAAGCAAAGAGTGCAGACTTTGGATTATTTCTTATTTCTCGTTCTCTATTGCGCTCGTCATTTGTTATTAATTGTGAATTGCCACTTTTTGTTGGTGACAGCATTCATAAATTTGTTCCTATTCTATTAAGTGATGTGGACTTTACTAGGAATGACCTTCAAGGAATTGAATCAAGACAAATATTTAGGATAAATCATAAAAGTTTAGATCAACCAAGGTCATTTGCAAAGTGTGGCAACAAAAGAAAAGAAGATTTTGCACAGCAAGTGTATGAGGTTATTTACGATAAAAGCATGGAAATAGTATAAGGAATATAACTCATGGAATTTACTTGGATTATTTATTTGATACTTGGCATGCATGTTTTTGCTGCGTTGTGGGCAACTAACTTTTTAGACTTTTTTGTTAAGGAACCAAAAAATATTAGAATTAAGCGCTTGCTTGGTATTTGGTTATTACCTGTAATTGGGTTAATACCCGTGTTCAAAATGAGAAAACTTCTTATAGAAGCAAGTCAAAAAAGAAAAGCAAATGAAAAGGAAAGCGAATGACAAAAACAAAAGGTTTTGAAGTCACCATTAAAAAGAATGGTAAGAAATATGTTTTTAATATGCCAGGGTATCTAACGCCTTTATTTGCTATTCGAGATTGTTTAAAGCAACAGGGGCATTTAGGAGCTTTTACATGGGTTTCAATGGAAGATACTGAACGATTCGAGCAATTAGATAACTGCGCATTCTTTAAAGGCTATCATGGAGATTATGACGGTGTTTATTTAAATGAGGATAATGTTGACTTAATAGGCAAATCTACCAAGGAGTTGATTGAACCAATAAATGAAAGAGATTTGTTTGATGAAAATATTAAACCAGAAGGTTACTTTGTAAAAAAAGAACAGGTTGAAGTAGTAATTTCAGAGCTTAAAGAAATTATCGAACGATATAAAGATGAAGGAGAAACTTTTGAGTATCGCGTTGATTGCGCAAAGAGAAATATACTTTTATTAGATTCTATATCAGAAGAACAATTATATGTGGTTAACCCTGATAAATCATGGGGGGATGGCGTCTTTGATGCTTTTTCAGATGCAGGTTGCGCAAGATGTTTAATTGTAGAGTAGGGAATTATAATGGCTAAATTAACAAAAGATCAAAAACGAAAAAAGAAGTTAGCTCAACGAAAAAAAACTTCAACTAATGTACTTCCTAGAAAAACACCTGTAGATATGACATCTCAAAATTTATCTTATTTTAGTACCGATGAAAATGGAAATAAGACTGAAAAAACATATGAAGTTCAAGTTGAAAAAGCCGAAGTCTTATATTGTGAAGAGCGTTTAGTAAATGGCAAGGTCGCTCAAGTAAAGGCTGATAGAAAAATTGATGCGGTTGCATGGGATTATTTTGGTGTTGCAGGTAGTAACTTCATTCATCCTGGTATTGAAGAGTGTGATGGTTTGAGAGTTTTTATTACACCTAACGAGATGGAAGGTGTTGTAGTTGCATTTCCTGATTGGGCTAAAGAAAAATTTTTTGACACAACGGGTTTTGTTATTTTTACTGAAGTCGCTCCTGAGTTTAATTTTGAAGATACTGATTCAATTTCTGAAGTGGAAAAAAATGTTAATGAGAACATTCTTCCCGTAATAGCGAACCACCCACATGTTGAATCTATCGAACCAAAGTTTGTTTTTCGTTCACATTCAATTTTTAAAGCATTTGATAAACATTGGAGTGCATCATTTTTTGTTGCTAAGTCAAAAGTTAAAAAGTTTGAACGTGATGGTTTAAAGAAGAATTTAGAACGTGATTTTCTAAATAGGCAATCAATAGATGAAATAATCACTAAGCACTAAACTAAGGAGTAAAGCCGATGGAATTGATAGACTTAAGTGTAAAAGAAGAACATAAAGAAATATGGAAAGACTTCATTAAGTTCTACGGTGTTAGTGTTAACGTTAGCCAGATAAGAGATTTATCTAATATACCTTTAGATTTAATAGAACGTATTGAAAACAATAGTTTATTACAATTGAAAGGCTTTATTTCTTGGCTTAAGAGCATACAGGATTGCACAAATAACGAATATGGTGTAATTGAAAGTCAGCTACTCGAACAACGTGATGAATTAAATATTCCTAATGTTGATATTTCTATTATTGATAACCAATGTGATTCTCAACTCAGCAAGAATAAATGCAATGATATCGCTGATGAATATAATGAAGTTAATATTGAAATGCATAAAGAAAGAAATAAAGATGAAAGTTCTGTTTCAATAGATTTTCATTCAGAGAGTAATGAAACTTTATTAGGGGATGAAAATTTATTACTTACTTTATCTCATGTTGAAAATGTTCTCATTAAGCATATCTTAGCCAAATCGAAACCAAACCTTAGTGTTGATGAATTCTTGCAGATGTCATCACTTGACTTAGCATCACTTCCTTTTATGGGGGCAAAAAAGCTTACAGCGGCAAAGGAATTACAGCTTAAATTAGGAAAACCGATAGAAGCTGCTAATAAAAATGGGAAAATACTTCAGGCTAAAGACGTACAACATAACAAGGAATTATTACAAGACTTAATTATTAACTATGCGAGATTTGAGGAAGTAGAGCAAAAATTACTACAAAAAATATCACGATTAGCTCAAGTTAAGGTAACTTGGTTATCAGTTAGTGATCTCTTTAGTGTAGAAGCAAAAGTCAGAGGCGTCGTTTCAGGGCAACAAGCTAAAGACGTTTATCAAAAATTATCTCGAAAGGTTTCTGAATCATTAAGCTTTCATATTGTAGAAAATGAAATAAACCTTGATAGCTTCTCTGAGCCTGGTTTATTACGTTACGCCGAAGCTATTGATGTTTTGAGTGCGGAACTTGATGCTGCTATTTCAGATGATTTGACACACTTTTTATTTCAGACAGATTCTCGTACTCGTTTAATTTTACAACATAGATTGGGATTAGATGGTGAAAAAGTAAAAACACTTGAGTATGTTGGTAGCGAGCTAATTGGTAATATTACTAGAGAGAGAGTAAGGCAATTAGAGGAGTCTGCTAAAACTTTATTCTTAGGATCATTAAGATATATATCAACAACTATTTGGAGAAATATTAGAGAAAATCTAACGACTGATATCTCAAAAGTTTATCCAAAGCTTTTTTGTCGATTTTCTTCCTCTAAACAGTTCTTTGAGTTTTTAGAGTTTATTGCTGAACTAAGAAAAAACACCATCAAAGACTTCATTCATCCTAGTTGCAGCAAAGAAGTTATATGTAAATTCTTTTCCTTGAATAAGTCACCTGTTTTCATTGACGATTTAGTTGAGGTTATTTGTGATGAGTATGGATATAGCTTTCAAAAAAGTTTGAATGCCTTATTTACTCTTCAAGCTGATAATAAAATTGAAATTATTGATGAAACAGTAAAGCCAACCTGTCTTGATAAAACGAGTGCGGTAGCTCATGGTTCATTATATTTTGAGCAAGGTATTGCATATTCGAAGCTACATGACTTTGTAAACAGAAGCGGGGTTTGTCAAATTAAACTCCCTCTTGAACGGCAAGATCATGGGTTACAAATGGCTGTTGATAGTGGTTTGATCTATTTGTCAGATCATGGAACTTATAGACACACCTCACACTTAGATGTATCAGAAGAAATAATGCAAGACTTATTACTTGAAGTAAAAAAACAGTTACATACTAGAGTGGATCAAGGTTGGCAAACAGCTAATTTAAAAATAGATATATTTGATAACATTTCTACAGAACTAAATTATTTTGTTGTGAGACATATTATTCGTGAGTATGGCGCTACAGAAGGTGTGTTTTTTAAAGGGAGATCTGGAGCTGATACTATAAGTTTTGATGAAGAGTTTTCGCCTAAAGGTCAACAACAAGCAATTGTTGATTATTGTGAGGCTTCTTTAAAAGGAATTACAACAGAAGATATTCGAAAAATAATTAGGAGTGGTTCTAAAGGGCATGCAAACTTCTATGCAGATCAATTAATAAAAGATAACCTTTTGGTGAAAATTGATTACTCCCATTTAGATACTCCTCAACGGGCATTTTCAGGTGTTCCAATTTCACAGATAATGCAAAGGTGTGAGCGTATTATTCAAAATGCCAATAGACCTGTAGAAGCAGGTTATATAGCTGATGATTGCAATGTTAGATTTCAATTAGATCTGAGTAAACAATGGTATGTCTCCTTTTTACGTTACCACTGTCAATTACACCGAAAGCCTATTCACATATATAACAATATTATTTCTTTAACTCCTATCTGTGGGTTTTCCTTACTGGATGAAGTAAAAAAATCATTATCAACAGCTCATTCATTAGAAGATGTTATTACCCAAGTTAAGGTGAGGATATTATGCAATGAACAATCGATTAAAAACGCTTATGCAAACGCAAAAAAAATTATTTAAAGTTTTGTGAAAGTTAGTTTTTGATATCAATAGCTGTAATAAAACCTATATGTGGATTGTGAAATTAAAACCAAACCGATGGATTAAATATGTTTTGGAATAAAAAATATAAACAACAAATTATTGAACATGAAGAAACAATTAGAAAGCTAAATAGTAGGCTGTCGGATGAAGGGATTTCAACACTAACAAAAGAAAAAGCAAAGTTATTTCTTCTTAATAGCGAGTTAGAATCAAAAGTTGAAATACTTACGGAAAAATTAAAATATTTCCATGATATGGAAAACAAAATTGAGAACTTAAAAGAAGTTAATAGCTCTTTGAACAGGGAAACTGACAGTAAATCATTTAAGATTGATAAATTAGAAAGAACCATTGAGGAGCATGTTTCCAAAAAAGCTAATCACACAGAAATAGTGGAGAAACAAGCTGATAAAGTTAATCAGGATATAAAGTTAGAATTTTTCAATTTTTTTAGCGAAAGAGGCTTTAATCATAGTCACGCCTCTAAACAATTAAAACAAAGCAATATATTTAACAGTAACGATATGCTCGATGCTATAGCTCATTTATATAAAATGAATTTTTCTATCGAGGAAGTTGCTAAATTAGTAAATAAGTCAGCCCCCTCGATCAGATCAAAATTAGTTACTTTAGGTGTTTATAAAAAAACAGTAGTAAGAAAAGTGGGAGGAACTGCCACATTGCGCAAAATTGAATATGCTAGAGGGTTAGCAACGAAACTTGATATTGAGGATCTTGATAGCTTTGAAAAAGTGGATAAAACAGTATTGAAGCTATTGATGGATAAAGTGGAACTTTTAAATATAGAACAGTTTGAATTGATGTGCTCTGCCAGGGAAGAGTTATCTGTGTATATTGCTAATAATATAAATTATCGTAAAGAGAAAATTGTTTCCCTGATATATCAAGTGTTGGATATATCAGGAGGCCGAAATATGGAATCTTTAGAGCGGACTTCAAAAAATGATTTATTAGCTTTTTGTGAAGCTGTAATTGAGTTTAAAAAATAATTATGAACCTAAATCAATTAAAACAAGGCATCTTAGCCAAATTCGAAAAGTGCCGCTTGGTATTTTGGCAAGATGAAGATATCGAATTTCAGGAACAGTTTCCTGAAATAACTGCTGAGTTGAGTTCGGCTGGTATTACTACAATATCGCTTGATGATGAATCTCATTTCGAAATTAAACAACGTATTGAGTTGTCAGAACCGGAGCATCAGTTTTTACTATACAGTAATAAGGCTGTTAATGAGCCAACAAGAGATTGGCTATTTGATATCCGTTTATATGCCCAACAGTTTTATGCGGATTCAAGCTCCATGATCCTTAATGAGTTAGGCATGAGGATGGAGTTTCGTCAGCTTGTTAGTCGATATAAGAAGTTCTTTGGTAATAAACAACGTTATGCGAAGTTACGAAAATTACTGCCGAATAATGCCGATAAAAATGCATTAGAGCTAGCAATGGTGGCAACGTTAGCCAAAGTTGAAACAATGAGCTTTACTGCTGTATTAAATGAGGTAATCAGTAAATATAGTAACTCGGCTGAACAAGCTGATGAGATACTTGAAGAGATAGCAAAATTTGGGTTGGACAAGTCATTTTGGCAACAGGCACTTGAAGAGTTTGGTTATTTGTCAGCGGACTATTGGTTTACAGATAAAGTTACTAGTGATGAAAATGAAGGAAATGCAAACCCTTCAACAATAGCTTCAGCTATGCCTTCTATAAAAGATTTAATAACAAAGTTATTAGTGACAGATTGTTATCATGGTCTTCAGTCATCTGGTGCCAAAATTGGTGATTCAATTTTTGCGCAAAGTTTATCTGCGCATTTGTTACCTCTTTCACTTGATAAAGATACTAGCGATAAACTTCCTAAAGATATTCAAGAGCTAGTAGGTAATACTGCCGCTAAAAGAGCCGCAGTTATTAACTTTGTAAAAGCATGGCGAGAGAGCCGAACCCTTTGTGAGTCGTACAATCAAATTGCAAAAGATGTGGCGTTTGAGTTAGAGATAAAAAGTAAACTGGCTGAGTTTAAGCAGCCTAGTGATCTACTTTATGTAGAGACTTTTGTTGATGCTGAAGAAGAGTTACTTAAGCTAATTGCCAAAGATTTACCTGCATATAATTCAAATGATATTGCCGATTGGGTTTCCATTAGGCTGCGAAGCCATTGGTGCTATCAAGATCAAAAGTATGCAGCCATTCATAAAGCGTTAAAGTCAGCAAAGCAATTTTATGAACTTAAAGAAAAGTATGCTGATGGCTTCGAAGCACTGGGGACTAAAAAGTTTGATACGGCTAGTGCGCTCTATAAAGCTTATGAAGAAGAAATACATCAGTTTGATACATCGTATCGAATATTCTCTGAAAACTCCCTTAAAGCGTCACAGAATGGCTCTGACATATTAAAGTTAACTGGTTTAGTTGATGATGTTGAAAGCTTGTATGTTAACTGGTACTTGCACGATTTTGCTGTTGCTTGGGGTAAGCTCGTTGATAAAGAGTCATTACTTGAAAATTGGAAGCTACCATTTATTCATAATCAATATGACTTTTATAATCGTGAAGTTCAGTCAGTATTACAACAACCGAGCGTAAAACGTGTTTTTGTTATTATTTCTGATGCTTTTCGCTATGAATGCGCAAAAGAAATTCATGACTCGATTAATAATCGTAATCGCTACAAGTCTGAACTGAAGTCTCAACTAGGTGTTGTTCCGTCTTACACACAAGCAGGTATGGCTTCATTGCTTCCTCATAAAAAGTTTACAGCTCATTTAAATAAAAATGTGGAATATAAGCTTGATGGGGTTTCTGCACACGGTACAGATAATCGACACAAGATTCTTCAAGCACATGGTGGTATTGCCTGTACTTATGATGAAGTAATGAAGTGGACAAATCAGCAGTATCGCGATTTAGCGCAAGACTCATCTGCAATTTATATTTATCACAATAAAATAGACGCTATTGGTGATGATGGTGGTACAGAGAATGAAGCGTTTTTAGCGGCACGCGATGCAATTGAAGAAATTGATAAGTTAATTATTCGTATTTTTGACAAACTTAAAGGCGGTAGAGTTATTTTAACCGCTGATCATGGTTTCTTATTCAACCAAAGTGATGTCACTGAGTCTGATAGGACTGAACTTAAGACGAAACCAGCAGGTACTAAGCTATCTAAGAAGCGTTACTTGGTTGGCGAAAATCTACCAACGGGAGATAGCTATTGGGTTGGCAAAATGTCTAATACGTCTAACGTGGAACCGGACTCTGATGCAGAGTTTATTGTACCTCGTGGTAGTAACAGATTTCATTTTGTTGGTGGTGCCAAATTTATTCATGGCGGTATTATGCCACAAGAAATTTGTGTTCCTGTTATGCATTTACGCGCTATTCACTCAACGGTTAAGCAAAAGCAAACTAAGCAAAAAGTTGGTGTTGTTCCGTTAAATAGCCCTGTAAAAATAGTATCAAATATTGATCGTATTCAATTCTTACAAGCCGACCCTATTGGTGATAAGTATAAACCTCGTGAGTTACAAATTTGGATTGAAGATCCTGATGGAAACAGAGTTAGCTCAAGTGAGAAAGTATTATTTGATTCGGCATCAGGCAAAATGGAAGAACGTAAAAGAAACGTTCAAGTGAAATTAGAAGGTAGCGGTTTTGACCGTACCATAAGTTATAAGTTGATAATGGAAGATACTGAAAGTAAAACCAAAACAACGCACTCAGTGACTATTGACTTAGCTTTTGAAGATGACTTTTTTTAGGGGATTATAGCTGTGAACAATGAAAATGGAATAAATGATGCTACTTCAGCAGAAGATAGCAGAGATAAAAACGTCAGCGTAGATGTTCATGTTCACTTACATGACGATGAACAAGCATCACAGCTTGAGGCTACTGAACAAGTCTCTGAGCCAGTGTCACCTACATTTGAAGAAGAAAAAGCTGATCTTCGTGGTATGGATCTAGATGATTTAATGACAACCGAATTTAAAGGTCGCGTTGTTAGAAAAGATTTAACTAAGCAGCTTAAAGAAGGGGCTAATGTACCTGTATATGTATTGGAATACTTACTAGGTATGTATTGTTCGTCGGCTGAAGATGAGCTGATTAATGAGGGGATGAAAAACGTTAAGAAGATCTTAACAGAAAACTATGTTCGCCCTGATGAAGCTGAAAAAGCAAAGTCGTTAATTCGCGAAAAAGGCACTTATAAAGTTATTGATAAAGTGACGGTAAAGCTTAATCAGAAGAAAGATATCTATGAAGCAAACCTTTCTAATTTAGGAATTAAAGATGCAGTAGTACCTAATAATATTGTTAAGCAAAATGAAAAGCTTTTAACTGGCGGTATTTGGTGCATTATCACACTGAGTTACTTTTATGAGGAAGGTCAGAAAATATCGCCTTTTAGTGTTTTTAGTTTAAAACCAATTCAAATGCCTTCGATGAATATGGATGAAGTGTTTGAGACGCGTAAAAAGTTCACACTTGATCAGTGGATGGATGTTTTACTTCGCTCAATAGGCATGGAGCCAGCAAACCTTGATCAAAGAGCAAAATGGCATTTAGTTGCTCGTATGATCCCTTTTGTAGAAAACAACTATAACGTTTGTGAACTTGGCCCTCGTGGTACAGGTAAATCTCATGTTTATAAAGAGTGTTCACCTAATTCTTTATTAGTTTCTGGTGGTCAAACAACCGTTGCTAATCTGTTTTATAACATGTCATCTCGCCAAATTGGTTTAGTGGGAATGTGGGATGTTGTAGCATTTGATGAAGTAGCTGGTATCCGCTTTAAAGATAAAGACGGTGTGCAAATCATGAAAGATTACATGGCATCTGGTTCGTTCTCTCGTGGCCGAGATTCTATCGAAGCTAAAGCATCGATGGTATTCGTGGGGAACATTGATCACAGCGTTGAGACTCTTGTTAAAACGAGCCATTTATTAGCACCATTTCCAGATGAGATGATTGACTCTGCATTTTTTGATCGCTTCCACGGTTATATACCAGGTTGGGAAATCCCTAAGATGCGACCAGAGTTTTTTACAGATCGATTTGGTTTGATCACAGATTATTTGGCTGAGTACATGCGTGAAATGCGCAAAACAACATTTTCAGACTCTATTGATAAGTTCTTCAAAATTGGCAATAACTTAAACCAACGTGATGTTATTGGTGTACGTAGAACAACATCAGGTTTGCTGAAGCTATTAGTACCTCATGGCGACTATACCAAAGATGAAGTAAGAACTTGTTTGATCTATGCCCTTGAAGTACGTAGACGTGTAAAAGAGCAGCTTAAAAAGATTGGTGGTATGGAGTTCTTCGATGTTAATTTTAGTTATATTGATAATGAAACATTAGAAGAATTCTTTGTTAATGTACCGGAGCAAGGTGGATCAAACTTAATACCAGCAGGTATTCCAAATGCAGGAGTTGTTCATTTTGTTAGTGAAGGTTCATCAGGAAAGTTAGGTATTTACAGACTAGAAACACAAATGACTCCTGGCACAGGCAAACACTCTACCTCTGGCCTAGGCCCCGATACTATGGCTAAAGATCAGGTGAGAGTTGGTTTTGAGTACTTTAAAGGCAACTTAAGCCGAATTGCAGCAAACTCAAGGTTTTCTGAACATGAGTTCCACCTACACTTTGTAGACCTTCAAACCTCAGGAAACAGTCATTCTGCAAGTCTTGCATCATTAGTTGCTAGTTGTTCGATATTGCTGAATAAACCTATGCAAGAGTCAATGGTTGTACTTGGCAGCATCACTTTAGGTGGTGTTGTTAATCCAGTTCAAGACTTAGCTTCAAGCATGCAAGTGGCTTTAGAAGCAGGAGCTACCAAAGTATTACTACCAATGGCCTCAGCAACTGATATACCGACAGTTCCAGCAGAAACATTCACTAAGTTCCAAGTGAGTTTCTATAGCGACCCTGTTGATGCTGTGTATAAAGCGCTGGGTGTTCAATAACAATGAAAACGTTAACTTCTGTTTGTTCTTTTTGTCATTTAACACCTCAATAATTAGATTATATTTCATTATTAAAGTGTCCGGTTTAATTACAGTAGATCAGTAATCTGTCACCTGTTGAAATATCAGCTTTGGTTAAGGAATTCTAAATCAATCTTTGGTGCTGATAATTTAGCTATTGCTCCAGGTTATAAATCTGAAAATGTTTCTGAAAAATAGGGGAATCTAAAAATATGGAAGTATCTAAAAACAAGGTAATAGAAAAGGTCATATACCCCTTTATTGAGATGTTAAAAAAGCAGTCAGCTTTTGCATTCGAAGATCACGGAGATTTGTTTATAGATTTTGGCTGGGATGTCGCTGAAGGTGATGGCAGAATATGTAGCTCAGTGGATTCTTTATTTAAAGATTACATTTGTTCCTTACCACCAACTTTACAAAGTTGGTTATGGTGGCAAACACCTTCAGGGACCTTGGAAGAAAAGTATATTTTTAAATCCTTTGAAGAAAGCCCGCCATATCTTGATGATTTAGAAACACATACACATGATCAAATAGACCAAACAGTCGAGTTTCTGATGGAAGATTTAAGGTTAAAAGCTGAATTAGCTTTTTCAAAATATCAAGAATCTGAATATTAAAATACGAACAAAGTAATTATATAAAGTGACGTGAACTAGACTTTCATATAAAGATTAAAGGGCATGAACAAACATGGCAGACCAAGAAGTAAAAGCAGTTGACGAAATCTGCCAAGAAGAGTCACTCGTTTCGGACAACTTTAAAGCCTTGGTAGATAAGATGATCTACACCAACGAAGAACCTTTGCGTGAAGATATAGTCTAGACAATGGAAAAAGCCCCAAGTGTTCTACAACGTAATTAAGTAATACCTAGATTAACTGAAAAACTTAAGAGTTTTGTCAGTACAATTTATGGTGGCATGTAATTAAAACTGGTGAGCTAAAAGGAATTAAAAGCAGAAGTAATGAAGTATTTTTGTATTATAGATAAACAAAGCGCTCCCGCAGAATATTCGACTGAACTTGATGGTGATGATCTAGAAAGTGAACGTAGCAATGGCTCTACTGAAATTAGGGTAAATGAAAGTCCAAATGTCTTTGTTATCAAGTTACTAGGAGTTAAATTGGACAGTGGTAATTTCGCAGATAAGACCTTTAAAGGGTTAACAATCTTTGAATTAGATAAAGAAGACTTTGATGGAGTTAAATCAAGCAAAGGAAATTTCTTTGTCCATATGTTTAAAAAGCAGTTTTTTAACAATGATATGTTTGCAATTATAACTATCACTGAAAATAGGTACGGTAAAAGTACTTTTTATTCTGCATATAACATTGATCCTCCTAAAAGAATATCTGTGTCCAGCATTTCTTTTCAACAATATGACTTCCCAAGGTTTTTTTACCAACAAGACGTGTTTGGAGTTTTAAATAATCCATTTAATGATAAAGATTTAGCGATTAGAAAGAAGTTAAATGCAGACGACTTTGAATTACTTGTCTTTGGTGTTGGGCAAGGTATGTGTTCTTCATTACGATCTAAATCTCTTAAGTTTGGCATATTGTTAGATGTTGGCGCTGGTACACCCGTAAAAAGAGCATTCTACCTGAAAGGTAGTATTAGAAATGAACTTATTGAAGAACTCAAAGAATTAGATACAGTTTATTTATTACTATCTCACTTGGATTCCGATCATTTTCGGTTGATGATGTGGTGTTCAGTTATACAGGGGAAAATTACTGAAATATATATACCCTCAGGTTCAGCAAATAATGCACTAGCATATAAACACTACAATATTTTTCGTAAAGTTAAAGAAGTTGATAGTTTTAATTTAGTTGCGGGTAAATATGAAGTAGAGGCAATAAGGACAAAACCAGCTAACTCGTCAATAGAAAAAAATGACAATGAACTGATCACTAAAGTGAAAGTGGACAGTGGTGAAAAGACTTTTCTATTTCCTGGTGACTATGTTTACAAAAAAATGATTAGTGATGGCGAAGTTAAAATAAATGATTTGCAAAAATTAAACTTTGATTTTGTTGTAGTTCCGCACCATGGAGACAATGAAAGTGGAGACTCAGTTCCTTCTGCAAAAATAAAGAAACAAAGCGAAGTGTTTTTTTCTGCTGGTGACCATGCTGGTTACAACCATCCAACAAAGTATTCAATAGATGCCCATTATCAGGCAGGTTTTACAAATGTAAGTTATTTACCGAATCCACACATCGAAATAGTTAAAGTATTAAATTAGAAGCGAATCAAATATGAAGTTATCAAAGTTAAAAAAAGTAGACTTGCGCGAAGTTTGGAAGCATGAAGCTCTCGACTTCACTAACTGGTTAGCTAAAGAAGAAAACCTTGAGCTATTAAGCGATGAAGTGGGTATTGATATTAGCTTGCTTCAAACTGAAGCTAGTGTAGGTAAGTTTAACGTTGATATTTTTGCCGAAGAAACAAACACAGATCGCAAGATAGTTATAGAAAACCAGCTAGAAGCCACAGATCATGATCATTTAGGTAAAATAATTACTTATGCTTCTGGCTTTGATGCTGAATTCATTATCTGGATTGTAAAAAGTGTTAGGGATGAGCATAAGCAAGCCATTGATTGGCTCAATGAACATACAGATCAAAAGATAAATATTTTCGCTATTCAAATGGAAGTTTGGCAAATCGGTGATTCATCATGTGCACCGAAATTCAATATTATTGCTCAACCGAATGATTGGGCCAAAGCAGTTAAAAAGTCTACTTCCACATCCTCAGAACTGTCTTCTACTAAATTGCTCCAATTAGAATTTTGGACCAAACTAAAAGAATATGTTCAAGATAATAATCATCAAATTAAACTCAGAAAAGCTCGGCCTCAGCATTGGCATGATATTAGTATTGGAACATCTAATGCCCATATTGGCTTAACGGTTAATAGTCAAACTAATCAATTAGGTTGTGAGATTTATATTTCTGATTCGAAAGAACTTTATGACGGATTAGAGGCTAAAAAAGATGAAATAGAAAGTCAACTAGGCGAAAAGTTAGAGTGGAAACCTTTGCCTGAAGGTAAGGCTAGTAGAATTAAATTATCAAGAAATGGTGAATTGAATAATCAGGTTAGTTGGGATGATTATCATCAATGGCTATGTGAAAAGGTAAAAGGCTTCCAGACTGTTTTTAGTAAAGCTATTAAAGATATAAATTAATAATAGTGGTAGTGTGATGAAATACAAAGGCTGAATATTAAATTTTTCAGCTTTTTTAATTTAAGGCTTACCATTAATGTAGCACTATTATATTTCAGTGGTTTTTGCATACGAATGTGCAGCTTGTTCTTGCAGAGCTAATCCTTATTGGTATGAGGAAATAAGGGGGAGCATTAGTGATATTGCTACTTCACTTACTTAAACCCCGTATCCATCTTCATAATCAGAAGTTGTTTTTTTGTGTCGCTATTGTGTCTTTATTATTTAAACTTCTTTATATCCTTTTATCTTTGAACATGTTTCATAATCGTGCCAGAGGATGGTTGGCTGATTCATATTGTCCCTTTGTCTTTTCTATTTCTTTTTATTAGTCATATAAATCAACTGACTAGTGTTGGTAAATATTCTATGGTAAATATGCTTTTAGCTTTCATGAGGAAGAGAAAAATATAAGCAAGTGTTGAAACTCTTAATACTATAAATTGTATGCTCGTGGTCGGATGTTAAAATCGGCATTAGTTATCTTGATATTTGAACTTTACTATTTTTCACTTCATTTTAGTATGGTAATTTTACTATTCTCGCAACAAGTATATAATATGTTTCTTATACATTCTCAATATATCTTCAATGCTTTTTCACAGGGAATAACCTAAAAGTGTCTAAAAAACAAAAAGAACCAAATACAGCGCAGAAAGAAGGGCAACCAGTTGTTTCATTAAGTAAGGCTGCTTACGAGAAAATTTTACAATGGTTATTTGATCGAAAACTAACTCCTGGAGCTTTTATGTCTCAAGGAGAGCTTTCTAAACTGATGGATATTCCACTACAGCCATTGCGTGATGCTTTGCGAGTACTAGAAAGTGAAAATATGCTCATCATACACCCTAGATCAGGCATTCAATTTAGAAAACCTGATCTAGAGTTTATTCGTTCTACCTATCAGTTTAGAGCTATTATTGAAAATGCCGCGGTACGTAGTTTCACCCAATATGGTGATGAAACACTGATGAAGCGTTTGATAGATGAGCATAAAAAGCTGATAGAAAAAATTGATAATGACGGTATAACCGCAAAAGTTTTATCTGCTATTGAACTGTTAGAGCAGCAATTTCATGGCGCTATGATCGAGAGTTTAAACAATGAATTTGTTGAAATTACATCTCAAAAATTGAAATATTATATCCGCCTAATTCAGCTTGAACAGCTTTTTACTCCGGTTTTGGTAAAGCAATCGTTGTCTGAACATATTACTATATTAGAGGCTTGTTTACAGCGTAATGAAGAAGCTGCGGTTCAGGCATTATTAGTGCACTTTAAAGAAGCCTTACACCGACATTTAAAAATGTTTTAGAACTACAGTTTGCTCTGATGGCTAAAACAACTTTTTTATTATTTCCATTTGCTCTTGTAGTGTATGGCTAACACTGTGAGGCATCACCTCATGCTCTGTTTGCTCGCGAAAAATTGCATCTGCAACCGCTTCTGCTTCATGGCAATAACCTAACGCTGGCGATGTATCGGTATAGGTTTCTAACAGGGTATCCGTTTGGTATAGATGACATGCTTTGGCTCGCCAAAAATCAGGAATATAAATATAACCATTTTCGCCAATAATAAGCGCTGCATTTTGCAAACGGCATTGAAAAGAAGTGGCAAGAGATAAAGTAACCTCATTTGCTGTGGCTAAAATGACTAGATCATCGTCTACACCACTTTTTGCATGTTTTACTTTGATATTAATGTCCGTCAAATGTGCAGGATTAAAGTATTGAGCAATAGCTAAAGGGTAAATTCCCATGTCTAACAAGCAGCCGCCGGCTAGATCTGGGTTATACATTCTGCCAGTATCGTTATAAGGAACTAAGTAACCAAAATCAGCTTTTATATGTTTGATAGCTCCAATTTTGCCATCAGTTAGCCATTGTTTTGCTTTTTTAATTGCAGGTAGAAAATAAGTCCACATGGCTTCCATTAAAAATAGTTTTTTCTCTTTTGCAAGCGCTTGAAGCTCTTCAAATTGTTGTGACGATATTGTAATTGGTTTTTCACATAGCACTGATTTACCCGCTGTTAGTGCTGCTTTTGCTTGTTGATAATGAAAATTATGTGGTGTTGCTATGTAAACAATATCTATCTGAGGATCATCAAATAAACGCTGGTAACCTTCATAAACAGTGTTTATTTTATGTTTATTAGCAAAAGTAAGTGCGTCATGGTAGTTTCTTGCTGCAACAGCTGTTAGTTCACCGTTATTGACAAACCTCATATCTTGACAAAATTTTTCAGCAATTTGGCCTGTACTGACAATACCCCAACGCAGCTTCTTAGTTTGCTTCAATTTTTTATTCCTTAGTTAAGTGGCAGCAGATTATTTTAAAATCAATAAACTCTAATTAAGTTACATGAAGTTGAAAAATAGCAGCTCTATAGTTAGTTAAAATAACTTTAACTTATTGTTTAACCGACACCTAATTTAAATTTACAGCAACTGGTGTCATCTTTGTCAAACTGACATTTAATTATAATATTGTGATTGTATAAATAAGATTTTTATCTTTCATGATTTATTCAAATACAGGTTTAGTAATGTTTTTATGGGTCTATTGAAATTTTAACTCTATATTTTGATATTTTAGATTGGTGTTTTTGTCTTATTAAAAATAATGATTATTAGAAAAATTCTATAGAAATGATTTGTTGTTTTGTTTGTAAGGTTATAAGGATAAATAGAGTGCTCACCCCAAAACATAAGTTATAAAGCTTTTATAACTACGTTGAAACTATGGGGCGGATTGCAATTTTTATTTAAACTAAGCTGAAGTAGGCTTCAAATCTTTAATAGCATTCTCAGATAAAGTTAGGCTATGGCCTGGTTTATCAGGAAGTACTATATAGCCGTTTTCAATAGCAAATGGTTTATCAATGATACTGTCCCAATTCAGCATAGAGTGCTCGGTATAAATGGTCTCAGGAATAGCAGAAGCAATATGTGCGCCCAATTCCATCGGTGTATTACCTAAAGAAATAGAAATGCCTTTCTCTGCGCACAACCAACCAATTTTAAGGGCGGCACTAAAATCACCATGAATATTAATAATATCAGCAGCGTTTTGATCAACTAATGATTTTTTGCCCGATAAATTTAAATATTCACCGGCATTGATATAAGTGTCTTTTAAGGCGGCTTTAATTTCCTGTAAGCCATGAATATCATAGCGTAGAATAGGATCTTCAACCCAGTAAATAGGGATGCCAGCTTCTTCAAATGCACGAATTCTTCGAATACTTTCTTTAGGTGACCATGCTTCATTGGCGTCTACCATGATCAACTTATCTTTACCTACTACATCAGAAACAAGCTTCAATCGATTGATGTCTCTTTCTAGATCTGGATGTCCTACTTTAACTTTATAGCCACTGAAATTATGTTTGGTGGCCTCAGTATAAAAATCGAAAACTTCCTGATCTGTCATATGAAAGCAAACACCACTGCCATAGGCTTTTACTTTATTATGGCTACCACCTAAATATTGATATAAAGGTTGTCCAGCTCGTTTAGCTGTTAAGTCCCATAAAGCCTGATCTATTGCTTGATCTAAGTGATAAGGTAACTGCTGAATATTCCCACCTCTAGGGCGAGTTAGTCGATGAATTAATGATTCAGGTGTGCTACCTACCATGCCAGGCAAACAAAGTTGCTCTAATAGGTTTTTAACAAAACTAGCTTCTGGCAGTGACGTACTTAACGATTGGAAAAAACCAAGACCGGATGTTCCTTCACCATCAAAAATTTCTAATGCGCCTATCCATACTCGATCTGATGCAATTTGTGAATCACCTATTACTCTATCTCTTGGGTAGTCAAAGCAATGAATGCGTATGTGTTCTATCGTTGAAGTCATTTGGTTTTTATCTCATTTATAACGTTGATATTTAATATTAAAATTTGTTTATATTTAGAAAGGGGTATTAAAATCCCCATAAACCCATAGCTCTTTTTATTGATTTAGCCAAATGCCCATCTAAGGCTGAAACAGCTTTTTGTTGATCTCTACTGGCAATAGCGTCAATGAGAGTCATATGCTCATTTATAGAACTTAAAATCATTTCTTGAGAAGCTAAATCAACGCGGTCAAGGCGAGTTAAGCGAATTAACTCTTCATTGGCTAAATAAGATTTAGTAATTAGTTTATTATCTAAAGCGAGCACCAATTTGGTGTGTAATTCTGAATCTAATTTTGATAAATTTTTATAGGTTGATAAAAGGTCTTTGGCATTAAAAATCTCTTCTTTAAGGGTTTCGTGGGCATCACGAAAATATTGAATTTCATTGTCTGTCACTGACCGAATGTAGTTTTTTAAGCCCTCTCTTTCTAGAATAACCCTGAGTTGATAGGTGTTTCTGGTCAAGGTGAAATCAGTATCAATAATTTGTACGCCACTGCGCGATATGACTTTTAAAAAACCTTCTGCTTCTAATTTATTTGTTGCGACTCTTAAGGGGCTTATCGCAACTGCTAATTGTTTAGCAAGAGCAGCTTGAGTATAGGTTTTCCCTTTTGCAATTTGCCCAGACAAAATCCCTTCTTTGAAAATATTATAGGCCTCTTCACCTAAGGTAATTTTATTTCCTATGACATTACCTGCTGTATTCATGATGAATCCTTACGACAGAAAATTAAAAACACTCGCATTTCGGTTAGTTTTACTATGTTGAAATTTTACAGCGATGTTTTGAAATATGATTTAGTAGGGTAATAAAAATTAATAAGTATTTAATTTTGATTTATATATCACTTACATTAATCTTTGCTAACTATACCAATCTTGTTATTCGATGATGTATAGTTAACAAGATACAAAATGATATGTCAAATTAATATTTTAAAACTTACTTTAAAAATATTTAAAAATGATCTTGATATTTCAGATTGCTCATGTAATATATTTTCGGAAGTATTCTAATGGATATTGATTTTTATCGCTATCTGAAAATTAAAATTATAAGAGTGTTAGGGGAATAGGTATGAAATTTAATAAATCAATACTAGCAATTGCCGTTACAACAGGCTTGTTATCAGGTCAAATAATTGCAGAAGAAGTAACAGAGCAGAAAGCTAAAGAAGATATTGAAGTTATCGAAGTAAGGGGCGGTATTCGCGGTAGCATCATCAATTCACAAAACCTTAAGCGAAGTGCACAGGGTGTAGTGGATGTTATTACCAGTGAAGATTTAGGTAAGTTTACTGATGACAATATCGGTGACGCAATAGCTCGTATTCCTGGTGTACAACTTCAAAAAAATAATAATGGGATCGGCGGTGATCGTGCGTCAATTCGAGGTTTAGGTCCTTTATTTGTAAGCGTTACCGCTAATGGACGTTCGCCACTATCACATGGTGATGAAGGTATACAAAATCTTAGGCAGTTCAATCTTGATGTTATTCCATCTGAAATTATCAGTGGTGTAGTGGTAAGAAAAACGCCATCAGCAGAAACCATTGAAGGTGGTATTGGTGGTTCGATAGAGTTGGTAACGTTAAAGCCTTTAAGCTCTGGCCATTTATATAAAGATGATAAAAATTATTTTGCTGCAGGTTCAATTTCAGCCATCAATGATAGCTTGACTGAAAAAACTCAACCTAAGTTTTCTGGTGTTTTTGGTCTTCGTAATTCAGACAATACTTTAGCCGGTTATGTCTCTGCAATTGTGTCAGATCTTGATTATTCAGTGGACGAAGCATTCACTCGAGCAAACTACCGTGATATTTCAATCGACACTAATGGTGATGGTGTTGCAGATCGGGTTGAGGAAGATGTGTTATCTCATACACGTATTAGTTACAACGCAATTCGTGGTAATAAAGAACGTTCTTCAATTGCTTATGGTGTAGAGTGGCAACCGGTTGATGATTGGAAATTAGGCTTCGATGGTTACAAGTCTACCTATGATGTATTTTCTCAACGTCCAACAGCGGATTTATTTTTCGACTATTCAGGTGTTTATGATGAAGATGCCATTACAATCGAAAATGATTATGTTCAAAAAGTTAATCCTTCAGCAGGTTATACCGGTGGTAGCACTTTTAACGTAGATACCTTTGATTTGCTATTCGATAATTTATCTGAAAATACCGTAACGGGTTTTAATGTTGTTTATGGTGAAGGTAATGACTTTAGCGTTACTGGTGATGTTTCGTATTCTAAAGTTGAGTTTTTTCAAGACTTACGTTTAGGTATTATGACCGCAGGTTTTGCTTCAGATGATTTTAGTTTTGATGGTACAAACTCAGTGCCATCATTTAGTTACCCAAGTGCAGTACATGATCCTGAGTCTTACACAAGTGTTGGTTTTTTTGGTCGTGAGCGTGTAGGTAATAATGAACAATTAGCATTTAAATTAGATGCAAAGTGGCATGTAAATGAATCGTTGACGTTGAAAGCAGGAGTTCGCCAAGCTAGCACTGAAGTTGATGTACGCGAAGCCAGTAGATTTACCTTGATTTGGGATGATGATGCTTTAGAAGATGCTTCTTTTGATGGCTCACTAACCAAACCTTTATTTCCAGGAACAGGAATCGATTTTGATCAGCTTTTAGTCGTTGATTATGATGCCCAAGCAGCTGCCTACCCAGATGTATTTAACGAACGAGCGGCAAGTTCAACTTTTAATGATCCTCTGTTAAATGTTGACAGTACTACTGGCTTACCACTTGATCGCGCCAATTCATTTGTTGTTGAAGAAGATACATTAGCATTTTATTTACAAGCAGATTTAGAAGGTGAAATTGGTCAACGCTACTATACGGCTAACTTTGGTGTACGTGGTGTTCAAACTGATCGTAATATACTTGGTTTCCAATCTACACGTATTGTTAACTCAGCCAATGGTATTGTTGAAGAACTTGGTTATGTTGACTCACAAGCTAAAAGTGATGACTTCCAGTTATTACCAAGTGTTAACTTTATGCTTGAAATTAATGATTCTCTACAATGGCGGGTAGGTGTTTCTAAAACCATGTCTCAGCCTGAATACGATAACCTGAAAGTTAATGGTTCTGTAAATTTACAAGACACCACGGATGTAAACTACGATCCAACTATTAACTCTACGGCTTCTATTGGCAATCCAGAGCTTAAACCTTATACCGCTTGGTCATTTGACACAACTTTTGAATATTATACGGAAAATGAAGGCGCTATTTACGCCAGTTTATTTTATAAAGCAGTAGAAGATTTTGTATTAAGTGAAGCCCGGACTGATGTAACGTTACCAGGTCATGGTGATACTTTATTTGATACGATCCAGCCTATCAATGTTTCTAGTGGCACTATACAAGGCTTCGAACTAGGTACTAACATGCCAATTACTGAAAGCTTTGGTATACAAGCTAACTATACTTATGTTGACTCGAGCTTTGATAACCCAGGTGACAATACCTTACTTCAATTTGGCTTCCCTGGAGCATCAGAAAATAACTTCAATGCTATTGTTTATTATGAGACTGATAAGATTGGCGCTCGAGTTGCTTACGTATATCGTGATAACTTCTTCCAAGCTTTAGGTGGTGGAGTTGATCGCGCAAGCCAGCCAGCATTCACCGAAGGCGTTGGTCAGCTGGATCTTAACTTTTCATATAGTGTGACAGAAAGTATTGATTTAACATTGAATGTTATCAATGCAACAGAGGAAGATTCAAGAAATTATATTATCAACGAATCTAACTTCCGTGATTATGTCACTAGAAGTCGCAGCATTATATTTGGTATTCGTGCTAGTTTGTAAGCGCTGTTTTTAACAATTGATATGGGCGCTAATTTATAGCGCCCATTAGTATTAATTTGATTTTGTTTTTATTTGAGGTATTAACTGTCTCGAAAATTCAATCAACTTAATATTATATGTAGTAGGAACAAGATGAAAACTGTCGAATTACTCCACACAATAGATTATTACGTAATAGGGATTTATGTAGTGCTATTAATGGCTATTGGTTTAATTGTTTCAATGAGACAGGATAAAAATGTCAGTCTGTTTGTTGGGGATAAAAGTGCTGGTTACAAGAGTATAGGTATGTCTATATGGGGTACGAATATAGGGCCTTCTTTTCTTATTGCCAGCTTTGGTGCCGCTTATAGTTCAGGTATGTTAATTGCCAATTTTGAGTGGTTCGCGTGTATATTCTTATTATTACTTGCCATGGTGTTTACGCCATATTATTTAAGTTTAAATATCACGACCATCCCGCAATTTATTCAACGACGATTTGGTAATGGTATGCATCGTTTGCTAACGGCATATTCGTTAATGACGATTGTGATTATTTGGCTCGGTGGTGGTCTTTACGTTGGTGGGTTGTTGTTTTCTCAATTTACGGGTTGGGACTTATGGATCTCTGTATTACTACTACTTATTGTCGCAACGAGTTTTACAATTGTTGGTGGTATTGCTGCCGTTATTGTAACTGATGCATTTCAAACTATTTTAATGATTGTGGGTATGTCTGCGCTAACCCTTATTGGTCTTTATGAAATAGGCGGGCTTGATGGCTTAATAGCAAATACACCTGCGCAATATTGGCGTTTAATTGATACTGATTCTGAAAGTGTACCTTGGCTTGCATTCATTCTAGGTTATCCAATCATGGGGGTATGGTTTTGGTGTACCGATCAAACTATTGTGCAGCGTGTTTTTGCCGCTAAAGATTTACCAACAGCGCAAAAAGGTGTGTTATTAGCGGGCTTTCTTAAAATACTACCACCGTTTATTTTTATTTTGCCAGGGATTATTTTCTTTGCCTTGCAGCCTGGATTAGAAAACACTGATGGCGCATTCCTTGCGATGGTCAGTGAATATATGCCTGTTGGTTTTAGAGGTTTAATGATAGCGGTGCTGATGGCTGCTTTAATTAGTACGTTAGATTCAGGATTAAACTCATTCAGTACTATTTTCACGCTAGATTTTTACCAACCTGTTTTTAAAAAAGGTAACAAGTTGTCAGTAAAAGAAACCCGTTTGGTTGGGCGCATTGTCACATTAGGGGCAAGTGTATTGGCATTTTTTTGGGCGATAGCTATGGAAAATGTTGCAGCTAACTTGTTTGAATTATTACAAAGTTTAATTGCCTTTTTAGCGCCGCCATTAACGACCTTATTTTTAGTGGGGTTGTTTTGGCGAAGAGTAACAGCTACCGCTGCCATAAGCAGTTTTATCATTAGTTGTATTACTTGTATTGGGGTTGGAATATTGAGTACTAATGGACAAACATTTGGTTTTTTTGAAGCATGGCCACACTTTTTAATGTTGTCATTTATATTATTTGTTTTTTCATGTGCATTAACCGTAGTACTGTCTTTGATGACTGAACACTCGCAACAAGAAGAAATGCTACCGTCATATAAAGATTTGAATGACAATAACACAGCTGAAAGTCGCTCTATTTGGAGTGGTTGGGCAATACTTGCCGTAGTGATGTTAGGTTTGTATGCATCATTTGAATATTTAGCGACTAACTCTCCAACCGCTGAAAAAAAGAATGTAGTAAACGAACAATTATTACAGACACCTGAAGTGAATGTTTACCGAGGTTCATCACCTGTTTTTGATGGGAAAATCGAACTAGATGAATATATTGATGCAGCAAAAATTTCAGGCATAGAAGAGTGGGTGGCACAGTTTTCTCCGGTTAAAGAACCTCGAGATTTATCAGGCACTGTATGGATAAAACATGACGGTACTTACCTCTATTTTGCTTTTGATATAACTGATGATGTTATTTACGGACTAGATATAGAGCCTTGGTTACCAGAAGAAAACCCAAAAGCACACGAATTAACAAGAGAAGGTTTCCCATGGTTTGGTGATGGCGTTGAAGTGCTGATAAATGCAAGTAACACTTGGTCTGAAGAAGATGGAGAGCTAAATAAAGGTAATAGCCAAAGTTGGCAAATGGTAGCTAGCACCTATAAATCTCGTTTAGGTGGAATCGGTGTTGCTGGTTTGCTAGAAGGAGAAGAGCGCTCCATGCTTTCTGCATGGAACAATTATCAACAATGGATCCTTAACAAAGATATGGAAGTAAAAGTACATATTAAAAAAGGTGATGAAGGCTCAGGTTATACAATGGAATGGCGGATTAAACCTGAAGCTTGTTTAGAGATTAAACCTGGTGTGTTTTGGTCAGCTGATATACCAGTAACCCAAATGGGTTTAAACCTAGCGGTTGGCGATCTCGACCTGCCTGCAGCGGGAGAAAATAATTGGGGTAATTTCCATCATGAAAACTGGTGGTCTGGTGAAAAAGATAAACGTACTTGGTTAAAACAGTGGGGAACTATGATTCTTCATGGAGATTATCAATCAAGTTACCCTAATCAATAGCGCATACGACCACGTTTTACCTAATCATTTAAAAGAAAATCACTATGACTACACTGTTTAAAGCACGTCAAATAGGTAATACCTCATTAAACGTTTCACCGTTAGGATTTGGTGCTGCATCTATGGGTAACCTTTATCATGAAGTGTCAGATAATGACGCGTCAGCAACGTTAGCGGCTGCTATTGATTCAAACATGAACTTATATGATACCGCGCCTCGTTATGGATTAGGCTTGAGTGAACGTCGTGTTGGTAATGCCTTAAGAACTTTACCAAAAAGTGAATACGTTATATCAACTAAAGTTGGCCGTATATTAACTCCTGATAGTAATACTGATGTAAATCAATTACGTTATGGCTTTGCTTCTCCTATGCCGTTTGACGCCCATTATGATTATACTTATGACGGTATTATGCGTTCATATGAAGATAGTTTACAGCGTTTAGGCTTAGCTCAAATTGATATTTTACTGGTGCATGATATTGGTGTTGATACTCATGGAGAAAAAGACGAGTTTTATTTCGAGCAATTTAAATCTAGTGGTTATAAAGCACTTGATGAACTAAGAGCCGCTAAGCAAATAAAGGCTGTAGGTCTTGGCGTGAATGAATCAGAGGTTTGTGAACGAGTAATGGACATAGGTCAGTTTGATTGCTTTTTACTTGCGGGTCGTTATTCATTGTTAGAGCAAGCGCCATTAAATACCTTTTTACCGCGGTGTGAAGCACACGGTGCATCAATAATTTTAGGCGGCCCATATAATTCAGGCATCTTAGCTACTGGCGTTAAAGGAAAGCGTACTCCTTATTACAACTATGAGCCTGCACCACAACATATCATTGATAAAGTGGCCAAGATTGAAGCTGTTTGTGCTGACTATAACGTCACACTGCCTGCAGCTGCATTACAGTTCCCATTAGGACACAGTGCCGTTGCTTCAGTCATTCCTGGGCTAGGAAGTGAAAAACGTGTCATTGAAACAATCGCACTATTTTCTGAAAAAATTCCAACTGATTTTTGGCAAAAGTTAAAAGAAAAAAACTTAATTGATGCCGAAGCGCCTGTACCAGAGTCTAATTAAGGTAACAGCCGATGAATACACCAGATAAATTTACAAACCAGATGGAAAAAGTAGACTCTCATCAGCATTTTTGGCAATTAGCACGTGGCGATTATCAATGGTTAACCCCTGAATTAGCGCTACTGTATCGAGATTACTTGCCAGAATGTTTATCACCAGAGCTTAATAACACTAAAGTGAGTGAAACCATAGTTGTGCAAGCTTCAAACACCGAAGCAGAAACACAATTTTTATTAGAGTTGGCTCAGAAAACAGACTTTGTTTCTGGTGTAGTAGGCTGGGTTGATATGGAAAGCCCAACTGCGTTGTTAAGTTTAGAAATGTTTTCAAAAAATCCCTACTTCAAAGGCATACGTCCAATGCTACAAGGTATTGATGATGTAAATTGGATTTTACAAGAAAAGTTCAAGCCCATTTTTGAGTTTTTAATAGCTAACGATTTAAGTTTTGATGCACTAGTGCGGGATTTTCATTTAACCAATATACACACATTAGCAAAAAGCCATCCGTCGTTAAAAATAGTTATTAACCACTGTGCTAAACCTAAAATTGACAAACCACCTTCGGTTTATTGGAAGCTGCAAATTGACGCATTTAAAACACTTGAAAATGTATCGGTAAAGCTATCAGGTTTAATGACTGAAGCAGCTAAAGGTGAGGTGACTATAGAGCACTTGAATCCTTACTTTATACAGTTAATGTCTACTTTCGGGGCAAATAGGATGATGTGGGGTAGTGATTGGCCTGTACTTAAGCTTAATGGTGATTATGAATTGTGGGTTAATTTAACTAAGGCTCTGCTTACGCCTTGTTCAATAGTTGAGCAGCAAAATATTTGGGCAAACAATGCCCGCCGTTTCTATAACTTGACCGTTTCATTATAAAGCTAGGATATAAAATGACTATTAAAGAGAGTGCCAAAGTAGGGCTTGTTACCGGTGGGGGCAGTGGTATTGGTAGGAGCATTTGCTTACGTTTGGCCAAAAAAGGTACCAAGGTATTGGTGTTAGATTTAAATCTAAATGCAGCTCAAGAAACAGTAGATCTTATTATCAAAGAAAATGGAGACGCAGAAGCATTTGCTGCTGATGTATCCGATAACGCACAAGTTTTGGCCTTATTCAAAAGTATTAATGAGAAGCAACCTATTGATATTTTGGTAAATAATGCAGGTATTGCTCATATTGGTAATATTGAAAATACTCAAGAAGAGGATGTAGATCGTTTATACAATATTAATGTTAAAGGCGTATATAACTGTATGCGTGGTGTTATTGATGCGATGAAAGCACAAAAGAGTGGAGTGATTATTAATATGGCCTCTATCGCCGCTTCTGTTGGGATTTCAGACCGGTTTGCATATTCAATGACCAAAGGTGCAGTTTTAACTATGACCTATTCAGTTGCTCGAGATTATTTAGAACATGGTATTCGTTGTAATTGTATTTCCCCTGGCCGAGTACACACACCTTTTGTTGATAATTTCTTAGACAATAATTACCCCGACAACAAAGCTGAAATGTTTGAAAAATTGTCGAAAAGTCAACCTATTGGAAGAATGGGAACTCCTGAAGAAATTGCAGCATTGGTTGACTACCTTAGCTCTGATGAAGCCGCTTTTATCACAGGCAGTAACTTCCCGATAGACGGTGGTTTTGTCACCTTAAACAATTAACTTATTAAATAAAAGAGATCATACATTATGAAATTACTTCGCTATGGGCCTTTAGGGCAAGAAAAGCCAGGGATTCTCGATGACGAAAATAATATCCGAAGCCTAGATAGTATTATTGAGGATATCAACGGGTCAATATTATCAAAAGAGAGTTTGCAGCGCATAAGAGATTTAGATTTATCGAGCTTACCTATTGTGGACGCAAATACTCGTTTAGGCGCTTGTGTTGACAATGTAGGGAAGTTCCTTTGTATTGGATTAAACTATGCCGATCATGCAGCTGAATCAGGAATGAAGATTCCAAATGAACCTGAAGTATTTACAAAAGCTACTAGCGCTATTTCAGGTCCTAACGATAATATTATACAGCCTAGAAACAGTGACAAACTTGATTGGGAAGTAGAGTTGGCGATTGTTATTGGTAAACATGCATCCTATGTTAGCGAAGAAGATGCTCATGAATATATTGCTGGTTACTGTGTTTGTAACGATGTATCAGAGCGTACTTTTCAATTAGAAAAAGGCAGTCAGTGGGATAAAGGGAAGGGGTGTGATACTTTTGGTCCTATAGGTCCTTGGTTAGTGACAAGTGATGAAATTGAAGATTCAAATAACTTAGCTATGTGGTTAGCCGTTAATGGAAAAACTTTTCAAAACGGCAACACAAAAACCATGGTGTTCAAACCTGAATTTATTGTCAGCTATTTAAGTCAATTTATGAGTTTACAGCCTGGAGATATTATTTCAACAGGTACACCACCGGGGGTGGGACTAGGGCAAACCCCACCATTATACTTAAAGCCTGGTGATAAAATCACCTTGGGTATTGAAGGCCTGGGTACTCAAGAACAAGTTGTTGTGCCCCAAGGTTAAATTGAGAATTTAATCTTTTAAATATCTTGGTGTTACCTGTATTTTTAAACGGTGAATATATTGAATAGTTACGGATATTGATGGTGAATATTGATATAGGACTTTATTGGTAGGCATAATGCGCTACCCTTGCCAAATGTCAAATTATTAAACGAGATAAAAATAATGTCTTCATTAATGTTTATCTTAATTAATGTGGTGTTCAGTAGCGAGGAAAGTGCTTATTCAAACACTTTCCTTAAGCTTGAACATGCTCGTTATAATGATTTTGCGTGGAAAAGCCTGTTTAATATTACCAACACAAATACGGCTGAATAAACACCATAAACGACGGCCATCCACTGGGGCATACTATAGCCTAAAAACTGCCAACTAATTTCACCGCAATCACCCGTTGCTTCAAAAATTGATGGTATCCATTCATGTAAAGGTGCCCAGCTCGGAAAATTAGGAATAAATTCACAACTGAAAAACAAAGAGCCACTGTTTGATTGCATTTCAATATGTTCAAGGGCAATGATCAACCCCCAAATTGCACCGACTCCCCATAGGGCATAAGCGATAAATCGGGTAATTAAAAGCTTATGTGCAAAAAAACCTATAAGGCCAGCAAGTAATATGGCGGCGATGGCAAGGCGTTGATAAACGCACATGATACATGGCTTGAGATCCATTACGTATTGAAAAAATAATGCGCATAACTCTAGCCCTAATGCTGTTAGTGCTAATAATAACCAAGGCTTTGAGTTGGTGGTTAAGTCACTTAATAATTTCATTTTTTCCTACATATTGATGTTAATAAAATAAAAAAGCTTCTAAATACCTTTAGAAGCTTTCAATATACTATATCAGTTCAGCAAGTTTAAAAAGCTGCTGTGATGAACAATAACTTTTTAGTTAATTAATAAATGAGCGTAAATACTGGCAGCGTAGCCTAACGCTATAACAGGAGTCCATTTTAAGTGACTAAAAAAGGTGTAATAACCACGTGCTTGTCCCATTAATGCAACACCAGCTGCAGAGCCAATAGAAAGCATACTGCCGCCTACACCTGCTGTTAAGGTAACTAATAGCCATTGTGAATGAGACATATCAGGTTGCATTGTTAATACGGCAAACATAACCGGAATGTTATCAACAATAGCAGAAAGTATACCTACTAGTATATTGGCTGTTGTTGGTCCAAGTTGGCCATACATAAGCTCAGATGTCGCGGCTAAGTAGCCGATAAAGCCTAAACCACCAACCGCTAAAATTACACCATAGAAGAAGAATAAAGTATCCCACTCTGCCTTAGCAATTTTATCAAAGATATCAAAATCGTCTGATCTTGTTCGTCCTGCTGGTACATCTGAAGTATTAAGTTTACCTTGGCCTGATTTTTTAATGTAATAACCAAAGAATTTCAAATAGGCTAAACCTAACATCATGCCAAATACTGGTGGTAAATGTAGGAAGTTGTGGAAAGAAACCGCTGTTACGATAGTCAAAATAAATAGACCAACGATAGTTAAACCACCAACTTTAATAGGAGTAATATCACTTGAAGCTGAACTTGGGCTACCTTTAGGCAAAAAGAAATGCATGATAAAAGCAGGAATAATAAAGTTAATAACAGAAGGGACAAATAATGCAAAAAACTCAGTGAATTCGATGATACCTTTTTGCCATACCATTAAGGTAGTAATATCACCAAACGGACTAAATGCACCACCAGCATTTGCACTAACAACAATATTAACGCAGCTCATAGCAATAAATTTTGGTTCATCTTTACCTACAGTTAATATAACCGCACACATTATTAAGGCTGTAGTAAGGTTATCGGCAATAGGTGATATAAAGAAAGCTAATATACCCGTTATCCAAAATAGCGCTTTATAGCTGTATCCTTTTTTGATTAAAACATCACGAAGCGCATCAAATACATTTCTCTCTAACATGGCATTGATATATGTCATGGCAACAAGTAAGAAAAAGAATAACTCAGCATATTCTAAGAAGTTATGTCTAATAGCAACTTCAGCGGCATGAGGCATGCCGTTTGAACCATAATAGGCTGCAATTAAAATCCAAATAAGCCCGGCTGCAAGCAGTACGGGTTTTGATTTCCTTAAACTTAAATGCTCTTCCATAATAACTAAGGTGTATGCAACAACAAAGATGGCAATGGCGGTATAACCCACCCAGTGTTCAGTTAAATTAATTGTTTGCTGAGCAGCACCCGATGCAACTGCAATGCTAGGAAATAGCAGTGCAAGTATACAAAATAAGAAAAGTTTCATTGTGGTTCTCATGTTTTTTTAGGTAGGTATTTTTATGCGCGCAATTCTAACAAAACTTAGCCAAAATGAAATGAATATATGCGCTGAATCTCAATTATATTCACTATTTTGATATGAAATAATGTTTTGTTATTTTTTTGAATTCAATTTGAAAAATAATGCATTTAAAAGTTATTTTTTTTGCCTGATTTTTATTGATAAATCGTTTCTTGAAAGCAAATTTTTTCCGTTATCAAAGAAGGTTGTTTTGTTGGTTTACTTCTTAAATTAAAATATTTATGTCGTTACGGCTGGTGCGATTATAAAATCATTTTACCTTGCCATGCTGTTAAATCATCTCAATGTTATACTAATTTTTTGATTTTTATTTTAGACTTATTTTAATTCAGCTAAGTATTTCAATGAGCGTTTAATAGGCAATCGAGACCATATTTCCTTTAGTTAGTCTCAGTCACTAAATTATCTAGGTAATCGGTCGAAATTAAACAGTAGATATAAAAATGATAGTGTGTATGAAAAATTGGATTATTATTTGCGCTGTATTACTTATGAGTGCATGTAGTCATAGTGATTGGCGTACGGCCAGTAGAGAGCCCGCAGGCATATCTACTGCACCAAGTGAAGATAGCCGAGCCATCATTGAATTCTATGCTGCAGACGCTTTTAGCTGGCGTGGTTGGTTTGCTGTTCACCCTTGGATAGCAATTAAGGAGGATAAAGCGACTAAATATACCGTTTATGAAGTCACAGGTTGGCAAGTAGAGCGAGGATTACCCGCAATCAGGCAATATCAAACATTGACACCTGATAGGTATTGGTATGGTTCAAAACCTGAACTATTACTTTCTATTAAAGGTGATAAAGCCTCGGAGCTTATTCCTAAAGTTCAGGCAGCAATAGCCCTTTATCCTTGGACAAATGAATACAGTGTTTTTCCAGGCCCTAATAGTAATACTTTTGTGGCTTGGGTAGGTAACCAAGTACCAGAGCTTGGATTAGAGTTACCGTTCAATGCTATTGGAAGTGGTTATGCTGATTGATATTTCTGATGCTATAAACTTTCGAATACTTTATTAGTAAGTTTGATTGTTGGCTAAAGTTTCTATCATGGAATAGGGCACTTTGCGCTAAAGAGTTTATAGTCTATTGAACTTTTTTCTTTATTCTATCTCTATCTCGTTAAGAGGCACAAAGTTAGATAGGTCTGCTGTGAGCGAACTACTGTCGTTCGTGGTTTTAATAACAATAAAAGAATTAGCATTTAATTATTAAAATAAATAAACATTTGTGTTTTTATATACGTTAGCATGTACTAATTATCTTCTTGCTAATTAAAATTTTGAATCTTTTCAATTTTTTAAATTCATGAGGTTAATTATACGTTACTATTATTTTATGGATCGAAGCGATACAGACTAATAAATAATGGAGAAAACAATGAAGCATAATCTAAGTATTTTACTTATCTTCCTCATACTTTTTTCAAATTATTCCTATTCTAAACAACATTCAAAACCAAATGTGGTTGTTATGATGGTTGACAACTTAGGCTGGGGGGAACTCGGTGTATATGGTGGAGGAGAGCTGAGGGGGGCCGCTACCTCAAGGCTGGATCAGCTAGCTCAAGAGGGCTTTAGATTACAGAACTTTAATGTTGAGCCTCAGTGTACACCAACTAGATCCGCTTTTATGACAGGTAGAAGACCAATTCGTTCAGGTACTACTAGAGTTGTTTGGGGAATGCTATATGGTTTAACAAACTGGGAAATCACAATGGCAGAACTTTTCTCAGACGCAGGCTATGCGACAGGGATGTTTGGTAAATGGCACATCGGTGATACTCCTGGCAGATTTCCTTCTGACCAAGGTTTTGATGAGTGGTATGGTGTAGCTAACACCACAGATGAGTCTGAATACTCTTCTCAGTTTCAATTTGATGAAAAAGAGGGGGTATCCCCTATGATTGTCAAAGCAGAAAAAGGCAAGCTACCTGTAGATGTAAAACCTTATAATCTCGAAAGTAGAAGAAGCATTGATTCTGAACTCAACAAACATGCGATTGATTTTATAAAGCGAAATGCAAAGTCGAATAAACCATTCTTCACTTTTATTCCATATACTCAGCCACATTTACCAACACTACCTCATAAAGATTTTGATGGTAAAACAGGTAATGGTCACTATGCCGATGTGTTATCTGAAATCGACTTTAGAGCAGGTGAAGTTTTAGACACATTAGATGAGCTTAAAATAGCTGATAATACTATCGTCATTTGGTTTAGCGATAATGGTCCTGAGTATTTTTATCCATGGCACGGCACTGCTGGTCCTTGGAAAGGAAACTACTTTACTGCTTGGGAGGGGTCACTTCGTGCACCTTTCTTAATTCGTTGGCCTGGAAAAATACCTGCTGGTAAAGTGAGTAATGAAATTGTTCATGTTGTCGATCTTCTTCCAACATTAGGAAGTGTAGCTGGTTATGAAGTACCAAAGGATAGAATTGTTGACGGAGTAAACCAACTTGATTTCTTCACAGGTAAGCAGAAAAACTCAAATCGTGAAGGGTTTATTGTTTACAACAATGATGATGTTTATGGTTATAAATGGAAAAACTGGAAGATGCATTTAGTTGAGCTTGAAAACATGAATAGCGTGCCAAAACAGCTTAATGTACCAAAAGTTTATAATCTGATAACTGATCCAAAAGAAGAATATAATATGGCTTCTGAAGCGACATGGGTGCTGCCAGTCATGTTTAAAAAGATTGTAGAGTTTCAAGGCTCACTTGAAAAAGAACCACCAATCTTCTTAGGTACTCCAGATCCTTATACACCGAAAGAATAGAGGTTTTTAGCCGCTTAGGAATAACTCTTTATTCCTAAGCGGCTTTAATTTCTTCACATATTTAAAGAATACAATGTCCGATTTTGTCACAAAACGGTCGTTAGTATTTGTTGTATTTTAAAACAACAATGAAACTCGCTTTGGGGCACAAAGTGAGTTAGAAAGTTGCCCAAATAATTGCTTTATAAACCATAAAGATCTGCAATTGGCAGATATGATAAGTATGGAAATGAGCGATGGCAAAAGTGGATTTAGTTAGTGAAACCTGGGAAGCCCATCTTATTTGTTAATAATAAAACATAATCTTTTTTCGAATCACGTATTCCAAAAATCAGGGAAGTCCAATTCATTCAATCTAAAAGGAGTAGGAAATATCTTACATTCTTATAGGAGCATTACACTTTGTAGCGTACAACTACGTCTTGATAATGTATTAAGTTATTTTCTCAAATAAAAAATTCTCAGGTTGCCGCAAAATCTCAAGTTAAATGGCAGTGATCAAATTTAATGCAATTTTATTACGCTTGTACCAAAAAAATCTTCTGGTACAATCAGTTTTACTAGTTTATTTTTTGGTTATTAAGCCCATATGGTTATAAAAGCGCAAAGCCCAGCAGGATTCGCCGAGCAATATATTGTTGAGTCTATTTGGAATGGTGGTTTCCCACCAGGTTCTATCTTACCTGCAGAGCGAGAGTTATCAGAATTGATAGGCGTAACTCGCACAACATTGAGAGAAGTATTACAACGTTTAGCGCGTGATGGCTGGCTTACGATTAAACACGGCAAACCTACCAAAGTGAATAACTTTTGGGAGACATCGAGTTTAAATATTCTAGAAACATTGGCTCAACTTGATCAAGAAGGTATTCCTGATCTAGTCGATAACTTACTTTCTGCTCGTACTAATATCAGTGCTATTTATATTCGTGGTGCAATTAAAAATAACCCACAAAAAACTATCGAAATATTGAGTGCTTATAAAGATGTGTCAGATAATGGCGAAGCTTTTGCTGAATTTGACTATAAAATAAATAAAGAGTTAGTTGTTGCTTCGGGCAATTCAATTTACTTATTAATTTTAAATGGCTTTAGAGGATTGTATTCACGCATTGGTAGTTTATATTTCGCTCATCCAAAAGGGCGCGAGATATCAAGGAATTACTATCAAAAACTGATTGATTTAGCGAAAGAGAATCGTTTTGACGAATCGATTTTTGCAGTACGTAATTACGGGGTTGAGTCAGGTAATTTATGGGCTGATTTAAAAGATGATGTTTTTAAAGAGCTTTCAAACGATTGATTAAAGCGAATTTCCGTATCTATCAAGGCGACTTTTAGTCGCCTTTTTTGTCATTAGGCTCAGGACACTGAGCAATTATTTTATCTTCACCATTGGCTTTTTCTTGAACAATTTTGACCTCAAATTGCCATAAATAATGTAAATGTTTAAGCACTTCAGTTTTTGATTCACTGAGTTCAATGCCATTGTGTGGAATATAACGTAGCGTTAAAGCGCGATCACCATTGATATCAGCATCAATAATTTGAATATTTACTTCAAGGTTACTTAAATTATATTGATTAGCTAGCTTGTGTCTTATTTTCCTATAACCTTGCTCATTATGTATTGCCCCAATTTCCACATAATTTTCTTGGGTGTCATCGTGGATATGAAAAAGTTTAAAGTCTCTGATAAGTTTTGGGGATAAATACTGACTAATAAAGCTTTCATCTTTAAAGTTTTCCATCGCGAAATGTATAGTGTCTAGCCAATTACTACCGGCGATGTCAGGGAAGTATTGTTTATCTTCTTCTGTTGGCTGCTCGCAAATGCGTCTAATATCCATAAACATATTAAAGCCAAGAGCATAGGGATTGATGCCAGAGTAATACTGACTATTGTACTCAGGTTGAGCAATGACATTAGTATGGCTATGTAAAAACTCCAACATAAACTTATCAGTTACCACTCCTTCATCATATAAGTGATTTAATATAGTGTAATGCCAAAAACAGGCCCAACCTTCATTCATTACTTGCGTTTGTTTTTGCGGGTAAAAATATTGAGAAATCTTTCTAACAATGCGAACTATTTCACGTTGCCATGGTTGAAGCAGTGGGGCATTTTTCTCTATGAAGTAAAGAATGTTTTCTTGTGGCTCAGAAGGAAAATGATGTTGGGTTGTGTGTTCCTTCTTTTTCATGTCGGGTAATGTTCGCCATAAGGCGTTCACTTGAGACTGTAGATATTCTGCTCGCTCTTCTTGACGTTTTAATTCTTCATCAAGCGATATCTTTTGTGGCCTTTTGTATCGGTCAACACCATGGTTCATTAAAGCATGGCATGCATCTAACGTGGCTTCAACTTCATCAATGCCATATTTTTGTTCACATTCGGCAATATAGTTTTTTGAAAACAGTAAGTAGTCAATTATAGAGCTGGCGTCAGTCCATGATTTAAAAAGGTAATTGCCCTTAAAGAAAGAGTTATGACCATAACATGCATGTGCCATAACGAGCGCTTGCATTGGCATGGTGTTTTCTTCCATTAAATAGGAGATACAGGGATCGGAGTTTATGACAATTTCATAGGCTAAACCCATTTGCCCACGTTTATAGGTTTGCTCTGTTTGAATAAATTTTTTCCCGAAAGTCCAGTGACTATAACCAATAGGCATACCAATACTGGCATAAGCATCCATCATTTGCTCCGCTGTAATCACTTCAATTTGATTAGTATAAGTATCTAATCGGTAATGTTTAGCAACTCTCGCTATTTCCTCTTGATACTGCTCTAAAAGCTCGAATGTCCAATCAGGGCAATCATCGAGAGCTTTACGTTGTTTTTGGTTATTATGCTTATTTGTCACCATGCTACTCTCCCTTTATGCCGCACTTTTGGTATTTTTTTTAAATAGTTCCCTAAATACAGGATAAATATCGTCAACAGTTTTAATATGACGAATAGCAAAGTTTGAGTGAGTTTTAGTTACTTCATGATATTGTTGCCAGAGTGTTTGGTGAGCCCGCTGGGTTATTTCTATATAGCTGAAATAACGAGCCTTAGGTAAAATGTTATTGACCAATAACGATTTACACTGAGGTGAATCATCTGCCCAGTTGTCACCGTCTGAAGCTTGTGCGCCATAAATATTCCATTGGTTATCGTTATATCGAGCGCGAATGATTTCATCCATTAACACTAATGCACTTGAAGCTATAGTGCCGCCCGTTTCTTGAGAGTAGAAGAATTCATGTTCATCAACTTCTTTAGCTTGGGTATGGTGACGGATATAAACCACATCAATGTTTTTATAGGTTCTGCTTAAAAACAAATAAAGTAAAATATAGAAACGCTTGGCCATATCTTTAGTAGCTTGGTCCATAGAGCCAGAAACATCCATTAAGCAAAACATCACTGCTTTTGAGGTGGGTACTGCCTGTTTTGCATAATTTCGAAAGCGTAAATCAAAGGTATCAATGAAAGGGACTTTGGCGATTTTTTCTTTTAATGTCTGTATTTTATTTATTAGCTCTCGCTCTTCTTTAATATGATCATGTTTATCTTGTTTTAACTGGTTAAGTTCTTCTTCATAGGCTTTTAATTGTTTTCTTTTTGATGACGTCATTGCAATGCGTCTAGCAATAGAACCTTGCAATGACTTAACTATGTCGATATTGGCGGGCACGCCTTCAGCACAAAAGCCCGAGCGAACGGTTTTATATTCTAGTAACTTATCTAACTGGTTCTTTTCTAAGTTCGGTAATTCGAGATCTTCAAATAACAGGTTCAAGTATTCGTCTTTAGAAATCGAAAAGGTAAAATCATCTTCTCCGTCACCACTATCACTTGCTTCACCTTGTCCACTGGCCTGGCCTTGTTGTTTAGGTGGCTTTTTGATGCGGTCACCTGTTGAAAATTGATCATTACCCGGGTGAATTCTGTCACGCACTCCACCTTCACCTTGATGAAATATAGGCTCAGATAAATCTTTTTTAGGAATAACAATATTTTCACCTGACTCAATGTCAGTGACACCACGTTTATTAATAGCATCAGATACTGATTTCTTAATTTGATTTTTATAGCGTCTTAAAAATCGCTGTCTATTAACTGTGCTTTTGTTTTTACTGTTTAGCCTTCTATCAATAAAGTTAGCCATTATAGACTCCTTATCTCTTTTTACGTTTTGCTACTTGGCGAAAACTACTGTGTAAAGAGATACTGCTTAAGAAGATTTTCTAACGCGTAAATACCACTCAGATAACAGTCTTACTTGTTTTTTCGTATAACCTTTACTCATCATACGTTCAACAAAGTCATCATGTTTTTGTTGATCATCTTTGGATGTTTTTGAGTTAAATGAAATAACAGGTAAAAGATCTTCTGTATTAGAAAACATTTTTTTCTCAATAACCGTGCGTAGTTTTTCATAGCTAGTCCATAAGGGGTTTTTACCGTTATTATTAGCTTTGGCTCTAAGTACAAAATTGACTATTTCATTTCGAAAATCTTTCGGGTTACTGATTCCTGCGGGTTTTTCAATTTTTTCTAATTCCTCATTCAGTGATTGCCTATCAAAAAGTTGCCCTGTTTCGTTATCTCGATATTCTTGATCTTGAATCCAGAAATCAGCATATGTGACATAACGATCAAAAATATTTTGTCCATATTCAGAGTATGACTCAAGGTACGCGGTTTGAATTTCTTTACCAATAAATTCAATATATTGCGGCGTTAGGTAGCCTTTTATAAATTCTAAATAACGTTCGGTTGTTTCTTTTGGCAATTGCTCTCGTTCAACTTGCTGCTCAAGTACATAGAATAAATGTACCGGGTTAGCGGCTACTTCTTGATGATCAAAATTAAATACTCGGGATAGAATTTTAAACGCAAAGCGTGTAGATAAACCTGACATCCCTTCATCAATGCCCGCATAATCACGATACTCTTGATAGGATTTAGCTTTAGGATCTGTATCTTTTAGTGTTTCTCCGTCATAAACGCGCATTTTGGAATAAATGCTAGAGTTCTCAGGTTCTTTCAAACGAGATAGTACAGAAAATTGAGCTAAGGTTTTTAAGGTGTCGGGTGCACATTGCGCATCTTTCAATTCGCTGTGCTCGAGCAGTTTTTTATAAATGTTGATTTCTTCAGACACACGCATGCAATAAGGCACTTTGACGATATAAACACGATCTAAAAATGCTTCATTGTTTTTGTTGTTTCTAAACGTTTGCCACTCAGATTCATTTGAATGAGCAAGTAAAATACCATTAAAGGGAAGGGCTGAAAGGCCTTCTGTAGGATTGTAATTGCCTTCTTGTGTTGCTGTTAATAATGGGTGCAATACCTTAATTGGCGCTTTAAACATTTCTACAAATTCCATTAAGCCTTGATTGGCTCGACAAAGAGCACCTGAATAGCTGTATGCGTCAGCATCATTCTGTGCAAAGTGCTCTAACTGTCTAATATCAACTTTACCGACTAAGGCAGAAATATCTTGGTTGTTGTCATCACCCGGTTCAGTTTTGGCAATGGCTATTTGATCAAGAATAGAAGGGAATATTTTCACGACTTTAAATTGCGCTATATCGCCTTTAAATTCGTGTAAACGCTTAGCAGCCCAAGGCGAGATAATACTATTTAGGTAGCGTGAAGGAATGTTGTACTCTTCTTTAAGTATTTTGCCGTCAGAATGTATATCGAATAAGCAAAATGGGTGATCATTAACAGGGCTGCGCTCGCCATTAGCACTTAATACATAAATAGGCTCTTGTTGCATAAGTGCTTTTAATTTTTCCGCTAACGATGATTTGCCGCCCCCTACAGGGCCTAATAAATAGAGTATTTGTTTTTGCTCTTCTAGGCCTTGAGAAGCATGCTTAAGGTATGACACTATTTGTTCAATAGCTTCTTCCATACCGTAAAAATCTTTAAAGGCAGGGTAACGATTAATAACTCTATTTGAAAATATTCGGCTCAGCCTAGGGTCAGTCGCTGTATCTATTTCTTCTGGTTCGCCAATAGCACTAAGTAGCCGTTCAGATGCTGAGACATAAGCAAGTTTATTGTCTTTACAAAGATTTAAAAATTCTTGCAGGCTAAACTCTTCCTGTTGTGCTTGTTCATAACGTGCTTGGTAGTGTTGAAAAATACTCATGACCGCCTCCCAAAAGTTTCCTTGATAAGCAAACAAATTATCATCTCTTACTTTTAAGATTAGTTGCTTTACGTATTATTGCTAATAAAAATTGTAAACAGCGGCGAGGTTTTATTTGTTTTTTTTATATGAAAAACAATAAATATCAAGGGATTGCTAGGGCTAGGAATATTTGCTAATTAACATTCAATGACAACTTATTGGTATGACAATATTTAGTTTACTTAACAGCAACTGAGTTTCAGGGCTTAAATGAAGTTAACATATTTTAGATAAGTAATGTTTCAACTTTTGTTTGAGATAAAAAAAACGAGCCCAAAGGCTCGTTTTTTATTTTATCGATTAACCATTTTGCTTAACTAAATCGATTAAGCACTATATTGATTAAGCGAAGCGACTTGGCATGACGGGTAATTAAGCAAAGTTTGCTTGTGCAAAATCCCAGTTAGCTAATGCCCAAAATGCTTCCATATAGTTAGGACGTACATTACGGTAATCAATGTAGTAAGCGTGTTCCCATAAGTCTACAGTTAACAATGGTGTAACACCGTCTTCAGTTAATGGTGTTGCAGCATTTGAAGTGTTAACGATAGCTAAACTACCATCAGCATTTTTTACTAACCAAGTCCAGCTTGAACCAAAGTTATTAATAGCACTGTCAGTAAATTTTGCTTTGAAGTCATCGAAAGAACCAAAGCTTGCTACAATAGCGTCTGCTAAAGCGCCTGTTGGCTCACCGCCACCATTAGGGCTTAGGCTATTCCAGTAAAAAGTATGATTCCATATTTGAGCTGCATTATTGAAAATACCAGCAGAAGAACTTTTTACAATCTCTTCTAATGATTTGTCGGCAAATTCAGTGCCTTCAATTAATCCATTCAGTTTTACAACGTAAGTGTTATGGTGCTTTCCGTAGTGAAAAGATAAAGTTTCTGCTGAAATGTGTGGCTCTAAAGCGTTTTGTTCGTAAGGTAATGCAGGTAATTCGATAGCCATTGCTCTCTCCAATTTTTCTTTCTTTAAAAAGTTACTGTGTATTAGGGAATAAACAGTATATTTTCCTTTAAAACTTGAGTAAAATACTCGGGTATTAGTTTATACTATATAGACAGCTTACTGTATAGGTTTTCTTTAGTTATTTTTCAAGGTGCTAGCTAAAATTTAATCATATTTTAAGTATTTATTATATTGTGTTGAAAACGACATTTTTGTCACCATTATTTGTTAATCTGTGGCAAACAATCAGTAAGCCAAGTTCAACTCAATATAATAAGTATTATTTATTAGAGGTTATTATGGATACTATAGAACGTATTAAAGAACAAATCAGTGAGAATTCAATTTTACTTTATATGAAAGGCTCACCAAAATTACCAAGCTGTGGTTTTTCTTCTCAAGCATCACAAGCATTAATTTCTTGTGGTGAGCAGTTTGCTTATGTTGATATTTTACAAAATCCAGATATTCGTGCTGAGTTACCTAAGTATGCTGATTGGCCTACTTTCCCGCAATTATGGGTTGAAGGTGAATTAGTTGGTGGCTGTGACATTATTATTGAAATGTTTCAACAAGGTGAATTACAAACCTTAATTAAAGAAGCTGCCGCTAAAAACGCATCAGAAGAAGCAAGTGCAGAATAAATTTATTTAAAACTTCAATACCCATTGAAATTTTTTAATTAGATACAATAATAAATTGTGATTTCTCAATTTATTTATATAAATTTTTATAACAAAAAACGGAGCACAAAATGAGTGTATTAGTTGGTCGTCCAGCACCGGACTTCACTGCAGCAGCAGTATTAGGCAGTGGTGAAATTGTAGATAGCTTTACTTTAAGCGAAGCTATTAAAGGCAAAAAAGCAGTAGTATTTTTCTACCCGTTAGATTTTACTTTTGTTTGTCCTTCTGAGCTTTTAGCTTTTGATCACCGTATGGAAGAATTTAAAAGCCGCGGCGTTGAAGTAATTGGTGTTTCTATTGATTCACAGTTTTCTCATAATGCATGGCGTAACACTCCAGTAAACGATGGTGGTATTGGTCCAGTTCAATACACTTTAGTTGCTGATACTAAGCACGAGATCTGTCAAGCATACGATGTTGAGCATCCAGAAGCTGGTGTTGCTTTCCGTGGTTCTTTCTTAATTGATGAAGAAGGTAACGTACGTCATCAAGTAGTTAACGATTTACCATTAGGTCGTGACGTTGATGAAATGCTTCGTATGGTTGATGCACTTCAATTCCACCAAGAGCACGGCGAAGTATGTCCAGCTGGCTGGAACAAAGGTGATAAAGGTATGACTGCTTCTCCAGAAGGTGTAGCTGCTTACCTAACTGATAATGCTGAGCAATTATAAGCTTAATGCATTAATTGATGATTTAAAAAAACCGCGTTAGCGGTTTTTTTATGCCTATTTTTTAGTAAATGGATGAAAGTCTAGCTACTCGTTTCTTCAGTTTGTGTAGCAGGTACTGGTAACGGCCATCCGCCTAATGCTTGCCATTTATTGACGATATAGCAAAATAATTCAGCTGTTTTTTCAGTGTCGTATAGCGCTGTATGAGCTTCGCTGTTATTAAAATCAATCTTAGCTGCTTCGCACGCTTTTGCTAATACTGTTTGCCCTAAAGCTAAACCAGATAAAGTTGTAGTGTCAAAACTAACAAAGGCGTGAAACGGACTGCGTTTGATTTTACAGCGAGTGGTTGCAGCATTTAAAAAGCCCAAATCAAAAGCGGCATTATGAGCAACAATAATGGCTCGTTGGCAACCAGCCAATTTCATTTTTTTTCTTACTAATTTGAATATTGTTTTTAACGCAACTTCTTCATCTACAGCACCTCGAAGAGGGTGTGTTGGGTCTATACCTGTAAACTCTAATGCTTTGGGCTCTAAGTTAGCTCCTTCAAACGGGTTAACATTAAATTGTATTGTTTCATCAATTGACAGCTGACCTGAATTTTCATCAAGCGTCAACACTGAAGCTGCAATTTCAAGTAACGCATCTGTTTGGGCATTAAAGCCTGCTGTTTCAACATCAATGACAACAGGAAAGTATCCACGAAATCGTTGCGCCAATAATGGCTTGTCTATTACTTGTTCTACTTCTTCGTCTTTTGTTTTTGCAGTATCTGACATATTATTCTTTTGGTTAGCTGGCAAGTGTTAGGATGAGTAGGGTTGTGGTGATTATCTCAGAAAACTATCCTAAACACGATAGTGTGCTTATGCAAAATAGCCAATAAAATGTTAAAGTTATTTTAATTTCAGACGATATAAATAATGTCGCCAATTAATTATGTTGCAATATCATGAAAATAAACGCTTCAAGCACATATAAATGTTTCTTCACATCGTCACTTTTTGTCACTGTGTTTTTTGTACTATTCTTTATTTTTACTGCTTCACAAGCACAGGCAGGTATTCGCCAATATAGCGCTACTTTAGGAAATTCTCAGTGGCAACTAGCAGATAATTCACGCTTACAGTGCACATTAGCTCATCAAATCCCTAATTACGGGCAAGCACGATTTTCAGCAAAAGCGAGCCGTCAGTTAAACATGGAATTTGAATTAGATATGATGCTCTTGCCTGATAACTATTCTCTTGCCCAGGTTCGTAGTGAATCACCTAAGTGGAAACCTGGCAATGGTGGTCGCGTTTTAGCTGACATGAAACTTTATAAGCAATTTAACCCAAGCTTACCTAAGAAAGTTGCTTGGACTATGTTAAGCGAGCTTGAGCAAGGAATGAACCCAACCTTTTATTATAATGATTGGTATAGCGAGCAAGACGAAGTGTCTGTGGGATTATCAAATGTGCGCTTTAAAACCGCTTATAGAAATTTTGTTTCATGTGTAGGTAATTTACTTAACTATAGCTTTGATGATATTGCTTACACGGTTTTAAACTATCAATCTAACAGTGACCAGTTTACTAAAGCCTCGCAAAGACGTATTAATATGATACGTGAATATTTGAGCTTAGATCCTGAACTTGAGTTAGTACTTGTGGATGCTCATTCTGATAGTTATGGTGGCCGTTGGTCGAACTTAAAGTTATCAGAAAAACGTGCTAATAAAATTCGTGAATATTTTGTAGCCAATGGCATTGATGCAAGCAGAATTGAAGCGAAAGGTTATGGTGAAAAACGCCATATTGCATCAAATGGTACCATTTTAGGCCGTGATAAGAACCGCAGAGTTGTGATTCAAATGCAAAAAATGTAGTAAAATGCCAGTAGCTGTATAACTTGTTTTTTTGAAGTCGATGATAGTGATTGTTGAAAAACGTTATACAGCGTTACGTTTAAACGCTTTTACTTTTAATCTCTATTTTCACACTCAATAGTGTAAACCATTCTTGCAAATTCGTTAGTTTTTCTAAATACCTTTATTATCGTAATTAGTTGAATAAGCCTGTCGATTCGCTGTAATCTACAGGCTATTTTTTAAGCCTTGTAAATTATATTGGGATTTATTTAATGAAAATTTTTTTACGACTCATCTTGCTTGCTATGCTGTCTGTTTCACAGCTAGTTTCAGCTTCAAAGGGTAGTGTTTTAAATGATGTTTATACTTATTCAAACTATGATCAAGTCATCACAACGCACCTTTATTTAGATCTCAATGTTGATTTTAACCAAAAGTCATTATCAGGTTTTGCAGAGTTATCTTTAAAGTGGTTATCTGCTCAAGCAAACACGGTTGTATTAGATACACGTGATCTTGTTGTTCACAAGGTCATGGCAAAAAATACACAAGGTGTGTGGCAATCAGTAAATTTCACTCTTGCTGAGCGTGATGATGTTTTGGGCGCTAAACTGACAATAAACACTCAAGGACAATCGAAAAAGCTACGTATTTACTATCATTCAACTGAAAAAGCTTCAGGCCTGCAATGGTTATCAGCTGCGCAAACAGCAGGTAAGAGTCAACCGTTTCTTTTTAGTCAAAACCAAGCCATTCACGCTCGCTCTTGGATACCTATCCAAGATACACCAAGTGTGCGTGTAACTTATACTGCTCGTATAACCACTGATAAAGAGTTACTTGCAGTGATGAGTGCAAATAACGATCCTGATACTGCACGTGACGGCGATTACTTCTTCTCGATGCCACAAGCTGTTCCTGCCTACTTAATTGCAATTGCTGTGGGTGATTTACAATTTAAAGCCATGAGTCATCAAACAGGAATTTACGCTGAAGAGTATATTCTTGATAGGGCTGTTGCCGAGTTTAACGATACGCAAGCGATGATCGATATTGCTGAGAAACTCTACGGTAAGTATCGTTGGGGCCGTTATGACTTATTAATTTTACCGCCAAGCTTTCCTTTTGGTGGCATGGAAAATCCGCGCTTATCTTTTATCACTCCAACCGTTGTAGCGGGAGACAAGAGTTTGGTTAACTTGATTGCTCACGAGTTAGCACATTCTTGGTCGGGCAATTTAGTAACAAATGAAAGCTGGCGAGATCTTTGGTTAAACGAAGGCTTTACCAGTTATGTTGAAAACCGCATTATGGAAGAAGTTTTTGGTACACAACGTGCCAACATGGAACAAGCTCTTGATGCTCAAAGTCTTAATTATAATATCGCAGAGTTGCAACCGGGCGATACACAACTTTATATTGATCTGAAAGGGCGAGACCCTGATGATGCATTCTCGAGTGTACCCTATACGAAAGGGCAGCTATTTTTAATTTACTTAGAAAAGAAATTTGGCCGTGAACGTTTTGATGCTTTTGTTGTTGAGTATTTTAATAGCCATGCTTTTAAGAGTTTAGGCACCGCAGAGTTTGTTAAATACTTGAAAGCCAACCTTACCGATAAATACCCTAATATTGTTAGTGATGAAGAAATTCAAGAATGGATTTATGAGCAAGGCTTGCCAAGCTATGTACCTAAGCCTACTTCGTCAGCTTTTACCACAATAGACTCGAAAGTAACTGCATGGTTAAGCGACGAAGCTAGCCTTAATCAATTGCCAACTGATACTTGGACTGTGCATGAGTGGTTATACTTTATTAATAACCTACCTTTAGATATTAGCGCTGAACGTATGGTTGAGTTAGATAAAGCGTTTAATTTAACACACAGTACCAACGCTGAAATTGCTCATGCATGGTATTTGCTTTCAATACGAGTGGGTTATGAGGTTGTGTATGCGCCAATGTCTGATTACTTAATATCCATTGGTCGTCGCAAGTTAATCGTACCTTTGTATAAAGAATTAGCGAAAACAGAAGCGGGTAAAGCTTGGGCAATAAAAGTATATGAACAAGCTCGTCCTGGTTATCACGGTCTTGCTCAAGGCACAGTTGATGCTATTTTGATAAAATAGTGCAAACTTATGATTAATTTTACTAAAAAGGCTCGTTAGAGCCTTTTTTATTGATATAATGTCGAACATTCTATTTTTTAATTTTACTTCTTTTAGAGGCTCTGTAGATGTCGGAAGCTGAAAACAAACCAACTAATTTTATTCGTCAAATTATTGATGCTGATCTGGCTAGTGGTAAGCATACCAATGTGCAAACACGCTTCCCACCTGAGCCGAATGGCTTTTTGCATATTGGTCATGCAAAAGCTATTTGTCTAAATTTTGGTATCGCGCAAGATTATAATGGTTTATGTAATTTACGTTTTGATGATACAAACCCTGAAAAGGAAGATATCGACTACGTAAGAGCTATTGAAAAAGATGTTAGTTGGTTAGGCTTCGAATGGGCTGGAGATGTACATTATTCTTCGGATTACTTTGACCAATTACATGGTTACGCTGTTGAGCTTATTGAAAAAGGCTTAGCTTTCGTTTGTTTTTTAACGGGCGACGAAATGCGTGAATATCGTGGCACGCTGAATAAACCTGGGAAAAATAGCCCATACCGTGATACTTCGGTTGAAGAAAACTTAGCATTATTTGAAAAAATGCGTTTAGGTGAGTTCAAAGAAGGTGAGTGTTCTTTACGCGCTAAAATAGACATGAGCTCTAGTTTTATGTGTATGCGTGATCCTATTATTTATCGTGTTCGTTTTGCACATCATCATCAAACAGGGGATAAGTGGTGCATTTACCCAATGTATGACTTTACACATTGTTTATCTGATGCCATCGAAGGTATTACACATTCTATTTGTACGCTTGAATTTCAAGATAATCGTCGTTTATACGATTGGGTAATTGAAAATGTTTCTGTACCGGCTACGCCACATCAATACGAATTTTCTCGCTTAAACCTTGAATATACATTAATGAGTAAGCGTAAGCTTAATACCTTAGTTGAAGAAAATTTAGTAGATGGTTGGGACGATCCTCGTATGCCAACTATTGCGGCATTCAGGCGTCGAGGCTACACACCTGCGTCAATGCGTGAGTTTGCGAAGCGTATTGGTGTGACTAAAATGGATAACACGGTTGAAATGAGTGTGCTTGAAGCCTGTATCCGTGAAGACTTAAATGACAATGCACCGCGCGCAATGGCAGTACTTGAGCCAATCAAGCTAATCATAGAAAACTACCCTGAAGATAAAACTGAAGATTTAGTTGTGAAAAATCACCCTAGTGATGAAAGCCAAGGTACACGAATTGTTCCATTTAGTCGTGAGCTTTATATAGAAGCAGAAGATTTTAGAGAAGAAGCAAATAAAAAATATAAGCGCTTAGTCTTAGATAAAGCGGTACGTTTACGTGGCGCTTATGTTGTCACTGCAACACGTTGTGATAAAGATGAACAAGGTAATGTCACTACGGTTTATTGTAATTATCTTGAAGATACTTTAGGTAAAAACCCAAGTGATGGCACTAAACCTAAAGGAGTCATTCACTGGGTTGATGCTAATCGCTCAATTGATGCTACTGTACGTTTATACGACAGGTTATTTACTGTTGCTAATCCTGCTGCTGAAGATAACTTTTATAGTGTGATGAATCCTGAATCATTAATTACTATTGAAAAAGCAAAATTAGAGCCTTCATTGGCCGAGGCTAAAGCAGAGTTAGCGTTCCAGTTTGAACGTCAAGGCTATTTTTGTTTAGACAACCATGATCACGGTGGCGAGCTGGTGTTTAATAGAACGGTTGGTTTACGAGATACTTGGGCTAAAATATCTCAATAGTGATTTTAGCTATTAAAAATAAAGCCGCGAATTTTTAAAATTTCGCGGCTTTATTATTTATATTAACTAAATCTAACTGAACTTAATTGACTGCAGAAGAGTACTAGCGTAACAAATCGTTTTTATTATATTATTTACAGATAATATCGCTTCGAAAAAAGGGAATTGACATGTTTATTAATCGTTTAATGCTTGTTGTTTTGAGCTTATTTAGCTTTAGTGTAGTTGCTTATGAAAGTACATCGTATCAAGCAGTTACTGCAAAAAATATCAATGTAGATATTAATGAGCTTGAATTTGCTTTAACGCCTTTAGTTAAAGATGAAGTAGAGGTTGAGCTACAGGCATGGTTGCAAGTGTTAAAAGCCAAAGCAACCATAGTTAGTGAAGCAGAAATATTGGTAAGTCAAAAACAAAAAAACATTGAAACTGTTGAAGAAATTGCCAATGTGAGTGAAAGTAGTGCGGAATTATTAAAAACGAATGACCAAAATGAAGCTAGCAAAGAAAAGCTGACGCAAGAGTTATCTGAGCTTAAAGAGCTTAGTCATGAGCTAGATAATGAAAAAGCAGAAAAAACGGTAAACCAGTTAAGTAACTCAGCTGAAAACCTGACTAAATTATCTGAAAAAGCAGATGATTATAATGAAAAACTTAAAAGACGAAGAGAGTCTTTAATCACCAACCTCTCAACACTTAAAGAAGAAAAAACTGCCATATTAGAGCGCTTTAAAGTGGTATTAACAAACTGGGAAGCGAAAGGTGGCGACGGCACAGATTTACGTTTATATGCGACTGCCATAGATGGTAGCTCAGTTGACTTGTCAGACACAAGCACAGCTTGGTTAACTATTAAGGCGTGGTTTGGCTCTAAAGAAGGCGGCTTACTTTGGCTTGCTAACCTCATAAAGTTTTCACTATCTTTATTTGTGGTTTATCTTTTGTCTTTACTGGCGGGTAAAATCACAGATGCATTGCTATCGCGTAATAAAACAGCATCGCAATTACTGAAAAAATTTATTCAAACTTCAATTCGACGGATTATTTTAGGCATAGGTTTTTTAGTCTCGTTAAGTATTCTAGAGATTAATGTTGGCCCAGTACTTGCGCTTATTGGTGCTGCAGGTTTAGTGATAGGTTTAGCGCTTCAAAGTACTTTAAGTAACTTTGCCAGTGGTATGCTAATTTTGATTTATCGTCCATTTGATATTGATGATGTTATTGAAATTGATGGTGTTACCGGTTTTGTTCACTCTATGACGCTATTGTCGACAGCAATTAAAACTTACGATAATCAGCACTTAATCGTGCCTAATAATAATGTTTGGGGTAACACTATTATCAATATTACCGGCAGTAAAACTAGACGTGTTGATTTAGTATTTGGTATTGGTTATGGCGATGATATGGGGAAAGCCCAAACCATTATGGAACAAGTTCTAAGCGATCACGAGCAAGTACTTGATTCGCCTAAACCTATTGTGCGAGTGCATGAATTAGGTGATTCATCGGTTAATTTTGTTTGTAGGCCTTGGGTGAAAACTGAGCATTATTGGAACGTGTATTGGGATATAACACGACAAGTTAAAGAGCAGTTTGACTTACAAGGCGTTAGTATTCCATTTCCTCAACGCGATGTTCATATTCATCAATTACCAAAAGCAGACTAAAATATGTTCGCGGGTATACAATTTATCGCGTTAGCGATATTAGTGATGTCATTAGTGGCTTTTACCAGTAAAGCTAATGACATTGAGCCTGTTCATTATGCCTATGCAAATTATTTGGGTAGTGGTATTTATCGAACTACAGGGCAAGATGCTACTTTAATAAACTTACCTTTTTCTTTTGAGTTAATGACGGATGAAAACACAACTTATACCTTACGAACCCCCGTCTCATTTGGTTTTTTTGATTTTGATTTAAAAGATATTCCTGAGTTAGAATTCCCTGACGGTGTTGGAACTATGACCTTCACACCTGGTGTACAATTTGATTATCAATATAGCGAGCAACTTGTTTTACAAAGTTATGTTGATTTAGGGTACGCAAGAAACTTCACAACTAATAGAAATGTATTTGTTCATTCTATGGGTATATCAAGTTTATATTCTTTTGATATGGGCAATTATGATGCTATTTGGGCTTCACGTATTTATTATGCAGCATACAATGGGCTAAATTATGATGCAGATGATGCATACGCAGCTCTTCAAATTGGTTTAGATACTGGGTTACCTTATAAGTTTGAAGTACTAGGGTATGAATTTCAGCCAAGAGTATTTGCAGGGGCTTTTTGGTATTTTAGCGAAGTGAATTTTGACTTTCCTATAACAAAAGAATTTGCTAACGCTGAAGAAAGGAAAGTATCCCTTTCTAACAGTTTTGAATTAGGACTTACCTTAAAGTTTGATGAAACAATTGGTTATTCGTGGGCAGGTATTGAAACACTAGGGATAAGTTACCGATTTAGTGAAAATATTAATGCGGTACGTTTTTTATTTAGCTTTCCTATTTAATAAGTGTAGGCCAAGGTTATTGCAGATAGTAAACCAACCTTGACCTTTATTTCGACTAAAGCTTAGGAATGCTAATTTTCTTTTCTTCGCTTTGGCGATAAATAATTAACGTTTTTCCGATTACTTGCACTTTTATGGCATTTGTTTCACGACAAATAGCATCAACAATCAAGGCTTTAGTTTCCCTGTCATCCGTAGGAATTTTTACTTTGATTAATTCATGATGATTTAGGGCGTTATCAATCTCTGCAACAACGGCTTCTGTTAAACCATTGCTGCCTAATAAAACGACAGGTTTTAACGAGTGAGCAACACCTTTTAAGTGTTGAATTTGCTTTTTATTTAAGTTCATTTAAATTTTCGATAGTGGTTAACTTGAATTAAAGCTATTTTACCCTTATCTAACTGTTAATATCTATAAATAGTCGAAAAAACTACCAAACATGGCAAAGAAAAAGCATACCGTCAGCTCTCAGCGCTGGTTAGATGAACATTTTGAAGATGAATACGTAAAAAAAGCGAAAAAGCTAGGTTTACGTTCTCGTGCTGTTTTTAAAATAGAAGAGATAAACAATAAAGATAAATTAATTAAACCAGGTATGAAAGTTGTAGACTTAGGCGCTGCGCCAGGTGGTTGGTCTGAATACGCAGTAAAAGCGGTTGGTGAAACTGGGCAAGTTGTTGCATGTGATATATTGCCGATGGATGCTATTGCTGGTGTAGATTTTTTAGAAGGTGACTTTCGAGAAGAAGCGGTACTTGAAGCACTATTAACACGTATTAATGGCAAGAATATTGATGTTGTTATGTCTGACATGGCGGCGAATATGACAGGCAATGAAAGTGCTGATTCTGCTAGAAGCATGTACTTAGTTGAGTTAGCATTAGATATGTGTCATCAAGTATTAAAATCTAATGGTGCATTTGTTGTGAAAGTATTCCAAGGTGCTGGTTTTGAAGAATTTATGAAGGCAGTACGTGAAGTTTTTAAAACCGTTAAAACACGTAAGCCGGAGTCTTCACGAGCACGCTCTCGCGAAGTATATCTTGTTGCTACGGGCTTTAAAGGCTAACCTTTCTTCAAATATTGTAGCTGTATATTGTTACCAGTTGTAAACACCGACTAAAGTTAATTAGCAGCAAGCCTTGAATTGTAGTAAATTAGGCACAATAACGTATAAAAGTTTTGTTTTTACAAATTTATTAAACCCAAAGAGGTCATTAAGTTGAGCGATATGGCAAAAAATCTTATTTTATGGTTAGTGATAGCCGTTGTTTTAATGTCTGTTTTTCAGAGTTTTTCTCCTAATACGGCCAATGAACAGCAAATGGACTATACGCGTTTTATCACCGATGTTCGTCAAGGACAAATTCGTGATGCTAATGTTGATAGAAATGGCGTAATAACAGGGGAAAAACGTAGTGGTGAAGCTTATACTACAACCATTCCCGGTGGTTATGATCGTGACTTAATTAATGATCTCGTGAAACAAGGTGTTCGCGCTAAAGGTAAATTACCCGAAGAAACAAGTTTCTTAACGACTATTTTTGTTTCTTGGTTCCCAATGATTTTATTAATTGGTGTATGGATTTTCTTCATGCGTCAAATGCAAGGCGGTGGCGGTAAAGGCGCCATGTCTTTTGGTAAATCTAAAGCTCGCCAGTTAAGCGAAGATCAAATTAAAACTACTTTTGCTGACGTAGCTGGTTGTGATGAAGCTAAAGAAGAAGTAGCTGAACTTGTTGATTACTTGAGAGAGCCGACTAAATTCCAAAAACTTGGTGGCCGAATTCCATCTGGCATTTTACTTGTTGGCCAACCAGGTACAGGTAAAACCTTATTAGCAAAAGCCATTGCTGGTGAGGCAAAGGTACCATTCTTTAGTATTTCAGGTTCAGATTTTGTAGAAATGTTTGTCGGTGTTGGTGCTTCGCGTGTACGTGATATGTTCGAGCAAGCGAAAAAGTCTGCACCATGTATCATTTTTATCGATGAAATTGATGCGGTTGGTCGCCAACGTGGCGCTGGTATGGGAGGCGGTCACGATGAGCGCGAACAAACCTTAAACCAAATGTTAGTAGAAATGGACGGCTTTGAAGGGAATGAAGGCGTTATTGTTATTGCTGCAACTAACCGTCCAGATGTATTAGACCCAGCATTACTACGCCCTGGTAGATTTGACCGCCAAGTAACGGTAGGTTTACCTGATATTCGCGGTCGTGAACAAATTTTAAAAGTACATATGCGCAAAGTGCCATTGGGTGATGATGTTAAGGCGTCAGTTATCGCACGTGGTACTCCAGGTTTTTCAGGCGCTGATTTAGCAAACTTAGTGAATGAGGCGGCGCTATTTGCCGCACGTACTTCACGTCGCTTAGTGAGTATGATCGAGTTTGATAAAGCGAAAGATAAAATCATGATGGGCTCAGAACGTAAATCTATGGTGATGAGTGAATCTGAAAAAGAAATGACCGCATACCATGAAGCAGGTCACGCGATTGTCGGGCGTTTAGTCCCGGATCATGATCCTGTTTATAAAGTAAGTATCATTCCTCGCGGTCGTGCTTTAGGGGTAACTATGTATTTACCTGAGCAGGATAGATTTAGTCACTCAAAACAGCATTTAGAAAGTAATATTTCATCACTTTATGGTGGTCGTATTGCAGAAGATGTTATTTACGGAAGTGATAAAGTGTCAACGGGTGCTTCTAATGATATTGAAAGAGCAACCGATATCGCCAGAAAGATGGTAACTCAGTGGGGCCTATCAAAAATGGGACCTATGCTATTTGCTGAAGAAGAAGGTGAAGTATTCTTAGGCCGTACATCCGCAAAATCTTTGCATATGTCTGATGATACGGCGAAAGCGATAGATGAAGAAATTAAAACGGTTATTGATCGTAATTATCAACGAGCTGAAAACTTAATCAAAGAAAACATGGATATTTTACATGCCATGAAAGATGCATTAATGAAGTATGAAACTATTGATGCGCTGCAAATTGATGATTTAATGGCAAGAGTTGAAGTTAGAAAGCCATCTGGTTGGGACGACAGTGACTCAAGCTCAAGTTCTGATTCAAGCAAAGATGGTGAAGCTAAGAAAACAGATGAAAGTGGTAAAAGCACTACGGCAACACCAGATATGTCTGAGCCAAGTGGTGATGCTCCGGCTAAATAACTTACTTAAATAATGTCACTCCAAGCCTCGTTGTTCACTGCGAATTCAGCAAACATCGGGGCTTTATTTTAACTGTTATTTACACAATGAATGTGAAGAGATCAGATTGAAAACTCAAATAGATGCAGCAGAGCGAATACGATTGTCTAAGGTAAAAGTGATGGGGATTTTAAATGTAACCCCTGATTCATTTTCTGATGGCGGGAAATATTCGACATTTGATAATGCGTTAAAGCAAGTTGACTTTATGCTTGAAAATGGCGTTGATATTATTGATATAGGTGGTGAGTCAACTCGCCCTGGCGCACTTGAGGTGAGTGAAAAAGATGAAATAGCACGAGTTATTCCATTACTAAAAGCGATTAAATCTCGACACGATATCACGATATCGGTAGATACCAGTAAAGCGGCTGTTATGAGTGAAGCTATTACTTATGGCGCTAATATCATTAATGATGTTCGAGCGTTGCAAAATGATGGTTGTCTAGATGTCATTGCCCAAAGTGATGTGCAAGTATGTTTAATGCATATGCAAGGTATGCCTAGAACCATGCAGGAAAACCCGCAATATCAAAATGTGGTTGATGATGTACTTGATTTTTTTGTTAAATGTATAGAAACTTGCCAGCAAAAAGGTATTGCCAAGCAGCGATTAATTTTAGATCCGGGGTTTGGCTTTGGCAAAAATTTAGCGCACAACTATCAAATGTTAGCTAACTTTGCAGCATTTAAAAAATTAAAACTACCGTTATTAGCCGGTATTTCTCGAAAATCGATGATAGGTAATTTACTTAACCGTGATGTTGAGCAACGTTTAGCAGGAAGCTTAGCTACGGCCATAGTAGCGGTGCAGCAAGGGGCTGATATAATTAGAGTTCATGATGTCCCGCAATCAGTAGATGTAGTAAAAGTGCTTAATACTGTTGCCAAATATACTGCGTAAAGTTACAGATAAAAGTTAACATACTGGCAATAATTGTTCAGTAATGATGTAAAGAATTAAAAGGAAAAAGCATGTCTAGTCGTAAATATTTTGGTACTGATGGTGTCCGTGGTTTAGTTGGTAATTACCCTATTACGCCTGAGTTTGTCATGAAACTTGGTTATGCTGCAGGAAAAGTGCTTGCCGCACAAGGCACCAAAAAAGTACTTATTGGTAAAGACACCCGTATTTCAGGTTATATGCTTGAATCAGCTTTAGAAGCTGGTTTTTCAGCTGCAGGTATCGATATTGGTTTATTAGGTCCTATGCCAACGCCAGGGATCGCGTACTTAACAAAAACTTTTCGTGCTGAAGCGGGCATTGTTATCAGTGCTTCTCATAACCCATACTACGATAATGGTATTAAGTTTTTCTCTCAAGATGGTCAAAAGTTACCTGATGAGGTTGAGTTAGCTATTGAAGCCGAGCTTGATAAATCAATGGGCTGTGTTGATTCAGCTCTATTAGGAAAAGCTACGCGTATTAACGATGCCGCTGGACGATATATTGAATTCTGTAAGAGTAACTTCCCGAGCCAACTGTCTCTACAAGGATTAACTATTGTGGTTGATTGCGCTCATGGTGCAACCTATCACATAGCGCCAAATGTATTTCGAGAATTAGGGGCTACAGTTATCGAAGTGGGTACTGCACCTAATGGTACCAATATTAATGAAGACTGCGGTGCAACATCAATGAAAACCATCAGTGAAGCGGTTGTAGAACATAACGCTGACTTAGGCATTGCCCTAGACGGTGATGGCGATCGTTTAATGATGGTAGACCATACAGGATATGTTATAGATGGTGATGAAGCCGTTTATATAATCGCGTGTAATGATTTACAAACAGGTGACTTACAAGGTGGTGTTGTCGGCACCTTGATGAGTAATATGGGCCTTGAATTAGCCCTAGAAAAACTTGATGTACCGTTTGCTAGAAGTAATGTAGGTGATCGTTATGTTATGGAAATGCTACGTGAAAAAGGTTGGACACTAGGCGCGGAAAACTCTGGTCATATTATTAACCTGAATCATACCTCAACAGGTGATGGTATTATTGCCGCACTTAATGTATTAACAGCAGTGTGTCAGCAAAATAAATCTTTACATGAGTTACGTCAAGGCATGACAATGCTGCCACAAATTTTAGTAAATGTTAGATTCTCTGGTGATTCAGATCCTATTAATTCGGCTAGTGTTAAATCATCAGTTGCTGAAGCAAATGCCCAATTAAGCGGGCGTGGTCGTGTACTGTTAAGAAAGTCAGGTACTGAGCCGTTAATTCGCGTTATGGTTGAAGGCCCAGAGTTGGAAGAAGTGACTCTATTAGCTAATAATATTGCAGAAGCTGTAAAATTGGCAGCTGACTAGAAGTAAATGATTAAATTAACGACAAATAATCTTAAAATTTAACTCAAAATCGCGAGTTTTAAACTTATCACTTGTAAGTTATTCTCAGGTTCGTTAATATCTCGCGGCTTAAATTTACAACTTACTGAAAAGTGATTGGGAGATTAGACATGGCTAGACGTTCAATCGTTGCGGCGAACTGGAAAATGAATGGTGATTTAGCGTTAATTGATTCCATGATTTCTGGCTTAGCGGACATGACATTACAAGATGATGTCAAAGTCGTTCTTTGTCCTAGTTCACCTTATTTATCTGAATTAGTAGGTAAAGTAAAATCAAAAAGTTTAAGTGAAGTTATCCATGTAGGTGCTCAAAATGTAAGCGAACACCAAAGTGGTGCTTATACTGGTCAAATTTCTACAAAAATGTTGAAGGAATTATCAGTAGAGTTTGTTATTATAGGTCACTCTGAACGTAGACGTTATTATCATGAAACTTCTACTCAAGTTGCTCATAAAGCTAATGCAGTTCTAAATGCAGGCTTAACACCAATTATTTGCATTGGTGAAAGTGAATCAGAACGAGCAACTGAACAAACAGAAACCGTACTAGCTTCACAATTACAACCTGTTATTGATGTAGTGGGTATAGAAAAATTTAAAGATGTTGTTATTGCGTACGAGCCTGTATGGGCTATTGGTACAGGAAAAACAGCATCAAGCGAGATGGCACAGGAAACACATCAATTTATTCGTCAATTTCTAGCGCAAGCTGATGAAAATGTCGCGGATAAAGTGCCATTGTTATACGGTGGCAGCGTGAATGCGTCAAACTGTGAAGAATTATTCGCACAAGCTGATATTGACGGTGGTCTTATTGGTGGTGCTAGTTTACAAGTTGAGCAATTTAAAGAAATTTGCTCAGCAGCGAAAGGAAAGTAAAAATGTTGTATCAAGTTCTAATTATTGCCTATGTTCTTATTGCGTTAGCATTAATCGGCTTAGTGTTAATTCAGCAAGGTAAGGGCGCTGATATGGGGGCATCTTTTGGTGCTGGCTCATCTGCAACCGTATTTGGCTCTGGTGGTTCAGGTAACTTTTTAACCAAAACGACAACGTATTTAGCCATTGCATTTTTTGCTATCAGTTTAGTGTTAGGTAACTTAACGGCTAATCGTACTAAAGCTGTTGATGAGTGGAATGATTTGAGCACGCCTGCAAGTGAGCAAGCTATTGCTACTGATGCTATTCCTGATGAAAGCGCAGAGCCTAAAATCATTAGTGAAAATAGCGATGTACCTGCTGCTGACAAGCCAGCTGCCAATAAAGATAATGGCGACGTTCCAAACTAAGAATTCTTTTTAAGTTTAATTTGCGGATGTGGCGGAATTGGTAGACGCGCCATCTTGAGGGGGTGGTAGCTTAGGCTGTGTGGGTTCAAGTCCCACCATCCGCACCATTAAACTTACAATAAACAATATTAAAGGCTCGTTTCATCATGAAACGAGCCTTTTTTGTTTAGTTACCCATTGAGATCTAAGGGAGCAATTATACCTACTGGCTAGGTGATTACTTGGTATATAAATGCCGCTATTGTTGTAAATTAACTCTATGGATACAACATACGTTTCTATCTTTTGACCTGACATATCATGCTCTAATTAAGACTTATGGACTTAAAAAGGTATCAAATCTATTGCTGATACCTATTTTATGTTGGTAGCCTTGGCTATTGCTAGAGGGAGGTATATCTGCTGAAACATGCAAACGTCGTCTTAATGAGAACAGGTCTATAAGAGGACTGTAGTATTAAATTGTTTCAGTATTCAATTCTAATTCGCGCAAAGCACTATGATATCAACTTCAGAACACGAACCTTTGATGCTATTAGTTGTATTAGTTAAATGAGTGTAGCCTTTAATAAAGAGTTCTCTCACTAAAGGATGTCATTCATCGACTTTAGAAAGGTCTCTATATTTACTATAGGTTTATATTAAAGAGTTTTTAGTTCGCCATCCTGATGTAAGGCAGAATGGCGAAATACCTTGTGAATACAGGTTATTTATACTTTTATGAAAAACCTTTATAGGCCGTATTTCACCTGTTTAGCCTTATTGGCTATGTCCTTGTCGTTAGAGTTCACCGGCACTAAGAAATAACTGTAGCTAAGTGGCTTGCTAGCATCGATGCGATATTTCTTCTTAGGGATTGCGCCCCAACTGTTATCACCAGCTACACCGCGTTGTCCGAAGTCTATATTGAGTTGTACTAAGTCTTGTTCAACTACATCCGTTGTATGCTTGATTCGATTTACGAGCACTTGGTCATTTTCTTGATAAATTGGTGAGGTATAGCTGGCTTTATCATATTCAATGCCATCGGCAATATCAAAGGTCTCATTAGCCATATGTAAAGCACTGAAGCCTAATTCAGGTGTATTTCGAGTCCCTGTTACTAAAAGACCAAAACCCTGCTCATTAACTAAAGATAACCAGCGTGTATCGGTTTTATAGCCGTTTTCTTGCGGGCGGATATAAGGCACATACTGCTCGCTTACACTTGAATGGTAAAGATCAACAAAAGCGGAAGCTTTACGGTCAACATAGTTTTCCCAAGGACCACGACCAAAGTAAGTCAGGTGATTAAATACGTTTGGCAATTGCATTCGCATGCCAAATCTTGGCATGTCAGCTTTATAGTCAGTTGCAGTTAATTCATTACTTACTTCGATGATACCATTGCCATAAATACGGTATTGAGTTGTAAGTTCGCTATTTACAGCAGGTAACTTATAGTTGGCCACTACTGTATATTCATTGTTCGCTACTTTATTTGTTTCAAAGTTGGTTAACTGGTGATTTATCGTGGCGTTTTTCCATGCCACATTACGTTGGTCGTATTTAGCGCCCATATCGTTATCAGTTGGTGCTCTCCACAAGTTAATTCTTGGGCCTTCTCCTAGCTTAATCAGAGATTTATTATCAAAAACGTATTGTTCGATTTGTCCGTTCGTTTTGTTGAATGTAAGCTTTATGCGGTTGTTATTAAAAATAATTTTATTACCGTTTTTCGATAACGTTAATGCGTCACCTTTTTCAAACTGAACGTCACTAGCTTGAGTGAGTTTGTCAAGTTTGAGTTGCTCATGGGCAACTACGTGACCTTGTGTTAACAAACCCCAATCCGCTTTTAGTTTAGCGCTTAGGTGTAAAAAGTACTCTGTATTTGCTTGTGGCTTTATATCATCGTAAGAAATTCTAATTAACTTACTTGAATGTGGTTGTACATCTAACGGCTCTACGTTAATTGTTTTGAGGACTTTCCCATCGGCTTTAATTTCAGCGATAAACTCAAACTTATCCAACGAGGTGAAGTCGTATAAGTTCTCAACAAGAATTCTTTGCTGGTTTGTTTTAGTTACACCTCGAGGTTTGAAATTAATGTATTCGTGTGCTTTTTTTACTTCGAATAGCGCAGGTTGAGGAGTACGATCTGGAAAAACAATGCCATTGTTTAAGAACGTTTGATCGGTAGGCATGTTTTCTCCGAAGTCACCACCATAGGCATAAAATTTATTGCCATTTTCATCGGTTTTCCAGATAGATTGGTCAACCCAATCCCAGATGAAACCACCTTGAAGATTGTCATATTGCTCAATAATGTCCCAGTAATCTTGGAAGTTACCGCTACTGTTTCCCATAGCATGTGCATATTCGCTAGGAATGAAAGGTCGGTCAGTGACACTTTTACCTATGATTTCAAAAAACTCAGGAGATGGGTATTGTGGTGCTAAAATATCGGTATTGTAGTCCATATCCCAAATTACACGGTCTGCATCTTTATATGGTCGCTCGTATTGAATTGGGCGTTTGGTTTTATCCAAGGCTTTCATTTCTTCATAGCCTTTATAAAAATTTATACCGTTACCGGCTTCGTTACCTAAAGACCAGATGATTACAGAAGGGTGGTTTTTGTCTCGTTCCACCATACTTAACATGCGATCTAAGTGTGCCTCTTCCCAGCTTGCTTTTTTTGCCAGTGAATATTTACCATAATACATACCGTGAGATTCAATATTCGCTTCGTCAACAAGGTAAATACCGTGCTTATCAGCTAATTCGTAGAACATTGCAGGTTGCGGGTAGTGACTTAAACGTGCAGCATTAATATTGTTTTCCTTCCACATACGCATGTCTTTTTCAATCAGTGCTTTAGTGATCACATGGCCTGTGGCAGGATCACTTTCTTGGGTGTTAACACCTTTTAAAGTAATGCGTTCACCATTAACTAATAACAGACCTCGTTTAATTTCAACGCTTCTGAAGCCAATCATACGGCTAGTGGCTTCTAATAACTTTCCTTTACTATCTTGCAAAGTGATCAGGAGCTTATATAGGGTAGGGTGTTCAGCGTTCCACTGTTTAACATGGTTAATTTGGTTATTGAAAGTGATTGATTCAATTTTATTTTGAACTTTCAGCTCTTGTTTACCTGATATTACAGGGGTGTCGCCATCGAGTACTTGATACTTTACCGTAACGTCTTGGCTATTTTTGTAGTGAGATTGAACATCGACGGTTAAATCAAATATACCATGTTGATAGCTTTTATCTAACGTTGATAACAAGTCAAAGTCTTGGATACGCACTTTAGGTTGTGCGTAAATATAAACGCTACGCTCAATGCCGCTAATGTCCCAGAAATCTTGACCTTCTAAGTAAGCGCCGTCAGTCCAACGAAATACCTGAATAGCAAGAGTGTTTTTTCCTGCTTTTAAATATGCTGTTAGGTCAAATTCAGCAGGTGTTTTACTGCCTTGAGAATATCCAACGTAGTGACCATTCAACCAAACAAAACCACCTGACTTCATGCCGCCTATTTGTAAAAAGCTTTGCTGTTTTGTCCAGCTTTCATCAACCGTAAAATCGCGGCGGTATGAACCAACAGGGTTATAATCCATAGGCACTTGTCCTGGATTTTTAGGGTAAATTTTTTGTTCAAATTCTATTTCGTCAGAAACAGGGGCGCGATAATCAGCAAATGGATATTGGTGGTTACGATAAATCGGGACACCATACCCTTCAACTTCCCAATTACTTGGCACTTTAATTTCATCCCAGCTACTGACATCGTAATCAGTTGAGAAAAAGTTTTCTGGGCGATCATCTGGCTTTTTCACCCAATTAAACTTCCATTTCCCGTCTAACAATTGAAAGTATTGAGCTTGGTGTTGAATATCAGATAAAGCGTTTGTTTTTGTGCGGTATGACGTAAAAGTAGCTCGAGCTGGCTCTTTACGTTCTGCAACAACTTGTTCATTGGCTATGTAATGGGGCAAGTTTGAGTTAAGTTGTGCAGGTGACAGTGTTACATAGTTTTGTTCTGAAGTTTCTTCACTTTTACAAGCTGTTAAAACCGAGGCAAAAATTAACGAAAGGAAGGCCAAGCGTTTCATATAATCGTCCAAATAATTCTAATGTTTCTAATAAAGTTTCAGGCTCCTCATCGATAATGAGGAACCCAAAGTTTATACTGGGTTAGTGTATATACTAACCTATGAAAGAATTATATCAACGAAATACTTTCAAAACCTTTCGAAATTTTATGTTTTATTTTTAGGTTACTCCACATCCACAATGACTAATTCAACACCTAATGTGGTTAATTCATCTTTAAAGTTCTGTGGTATTCCTTTGTCAGTTACCAAAGTATCAATAGCTTCAAGAGGGACAACGGAGTGCAAAGAGCGCGTGCCAAACTTAGTGGAGTCGGTCACTACTATGATTTTTTTTGCAGCATTACACATTGCACGATTAAAACTCGCCTCAGGCTCGAAATGCGTGCTAACACCTGTATCAAGATCAATGCCATCCACTCCTAAAATAACTTTGTTAAAGTTATATAGTTTTAGTTTTTCTTCGGCATGGGCACCATAAAAAGACATGGATTTACGGCGTAGTTTCCCACCTGAAATATAAACATCACAATTTTCAAGTCTAGATAATTCGTTGGCGATGTTTAACCCATTTGTCATAACGGTAATGCTTACGTTGTTATTTAATGCATGGGCTACTTCTTCAGTTGTTGTGCCTGAGTCGAGTATTATGGAGTCACCTTCTAAGATCAGATTAGCTACTGCTTTACCTAATTCCATTTTTATTTTGTGATTGGCTTTGTGTTTTTCTTTTATTGATAACTCTTTGGTTAAGCGGTTGCTCGCTACGGCTCCGCCTCGAGAACGCACTAAAAGCCCAAGCTTATTCAACTCGTTTAAGTCGTGACGAATGGTTACAGTCGATATATCGAATTTATCTGCTAGTTCTTTAACGGATACTTTTCCCTGTTTTTCTGTCAAGAGGACGATCTCATGTCGTCTTTCAATGGTACTTAACATTGTTTCCTCATTTATATGTTTTTTACATTAAGTAAGTAGCATACACCTTATCGTTAATATGAAAAAGAGTTTCATTAGATAAGTTAATCTTTCGTACATTTCACTATTTTGCAATATGAAGGGTAATGAAAGTTTCATATTGAATTGATTCTTTCTTTTTAATATGAAACTATGAAGAAAATAATTAAAACATAATTGGAGTAATGTGTGACTCAAGAAGTAAAACAAACCAACGAACAAAGTGGTGGGAAACCATCGAGTTTATTACCTATGATGATCATAGGTGGCCTATTTTTCATGTTCGGATTTGTTACCTGGTTAAATGGATCATTGATCCCATTTTTACAAATCGCCTGTGAATTAAATCATCTAGAAGCGTATTTGGTCACCTTAGTTTTTTATATAGCTTATACGGTAATGGCTTTGCCATCTTCAAAAGTTTTGGAAAAAACTGGATATAAAGCCGGGTTAGCCATAGGGCTCGTTATCATGGCGCTTGGTGCCATTATTTTTATACCGGCTGCGTTAACTAAACTTTATAGTGTATTTTTAATCGCGTTGTTTTTATTAGGTACTGGATTAACCTTATTACAAACTGCATCGAACCCTTATATCGTGTTAATAGGGCCAAGAGAAACCGCCGCAGTTCGAATTAGTATTATGGGCGTATTAAACAAATTTGCGGGTGTAATTGCACCTATTGTTTTTACGTCTTTAATCTTGTCAGATATGGGACAATTTACTGAAGCACGTTTAGCGACATTAGACGTCGAAGCAAAAGTGGCAGAATTACAATTATTGTCAGAGCGTTTGGTGATACCTTATATTGCCATGACTATCGCATTACTGATATTAGCTGCATTGATATATTTCTCTCCTTTACCTGAGCCTCCAACAAAATCTGATTGTGAAGCCAATGAGAATGTTTCAACAGAGAAGAAAATAACACAATATCCACAATTGGTATTAGGTGCGGTTACCTTATTTTTCTACGTCGGTGTTGAGGTTATTGCAGGAGACACCATAGGCTTATACGGAAAGAATTTGGGTGTAGAAAATTTCGGTGAATTAACATCTTACACAATGGCATTTATGGTGTTTGCCTACATTATAGGTATGATCATTATTCCTAAGTGGGTGAGTCAAGAGAAAGCCCTAGCAGGCTCTGCAATATTAGGGTTAGTGCTAACCGTTATGATCGTAACAGTAGATCAATCAAGTCAAGTAATATGGAACGGATTGTTTAGTCACTTTAGTGATTCGGCGATACCAGATGCAGTTATGTTAGTCGCGCTTTTAGGTTTAGCTAACGCGCTAGTTTGGCCTGCTGTATGGCCGATGGCGTTAAATGGTTTAGGTAAAGCTACTGAAAAAGGTGCAGCAGTATTAATTATGGGTATTTCCGGTGGCGCTTTATTACCGCTACTATACGGTGCTTTTGCAGATGTTAGTGGTAATGAACAAGGGGCTTATTGGGTTATGTTACCTTGTTATGCCGTGATTCTATATTACGCGATCATAGGCCACAGAAAACGCAGTTGGTAATTTGTTGGCCATCTAATTTAAGTGGATTAAAAGCCTTTCTTTTGAAAGGCTTTTTTTATGGCTACGTTTTAAGAGGGGCTTACCACCAAGTTACATATAGCGCTGTTAAGATCAAAATCACACCTACTGCTGCAACATTAAAGCCTTTTTGAGTTTCAAAGCTGACTTGAGTTAAGTCAACACTTTGGTCACTTGATTTTGAAGAGGTTACTAATGAAATCAAAACACAAAGTGCCAAACATAATAAAAAGACCAAACCAACCCTGTCCATAAATGGTAATTCAGGCCACATCAACTTTAAGCCAAGTGAGAACGCAGCTGAGCCGATTGCAGCACCAAGTGCACCCGCTGATGAAGTTTTCTTCCAGAACATACCTAGGACAAAAATAACCACAATGCCAGGGGTAAAGAAACCAGTAAACTCTTGAATATATTGAAAAGCTTGATCAAATTGGCCTAACAATGGTTTTGCTACAATCAAAGCAATTATTAAGGCTACTACCGAGGTTATTCTGCCTGTGTTCACGTAATGGTTTTGTGAACGATTTGGCGCTAACTTGCTGTATATATCCATTGTGAAAATAGTTGAAATACTGTTTGTCATCGACGCAAGTGAAGACACAATGGCAGCAACTAAAGCGGCAAATACTAAACCTTTAATACCTATTGGCATTAACGACATCATTGATGGATAGGCTTGATCTGGTGAAGACAATTGTGGGTAGAGAATAACTGCCGCAATACCTGGCACCACAATAATGAAAGGCATTAACAGTTTTAAATATGCTGCTAGGGCAATGCCTTTTTGTGCTTCACCAATATCTTTTGCAGCTAGGGCACGTTGGATAATGTATTGGTTAAATCCCCAATAACTAAAGTTCATTACCCACATACCGCCTATTAATACTGATATACCGGGCAAGCTCATGTAATGCTCATTATCTGAAGACAAAATCATATCAAAATGTGCAGGAGCCTGTTCAGTCAGTATGCCAAAGCCAGCTAGAAATCCTTGACCGTCAGACACAGCATCTAACGCTAAATAACTTAGGAAAATACCACCGAATATTAATAATACCACTTGTAATATGTCGGTATATGCAACCGCTTTTAAACCGCCATAAAGGGAGTAGGCGACAGAAAATACCGCTAAAAATATCATGCCATAAAACCAATCAACTCCGGCGACGGTTTCAATTGCTAAACCGCCTAACCAAAGCACTGCGGTAAGGTTGACAAATATGTAAACCGCTAACCAAAATATTGCTAAAGTCGTTTTTACTTGGCTATTAAATCGTTGTTCCAAATATTGCGGCATCGTGTAAATGCCGTTTTTAAGGAAGATTGGCAACATGTATTTACCGACAATAATTAAGGTAATAGCAGCCATCCACTCGTAAGAAGCAATGGCTAAACCAATTGCATAACCTGAGCCTGACATACCAATGATCTGCTCTGCAGAAATATTTGAAGCAATTAGTGACGCACCTATAGCCCACCATGGCAGGGCTTTACTCGCTAAAAAATAATCTTCCGTGTTCTTAGTGTGCTGTTTGTCTTCTTTAGAGATCCAAAGGGCAATGCACAAGAGTGCTAATACATAAGCGACAAAGACGCCAGCGTCTAACATTTCTAATTTCATACTAATACCTGTTAATTGTTATAATTGTTGTTTTTAAACATATGTGGCTCACAAGAAAATATCACATTAATGAAGTCTTTATTATCGTATTTTACTTTAATTTTCTTTATTCACTTTTTGCTTGTTTCATTTGCGTTTCGAAATCAGAAAATTTTTCTATAGTGGTTTGTTCTGGAGTTTTATCAAATCGGCTGACAAAGTAAATAGCAATGCTGCTTAGAATAAATGCAGGTGCTAGCTCATAGAACATTGAACTAAGTGTATTACCATCTGTTAACAGAGGTACTTGAGACCAAATAACGACAGTAATGGCACCGGTTAACATGCCAGCAATGGCCCCTTTGTTAGTCATTCTTTTCCAAAGTAATGCAAAGATGATCACTGGACCAAAAGACGCACCAAAGCCAGCCCAAGCACTTGAGACAATGCTAAGAACGTTTTGATCCGTATCTAAAGCAAAATAAGTAGCGATTAATGCAACAACCAAGACACAAACACGGCTGATAATAACTAATTGCTTAGTATTTGCATTTTTATTGATAAAGACTTTGTACAGATCTTCCACTAAAGAGCTACTAGAAACGAGGAGCTGAGAAGAAATTGTACTCATGATTGCTGCTAAAATGGCAGCTAATAACCAACCTATGATAAGTGGTGGAAATAGTGTCGTTGATAAATAGATAAAAATAGTTTCAGGATCTGTTAATGCTAATCCAATTTGTTTCGTGTAATAGTAACCAACTATGCCAGTTAACACTGCGCCCACAATGGTAAAGAACATCCAACCCATGCCGATATTTCGAGCTATAGGAATGTTTTTAACCGAGTCGATAGCCATAAAACGAACAATAATATGTGGCTGTCCAAAATATCCTAACCCCCATGACATCAGACTAATAATGCCGAGTAACTCCCAATGAGTTTTACTTGATACGGCATGACTAAAATCATTGAGCAAAGGCGTTAATACATCGGTATTTGGTGCTAATTCAAAAAAGGTAAACAGTGGTACACAAATCAGTGCGATAAACATAATACAGCCTTGGATAAAGTCCGTCAGACTGACTGCTAAAAAGCCTCCCATAATGGTATAGGTAATTACAACAACCATGGTTAACCAAACCCCGACGGAATAGTCAAAGCCAAATGACGATTGAAATAACTTACCACCTGCTACTAAACCTGAAGAAGTGTATAAAGTGAAAAACAAAATGATAATGACTGAAGCGATAATACGAATGAAGCTGTTATCTAAGCTAAAACGTTGCGATAAAAACTCAGGGATGGTCAACGAGTTATTGGCAACTTGGGTATAAACACGCAAACGAGGGGCAACAATTTGGTAATTAACCGCTGCACCAATAAGTAAACCAATAGCAATCCAAATGCTGTCTAAACCGGCAACAAAAGCCGCACCCGGTAAACCCATTAACATCCAGCCGCTCATGTCAGACGCACCTGCAGAAAGTGCAGTGACTTTAGGGCTTACTTGTCGTCCACCCAATAAGTATTCATCGTTATTTGATGTTGATTTTTTCATCGCATAAAAGCCAATAGCTATCATTAAGATAAAATAGCTACTGAGCGAAATAATCATATAAATATCCAAATTGACCTCTTCATTCTTTTTGGTGTACCAAAAGACTTTAAAACGCTTAAGAGAATTACTCGTTAGAAAGTTTTTTTGTTCGTTGTGTTAGTTGTTTGATTTGTTTTAGTGCAATTAATTATGGCTATTAAGGAACTTCTATTTTTTATATCTAACAGCCAAGTTTGAAGTCTTCACGCCAGATAATAAACTAGCATAAGCAAAAATGAAAGGATATGAAAGGTAATGCATTTCGTGGTGTTATTCTGTTGTTTTGTCTTAAATCTACTGGCACACTGATTTGGATAGCATACAATCAATCCATCTTTTATTTAAATTGTGAGAAAAACAATGAAATACTTTGCCGGTGTCCTTGTGGTTTTACTAACCGCTTGTTCTCAACTCCCAGATCTACCTGAGAATAATCAAGACACGCAATTCGAAACTGTAGTTAAAGCATACCAAAACCGATTCAAAAAAGACGACGATACTGAAAAAAACGAAATGTTGTTACCCGATCGTAGTTTAGAAACCTTACAACAAAATCATAATAAGCTAGCGAAGATATTGCAGCAAATTAAAGCAATTGATGAAAGTAAACTCTCTGAAAATAACCAAATTAACTATGCAGTATTAGTTTTTAGTATTGAAAATCAGGTAGACAATTTTCTTAATGGCGAACATTATTTACCCTTAAAGTCTGAGTCTGGATTTCACTCGTCAATTTCTGGGCGTTTTACAGGAAAACGTTTAGTTACTGAAAAAGATTTTGATGAATACCTAGTTATGCTGGAAGAATTACCACGTTACTTTGATCAACAAATCAGTTTGATGAGACAGGGGATGGCGCTTGGTTATACCCAGCCTCAAGTCGTGTTAACAGGTTTTGAAGATTCTATTGCCGCCTATATAAAAGATGATGTTAAAGACAGTATGTATTACCGTGCTGTAAAACGTATTCCTGAGCACTTTTCAATTGAACAAAAGCAGAAGTACAAATTAGCAATTGCAAACAGCATTGAGGAAAGAGTTTTTCCAGCTTATCAGGGATTTTATGATTTTATGGTTAATGACTATATTCCTAATGCCCGTAAGCAAATTGGTGCTGAACATTTACCAAATGGTATAGCTTATTACGACAACCGAATTAAACATTACACAACGTTAGATATGACGGCAGAAGAAGTGCATGAAATTGGCCTATCTGAAGTTAAACGTATTCGTGCTGAAATGGAAACGATTATTAAAGAACTCAACTTTGAAGGAGACTTTAAAGACTTTGTTGAGTTTTTACGCACAGACCCACAATTTTACGCTAAAACAGCAGAAGAATTATTAAAAGAAGCGTCTTTTATTGCTAAAAAAATGGATGCTAAACTACCTTCTTTATTTAAACATTTACCACGAAAACCTTATGGTATTGAGCCTGTACCCGCTAATATCGCTCCAAAATATACCACCGGTCGATACATTTCGCCTCGTCGAGACGATCAAGCTGGCTATTACTGGGTTAACACTCATAGATTAGATCGTCGCCCATTATATGTTTTAGAAGCGTTAACTTTGCACGAAGCAGTTCCTGGGCATCATCTGCAAGGCTCAATTGCTCGTGAAATGGAGAATGTACCAGGATATCGTAAAGGTTATATTTCTGCATTTGGTGAGGGTTGGGCATTATACACAGAGTATTTAGGGCTAGAAGCTGGCTTTTATACCAACCCATATAGCAACTTTGGCCGACTAACTTACGAAATGTGGCGTGCTTGTCGTTTAGCCATTGATACTGGTGTACATGTGAAGGGCTGGACACGTGATGAAGCTATTGACTTTTTAGCTAGCAATACCGCACTTTCAACACATAATGTGCGTACTGAAGTGGATCGTTACATATCTTGGCCAGGGCAAGCTGTGTCCTATAAAATAGGTGAACTAACCATAAAGCGCTTACGTAAGCAGGCTGAAGATTCGTTAGGAAAAGATTTTGATTTAAGAGAGTTTCACGATGAAATCCTTAAAAATGGCTCATTACCACTATCGGTACTAGAAAAGTTAATCAATCAATATATTGACGACAAGCTGCAAGCAGCTGAAAAAAACTAACTTTAGTAAATTTATAAAAAAAAGCAGCGGTAAAGCTGCTTTTTTATTGTCTATAATCTGTCGAAGTAAGACAGCTTATTTAGGTAACAGATTATTCAGGTAATGAAACTTCAATGAGCACAGGGTTATGATCTGATGGCATTTTTTTTATTCCATCTTGCTCATATGTGTCCCAAAGCACTGAATAAGACTTTACTTTTTGTTGCCAATGCTTTGACAAAAATAGGTAATCTATTCTCATATGGTGTTTTTCTGGATTGTTGTTATTTGGATCCCAATAGTTAAATGTTTTGTATTGATACGAATCGATAGGAGTTTTTACCTTTGCCATAGTATAAGCGTCGTCTAACAAGGCCGAGTTAGATAAAATTTGATAAGCCTTAGCGTCTGGTTTAAAGTTCAAATCACCCATAAAAATAATAGGTTTGTTTCCGGCAATTTTTGCTACTTGGGTTAATATTAATTCAGCACTCTTTTCTCGCGTTTTCTGGTTTGCGTAATAAAAATGCGTATTGAATACATAAAATTCAGATAAATTATTTTTATCTTTGAATTTTCCCCAAGTGACCACCTTGGCTTTTCCTCCCCAGCCAGCCTTCATTAAATCTTCTGGCGGGTTACTCGGTGCGTCAGGAGACAACCAGAAATTACCACTGTCGAGTAAATCAAATTTATCTTTTTTATAAAAAATATCGTGTCGATGATGGTTGGAAGCTTGCTCTAGTTTGCCATCATCACTGATCCCAAAGCTACGGTAATTAACTAGTGCCTGCCGCATATCTTGGATTTGATTTAGAAAAGGCTCTTGTACGCCAACAATGTCCATCTCATATTTTTTAATGAGATTGACAACATGTGTACGTCGTTCTTCCCAACCTCGGCCTTTAGCTTGGTCATGGCCACTATACAGCCTGACATTGTAACTTGCGATTTGATAACTCTCCGCTAAAGTTGTAAAGCTAGTACATAGTAGGAAAAGGCAAATAAAATAATATAGTGTTGTTTTCATTATAAGACTCACAAGGGTAGTTGCTAGTTGTTTTCGTTATTAAAACACGATGAATGAAAGGATACTAGCGTTTAAAGTTCTTTCATTTGTTTTCATATGTGTTATCTTTCTTTCATTGCTTTAGTTTTTATAATCATGATAGCTATCACTGACAGAGCTGCTAGCCATCTTTATTGTTTCGGAGTACCAAATGTTGGTATCAAATGTCACAACACCATTTAAGGTATTTTTCACAGTCATTACACTTTGTTTGCTTAACGGGTGTAGTAGTGGTCAAAGTGATAGTGAAAATATCTCTCATGCCTCACCTAACATTATTTACATTATTGCTGACGACTTAGGTTACGGTGATGTTGGGGTTTATGGTCAGTCTAAAATTAAAACGCCTAATATCGATCAGTTGGCAATGGAGGGCATGCGTTTCACACAACACTATGCTGGCTCAAGTGTTTGTGGTCCATCTCGTGCAAGCTTATTAACTGGTTTACACAGCGGGCATAGCCCTATCCGTGGTAATCCCGCTTGGACGAATAGCGGTGTTGCCGTTGATTTGAAACCTGAAGATTTCACCATAGCAGAAATGTTAAAAGCAAACGGTTATCAAACTGCTGCTATTGGTAAATGGGGTATGTCGGAAAAGCGTAATGAAGAAGATGGCGAGTTTCTCAAAGCAATGCCTTTACAACAAGGCTTTGACTATTTTTATGGTGTTAGACGTCATTTAGATGGTCACCATTATTATTGGCACCGATTATTTGAAAATAACGAGCCTTTTGTTATTGAAGAAAATGATTATAAAAAAAATGAGGGTATTTATATTCATGATTTATTCACTGACAAAGCAATTGATTTCGTAAAACGCCAACGCAAAGAACAGCCTTTCTTTCTGTACCTTGCCTACACTATCCCTCACTTAGCGTTAACTGTGCCTGAAGACTCTAAAAAGCAATATTTAGATCTCGGTTGGCCTGAGCGTCAAATGAAAACTGATGGTCATTATCGAAACGATCCTGAAGGTAACACTACCTATGCAGGTATGGTCTCTCGAATGGACAAAGATATTGGTCGCATTGTTGAAGTATTAAATCAAATGGATATTGCTGAAGATACCTTAGTGATATTTACCAGTGATAATGGCCATGAATATGACCGTGGCTTTTTCGACAGCAATGGTCAATTACGTGGTATGAAACGCGATTTATATGATGGCGGTATTCGAGTGCCATTTATCGCTAAGTGGCCAGGTAAAATCAAGGCGAAAAGTGAATCTGATCACATTTCAGCCTTTTGGGATATGATGCCGACATTTTGTGATCTAGCTGGTGGTCAAGCTTGTCCTACAACTGATGGCATATCAATAGTTAATGAACTTGTTGGTAAACCACAACAGTCACATGACTTTCTATATTGGGAGTTTAATGAGTGGGGTGGGCCTAAGCAAGCGGTTAGAAAAGATAACTGGAAATTGGTTAAGCGATACCAAAAACCCTTAGAGCTTTATGACTTATCCTTAGATATTGCAGAATCGAATAACGTCGCCGATGCTCATCCACACATAGTAAAAGAGCTTCATCAAAAATTATTAAACGCTCGAACTTATCATCCTGAATTTACCTTGAAAAAATTAAGATAATTGCTTGAAGATGAAAATATTACTGAAAAATAGTCGTTTAGCTAAATGCTTAGCTAAATTTAACATGATACTTTGGCTTACGTTAAACAGCCTAGTCGTTGTATCTTGTGCTAACACTGATGAGCAAGTTGCTAATGAGTCAACTGTATTCACTGTTATGTCTTATAACATTCGCCACGGTATTGATTTAGAGAGACAACCTGCATTAGATATGCAGTTGGATTTTATCAAAAAATACCAAGTTGATTTACTCTCGTTACAGGAAGTTGACAATCAAGTTTCACGCTCAAACAAAGTCAATCAACCTAAATATATCGGTCAATACTTAAACCTTGATGATGCTTTTCAAGCCTTTATGCCATTTCAAAGTGGTGAGTATGGTATTGCCGCTTTTACCAAAACCAAATTTGAATCTAGTAGCACTATTAAGTTGCCTGAAGGAAAGCATGAACCGCGTTTGTTTATTAAAGGTTTAACGAAAGTAAATGGTGAAAAGGTAATCTTTGTGCCTATTCATTTTGATTGGCTAAATGATGATAGTGATAGATATAAGCAAGCAAAAGCATTACTTGCGCAATTAGATGAACAATATCCAGTGATTTTAGCAGGAGATTTTAACGATCAACCTAACTCGCGCACGATGAATTTATTTAGACAATCAGGCTTTGAATTTGCCGTAAATAAAGCTCATACGTTTCACGGTCGACGCAAGTTAGAAATTGATTTTATTGCTGTGCGCTCGAGTTTAACTAAACGCGTTTCGCTTATTGAAACTCAAGTTATTGACCAAAGAGAATTATCAGATCACGCGCCAGTGATCGCTAAAGTGAAAATTGAAAATAAATAATACAATTCGATATAACATTAGGAAAAAGCAATGTCTATAAAACATGTAAAAGCTTCTCTTATTTTTACCAGTCTGTTTACGCTAACAGCCTGCCAAGGAGTAGGGGATAAAAATGACTCAACAATTACAAAAGATGAGGTTTATCAGCCCATAAGTTACACCACTGCAGGGCAAACTGATCAAGATCATTTGTACTTGGAAGAAGTAATGAATGAAAAAGCACTTGCTGAGGTTGGTGTTTGGAATGAGCGTACGGTTAACCGACTAACTTCTGATCCTCGTTTTGATGGTTACAATAAAACCTTGCTGGAAATTTTAAATAGCAAAGATAAAATCCCAAACTTATCAATGGAAGCAGGGCAAATTCACAATGTTTGGCATGATGAAAATCATAGTAAAGGCTTGTGGCGTAGAACGTCTATTGAAGCCTATTTGTCTGGTAAACCTGAATGGGAAACAGTATTAGATTTTGATGCGTTAGCTAAAGCCGAAGATAAAAATTGGGTTTATAAAGGTCGAGATTGTTTATCACCTACTAATGAATTGTGTATTTTACGATTGTCTGATGGTGGTAAAGATGCTGTTGTGCGTAGAGAGTTTAATACTAAAACCAAAACTTTCGTTGATGACGGCTTTATTACTAAAGAAAGTAAAGGCAACTTAGGATGGGTTGATGAAAATACACTAAGTATTGGTGTGGATTTTGGTGAAGGAAGTTTAACTAACTCTGGCTACCCAATGATCACTAAGCTTTGGAAACGTGGTACACCAATTTCAGAAGCTGTTGAAATTGACCGAGGTGAGCTTACTGATGTTGCTTTATATATCCGTCCGAAAATCTTTGCAAACGGTGATAGAGAATTATTTTCGACGCGTTTTTTAACCTCATTTAAAATTGACAAATATTGGTATCCACGAAATGAAGCAGGTGACTTCCTACCTAAAGTAAAAGTTCCTGTACCTGTAGATTCATTTTTAGGCTTTGAATTCAAGGGCCAATTGATGTTAAAGCTCAACACGGATTGGCGCGGTTTTAAATCGGGCTCATTAGTGAGCTTTTCCTTTGAAGACTTTGCAAAGGATGGTGTTATTGATCAAGTAAATAAAGTCTATGAGCCAGATGCTAAATCTTCTTTGAGCCAGTACAGAAGAACTCTATCAAAAGTATTGTTAACTGAACTTAAAGATGTCAAAGCATCAGCTTATGAATATGACTGGGATGGCGAGAATTGGACCGCTAAAAAGTTACCATTTATGGAAAATGGTGCCATCAGCTTAAGATCTACTGATGCTAAAGAAGATATTGCGTTTATCTCTGCGGTTAGCTTCTTACAACCGGATACCTTATTTACTTACAATACTAAAACCAAAGAAAAACATGCGGTTAAATCATTACCAAGTTGGTTTGATGCCAAAGATATGGTGAGTGAACAACACTTTGTCGCATCAACTGATGGTACTATGATTCCATACTTTTTAGTGCGCAAAAAAGACATGAAGTATGATGGCACTAACCCAACGCTTCTTTATGGTTATGGTGGCTTTCAATCTCCTCAACGACCGAGATATTCAGGTTCAATAGGTAAGCTATGGCTTGAGCAAGGCGGCGTGTATGTGTTGTCAAATATTCGAGGTGGTAGTGAATATGGTCCTAAGTGGCATCAGGCAGGTTTAAAAACTAAGCGCCAGATCATCTATGATGATTTTATTGCTATCGCAGAAGACTTGATCGATAAAAAAGTTACTTCGCCTAAACACCTAGGTATTGAAGGTGGTTCAAACGGTGGCTTGTTAACAGGTGTTATGTTTACGCAAAGACCTGATCTGTTTAATGCAGTGATCACCGCTGTGCCGTTGTTAGATATGATGCGATATCATAAGTTATTAGCGGGTGCTTCTTGGATGGGTGAGTTTGGCGATCCAGATAATGAAGTTGAAGGTGCGTTTTTACGTAAAATATCTCCATATCACAACATTGCTAAAGATGTTGATTATCCAGAAATATTTTTAACAACTTCAACTAAAGATGATCGAGTACATCCAGCTCACGCAAGAAAAATGGCGAAACGATTACAAGATTTTGGTCATGAGTTTTTATATTTTGAAAACTTTACTGGCGGTCATGCTGGCAGTGTCGGCAATGTAGATGTCGCGAAATCTTATGCAATGAAATATGTTTATTTGATGCAAAAATTAGCTGATAAATAAAGTCGTCTATTTGTTCTGAAATACAAAGCCACTTATCTATTGATAGTGGCTTTGTTGTTTTATACCTAACCTAGAATATATTCCTTGTTAAAAGTTTCCTGTTATCCTGTCAAGAATACTAGCGAAAAGTCGTGTTATTAAATACTTTAAAATTCCATCTTTGAGAACTTATTAATACCTTGATAACGTTATAAAGTGGATTAAATGTAGGATGACTATTTAGAACTCGATGTACCGTCTTTGTAAACGCCTTTTGCTGTCTAGGTAAACTAAATTAAATAAACTAAGATTATTGCTGCCAAAAGCTTTTAAGTGGCAAAATGAATGGCTATACAAGGATTATCTTAAAGAGTTAATAGGTGCAATGGTAAAGGAAAGAAGTAAAGTGAGGCTTTTTTTAATGAGCTTGTAAATTTAGCCTCAGGTATTTTAGTTTCTGCTTTCGTTTATGATTTGGGCGAAGCTTTCACTAGTGAACAAGTTGCTCTCAATAACAGTCTGTTTATGTCAGAAGGCGAAAATTATATATTCTCGCGCTTTTTAAAACATTTTTCTGATTTTTCGACAATTTTTTTGTTTATTCAAGAACCTCGGCTTTATGAATAACTATAGGTTGTTTTAATTTTTGCCCCTTCATATAACCATCTGTTGTAAAAGCACTTTTGTCTATGTTATGAATTTTGTCGATAATATCCATGCCTTTAATCACTTCGCCAAAAACCGCAAAGCCTTGTTTATCTTCTGTTCGTCCATGGCCATGATCTAATAAAATTGAATCTTCAACCATAATAAAAAAATACGCTGCAGTTCCCGTTCCAACGGCTCTTCTAGCCAAAGACACAGCTCCACGTTTATGGGTAAGACCTGTTTGTTGGGTTGACTCGTGAGCGATGGGAGGGTGTTTTTTTCTATTGTCGAGTATACCGCCTTGTACTAGGTTTACTTTGTAGTCAGTTGGATCGTTGTCATCGCGCACAACACGAAAAAAGCTTATATCTGAAAACAAGCCTTCTTCGGTGTAGGTTAAGAAATCACCTGCTGATAACGGTGCTTGTTGATGATTAAGTTTGATAACAATATCACCTAACTCGGTGACCAGTTTCACTCTGTCATTTGCTACGCCAAACGGGCTAGCCATTAATAAACTTATAACGATTAATAGACGGCGGATCATTTTTTTGTCCTTTAAAAATAAAAAAGCCTGCTTAAAAAATTAAACAGGCAAAAAGTGCGCATTACAACATCAGGGCGAACATTTTAGGAAACGATTCCGAGTGGTTTACCTGTTTTCCAAGCTCCACGAGTAAAGTCAGGAACGTCTTTACTATTACTTCGATCCGCAACTGAATCCATACTTAATGGGAAGATTGAAGACCACGCAGCAGCGTCATAAACATCTTGGTCAAGTGGCTCGCCATTACGTAAACAGTAAATAATACGCCAGTTCATAATGAAGTCCATGCCGCCGTGACCACCGTGGATAGCGGCTTGATCGGCCATTCTAGTCCAAAGAGGGTGATCATATTCTTTGTACCATTTTTCCATGTCACGATCCCAGCTATGGAAGTTTTTCATACTTGGTTTGCGACCAGGCTTGCCAGCAGCTTCCCATTTGGCTAACTCTTGTTCGTATTCTGCTTGGTAAATCTTTTTCACATTTTCTGGGGCATTTTCCAGTGCGATACGATTTGGGAAGCCTCGGAAAATACCGTTAGTTCCTTGGATCAGGTTATGACGAGTATAAGGGCGCGGACTTGTAGTGTCGTGCTGTACCATAATTGTACGACCTAACGCGGTTTTAATGGTACTAGTGTTCATGTCACCAGCAATAAATTTCAATGAGTTACGTTCATGATCCGCAGGAAATTCTTCTTTGGCGTATTCTGCACGGCCCAATGCTTGTGAACTCATAGAAGTAACGTAATCAAAACGGTCACCTCGGTTAATGTTCATGTATTGAGATACCGGACCTAAACCGTGCGTTGGATATAAGTTACCGTTACGTTTTGTATGCCAGTATGTACGCCATGAACCTGTGCGCTTCTCTATTTCTTTCATCTGCCAACGTAGTTCATGAATATAGGCGGCTTCTGCGTGGATTAAGTCACCGAATAAGCCTAAACGACACATGTTGAGCACCATTAATTCGTTTCGACCGTAGTTAACGTTTTCCATCATCATGCAGTTTTTCTGAGTACGCTCAGCGGTATTCACTAACTGCCAGCACTCTTCAATAGTAGTTGCTGCTGGCACTTCAACAAATGCGTGTTTACCACTTTCCATAGTTTCGACACTCATTGGTGTGTGCCATCTCCATGGTGTTGCATTAATAACGATATCGATGTCATCTCGCGCTAACATGTCTCGATAAGCATAATCTGATCCTGTATAGGTGGCAGGTTTTGGCAATCCTTGATCAGTCACGTATTTAACAGAATTATCCAGAGCCTCTTGGTCGATATCACAAATAGCTTTAACTTCTACTCCTTCAATATGACAGTAATGACGAACGTGATACTTACCACGCGCGCCCACGCCTATGAAAGCAACGCGAACAACGTCCATTTTAGGCACAGTCATGCCCATAACAGATTTACCTTGTTGTTTGAGGATTGGGGTGTTTTTTTCAGAAGTTGTGGCGCAACCTGCGACAACAGTTGCTGCGGCACCTGTTGCAAGGGTTTTTAAAAAATTACGGCGTTCTAAATCAGACATAAGCTTTTCCGTTCATTAATAGGTTAGTCAGCTCAAAAGCTGTGATGCATTTCTATTTTCAATAAAGGTAAATTATATTTCAAAAACTTTCAATATCTAATTTGTTTTATTTGTTTTTCTATATATAAAACCCAAAGTTAATTGTTTAGCTATATTGCGAAAGAAAATGAAAGCTGATAGTATTTTTGTATTATCAATGTCATTACTATTTTTTTGAAAGAAAAGTATAGTTAATCACATCACTAATCCAAGGATTTCGATGAAAAGTATAAACGAAATAATTAAAGCAAACAGAAAAGGGCAGAAAGTAGGGGTTTATTCTGTTTGTTGTGCTCAACCGCTGGTAATAGAAGCTGCTATTCGTCAGGCCATTGCAGACGATACATTTGTGTTAATCGAAGCAACGGCTAATCAGGTCAATCAATTTGGTGGATATACAGGGATGAAACCAAGTGATTTTATTTCTTTCGTTCATAATATTGCCAATACTGTTAGTTACCCAATAGAAAAAATTGTCTTTGGTGGTGACCATTTAGGCCCTGTGTGCTGGGTAGATGAAACGGCAGAGCAAGCAATGGCTAAATCAAAAGAATTGATTGCTGCCTACGTAAAAGCGGGTTTTAAAAAAATTCATTTAGACGCGAGCATGCCATGTTCTGATGATGCAGTTGATTTAGACGATAGCATCATTGCCAATCGTGCCGCTGAGTTATGTCTTGTGGCAGAACAAACTGCCATTGAAGCGTTTGGAAGCTCTGATATCGTGTATGTTATTGGTACTGAAGTACCGCCGCCAGGTGGAGCAACTGAAGAAATTGATACCATTGAAGTAACACCAAATGAAAGAGCGCAGCAAACAATTGAATTACATAAACGCTTTTTTGACTCAAAGGGCTTAGAAAATGTTTGGAGCCGAGTTGTTGGTTTAGTAGTACAGCCAGGTGTTGAGTTTGATCACACGGGTGTAACTGATTATGTCTCTTCAAAAGCAAAGCAATTAAGTGATATGGTTACTCAAGTTCCTAACTTAGTGTATGAAGCCCATTCAACCGATTACCAAAAACCAAATGCATACAAAGAATTAGTTGCTGATCACTTCGCTATTTTAAAAGTAGGTCCACAGTTAACTTTTGCTATGAGAGAAGCGTTATTTGCATTAAGTTACATAGAAGATGAGTTAGTACCAGAGGCAAATCGCTCAGGGTTAAGAGATGTTTGTGAAACTCAGATGATCAACAATAACAAGTACTGGAAGAAGTTCTACCAAGTACCAGAAAATGAAGAAACTATCTATCGCCGTTTCAGTTACAGTGACAGAATTCGTTACTATTGGAACCTTGATGCGATAGAGGCGAGCGTAACTAAATTGCTCGACAATTTAAACGAAATATCCATTCCGTTACCATTAATTAGTCAGTTTTTACCAAATGAATATTGGGCTATTAGGGACGGTAAACTTGAAGCTAAAGCGAAAGCAATGGTTATCCATAGAATAATGCAAGTGACTGAATTTTATTCAACAGCTTGTTTTAAACAAGCGTGAACGGAATAATAATAATGAATAAACTATTAAATGTAGACGTAGATGTTCTGAAATCTAAAAACGGTTATTGGACTGCTGCAGAAATAACACAGCAACCAAACATGTGGCGTCAGGCAGAAGAAATCGTATCAGAAAATGCGGAAGCTATTTCAACCTTCTTAGATCCAGTTTTAAAGCTAAATAACCTAAGAATTATCTTAACAGGTGCGGGAACATCTGCTTATGTAGGCGACTCATTAGCACCTTATTTAACTAAAGCAACGGGGCGTTTAGTTGAGTCAATCAGCACCACAGATATTGTAGGTTCGCCAGAAAGTTATTTAATTAAACAGCAACCTACGTTATTGGTTTCATATGCACGATCAGGCAATAGCCCGGAAAGTTTAGCGGCTGTGAATTTGGCTGACCAAGTTGTAGAGCAGTGTTATCACTTGGTTATTACGTGTAATGAAGAAGGTGAATTAGCGAAGGGTACGGTTGGCAATAGTAAAGCGTTAAGCTTAATTATGCCAAAAGAAACACTAGACAATAGCTTTGCCATGACAAGCAGTTTTACTTCAATGTTTGTCTCTACCTTGTGTGTGTTAGCACCAAATCAAGCGCAATTATCGAAAGCCATTGATTGTACAGGTGATTTAATTCAGAACTCTCATCAAATAATCAATGAATATGCAGATGGTAGTAGTAACCGTTTTGTCTTTTTAGGTACTGGACCATTACTTGCGATGGCAAGGGAAGCATCGTTAAAATTTTTAGAGTTGTCTGCAGGTAAAGTGTTAAGCTTCTTTGAGTCACCATTAGGCTTCCGTCACGGTCCTAAATCTTTAGTGAATGGTGAAACAGATATCTTTATTTTGTCGTCTAATGACGCCTATACTAAGTGTTACGATACTGATTTAATTAATGAATTGAAAAACGATAAAATCGCTAACTGTGTTTTAGATGTAAAATCGATATTGCCAGAGTCAGGTAAAGCGCTTGATGATATTTGGTTAGCGTTACCTTACATAACATTTTGTCAGATCTTGTCTTTTTACAAGTCATTAAATTTGGATATTACACCTGACAACCCTTGTCCTACAGGGGAAGTTAATCGAGTGGTACAAGGGGTCACTATTCACCCTTTGAGCTGAATGTGATCTATTTATACGAGTAAATTCGAATGACAATATACGGTTTAGATATTGGCGGGACAAAAATAGAAACGGCCATATTTGACCAAGATCTCAATATGATTGACAGCTGGCGTGTAACAACGCCAACTGACAATTATCAAACTTTCCTACAAACCATTCAGCAACAAGTGCAACGCGCAGATCAACTAAGCCAACAAAAAGGTAAAGTGGGTGTGGGCATGCCGGGCTTAATCAACGGCAAAGGGCAAGTACTTTCTGCCAATATTCCTTGTGCAACAAATCAATTGATTAGCCAAGACTTAACCGAGCTATTAACTAGACCTGTGGCAATTAAAAACGATACACGTTTATTTGCATTATCTGAAGCACACCAAGGCGCAGGGCAAGGTTATCAAAGAGTATTTGGCGCCATAATTGGCACTGGAGCAGCTGGAGGCTTGTGTGTCAACGGACAGTTGCAAGACACCTTGTTGGGGATTGCGGGTGAGTATGGACATCTGCCGTTATCGGCTCAATTACAAAAAAAATATCAATTGCCCGTTATAACTTGTGGTTGTGGTTTAGTTGGATGCGTTGAAAGTTATATCGCTGGTCCTGGCATTGTGCGTTTGTATGAGTTTTTAGGCTTTGAACCTGTAGAAGCCAAACAATGGAGTGCCAACCTCAAGGTAAATAATGAGCAAGCACAACAAGTGCTTAATTGTTATTTGGATATATTAGGCGAAACCTTTGCTTCCCTTGTTAAGTTACAAGAACCCGATGTTATAGTGTTGGGTGGCGGCATTTCATTAGTTGATGAGGTGGTGTCAGGTTTACCCAGAGCAATAGAGTCTCACTTATTTTCCGGCTTTAAATCACCGCCTGTACTAAGAGCTAAATTTGGCGATTCTAGCGGTGTTCGTGGTGCCGCAATTTTAGGATTAAACAATGATTAATGAAAAAACCTATTATTTAAAGGCGAACAAAACTTTCACCGAAACTGAAGTATTGTCACAGCATTACGTGTTAGTTAACGGCGGAGTGATTACTGAAATTACAGAATCACCGAAAGTAGGCATAAAAGTATTTGATCTTGGCGAATTAAACTTAATGCCCGGCATGATAGATTTACATATCCATGGCCGTGAAGGGTGTGATGTCATGGACGCAAAAATGTCATCCATTGAAACCATTTCTAAATCACTGGCTAAATACGGGGTTACCGGTTTTTTGGCTACCACGGTCACGGCAAATTGGGACACCACACTAAAAGCCTTTAGTGTGGTGGGTGAAGCAGCTCATAAAGACATAATAGGTGCGGAAGTATTAGGCGCTTATAACGAAGGTCTATTTTTCACTGAAACGCACAAAGGTGCCCATAACGAGAAATTCTTTTTACCTTTAACTAAAGAGCGTATTGATGCCATATACGAGGCGAGTCAAGGCACGCTCAAGGTCATGGCTTTAGCGCCTGAATTACAAGATTCTACCGACATTATTAAATACTTAGATTCCTTAGGTGTTAGAGTCATGCTCGGTCATACTAATGCCACCTATCAACAGGCTAAAGATGCATTAGCGGCTGGTGCTTGTGGTGGTGTTCATATATTCAATGGTATGAGCGGTATTCACCATAGAGATCCTGGTTGTGCTGGTGCTGTATTAATGGATAAAAATGCAGTGGCAGAAGTGATAGCTGATGGCGTACATTTACACCCCACCATTATGCAATTGGTGTATCAGTTAAAAGGGCCAGAAAAAATGGCGTTAATTAGCGATTGTATTAACGCTGGAGGCTTTGCTGATGGCACCTATCGTTTAGGTGAATTAGATGTGGTCGTTGAAAAGGGAATAGCCCGAACTGCCTCAGGCTCTCTTGCAGGCAGCACACTTACCTTGAACTTAAGTGTGAAAAACTTGGTGAATATGACTGACATTTCTTTATTAGAAGCCGTCAATATGGCCAGTTTAGTACCCGCTAAGCACATTGGTGTTGATGAACACTTGGGCAGTATCGCTGTTGGTAAGCGAGCTTGTATGTGTGTCATGAACGACAACTTTGAAGTCACAGCAACCTTGGTGGATGGCCAGCTGGTTCACTTATCAAACGACGCAACACAATTTAATTAATCATTTTCCAAATAAAGGAATAAGTACATGTCCAACCTGAGTGTGCTCACTCTGCTGCTGATACTTTTTGTTGTTGGCTGCACAAGTATTTCAAACAAAATTAGCACTGAAACTGTTGAAACTAACTTACCAAAAACAACCTTAACTGCTGAATTTTTGATTCATCCCTATTTGCAAGCGCCAAGTCCAAATAGCATGACCGTGATGTTTGAAACCAATCAGATCAAACCTAAGGTGTGGTATCGCGAATTTGGTAATAAGGGCGTATTTTCGAGTTTCAATGCAATAGAGCACCCAGACAAAAAAGTCTTTGAAGCCAAGTTAACGGCTCTTAAATCCAACACCTTGTATGAATATTATATTTCGACTGTTAATAGTGCAGGTCAAATTAGTTTAACACCACAGTATGCTTTTAAAACATGGCCAGCTAAAGGTGACAAAATTAAGCAGGTTAAGTTTATCGCATTAAGCGACACTCAATTAGATCAAAATGAAAAAGTGGCTGATGAAACCATTTGGACTTATCGCTCTGTTCTGAAAAACATTATTGAAAAGGGGATTTTAGCCTTTGAGTGTGATGCAACAAAGCCTCATACATGTGCTGAAAACTTGGCAGGTATTACCATTTCGGGAGATGTATCTCAGTTTGGTGGTTATAGCCGATCTTATTGGCAAAAACACTTATTTGCTGAAATGAAGTCGATTACTCCCTATGTACCTTTAATACCTGTACCAGGCAACCACGATTACTACTATGATGACGAATTATCCATGTACAAAATGTATTTTTCGCCACCAGAAAACGGCTCAAAAGGTTTTGAAGAACAATGGTTTTATTTAGATTACCAAAACATCCGCATCGTTGGTTTAGACAGTTACCCAATTTCGGTTTATCACGGTAAATTTAATAAACACACATTAACCGCACAGCTTGATTGGTTAAAAGCAACACTGGCAGACGCCAAGGAAAAAGATAAATCTTATGTAGTTGGCTTATTCCACCACGGTTGTTTGTCTGAACTTTGGAATCAAGGGGAGTCAGTTGGATCTTGTGAGTTAGTGAGTGAATTAGAAAAGTACAGCAAAGATACAGGCGCATTCACGGGTCACTTTTTTGGTCATACTCATGCCTATTCCCGAGGGCAGTCGATGGATGCCCCTCATCTTTGGTTGAATGCTGCCAGTAGCGCAGGGTACATAGAGCCCATGCATTCGGAAAAATATTACACTGACAATATCACTGACTATAACACTTTTGAAATGAGCCGTAGTGAGTTTGGTTATAGCGCGTTAATTTACCAACTAGGTGATGAGCCTTCAGTAACCTTAACTAGACGAAAAGGTGGGTTTGATGATGACACCAAAGGCTGGAAGGTTGATGAAGGAAAAGTTACAGACTTAGCGTTTAACGTCATTGATGAAGTTACTTTTAAACCACAGCTAAATAACAACACCCCAAAAGTAGACAAAACCAATACAAGATTTGGTTACTCGCCTGTGGTGTTAAGTATCCAGCAAAATGAAGCTGATACGGTGCGAGAAGTACAATGGCAAATTAGTACCAGTGATGATTTTAGTGAAAATGTCTTTGATATTTGGGGAAATGACACTCGTAAACAAAACTTGTTTTACCAGTCAGTCGCGAATACTACAGGCAACAAATATTCAGGATTTGATGCAATCAATACTCAAACGCAAACTAATATTTTTCGTCTTGAGCTTTCTGCGTTGTTAGCTAAGAAAACCATTCTTGCCGGTGGCGATGAACATTACCGCTGGAACAAGCGTGTTGAAAGAATGAATAGTCATGTCTCTACATACGATGAATTTGATGGTGAGCAAAGGCCTAATCTTACTTTACAGCTAAATACTACCTATTATTGGCGTGCAAGAACCCGAAACATGGAAATGAATTGGTCGAAGTGGAGTGAAAGCGAACCATTCACAACCCAATACACCGCTCAATAAGTCTCTTTTAAGTACTCACCAAAAAACGCCGTTATACATTACTATGTATAGCGGCGTTTTCGCTCAGGCTTTAGTTTCAGTGCTTTAGTTTCAGTGCTTTAGTTTCAGGGGTTATTTTCAGGGCATAGTCTCAGGGCTTAGCTTTTAAAATATTTGCGTAAAACTCAATAACCTTTTCATCATATTGAAGTTTGTGCTTTAGTTTGTAAAACCCGTGCCTACCGTTCTTAAATTCTAAATTCTAAATTCTGAAAAGTATTTTTGTATTTATCTAGCTATTCGATAAGCTTTTAATCCAGCTTATAAGGTGCTCGTAGCTCATCGCCTCTATTTACCGTGAATACTGCGAATACCATGACTACAATAAACACTGTAAATTGTATTTTATTAGCGTTTAAACGGAGCAGAGTATTGTTTTAATGATTAAAAAGGGTAGAGAAATTGACACTTAACAGTTTTGCGCTTTGAATGGTTTTATATAGTTGAATAGAAAAAATAAACATCTTAATAGCACGTTAGCCTGATTAAATATGTCTGACGGTTTGATATGTATTAGTAAAACAATTGTGATTCACTTTAGTGATAAGGTGCAGGAAAGAGTGATAAGGTTCAGGAAGTAGTGATACGGAGCAGGAAGTAACTATAGGAATGTGTTGCTAGGAGTTGTTGAAAAATATGATGAGAGCTGTTTACCAGCTCTCATCATATACGGACTAATCTTAGAAGTTATAAGATAAGTTTACGGTAAAGTAACGACCGATAGTATCGTACATACCATTAGAGTAACCATAACGGTAGTTTGCACCACCACGGTGAGCTCCTGGGAACTCAGGTGTTTCTTTATCCGTTAAGTTATTAACAGATAAAGAAGCGCTTAAGTCATCTGAAATATTATAAGACGCGAATAAGCTCCAATAGTCGTAAGAACCTGTTTCATACGGGTCATACTCTTCAATCGTATTGTCAAGCGAGTCAGTTTGCGTACCAATATATCTATGAGTTAATTTAACTAAGAAACTATCATAAGTATAAGTGATGTGCGTATTACGGCGCCATTCAGGGTGAGCCATAAGACCAACAGTATCTTCTTCATCTGAAGTTACGTCAGCTTGTAACGTACGCTCCTTCAACTGAGACCATAATAAGCCTAACTCTAGTTCACCTACGTCGCCTAAGCTAAATCTATAAGTCGCTTTGTAGTCAATACCACGAGTGTGGTGTTGTGCTAGATTTAATTGCGTTAAGTTAACATTGTCAATTAAGCCCGTTTGCTCATTACGAGAAAGGAAACCACAGAAAAAGTCTGGGTTATCTAATCCTAAGAAGTAACAACCATCAAGAACAGTACGAGTTGAAAGAGAAGCGATTTTGCCTTCCAAGTCAATGTCCCAATAATCAACTGTTAATTCTAGACCTTCGATAGCGCTTGGTGAAATGACAACACCAGCAGTCTTAGTATAAGCAACTTCTGGCTCTAGATCTTTGTTACCAGAAGAGTTGATATCAGCGTAACTCCATGGGTAGCCAGTATTGTTTTCCATATCAATGCCTTCTTTGGCACATTGCTCTTGTGGGCTAGGTTCCCAATCTAAGTAATATGGGTTACATGGTTCATAAATCCACTCATTGGTGTAACTTTCTGTAGTGAATGTTTCTGTAATATTAGGCGCACGAGCTGCTTTTGCATATGACGTTCTTAACTTAACATCATCAATTGGACGCCAATCTAAGCCCATATTCCAACTCGTGTTACCACCAGCTAAATTATAATCGGCATAACGTACAGCACCTTCAACAGCTAGGTTTTTAGCCATAAATACATCAGTTAATAGCGGAACACGTATTTCTGCATATACTTCAGTAACACTATAGTCACCTACAACGTCTTTATAAGTAGTGCCAGCTGTACCAGCTAAGTTTACATCTGAGTATTCATCAGCACTTGATTCTTTACGGTATTCTGCGCCAGCAGCAAATTCTACTGTGCCGTAAGGAAGTTCAAATAAGTCACCCGTAATACCAGCAGCAACTACAGTTTGTTTAAGTCGCTTATGATCTGTATGAGGATCTAATAAAACAGAATCTATTTGAGTTTGTGATAATGGTTGGAAAACATTAAATGGTGTACAGTCCGCATATAAATTACAACCATAGTCACGATGCCATTGACCTTCAATTGAATGCCAGCCGTAATCTTGGAAAGTAGAACGACGCCATTGTTCTTGATTTATATTATTAATGTTAGTGGATTCACTTTTGGTTTGACCGTGTTGTACGTATGCATTCCACTCGTAATCGCCAATAGTACCTTCTAACCCAACAACTACTTGGAAAAGATCTGATTGCCATTCACGGCCAGAACGACCAACTTCAGGGAAGAAACCAGCATAATCTAAACCTGCACCCGTTGAGTCAACGTATGCTTGCTGTTCATCATTATAAAAATCATAGTCAGTAGGTAGAGTTACGCCACCATAAACTGCTGGTGGAGCAAATTTTTGCTCAGATTCAGAACGCGCATATTTAGCATCGACAAATAAATCTAATGTGTTTGAGATTTCTTGTTGCCAAGTAAGGTTAATATTTGCTTTTTGTGTAGGTACTGAAATTAGTTGGTAGTGGTAACTAGAGAAATAGTAATCTAAATCTCCCAATACTTTAGCGTAATAAAAGCCTCTATCTGCGTCTTGTATATCATATCCTTGCGTATCGATAGCAACATTGTTGCCATTAGCATCAACACGATAAGGTAAGTCATTCATTAAAAAGTTACGATCATGGTTATATGCAAGGTTTGTTGTTTCCATCGCGATGCGATTTGGAATACCTTCAATGTCCATGTTTGGATCTTCAGGGTTAACAACATACCCTCTGTCTACATATACATAGTCACGGGCAATTGCAGGAATGTCTTTCGATTTAGAAAGTGATAAATTAACTACTACATTACCTGTACCGTCAAGAACGTCTTGACCATGAGTTAAGTTAAATTTAAGACGTTCACCGTCGCCGTGACCTGAAATACCTGTAGACAAATCTAACTTAGTGCCTTCAAAGTCTTTCTTTAAGATGATGTTCATAACACCGGCAACAGCGTCAGCACCATAGATAGCAGATGCACCACCGGTCAATATTTCGACACGCTCGACTAATGCTTGTGGGATTGACGAAACATCTACTGATGTAGTGCCAGGAAACGAAGGTACATGACGACGACCGTTAACTAAAACAAGCGTTCGTTCTGAGCCTAAACCACGTAGGTTAGTACTAGACATACCAGCACTACCATTGTAGTTACTTGTTGTGTCGCCTAAATCAGGGTTGACCATTGGTAACGTATTTAAGGCTTCACTCAGGTTTAACGCGCCAATTGCACGGATATCATCACCTGAAACTGAAACTATAGGTGTTACTGCTTCGATAGCTGCTTTTTTAATTCGGCTACCCGTTATTTCGATCAGTTCCGTTTCTGAAGCTTCCTCTTCCTCTTCGGCATAGGCATAGTTGCTTATAGACAAAGACGAAAGTATAGCTAGACATAAAGGAGTTAGAGCTCCTTTTAAATTCTTAATTGTATTCTCTTTCATATTTCCATTTCCTATAGCTCTTTTTGGCTCATTGTTAGAAAGTTGCTTTTTATCTTTACATGCTATTTTTTGCTTTCTATATGTATCAAGAAGCAAAAAGGGTTTGAATGACGCTTTTAAACTAATGTAATGAGTAAAAAAATGTAATCAATTGTGTAAAGCTTAAGCTAATATAACAAATACGAAGATAAATGAAAGCTATAAAATCAAAAAATGAAGTTAAGTGAAGGTTTGTTTGCTTTCCTTGCGTTGTTTTTAACGTTGTTTCTTCGGTGTTTTTATATGTTTTTACTATAATGGTTTTCGCTTTTATTAAAGAGAGTTATAGCAATGGCTTTCTTATTATTTTCAATCAAAACAGATGGTTAAGGTGGTTTTGTGTTAAATTAAAGTTAATGATATCTAGAGGTTTAGCAACCACATATAAACTTTTTATCTCTCATTATAAATTTTTTATGTCATCTTTTATTTAGCAATTGTTTTTAAAAATTTAATCAAAATTTGTAGTAACAAAGCGATAAATTTTCGTTTCAGCTTCTTATTATCCAGTAATAAATAGAACCCTACTTTTAAAATCAAAGCCGCTATTAAGATTAATTCATCACCAAAAAGCTAACCCGATATTTAAACCTTTTTAGGTGGCTTTTATACTCACACGCACCCTGAAATTTGGGCAACAAATTTTTAAAGAGTCTTATGTACACTATAACTTGAGCTCAATTTAGCTTGATGTGTAAAGTGCCACGGGAAAGCCTTTCTACGCTTGAAGGTTTCTTGGCTTGTAAAGTTGCCAAGAATAATCACAAGAGGCTTAATTTCTCGTTGAATTTATTTGTCTTTAGCGCTGGAGGCATTTTTCTGGATTAAAGTCTTTCATCACTACTTATTTCTGCACAATATATAACCTTACTGCTTTCAAAAGATTTCAATATTTCATTTTTACTTTCGTAACCTTGCGTTGCATGTTAATGTTATGTATGTTGTAAGTCTTACTTTTGGGGCTGTCTCAACTTTTTTTAATACAGAGCACGTTTATTTATTAATCTCTAAATAGATGACGGCTTTAATAATATTGACGCTAAAAGCTTACTAGCTAGAAATTGAAAAATAGTTAAATTATAAATAGGAATAATAATGCGCACTATCACAGTAACTCAGGTCGTGACCATACTCTCTCTACTGATGGGATTAACTGCCTGTGGCAATAACGAAAACGTTAAACAGCAGCCAAATATTATCTATATATTAGCTGACGATCTTGGTTACAACGAAGTAGGCGCGTATGGCCAAACTAAAATTAAAACACCTAATATTGATCAAATGGCGGCGCAAGGAATACGTTTTACTCAACATTATTCTGGCAGTCCTATTTGTGCGCCAGCACGTGCCACCTTTGTAGAAGGTAAGCATACAGGTGAAACTATCATTCGCAGTAATTATTCGCGAGGTGGCTGGCCTGAAGAATTAGGACAGTACCCTTTACCAGAAGGTACTCGCACTATTGGACACATGTTTCAAGAACAAGGTTATAAAACAGCGGTAATTGGCAAGTGGGGTATGGGTGGCCCTGGGTCAACAGGATTACCTAATAAACAAGGTTTTGATCACTTCTTTGGTTATTTAGATCAAAAATACGCCCATAACTTTTACCCAACGCATTTATGGCGAAATGATTCGGTTGTGATGCTGAACAATAAATACATTGAAGATCATCAAGCACTTGAAGAAGGTGTTGATATCAACGATCCTGAGTCATATAAAAAGTTTATTCAAAATGACTATTCTCCTGATTTAATGCGCGACGAAGCGTTGAGTTTTATTGAACAAAATAAAAACCAGCCATTCTTTATGTACTTCGCGGTCACCATTCCTCATGTTTCATTACAAGTGCCTGAAGATTCGTTAAAACAATATGAAGGCGCATTTGAAGAAACTCCGTATACAGGTCGAGGAGAAGGTTGGTTATCGTATTTGCCACACCGTACGCCGCGTGCAGCATACGCAGCTATGGTTACCCGAATGGATGATTACGTTGGCCAAATTAATGCTAAGTTAAAAGAGCTAGGTTTAGATGAAAATACCTTAATTGTTTTCACCAGTGACAATGGCCCAACCTTTAATGGCGGCTCTGACTCTGAATTTTTTGAAAGCGCAAAACCTTTTCGCGGTTTAAAAGGTGCGGTATATGAAGGTGGCATTCGAGTGCCGTTTGTTGCTAAGTGGCCTGAAAAAATTAAACCTGCTCAAGTATCTGATCATATCTCAGCACAATGGGACATGATGGCGACTTTTGCAGAAATTGTTGATGGTAAACCTAACGACGGTCATACCGGCATCAGTATGTTACCGACGCTTACAAACGAAGGTAAGCAAGTGGAACATGAGTATTTGTATTGGGAATTGGTAAATCGTCAAGCGGTGAGAATAGGTAACTGGAAAGGAGTACGTTACTTTAAACACGATCCAATTGGCAAAATTGAGTTGTATGACTTATCAACTGATATTGGTGAAACGACAGATATTGCTGCTCATCATCCAGAGGTGGTGAAAAAAATATACGATGTAATGACTGCAAGAACCCCGTCTGTATTTGAAAGATGGGACTTTAAAGTGCCACCACTAGAACAGTTAACATCTAAATAAAGTCTTTTTAACTTCTAAATAAAAGTCACTTTTTAATTATTAAGCCATTAGCTAAAGCAATGGCTTTTTTTTTAACTGTATTCTCTAACTGTTAACTAGTCGCTTTGTTGCGCTTAATGCTTAAGTTATTATTCAATTTAATGCAATAAAGTAAAACCATATGATATCGATACTACTTACGTAGAGTGTTCTGTTATCATATTTCCCTTAATTAGAATTAGAAATTGCTACGAATTTTTATTTAGAAAACAAAAATAAAGCTCTACAAAGTCTGTGTTTTAAAAAAAAACAAAAAAATTTAAAAACCAAGCTTCGGTATTTTGAATCGAAATTGTTATAATTGAATGCGATTTGCAGTACTAATATAAACTTGGCAGGCACAATATGACACAAGAGAGTAATGCGGTTACAGAAAACTCTCGAAAGAAGCTCTCTGTGGTTACCCGCGCATTTATTGAAAACAGTACCTTTATCAAAAGCTTTCTTAGACGCTTTTTACAATCTCAGCAAGATATAGAAGATGTTGCTCAACAAGCCTACCTTAAGGCATATTGTGCAGAGCAAGAAAAAGCTATTGAGCATCCTAAATCTTACCTCTTTACGATAGCAAAAAATATTGCTGTTAATGAGCTTACCAAAAAGTCGAATAAAATCACTGAATATCTTGAAGAGTGTGATGATTCTGTAGCTATAGAGTCTAGTTCTACTTTAGAGAGCGAAGTTGAAGCTGAGCAATCTTTAGGAATTTATTGTGATGCGGTTGCAGCTTTACCAGAGACTTGCCGTAGAGTATTTTTACTACGAAGAGTGCATGGTTTAAAACAACGAGAAATAGCTGAGGTTTTGGGGGTTTCATTACGAAATGTAGAAATGCATTTACAGAAAGGTACTTTAAAATGTCGGGAGTTTGTTCGAAATAAACAAAAACTTGAAGAATCTAACAATGGAAGTTGGCAAAGTATCAATATGCCTCAAAAAGGGGAAAAATTATGAAGAACATTATAGAGTTTCCATCAAAGGACCCTTTTGACAAGAAAGTAATTGAACAAGAGGCTGTAGAATGGCTCGTAAGACTTGATTCAGACGTTGAACCTACTGATGAAGATCTACTCGCGCTTAAAGAATGGATGGGTCGCAGTCCAGCACATGCTAAAGAAATTAAAAGTCTTAATGTATTTACTAATGAATTACTCGTATTAACTGAGCTAAATATTCCTCTAGTAAAACCAACACCAAAAGAGCCTTTTTTAAAACGTACGTTATTTTCAGGTCGGGCATGGGCTTTGGCAGCAAGTATGTTAGGTTTTATGTTGATGTTGCAGCAATATCTGCTACCCATACTGTTTTTAGGTGACGACATAGAAAGTTCTAACGGATATTACGCTTCAGCTATTGGTAAACATACCTCTATTCCCTTACAGGATGGTTCAATAGTCGTTCTTAATACTAATAGTCGAATAAAAGTGGATTACACCGATGGATTTCGAAATATTCACTTAATTCAAGGTGAAGCTCATTTTGAAGTTGCTAAAAATAAAGATCGACCTTTTAGAGTATTTGCAGGAAAAGGACGAGTAGAGGCATTAGGCACCGCATTTACTGTTTACTTGCGCAAAGAAGATGTCGAAGTCTTGGTAACTGAAGGAAAGGTTGAGTTAGCTGAACTAAAAAGCTCGATTGAAACTAATCCGTCTGTAAATGAAGCCAAATCTTTAGATTCTCAAAGTCAAAAAGATCCAGTTCTATATATCGCGATACCTGTTGAACAATTTGGCATTTTAGAAGCGGGTGAAGGGGCTACTATGTATGTTTCTGACCGTAGCGAAGTCAAAAAATCTAAAGTAACAGTTGAAGTGATGGATGACAAACAGCGAAAACGTCGAGATAGCTGGCGCCAAGGTTTTGTGCTGTTTACAGGAGATACACTCGATGAAGTTGTAGCAGAAATTAGCCGATATAGCCCTGTGGAAATTGAAATTATTGACCCTGAGTTGAAAAAAATTCGTATAGGCGGACAGTTTAAAATCGGCGATTTAGAAAGTCTTTTCGATACTTTAGAATTTAGTTTCGGACTTAACATCACTCGATTAGACAATAAACGAATAGAAATTAGTGCTGAAGAAATAGAAAGTAGTGTTAATTAAGAAAGTAAAAATGTGATAACAGAAGTGCGCTATTACAATTAGAAAGGCTTCAAGCTAATAATGGAGAGCTTGAAGCCTGAAAGAATTAAGGAAACTCCTATAAGAAAAATGCTCTGACTTAGTTACGCAGAGCAGGTTCATTTAAACCTTTAATTTCTATGGTTTAAATTTTTTCAACTATAAATATTAAATTAAAAGCTTCGGTATTTTGTGTTGTTTTTGTCCCATTAATGACGAGATAGCAATCAAAGCATAATTTAAAATAAATGATAGTGGTTGTCTCGTATGAAAAGTAAAAGTAAGGCATATCATAAAAAAATGCTCGTTTGGGCTATATATATATGGACAATATGTGCGTCTATGTATGTTCAGTCTGAAACGTACGTTAATAAGAATAAATATTCTAACCAATATTTAATTGATATCCCTCAATCTAATGCAGCTGAAGCACTTAACTTGTTAGCTGAGCAAACAGAAGCGTTACTAATCTTTTCATACGATATAGCTGAGTCACGCACAGCGAATGCTGTAAATGGCAAATACTCCATCAAGGAATCGCTTGATCTTTTATTAAATGAATCTGGCCTTATTGCTGAAATCTCTGATAGGGGCGTTATTCGAGTAAGTATCAAGAATAACGCTGAAACATCAAACAATAAGAGAAACAGCGTGAATACTAAAAAAACAATATTAGCTACATTACTCGCAACCATATTTACATCAACTGCGACTGTAAATGCGGAAGAAAACAATTCAACTGAAGAAGGAAGTATTGAAAAAATCGAAGTAACAGGTTCTCGGTTAACAAGAACCACTTTTGATGCCCCAAGCCCTACAACCACGGTAAATGCTGAAACTATTCAGATGACTGGTGCATTAAATATTAATGATGTTTTATCCTCAATGCCTCAGTTCTCAGAAGGCTTTGACTCAACAACAGGTAATTATTCATTTGGTAATTCAGGTTTAAATGCGCCAAACCTTCGTGATTTAGGGGTAACAAGAACCCTAAACTTGATAAATGGTAAACGTCCTACGCCAATAACCACAGATAATAACCTAATGATTACTGATATTGGTGTTATTCCATCAGAGTTAATTGAGCGTGTAGAAATTATGACAGGTGGTGGTTCAGCTGTTTATGGTTCTGATGCTATTGCTGGTGTTGTTAATTTTATTTTGAAGAAAGACTATGAAGGAACAGCGATTCGCGCTCAAGCAGGCACGACAGAAGCAGGGGGCGGAGAAACACAATCGTTTACAATAACTCATGGTGTAAATTTCAATGAAGGTCGCGGTAATTTTAGTGGTTCAATTGATTACTTTAATCAAGAAGACTTACCATATTCAAAAAGACCTGGTGCAGCAAATCACACTCGTTACATTAAAAACCCTGAAGATACAGGTCCTGATGACGGCATTTTTGACAACATTATAGGTCACAACTTAGGTTACGCATATTGGAGTTCAGACAACAGAACACTGCCTATTTATGACTATAATACAGGTGATTATTATCAAGTTGATGAACAAGGTAATACTGTACTTAGTACTCCTGCAGATCAAGTTGATGCCGGTTGGATTACAAAAGACGGAAGTGGTTATGATCCGCATAGCTATAACCTAGCAGTAAGCCCGTATGAGCGAGTGAACGCATATGGCCAATTAAATTATGATTTTGATGACATCAGGTTAACTGCTGATGTTATGTATTCAAAATCTTCTTCTGAAGACAAAGTTGACCCTGCATACTCAAGCGCATGGACTCAAGTGAGTTACTTAGAGTGGTATGGTGTTGATGTCCCTCAATCAGTGTCTGATCAGTTTGGTGCTTACGATTGGCTTTATATTCAACCTACTTTCTATACAGGTGGTCCTCGTGGCCATACTACAGATAGAGAATTCTTCGCTACTAGTTTAACGCTTGAAGGCTCTATAAACGAAGATTGGAGTTGGGATGTTTATGTGTCAACAGGTTTTACTAAAACAGACTTAGAAGTAACGGGTTACGTAAGAACTGATCGTTATAATGCTGATTCGTTTAGTGCTATTGGTGAATGTCTTGATACAGACTCTTGTCCAGCATATAACCCGTTCGGTCCCGCTTCTCAAGAATTTCTTGATTACATCTTGTCTGACAGCTCGGCGGAAACAAATGTTAAAAACCACAGCATTGCAGCCAACATTTCAGGTGAACTATTCGAGCTTCCAGCAGGTTATGTACAAGTCACAGGTGGTGTGGATATTCGTTATGAAAGTCTAGACTATCAGCCGGCAGAACTTTGGAATAGTGGTAATCTTGACGGTACACTTAAGTCTCCAGTAAATGATAAGAGTCGTAACATTCAAGAATTTTATGGTGAAATTTTAGTGCCATTGGTCAGTGATGTAGCTTTTGTTAAACATTTAGAAATAGAAGGTGCAGTTCGCTCTGCATCATATTCAACAGAGTCATCTAACTTTATTAGCTCTAAAGTAGGCGTTAATTGGGCAATTAATGATAGTGTTCGTTTCCGTTCTACCTACTCTAAAGCGATTAGAGCTCCGCAGTTAGGTGAGTTATTTAATGGTGAAACTATTGGCTTTCAAAATTTGATTGACCCTTGTGATGTAAACCAGATAACTGGTGGTCCTGAAGACGGCCGCCGTGAAGTTAACTGTAGAGCTTTAGGCATTGAAGAAGGCTGGCAATCTAACCTTGTAGGTGCAACAGGCCAAGTGAAAAGTGGTGGTAACCCTGACTTGAAAGAAGAAGAGGCAACAACCTTCACTGCAGGCTTTGTTTTCCAACCAACTTTTATTGATAACTTAAGAATATCTATAGATTATTACGACATAGACTTAACAGATATGATTGTTAACTTTGGTGCGGACACTATGTTAAGTAATTGTGTTGATTCTGAAACTATTGATAATGCTTTTTGTGGCCAAGTTTCTCGTGAATCTGATGGTTATGTAAATTTTGTTTATGATACGGCTATTAATGCAGATAACTCTATCCGTAAAGGTTATGACGTTGAAATATCATACCTTTATAACATGGGGTCAGCAGGTATATTCAATGTTAACTTGATGGGGACACGTCAGTTAGAGAAATCATATTCACAATATAATTACCTCACAGAGGAGTTAGAGAAATATGAATACTTAGGTTTAGTAGGCTCGCCTGAGTTAAAAGCGGATCTAATGCTTACATACAACTTAAATGATTTGAATGTTCGCTGGACAACCAAATACACTGAAGGTGGTGCGTATGCTTATGATGTTTCTCCTGAGCTCTATGAAGCGTTAGAAGTTGAAGACTCTCTGTACCATAATTTATGGGTTGGATATGACATAACATCACAGCTTAACTTATACGTAGGCGTTAATAATGTTACAGATGAGACTTGGTTAAATCATCCTCATACTGTATGGGGTCCTCAGAACTACTCATTATTAGGTCGTTCATACTATGCTGGTGTAAACTTTAGCTTTTAATTGGCTAAGTGATAATTACCCTTAGTTATAGTAATAAGTGTAATCAATGCCTATGTGTTGGTTACACTTTTTTAAACGTTTAAAAGTAGGTAGCATGTTTTATAAATCAATATTGTTCATCACCTTATCTGTTATTTTAATCCCTTTATCTCAAGCTAAACAATTAACTGTAGAAGAGTTGAGGATAGAGCAGGCAAGCAAGAAAATGCCAGATGTATTGAATGTTTTCTCTAAGAACATTCATGAATTAAGCAAGCAATGGAAAGTTGTTGAAAACTTTAAACAAGCTGAAATATTGATAAAGAATATTTCGCACAATCTTTGGCTTGATGCTAAAAAAACAATGATTGCCAGTAATCTCCCCGATGACAGACCATTGTATTGGGCGCGATTACAAATGACAAAAATTATAAAAATAACGTCACCAGGTTTTGACGTTACGCCTTCTGAACTAGATACTTTATTGAACATATTTGATGAAGGATCCAGAGGGAGAACTGATCTTAACTATGTAAAAGGCACGACAAAGAAGATTTTAATAACGGGTTTTGATCCGTTTTTATTAGATAGGAATATCAATCAAAGTAATCCATCTGGTATTACAGCCCTAAAATTAGATGGTAAAGTCATCGAGTATCAAGGTATTACAGCTGAAATAAACGCGGTAATGGTTCCTGTTACTTATCAAGAATTTGATAAAGGAATTATTGAGTCATTATTATCTCCATTCTACGCCTTAAACAATGTAGATATGATTGTAACCATTAGCATGGGAAGAAGTGATTTTGACTTAGAAAGATTTCCTGGAAAACGTCGCAGTGTAATTTTGCACGATAATCAAAATGTATTTTCTGGGGGAACACCAGAAGCTCCAGTTGTTCCAAAAATAAATAAATCACTATTACCAGGTAATGAGTTTGTTGAATTTAGTTTACCCGTTGTTTCAATGATGAAGGCAACTGGAAAATTTAAAATAAATGATAACCATACTGTTACTAGTATAGGTAACTCGGGTAAACCTGTAGAGAACACTCCTAATACACTTAATCAGTTAACAGGTCATATTGCCGTTCAGGGTTCAGGTGGAGGATATCTTTCAAATGAAATTTCTTATCGAAGTATACGTCTTCGCAATCAACTTAACTCATACATTCCAACAGGTCATATTCATACCCCTAGAATTCAGCAGTATGAGCCGAAAACAGAGATAGAAATAGTTGAGCAAATACAGCGAATGTTAGAATTGTCTTTAACGTCAATTTAGCATTTATTACAAATTTTAGTTATTAGAAATGATAGAGAAATATAAGTCTCTATTTAAGTAATACCATTTTATCGTCGCAATAAAAATTCAATATAAATAGTCGAGAACCATAATGAAAAATAAAGTAAAAATATTGATCAGTTCCCTTGTTTTCTGTGCTGTAGGCACTGGTTGCATAGGCAATAAAACTGAAAATTCAGCAACTTCACAAGCAACAGAAAATAACGTTATTTACCCAAAGTCTAAGAAAGGGGATGTAGTTGATAACTATTTTGGCACAACAGTTTCAGATCCTTACCGTTGGTTAGAAGACGATCGTAGTGATGAAACAGCTAATTGGGTTAGTGAGCAAAATAAATTAACATCGGGTTATTTAGCACAAATTCCTTATCGAGAAAAAATTAAAAGTCGCCTTACTGAGCTATGGAATTATGAAAAAGTTCGTGCGCCTTTTAAGGAAGGAGATTATACCTATTTTTACAAAAATGATGGTTTACAAAATCAATTTGTTTTATACCAACAAAAAGAAAATGGTGATATTGAAGTCTTTTTAGATCCTAATAAATTTAGTGAAGACGGGACAACTTCACTAACACAGGTTAGTTTCTCTAGAGATGGTTCTCTTGCTGCATATTCAATATCCGAAGGTGGTAGTGATTGGCGTAAAGTGATTATTATTGATGTTGTAACTAAGAAGCAACTAGAAGCACCACTAGAAAATATTAAATTTTCTGCTATCTCTTGGTACAAAAATGAAGGATTTTACTATTCAAGTTACGAGAAACCTGAAGGTAGTGAGTTATCAGCCAAAACTGATCAACATAGAGTGTATTACCATAAATTAGGTCAAGCACAAAAAGATGATGTAATAGTTTATGGTGATACACCTGAGCAGAAGCACCGTTATGTTAATGCTCGAGTTACTCAAGATGATCGTTATTTATTAATTAATGGTGCAATGTCAACGTCTGGTAACGATCTTTACTTAAAAGATTTAACCAAATCTAATAGCCCATTAATCACTATGCGTGATGATTTTGAAGCTGACACAGACATAATTGATAGTGATGGCGATACTCTTTACTTAATCACAAACTTAAATGCACCCAATAGAAAACTTGTTATCGCAGATGCAAAGGCTCCTTCCTCAGATAATTGGAAAGATTTGATCCCTGAAACGGAACATGTACTTTCAATATCAAAAGCTGGTGGTTACTTTTTCACAGAGTATATGGTTGATGGTGTATCTAAAGTTTTTCAATATGACTATGAAGGAAATAACATTCGTTCTGTCGAACTACCTGGGGTAGGTAACGTAAGTCAAATGCAAGGTGGTAAAGACGATGAAACGCTTTATTACTCGTTTAATAACTACAAAACACCAGCAACAATTTATAGCTATACGCCTAAGAATGGGCAAAGTGAAGTGTATAGAAAGTCAGGCTCTTCATTTGATAGTGATGCTTTTGAATCTAAGCAAGTCTTTTATAAATCAAAAGATGGTACCTCTATTCCGATGATTATCACTTATAAGAAAGGAACTGAATTAAATGGTAAAAATCCAACTTTATTATATGCTTACGGTGGATTTAATATCAGCTTAACACCCAGATACCGCCCTATAGACGCAGTATGGATGGAGCAAGGTGGTATTTATGCTGTTGCCAATATACGTGGCGGTGGTGAATACGGTAAAAAATGGCACAAAGCCGGTATTCAACTTAAAAAGCAAAATGTTTTTGATGACTTTATTGCTGCTGCTGAGTACCTAATAGAAGAAAATTATACTTCTAGTGATTACTTAGCCGTTAATGGCCGTTCAAATGGTGGCTTATTAGTTGGAGCAGTAATGACTCAACGCCCTGATTTAATGAAAGTGGCTATTCCTGCTGTCGGTGTATTAGATATGTTGAGGTATCATACCTTCACTGCTGGTGCTGGTTGGGCTTATGACTATGGTACTTCAGAGCAAAGTAAAGAAATGTTTGAATACTTGAAAGCTTATTCACCTCTACATAATGTTAAAGAAGGAGTAAGTTATCCTGCAACGATGATCACAACAGCAGATCATGATGATCGCGTTGTACCTGCTCATTCTTTTAAATTTGCTGCTGAACTTCAAGCAAAACAAGCTGGCAGTGCTCCGACATTGATTAGAATAGAGTCAAATGCAGGTCACGGTGCGGGTACGCCTGTGGCTAAAACCATTGACGAATTTGCGGATATTTATTCGTTTATTCTATTTAATATGGGAATCACCTCCATTTAAGGAAGCTTGAGTAATGAAACCTCAATTAAGGTTTCATTACAAAATAGTACCGAACTAATCACCACAATGGCTCTATTGTGGTGATTAAAAAAGCTAAATCATTGACCACTAAAAGGCATACCCAAATGCATGGTTTTAACGCTATACAGTATAACTCTTTGAACACTCAACACCGTTACTATTCAATATTTGCTAACTTAATGCTGCTGGTATTACTTCTTTCTGGTTGCCAGCCTGAGGATGTTAGTCAACAAGCAGTGAACAAAACGACTGAAAACGCGCAAGAATCCCTTCATCAAGAGCTCGATAAACTAACTCGCGAAGCAAATATTTTAGAGTTACAACAGTTAATGGCTACCAACAAGCTAAGTGCCACTCAACTAACTGAGTTTTACCTTAAACAAATAGAGATTCAAAATCCTTTACTAAATGCGGTTATTGCTGTCAATCCTAGTGCCATTGATATAGCGAAAGCTCTCGATGAAGAAAGAGCTGCTGGCAAAGTGCGTGGACAACTTCATGGCATTCCTATTTTAATTAAAGACAATATCGAAACAGAGTTAATGGCAACTACTGCTGGCTCTTTAGCACTCAAAGATAACTTTACCAACAGAGATGCGACATTAGTTAAAAAGCTAAAGTCAGCGGGTGCGATTATTCTTGGTAAAGCAAACCTTAGTGAATGGGCAAACTTTCGCTCAAATAGGTCCTCATCTGGTTGGAGTGCTGTAGGTGGTCAAACTCGTAATCCACATGACTTAACTCGTACCGCTTGTGGCTCTAGTTCAGGCTCTGGTGCTGTTGTTGCAGCTAACATGAGTGTTGCAGCAATCGGTACTGAAACTAATGGTTCTATGACTTGCCCTGCATCGGCAAACGGTGTTGTGGCTCTTAAGCCAACCGTTGGTAGTGTAAGCCGTACCGGAATCATCCCAATCTCACATACGCAAGATACTGCAGGACCTATGACAAAAAATGTTATTGATACTGCCATTATCATGGCGGCAATATCAGGTATCGATAAGCAAGATGAAGCAACATTATTGTTAAAAGATAAAACCTTAAATATTACCGTGCCGGATAGTAACTTTAGCTTTGCAGGGAAACGTATTGGCGTTCTTTATTCTAGTGCGCTTTCCTATGAGGGTGTTGCGGCTGCATTTGAGCAAGTTAAGCAACAGTTTCAAGCACAAGGTGCCGTGTTAGTAGAAGATTTAACTACGCGAGCTTATAGTGGTTTTTATCGTGATAGCTATGATGTCTTACTTTATGAATTTAAATCGGGTCTTAATCAATATTTTTCCAGCTTACCAAATCAGTACAATGAATTAACACTGGAAAAAGTTATTCAGTTTAATTTGAAAAACAAAGATACTGAGATGCAGTATTTTCTACAGGAAAAGTTTGATCGTGCCCAAGAAAAAGGCCCATTAACTGAGCAGAAATACATTGAAGCTCTGGCAAAAATAAGGGAAGCTACTCGTGAAAATGGTATGGACAAACTGCTTCAAGAAAATAACTTAGATATTATCATTACGGCGACTTTAACGCCTGCATGGAAAATTGATTTACTTAACGGTGATAATTACAAGGGTTATTTTTCAACATATCCAGCAATAGCTGGTTACCCTCATTTGACAATACCAATGGGAGATGTGCACGGTATGCCTGTTGGCTTATCTTTCACTGCTGAAGCTATGAGCGAGCAAAAATTAATTAATTATGCAAATGCTTATGAGCAAATAATGAAAAAATAGGTTTATAGAAAGTTTAATGAATTAAACCTTAATTAAGACAACTATTTAGTTTATGCTTTTATCATTACGATTCGATTTTCATGGACGATGTTATTGTATGTTTTTAAAAAAACACTTCAAAAAATTGCTTCTCTAATAACGAAAACTGATTTAAAAAGAAGAATTACACCTCATTAATTCTATTGTTTTCAAACAAGTTATTTTTAATTAAATGCCGAGTTCTGATAAGCCTATTATTGCTTTGTAAAAAATTAAATAATTTATTTGTGACTTAATTGGTAATTGCCTTGTCTAGTAAATATAAATGGAACATATGAATGCCAATATCAATGGTTAAGACAGGATTTCAATTTAAATTATCAGAAGAAGTAATAAAACGTGCTAAGGACGGAGATATTGATGCGTTCGAAGTCATTTACAATACATATATAAATGCTAGCTACAACCTTGCTTATCGATTTACTTATGATATGACAATCGCGGAAGATATTACGCAAGATGTTTTTATTAAAGTTATAAAGAATATTTCTAGTTATGATTTTAAAGGAAGTTTTGCAGGTTGGATAAGAAGAATAGTAGTTAACGAATCTATAAATTACATTAAATCAAAGCACCAAGTACATTTATTATTGGACAATGAAATAGGAGAAAGTGAATCAACAAGTTTATTTGATACTCAATGGCTAGTTAATCACTTAGAACTTGAATATTACTTGGGCAAGCTGTCGAGAATTAGTAGGGTAGTTTTACTATTGCATGAGTTAGAAGGATATAAGCACAAAGATATTGCTAACTTTTTTGATAAGTCAGAAAGCTTTTCTAAAATGACTTTAAAAAGGGCGTATGTAGAACTTAAAAGGTTAGTGAACGTTGAGAGAGAGTGTGATGCATTTAAGTGATGACGAATTACTGGAGCTTGATGATAATGGAAAACAACATCTCGATATATGTTTGTATTGTCAACAAAGGTCGAAGAACTTAGCTAAAATAAGGCTCTCACTGTCTGAAGTCTCCCTTAAAGAACAGCCAAATAAAAACTGGGCCAAAGTTAGGCATTCATATGAGCAAACAATAAATGCTAATTACATAATTAAGCAAAAAAAACAGATTTCAATTTGGCGTTATGTATGTGGCGGTCTTGCGGCTTCGTTAATGTTGGTAATTTTTGTTTTTGCTAGATTTGACAAGTTTTCACCTATTACTGATACAGAGTTAAATATCGCGGAATTAATAAAATATAATCAAGAGCTTCAAGAAAATATTTACTTTTCAATGCTTGATATTCATGGTGGTGAGCAAGATTTAGCATCAATGCAATATCAAATTCAAACTATAGATAACAGAATACAAAAAGCTTATTTAGACAACAAATCAGATGCAGAGATTTCAGAACTTTGGTTGATTAGAACAAATATTTTAAATAAATATTTACTACTTTCAAAAAGAAACGGTTTACTGAAAATATAACGGTTTTAACTATAAGGATAGAGATATGAATAGGGTTCATATTATTACAGCAGCTTTAGCTATCTTGGTATGTATACAAGCGAAAGCATTTCAAAATACGTATGAATATTCACCTGAGTCTAAAGTATTGTTAAAGCAACTTGAGAGCGAAATTATTGGGACACTTTTAGCTGTATATAAAAATGAAAAAGCGGCTGGAAAAGAGCTCGAAGATTTCAATTTAGAATTAAATATACCAGCTAAAAGTCATTTTGAAATAGGGTTGTTAATTGATGCAAGAAATGGAAAATCAGGATTTAAAGTTGTTTCAGTTACTCAGGGTGGACCTGCTCATTTAGCTGGAATATCAGTCAACGATGTTATTGTCGATTTAAATGGTTTAAAAGTATCAGAAATGAAGACTGATGAAGAAGTTAGGAAAGCATGGATATTAAAGCCTAATGACAATTTACATTTAGGAGTAATAAATTCTGCGGGTTCCTATAAAAAAATTTCGTTGGCATTGCCCGCGATTGATTTACCTGATACAAGTTTAAGTGTAGGTAAAACCACTTCAAAATTGTCTCAAGCAAACGATAACATTGGTTGCGGAATTGTAACTGTTAACAAACTAGCTCCAAAATCACTTGGGTTACATTCTGTAAAATTTCGAAAGGTAGGTGAACAAAATGTAGGTGTAGAAAGAAAGGGAAGAAAGTTATCTGTTGGAAAGCATAATATTACATTTACATTAGGGTTTTTTTTTAATGATGCAGTGGGTGGTGGAAAAAGTGCTATAGATATTGAGATAGAGCCTAATATTAAATATTACATTGCTGCAAAACGTTTGGCGCCTAAACAATCTAGTGATGGGAAAGAAAAAGCAACATGGATCCCTGTTATCTGGAAAACAAAAAAGATAGATTGCAAGTAATAATAATACGTACATTAACTTACTTTATATAATGAACCCTACTTATACATGAAGTTTTTACGTTGTATGTATATGAATTTAGAACGTTCGTTTACTATGTTTTTACGATGTATCATTTAGTCTATTCACTGGCTTTTCAAAATGTAGCTCAGTTTGATTATTTTACTCACAGGCTAAACAATTTTTATCGTTTGTTTTTTACCCATTGAAAATATGTAAGGCTGCGCCATAACCATTCAAATGGCCCGTATTGAAAGTGTTTTAGCCATTGGTGGCTAAAACTCATTTGAAATAGAGTGATGAATACAAAGACAACTAGGGTGCCTGTCACTGTGATTTTATTCATTATTCCCAATCCCCAATTAAACAAGATAAATGTGCCAATTATGGATTGGCTGATATAAGTTGTCAGACCCATTCGACCATAACTGCTGAGATAAGTTAATAGTTTTGAATGATTATATCTGCTTGCTAATAGGATAAAAGCGCTGGCGTAGACTAACGATAAAAACAACGAAAACAGTTCATTAATTTCAAAACGCACGACAGCTAACCAAGTGTTGTTATCATGCTTCCAAAGTCCCCGTGCACCACCAACAAATTCTAGATGAATAAACCAAAAGATTAGGGCTAGTGGTGCTGAAATCACCAAAATTTTTATGAATTTTTCTTTGTTCTCAGTAATACTAGCTAACCAACCTAGTCGCCCAAGCAACAGACCAAAAATAAAATAACTTAGGCTACTATAAAATCGCCCCCATAACCCCTGCTATTCATTCTTTAAATTCAGTGTTTTGTCATCCTAAAAATCACAACCCACTGCACTATCAAAGTCGAGTTTTATAAGCTCTGGCGCACCTACGTTTAATGAATCATTGGTAGCGAAGTATTGGCCATTAGCATTTTGGCTTAACGCCACTTCAGTTAAATTGATTCCCGCTGGCGTTGGCGATAAGCCGAGGTTAGAGGAGCCATAAAAATAATTATTTGAATAGGTTGGGGCAATAATATCTAATGGTTCACCACTACTATTATTTGTTACACGAATAAAATCATAATCTCCATCATTATCGATATTGTTACGGATTAAGTTATTGCTAATTGTTGCCGATGCTGGAGCATTATCTTTAGCACCTGAACCATAATGTAAACTCTGTCTAGAGTTGATGATGGTATTATTAGATACAGTTACATTACTTACCTCCCAGTAACCGTTTAGTGCAGGTGAATTTTCGCTAGAGCTTAGCGCAATGCCACCTCGTGCATTACTCGTTGATTTAGCACCTTCTATATAGTTATTAGTGATCGTATGTCCTTCACCAATAACACGAACTCCACCACCTCTTGTATCGTCAATCAGAAAATAGTTACTATCGACGGTACAAAAATTACCATGTCGAAGCGTTAACAAACCAGCACTGGATTCAAAGGTATTATAGCGATAAATATTATGCCCCGATTTATTGGAAATAATTTCTATCTCACCATTAACATCATAAAAATAATTATACTCAACGGTTGTGTACGAAGACGATTGTGATTCGGCACTTGTACCGATACGAATAACTTCCCAACCATTATTATCATCATTAATATCATCAGCAGCTACATATTGATAATCAGAGAACACATTACGGTAAATTTTATGATCCTGACGACTCGTATTATCCCGCCAAACCACTAGAAGCGAGCCTTCGGTGTTTTTACCTGTAAAGGTACAGTGATCAACCTCACCAAAAGTTGCGTCATTATCTAACGAAACCCATTTATAGGAGTTATTAGGCTCATTGTCATTAAAACTATCAATTTTGCAGTTGGTAACACGATTGTGATTTCCTCTAATGATAATTGCCCCTTTTGAATTTGCAGGCTGTCCGTTTTGAAAAGTAAAACCTTCAAATATTATATTGTCTCCATTTAGGTAAAAGGTAGATGTACCTTCAATAAATACAGAGCCGCTTGTCTCGGCGACAACGATAACCCCGTCAGTGTTTATCGAAAGGTTCACGTTGCTATAAGTACCGTTTTCTAAGGCAATAACATCACCTGATGATGCTGCTGATATTTTTGTATTAAGATCTGAAATACTGGTAGCAATCGCATCGTAAGTTACTGGTTTATCATAGGCGGTTGTATCTTCTTCTGTGCCAGGATCATAATCATCTTCTGAGTAAGTTATACTTTTAAACTGGATAACACTATTACCATCTTCATATTGGTTATACACGCCCGCCTTAAAATAATTATATAAGTGCGACCAATAACTGATATCAAAATCAACTTTCTCATTATTATCAACATTAATAATTAATTGAGAGTTAGCTACCTGTACCTTAAATTTCGTCGGGTTGTTTTCATTGAAATCAGCTAGGTAGTAACGGTTGTATGAATCGGTAGATGCGCATAACGGGTTATAGTTTGGTTTACTCTCACTACATTCATAAGCATTAGTTTTAATGACCGCCCAATAAGCATTACTATAAGACTGACTTGTTTTGTCATCCGTACGTTGTGCACCATCCCAAACAATACGCAGTAGCGGGTGTGATAATACCGTTGAGTCAGTGTTGCCATTTTCACCTTTGTTATGCACTTGCAGTAAGGTGATTTCTTTTCCATCAGCACTCGACGCTACTGAGTCAGCGGGTGAAATAGGTTGGATTTCTGCAGTCATAGTGTAACTAGTATCTGACAAGTTGCTTAAGAAGTTTTCTGTGAAACGTAATTCTGTGCGGTTACTATCGCCACTCATTTCAAACGTTAGCCAGCCTGTTTTGCTATCAATATAAAAATACTCTGAGTCATAGCTCGCATAACCGCCCGCCTTGACAACATCACTTTTTGAACAAGTGTCATTAATATCGTCATTAACGCAATCAGATAAGTCAGTTTGTTGAAGGTTTGCGTTATCTAGAGCGTCTTGAAATTGTTCATAATCGTAAGGTACACCGGTAAATGGAGTATCTGCTACAGTCTTGGTTGGATCATTAGGAAAATCATCAGCATTATCACCCACACCATCACCATCACTATCAACCGTTTCGGTTGAATCATTCGGGAAAACATCGGCATTATCACCAACACCATCGCCATCACTATCAACCGTTTCTGTTGCATCATCAGGGAAGGCATCGACATTATCATTAACGCCGTCACCATCTCGGTCAGTAATAGGAACGTTATTATTGCCAGAGCTAGAACTACCACTACCACCACAACTAACTAAGAGAGTGAGCAATATTACAAATACTAATTTAGTGAACATTTTCTTCCCAAAATATTATCTTTTAAATGGATCTCTATTAACTAAGTGATTATCTCGAAAAATCATCTTAATGTATCTCTATATTTCATCTAAAAGTACAAATCAGCGGGTATTATTTAAGTCTTTAGATTATTTTGATGCTCTCATAAATAACCTAATTGAACAACGGTCTAATTAACTGTTGTCGAATAATGCAATTGGTTGTGGTGTGTTGGAAGGGGGGGAACGGATAGGTGGTTTGTGTAAACGGAAAGACAGTAAAAAATAAGCTTTAATAAACAGAACTGTTTGCGGTATGATTTATTTTAATTACAATTCGATTTTCATGGACGATGTTGTTTTATGATTCTAAAAAATAAAACTCTTCAAAATGCTGTATCTCCACAAGCGAAAGCAGGGCAAAAACAAGAGCAAGATGTAGCTTTCTTTTTAAGACGTGCCTTCAAAGACCATAAACAAGTGTATGTTATCAATGACTTTAAGTTTACTCACAATGATGAAACAGCCCAAATAGACCATTTAATTGTTTATCCGTACGGTTTTGTATTAATCGAATCTAAAAGCATCAAAGGTGAAGTTAAGGTTAATGACTTAGGTGAATGGACTCGTAGCTTGAACAGTAAATGGGCTGGAATGGCTTCACCAGTTAAGCAGGTTGAACTTCAACAAAAACTACTTCGAGAAATGTTACATGCAAATCGAGAAAGTATTTTAGGTAAGTTACTAGGTATTAAACAGCAATCATTTGGAATGCGGTGTTGGGATAATGTTTGTGCTGTATCAAGTAACGCTGTCATCGACCGTGATTCAATGCCTAATGACGTATCAAAACAACTTGTTAAAACCGAGTTCTTGGTTGATAAACTCAACGAAATAATGAAATTGAAAACTTATGCTATTACAAAGCTTAATCCTTTTGATACGAGGCCAGATTTTAATGACGATGAGTTAAAATCAATAACGTCATTTCTTATGGCTCTACTAGGCGATAATAAAATCGTTGAAAATGTAGTAAAGCAAGAAGTTTGGAGTGCACCAGTTAATGTTAAGACTAAAGATGATTCAATCTTGCAGTGTAAAGCGTGTGGTGAAAAATCTGATTATTCTGCTCAACATGGTCGCTATGGTTATTTTATTAAATGCAATAAGTGTGAAACGAATACCGCAATGAAAATACCTTGTGTCAGTTGTAGCAGTAAAAACACCAAGGTGTCTAAGAATAAAGAAACTTATCTGTTGAAATGCGGAGACTGTGAGCAAGCAACAACGCTAATTTATTCTATTTAATGCTTTTTTTTAATAAATTCCATACAACATAATTTGTTAATTTTAGTTTTCATAATACAATCCGAGTAAGACCATATTTCCTATCAATTACCTTTTCCTGTATAATCCCGCGCCATTAAACAATGGCCTTAGCAAAACAATTGAATAAACAATAAAGGCTGTTAAACCACCATTTATGACGCTTTAATTCGATTGAACGAAGTTAAAGCAGCAGAGCGCAATATGACCGTAGAACAATTCGACCCACAAGCACTTAAAAAAAGCAGTAACTCAAACGAAAGCCAAACTACCACGTTAGACATTCCTTCTAAAATGATTGCAGAGCAACATAACGAAGTGGTTAAAGCGGAAACTGATTCAAATCGCGCTGCAAAGGTAGGGTTCGTGAGTCTCGGCTGCCCGAAGAACTTAGTTGACTCAGAGCGTATTCTTACTCAACTACGCACTGAAGGTTATGATGTTGTTAACTCTTACGCTGATGCTGAAATGGTTATTGTTAATACTTGTGGTTTTATTGATTCTGCAGTTCAGGAGTCTTTAGATACAATTGGCGAAGCGTTAGCTGAGAACGGTAAAGTACTGGTTACTGGTTGTTTAGGTGCGAAAAAAGATGAGATAGTTGAACTTCATCCAAATGTGTTAGGGGTTACTGGACCTCATGCGTATGATGAAGTGTTAAGCCAAGTACATGAACATGTTGCAAAGCCAAAGCATAATCCTTTAATTGATTTAGTTCCTGATCATGGTGTTAAGCTTACGCCAAAGCATTATGCTTATTTAAAAATATCTGAAGGTTGTAATCACCGTTGTACTTTTTGCATCATTCCATCAATGCGTGGCGATTTAGATTCTCGTCCCGTAGGTGATGTGTTAGGGGAAGCTAAACGTTTAGTGAATGCAGGTGTTAAAGAGTTATTAGTTATTTCTCAAGATACCTCTGCTTATGGCGTTGATGTAAAGCATAAACTTGATTTTTACGAAGGTATGCCAGTTAAAACACATATGCAGCAACTTTGTGAAGAATTAGCGAAGCAGGGCGTTTGGGTGCGTTTACATTACGTTTACCCTTATCCGCATGTAGATGCCATTATACCTTTGATGGCAGAGGGGAAAATCTTGCCATATTTAGACATTCCTTTTCAGCATGCCAACAAACGTATTTTAAAATTGATGAAACGCCCTGGTAGCTCGGACAGGGTTTTAGAGCGTATTAAGAAGTGGCGTGAAATATGTCCAGAATTAGTTATTCGCTCTACCTTCATTGTTGGTTTCCCTGGTGAAACAGAAGAAGAATTTGAAGAGTTGTTAGATTTCTTAAAAGAAGCACAATTAGATCGCGTTGGTTGTTTTAAATACTCGCCCGTAGAAGGCGCTACTGCAAATGACTTGCCTGATCATGTTGATGATGAGGTGATGGAAGATAGACTACAACGCTTTATGGCTGTGCAGGCTGAAATTAGTGCACAAAAACTACAAGATCGTATTGGTCAGGAGTATCTAATCACTGTTGACGAAGTGAATGAACTGGGTATTGTTGGCCGTTCTTATATGGATGCACCTGAAGTAGATGGTAAAGTGTATTTATCTGATGATTATGATGCTCAGCCCGGCGATCAACTTTGGGTGCAAATCATTCATGCTGATGAACATGATGTTTGGGGCGTCAGAGTGGAAGATGACGAGTAATTTCTTGTGATTGACATGTTCAGAATCTTATTCTTTGATATTGCCACAGAAGCGCTTCATATATGCTTCACTATTGAATAGCGTCTTTTGCAAGTAATGTGTAAGTCTGTTCGGCAGGTACTGGTGGACTAAAATAATACCCTTGAATATAGTGACATCCCAGAGTTTTTAAAATCTCAAGCTGTTGCTCTGTTTCTACACCTTCAGCTATCGTCTCTAGCTGTAAATTATTTGCAATACCTATGATTGCTTTTGTTAGAGAAAGGCTTCGAGCATCATTTTGAGTTTGTTGAACAAAACTTTTGTCTATTTTTAATATATCTAGTGGAAACATACTTAAATAGCTCAGTGAAGAATAACCTGTTCCGAAGTCATCAATAGACAAGCGAATGCCTATACTTTTTAACATGTTTAATGTAGTGATTATTTTCTCTGGCTCTTCAACAATTAAGCTTTCTGTTAGCTCTAACTCTAAATATTTCGCATCAATTTGGTACTGTTCGATTGCATTCGCTACGACTAAATGGATATCGGTCAGCAAAAATTGTTTTGGCGAAATATTTACGGCTAAACTAATCTCGGAAAAACCTTGTTGTTGCCATTTTTTAAGTTGTTTACATGCGTTTTTAATAACGTTAATACCTAATTCTGCGATTAAACCGGTATCTTCCGCGATAGGGATAAACTCATCAGGTTTAATTGCTCCAAGTGTTGGATGATTCCAGCGAGATAGTGCTTCAAAACTTATTATTCTACTTGTTCTGATATCAATTTGAGGTTGGAAATAAAGTGATAAGTTATCCTCTGCTAAGGCTAGTCTTAGCTCATGTTCAATTTGGTTTCTTCGGTTTACATGATCTCCCATGGTAGGATCATAGCAGTGAAATAAATTGCTACCCGTTGATTTGGCGCTATACATGGCAGTATCAGCACAATTAATTAATGATTCGGCAGTCTTCGCATCTTTAGGGAACAAACTGACCCCTATACTTACACCTACACCAGTATCCTTGCCTTGTACTTTTATACCTTGCTCAAATTTTGTAATTATTTTTTTGGTTACCGATTTTGCATTTTCTTGTGAGGTTACACCTTGCAAAATAATAGCAAATTCGTCACCACCCAGCCGGGCAACGGTATCTTGTTGGCGCACACAACTTGTTAGGGCATTAGAGACTTTGATTAAAAGTTCGTCACCTGCCTCATGGCCTAAGGTATCGTTCACTGATTTAAACTTGTCTAAGTCTAAAAATAATAGTGCGATAATGTCATTTGAGTTTGTTGAGTGGGCTATAGCACTTTCTAATGAAGATTTGAAGTAACCCCTGTTAGGAAGTTGAGTTAGCATGTCGTGATTGGCCATAGACCAAAGCTCTTTTTCAGACTCTTTTTTCTCTGTGATATCTGAGAAAACTGCTACATAGTGTGTCAATTGACCATCTTTACCATAAACAGGGTTTAAATCGATATCTTTTATATATATTTCATGGTTTTTACGTTTCGCTATAAATTCACCTTGCCAAAAACCTTGTTCTTCTATTTTTTGATGAATACAATTTAAGTCAATGACTTTTTCATTATTTTGTAAAAACTGTGGTAACACACCAATAGCTTCGTCTTCACTGTAACCGGTAATTTTGACAAAGGCTTTATTAACTGCAAGTGTTAAAAAGTTAATATCTAGAATAGAGATGGCATTATTGCTGCTGTTAAATGCAGTAGCGTATAGTTGTATTTGCTGCTCTGCTTCAATTTCTTCTGATATATCTTGAATAGTTCCCGTAATACCTAAGGTGTTGTTTTGTTTACCTTTAAGTTTTAGCCATATACAAAAGCTGTCAGTTAAATAAAAACGAAACTCAGCTTCAAAAAGTTGAGCTTTGTTTTTGTTGAAGTCGTAGAAATACCTTTGAGTTTTGGTTTTGTCGTCAGGGTGTATTTGCTCAAAAAATTTGTCGGTAGTGAGAGTGATAGCTGTATCCCCTAATCCTAATATTTCACAACTTCTCACATCTAAATATAAGGTTTTTGTAGTAAAATCTAACTCCCACATGCCTTCATTAGCACCCCATAAAGCCAAGGATAATCGTTCTTCACTGTTTTTTAGTGCTAATTCGCGATTTTGAAGCTCATCTAACATATTGTTAAGTGCATGTGAAAATATGCCTATTTCATCAATACTTTGACTTTTATATCTATTACTTAAATTATGCTGATTTAACACGTCATTATTAACAAAATTGATAATATTTTTCAGTGGTGAGGCGATTACCGTTTTTGAAGTTAATATCAGGCTAAGTGCAATAGCTACTATTAAAATTAAAGCTAAAAAATAGGCGGAATTTTCAATATCGTTAATTAATGAAAAAGCATGCTCTCTTTTTTTATACACTGATAAGGTTGAATTTAAGTTTGTAATAGAGAGGGCTTCTTTTAACCAAAGCTCAGGTGCCCCTTCACTATAGTTTTCTCCTAATATATCAGTATTTTTAGATGTTAATGACAGTAATATATCATCTATTAAAAGAGACTCTGTTAAGGTGTTCAACTCAGAAGTAATATCGTTTGTGATACTTATATATACCTCGGTACCTGGGCCATTTATAAAATCATTATCTATATGAAAATAATAATTCAGTGTAAATAATACTTGCTCATTTACCTTGGAAAAATAGGCATGCTCTTTGTGCTTTTTAGTGTTGGTATTATGACTTTTATTGCTTTGAAAAAGCTCCTCAAACAGTTGACTTGCTTGTACAATTTCACCGTTATGAATATGAATGATAGAGCTATCGTTGGTAATTATTTCTACATTTTTATATTGTATTTTAAAGTTAGTTAATGAGCGTAGGAACTGTTCTAAATCTACAACTTCATCATTCATACCCTCCTGATCTTTTAATACTCTGTAATCTATATAATTATTTAAACTATTATGTGAGCCTATTAATTGTGCATCTTCTTTCGTTTTTTTGTAAATAATGTCGAAAATATTTGCTGAACTATTCAGTGAATTTTTTAGCGAGTTTATTACAACCGGATAAAGTTTATTATCCAGTTGATTAACGTTAATAAAGGTATGTAATGCAACCAGTGTGAAAATCACCGTTCCAACGTAAATTAATACCTTTAAAGCGATAGAACGACGAAGCCAAACAGGCATAAAATTAATTTTATTTTGTATATACATAGTTTAATTAATTTGATGAATCTTTATTCAAAACCATCACAACTTTTAAGTTTTTTTGTTTTTTAGCCTCCTTGGCCGAGATATAACCGATAGCGTTTTTATACGAACCTACAAATTTAGCAACTAATTGCTCTTTTTTTATTTTTACTTTGTTTTTTAAAGTATTGTTTATATAACGATTAGACCATTCAGCTTGGCTTGCGATGGCTGACTTATTCAATAACGAGTTTGAAAATAATGTTCGTTTTTTGTCTTTTACTGGTAATTCAAATAATAAAATTTGATCTCCAGTTTGCCAAAAGTTTCTTTGATCAGAATATATTTGTTTGATCATCTCTACTGTTAATATTTCTTCATTTTGAGCATTAATGACAACAACAACTTCGTCAGCTGATAATTTAAAAGCAATGGAAAGTTGAGCTACTATAAATAGGATCAACATGAATAATTTTTTTATTGGATATTTCATGTCTAGTTCCCTAAATAGCCGGTGACGGAGAAGATATAAAAACCAAAGTCACTTTTTAGAGGATCAGCATGTTGATCATAATGATACTCCCCCTTTAGTTTTATATATTCATTGAGTCGGTAATTAATAAAAAATGAGTTTCTAGTCGTTTCATCAATTTCTAAGTCTGTTTTATCGAAAACATCATAACGTAAACCTAAGCCCCATTGATCAATATCATATAATAATTGAGCGTAGTAACCTTTGGTGCTGTAATCATTATTGGGGTTAGTAAACAGAAGGTCAGCTTCTGCATATTCAGCTTGTAAGGTAAAGTTACGTTGTCTTAATTTAAGATGAAAACCTAGTGCTGAATTATCAGCATCATTATTTGAACTATCCTGATTATCATTATATAAGGTAAAACCCATCATAAAATCATCTAGCCAAGGCGCGCGATAATCAGCTTTAAAGCCGACAGCTTTAGTACTGTTTAGGTCTTTTTTCCCTGAGACATTTGACTGACCATTACCCAAGTAAACGTTATAGTTAAAAAAGTGGTTTGAAATCAGCTCAACATTACCTGAAAGTGACATACCGTCTACCAGTTGAGGAAATACCTTTCTTAAGTGTAAAGGTCTTTCCTGTGTGGTTACAAACGGTGGGTAATGATCTTCTGACCAAATACCAGCAGGCGTAAAAAAACGACCAACTCGCATGTTTAAATATTGAGAGTAATTTAAATCAAAGTTGACTGCTTCAACAAAAATTTTACCCGACGCTTCTGCTAGATCACCTGAGCCGTCATTTACCCCTTTAAAGTTTGGTGTGTCTTCGTATTCTATTTCAGAGAAAAACTTTATGTTATTATCGAACTCTTTAGTAAAAAATAACGATAAATGGTGCATTCTAAATTCTTCATTGACGCCTGGTTCACTTGAGCCCTTGTATTCAACGTCGGCATAGCCAGCAATTTTCATACTATTATCTAATTCTTCTGCTAAATCTTCATAAGAATAAATAGCAAGTTCGGTTTGTTGTGATACTTCTTCAATTCGTTCAATGGCTATTGTGTTTTCATTAGTTATAGATTGTAGCTTTGATAATTGTGTTTTTTCTGATTCTAACTCCAGGGATTTTTCTGTAGATGGGGATACATTTGTTTTATCACTTTGGTTGTGAATATTTTTTGCGGTATTTTGTTCTAGCAATTGCTTGACGAGCTTTTCAAGCGCAATTACTTTTTGCTCAAGTGCTTGTACACGCTCGTCTGTTGATTCTGTTGCACTTAATATTGGTATTGCACAAAGATATAATGCTAACAGTAATGCGCTTCTAAATGAAAAGAGGCTGGAAGTCATTTCAATCTCCCATAGGGAATAATTGCTAAGAAAGTCAAATTAAAAATAAAATTTCATTAAATTAAATCGAAACTTTTTCTTTATTTACGCGTTATATTTTAAGTGTAAGATAAAAATAGAATTTTTCAATAAACCATAAAAAAACTTCATCACTAGTAACAAGTTTACTACCATTAATAACGATGAAATTGTTCATTCAATGAAGTAAATGTCTGGTGCACCGCCCTTATAACGGAGGAAAAGGTAGAGTAAAAGAAAGAAGCTAAAAATAGTTTATCTCAACAATAATTTGTTAGTAAGTAGGTCGCTTAGGAATCTCTGAATATAGAGTAAATGTATAATTTATATTTTTGGTGATTATTGAATCAAACCTAGACTGGCAATATATGTATAAAAGCAGAGATAACGCTATGACTAGGTTTGAATGTTGGCAATAAAGAAAAATTTATTTTACTTGTGTTTTGCAATGTTGATCACCGTAGTAATTATTTGCGTAGTTACAATTTACCACTTCTACTTTATTGGCCGATAAATTTAAAGCGGCTTTTATATTCTTAATTATTGTTTTCATGTCAGATTCCTCGTTTATTTATAGACAACAACATAGTGATACTTTTATGTTGTTTAGTAAATTTGATTAAATAAACGATAATATTCTAAAAAACTAAACAATAAATATTGTTAATTGCAATTGTATGTCAAATTCGAGCTCTTCACTGTGTCAAATTTTTCATTGCCCTTAAAAATATTTAACATTGATGTAAAGCACTTCCATTAAGTTCTTAACATCAATATGGCTGTGATTCGAACTAAAAATGTAATTTGCCATTCTAATCAAGGTAGCCATGTTATCTTCCGCGAGTTTAGTTAAAAATAAACGCTTCAACAAACGGTGAAGATCAAACAGCTTTTGAAAGTCAATTTTTAGTATGTAAAAAGAATAATGTACACGTTGTTTTACCTATAAATTATCCAAACTAATTTCAAATTTTGTTAACGTCACTTTATGAAGTTTCTTGAACATTAGAAGGATGTAAAAATAAACAATAAATTTTTAAAAAACTGTAGTAGATTTAGTTAACTCATACGTCTTATTGTTGAGGCAAAAAACAGAAATGATGTTTATGTTTAAATTAATTCTTTGTATTTTATGTTATTAATTTACCTATAGTTTAATTTTCTAATCTCTTTGAAAAGAAGTATCACGAAATAATAATATAATGGATAATAATGTGGTAACAAAAAAAAACTCACAAGAAGACACTAAAAATGAAAGTATTTTAAGTGTTTTTACGCGTTATAAATCTTCACTAAAATTCTATATTTCTAGCTTTGTAGTAAACTCTCAAGATGTTGATGATGTTTGTCAGGAAACATTTTTACGAACCTATAAATCCTCTCTTGAAAGTGATGTAAAAACACCAAAATCATTTATGTTTAAAGTCGCTAAAAATTTAATTTTTTCTGACTTTAGACGAGCTTCAACACAGTTAAATGAATATGTAGAAGATATAGATTTAGTAGACAGTCAGCTCGAACTAGATAACTTAGAAAGTAATACATTAGCACAAGAAAAGCTTGGTGTTATGTGTGAGGCAATCGCTGGTTTACCTAATAAATGCCGTCAGGTCGTGGTTATGAGAAAAGTATATGGAATGACTACTAAAGATATCGCAAAACGTATGAATATTTCGACAATTACCGTCAGTAATTACATCACCAAAGGAATGTGCGCCTATAATGACGCCCGAGAAAAGTATATTAATGAACACAATGAAAAGCCACGTGCTCAAAGCAAAAATACCTCCATTAAATCAGGGAGTGTATCATGAATACTAATGTTGAAGGCTTCACTAATAGAAGCAAAATCAATGAAGAAGCGGCTCAATGGGTTTTATTACTAGAGGATACACCGACTTTATCTGAAAAGCAGATCAAAGAGCTGAATGCATGGGTTGCTACCAGTAATATTCATCGAGAATGTATAGAGTCTATGGCGAGTTCATGGGGAGAAATGGATTTACTTTCACAAGTGATGATACCTCAAGAAATGCAAAAGCCATCTGTAATGTTGAGTTTTTTGACTCGTCTATTTTTACCACTAATAGCTTTATTTTCTGTACTAACGGTGAGTATTCAGAAAAGTAAAATCATAATAAGACCTGTTGTTTTGGTTCCTGTTTTATTATGTGTAATAACCTTCTTTGGTGTGTTGAACATTCAACCAGATACTAACCCTGCTAATATCGTCCTGCAAACGAGTATAGGTGAGAATATCCAGCATAATTTACCAGATGGCTCAAGTTTATGGTTAAATAGTTCGAGTAAAGTGCAAATAAATTACAGTGAAAACTTTCGTCGCATTAACTTATTAGCAGGTGAAGCACACTTTGAAGTGGCTAAAGATGCTACGCGTCCCTTTGAGGTTTACGCTGATGATAGATTAGTTCGTGCTATAGGTACTGCTTTCACGGTTCATAAACTTCCTGAAAGAATTGAAGTATTGGTTAGTGAAGGAACCGTTGAGTTGGCGATTGTAGATAATACTCTGGTTGTTATCCCTGATGACTATAAAGCGATTAAAATCGAGCAAAATATAGAGGGTAAGGTGACTTCTGAAAGCTCAACACCTGATGCTGAACAGTTAGGGAAACAACCCGCTTCTTTGAAAAAAATGCTAGGAAAACTAACCGCTGGTCAGCGCATTAGTATTCCAGTAAAGCATGATGATATCAGTGATGTTGATGAATTAGATACCAGTGAAGTTACTCGCTTTCTTTCTTGGAAAGAAGGTAAACTAGTTTTTGCTGGTGAATCTTTAGAGGAAGTGATTAATGAAATTACTCGCCATACCCCAGTGAAAATAGACGTACTTGATCCTGAGCTAAAGTCAATGCGCATTGGTGGTCAGTTTCAAGTAGGTGAAACCGATACTTTGTTCTATGTGTTAGAGTCGGGTTTTGGTATTAGTGTTAACAAATTAGATGAAAACCATGTACAATTACTTATAAAAAAACAAATAAAATAAAAATATGTATAGTAGATTTAGTTTTCTTGAGCATCTTATTAATAGGCAGGTTAATAAGATGCTAATAGTTTTTGGATTATTAAGTTTCTTTAGCTTAACATGTATAGTTAAAGCTAATGAGCATCCAAAGATAAACGGAAAATATGAATTTAATATTCCCGCTCAATCTTTAGATAAATCACTTAATACTCTCTCAGATATCAGCAAGATATCATTTCTATTCCCTTATGACCTTGTCGAAAATAAGAAAGGGAACTCTGTTCAAGGCTACTTTAACGTGCAACAAGCACTTGATGTGCTACTTAAAGGTAGCAACCTTGATGGGGAACTCTCAAACAACAAAGCTTTTTTAATTAAACCACGTTTGGTGAAAGAAGCTACTAACAATAGTTTGGGGAAACAAGAGATGAAGTCACAAAAAACAGCGTTAGCATCTATATTTGCAATATTGTTCTCATCTGCATCAGGTGCAGAAGAAGCTAACTTAGCTAATGAAGCAGATAGTGAGATTGAGAAAATAACCGTTACTGGTATTCGAGGTAGTTTAGCTAAGGCGACTGAAGTAAAGCGTTCTTTAGATGTAGTTGCTGATGTGATATCAGCGGAAGACATTGGTAAATTTCCGGATCAAAATTTAGCTGAATCATTACAACGCATCAGTGGTGTACAGATATCAAGAAATAGAGGTGAAGGGGACGATGTAAGCATTAGAGGCTTAAGCCCTGCGTTCACTCGAATTCAATTTAACGGGAGAACATTACCTTCTGCAACAGGTGGTCGTAGTTTTGACTTTACTATTTTACCTTCAGATTTTGTTAGTGCACTAGAAGTGTATAAAACACCTTCAGCAGACATGGAAGAAGGGGCACTATCAGGTACAGTCAATGTAAAAACACCTAGACCTCTTGATTTAGGTAAAGACTCCTTTGTAACGAATATTAAAGCAGTACATGAAGAAAACTCCGGTGAAACTTCACCTGATTTATCTGTGCTTTACACTAATGTAAATGAAGATAATAGTTTTGGTATTACCTTAGGTGCTCATTATGATTCACGTACTGTTGAGTCTCATATTTATGAAGCTTTCGGTTTAGAGCCAGCTACCGAGTCAAGTAAAGGGTTAGATTATGATTTAAATGGTATAATTGATGACTCAAGATATCAATTTGATCATGCGACAAACTTTTCTCCACTACAAGAAGAGCGTGAAAGAGCAACTTTTTTGGCTACAGCTCAATGGCGTCCATCAGATAATATAGATATTTGGTTAGAGGGGCTTTATTCAGAATTTGATATTGTTGGTGCATTGCCATTAAATTCATTCCGTTGGACTAATGTTGTTGCAGGCGGATCAGTTTACGATAGCCAAATTTCAGGTGATTTGATCGAACGTTTAGGTATTAATGGCGTTGATAATCGTAACAATGCTAGAACCACAGACTCAAATGATACCTTAACATCACTTTCTTTAGGTACAGACTATCAACTTAGTGATGATTGGGCTATTAGCGTGGAACTATCTTATGCAAAATCGGAAAATCTCGTTACAAATCTTGCACACGCTGTTATAGGTCGAGCTAATGCATCATATGATTTTAGTCAGGATTATGCCGGTATTCCGCAAGTGGAATATGCACCAGGTTTTGATCACTTAGATGGAAATAACTTTAACTCACTTGGTGTTAATGGGCGTCTTGACCAACCAATAGAAGATGAGAATATCGATTTGAGAATTGATATTGATCATGGTATTGAGTGGAATATAGGGAAAGACTTCACTTTTTATAATTTAGAGTTTGGTGCTAAGTATAGCTCTCGTTCTAAATACAATGGCTTTCGTAATCTAGGTGTTAGTGCTGAAGCCCTAGCTGGTCTTTTAGGTGAAACTTTTAACCCAAATATTGAGGGTGGTAGTTTTAATGCCAGTAAATATATGTCGGAATATAATCCTAGCAATTTCTTGGATGGCTATGATGGCGTTAAAAACTTTCCATCACAATGGCTCACCGGTGATGTAGATACTTTATTAGAGTATGTTTCATTAGCAGAATTAGTTGCAGCTGGAACAATTACCGAAGGCGGCTCACGTGTTATTGATGTTGAAGAAGACGTATTTTCTGGTTATGCAAAATTAAGTTTTAGCGGTGCTGAAGATAGGCTCAATGGTAATTTTGGTATTCGTGTTGTGTCAACTGATCAAGAGTCTAGTGGTAATATTCCTGATTTTTCAACCATTAGATTTGGTCAAGGTGGTGCGCAAACTTTCGTAGACTCTTCTGAAAGCTCAGTGAGTCGTTCATACACTGAAGTTTTACCAAGCTTTAACTTAGCATACGATGTATCTGACGATGTAGTCGTTCGTTTTGGTGCTGCACGTGTGATGTCTCGCCCTGATTTAGCAGTATTATCACCTGCAACAACAATTGATGTAAATATTAAAACAATCAAATCAAGCAATCCAAATGTAGATCCTTACTTAGCAGATCAAATTGACTTGTCATTTGAATGGTACTTTGAAGAAGCAGGTATGCTTTCAGTATCTCCATTTGTTAAATTTATCGACTCGTTTGTCGTATCTTCTACGCAACCAGAGCAAGTTACTTATACTGATTTAGATGGTAATAACCCAGTAACAGATACATTTACTCGATTCTTACCTGATAACGGTAAAGGATCTGACATGTATGGTTTTGAAGTAAACTGGCAACAACCACTTGACATAATTGTTGAGGGGTTAGGCTTTATGGCTAACTTTACAGTGGTACACGCTGATAAAATTCAGACTGCTGAAGATGGCCCATTACTCACCTTAGATGGTTTGTCTGAGACTAGTTATAACATGGTTGCTTACTATGAGAATGAATCTTTTGGCGCTCGTTTAGCTTATAACTACCGCGATAAGTTTGTAAATAATGGTACTAACTATTTTGGTGACGGTTCATTTACCAATGAGTACTCTCAGTTAGACTTCTCAGCAAGCTACAACATCACTGAGAACATCTCTATCAATTTTGAAGCACTGAACTTAACTAATGAAGTGCTAGTTCAAACTAACTCTTTAAATGTAAATAGAGGTTTAGAAGATGTTGGCAGTCGTTTCACCCTTGGCGTTAGAGCAGCATTTTAAGGTGGCTTGAACACTTTAAAACATAGCTCGGGAGATAGCTTTTAGCGCTATCTCCTTTTTCTTTCTCTATTTAATGACATCCAAATTTTCTAGGTGTAGTCGATGCGTATCTATATATTTATTGTAAGCCTCTTTTTATTTTCTTGTTCACCAGTTCATGAAAATGCCCATCATAAAGCTACTTCTGCGGCTAATAGTCCAGAATTATTGATTGTTTATCCTGAAGGACAAGTAAAACAAAATGGCTTTAGTTTAGAAAACGCTTTGTTAAAAGCTAAAACATTATTATCTAAAAATAAAAGTGTAGAAATACAACTTAGTTCAGGTGTTTATTATTTAACAAAACCTATCATTCTAGGCCCAGAATTTTCGGGAACAAAAGAACAGCCGTTTATCATTAGCGCAGAAGATAATGGCAAGGTAACGTTAAGCGCTGCTACTCTAGTAAATCTAGACTGGCAACCTCATAACCAAATCATGAAAGCACAGCTTTCAGTAGAAAACATAGACCAATTATATATTAATGGTGCTAAGCAAATCAGTGCACGATATCCAAATTTTGACGCTTCAGTGCAGGTTTTCAATGGCTATGGTGCTGATGCAATTTCACCAGAGCGCATCGCAACGTGGAAAAACCCTGTTGGTGGTTTCGTTCATGCTCTCCATGAAGGTCGTTGGGGCGGTATGCATTACCAAATTGAGGGCGTTGATGACAAAGGTGAACTCAAGCTCAATGGCGGCTTTCAAAATAACCGCTATTCACCATTACATAAGAAATACCGTTATGTAGAAAATATTTTTGAAGAATTAGATGCCCCTGGTGAATGGTATTTTGATAAAGACACATTAACGCTATATTTTTATCCCCCTCAAGGCATGGATTTAGCCAATAGCCAAGTTGAAATATCTCAACTTGATCACTTAATCGAACTTCAAGGTGATTCAACAAATCCGGTAAAACATATCACTATTCAAGGATTAACCTTCACGAAAACCAAACAAACGTTTATGAAAACTAACGAGCCACTTTTGCGCAGCGATTGGGCTATATATCGTGGAGGCGCCATTTTAATGGACGGTACTGAGAATATCAGTGTTATCAAAAATATTTTTCATAACTTAGGAGGCAATGCAATATTTGTCAGTAATTACAACCGTAATGCCAGAATTGCTAGCAATGAAGTATTTGATATTGGCGCGAGTGCCATTAGCTTTGTCGGTAGTGCAACAGCGGTTAGATCACCAAGTTTTGAATATCATGAATTTGTAGAGCTTGATGATATGGACATGGAGCTTGGTCCTAAAAATGAAAACTATCCTTCAAAATCCATTGCTACTGATAATTTAATTCACGATATAGGACAAGTTGAAAAACAAGTGGCTGGTGTGCAGTTATCAATGTCATCAGATATCACCGTTAGCCATAACTCTATTTATCGTGTACCTCGTGCAGGTATCAACGTCAGTGAAGGCACATGGGGCGGTCATATTCTTGAATATAATGATGTTTTTGAAACCGTGTTAGAAACAGGCGATCATGGCGCATTTAACTCATGGGGCAGAGACCGTTTTTGGCACCCAACTCGCCCTGAAATGGATAAGTTAGCTAAAACACATCCAGACTTATATAAAGCGGATGTTCTTAGCCCAATCATTATCAGAAACAACCGTTTTCAGTGTGATCATGGTTGGGATATTGACTTAGATGATGGCTCTTCAAACTATGAAATTTATAATAATGTTGCCTTAAGTGGCGGTTTAAAACTCAGAGAGGGTTTTAACCGTACCGTTGAAAATAACATCATCTTAAATAACTCATTCCATCCACATGTATGGTTTGAAAACAGCGATGATACTTTCCGCCACAACATCATATTAGCAAGCCATAAACCTATTCTGAATAATTTTTGGGGTAATGAAATTGATAAAAACTTTTTCACTACTGAGCAAGCGTTATTAAAAGCACAAAAATTAGGACTGGATGAGAACTCTGTATTTGGCGAACCATTATTTATAGACCCTGAAAATGGCAATTACCAAGTGAGTAAAGAATCATTGGCCCTTACGATAGGCTTTAAAAACTTTTCTATGGATGAATTTGGTGTAAAAAGTGAACACTTAAAGGTTAAGGCTGAAAAACCTGAATTCCCTAATTTATACCTCAATAATAATGATGCATCTAACTCTAACGAAATGGATTTATTTGGCGCTACCTTTAAGTCTGTTACCACTCTTGGTGAGCAATCTGCCTTAGGTATTCCAGAAATTGCAGGTGCGCTAATTATAGATATTGTGCCTAACGGTAAAGCTGAATTAGGCGGATTAAAGAAAGGTGATGTGATCCTGCGTGTTATAGATACTGAATTTGGCGGTGTAGATAAGATTGTAGCCATTAGTGATTTATTAACCTCATACCGCTCTAGAAAATGGCGTGGGCACTTAGAAGTGGTGATTATGAGAAATCAACAAGAGCAACATTTAGAGATTAATTTACTTGATTAATTTTCATTACTTTAGCTTTTTGCGTTATATAAATTTAAGGATAATAAATTGAATAAATTTCTTACATCCATTGTTTTATTTACCACAACTTTATTCGCATTTGGCGTTAATCAATTTGCCAGTGCAGGTGGGTCTTCTTCTACCGAAACAGAAAAAAAATTGCCGAATATAATTGTGATACTTGCTGATGATATGGGGTTTGGAGACATAGGTGCTTATAATAGTAAAAGTGCTATACCCACAAAAAACTTGGATCAATTGGCTAATGAAGGTATGCGTTTTACTGATGCGCATACTCCTTCGTCGGTATGTACTCCAACACGTTACTCATTACTAACTGGTCGATATGCATGGCGCTCTTCTCTTAAGTCTGGCGTATTGTGGGGGTACTCACCTTTATTAATTGAAACTGACCGAGCGACAATACCCTCTATCTTGAAAAAGAAAGGGTACCATACTTCAGCTATAGGGAAGTGGCATATAGGTTTAGGGTTCTTAGAGCCAGATTACTATCTTAAAGAAACTGATAAACCACAGCGTATAGGCGGTGGTTATGGTCATTTGAGTCCAGGTCCTAATGCTGTTGGATTCGACTATTTCTTTGGTATTCCGGCTAGTTTAGACATGAAGCCTTACCTTTATATTGAAAATGAAAAGCCTTACCGTGCTATAGATGGTCGTTTAATTAATTCAAGCGAGCAACGTCGTTTAGGGGGTGAAGGTTTTTGGCGAAGAGGAGAGGTTGCTGAAGGTTTTGTTCACAAAGAAGTACTACCGACTATTACCAACAAAGCAATTGACTATATAAAATCACGAAGTCAATCAACAGACGGTAAACCATTTTTCTTATATTTCCCATTAACAGCTCCTCATACACCATGGTTACCAACTGATGAGTTTATAGGGACAAGCAAAGCAGGATATTACGGTGACTTTGCCGTTCAAGTTGATGATGTAGTAGGTCAAATTAAGGCGACACTTAAATCAACAGGGATGGATGAAAATACCATCATTGTTTTTACGTCTGATAATGGCGCTCATTGGAAAGCCAGTGATATCAAAAAATACAAACATTTGGCAAATGGCGCTTTCAGAGGTCAAAAAGCAGACATATATGAAGGTGGTCATCGCGTGCCTCTAATCGTAACGTGGCCAGATAACATTCCAGCAAATATTACATCAGATCAACAAGTTACTTTAGCTGATTTAATGGCGACTTTTGCCGCTGTAGCCGATATTCAATTAGCCGATGATGAAGGGCCTGATAGCTTTAATATATTACCGACATTATTACACAATCCTAAAAATCAACAAACAAGAGCTCCAATGATACATCACGCTTTAGATGGTATGTTTGCGATAAGAGAGGGTGATTGGAAGCTAATTGATGGTTTAGGCTCAGGAGGATTCACTCAGCCAGCAAGGGAAACTTTTAGTAAAGGCGCATTAGGTGTGCAGTTATATAACTTAAAAGAAGATCCTCGTGAATCAATTAATGTTGCTAGTTCACATCCTCACAAAGTACAAGATTTGTTAGCAAAATTAAATGAAATTAAATCCCGAGGTTCAAGTCGATAACCGGTTTTAACAATCTATTCACTGAAGCCCTATAGCGTTAGCAATAATTGTTTCGAGTTTTGAGTTTGTCATAGATTAATCATTAATCTATGACAAAAAAATTATTCAGGAGAAGAGTAGTGCAGAATGTAACGAGATCTATTCTAAGGTTAATTTTTAGTGCGACTTTAGTTGTTTCACTATCAAGTTGTGACAATAATAGAAATTCTTGGGTTAATGATACTCGTAAGGGTACTCTTAATTCTTTACCTGTTGATACAGAAATCTCAAAACCTAATATCGTATTAATCATGACTGATGATCAAGGTTATGGAGATTTTGGCATGTACGATAACCCCATTGTGAAAACGCCGAATATTGAAGAACTTGCTTCAGAAAGTCATCGGTTTACTAATTTTCATGTCGACCCAACTTGTTCTCCTACACGCGCTGCTTTAATGAGTGGACAGTATTCGCTTCGAGCTGGTGTTTGGCATACGGTAATGGGACGCCATATGCTTAACAATGAACATTATATATTGCCAGAAATATTAAAGGATAACGGTTATAACACCGCTATGATTGGCAAGTGGCACTTGGGTGAAAATTACCCATTTAGACCGCAAGACCAAGGCTTTGAACATGTATTAAGTCATGGAGGAGGCGGTGTTGGGCAAGCGCCAGATTACTGGGGAAATGACCAGTTTGACGATACCTATTTTCTTAATGGACAAGAGAAAAAATATAATGGTTTTGCAACTGATATTTGGTTTGATGAAGCAATAGATTTCATTCATCAACAAACCAAAAAAGATGCACCCTTTTTTTTATATTTATCAACTAATGCGCCTCATGTTCCTTGGCGTGCTCCTGAAAAATACATAGAGCCATACAGAATGTTAGGTCTAGAAGATGATTTAGCGAAGTTTTATGGCATGATAACTAATATTGATGATAATGTTGCACGCCTTCGTCAAGCAATTCGAGACCACAAAATTGAAGGTGACACTATCTTCATCCTCCTGACCGATAATGGCTCATCAATGGCCGCAAGAAGTAATGGCGAACCCCTTAGTCGATTATCTGATGAAGTTAAATTAGTAATCGAAGGCAACACAGGGATAAAACTTAATAGTTTAAATAGTCATTTACGTGAAGGTAAAGGCTCAACGTATGATGGAGGACATCGTGTTCCCCTATTTATTCACTGGCCTAATGGAAATTTAGGTCAGCCAACTGACATTAGTGACCTAACTGCTCATATTGATGTACTACCTACTTTACTTGACCTTGTTGGTATTGATGGCAAAAATATTGACACTGACGGTATTTCTCTTGTTCCCGCACTGAAAGATGCAACGACCTTACCTAAAAGAACCTTGGTAGTGACAAATCAACGAGTACTAAACCCTAACCCACAGCGTCCTTATGCAGTTATGCAAGGTAATTGGCGTTACGTTCATGCAATTGAAACAGGCGGTGTTGAACTATTTAATTTGACCGAAGATCCGTCGCAAGAAAATGATATCAGCGCATTAAATCCACAACGTATAAAAGAAATGGCAAATGCTTATGAAAATTGGTGGGTTCATGTTACTAGTAAAGGTACACCAACGACTCGACCTATTATTGGTTCAGAATATGAAAACCCTTCTAGATTAACAGCGATGGATTGGTTATCTCCAAATACTAGTCAAGTACCTTGGTGGCCGGGTTTTGGTGATGATAAATGGGGAAAAGGTCACGGTTGGGTTGGTGATGAAGAGAAGTTTATTGTATCACCATGGGCCTTAAAAGTAGCCAAAAATGGTATTTATTCTATGACACTATTTTTGCATGATATTCCTGCTGAAAAGGTGATAAATAGACGTTACGCGCATTTACAGCTTAATGATAAGTTTTTCACTATGGCTGTTGTAGAAGGTGCAACGTCAGTTACTTTTGAAACAACCTTATCTAAGGGAGAGTTGGATGTTAAAGCTTGGTTTGATAATCAACAGGATGAAAGTGGTTTAGATCAAGGATTACCTGCATTTTATTTGTATGTTGAAAAGAAAGGTTAATACCTTCACTGCAATGAGGGCATTAAAATAAACATTTAATAATTTTTACTCCATCAGGATGCGTTCATAACATCATGAAAATATTATAGATTATTTGGTTTTTAATTTACTTAAAAACAATCGCAATAGCATTTGTTTCCCTCATTTATTTTGTTAATTAGAACATAAAAGATGACAAGGGAATTATTCATTATGCTTGTGATTTACAATATTGATCACCGTAGTAATTATATTGTTCAGTAAATTTAATTAAGTAAATAACAACATTTTAAAAAATTTAATAATATCTATCTTTAAACTTTAAGCTTTGTCGCATTTGCTGTTTAATTGTTCTGTGAAAATGTTTTTGAGTGTGGTTAATTCATTTGTTCGAACGTAATTAGGTCTAATAACAATAGCGATTGTTCTGTGAGGGCCAGGTTCATTTAAATGAATTGCTCTTAATTCGGATTCATTATTGATTAATTGATCTAAAGCCATTTGTGGCACCAGTGTTGTGCCTAGCTTTCCTGCAACCATTTGAATTAATGTATGCAAACTGGCTGAATCAAAATCAGTATCTTGCTTTTTACTCTGTAATTGACAGGCGGCTGAAATATGCTCTTTTAAACAATGACCATCTTTTAATAGCATTAACTTATCAATTTCCAACTCTTCGCTGGTAATTTCTTGTGTCTTAGTTGGGCATTCATCTTTATGGCAAACCCAATAAAAATCCTCTTGCCAAAAATCAAAGCTTATCAACCCTTCAATTGGGTAAGGTAGGGCAAGTATGGCAGCATCTATATTTCCAGATTTTACCTTTTCTACTAAGGAGTGAGATTGTTCTTCAATGATCCTCAATTTAAAGTTTGGATATTGTTTTCTAACCTCTGGCAAAACTTTAGGTAAAAGGTAAGGCCCAATGGTGGGTATTACTCCTATGGTAAGAGGACTGCTAAAAGGCTTTTTATCGATATGAGCTACTTGAAGAAGTTCGTCTAATTCAAGCTTTACTTTTTTAGCTTTATTTAAAATGACTTGCCCTTTGTTTGTTACCAGAACTTGCTTATTATTACGCTCAAAAATTATTACGCCTAATTGTTTTTCAAGTTCATTAATAGATGTACTTAATGCTGACTGAGATACGTGGCAAGCCTCAGCTGCTTTCTTGAAGTGTAATGTTTTTTCAATAGCAAGTGCGTAGTGTAGTTGTTTTAAAGAAATCATTCTAAATATCATTTAATTAATTATAAGTTATATATTAATCAAAAAAACTGTACCTGTACCATCAAAAAAATTGAACATTATGTTTTATTTAATCAACTTTAAAAAAAAATAATCCTTTCCTATAGTTAACATGAAGTTAATTAAAGTTAATAAACACAGGTAAGAGGAATAAAAAAATGTTTAACAAAACACTCCCTATTGCTGCAGCAATATCATTTGCACTATCAACATTAGTGACACCTACCTCGGTGTTAGCGCAAGGCGCTGCTAAAACAAATCAATTTTGGTGGCCTGATCAACTTAATTTAAGTCCATTACGACAACATGGCGCAGAGTCAAACCCTTATGGAGAAAAGTTTAATTACCCTAAAGAGTTTGCAAGTTTAGATATTAATAAGCTTAAAAAAGATATTGAAACAACACTTACTGATTCAAAAACTTGGTGGCCCGCAGATTGGGGACACTATGGTCCGCTTATGATTCGCATGGCATGGCATAGTGCCGGTGTATATCGTGTACATGATGGTAGAGGTGGCGCATCGGGTGGTCAACAGCGTTTTGACCCTTTAAATAGCTGGCCAGACAATGCGAATTTAGACAAAGCACGTAGATTATTATGGCCGGTTAAACAAAAATACGGACGTAAAATCTCTTGGGCTGACTTAATGGTGCTTGCCGGTAATGTTGCATTAGAGTCGATGGGATTTAAAACCTTCGGTTTTGCAGGCGGTAGATCTGATGATTGGGAACCAGATTTAGTTTACTGGGGACCAGAAACGAATATGCTTGCTGATGAGCGTAGAGATAATAAAGGCAAACTAAAAGGGCCACTTGCTGCTGTAGAGATGGGCCTGATTTATGTCAATCCAGAAGGACCACATGGCAAACCTGATCCGTTATTGGCTGCAGAAGATATTAGAATGTCTTTTGGCCGTATGGCAATGAATGATGAAGAAATTGTTGCTTTGATTGCTGGTGGACATACGTTAGGTAAAGCGCATGGTGCTAAAAAGCCTAGCGAATGTGTTGGCAAAGAGCCTGCAGCTGCAGCTATTGAAGAGCAAGGTTTAGGTTGGAAGAACAAATGTGGCACTGGTGTTGGTGCCGATACTATTACTAGTGGTTTAGAAGGTGCTTGGACGGTTACACCAACTCAATGGTCTTCAAATTATCTTGATAACTTAATGAACTTCAACTGGGTACTTACTAAAAGCCCAGCAGGTGCAAAACAATGGATACCTGATAATAAGGCTGCTGCAAATTTAGTCCCTGATGCGCATATTCCAAATAAGCGTCATGCGCCTATTATGTTTACAACAGATATTGCCTTAAAAGAAGATCCTAGTTTTAGAGCAGTTGTTGAACGCTTTAGAGCCGATCCTAAAGAGTTTGATAAAGCTTTTGCTAAAGCTTGGTTTAAATTAACTCACCGCGACATGGGGCCTCGAGCTCGATATGTAGGTAAAGAAGTACCAAGCGAAATTTTATCATGGCAGGATCCAATTCCTGAGGTTAAGCATAAGCTTGTAACTAGTAAAGATATTAAAAACCTTAAGAAGCAAATTCTTAAATCTGGTTTAACTACCTCTGAGTTAGTAAGAACAGCTTGGGCTGCAGCGTCTAGTCATCGTGTAACAGACATGCGTGGCGGGGTAAATGGTGCTCGTATTAACCTTGAACCGCAAAATAGCTGGGAATCTAATAACCCTAAAGAGTTAAATAAGGTTTTAGATAAACTTGAAGCTATTCAGAAAAAATACAACAAAAAGTCATCTAAAAGACAGGTTTCACTGGCTGACTTAATTGTATTAGGTGGTGCAGCAGCAATCGAAAAGGCTGCTAAGCAAGCAGGTAGTTCTGTAGAAGTTCCTTTTGTACCGGGGCGAGCTGATGCTAGCCAAGCGCAAACAGATATTCAGTCTTTTAATTACTTAAAACCAAAAGCAGATGGTTTCCGTAACTACTATTCACAAGAGAGTTATATGTCTCCAGCTGAAATGCTAGTAGATAAAGCCAACATGCTTGGTTTGAATGTACCTGAAATGACGGTACTTGTTGGTGGTATGCGCTCTCTTGATGCTAACTATGATGGTTCATCATATGGGGTACTTACTACTAAGCCAGGAACATTGACTAATGACTTCTTTGTTAATTTATTAGATATGTCCACCGTATGGACAAAAGATAAGTCTACAGCGGGCATTTATCAAGGTCATGATCGTGCTTCAGGTAAGTTAAAATGGAAAGCAACGCCAGTTGATTTGATTTTTGGCTCAAGCTCTGAATTACGTGCAATTGCTGAGGTTTACGCATCAGATGATGCTGATAAGAAATTCGTAAACGACTTTGTCAATGCTTGGGTTAAAGTGATGCAATTAGATCGCTTTGACTTAAAATAGGCTCGATTTAGTGTTAACGTTATTAGCCAGTACCACCTTTAGGTAGTACTGGCTATTTTATTTCTAATTCACTCGACTTATGAAACAATTATTTCTTTCAACAATACTCTTACTACTATTTACACTCACTAGTTTGCAAGTTTATGCTCGCCAAACACTTTATGAAACGGCACAAATTTATTTTAAGCCTTTGCCTGTTGCCATGACAGATAATGAGTCTGACTCAGCTGAGCAGGTTCAATTAGGAAAAAAACTGTATTTTGAAACAGCTTTATCAATTAATAATGAGCAATCTTGTAATTCTTGTCACAATATTATCAATGGTGCGGCAGGTGTTGATAATTTAGTTGTTTCGATAGGGGCTTTTGGGGAAGCAGGAACGCGTAATGCACCAACTACATGGAATGCCGGTTTACATATCGCCCAGTTTTGGGATGGAAGAGCTAAAACACTAGAAGAGCAAGCGGTATTTCCTCTATTTAACCCAAAAGAAATGGCCATGACTTCCGAGCATGAGGTAGTTAGCCGCCTAATTGATAAAGATTACCTGATCCTTTTTCAGCAAGCTTTTCCCAATCACACTTCACCAGTTACAATGAACAATGTTGCCAAGGCACTTGCTTCATTTCAGCGTACATTAATAACCAAGGATAGGTTTGATAAATTTCTAGCTGGTAACCTTGACGCGATTAGTGAGGAAGAGAAAAATGGTTTAGTTACCTTTATAGAGAAAGGCTGTGTAGCTTGCCATAATGGACCGGTTTTAGGAGGGCAATTATTTATGAAAATGGGGATAGTACATGCCTATCCAAATAAAGTTGATAAAGGTCGCGGACAGGTAACAGGAAACCCAGCGGATAACTATTTTTTTAAAGTGCCCTCATTACGAAATATCTTAAATACCGCTCCATATTTTCATGACGGTGCCGCAAAAACTATTGAACAAGCGATAGACGATACAGGCTGGCATCAGTTAGGAATTAGGTTGACGGCTGCAGAAACACAAGCAATTAAAACCTTTTTTAAAACGCTTAACCATGAAGAATAAAAAGGCTAACACGAATGAATTAATTTAATTAAATTCAGTCAATGTTAGCCTTTTCTTAGTACGTTGCTCAGTACGTTGTTCAGCACATTGCTTAACTAATAATTAGTTTTGCTTAATTTACTTTACATGCTTTAAATGCTTAAACCAGTGAAGGTTATAAACCTAATGCTTTTTTAATGCCTGCACCATATGCAGGATCGGCAGCAGTACAATGTTTAATGTGTCTTTGTTTAATTTCATCAGGAACACTCGCCATTGAGCCTGCGGTATTATCAAATAATGCTTGTTGCTGCTCTGGTGACATTAAGCGGAATAAATTGCCCGCTTGAGAGAAATAATCATCATCTTCACGGTGATCCCAATGATCAGCATAGCCCTCTAAATCTAGTGGTGGTTCAGAAAAATCAGGTTGCTCTGCCCATTGCCCTTGACTGTTAGGCTCATAGCCAATAGTTGCTCCTTGATTACCGTCAGTTCTCATTTGACCGTCTCTATGATAGCTATGCACTGGGCATTTAGGTGCATTCACTGGAATGTGATTGTGGTTTACACCTAAACGATAGCGTTGAGCATCGCCGTATGAGAATAAGCGTCCTTGAAGCATTCTGTCAGGTGAAAAGCTAATGCCCGGTACAACACTGGCTGGGTTAAAAGCAGACTGTTCAACATCTGCGAAGAAGTTTTCAGGATTACGGTTTAACTCCATCACACCCACTTCAATTAACGGATAATCACTGTGTGGCCACACTTTAGTTAAATCAAACGGATTATAAGGTACTTTTTTAGCGTCAGCTTCAGGCATTACTTGTACTTTTAATGTCCATTTTGGGAAGTCATTGTTTTCAATTGACTCAAATAAGTCTTTTTGATGGCTTTCCCTGTCTTTACCTATTATGGCTTCTGATTCTGCATCGGTTAAGTTTTTGATACCTTGTTGAGACTTTAAGTGAAATTTAACCCAAAATCGCTCATTGTCTGCATTGATGAAACTGAATGTATGGCTACCAAAACCATGCATATGACGGTATGTGGCAGGTATACCTCTATCACTCATCACAATAGTGATTTGGTGTAGAGCCTCAGGTAATGAAGTCCAAAAATCCCAGTTATTTGTAGCGCTACGCATATTGGTTTTTGGATCACGTTTTACAGCATGGTTTAAGTCAGGAAATTTTAACGGATCACGTAAGAAAAATACCGGGGTATTATTTCCTACTAAATCCCAGTTACCTTCTTCAGTATAAAATTTAACAGCAAAGCCGCGGATATCACGTTCTGCATCTGCTGCACCACGTTCTCCTGCAACAGTTGTAAAGCGAGTGAATAGCTCAGTTTCTTTACCTATTTCTGAAAATATTTTTGCTTTAGTATATTTCGTGATGTCATGGGTTACGGTGAACTTACCAAAAGCACCGGAGCCTTTTGCATGCATACGCCTTTCGGGGATGACTTCACGATCAAAATGGGCGAGTTTTTCTAAAAACCATACATCTTGTAATAGTTGAGGGCCCCTTTTGCCAGCAGTCATTACATTTTGGTTATCTGCTACTGGGCAACCAACAGCTGTTGTTAACTTTTTCTGTGTCATAAAGCTCTTCCTTAACTTGAGTGAAAGTAAATATTTCTATCTAAACTATAGTATGTTTTTACAAGTTTGAAAGTGGTTTTTTTTAGATGGTAAATAATGAGTTAATTAAAAAAATTGATTGTTAAAGGGGGCTTTTTTTCTATGAAGGGCTTTATTGAAGTATTTTATTTAAGGAATTAAATAGAGGGTAGCTTTAGCAGAATTTATTCTGCTAAAGCTGTTTTTAATTGCTGTAGTAATGCTTGCTTATGCTGTTCAGTAATTTGTTGATAAAAAATCTTAGGCGTGTCGTTAAATAAATGTTTTGCTTCTTTTATTTTACCTTGTAAGTAGGTAACTTCGATTAACCGTAATAGCGCACTTTCTTTACTTCTCTTATCTTGTGCCAATTCAGCAAACGTTATAGCGTTACGATAGTTTACTTCTGCTTTGTCATAGCTAGCCATTTTTTGTTGAGCAAAGGCAAGATTAATATAAGCGACAGATTTTTGTTGGTTATTGGCTTCTTCTAAAGTCCACTTGAGTGCTTTTTCACGATACTCAACATGTAAAGGATAATCTTTTTGCTGTAATGCTATATGACCTAAATTTGCATATAATTCACGATTGAAAATAGGGTGGTATCGGTTGTTAAACTTTTTTTCTAATTGCAATAAAGTTTTTTTAGCTGGCTCCACTTCTTTCATTGAAATTTGTAAATTTGCTATTTCAATTAGCCTTATTGGAGAAGGTACACTCACATTGATGTCACTGAGTAGGTTTACAGCCTTATTAAGGTAATAATGAATGCGTTTTTTCTGTTCTTCACTAGGTTCATCAGAAAGTAATAACTTGGTTTTATATATATATACATAGACTGAAAAATTAGGGGGAAGGTTCGCTTGCTGACTTTCATCGAGAGAAAGCCAGTGATTTAACTCTTGTTGAAGTAAGGTTAACTTTTGCAAATCAAATAATGTATTCAATCTTAATTGTTTAAAGCGAAACCATTGTGTTGAATTTGGTGGACTATCGTTAAGCCCAACTTCTAGCAATGCTAAACATGTAGGTGTAGATTGTTGACAAGCATTTTCTATCTCATTGATGTCTGTGATTGTAATATTTTTTGAGTAACTGTTAAGACTAAATAAAATAAGTGATAGAGATAATAACCGAAGCATAAATGAGAATTATTTGTGGGAAAAAGCTAACTTAGCTTGTTTTTAACTAAATATATAGTGCTAAATGGAAACAAGGCTGCCAATCGGTGAAAAATTAGCTAATTGCTTTATACCCCGGTATTTTATCAGTTGCTACATGATCAATTTGTGATGCTTGTAAAAATGCTTTAGCAAATACTAAGTAAATCTTTTGATCAATAAAAACATCAAATAAATCAGGATCTATATGATTGTCTAATTTCATATAGCCCATAATTTTCAAAGTTTCAGATAGTGTTTTTGGTTCTTTATAAGGTCTGTCGCTTGATGTTAAGGCTTCAAAAATATCAGCAATTGCCATGATACGGGCAGGTATCGACATTTGATCGCGCTTTAAGCCTTTAGGGTAACCGGTACCATCCATTTTTTCGTGATGACCACAGGCATATTCCGGTACATTTTCTAAATGTTTAGGAAAAGGCATAGATTCGAGCATTTCAACGGTGACTTTCATATGATCATTAATGATTTGTCGCTCTTTACTGTTAAGGGTGCCACGCTTCACAATTAGATTAGTAACTTCATCTTCATTAAGCACAGATTGAGTGTTACCCCTGATAGTAACTTTATAGTCTTTGGCTATTTTATAAACACGCGCAATTTTTTCATCATCAAAAAATTCACCACCAGTATTGGCATTAGTGATGAAGTCTCTATCACTGTTGAGGTTTTTTAGTTTGATGAGTTTTTCTTGGTCAGTTAACTGTGTTGAATAAGTAATGTCGCGAGCAGCAATTTCAAAACGCGCATGTACCAATTCAATACGATCAAATATAGTTTCAAGCTTCTTAGCTTTGTCCATCACGTACTCAGGCGTTGCAACTTTGCCACAGTCATGAAGCCATGCAGCGACACTGAGTTCATGAAAATCTTCTTTTTCCATAGTGAAATTGGCTAAAGGGCCATATTCTATGTCATGACAAGCATGGGCAAGTAGCATGGTAATTTCAGGCACTCGGCGGCAGTGGTTGCCTGTATAAGGCGATTTTCTATCAATTGCTGAGGCAATTAATTTTGAAAAGGCAGAAAACAAATTTTCCATTTCCACAATTAGTTCCTTATTCGTTAATATAACGCCAGCAAAGGAAGCGAGTGACATAGTGGTTCTGACGATGTCGGGAGAGAAAGCAATAATATTACCTTGCTCATCTGAAGCATTAATTAATTGAATAACACCATTAAGTTCACCTTCATGGTTTTTCATCGGAATGGTTAATACTGAATCCGTTGTGTAACCCATGCGATCATCCATCGCTTTAGCGGCACTAAAATCATAACTTTTACATTCATCAACATTTTCAACATTGATCACTTCGCTAGTTGCAGCACTAATTGCAACCATTGCCCGAGAGTTTATTTCGCCATTTTGGTAAATATCAATATTAGGGAAGTCGATATCGATACCGCTTATACCGCCTAAATGAATATTTAAACTGTGGTTGATAACGGTATTAAACACCAGTTGCTCTTGTTCATTTGGCGCATAAATAGTGCCCGCATCTGCATGAGCAAGCTCCATTGCGCTTCTTAGAATTTTTTCTAACAGGGCGTGATGATTTTTTTCTGTTGAGAGCTTTATGCCGATATCAATGAAGTGGTCAATATTTTCCATGGCTAACTGGCTTATAAGTTATTGATTTATGTATTACCTAGTATAGGAACTTATTATAATTTTGGCAGGAAAATTTGTGATAAACCATTTTCCCAATTGTGATTTATGATTCGAAGTAATTGACTATGTTTATTTAGAGAGGAAATATTCCCCAACTATTTGAAGATTTTGGCTGAATAAACAAACGCTAATGTGGCTTTATTGGTTATTTTTAGCAATACTAGAGTTTGATTAAATAGGATCGCTATAAGCTTTACGTGGAACTTACATGACAAAGAGTGATGTTAAATATCCCCCATCTCAACTGAGTGCATTTCAGCTTCGACAGCTAATTCGCAAAGGAGAGTTTACCGATAATACTTCAGGTTATGCCAAAGGGTGTGTTCAAGGAAATATCGTTATTTTGCCGCAAAGCTGGGCAAACGATTTTTTACAATTTTGTCAACTGAATCCCAAGACTTGCCCACTCATTGCAATGTCGGCACATGCTGGAGAATACCTGTTACCAGAGCTTGGTAAAAATATTGATATACGCACCGATATTCCTGGTTATCGACTATTCGAAAATGGAGAGTTAAAACAAGAATTAGTGGATATAAATACTTTATGGCGTGAAGATTTAGTCACTTTTGTTTTAGGCTGTTCATTTTCTTTTGAAGAAGCGTTAATTGCAGACGGGTTAGAAATTAGAAATATTACTGAAAGCAAAAATGTGCCTATGTACAAAACGACTTTGCCTTGTAAAAGTGCAGGGCGCTTTAGTGGTAATATGGTTGTCAGTATGCGGCCTATGTTGGCTAAAGATGCCATTCGTGCGGTACAAATTTGCACGCGCTTTCCTTCTGTACATGGAGCACCTATTCATTTAGGCGATCCTAAGCTGATCGGTATTACAGATATCAATAAACCCGATTATGGTGACTCGGTCTCGATTAACCCTGATGAACTGCCAGTTTTTTGGGGCTGTGGTGTTACTCCTCAACTTGTTTTAGCGCAAAGTAAACCACCATTTTGTATTACCCATAGCCCAGGTAAAATGTTGGTAACTGATATCAGCAATTCAAGTTTAGCGGTGCTATAAATAGCATTTTATTTTAAGGAAACATATGAAATTAAATTGTGATTTAGGGGAGAGCTTTGGTAGCTGGACTATGGGGCTAGACTCGCAAGTGATGCCTCATATTGACCAAGCGAATATTGCTTGTGGTTTTCATGCTGGCGATCCGCTAGTGATGCAAAAGACGCTTGAATTAGCAAAACAACATGGTGTTACTGTTGGGGCTCATCCGGGATATCCTGATTTAGTGGGTTTTGGACGCCGCTCAATGAATTGCTCAGCTGATGAAATTATCGCTTTTGTGACCTACCAAATTGCTGCTATTGATGGTGTTGCAAAATCGTTAGGGATTGAATTAAGTTATGTTAAACCCCACGGGGCTTTGTACAACGATATGATGGCTAAACAAGCGGTTAGACAAGCTATTTTTACTGCCTTATCACGTTATCACAAACCATTAAAATTAATGTTGCAAGCGACCCTAAACTTTGAAGAACACTTAGCTGAGGCCAAAACGTTTAATATTGAACTACTCAGTGAAGCATTTGCAGACAGGTGTTATGACGATGACGGCAAATTATTGGCAAGAACTAAAGCGGGTGCTGTGCACAGTAAAGACAAAATGCTTGCTCAAGTACAGCAATTAAAAGAGCAAGGTAGTGTTACGACAGTGAGTGGACAAGTTTTACCTTTAGTTGCAGACAGTTTATGCGTACATGGGGATAACATTGAAGGTGTACAGGCTATTGAGGCAATTAGGGAGCTTATTAGTTAATGTTAGAAAGTGCTATTGATAAGGTGACCATTCATGTTGCAGGTGAAAACGCGTTAATTATATATTTTGCTGAGCAGCCTAGCCCTCTTGTTTCAGCCAAAGTACAACAAGCCTCACAGTTAATTCGCCAACATATGTCAGATGATGTTATCGATATTATCCCTTCTTATGCCTCTATAATGGTGATGTTTAATATGTTGGATAATGATCACCATCAAATTCGTAATCAATTACGTGCATTACTAAGTTCTTTATCTCAAGAAAGCAGCAGATCACATGCAGGAAAAATTGTTGAACTGCCTGTCTATTATTCTCCAGAGTCTGGCCCTGACTTAAAAGGTATTGCTAAACAGGCTAATTTAAGTGTTTCTGAAGTTATTGATATTCATCAAGCACAAGAATATCTCGTTTATGCTATTGGTTTTGCTCCTGGCTTTGCTTACTTAGGCGAAGTTGATCCACGTATAGCAACACCAAGATTGAGCTCGCCACGCTTAAAAGTGCCCAAAGGCGCGGTTGCTATTGCGGATAGGCAAACTGCCGTATATCCGAGTGAATCACCCGGTGGCTGGAACATTATCGGCTTGTGCCCCATTGATATGTTTGATGCTAAAACCCAGCCTACAATGCCAGTGCAAGTGGGAGATAAAGTGAAGTTTAAAGAAGTTTCTAAAGCTGAGTTTATTGCTTTAGGAGGCGTGTTACCGACTCAACACGGGCTGATAATATGACTTTAGCTTTAGGTTTTTTAGTTAAACAGCCGGGTCTTTTGTCGCTAATTCAAGATGAAGGGCGTTTTGGTACATTTAATATTGGCTTAACCAATGGTGGCCCTATTGATAAGCATGCTTTTCATTGGGCGAATCGCTTATGTGGCAATGAACTTAATGTCAGTGCAATTGAAATTAGTGTTGGTGGTTTAGCGTTAACTGCGCAAGTTGATACTCTAGTTGCTATAACGGGAGCCAATATGCCATTACTCATTAATGGCCATGCAAAAACCTTATGGCGTAGTTATAAAATAAAAGCGGGCGATACTGTAGAGTTAGGGTTTGCTAGTGAAGGTGTGCGTTGTTACTTAGCCGTAAGTGGTGGTTTTACGGTGCCTGAAAGCTTTGGTAGTACTGCCACGGTATGTAGGGAAAAAGTTGGTGGAATTGCAGGCGGTAAGCTGCAAACAGGTGACATAATTCCATGCCAAGACGTTAACCATCAACAACAGCAGAATTTATTACTTTCTGAGCAGTATTGGCCGAGCTATCAGCAAAGCACTGTGTTACATACCGTACCGAGCTATCAGCAACACCACTTCTCATCTCACCAGCAACGATTATTTTTTTCCAGCGAATATAAAGTGGGTAAAAGCTGTGACCGAATGGGTTACCGCCTTGAAGGTCGTGCTATTGAATGTGATATCGATGGTATTTTATCTGAAGGTATATGCCAAGGAGCGGTTCAAATCCCTGCAGATGGTCAACCTATAGTTCTAATGAACGACAGACAAACAATTGGTGGCTACCCTAAGATAGGTGCAGTGATTTCATTAGATACAGCCAAGCTTGGTCAATTAAGTCCAGGAGCAACTGTTCACTTTGAACCCATCAGCATGGAAATGGCGCATAACTTGTATCATTTAGCGTTAAGCCGTTTTATGCGTACTTCTCTTGTTAAGTGTGATTAATCGCTGCTATGTGATAAGTGAGGCAAGTAACATGAATGAACAAGCGCTCAGTCAAACAATAGAAAATATGTTAGTAGAGCGTAACTTGCGAGGCATGAAAACGTTACAACCTAAGTTATTAGCAGGTTATTGTTTTCGAGCAGCGAACATTTTACGTGATATCAAAGGGGTTGTGTTAATTGGTACAGGGTTCCCTGTCGAAAATACTTTTGAAACTGACGGGCCAGTAGGTGCATTAATCTTATATCGCGCTTTAGAGCAACTTGGCGCTACGCCCGTGCTTGTTTGTGGTATGCCAATGGCGAAAGTATTACAAAATGATTATCGAATCTGTGAGATAAGTATTGGTCTAAAAGCCAGTAACCCTCAAGAAGCAACTCAAGCATTGGCTGATTATAACCCGCAATCGATAATATCCATAGAGCGACCTGGGCTGGCAGAAGATGGCTGCTATTACAATATGCGTGGTGAGGATATAAGTAATCGTACAGCCTGTTTTGATCACTTTTTGACAAATGCTACTTGCCCGACAATTGCCATAGGTGATGGCGGTAACGAAATAGGGATGGGCAATGTTAAAGAGGATTTATCAACACTCGATATAACACCAGCTATAATCCCAGCTATTACTAAGTGTGATGAGTTGATCATTGCAGACGTTTCAAATTGGGGGGTATATGGTTTGTTAGCTTTTTTAAGTATATGGTCTAAACAAGATTTACTTTATAAAGCGTCTCCTGAACAAGTATTAAAATATCTTTCTGATTTAGGTAGTGTTGACGGCGTAACTCGTAAAAATGAGCTTACAGAAGATGGACTACCTGCATCAGAAGGTATGGCATTAATAGCTAGAATTCGCGCGTTAATTGGTTATAGTTAGTAGTGAAACAATGAAAGTTTACTGGAAGTAAATATGAGTATTGTATTTTTAAATGGCGATTATATGCCCATTGAAGACGCTAAAATATCTCCCCTAGATAGAGGTTTTTTATTTGGTGATGGCATTTATGAAGTTATTCCATCATATTTTGGCAAAAAAGTTGGTTTTCAAGCGCATATTGAACGTATGAATGATGGTTTAAAAGCTATCGGCATTGAACTTAACTGGCGTGATGAGCAGTGGCTTACCTTATGTAATCAGTTAGCAGAAAAAAATAATAATGGCGCATTAGGCCTATATTTACACGTAAGTCGTGGCGCAGATACTAAGCGATTTCACGCATATCCTGATAATGTAACCCCCACTGTTTTTGCCATGACTTTTAACATCCCTGAGCCCAAAGTTCCAGATCTTGCAACTGTTGGCGAAGGTTATGCCTTAACTAGTACTGAAGATCTTCGCTGGCAGCGTTGTCACATTAAATCAACTGCGTTACTGGGTAACGTTATGCATTTTCAACAAGGGGTAATGCAAGGTAGTCAGGAAACTTTACTTTATAATCGCTATCAAGAGTTGACTGAAGCGAGTTCTTCAAATGTGTTTATCGTTAAAGAGGGCAGGGTTATTACTCCCATTCAAGATAATCAAATTTTGCCGGGGATAACGCGAAAACTTGTCATAGATATCCTTACAAAAGAAGGCTCTATCCCTGTTGAAGAACGCGTGGTAACCCTTGATGAAGTGCGAACCGCAGATGAAATATGGATAACAAGCTCCTCAAAAGAAATAGCACCAGTAACTAAACTTGATGGCAAACCCGTAGGTGATGGTAAAGTGGGTAAAACCTGGTTAAAAGCAGCAAAATTATATTTTGATAACAAGTTTTCTTACTAGACGATAATATTATAAATATAAACCTATGAAAAAGTGGTGTTTTGTAAAAGAATTATCTACATTGTTTATATATCGTTTGCTTTTTTGTCAACACCCTAAGGAATTAAAATGGAATCTTTAAAAATAGAAAAATATATGAACCATTATCCCGTGACTTTTACTGCGGACATGGCTGTTGAGGAGGCATCATTACGTTTTTTGAAAACGAAACAAATTAGTGGTCCAGTGGTTGATAGTAATGGTAAGTTAATCGGCTTTTTATCAGAAAGTGATGTGTTAGCTAAAATGATTGAAACTATCTACTATAACGAGCATGTGGCTGATGTAGGTGACTTAATGCGCGAAGATGTTTTATCTATGAAGCCATATGATAGTGTTATTGAGTTAGGGCAAATGATGTTAAAAAATAAACCTAAGGTTTACCCTGTGATTGATGATAGTGGTAATTTATTAGGCACTATTTGTCGCAATGATGTATTACAGGCTATTGACCAACACATGCGTGCTAACCTTCAAACTACTAAAGTAAAAGCAGCAAGTTAAACACATTAACGGTTAAATATCGGCTGCGTTTGGACTGATTTTTTTCAGTCATGTAAATTTTGCACAACAACTGATAAAATAGACTTTATTACCATTTCTTTGCGTTATTAGAGTCTGTTTTGTCTAGTTATTCTTCCCATAATACTCCTGATATACAATCCTTGTTTGACTTATTAAAACAAGTAAAAAAATCTGATTTTTTTCGATTTAAAAAACAATTAGTTTCATCGAAAAGAGCTCTTGAACAACTATCTAAAACTAATGAATCGACAGGTGAGCAAGTTAAAAGCAAGTTAGTACAGTTATCGAAGCAATTACAAAGAACTCAACAATACATAGAAGAATCTATTTTAGAAAAGCAGTTTAAACTCAATAACCTACCGACAATTGTTTATCCAAAAGGATTACCTATAGCGGATAATGCCGAGCAAATTGCCGATGCAATTCGGGATAATCAAGTGGTGATCATAGCTGGTGAAACAGGCTCAGGTAAAACCACCCAAATACCTAAAATTTGTTTAGCCTTAGGCCGAGGTGTGGATGGCTTAATTGGGCATACACAACCACGTAGAATAGCCGCGAGAACGGTTGCTAATCGAATTGCAGAAGAATTACAAAGTAAGCTAGGTGAGCAAGTTGGTTATAAAGTTCGCTTTAATGACCAAGTAAGTAACCAGAGTTATATTAAACTTATGACTGATGGTATTTTGCTAGCTGAAATGCAAAAAGATCGTCTATTACGCCAGTATGACACTATTATTATTGATGAGGCGCATGAGCGCAGTCTAAACATTGATTTTATTCTGGGTTACTTGCGACAAATTCTCCCTAAACGTCCTGATCTAAAAGTTATCGTCACTTCAGCCACCATTGATCCAGAACGATTTGCAACACATTTTGCTGATAAAAAGGGCAAGGCTGCGCCAATAATTGAAGTTTCAGGACGTACTTATCCGGTAGAGTTGCTTTATCGCCCTTTACATGAAGAAAATACATCAGAAGAAACAAAGGAAGATAAAGCGTTTGAGGGAACAGATATTATTAGCGGTATTTTGGCCGCTGTTGATGAGTTATCTGCTCTGGGGCAAGGGGATATTCTTATTTTCTTAAACGGTGAGCGAGAAATTCGAGATACTGCTGCTGCGCTTAATAAGGCGAATTTACCGCATACTAATGTTTTACCCTTATATGCGCGATTAACCATCAGTGAACAAAACCGTATTTTTAAGCCACATACTGGGCGAAATATTGTTTTAGCAACTAATGTGGCTGAAACGAGTTTAACCGTACCGGGTATCAAATATGTAATAGATCCGGGAACAGCACGTATATCAAGATATAGTTATCGAACTAAAGTACAACGTTTACCTATTGAAAAGGTTTCACAGGCAAGTGCCAATCAACGTTCAGGGCGTTGTGGTCGTGTATCTTCAGGGGTTTGTATTCGTTTATACAGTGAAGAAGACTTTAATAACCGTCCTGAATTTACTGACCCTGAAATATTACGCACCAATTTAGCGACCGTTATTTTACAAATGCTCGCATTAGATCTTGGTAGCATAAATAACTTTCCTTTTGTTCAATCGCCTGATAATCGCAATATCACTGATGGTATGCGATTACTAGAAGAATTGGCGGCAATTAATAGTTATAAAACTAAAGAAAATACAAGTTCAAATGAACTAAGGTTAACAAAAGCAGGGCGTTTATTATCAAAATTTCCGGTTGATCCCCGTTTAGCCAAAATGATAATGACAGCCATTGATTTAGGCTGTATTGAGCAAGTGCTTATTATTGTCAGTGCTTTGAGCATCCAAGACCCCCGCGAGCGACCTCATGAAAAACAGCAAGCGGCGGATGAAAAACATAGTCGCTTTAAAAACAAACATTCAGATTTCATTAGTCTGTTAAACCTTTGGCAATATGTTAGTGAACAGCAAAAGCTATTAACACAAAATCAATTTAGAAAGCTTTGTCAGAAAGAATATTTATCTTATATCCGTTTACGTGAGTGGCAAGATATTTTCAGTCAACTGAAATTGACGTTAAAAGAGCAAAAAATCAACTTAACTCGTGTCAATTATCAGTTTTCCATTGAAGATAATTCATCAGGAAAAACGCAGCAGCAGGAAAAGTCATCTTCAATTCCTGATAGTTTGGTTACCGTACATCAAGCTTTATTATCTGGCTTATTAAGCCACTTAGGTCAACAAGATGAAAACAGAGAATATAAAGGAGCACGTGGTAGTAAGTTCTTTGTTTTTCCGGGCTCTGTGTTAGCAAAAAAATCACCTAAATGGTTAATGTCAGCAGAGCTTGTTGAAACTAGCCGTTTATTCGCTCGTATGAATGCCCGTATAGATCCTCTATGGATAGAACCATTGGCGCAACATTTATTAAAACGTCACTATAGCGAACCTCATTGGGAGAAAAAGCAAGGGGCGGTGATGGCGTTTGAGCAAATCACACTTTATGGCTTAACCATTGTTGCAAAGCGCAAGGTGAATTTTAAAGGGATTGAGCCTGCCACGTGTCGAGATATTTTTATTCGAGAAGCACTGGTCAATGGTGACAGTTCGATTAAAGAGAAGTTCTTACAACAAAACCAAGCACTAGTTAATAGTATTGAAGATCTAGAGCAAAAAGCGCGTCGTAAAGATTTTTTAATAGACGAGCAGCAGTTAGTTGACTTTTACCTTGAAAGAATACCTGATTCAGTGGTTTGCCAAGCAAGTTTTTTAAGTTGGTGGAAAACATTTAAAGTTAAAAATGGCCAATACTTAAACTTCACTAAAGCCTTTTTATTAAATGAAACTGCGAGTGAGTTATCAGCTAAAGAATATCCTGATACTTGGCAGCAAGGGCAATTAACGTTACCACTGAGTTATCATTTTAGTCCAGGCGATATTGATGATGGTATTAGCGTGATTATTCCAATTGCTATGTTAAATCAGGTACAAGATGAACACTTTGACTGGCTTATTCCTGCGTTACGTTATGATCTAGTAGTGGCTTTGATTAAAGTATTACCTAAAAACTTAAGACGTAATTTTGTTCCAGCTCCTAACTATGCAGATGCTTGTATAGCTAATATTAAATTCGGTGATTCAAGTATTTATAATGCAGTAGCAAAACAATTGTTACGAATGACAGGCGTAAGGCTACCTGATGAAGTTTGGCAAGACGTCGAGTTGCCTGTACATCTAACAATGAACTTTAAAGTTGTGAATGAGAAAGGAAAGTTGTTAAAACAAAGTCGCAACTTGAATCAACTTAAAGCAGAGTTGCAGGGTAAAGTTAAGGCGTCAATTAAACAGGTGGCAGAAAAAGGCATTGAGCAAGAAAACTTAACAACGTGGAGCTTTGATACTTTACCTCACGGTTATGAAAAAAAAGTAGCCAATATTACCATTAAAGCTTTTCCTGCTTTGGTTGATCATCAAAAAAGTGTTGCCATAGAGCTTTTCGAACAGCAAGAACAAGCTGAAGCTGCTATGTTACTCGGGCTTAGTCGACTTATTTTGTTGAATATTCCTTCACCACTGAGGTATTTACAAGAAAAAATGCCAAATAAAGCTAAATTAGGGCTTTATTTTAACCCTTTTGGCGCAATTGCTGACTTACTCCAAGACTGTATTCAAGCAGCTTGTGTCTTTTTAGTAAAACAACATATGCATCAACAAGGCAAAGAACATCTACCGAGAACTCAAGCTGAATTTAAGCAGGTTAGTGACTATGTTCGCGCTGAAATAGCCGACTGTGTTTTAAATGCTGCCATAAATGTTGAGCGAGCACTAAGCCTTAGACATGAAATTGCTAAAAAACTTAAAGGTAATGTTGCTTTAAATGTTATTCAAGCTCACAGTGATATTAAAGAGCAGAGTTCAAACCTTGTATTTAAAGGTTTTGTCAGTAAATCAGGTTTAGAGAAAATAGACGATATAATTCGCTACTTACAAGGAATTTTAAGACGTTTAGAAAAGCTTCCTATCGATCCAAATCAAGATAGACTTAAGTTGATAGAGGTTAATAAAGCTATCGATGCTTATAACGCGGTGCTCTCGAAGCAACGCCAAGATAAGCCGATTGATAAAGATATTTTGACGGTTAAATGGATGATTGAAGAACTTAGAATATCACTATTTGCACAAAATTTAGGAACTAACCAGCCTGTTTCGTTAAAACGTATAATGACTATTCTGAAAAATTTTTAATTATTTTGCTTTGTTGACACAAGCGAGTAAGCTCAGTATAAATGCTTAGTGCAATTTGATTGCACTTAATTTGATGATAGATGCATTGGAGTAGTGATGATAAATTTTGATGATAAGCGTGACTTTTATCGTATGATGTTAAACAGTGAAATTACTGTAACAGTGATTGATGATGAAGCGAATAGTCAGTTAAAAGCAACCTGTCGAGATTTAAGTGCTACAGGCATGGCAATAGAAATGGAACACCCATTAGAGTTGTCTACTAATGTTAAAGTCAAACTAGATTCAGCCTCAAGCCAAGTGCAGTCGTTAGATTTACGTGGTAAAGTCGTTCGTATCGAAGAAGAGTGCGAAGGTTGTTATCTTATTGGAATTTCAATTGAAGAGTTAGATTAATACTTTATAAAAGCTTGCTGGGTTACATGGAACATTGTAATAGCTAGCAATGAAAATTTGCAAAGATAAACTTTCACTAAGAAAGTAAAAAAGTTACAAGTAAAAAGAAATAAAAATACTTTGAGAGATATTTTATTACTCGTTACCTGTAACTTTGCGTTTATTAATGGTATTTAATCATTAAGCAAGGTGCTTTTTAGCAATAGTTAACACTTTTAATGTGTTAGATGCACCAATAGTTTCCATTAAATCACCGTGAGTTAAAATCACTTTATCACCCACAGTTAAGTCAGAATGTTTACATACTTCTTTTAAAATATCATCACTTAACGTTTCATCACTACTGTTCGTAGAGTCAAAATCAACAGGATAAACACCACGGTAAATAGCTGTTTTATTAAGAGTTTTGCTATGACGAGATAATGAGTAAATAGGTAAGCCTGAAGTGATTCTAGACATTAATTTACTTGTTTGGCCTGACTCAGTTAATGAAATAATCGCTGAAACACCGTCTAAGTGGTTTGCCGCGTACATTGCAGATAACGCAATTGTTTCAGAAATTTCAGTGAAAGTTAAATCCATTCTGTGATTTGAAATATTAACTGAACGATGCTTTTCAGCGCCTGTACAAACATTAGCCATAGCAGTAACTGTTTCTACAGGGTATTTACCTGCTGCTGTTTCAGCACTTAACATTACTGCATCAGTACCATCAAGCACAGCATTTGATACATCCATAACCTCAGCACGAGTTGGCATTGGTTGCTCAATCATGGTTTCCATCATTTGAGTCGCAGTAATAACAACACGGTTTAAACGACGTGAGCGAGCGATAATATGCTTTTGCTTACCAACAAGTTCAGCATCACCAATTTCTACCCCTAAATCTCCACGTGCAACCATGACTACATCTGATGCTAAGATAATATCATCAAGTACTTGATCATCATTTACAGCTTCAGCACGCTCTATTTTTGATACTAAACGCGCATCACAACCTGCTTCTTGAGCAAGTAAGCGAGCTTCACGCATGTCTGCAGCATCACGAGGGAAAGAAACAGCAAGAAAATCAACATCAATTTTAGCAGCTAATTTTATATCTTCTTTATCTTTGCTTGTAAGAGCAGGTGCTGTTAAGCCACCGCCTTGGCGATTAATACCTTTGTTGTTTGATAACGGACCGCCTACAGTCACTTCCGTAAATACTGATGTTTCAGACTTAGAAATAACTTTTAATTGCACACGACCATCATCAAGAAGCAATATATCACCAGCGCTAACATCTTGTACTAAACGCTTGTAATCAATCCCTACTTTTTCTTGACAACCTTGACCTTTTTCTAAAGTAGCATCAAGTTCAAACTTATCGCCAATAGCTAATTTTATAGGGCCATCTTTAAAAGTTGATATACGAATTTTAGGACCTTGCAAGTCACCTAAAATACCTACGTAAATACCTAACTCTTTTGCTGCTTCTCGAACATTGTTTGCTCTATCAATATGATCTTGTGGGATACCGTGAGAGAAATTTAGTCTTACTACGTTTACACCAGCAGCAAGGACCGCTTTTAATTTTTCTTTATCATCTGTTGCAGGACCTAAGGTAGCAACAATTTTCGTTCTTCTAGGCATTTTAATCCTTATAACTTCTTTAAATTGACATGTGTTTTATTTAGGTGGTAATAGGCTTTATATTGCTAAAACAAAAAGACGCAATGCTAAGCTATACCACTTATCTGGTTATTCTTTACGTTCAAAGCGCGAGCTTCTTAAACTATCTTTTACTTTTTTCAAATTATCTCTAAATTTACTGCCACGACGCAAAGTAAAGCCGGTGGCTAATACATCGACTAAAGCTAGTTGTGCAATACGTGAAGACATAGGCATGTACAAGTCAGTGTCTTCACTTACATCAACAGATAAAACAATACTACATTCTTTTGCAAGTGGTGTTCCTGCACTTGTAATACCGATAACCGTTGCATCGTTTTCTTTAGCTAAGCTTGCTACTTCAACAAGTGATTTAGTTCTGCCAGTGTGAGAAATAACGATAACAACATCACCCTGTCTACTATTTATAGCACTCATTCGTTGCATTAGTATGTCATCGAAGTAAACAACAGGAACATTAAAGCGGAAAAACTTGTTTTGGGCATCGTGTGCAACAATAGCAGAAGCACCTAAGCCAAAAAATGATATTTTATTTGCTTGTGTTAAGACATCTACTGAACGGTTAATTAACGATGGGTCTAAACTTTTACGGGCAAGTTCAAGACTAGCCATAGTTGATTCAAATATTTTTGCCGTGTATTCATCTGCAGAATCGTTTTCATCAACATGACGATTAACATAAGGAGTACCGTTCGCTAAACTTTGCGCGAGATGTAATTTAAAGTCAGGATATCCTTTTGTATCTAAACGACGGCAAAAGCGATTTACAGTGGGCTCACTTATGTTCGCTTGTTTAGCAAGTGCAGCTATACTTGAATGAATCACTGTATTTGGTGACGACAAGATGACTTCTGCTACTTTTCGCTCAGACTTACTTAAGGTGTCTAGTTCATTGGCGATCTTTTCTAATATATTCATTACGTTGTGATCCTAGATCTGCTGTTTTAGCCATGCATACAGGCATATTTTAAGTAAAAGTTATTATGTTAAACCGGAATTGTTTAAAGCTTAATTATACCATACTGTAATTTATTTTCTGTTTTAGTAACAGGAATTATGAAATTTTATTTCATAATAATCACTAATATAATGCAAATAGTATGAAATTTGCAAATATTTAATAAGAACTCAAGAGTTTTATATCTATGTTTTGTGAAAAAATAACAAGATAATGTGTTTACACTTTCTTCAGTCTATAAAGGAAAACGGGTTAATTTAGAGACTAATATATATAAACTGAATATGATAAAACTGAAAAAAATGTAGTAAAATTACAAAAAGTTCTTTACTGATGAACTTTCAAGCGCTAAATTAGGGAATATGTAGTTTAGTTACAGTCTTGTTAGCTTTATTAAGATAAATAATAAGAAGGTAACATTAAACAAATTTATCGATCCGAATTTTGTTATCATCATGTTTAACAGAAGCTGAACCATAAGATCAGAGAGTTTTTATGAATAAAATAGATTGTCAGATAGCGAGTGAAATTGTTATTTTCGGTGCTTTAGGTGACTTATCTCGTCGTAAATTGTTACCAGCATTATATCAATTAGAAGTATGTGGCTTAATTAATCCTGATAGTCATATTGTCGGTGTTGCCCGTCAAGAGCACTCGTTAGAAGAATTTAAGGCACTTGTTTTAGAGAACCTTAACAATTTTGTAAAAGAAGATCTTGATGAAAAAGTGCTTGCTAGATTCACTGAGCGCTTGGTCTATCAACAGCTTGATATGATAGATGCTAAAGCTTATGAAAGCTTAGCCACTACCATTGAAAAGGGAAATGCAACTCGTATTTATTACTTCTCGACACCTCCTTCAATTTACGGTGATATTTGTGACGGTTTAAATCATGCCTCATTGATTACTGATGCAGACCGTGTCGTTATGGAAAAGCCAATTGGTCATTGTTTAGAAACATCAAAAGTGATTAATGATCAAGTAGCTCGATTTTTTAATGAAAACCAAATTTATCGTATCGACCATTATTTAGGTAAAGAAACGGTATTGAACTTATTAGTATTACGTTTTGCAAATTCTTTGTTTACAAATAACTGGGATAGAAACAGTATTGATCATGTTCAAATAACTGTTGCTGAAAGTGTTGGTATTGAAGGGCGTTGGGGCTTTTATGATGAAGCCGGTCAAATGCGCGATATGATTCAAAACCACCTTTTACAAATTTTGTCTTTATTAGCGATGGAGCCCCCAGCTGATTTAAGTGCTGAAAGTGTTCGAGCTGAAAAGCTAAAAGCAGTTAAAGCTCTTTGCCCAATAGATAAAACTAATATCAAAGAAAAAACGGTCCGTGGTCAGTACACCGACGGTTTCTTAAATGGTCTAGAAGTACCGGGTTATTTGAATGAAGAAGGTGCTAATACCAATAGTACAACAGAAACATTTGTTGCAATTAAAGCTGAATTAGATAACTGGCGCTGGTCTGGCGTTCCTTTTTATCTACGTACTGGTAAGCGTATGCCAGCTAAACACAGTGAAATTGTTGTACATTTTAAAGAACAACCACATAACATTTTTAAAGATAGTTATAGCGACTTACCATCAAACAAGCTAACTATTCGTCTTCAACCCGATGAAGGCGTAGAGTTACAAATGATGAATAAAATTCCAGGCATCGCTTCGCAAATGCACATTCAAGAAAACAAGTTAGATTTGAGTTTTACTGAAACTTATCAAGATCAACGTGTAATTGATGCTTATGAACGTTTGATGCTAGAAGTGTTAAATGGCAATCAGTCACTGTTTGTAAGTCGTGATGAAGTAGAAGCTGCATGGATTTGGGCTGATAGCATCATAGACGCTTGGCAATCTACCAATGAAGCACCTAAACCATATGCTGCAGGCTCTTGGGGGCCAGTATCATCTATTTCTTTAATCGCGCGTGATGATCGCCAGTGGGTTGAATAATTATGTATCAGTTCAATGATTTTACTAATCGTGAGCAGCTGGATGTTGCGTTAGCTGAACAAGTTAGCGCTATTTTACAGTCTGCTATTGCCTTAAAAGGTAAAGCAAGTATTGCAGTATCAGGCGGCTCTACACCGAAAGGTTTCTTTAAAGCGTTGTCAGAAAAAGATCTAGATTGGAAGAAAGTTACAATTACTTTAGCGGATGAACGCTGGGTAGATATTAATAGTACTGATAGTAATACCCGTTTAGTACATGAAAATTTATTACAAAACAATGCAGCTAATGCTAAGTTTTTTCACCTTAAACAAGGTGAAGACTTGTCAGAGGAAACATTAGCTGATTTAAATTTAGCCGTAAAAAATACCTTATTACCTTTAGATGTACTAATTTTAGGTATGGGTGAAGATGGACATACAGCCTCTTTATTCCCTTGCAGTGACCAAATTAAAACGGGTTTAGATCTAAATAATTCGAGTGCATTGATGAAGGTTGAACCAACAACAGCACCACATCAACGTATCTCTTTTAGTTATGCCGCATTAAGTGAAAGTAAGCATACATTTTTACATATCTGTGGAGAGAGTAAAAAAGACGTGCTTGATAGTGCATTGGCAAGTACTGATATTTATGAGATGCCAATACGTGCATTTTTACAAAATGACAATATAAGCACCGAAATCTACTGGGCTAAATAGTTAGTTAACTTACAACTTACGAAAAAATTCTATCACGTGTAGTCATAGACAATAAATAAGAAGCAGAACAATGACAGTTACAATGAAAAAAGAGATAGTCGAAATCACTGAGCGTATTATTGCTCGTAGTGCTACAACTCGACGTGAATATTTAGCTAAAATTGAGGCGGCAAAGTCTAACACAGTGCATCGTGCTAGTTTATCATGTGGCAATTTAGCCCATGGTTTTGCTGCTTGCGGAAAAGAAGATAAGCTAGCCCTTAGAGGCTTGAATCACTCTGATATCGCAATAACCTCTGCTTATAATGATATGCTAAGTGCACATCAACCTTACCAGGTATATCCTGATATTATTAAAGAAGCAGTTAAAGAAACTGGTGGTGTTGCTCAATTTGCGGGCGGTGTTCCTGCTATGTGTGATGGTGTGACTCAAGGGCAGCCTGGCATGGATTTAAGCCTAATGAGTCGTGATGTTATTGCTATGTCTACGGCCATTGGTTTATCACATAATATGTTCGATGGCTCATTAGTACTTGGGATTTGTGACAAAATTGTTCCCGGTTTACTTATAGCGAGTATGACATTTGGTCACTTACCCACGGTATTTGTACCTGCTGGCCCTATGCCTTCAGGGATTCCAAATAAAGAAAAAGCACGCGTACGCCAACAATATGCAAAAGGTGAGGTAGATGAAGAAGCGTTGTTAGAAGCTGAATCGTCTTCTTATCACTCTGCAGGTACATGTACCTTCTTTGGTACTGCCAACTCAAACCAATTAGTGGTTGAAGTGATGGGCTTGCATTTGCCGGGTGCTTCTTTTGTACCGCCAAATACGCCATTAAGAGAAGAATTAACTAAAGCTGCTGCGCGTCAAGTTACACGTTTAACCCAGCAGTCTGGTAATTTCATGCCTGTTGGTGAAATGATCGATGAGCGCTCTGTTGTAAATGCGATTGTCGCGCTTTTAGCGACAGGTGGTTCAACTAACTTAATCATGCATATTATTGCCTTTGCTCGTGCTGCAGGCATTATTATCGACTTCCATGACTTTAATGACTTATCTCATGTAGTGCCGCTAATTACCAAAATTTACCCGAATGGTCAGGCTGATATTAACCACTTCCAAGAAGCTGGTGGTATGGCATTACTGTTTAAAGAACTAATTAATGCTGGTTTAGTACATGAAGATGTAGAAACAATTTGTGGTCGTGGTTTAACACGTTACACGCAAAAGCCAATATTAGAAAGTGGTCAGCTGAAGTGGGTTGATGGTGTTTCTGAATCTGGTGATAAAGAAGTTATAACTACCGTCGATAAACCATTTAAAGCTGATGGCGGCCTGAAAACACTTGAAGGCAATTTAGGTACTTCAGTGATCAAAACATCCTCGCTTAGGAGTGATTGTTATGAAGTTAAGGCTCCTGCCATCGTTTTTGAAGATCAGCACGAATTACAAAAAGCTTTTGATGCAGGCGAATTAGAAAAAGATTTTGTTGCAGTGGTTCGTTTCCAAGGGCCTAAAGCACGTGGTATGCCTGAATTACATAAATTAACGCCATTACTTGGTGTGCTACAAGATAAAGGTTTCAAAGTAGCATTAGTGACTGACGGACGTATGTCAGGGGCTTCTGGAAAAGTGCCAGCAGCTATTCATTTATGCCCAGAAGCTTTAGACGGTGGTCTGATCGCCAAAGTGAAAACAGGCGATATGGTTAACTTAAACAGCAATACAGGTGAATTAACTTTATTGGTTGATGAAGCGGAATTAAATGCACGTGAAAATGCTCAATTCCAAGTGAATGGTCATCATCAGGGAATGGGGCGTGAACTTTTTGGTTTCATGCGTCGTAACTTAAGTTCAGCTGAAACGGGTGCTTGTTCATTGTTTGATGAATAACAATCTTATTTAAACATTTAACGCAGATTAACATTAAGCATCAATAAGGTTGATGCAAAAAAATAGAGGATTTATGACAGTATTAAAAAATTGGCAAATCATGCCAAAGGATCTTTTTGCTCAAGGGCCAATTGTGCCAGTGTTAGTAATTAACAAAGTAGAAGATGCCTTGCCAATTGCCGAAGCACTTCTTGCTGCTGATGTTCGAGTTTTAGAAGTAACGTTACGTACTCCGGCTGCATTAGATGTTATAAGCACAATTGCTAAAGAGTTACCTGAAGCTATTATTGGCTCAGGCACGGTTACTAATCGCCAGCAGTTGCAACAATCTTATGATGCTGGTGCTAAATTTGCTATTAGCCCAGGTTTAACTAAGGATTTACTGCAAGCGGGTAATGAAAGCAATATTGCTTTAATTCCTGGTATTTCATCAATTTCTGAATTGATGGATGCTTCTGATTTTGGTTATGATCATTTGAAGTTTTTCCCAGCTGAAGCTTCAGGTGGTGTAAATGCGATTAAATCTATCGGCGGACCATTCCCTGATATTAAGTTTTGTCCAACGGGTGGAATTAACATTAATAATGTTCGTGATTATCTAGCATTACCTAACGTGATGTGTTGTGGTGGCTCATGGTTGGTTTCAAGTAACATCGTTGAAACTAAAGATTGGGGACAAATCACTCGCTTAGCAAATGAAGCATTAGCACACGTTAAATAACTTTTTTGCAAATAGCCTTATTAACACCAGCATGTTAAGTTTAACGTGCTGGTTTTTTTATATTTATTAAACCTGTTTTGTTAATGGCAAAACGTACAGAAAGTTTTAAACAGATCGCGATGGAAAGGTTCATCATAGTAAATATCGCAATCATGATCATGATTTGATATTTATTTGCTATTATGGGATCAGCTCCCGCTAAAATTTGTCCTGTCATCATGCCAGGTAAGGTCACAATGCCTGTGGTTGCCATGGTTGCGATAATAGGCGCTAATGCTCCTTGTAATGCAGCCTGTCTGAAACTTTCACTGGCTTGCTCTGGAGTGGCTCCAAGCGCTAATGCCCCTTCATATTCTTCACTTTTCTCATCAAAAGCCTTAGAGAACTGTTGTAACGCAATAATATTTCCACTTAAGCTGTTGCCTAATAACATACCGCCAATTGGGATTAAATACTGCGCTGAAAGTGTAGGCATTGGCTGTAATATAAAAACTAGCATGATGAGTAATATGGGTATTAAACCAACCAACAAGCCCACCAACACAGGAATAAATAAGGTTTTTGGGTTGACCTTACTTGATGACAAAATAGCACTTGCCCCAATAAGCACCATAACCACTAGCCAAGTAATATTAAGGGTAGGGCTGTTTAATATAAAAATATACTTTAAGTACAAGCCAACCAATATAAGTTGAGCCGTCATACGTGCAATAGCGATACTCGTTGCTGTATTAATCGTTACTTTTAATTGGTAATTAATCGCAAAAGGGAATAATAAAAGTAAACTAAAGCAGCCTAATTGCCACCAGCTAATATCTATGAAAGTTTGCATTAATTAGTATTAGACGTTGAAATAATAAAAAACAAATTCTCGCTTACGGGCAATAAAAAAGCCAGTTGTTATTGTTAACAACTGGCTTTAAATTTTTAGTGTAAGTATAACTTAGACTGGTTTAGTTGCCTCAGCAGAGCTTCGGCTTACCACGTCAGCTGTGATTGCTGTTCGTCCTGAAACTTGATGCACAAAACGATCTTCACTAGCCATAAAGCTTGTTGGAATTTCATTAATAGTGGTAATAGTTTCAGTTTTGGTCATAGGCGAAGTTGCTCGACCAGATAAACGGTTTGCTTTTTTCACTTGTCTCGCCAGCTTTTTATCTTTTGGTGTAGACTTTTTAGCTACTGTTTTGACTTTTTTTACTGGCTCTTTTTTATCAGAAGCAGGTTTATCAGTTTCTACCTTATCATCTGCTACTGAAGCTTCTGTCATTGTCTCTTCTGCAACAGGAGTTTCTTTAACTAATTCTTGATTGCTTTCAGTTTTTGCTTCGACTGAAGTTTCTTCTGCTTTAGTGTCAACTTGTTCATCAGTTTCGATGGTCACTTTCACTTCGCTCTCTGCAGGTTCGGTTGTTGCAGCGATAGCTTGTTCAATTGGCTCTGCTACTTCAGAAGGAGCTTGCTCTTGTGCAGTTGCTGCATCAACAGACGTTTCAACTTTAGACTCAGCGCTAACTTCAGTAACAGGTTCAACAAGAGTTTCAGCTTTGTTAGAAACTGATTGAGTTTGCTCTTCAGTTACAGAAGTTGGTTCTGTAGCAGCCTTAACTGTTTCTGATTTCACTTCGTTAGTATCAACGTCTTCAAAAGGTAAATCTTGTTGTACTTCTTGTGAAACCAGCTCTTCTGCAGCAGGGTTAACACCATCGCTAACCGGCGAAGCTATATTACTCTCTGTAGTAGATTCAGTTGATTGAATCTTTGTCTCAGCTTCTGACTCAGGGTAACGTGCTTCAATTGCTTCAATTGCTTCATTAGCAGTCTCAGCTGTTGCTTGCTCGTTAGCTGGCGATTGTTCAGTATTTTTATCGCGACGCTTACGTTGACCATTTGAGCGTAAATGTCTTGGTGAACGTCTGTTTCTTGGACGTTCTTCACGTGTAGCTTTGTCAGTATTTGTTGTTGCTTCTTCGCTTTTAACACTCTGCGTTTTCTCTTCAGCAACCGCTTTTTGTGCAGTTGATTCATTGGCAGGATTTTTAGCTGAAGTTGCAACTTGTTCGATACTTTCATTTGCAGCATCTTTTGCTTTATTTACACGTACTTTCTTACGATTAGTTCTACGTTGACGTCGTTCTGCAACGACTTCTTCTTTTGCTTGTTTGTTTTTATCTTGCTCAGGCTTACGGTTTGGTTTTTTGACTTTATTGGTCTGCTTATTAGCATTTTCACGATCATCTTTATTGTTTCGTGTATTTCTGCCTTTAGCATTACGATCTTCTGAACGTTCTTCTGAGCGTTTGTTACCGCGGTTATTACGTGAATTACCTCGGCGTTGACCTTGGCGTCCACGTTGTTGGCCACGATTGTCTTGGCGCTTAGGCTTGTTAGGTGTTTGTTCCTCAACTGTTTCTTCTTCAGAAGAGAAGAGGGCTTTTAACCAAGCAAAGAAGCCTGTAGGTTTAACTTTAGAACTTGCTGCTGAATTTTTAGTGGCTGACTCTTTATTGTCCGCGACTTTTGGTGCAGCCATACCTTGACCCATTGCTTGGATCATTGGCTCATCACGCTTAGCTACGTCTTTATCAAATTTAGGCATTTTAGCTTCTTCCAACTCTGCCTTTTTGATTGAGATGTCATAGCTGGCACTCGATACCGTTTCATCTTTTTTCACTCGCAGTACTTCATACTGTGGTGTATCCATATGTGGATTTGGCAAGATAAGCACTTTAACACCGTGGTGTTTCTCAATGTGCATAACCGAGCGTCGTTTTTCATTGAGTAGATAGGTAGCTACAGGAACAGGTACTTGTGCTTGTACATGTTGCGTGTTTTCTTTAATGGCTTCTTCTTCCATTAAACGTAATATTGATAATGCTAATGACTCTACACCACGTACTTGACCGGTACCGCTACAACGAGGACATACACCTTGGCTGGTTTCACCTATTGAAGGACGCAGGCGCTGACGTGACATTTCTAGTAGTCCAAAGCGAGAAATACGACCTAATTGAATGCGAGCTCTATCTTGACGAACGGAATCACGCATGCGGTTCTCAACTTCACGTTGATGTCGAACTGGTGTCATGTCAATAAAATCAATAACAACTAACCCACCTAGATCGCGTAATCTTAATTGACGCGCTATTTCTTCTGCAGCTTCTAGGTTGGTATTAAATGCTGTTTCTTCTATATCACTACCTTTAGTTGCACGGGCTGAGTTGATATCGATAGATGTCATTGCTTCTGTTGGGTCTATAACAATAGAGCCACCTGAAGGAAGGCGCACTTCTCGTTGAAAGGCTGTTTCTATTTGTGTTTCAATTTGATAGTGAGTAAACAAGGGGACATCACTAGAGTAAAGCTTGATCTTACTTAAGAAGTCAGGGCGAACAATTTCAATATGCTTCTTAACACTTTCAAATGTTTTAGGACGATCAATTAATACTTCGCCAATATCGCGACGTAAATAGTCACGAATAGCACGTAAAATGAGATTGGTTTCTTGGTGAATTAAAAACGGTGCTGGGTGACTTTCAGCAACATCACTAATTGCCTTCCAGTGATGTAATAATACACTTAAATCCCACTCCAGTTCTTCATAGGCTTTACCTACACCAGCGGTACGAACGATTAGGCCCATACCTTTAGGTAGGTCAAGTTTGCTAAGAGAAGCTTTTAATTCTGTGCGCTCTTCACCTTCAATACGGCGAGAAATGCCACCAGCACGCGGGTTATTTGGCATTAAGACTAAGTAACTTCCTGCAAGGCTGATAAAGGTAGTTAATGCGGCACCTTTTTGGCCACGTTCTTCTTTATCAATTTGAACGATGACTTCTTGGCCTTCGTGTAACACTTCTTTGATATTAGGGCGACCTTTAAAGCTATAGCCACTAGGGAAGTATTCACGAGAAATCTCTTTCATGGGTAAGAAGCCATGGCGCTCAGCACCATAATCAACAAAAGCGGCTTCTAAAGAGGGTTCAATACGGGTGATTTTTGCTTTATAAATATTGGCTTTTTTTTGTTCATGGCCAGGGCTTTCAATATCTAAATCGTAAAGCTTTTGACCATCAACAAGTGCTACGCGCAATTCTTCCGATTGGGTAGCGTTTATTAACATACGTTTCATAGTTATGTGACTCATTTTTTAGTCACAACACAACTATGCTTTAGCACACAAAGTAGTGCAATCTATAGCTATTTTAACAGCAAGCTGTCAGCCTCACGGTTGTCAAATTTAACGTGTCGTAAAACCACGTTAAGCTGTTATAAATTCTGATTGTTATTAATTAACTATGATGCTTTTATAGCTTGTCATAGTGTCAATGTTTCTTCATGTGCTCAGCGAGTGTGCTGTGCGCACCTCTTTGCAGTATTTAATAATTTATTCTACCGAGCGACTTTTTACGCTGTTAAATAGGGTTGAATAAGTTACTTGCTGAAAACTGTTACGGCAAAGTAGGTTTATTTAATAAAATTTGCTTTATGGAGCTGGGCTAGTACCAATATTTAATTGATAAAACTGTTTATGTTTTTTCTAACAAGTTACACACGTTAGTTATTACAATTGGCCGTTCTAATAATGAGTCAAATACCTAATTTGGTTTCGCTACACTACTGTGGCCGCAGTTTTCCTCTTACGTTTCTCTTTAAAGCTTCTAAAGTTAATGCTAGATGAGCTAAGTTACTTTTAATGTTTATAGGTTAAACACTTAATAGTGCACTCAGATAAGCTCGCTTTTTCCGCATTAGCTTCGCATTATCCCTTATTAAAGTCGGATAAGCCAATAAAAAAACAGCTTAAATGTTAAAAAGCCGCAAAAAAAATGTGTTAAACTGCGCAAATTGCAATATTCGACATCAGATAAGCAGCAAATCATGTCACAGAAACCACAACCAGCACAAAGTAACCAAGATAACACTCAAGAAGCTGATAAGCCTAAAGTAAGGTTTATTACTATTGATGTCGAAGATGCGGGTCAACGAATTGATAACTTTTTACTAAGAACCTTAAAAGGTGTTCCTAAAAGTCATTTATATCGCTTAATGCGTAAAGGTGAGATTAGAGTTAATAAAAAGCGTATTAAACCTGTATATAAGCTAGCGGTTGATGATGTTTTACGTATAGCGCCAATTCGCGTTTCTGAAAAAACGGATAATGTCTCTACGGGTTTAAATATCGTTGCTAACCTAGAAAAACAAATTCTTTTTGAAGATGACCGATTAATCGTTATTAACAAGCCCTCAGGTATGGCTGTTCATGGAGGGAGTGGTTTAAGCTTTGGTTTGATTGAAGCTTTAAGAGCCTTACGTCCAGATGCGCGTATGTTAGAGCTTGTTCATCGTTTAGACAGAGATACTTCAGGTTGCTTAGTCGTGGCTAAAAAACGCTCGGCGCTGCGTAACTTACACGAGCAATTACGTAATAAAAAAGTACAAAAATTTTATCATGCTCTTGTAAAAGGGCATTGGCCTACTAAGTTAACGAGAGTCACGGAAGGTTTAAAGAAAAACGATCTTAAATCAGGTGAGCGGGTTGTTGTTGCAGATAATATAAACGGTAAAGAATCTGAAACCCGTTATAAAGTCCTAGAACGCTACCGGGGAGCTACTTTGGTTCGCGCTTTCCCTGTTACGGGTAGAACACATCAAATTCGTGTCCATTGCCAAGTTAGTGGTCATGCCATTGCTATGGATGCAAAATATGGGCATGAAGAGTTTGATCGTGACATGAAAAGCAAGGGGTTAAAACGTTTATTTTTACATGCTGCTAGTATCGAATTTACACATCCTAAAACAGAAGAACGTTTAAAAATAGAAGCACCACTTGAACCAAGTTTACAAAACCTTCTTACTAAGCTAGTAAAAGAATAAAAAATAAGAGACAAATTAAATGCAAGATTATGAATTGATTATATTTGATTGGGATGGCACTTTGATGGATTCAGTTGGCCGAATAGTTTCTTCAATGAAAGCTTCTGCTAGAGAGGTAGGTTTAACCGTTCCTTCAAATGAAGATGCGAAAGGGATAATAGGGTTGAGTTTACCTATTGGCATCAAGAAATTATTCCCTGAAATCATGCCAGAGCAAATGGAGGCGATGTTAAGCCAATATAAATATCAATACTTAGAGGCCGATACTACACCAACACCATTATTTGAAAATGCTTTTAATTTATTAACTGAACTGAAAAAAAATAAGTTATTAGCTGTGGCAACAGGAAAAGGCAGAGAAGGGATTGATAAAATGCTACAAATAAGCGAGGCGGGACATTTTTTTCACACAACGCGGTGTGCAGGAGAAATGCCATCAAAACCCGATCCTGAAATGATTAATAGTATCTTAAAAGAATTCGCTATAGCGCCTCATAAAGCGGTTATGGTTGGTGATACTAATCATGATTTAGAAATGGCAAACAATGCAGGTATCGACTGTATTGGTGTTACTTTAGGTGCTCAAAATAGGGAAGAATTAGAGCCCTACAAGCCAAAAGCTATTGTTGACTCACTGACCGAATTGCAACAGTTACTCCTTTAACATTAGTAAGGGCTCAAACAAGTTTCTGTTAAATTATCAAGAACATCGCTGAGCCTAACAGTACTCTTATTATTGGCATAGCCTTGGATCAAAATAAGCTTATGTTTACTTATTTTAATGGTTAATTAGATTTTTGTTCAGCAAGTACATTGAGCCCATGCGCTTTAAGTAAAGCAACTAACCTTATTAATGGTAAGCCAATTAAGGTGTTAGGATCATCGCCTTCAAGTTTCTCAAATAAACAAATACCTAAGCCCTCACTTTTAAAACTACCGGCACAATTATAGGGCTGCTCGGCATGGAGGTAGTTGCTGATGTCTTCTTGTGATAACGCATTAAAATGTACAGTAAATGGTTCTACTAAGGATTTTACCTTGTTGTTTGAACTATCAAGTACACATAAGCCGGTATAAAAAGTAATGGCTTTATTGCTAAACATTGTCAGTTGTTTAACGGCATTGTCAAAATTATGAGGCTTTCCTAATATTTCACCCTCACAAACAGCCACTTGATCTGAGCCAATAATTAAGGCGTTGTGAAAGTCATTGGCAACGGCTTGAGCTTTTTCAATGGCTAATCGCTCAACTAATTGTGTCGGAGTCTCATTCTCATGTGCTGCTTCGTCAATATTAGGTTTAGCACAAGTAAAAGGTAAGTTAAGTTTTTCTAAAATACTTTTACGAAAAGGAGAGGTTGAGCCTAAAACTAAGGTTTTCATGGTTTTCCTATTTTTTATATTATATAGAGAAGATAATTAGCCTAAATTGACGGACTATTAAGCAAAAATACGTAAAGAACTGCTATTATAGGGAGAATCTTTAAATTTTAAACGAAATTAACTAATTTTCTTTTGACACTTGGCCTTAGGGGCTTTATTATGCGCGCCTTATGCAAAATCTTAAGCTTCCGATAACAATTAGTCCAACCCGAAGTGCACAACGAAGACTTGTGTGTGAAGGTATTTTTAATGTGTCGGAAATGACTAGACTGCTTGCTGTTAGTGAAAAACGTAGCGAGCATGTTCAAGTTAGTGTTAAGTTTGATGTGGATGAACGTGGTTTGACAGTAATGTCTGGTACAGCGTCGGCATTGGTTGCATTAACTTGTCAGCGGTGTAATGAACTTTTTGACAGTGAATTAAAAGTAGATTTTACTTTTAGTCCTGCTAAAAATGAAGAAGCCGCGATGAATATTCCATCATATTATGATGTAATAGAATTAAATGAAGATGGTGAAGTAAACTTGCGAGAGTTGGTTGAAGAAGAGTTAATACTCATGATTCCACTAATTCCACGGCACGAAATCGAAGACTGTTCAGCTGATGCGGATAGTGTTTGGGGTGAATTGCCAGAAGAGCTTGAGAAACCGAATCCATTTGACGTATTAAAACAACTCAAATAGTTAATCGCTATAAAGCAATTTAACTAATAACCGATTTAGGAGTAACTCATGGCAGTTCAAAAGAGCAAAAAGTCTCGTTCAAGACGTGGCATGCGCCGTTCACATGATGCTTTAACAGCAGAAAACTTATCAGTAGATCCAGTATCTGGTGAAACTCATCGTCGTCACCACGTAACGGCTGATGGTTTTTATAAAGGCGTTAAAGTAATCGCTAAATAAGCGACATTACTTTAGATAGCTTTTAAATTTGAGCTTGAATAGTTCAAATAATCTAACCTTAGCGTTAGATGTTATGGGGGGCGATCAAGGCCCCCTTGTAACGATCCCCGCTGCAATAATGGCAATTAATAGTATGCCTACTTTGCACCTTATTCTTTGTGGTGATGAATATATTATTACTACAACACTTGCTCAATATAATATTTCTTCACACGCTTTATCAACGCACAAACAATTATCTGTTTATTCAACGTCACAAACCGTAGAAATGGATGATAAACCTGCTTTTGCTCTTCGTAACAAAAAAGACTCATCAATGCGTAAAGCGTTAGATCTTGTAAATGAAGGTAAAGCACAAGCTTGTGTCAGTGCTGGAAATACTGGTGCATTGTTTTCAATGGCACATTTTGTATTAAAAACACTGCCAGGTGTTGAGCGTCCTGCTTTAATTTCTTCTTTACCAACTCATGATGATGATAAGCATGTTTTTATGCTTGATTTAGGCGCAAATGTTTTTTGTGATTCGCATGTGTTATATCAGTTCGGTGTCATGGGTTCTGTATTGGCTCAGCAAGTTGACGGTATCGAAAAACCTCGTATCGCGTTACTAAATATGGGTGAAGAAGCTATGAAGGGAAGCGACCATATAAAGCTTGCTGCACTTGAGTTAGCAGAAAACACAAGTATCAATTATGTTGGTTTTATTGAAGGTAGTGATATTTTCTCAAATAAAGCAGATGTGATTGTTTGTGACGGTTTTGTTGGCAATGTAACGTTAAAAACCTGTGAAGGTGTTGCACGCTTGGTGTATAAAAAGTCTAAATCAGTATTTAGTCAAAGTTTTTTGGTTAAGCTACTGGCACCCATATTAAAATCTAGCTTAAAAAAAATGCTCAAATCCATGAACCCCGACCAGTATAATGGCGCAAGTTTGATAGGATTGCGCGGTATTGTGGTTAAAAGCCACGGAAATGCAAATTCAAACGCTTTTTTCTCAGCCATTATGGAGGCAGTAAAAGAAGTAGACCGACAAGTTCCTGAAAAAATTAAAAACTCTTTAGAGCAAGGTCTGTCGCCGCAATAATCTTATTCAATTAAAGATAAAATAGTTAAAAAGAGAAGTTTAATCATATGCAAAATACATCTTTACAAGGCCATTTAGCTTTCGTTTTTCCCGGGCAAGGTTCACAAGCTGTCGCTATGCTAAGTGACTTTAGTGATAACGATATAGTTCAAAATACGTTTAAAGAAGCTTCAAGCGCGTTAGGCTATGACTTGTGGCAATTAGTTGCTGAAGGCCCAGCAGAAAAATTAAATCAAACAAATTTTACTCAGCCTGCACTACTCACTGCAAGTGTTGCGTTATGGCGAGTGTGGCAAGCTGAAAATGTTACTTTACCAACAGTTGTTGCTGGTCATAGTTTAGGTGAGTATTCAGCGCTAGTCTGTGCAGGAGTGATTTCATTAGTTGATGGGGTTAAGTTAGTCGAAAAGCGTGGTGAATACATGCAAGATTGCGTACCAGCAGGTGTGGGTGCAATGGCAGCTGTTATTGGCTTGGACGATGACGCCATCGTAACTGCTTGTGAAGAAGCACAAGCCGGTGAAGTTGTGTCTGCTGTTAATTTTAACTCTCCAGGTCAAGTGGTTATTGCTGGCCATAAAAGTGCTGTTGAACGCGCAGGGGAGTTATGTAAAGCCGCAGGTGCAAAACGCGTGTTACCTTTACCTGTGAGTGTTCCGTCTCACTGTGCATTAATGGCTGATGCTGCAGATAAATTAGCGGCCGATCTGGAAAGTATTACTTTTAACACGCCAACTATTAGTGTTGTTAATAACGTTGATGTTGCAATAGAAACTGATATTGAAGCAATCAAAATTGCTTTAGTTAAGCAGCTATATAGCCCTGTACGTTGGAGTGAAACTATGACCCAGCTTGGTGAGCAAGGTATTACTCAAATGGTTGAAGTTGGTCCTGGTAAAGTATTACAAGGTTTAATAAAACGCATTAATAAAAATATCAGCTGTGTATCTTTCAATAGTGAAGATACGTTAGCTAAAGCTAAAGAATTGATTCAAGAATAGGAAATAGTATGTTTTCATTAACAGGAAAAGTTGCCCTAGTTACAGGTGCAAGTCGTGGTATTGGTAAAGCTATCGCTAGCCAGTTACAAGCATTAGGTGCGACGGTTGTAGGTACCGCTACTTCAGAGCATGGTGCAACAAAAATTTCAGAATACTTAGGCGCTGGTAATGGTTTAGTATTAAATGTTACTAGCGATGATTCAATTGCATCAGTATTTGCGGCAATTAAAGAAACCCATGGTAGTGTTGATATTCTAGTAAATAATGCGGGAATTACCCGAGATAACTTATTTATGCGTATGAAAGATGATGAGTGGCAAGATATTATCGATACTAACTTAACTTCTATTTATAAAGTAAGCAAAGCGTCTATTCGTCCTATGATGAAAAAGCGTGATGGTCGTATTATTAATATTGGCTCTGTAGTTGGTTCTATGGGCAATGCAGGACAAGTAAACTATGCAACGGCGAAAGCGGGCCTTCTAGGCTTTACTAAGTCATTAGCGCGTGAAGTCGCTTCGCGTGGTATCACCGTTAATACTATTGCACCTGGCTTTATTGATACAGATATGACACAAACGCTTACCGACGAGCAAAAAGAGGGGATTTTCTCTCAAGTTCCAGCAAATCGATTAGGTAAGCCGGAAGAAATAGCAACTACTGTTGCTTTTTTAGCCTCTGATGCTGCTGCTTATATCACTGGCGAAACCATCCATGTTAATGGTGGTATGTACATGGTTTAAGCCTTTAATTTAAAGGCTTTGAATGAAAAATTAGTTGTTGGTTTTAAGCAAATCAATACAAGTCAACAGGTTAGACCACGTAAAAAATACAACTTGATGCTTGCATGGAGAGCTGTTGACGAATAAACTACACGCAATTTGAAAAACTGCACTTTCAGTAAGTAAAGGAAAAAAAATGAGTACTATCGAAGAACGCGTAAAAAAAATCACTATTGAGCAATTAGGTGTTAGTGAAGCCGAAGTTAAAACTGACTCATCTTTCGTTGATGATTTAGGTGCTGATTCATTAGATACAGTAGAATTAGTAATGGCGTTAGAAGAAGAATTTGATACTGAAATTCCTGACGAAGAAGCTGAAAAAATCACTACAGTTCAAGCAGCAATCGACTACGTTACTGCTAACCAGTAATTACCGATTTGTAATGAAAACTACGTTGAAAAACGTGGCTTGAAAATGTATTGAGAAAGAGCGGTATACTTATCCTTAAGTGTCCGCTTTTTTTATATCTTATTTTTAAAAATATCATTGAGGTAAAACACAATGAGACGTGTTGTTGTTACCGGTCTCGGTATGCTTAGCCCATTAGGCAATACACCTGAGGAAACTTGGGAAAACTTACTACTTGGTAAAAGTGGTATCAGTAATATTGAACATTTTGATACATCAGAATACTCAACCAAATTTGCTGGTATGGTTAAAGGATTTGATGCACAAAACTACATGGAAAGAAAAGAAGCCAAAAAAATGGATCTTTTCATTCAATATGGTGTGGCAGCAGGTGTTCAGGCACTTAAAGATTCAGGCCTTGAAATAAGTGAAGAAAACGCACCTCGTATTGGTGTGGCCGTTGGTTCAGGTATTGGTGGTTTAGGCCTTATTGAGCAAAACCATGAAAAAATGTTAAAAATGGGCACGCCAAAGAAACTTTCTCCGTTTTTTGTACCTTCAACCATCATTAATATGATTTCTGGTCACTTGTCTATTATGTTTGGCTTACAAGGACCAAATATTTCTATTACTACTGCTTGTACTAGTGGTGTTCATAATATTGGCCATGCAGCACGTATGATTGCTTATGGTGATGCCGATGCTATGGTTGCTGGTGGGGCTGAAAAAGCTTCTACAACGTTAGGTATGGGAGGCTTTGGTGCCGCACGTGCTTTATCAACACGTAATGATGATCCAGAGGCAGCATCTCGCCCATGGGATAAAGACCGAGATGGCTTTGTTTTAGGTGATGGTGCAGGCGTAGTAGTGGTTGAAGAATACGAACATGCAAAAGCACGTGGTGCTAAAATTTATGCTGAATTAGTTGGCTTTGGTATGAGTGGCGATGCTTATCATATGACTTCGCCCCCAGCTGATGGTGCAGGTGCAGCACGTGCCATGGTGAATGCATTGAATGATGCTAAATTAGCGGCTGATAAAGTGGGTTATATTAATGCTCACGGAACATCAACGCCTGCCGGTGATATCGCAGAAACGAATGCTGTAAAATCTGTTTTTGGCGCTGATGCTTATAATGTGCTTATGGGGTCAACCAAATCAATGACTGGCCATCTGTTAGGTGCAGCAGGTGCAATTGAAGCTATATTTAGTGTACAAGCTTTGGTTAATAATGCAGTTCCTCCAACCATTAATTTAGATAACCCTGATGAAGGTTGTGACTTAGATTATATTCGCGGTTCGGCTCGTGATGTTAACTTAGATTACGTGTTATGTAATTCATTTGGTTTTGGTGGCACAAACGGCTCGCTTATTTTCAAAAAGGTATAGCGCTGAAATTTGATCAAAACTTAAACTTGATTAAAAAACTTGAAATCAATTGATTAAGCCTGAATACTTAGCATCTTTGCGAAAGTCTTCAGGCTTTTTTATCACCTGTATTTAGCTTCTATAATAAAAATCATGATGAAACGTTGTTTGGTAAATGGTGTTCAGCAAAACCATATTGATATTGAAAATCGTGGTCTCGCTTATGGCGATGGTTTGTTCACAACAGCAAAAATCCATCAAGGAAAAATTCAATATTTACCTTTGCATATTGAGCGACTAATGACTGGCTGTAAATCATTAGGCATTAATGCTCCAAATCAAGAAGCCTTAACAAAACAATTAATGGAAGTGGCGGGTGATTATCAATTAGCTGTGCTTAAAGTTATGATCACCGCTAATAGTGGTGGTCGTGGTTATGCCCGCTCAGCGTTAAACAATTATGATCTTATTATCGTGGTGCATGACTTCCCTAGCTCTTATCATGAATTAGCAATATCAGGGCTCCATTTAGGAGTAAGTAAGCAAAAATTAGGGTTAAACCCTATGTTAGCTGGTTTAAAGCATTTAAATCGCCTAGAACAAGTCATGATTAAGCAAGAGCTTGTGAATAGCGATTATGATGATCTGCTAGTGCTAAATATGAATGATGAAGTTGTAGAAGCAACAAGCGCTAATGTATTTTTCTTTTTGGATGGAAGGTTACATACACCTGCAATAACGCACAGTGGTGTTAATGGCATTATGCGTCAAACAATTCTCAAACTTTTTCCTGACACGATAGTGAGCATATGTGACTTATCGACTATTTCAAAAGCGCAAGCCATGTTTATCTGTAATTGTGTAACAGGAGTAATACCTATAGCTACATTTAATGGTAATTCACTATCAAGAGAATTAGTACAAAATGTTATGTTGAAAGTGGCTGAAAATAATGTAAGTGATTCTAAATGATGAAGCGTGTCCTAATAAAAAGCTTAATTGCAGCTATCATTTTATCTGTCTTGCTTATGTTGAGTTTCTTTCTCATGCTCGAAAAGCAAATACAACAACCATTAAATATTTCTCAGCAACAACTGCTTACCGTAGATAAAGGTGTATCGGTAGGGAAATTGGCAAAACAACTGGTCAATAAAGAATGGATAGAAAACAGATTTTGGCTTCGTGCTTATGCTCGCTTATATCCAGAGTGTGTCCAGATCAAAGCTGGCACTTATCAAGTCAATGCTGATAGTAATTTACAGGAGTTACTATCAATGCTTTCTAGCGGTAAAGAGCATCAATTTCATCTAACCTTTGTAGAAGGCTCTACGATTAAACAATGGTTAGCGCAACTTGCTACACAACCACACATAGTTCAAACCGTGAAAAACCAACCCATATCAGAAATTTCTCGCTACTTTGGCATTGAACAAACAAACCCTGAAGGCTGGTTCTTCCCCGACACTTATGCATTTACGCAAGGTACTACAGATGTACAATTGCTTACACGAGCTCATCAAAAGATGGCAGAGGTACTCGAGAAGGAATGGCAGCAAAGAGCGTCAGGATTACCTTATGAGAGCCCATATGAAGCTTTGATTATGGCCTCTATCATTGAAAAAGAAACCAGTCATATACCAGAGCAGCCACTGATTGCCTCTGTTTTTATTAACCGTTTAGCTAAAAGAATGCGTTTACAAACAGATCCAACCGTTATATATGGCTTAGGTGAGCGTTATCAAGGTGATATAACCCGTGCTCATTTACGAGAAAAGACACTTTATAATACATATAGGATCAATGGTTTACCGCCAACACCGATTGCAATGCCAAGCTTATCAGCATTGAAAGCAGCGCTAAATCCAGCAATAAGTGACTATTACTATTTTGTCAGTGATGCTAAAGGTAAACATGTTTTTAGTCGCACCTTGGCTGAGCATAACCGTGCTGTGGCTGATTATTTAGCTAAACAAAGGAATAAATAATACCCATTGATTTGTGAAATTAAAACTATGGGTGTTATGCATGGTTAACGGCTCATGCTGACGCTACTGATTCTTAGTTAGTAAGAGTCGATAATAACTTTTTAGTCACTTACCGTTTGTAAAAGGAATATATAATGTCAGTATACTCTGCTCAAATAAAATGGCTTAGGGGTAAAGGTGAGCCTTTTACCGATAATCGGTATAGCAGAGGCCATGATTGGCATTTTGATGGTGGAGTATGCGTTCCGGCTTCATCATCACCTCACATTGTGCCAACTCCGTACTCGCTAGCTGAAAATGTTGACCCTGAAGAAGCGTTTGTTGCTTCATTGTCCAGCTGTCATATGTTGTTTTTCTTATCTATTGCGGCCAAGAAAAAATTCGTTGTAGATTCATACATTGACTTAGCTGAAGGGCTGATGGAAAAAAATAACGAAGGTAAAGTCGCAATAACAAAAGTCACTTTAAGACCGAAAGTTGTGTTTTCAAATGAGCAACAAGTCACTATGGCGCAACTTGAGAAAATGCATCACCAAGCACACGAACAATGCTTTATAGCTAATTCAGTGAACACTAAGATTATCACTGAAATAACTATGTAAGTGTTTGATATGAATTAGTATAGGTGTTGTTGTCAGTTTAAAACCTATATATCATGGTGCGTATACCATAAAGGTAACAGTTTAAAATGAGAGAAATATGAATAAAGGCTTTATGCTTGTCTTTGATGGCAGTAATGGCGCAGGTAAAACGACAGTAATTCAAAGTGTTGAAAAGTATTTAACAGCAAAAGGCTTTGATGTTTTATTAACGAGAGAGCCAGGTGGAACAACTATTGGTGAGAAAATTAGAGAGGTAATTCTCGACCCAACTACACCAGAAATGTCTTTTATGACTGAATTAATGCTCTTTGGTGCGGGTCGTGCCCAGCATATTGAAGAAAAAATTCTACCGGCATTATCACAGGGAAAAGTTGTTATTTCTGATCGCTTTGATGCTGCAACTTTCAGCTTTCAACATTATGCGCGCGGCATTGATTTAGAGACCATTCGCAAAATAAATGATCTTGCCTTATCAGGTTTTAGTCCTGACATGAATATTATTTTAGATTTAGACCCCAAAGAAGGCTTAAAAAGAGTACATAGCCGTGGAGAAGGACTTGATCGGTTAGAAGATGAAAAGGCTGAATTTTTAATTAAAGCGAGAAATGGCTATTTAGCTCAAGCAAAACAGTTACCAGAAAAATTTTCTGTTGTTGATGCCTCACAATCAAAAGAAGAAGTATTAGCTGATGTGATTAGTATTATCGATACAATACTAGCCAAGCGAGTCTGATGTGAAGCCTTGGTTAACTGAACACCAGCAACTGTTAAGTCAACAGTTTACGAACAATACTTTACCTCACGCCATACTGATTTCGGGTGTTAAAGGCGCTGGAAAATTAACACTGGCACAGTGGTTGTCGCAATTACTCGCTTGCCAAACTCCTGCTAGCCTGCCTAACCCACAGGGCATCTTATCAGCATGTGGTCAATGTAAAACTTGTTTACTTTTACAAAGTGGTAACTTACCTGATCATTTACATTTACTCGCTGAGAAGACTAGTTTAGGCGTTGATGAAATTCGTTATGCAAATGACTTTTTGCAAAAAACAGCACAACTTGGCCGTTATAAAACAGTACTGATTGAGCAGAGTGAATTAATGACAGTAGCCGCTGCTAATGCACTGTTAAAAACGCTTGAAGAGCCAACAGACAATAGTATTATTGTGCTGCTAACAGATGATGTTGACAGCTTATTACCCACAATAATCAGTCGTACTAGAGTGTTAAACATAAGACCTGTTGTTGGTGAAGCACTTATTGCTAGCCTAGCTGAAAATAATGTAGACATTAGCACTAGCCAGCAATCAGTACAAAGCACAAATTTTGTTAATTTAACCCAATTACCTGAGCTTACTGATCCCTTAGTTTATGAAGAGTTTCAAGCGTTTAAAAATTGCTATTTAGCATTTTTGTACCATCAAAAAGATGAAAACCTGCTATTACAGCAAGTATTATCGAGTGATTATGCCTTGCGTTGGTTAGAGCAAATAACGGTGAATTTACAACGAGAGCAATTGTTAACAGACAATCTTGTAAGCCAGCATCAAACAAGATTTACTGCTGATGTGATCAATCAAGTCTATAAAGTTATCATGAATGGGTGTAAAGTTATAAAATCCTATACACAAACTAATAAGCAATTTGCTTGTGAGCAACTTATTATCAACATAAGTGCCATTATTGAAGAAACTAAGCTTCAATAAAAAATAATTTATACGCAGGAGAGCGAGTGTGGTCCCTATCAATGTAGAGTTTCAATCAGAGCATGAGTTATATATATCATATATGCCCTTTTTAAAAGAAGGCGGCTTATTTATTCGTACTGTAGAGCCTTATGAACTTGGTAGCGAAATTGAACTAAATGTCTTATTACCAGACTCTTTAGAGCCATCACTGATCAAAGGCGAAGTCTGCTGGTTAACACCAACAGGTGCTCAAAATGGTACTCCCGCTGGAATAGGGGTGAGTTTTACTGACGATCCTGATAAAATACGCAATCAAATTGAACAGGCTATTGCTCGTCAATTAAGTTCTTCTGAGCCAACGTTAACCATGTAAGTTAGTTGGTTTGATATTTGTTAAACGTTTTGAAATTTATGGAGCACATTCTTGTTCATTGATTCCCACTGTCATCTAGACAGACTTGATTTATCTCTTCACGACAACCAATTAGCCAACGTAGTAGCCACCGCAGAAGCCGAGAAAGTTAATAAACTTTTATGTGTGAGTGTCACCTTAAAAGACTTTCCTGCCATGTTAGCGAAAACACAGTCTTTTGATAATGTTTTGATCTCATGTGGTATGCATCCCCTAAACCAAGAAGATGAAGTGGATGAGCAAACGTTATTATCACTGTCTGATCAAGAGCGAGTTATTGCCATTGGAGAAACAGGCCTTGATTATCATTATGCACCCGAAACAAAAGCAGTACAGTTAGACTCGTTTAAAAAGCATATTCGCGTTGCTAAAGCATTGAACAAACCATTGATTATTCATACTCGCTCAGCCCAACAAGATACCTTAGATACGTTAATTTCTGAGGGAGCGGATGAAGTAGGGGGGATTTTACACTGCTTTACTGAAGGCTGGGATATGGCTGAACAAGCTTTAGGTTTAGGCTTTTATATTTCATTTTCTGGTATCGTCACGTTTAAAAATGCCAGTGCTTTGAGGGAAGTGGCAAAGTTAGTTCCAGATGACAAGCTACTAATTGAAACGGACGCGCCATATTTAGCTCCAGTGCCTTATCGCGGTAAAGAAAATCAACCTGCCTACGTAGTTGAAGTTGCTAAACATTTAGCAAGTATTAGAGGTCAGTCTGTGGAAACAATCGCAAAATTAACCACAGACAACTTTAATCGTTTATTTAACCTTTAATGGCAAGATAAATTAGTATTCTCGCTGAATAGCCATATAGAGAATTCAATTGATATAAATCATAAAAAAAAGCCCGAATAATCTATTCGGGCTCAAGGGAATGGCTCAAAGGGGTTTGAGCCGTGCGCTAATTAATCCATTAGGATAACACTACAAACACATTACCATCATTACTTAGGCTAATTTATTCCAATAAATAAACTAGTCAAAAGAGTGCGCGAGCATCACTTTTCCACGAGTAGTGGTTGGTGTTAAATTAAGCAATAAGCCCAAAAGTTGTGCAAACTGCTTAACTTGTATTTATTAAGTGTAGTGGATGTTTTTACAAATGCGAATTATTTTTCCCTTTTTTTATCTATTTGATTTTTAAAGGTTAAAAATCTTGTTTAGCGTTACAATATATGTGATTCTTCTTTTTAATCACAATGTTTGAACTGGCTGTGCACTGTTTTTTCACAGTATATCCACAGCCAAGTGATTAGTTATCTATTTGTATCAATCAAGGCAATACTTTCATCCGCAAAACCAACACCAGCCTCTGAATAAAAGTTAAATACTTTATCAATACCGTAGGCTTCAAGTTTCTCCCTTTCATCGTCATATCGAGCAATAGCAGCAATTTTTCCGTTATAACCGGCTATCTGTAGTTGCTCGGTAACATTCATACTGTCAATTGTGTTTGGAAGCGCTAATAACACTAACTCTATTTTAGTTAAGTCTATTCGTTCCCAAAAAAAGCCATCTTCAGCATCACCATAAAATGCTTGAACACCTTGTTGAGTTAACCAAGAAACTTTTTCTTTTTCAGCCTCTAACCCCCATGCTTTTTTGTCACTGTGTTCAGTCAGTGCCCGGTAAGCACCCATACCGACACGACCTAAGCCAATAATGACGATAGGTGCATGACTGGGTTGAGAAAAAGTGTCCTCAGCTAAACAATGCTTACGTTCAAAGCGTTGGAAAATATGTTTAGTATGACTAAAGAAGCTATGTGCAAATCGATAAAGCACATTAGTTATCACGAAGGAGATGGCAACCGTTAAGGCTAAAATAACTAACCACTCATTAGTAAGCCAACCATTGGTGGTGCTTATAGCTGCGACAATTAATCCAAATTCGCTAAAGTTGCCTAAGGTTAATGCGCTTAAAAAAGCGGTACGACATCTAATTTTCATTAAACTTAATAAGCCAAAAAACAGCGCAAACTTAACGGGTAATAACAGTACTAGCAACAAAGCTAGGCTTAGCATTTCAAATGTAGGCAATGCACTAAAGCCAATAGATAAAAAGAAGCCTATTAAAAAAAGATCTTTAAAGCTAATTAATGATTTATTAATTTCAGAGGCTTTCGGATGTGAAGCTAAGAACATCCCCATAATTAACGCGCCTAAATCACCTTTTATATTTACCAATTCAAATAACTCATAGCTGCCTAATGCGATGAAAAATCCCATCAGTGGAATGAGTTCACCGTGACCTACGTGATTGACTAATTTTTTAATTAGTGGACGAACTAAAAATAATCCTAATAAGGCGAATGCCCAAATTGAAGGGACTTTACCGGTAGCAAATACTAAAAATCCTACGGCAAGAATATCTTGTATTACAAGGATACCAATTGCAATTTTTCCATGGCGGGTGCGCATTTCGCCATTTTCTTCAAGCAGTTTTACTACACAAACCGTGCTACTGAAACTTAATGCAAAAGCAATTAATAGTAAGGTGTAAAAGTCTAAGCCTGTGAAGTAGTTGATAGTGAGTAAGGCAAAAAGTTTCATAACACTAATGGTAAAAACTATCCAGATTATAGTGTGTAATGAACTAGTTAACCAAACTTCATTTTTAAATAAACTTTTGACATTAAGCTTTAAACCTATGGTGAATAACATAATAGTAATGCCTAGGTCACTCAAAACTCGCAAACTTTCATCAGCCTGGTAACCATAAAAGTGCAAGGTGAATCCGGCGGCTAAAAAACCAATAGAAGGAGGAAGATTTATTGTTTTTGCTGCTAAACCGCAAATAAAAGCGAAAAATATCCAGATAAAATCCATAGGGTTACTTTTCCATTAAAGCTAAAGGTGGTGAAATAAAATTATTAAGTGTTTTGTCCATAAACTCTACAATTAGGGGTTGTGCCGCTAAGTTCGGGTGAATGCCATCTGTTTGCATTAAGTCTGGATTTATAGCAATTTCTTCCATAAAAAAAGGTAATAATGGTATATTAGCTTGATTAGCCACATCGACAAATGTTTGATTAAATAATTGATTATAACGCTGTCCATAATTAGGCGGTATTTTAATTTCCATCAATAGAACTTTAATGCCTTTATCTTCGGCTAAGGCAATTATTTGTAACAAGTTATTTTTAATTAGCTTTGGTGGAAAGCCTCTAAGGCCATCATTTCCACCTAATTCTATTAATAAATAATCAATATTTTGTTTTGTTAAAATGTTAGGCAGCCTAGCTAGCGCACCGCCTGTAGTCTCACCACTGATGCTAGCATTGATTAACTTATAAGGTGCGTTACGTTGGTGTAATACTTGGTTTAGTTGGTAAACCCAACCTTGATTTTCTTTTAAACCAAAACTTGCGCTAAGGCTGTCACCTAGTATTAAAATAGAGTCTGGTTGTTTTTGTTCACTAAAACTGGCTGTTGAATAGAATAACGCAACCATAACTATTAGCCGTAACACACTTAAATAAGTATTTTTAAACATGACATTTAAATCCGAAATTATTCTTAAAACTCAATCGATTACTAAGTCGGTATCTTTAGAAAATAAGCAATTGCAATTACTAAAGGGGATAGACTTAACGGTATATAAAGGTGAAACTGTTGCTATTGTTGGCTCATCTGGGTCAGGAAAAACAACACTTTTATCACTTTTAGCAGGATTAGATTTACCTTCACAAGGTGAAGTTTATCTTAAAAACAAGCCTTTGCACCAGCTAAATGAAGAAGAACGTAGTCAAGTCAGAGCTGATCATGTTGGCTTTATCTTCCAACAATTTCTATTGGTTAATAGTTTAACAGCGTTAGAAAATGTCATGTTACCGGCAGAGCTTGCTAATGATAAGGATGCAAAAGAGGATGCATTGGCACTTCTAGCACAAGTAGGATTAAGTGATAGAGCCAATCATTTTCCGTCTCAATTATCAGGAGGAGAGCAACAACGTGTTGCAATAGCGCGCGCCTTTATTACTAAACCTGATATTTTGTTTGCTGATGAGCCAACAGGTAATTTGGACAAACAAACCTCAAACCATATCACAGAATTATTATTTGATTTGAATAAACGCTTCGGTACTACGCTTGTATTGGTGACTCATGACTTATCGTTAGCCGATCGTTGTCAGCGCAGTGTTGAAATGAGTAATGGTCATTTGAGCAGTCAAGCCAGTTTGGATGATCAGACATCAGAACAAAATGAACAAACACTTCAGCAATCTATCATTAAGTCAGCAAACGTATGAGTCATTTAATTTCTAATTGGGCTAAGCAGTCAATGCGATTGTTTTTTCATGAATTAAAGCGTGGTGAACTAACGATTATCATGCTTGCAATTATTTTAGGCGTAATGAGTGTTTTTTCACTCGCGGGTTTTTCTGGGCAAATTAAACAAGCTTTACTCAACGAAAGCACCAGCTTTATTGCTGCTGATCGTATATTGCGTACTAGTCGTTCACTTGATGATGAAAAAGTTGAACTCAACTTAACTTTAATATCACAGCAAAGTCAGCAATTAAATATTTCTCAAGCAGAGCAAGTCTTAATGTCATCTATGGTTTTTGCTGGTGATAATATGCAATTAGTTGAGTTAGTTGCTACTACTGATGCTTACCCTTTACGTGGTGAGCTATTAATTAGTTCAGGTGAAAACTCTACAGCACAAGCTATGCATGCACCAGAGCAGGGTAGTGTGTATGTGGAGCCTAAACTCCTTTCTTTATTATCGGTATCGGTTGGAGATGTTATTGAAATAGGTGATACCCAAGTTGTTATTGCTGGTGTAGCTGAGCAAATTCCTGATGCTTCTTTTAGTGTTTTTACATCAGGGGTTAAAGTAATACTAAATCTTGATGATTTAAAAGCGACAAATTTAGTACAAGCGGGAAGCCGAATCACCTATAAATATTTATTTGCTGGCCATCCAAACGATATCAAAGCATTAGATGATTGGATTAAGCCACAACTAAACGATACCCAACGTTGGTATGATATTCAGTCGAGCCAATCACCCTTATCAAGAGCGTTAAACCGCGCTGAAAAATACTTATCGCTGGCAAGCTTATTAGGCATAATTTTAGCGGCAGTTGCGGTTGCAGTAGCGAGTAGACGTTATGGGCAAAAACACCAAAACAGTGTTGCCGTATATAAAGCGATGGGAGCATCGTTATCACATATTCGTAAATTGTATGTTTTACATTGGACAAGTTTAAGTCTTGTCAGTATTTTAATAGGTTTGTTTTGCGGGTATGTATTAGCGCAGTTAGGCTTATATGCGATAAAAGACTATTTACCGGTACAGCTTAATCAAGCAAGCCAAGATACCTTCTCAATATTGTCGTATCAATTAATGCCGATTGGCTTTTATCCATTTGCTATGGCGGTATTAACTGGGGGAGTTTGTGCTGTTGCTTTTGCATTAGTGCCATTAAAGCAATTAATTGCTACCTCACCATTAGTGACCTTAAGAGATGAAAACTTTGTTGAAGGGAAGCAGTCGTTAGCTCAGCGAATCTTGCAAGTATTACCTCCCATATTAGCATTGTTCTTTTTATTAGTGCTTTTTAGCCGAAACATAACGTTAAGTATCAACTTACTATTATCAGGCATTTTAGTTTCTGCGTTATTACTTGTTCTTGGACGAGGTTTGATGAGTTTGAGCCGCACGGTTGGTAGTAAATCAGGTGCGGCTTGGCACCTAGCTATGGCTAATTTAAAGAGGCGGGCTGCAGCTAACAGTGTACAACTCGTCAGTTTTACCATCGCTATTAAACTGTTATTAATGATTGTTGTCATTAAAAGTGCTTTATTGTCTGAGTGGCAAGCACAGTTACCAGAAAATGCCCCTAATTTATTTTTAGTGAATATAGCCCATGATCAAAAAGATGAAGTAGAAAATTTTATTGAAAATAACGACATTGTTTCGAGTGATTTATATGCGGTAATCCGTGGGCGTTTAACGGCAATCAATAGCGATCAAATTAAAAAGCGTGTAACAAAAGAAGAAAATAATGGTGATGATAATGGCCGTAGAGGCGTAGGACGAGAGCTTAATTTAACCTGGCGTGCTCAACTTCCAAACGAAAATGAAATCATCCAAGGTAGCTGGTGGGATGAAACTTCAACAACTGCTGAGGTGTCAATTGAAGAACGTTTGGCTGAGCGCTTAAGCATAGAATTGGGTGACGAATTAACCTTTCAGTTAGGTAGTGACACAATCAAAGTGCCTGTTACCTCAATTCGTACAGTGAATTGGCAATCTATGCAGCCAAATTTCTATATGATTTTTAGCCCGCAAGTTTTAGCTGATTTTCCGGCAAGCTTTATTGCATCACTCTATGTCTCTAAAGAGAAAAAGAAAATGATGCAATCGTTTCTCGCTGACTACCCAACGATCAGTATTATTGATATTGATGCTATGATCGACCAATTACGTAAAGTGATTGAACAAGTATCAAAAGCGGTTCAATTTATTTTAGTGTTAGTTGTGATGGCAGGCTGCCTCGTCCTGATTGCTCAAGTGCAAGCAAGTATGGAAGAGCGAGAAAGAGAAATCGCAATTTTAAGAACCATTGGCGCGAAAGGGACTTTACTTAGAAACAGTGTATTATTTGAGTTTGTTGCTTTAGGGGCTATAGCTGGCCTAATGGCAAGTATGGCAATGGAGTTAACTGTGTATTTATTACAAACTAACCTCTTTAATATGCAAACTAGTTTCCATTTCGACTTTTGGATTATAGGTATAATTGCTGGTGCAAGCTTTGTTGGCATTGTTGGTTTATTGGCTTGTTGGCGATTAATTAACTTACCTAGCGTGACCTTAATTCGCCGTACCATGTAGATATATAAGGTATTAGTGGCAATATTCAGTTATATTGCCACATAGATGAAATACATAGGTAAAGCACTTAACAATAAACGTATTGCAAAAAACGAGTTTCATTAAATAAATTGAATTAACGCATAAGAACAATAACATTAAAGGATTTATCATTTATGGGCGAGTTGCTTAAAAGTAGAAGTATTGTCAAAGTTTTTGTAACTATCGCTGCTATTTTTATTATTTTTGCTGGTATTAAAATTGCCGCGAACATTTTAGTTCCATTCCTACTGGCCTTATTTATCGCTATTATTTGTAATCCTTTAGTAGCCAAGGCAAGTGAGTATAAAATACCGAAAGTTATATCGGTAATTATAGTCATTGGCTTGTTTGTTTCTATCGCTCTTTCATTAGCTGGCTTGGTAGGTAAGTCTTTAAACGAATTATCTGAGCTTATTCCACAATATAGATTACAACTAAAAGAGCAATTTGTTTGGCTGACAGCTTTTTTAGCTCGTTATAATATCCAGATATCTTCAGGCATTTTACTCGAGTATTTTGATCCCGCAGTAGCAATGGGCATGGCAGCTAATATGCTTAGTGGTTTTGGCTCTGTAATGGCGAATTTATTCTTAATTGTTCTTACTGTCGTATTTATGTTATTTGAAGCATCGTCTTTTCCTATCAAGCTTCACTTTGCCTTAGATGATCCTGATATGCGCTTAAAGCAAATTGAGCGCTTTTTAACGTCAGTAAATAATTATATTGCCATTAAAACCATGGTAAGTATTGCAACAGGTATTATAGTTTCAGCAATGCTGTGGTTCTTTGGTCTAGACTTCTATTTATTATGGGGAGTGTTAGCTTTTCTATTAAATTATATCCCCAATATAGGCTCTATTATTGCAGCAGTGCCTGCAGTTACGTTAGCCATGCTACAGTTAGGTTTGGGTGAAGCTGGCGCTATTGGCCTTGGCTATGTGTGCATTAATATGGTTATGGGGAATATGGTTGAGCCTAGATACCTTGGCAAAGGACTCGGCTTATCAACACTAGTGGTGTTTTTATCATTAATATTCTGGGGTTGGCTGTTAGGTACTGTCGGTATGCTACTGAGTGTGCCACTTACCATGATTGTGAAAATTGCCTGTGAGAACTCACCTGAAGGGCGTTGGATAGCCATTTTACTCAGTGATGAAGAAGCGGTAGAGCGAGAAATAGAGCAAGCTTGATTAACTAAATATTAAACTAACCAAGCTTTGCAAAACAATTTGGTCAAAATCCTTTATAGCCAAAACAATTATAGCCAAGACAAGCTTATTGTACTTCGCTTAACTCTTTAATGCGCATTTGACTCAGGGTGACATAACAATTTTTGTAGGCAATATCGGCACCCTTTTCAGGAGATATCGCTAAATATTGCCATCGACAGTTATTGTCTCTAAAGGTAATGAAATTGCTTTGTGAACGTTTAAACATTTTTAACGCTGAATGACGTCCTGTTTTCAGTGCTTTTTCTTCTAGATTAAACACGTGGTTATTAACCCAAGTTTGCAACTCTCGATCAAGTGTTTTAATGATGCCATCTAAACAGCTCGACTTTTCTGGTATTGACCATTCTGCTTGTTGACATTCAGCAGCAGTTTTAGCGGCATAAGCTGAAATAGGTAAGCAAAATTGTAAGGCTACAATTAATAGAGTAAATTTTGTTTTTGTCATCATATAGTAATAAACACTTATCTCGCTTTAATCATCTCTGACACCTTTTTATTAGCACCGTTTTCTAGGTAGTGTTTCATAGTTATAGTTTCAAAGGTGTCTTGTTACAAATAAAGCGTAGCTGAAAATTGATTATCTTAAACCTTATGCAGGTAAAACTTTTTTATAAGGTTTCACGGTTACATTTTTATATACGCCAGCACTAATGTAGGGATCGTCGTCTGCCCAAGCTTGTGCTTGCTCAAGTGAATTAAATTCTGCAATGATTAAAGAGCCCGTAAAGCCAGCATCGCCTGGCTCATTACTGTCAATAGCAGGACACGGTCCAGCTGCAAGCAATCTTCCATCGGATTGTAAGTCACGTAGGCGTGCCAAGTGTTGCTCTCTAACCGATAAACGTTTTGCTAAGCTATTCTCGATATCTTCACCGTAAATTAAATAAAGCATATTTTTCCTATTATGTATAAATGAATTTGTAGTTGGTTGTTATTTTTTATCACCGGGGGAGTCACTCATTACATTGCTAGTTATTTCGATACTATCTTCTAGTACTTCAGCGACATCTTCATCTTCTTTAGGTAAATATTTATACAGTGAAAAAATTGAGCCAACAGCAAATACTAAAGTGAGACCAGTTAAACCGAAAACCTTGAAATTAACCCAAGTGTCTAAATCAAAGTTAAATGCTACGTATAAGTTTAATATTCCACATAAAGCAAAAAAGATTGCCCAAGATAAGTTTAGTTTTGACCAGATAGGATCGGGTAATGTTAATGATTCTGATAAAAACTGCTTAATAATGTTTTTCTTGAAAATATATTGACTGACAATTAATGCAATCGCAAAAATGCCATTAATGATTGTCACTTTCCATTTTATAAAAGCATCGTCATGAAAAAATATGGTTAAACCACCAAATACTGCAATTAAGCCAAAGAATATCCAATTACGTGTAGGTACTTTTTCCTTTTTTAGGAAGTAATAGCCAATTTGCAAAGCTGAAGCCACAATTAAGGAGGCGGTAGCCCAGTAGACATCAATAAATTTATAGACAATTAAAAAGACTACTAGGGGAATATATTCAAGAAGAGCGTGCATGATTAACCTTTTAAAAACAACTTTTATTAGCTTGTCTTAATGGTAACGAAAGTCGTTTCACTTTAATAGCTAAAGTCAAAAAATTACCAAGATTAAATTAACTTTCACCATTCAATGATCTCCATCAAGTAAGCGGTTAATGCTGTTTGTACTTTTATAAAAGGCAAGGTAGTTTAGGTGCAAATTAATTACTATTTTTAAAACATTATGGCTGAGCAATCACTTTTTTATCAACAACAAAGCAATGAAGTTTCTTTATTTAATTATGCATTTGAACATCAATTGCCGGTTTTAATCAAAGGGCCTACAGGCTGTGGTAAAACCCGTTTTGTGGCACATATGGCCGAACAATTAAATCGTCCTCTGTATACAGTCGCATGCCATGATGATTTAACCGCTGCTGATTTAGTTGGCCGACACTTAATTGGTCCTGAAGGTACTTATTGGCAAGATGGCCCATTAACACGTGCAGTTCGTGAAGGTGGCATTTGTTATTTAGATGAAGTCGTAGAGGCACGAAAAGATACGACTGTAGTACTTCATCCTCTTGCTGATGATCGCCGTGTATTACCGTTAGAACGTACTGGTGAACTGCTTGAGGCGGCACCTGGATTTATGTTGGTAGTATCCTATAACCCGGGATATCAAAACTTATTAAAAGGAATGAAGCCAAGTACCAAACAACGTTTTGTTGCTTTACGTTTTGATTACCCTACGCCTGAAGTTGAGCAACAAATTTTGATAAAAGAAGCCGGCGCTGATCCACACTTGGCTTTTAAATTAGTTGAATTAGCCGGTGCGTTACGTTTACTTGAACAGAATGATTTAGATGAAGTTGCTTCAACACGTTTGTTAATATACGCAGCACGTATGATTAGTTCAGGCATGGATGAATTAGAGGTGTGTCGTTGCTGCTTAGCTGAGCCGCTATCAGATGATCCTCAAACCGTTAAGGCACTCATGGATGTTGCTAGAATTTATTTTGATGAAAAATGATCAATATGAATTGATATGAATAAAGGAATTGTTAAGTGTAGTCAATCTGAATGGACAGCGGATAAAAAACGATTGCCTGGCGATTTAGCGATGTGGTTTTTTATTTTGGCTGAACTCACTGTTTTTGCAATCTTATTTATCGGTTTTGCTATTGCAGAGCAACTAAATATTGAGATGTTCAGTTTAGGGAAAGCTGAATTACACCAAAATGCAGGGTTAATAAATACTATTGCTTTGATCACCAGCAGTTATTTTGTCGCTATCGCACTCAATGCTATGTATCAAAATCGTGGTAATAAAGCGGCGAACTTACTGCTTGTGGCTTTACTTTTTGCCTGTATTTATATTTTTGTGAAAATTTGGGAATATTTTTCTTTATTTGAATTAGGTATAGACATTGAAACTAATACCTTTTTTACTTTGTATTTTATGATCACTTTTTTCCATTTAATGCACGTGCTTTTGGGTATGGTTATTTTGGGGTTTGTTGGTGTTAAAGCGTTTAAAAATGGTTATAACAAAACCAATATTTCTGGCTTTGAATCAGGTGCGAGTTATTGGCATATGGTTGATATGCTTTGGATTATTCTTTTCCCAATTATTTATGTTATTTGATGAAAGATGATTTTGCTAAAGTATAAAAGTTTAACCCGTAGAATATTAACCATGAGTTGGTTATTTTTACTCATTTTAACCCTTATTTCTGTGGGGATAGGTGAGTTACTTGAGGTGTTTTCAAAGAGTAACCATTTATTGATTATCTGTGTTTTATTGATAACCTGTTTAAAAGGGCAACAAATAACAGATATTTTTATGGAGTTAAAACATGCACCAACACTTTGGAGAAATTTGCTGTTAACCTATGTTATTGTATTACCAATTATCATTGCACTAATTTATCTAATATAATTACTTAGTCGACAACTAGCGATATAAAGGCAGGTTTAGTCTATGAAGTCTAATGAAAACAACAGCTTTGCGATAATCTACCAGTCTTTATATTTAGCAAATCTATTACTGTTACCCCTCCTGAGTTTCTTCGTTTTACTGTATTACTTGTACAAGTCATCTCAAGGAAAATCAAATAAAATTCACTTATCAAACTATAACAAAATACACTTATATCGAAGTATTCAACTCTCAGCATTTGCAGGTGTATTACTTGCTATCGCGCCAATATTTTATCTGTTTTATTCAAGCCAATTTAGTACCTCGTTAATGATTGTTATATTTTATTTTGTCACGATGCATGCTTGCTTTGTTTTAATAGGCATGTTCAATTTAGCGCGAGCCATGGCAAAAAAACTCCCTATTTTTTAAGTAGCTTTGAGCTCTTTACTTTTGCTGCTTACTTTTGTGGCTTAAATTAGCGGTTTTACTTCCGTGCCTTGGCTTCCTTTTTTAGTTTGTGATTTATTTAGCTTGTCTTTAAACACTAATCATTTGATACACATCACATTGCGGGGATAAATACTTGCTACAATTTGGCTATGAAAAATAGTTAAATTACTGGAATTTTAATGGAAGAGTGGGTTGGTGGTCTTTGGCATAAATATATCACTCGAAAAGCTAATCCTGAATATGATCTGGCTAGAGTCACCTTTGATGAAGTCAGTAAATCAGTGGGGGTCGTGTTTAGAGCGTTGGGCGGTAATGCGGTAAAGCGTGTAGAAGCGGCAAGCGCACGAGAATATTTAACAAGAAAAAGTTTTTTACAAAAAATATCAGGTGACAATCAACAGATTTCTCTAGCATGGCAAGATGATGAAAGCTTACGATTACCCGAATCACTCGCCATTTTTGAACAGAAATCTCTTAACTACGATTTATATATTTGGTTGGCAGTACTGGCTGCAAATCATCAAGGAAAGTTCAATCATTGGGCAAACGACAATCAATCACTTGTTGTGAATGTTTTGGAAAAATTTCCATCAATGCGCTTACGTTACCAAAAATTAGCTAAAGCTTTTGTTGATCAAAGACCTGCTATTGATGATCTACCAATAGCTGAGCAAGCAATGGAGAAAGCCATTGTTCAAGCTTTATTAAAACCTGGAACAGTGACTGAATTTCCCTTAGTTAATTTTGCGCCAAAAGCTGTGTTCTTATGGTTATATCCTTCAGCAAAAGCCGATAGTTTAGTTAGCCCTGAGTATAAAGAATCCCCTGAAACATCAGAAAGCAATCAACAAAATAAAATCACCAAAAAAACAGAAACCAGTCGTAAAAAAGCTGAGCGGGTTGATTCACCCAATGAAAAGCACGGTATGATGATTTTTCGTTTAGAGAGTATGTTTTCTTGGAGTGAATTCTCTAAGCTAGATCGTGGTTGTGATGATAGTGATGATGATGAAGATAGCCAAAGTACCATAGAAGATTTAGATGTAATTACTTTATCAAAACAACAAGAACAGCAAAGAAGTGGGCAAATTAAGATAGATTTAGATCTACCTTCTGCTTCTGAAGATGATATTCCCTTGGGAGATGGCATCTCTTTACCTGAATGGGAATATAAAAAGCAACAATTACAACCGGATAGATGTTTATTACAGCCTATGCTTCCTCGAGATGCTAAGCCACAAAAGTTACCGATAAAACTACAAAAGTTAGCAAAAACAATACAAGCACAATTTGAACAATTACGTAGTGTACGCTACTGGCTAAAAGCACAACCACAAGGTGAAGAGTTAGATTTAGGCGCATGGTTGGATTTTCATGTTGAAAGTAAAATGTCGGCAACAGCTGAAAAAGGCTTGTTTAAATCATTTCGTGGTAATAACCGTGACTTATCATGTCTTTTGCTTGCCGACTTATCTATGTCGACAGATGCTCATCTAGACAATGAACATCGTGTTATTGACGTTGTACAAGACAGCTTATTACTATTTGGCGAGGCTTTACAATCGGTAGGCGATAATTTTGCTATGTATGGCTTTTCATCAGTAAAACGCCATAACGTACGTTTTACCATGTTGAAAAACTTTAATGAGCCCTATAGCGATCATGTTCGTGGCAGAATACAAGCAATTCGTCCAGGGTTCTACACTAGAATGGGCGCAGCTATTAGACAAGCAACCAAAGTTATTGAAGAGCAAAAAAGTACTGAGAAATTATTATTAATTTTAACTGATGGTAAACCTAATGACATTGATCATTATGAAGGACGTTTTGGTATTGAGGATACACACCAAGCCATTTGTGAAGCTAAAAAACTGGGCATTAAACCCTTTTGCATCACGATTGATACCGATGCTCAAGCCTATTTACCCTACTTATTTGGTAATGATGGTTTTACTGTCATATTACGACCAGAGCAATTGCCACTACGCTTGCCACAGTTATACCACCAGTTAACCTCACAATAGCTTAAATTAAGAGGAAGAATTATTTATGAATCAGCCTTTAATTAAATGCCTTTTTTGTCAAACTGAAAATAAAGAGGGTATGAAACAATGTAGTCATTGTGGGATGTCATTGCCTGAAAAACACCCTCAAGATAAACAAAAAAAATTAAGCTTTTTCAAAAAGGCTTTTTGGGCCATTGTGCTTTTTTGTTTAATCATGATTTATTACCTACCACGTTAACTTGTTCGATTTTTTGTCTTAAAAACCTCTTTATTAAAATCCTTCTACTTAACCTTGCGCTTTTAAACTTCTGTGCTAGCTGTTAACTCTACTTATATCAATTTTAAAAAAACTTTGTTGATGTTAATAATTATTTAAATATCAATGTCTTGTGTGTTTTGTTGATTATTTTATCTCAGTTTCTTGATTTAGTGAGAATCTGACATATAGTTAAAAACTAAAGAATAAAGATCTTAAATGTCAGTATCTTGATGTGTTGTTATAAGAATAAATCAAGAACTTAAGCTAACAGGATGGCTAAATGCTGAAACTTCCTAGTGAACTCACTATTGCCCAAGTAGATGACTATCGAACTGAAATACAACCAATCATTGATGAGAATGAAAATATTGTAATAGATGACAGTGCCTTAACACGTATTGACACTATAGGGATTCAGTTTGTCTTAGTCATTATTACGTATATTTTAGCTCAAGGTAAATCGCTAGAATTTCAATCAGCATCAAAAGTTCTGCAAGAAAGTATCAATCAACTCGGTATCAAAGATTCACTATTAATGCAGTATTTACCTAATCAAAACAATAATTAAATGCTATCAGAACTATGAAGTATCAATATAGGAGTAAACCATGGCAAAAGTACTAGTCGTTGATGATTCTAACTCAATAAGAGATATGGTCAGTTTTACCTTGAAAAGTGCTGGATACCAAACAGTTGAAGCAAAAGATGGTTGCGAGGGGTTAAGCAAAGCTCAAGCAGAAGTATTTGATCTTGTCATCTCGGATGTCAATATGCCGAATATGGATGGAATCACCTTATGCTCAGAGTTGAGGAAACTTCCTAGCTTTAAGTTTACCCCTATATTGATGTTAACGACTGAAAGCTCAACTGATATGAAAATGCGTGGTAAGTCAGCAGGTGCAACTGGCTGGTTAGTAAAGCCCTTTAATCCGGAAAAGTTGTTAGCAACCATTAAGCGAGTAGTACGATAATCTATTCACAATATTAGTATTGTAAGGGAATCACATGAGCGTTGATTTATCACAGTTTATTCCAAGCTTTTTAGAGGAAAGTTTTGAAGGGCTAGAACTAATGGAGTCAAGCTTACTCAATTTGCAGCCTGGAGATCATGAAACTATACACTCTATTTTCAGAGCTGCTCACTCTATAAAAGGAGGGGCTGGTACGTTTGGCTTTGATTCTGTCACTGAATTTACGCATTTAGTTGAAACCTTACTTGATGAAATGCGAGATGGTCGCAGAGAAGTTGATCCTAAAGATGTTGAATTATTACTAACCTCGGTAGATTGCATGAGGTTGTTGATAGAAGCTGCAAGGGATGAAGAAGACTATAATCATGAAAAGATCTCACAAACAACAAAATTATTAGAACAAAGTTTAGCACTGAATAGCAGTGATGCAGCTACAGCGCAAACAACAGATGAAAATACTGCTGACACCTCAAGCTTAACTCGCTATCGTATTCACTTCGTACCTGAACATAATTTAGCTAAAACAGGTAATGACCCTCTGTTTTTATTTAGTGCGTTAGCGGAGTTAGGCGAGCTAGAAACAAATGCTGTAACGAGTGAGTTACCGGCATTGACTGATATTGACCCACAAGAGCTTTATCTCAGTTGGCATTTAGAACTAGCTACTCAAGCATCGCTTGAAGATATTAAAGAAATATTTGAGTGGGTAGAAGATGAGTGTGAACTAGATATTATTAAAATTGATAATGAAGAAGCCTCGAACAATACTGATGCTGTAGAAAATAGTGTTGAGGTTGAAGCCGAAACTATTACTCCGCCTACAGCTATTGATAGCGTTATTACACAAACACAAACACAATCTAAAGAAAAACCAACTATTGTTGACAAAAATGAATCAAGCAAACCGAAAGCTAAAAATAAAGTTGATGTTGGCTCTATCCGTGTGGGAGTTGATAAAGTAGATAGCTTGATAAATTTGGTGGGGGAACTTGTTATTACTCAATCTATGCTCTCAGAGTTGGGTAATGATTTTCAAATGGATAAAATTGAGCGCTTAACTAATGGTTTAGAGCAGCTATTGCAAAACACTAAAGAACTACAAGAAAGTGTTATGCGAATTCGCATGCTACCCATTAGTTTTGCTTTTAATCGCTTTCCGCGCTTAATTCATGATTTATCAATAAAAACAGGTAAAGCGATGGAGCTTGAAATAAAAGGCGAGCAAACAGAGCTTGATAAAACTGTAATGGAGCAAATAGGAGACCCTTTAGTTCATTTAGTGCGAAATGCGGTAGATCACGGGATTGAGCCTGCTGAAGTTCGTATTGCTAATGGTAAACCCGAAAAAGGTACCATTTCATTGGATGCTTACCATCAAGGGGGCAATATAGTTATAGAAATATCTGATGATGGTGGTGGTATTAATCGTCAGAAGGTTTTCGCTAAAGCTGTCGAGAAAGGGATTATTGAACCGAATGCGACATTAACCGATAGTCAGGTTTTTGATCTACTTTTTGAACCTGGATTTTCAACTGCAGAGCAAGTTACAGATATTTCTGGCCGTGGGGTCGGAATGGATGTTGTCAAACGTAATATCAAATCATTAGGGGGAAGGATCCAAGTAGAATCTGATTTTGGTAAGGGTAGCTGCTTTAAAGTCAACTTACCATTAACCTTAGCTATACTTGATGGTCAATTAGTTAAAGTAGGCACCGAAACTTATATTATTCCTCTAATCTCTATCGTTGAATCATTACAAGTAGACGAAGAGCTCATCAACCGTGTTTCTGGCAATATGGCTTTATATCGCCTTAGAGATGAAAATGTACCAATTCTTCCTGTTTATCAATTATTTGGATTACACACTGAGTATACCGACATGGGAAATGCCTTACTGGTCGTTGTTGAAGCAGATGGCCAGAAAGTAGGTTTGATGGTCGATCACTTGTTAGCACAACAACAAGTTGTCATCAAAAGTTTGAAAGAGAACTACCAACAAGTGATTGGCATTTCTGGGGCAACTATACTCGGTGATGGATCTGTTGCCATGATCTTAGATATTCCTGGAATGATTCAAATGGCAATGACTTTTGCACAACAAAATCGCCAGTCAGGTTCAACTATTAATCAAACAATAGTCGGGGAGCATAGCTAATGAATATTCAAGAGCTAGCAGCAGATATTCCAGCTCAAGGTGAGCATGCTATTGAAGAGATTGAATTTATTACCAGTGGTGAACAATATTTAACTTTCACACTAGACACAGAACAATACGCTGTCGACATTTTATGTGTTGAAGAAATAAGAAGTTGGGAACTTCCGACCAAAATTCCTAATTCCCCTAAATATATTAAAGGCGTTATCAATATGCGTGGCGTTATTGTTCCTATCGTTGATTTACGTTTGAAGTTTAATATTGGTAAAGCGACTTATCATGAAACTACGGTTGTGATTGTTTTAACTTATCAAAGTGATGAATCATCACGCACCATAGGTTTTGTCGTTGATGCCGTTTCAGATGTGCTTAATGTTGAAACAAGTGAAATTAAAAGTTCGCCATCGTTCGGTGGAAATGTTCAACCACAATATATAGAAGGTTTAATCAATGTTGGTAAAAATGTTGTCACCTTGCTTAATGTTGAACATTTACAGCAAGTTGAGAAGCATGAACTAACTAACTAACTAACTAACTAACTAACTAACTAATTAATTTAATGAAAATGAACCTTACGCAAAAATGGAGTTAAGGTGGCTAACATGAGTGATATAGAGCAAGAATATCTTACTTTTATTCTACAAGGAGAGGAATACGGGGTTGATATTCTTTGTGTTCAAGAAATTAGAGTTTGGAGCTCTGTGACTGAATTACCTAATAAGCCAGCTTATATAAAAGGGGTAATCAATTTACGAGGCGTCATTATTCCAATCATTGACTTGCGTCAGCGCTTTTCTCAAGAGCCGCTCGATTATAACGAAAAAACGGTCACTATTATTTTAAAACATCAAACTCAAGAAAGAACTATGGTGGTTGGTATAGTCGTTGATGCAGTATCTGAGGTGTATAAATTTACTAATAAATCCATCAGGCAGGCGCCAAAATTTGGCAACAATATCGATAGTTGTTTTTTGAAAGGGTTAGCAAGTGTTGAAGATAAGTTAGTGATTTTATTAGATAGCGCAGCTTTACTCAGTGAAGATGAACTTTATTGTATTTAAATACTTTTAAGGCGAAGGAAAAACTATGACACCAAGACAAATTAGTTTAGTGCAGACAAGTTGGCAAAAAGTATTACCAATAGCTCCTCAAGCTGCAAAAATTTTTTATAACACTTTATTTGAAATGGACCCCTCGATAAAACCTTTATTTCCCAGCGATATAACAGAGCAGGGTAAAAAGCTGATGGCAATGCTTGATACAGCAATAAAATTATTAGATGAGCCTGACAAGCTTATTCCCGTTTTACAGAAGTTAGGGGTAAAGCACGTAGGATATGGTGCTAAAACTGAGCATTACGATACCGTTGGGGCAGCTTTAATTAAAACTTTAGCAACAGGGTTAGGGAAGGACTTTACAGCACCTGTTAAAAAAGCTTGGACAGCAATATACCAGACTATCGCAACCACTATGATCGATGCAGCGGATGCTGCTAATGCAAATATTGAAAAAGGATCAACTATGGATACAAAAACTAAGCAGTCTTCGAAAAGTAATGATATATCGGAACAATTTCAAGGAGCACTTGATCAGTCGGCAACGGCTTTTATGATGATCAATCGTGATTTTGAAGTAACTTATGCAAATGAAGCCACAATAAAATTGCTTAAAAAGCATGAAGCTACTTTTGCTGAAAACTGGCCTGGTTTTAAAGCAGATATAAGCGCTATTATTGGCTCTAATATAGATGGATTTCATAAGAACCCAAGCCATCAAAGAAGATTACTTGATGATCCTAATAACTTACCTTATCAAACAGATATTCGCATAAAGCACTTAACTTTTGAGTTAAACGTGAGTGCAATCCTAGATAAAAGTGGTAACTATATTGGTAATGCATTGGAGTGGAAAGACGTATCTCAAGCTAGATTGCAAGAGAACAAAGCCGTTCAATTACAGGGTGCAATTGATCAATCAAGCACCGCCAGCATAATGGTTGATAGAGATTTTAAGATTACTTATGTTAATGAAGCAACGTTAGCTCTACTTAAAGAACATGAGGTTACCTTTGCAGAGAATTGGCCCGGATTTAAAGCTGACATAGACTCTATCTTAGGTACTAATATCGATCGCTTTCATAAAAATCCACAGCATCAACGTAAATTACTTGATGATATAAATAATTTACCATTTAAAACGGATATTCGTATCAAGCATCTTACCTTCGAGTTAAGTGTTACAGCAATTAGTAATGCCCAAGGTGAATATATAGGTAATGCGCTTGAATGGCAGGATGTTACGCAAATAAGGGCTAAATCTGTTGAAGTAGGACGTTTAACGTCAGCTGTTGATGGTATGACGACAAACTTAATGATGGCAGATAGAGAAGGCAATATTGTTTACGCTAACCCTGCGGTATTAACCATGATGCGTCGTCGAGAAGCACAATTACAATCTGTTTTACCTGCATTTAGCGTGAGTACTATGGTTGGTACTAACTTTGATGTGTTTCATAAAAATCCAGCCCATCAACAAAACTTATTAGGTAACCCCGCCAATATGCCATACAACACTGAAATTACAGTGGCGGGTTTAACATTTCAATTAATTGCAATTGCTCTATTCGATGAAGAGAAAAATCACGTTGGAGCCGCTGTACAATGGCTTGATCTGACTGAAGAAAAAGATGCACAAAGTCAAATAGAAAGCCTTATTAGTGATGCCACCGACGGTAAATTAGATAGCAGGATTGATACAGAAGAGTATGAAGGGTTCATGAAGGATCTAGGGCAAAATATAAATGGTTTAATGGATGCAATTGTTGCCCCTATAACTGACGCTATTGATATTGCACAGTCGCTTGCTGAGGGTGACTTAACTAAAAGCATGAGAAGCGACTATGGTGGGGAATTCTTAGCCTTAGCAAATGCGATGAATGGCTCTATAGATAATCTAAGTAATATGGTTGATGAAATAAGAGGAGCCTCTACCAATGTCTTTGATTCTGCAAGAGAAATTGCGCAAGGAAATAACGAATTAAGCCATCGTACAGAATCTCAAGCTTCTAGCCTAGAAGAAACAGCTTCTGCTATGGAGGAGTTAACTAGCACAGTACAGCAAAATGCTGAGAACTCAACTGAGGCGAGTAAATTATCTAATACGGTAATGGAAAAAGCGACCAATGGTGGTTCGGTAGTTAATAACGCTATTACAGCGATGAGTGATATTAATAAATCTAGTAAAAAAATTGCCGATATTATCAGTGTAATTGATGAGATTGCCTTCCAAACTAACTTGCTTGCACTTAATGCCGCTGTTGAAGCGGCAAGAGCCGGTGAACAAGGTCGAGGTTTTGCAGTAGTTGCTGCTGAAGTGAGAAATTTAGCACAAAGATCAGCGGGTGCAGCTAAAGAGATCAAAGGCTTAATCAATGACAGTGTTGAAGCAGTGGGGCAAGGTACTAAATTAGTTGATGAAACTGGGCAAACTTTTAGAGAGCTAGTAACTTCAATCGAAGAAGTAAGTAATATGATCAGTGATATCGATAACGCAGGTAAAGAGCAATCTGCTGGTATTGGAGAAGTTAGTGCAGCAGTAAGTCAAATGGATGAAATGACACAACAGAATGCCGCTTTGGTTGAAGAAGCTGCGGCTTCTAGTAAATCGATGGAAGAGCAGTCTCAAGCACTGCTTGAACAAGTTGCCTTCTTTAATAATGGTAATAGCAATACATCATCAACAGAAAAGCCCAAAAGTAAATCTACTCGATTAGCTGTTCCCAAACCGAGAGCTTCTACAAGCTCTCGTATTCAAACAGCCACTGATCAAGAGTGGGAGGAGTTCTAATTATTAAGGAATCAGTCAGTCGAGATAAAGCAGTACGTCTCTGCGATAAAGACTTTAATTTTATTTGCGATTTTGTATACCAATATACAGGTATTGTCTTAAATGAGCATAAACGTGAAATGGTTTATAGGCGCCTGACACGTATTGTAAGAGAACGTCAATTACCTTCTTTTAGTGACTATTGCGATTTATTAAAAGAAAAAGGAGAAGAAGAGAAAGATTACTTTATCAATGCTATTACTACTAACTTAACGAGTTTTTTTCGTGAACAGCATCATTTTGACTATTTGATAAATACAGAACTTCCAAGGTTGTTATCAAGCAAAGTGGCGCAAGCGAATGGTAAAAAACGACTTAGAATTTGGTCATCCGCTAGTTCTACAGGTGAAGAGCCATATAGTATTGCCATTTCATTAATGGAGGCAATGCGCGAGCAGTTATCTGGTTGGGACGCTAAGATATTGGCAACAGATATAGATTCTAATGTGTTAGCAACAGGGAAAGCCGGTATATATGAATATCGACGAATAGAAAATTTGAGTAAAAAATATAAGCAAAGTTACTTTCATCGAGGAGTGGGTATAAATGCTGACAAAATAAAGGTCGATAAAAGAGTGTCCGACTTAATCACTTTCAAGCGATTAAATTTGCTACATGAATGGCCAATGAAAGGTAAGTTTGACGTTATTTTTTGTCGCAACGTCATTATTTACTTTGACAAAGCAACGCAGCAAGATTTATTTGCTCGTTATTATGATTTATTAACGCCAGGAGGATTACTCATGCTTGGTCACAGTGAAAATCTTGGAGAATTTCAGCAATACTTTACGACTGTCGGTAGAACAATGTTTAGAAAAAATTAAGTTTAAAATGCTTTTGTTTTAATGGGTTTTATAGGGTTATTTAGGGTGAGATGTGCATAGAAATAAACACTTAAAAGTGGAGCAAAGTATACAACAATGCTTACCTGAGTTTACCCATGTAAATCATTATTGGGATAATAATCGAGAGAGGGTTGTAGCAAAAATATTACCCGGTGAGTTTTATATGACCACTGATAAAGTTGTTATTGCCACAACCTTAGGCTCATGTATTTCAGCATGTATTTGGGATGATAAGGCAAAGATTGGTGGAATGAACCACTTCATGTTGCCTTTAACCACAAAAGAGTTACATGAAATAAATTGGGGTAAAAGAGAACTGGTCAGCGATGCTACTCGTTATGGTAATTTTGCTATGGAACATCTCATAAATACTATTTTAAGGTGTGGCGGTCGAAGAGTTAATCTGCGTGCTAAATTGTTTGGTGGAGGAAAAATGCTAAACCAAATGTCTGACGTAGGTAAAAAAAATGCAGACTTTGCTTTAGCTTATTTACAAGAAGAAGACATTGTCATTGATAAATGTGATCTGGGAGATGTTTGCCCAAGGAAAGTACTATTTGAACCATTTACAGGGCGTGCTTTTGTTAAACATCTCAATAATTTACATAACGATACTATTGTACGTCGAGAAAGTGATTACCGAAGCAAAATTGATAAAAAAGACGTTGAAGGTGATGTTGAGTTGTTTTGATATTTAGTTTAAGCACAGTTAGGTAATCTGAGGGTGTAGTTAATATGAGTTTAATAAAAGTATTAATCATTGATGACTCTTCAATGATTCGAAATATTATTAAAGATGCACTAAGTCATGTTAATAACATTGAAGTTGTTGGTGAGGCTGAAGATCCTCTTGTTGCTCGTGAGTTAATAAAAGAGCTAAACCCAGATATATTAACCCTTGATATCGAAATGCCAAAAATGGATGGTATCACTTTTCTATCTAATCTTATGCGGTTACGGCCCATGCCAGTTATTATGTTATCTACGTTAACACAAAAAGGGGCTGATATTACTTTGCAAGCACTTGAACTTGGTGCGATCGATTTTATCGCAAAACCAAGTGTACAAGAGCTTTTAGCCACTAAAGATAATTTTAAAGAAGTGCTTATTGATAAAATAGAGCAGGCGGTAAAAGTTGATCATAAAAATTATCAACTCGCACATACACTTACAAAATCAGCAAGCAAACAAAGCATAAAAAAAGTCAATTTTACAGGTGCTAAACGTAGTAATCATATTATTGCGATAGGAGCATCCACAGGTGGTACAGAAGCGATTAAAAAATTATTAACTGATATGCCTAAAAACTCACCGGCTATCGTAATAACTCAACATATACCGAAAAATTTTAGTCTTAGTTTCGCAAAACGTTTAAATAGTTTACTTCCTTTAGAGGTTCATGAGGCCAGTCATGGACAAAAAATAAAATCAGGCCATGTTTATATTGCACCCGGCGACTTGCATTTGGAAATCACACAGAAAAATGGCGCTATGTTTTGTACTTTACTGGATACAGAAGAGGTGAATAGGCATAAACCTGCCGTTGATGTTTTATTTGAATCACTATTAGAAGTTGCCAGTAATGTACAGGCGGTACTACTAACAGGGATGGGGAAAGATGGCGCCCAAGGCATGTTGAAATTAAAAAAACAAGGAGCTAGAACAATTATTCAAGATAAAGCCAGTAGCCTTGTTTGGGGAATGCCAGGTCAAGCACATGCACTGAATGCGCATGTACTGGAATTGCCATTAACACAAATAGGCAGTGCTATTCTCGATTATGCAAGCTTAGATAGAAATGAAATGAAAGAGGCAGCAAATGTATCAGAATAAACATTTAGTCATTACAGGAGGTTTGTTATCGACCTTACTGATATTAAATCATGTGTTGCTGCAAAATGATCTTATTTTTTATCTACTACAAGGCACTTTGCTTGTTATTTTTATTTTTTATATCTACCAATATTACAAGCGAACTTCATCTGAAACCTTTTCAGCCCAGTCTTCACAAATAAGCAAGGAAAACACGAAAGGTACCGATGATACTCTTGCTGTGGATCATGCTTTGTTTCATGAAGTGGTTTTGGAGTTACAGCAATTTTTACATCAAGAAATAGAGATTATAGAAAACGAAGTAAAACGCACTAAAACCTTAGTTGAAGAAGCAGTACTAGGTATTTCAGACAGTTTTAAACACTTGCAGGGCTTGAGTATGGAGCAACAAGATATGTTTGAAAATTTAATTAAAAACTCTACCAGTTTCAAGGACGGAGAAGAAGAATCAACGTTAGAAAACTTTGTGATTCAGTCTAACCAAACCCTTGACGATTTTGTTGGTGTTATTGTTAATACAAGCAAACAAAGCTTAGAAACAATGAGCTTTACTGATGAAATGGTGGCGCAATTTGACAGTATTTTTAATTTGCTTGCCCAAGTAGAAGGGCTCGCCAGTCAAACAAATTTACTCGCCCTTAATGCTGCTATTGAAGCTGCAAGAGCGGGTGAAGCAGGAAGAGGTTTTGCAGTGGTAGCAAACGAAGTACGTACTTTATCGGTAGGTTCTACAGAATTAAATAGTGATATTCGTAATGAGATTAACAAATCTCGAGAGGTGATTTCAAAACTGCGTGAATCTGTAGAAAAAATGGCTTCAGCAGATATGACCTCAACTTTAGAAGCAAAAGATAAAATGTCAGTGATGATGGAACATGTTGAAACAGTTAATAAACATACAATGCTCAGTGTGGAGGAATTAGCGATTCTTTCACCAAAAATAAAAGATGCTGTAGCAACTGGAGTTCGTTCTCTTCAATTTGAAGATTTAACAAGGCAGTCGCTGTATTCACTCGAAATGAATGTGCAGAGTATTTATGAAATCAGTGAGGTCTTGTCAGGCTTCGAAGATAGTAAACAAACGTCTGCTCATCATCAACTAGTGACATTAAAGGAAAAGTGCCAAGAAATTTATCAGCAAACTAAAGAAAGCGAAGGTAAACGCAGTGTGAAACAAATTACGATGTCTGAAGGTGATGTCGAATTATTTTAACTTATCTCTACGATCAAAATGGTTATTCAAGGAGGCAACTTATGACCGTCAGTGCAAATTATTCTGAAGAAAACAAACAAGTATCTATTATGGTTGAAGATAGGTTTGACTTTTCATTGCATCAAAAATTTCGAGAATCATATAGTAGATTCCAAGATAAAAATTTGACTTTTATCTTGGATTTAAGCCGAACCAATTATATGGATAGCTCTGCGCTGGGCATGATTTTACTCTTAAAAGATTATGTTGAAATGAATACAGGAGAGTTAATCATAAGTAAACCCAATGAAACGGTAAGTAAAATCTTAGAAATAGCTCAGTTTCATCGTTTAATGAATGTTGTGCACTAGCGAACTTTTTTATGCTTGACATGACAGAGATAAAAAACAACAAATTAGCATTGATTGTTGATGATTCAATGACTCAATGTTTGATGCTGTCCGCGCTGTTAAAAGAGGAAGGCTACGAGGTTGAAGTGGCTAATGATGGTGCTAAAGGCGTTGAAAAATACATAGAATTTCAACCCGACTTAGTTCTGATGGATATTAACATGCCCGTGATGGATGGTTATGAAGCCACTCGACGCATAAAAGAGCTTTCAGGGGACAATCTAGCACCACTTATCTTTATCACGAGTATGGACACTGAAAAATCCTATATTGAAAGTGTTGAAGCAGGTGGCGACGGTATACTTATCAGGCCTTTTACGCCACAAGTTTTTAAAGCAAAAATTAAATCAATTCAACGGATCAGCGATTTATATCAGCAGATAAAAGATTTGCAACAAGAACAACATAAAGATGCTCAATTAGCCGAAAAAATGATGTCTGAAGTGATTGAATCAAGAAATTTTGCACTCGATCAAATAGGGATAATTAAACAGGCAGCCACCATGTTTAGTGGGGACATTCAGTTAACATCATTATGCCCTAATGGTGATATTCATGTACTTTTAGGGGATTTTACGGGCCATGGATTACGGGCTTCTATTGGAGCAATCCCCGTTACTGAAACTTTTCGAGCCATGACTAAAAAAGGTTTCTCTTTAATAGATATTATTGCTCAAGTTAATAAGCAACTTAATGTTCTGTTACCGAATGACTTATTTTTTGCAGCTTGTTTTGTTTGTATTTCATCACATGAAAAGTCAGCGCATGTATTTAATGCAGGTTTACCCAATGCTTATATTTTCGATAAAAACGCAGTTATTAAACAACAGTTTCCCTCTATTCATCCACCATTAGGAATTCTTCCTAAATTATTACCAGATACCCCCATCGCTGTTATTTCTATTGAAGAAAGTGATCATCTCGTGATGATCTCTGATGGCATTATTGAAGCGAGAAATTCTAAAGGGCAAGAGTTTGGCGTGGATAATTTTGAACAAACCGCTGAAACAGGCATGCTCAATAATAATATTGCAAACCATGTTTTAAATGAGCTGCAATTGTTTTGTCAGGGGATGCCACAAGAAGACGATATATCATTAATCGATGTACCATGTTCAGGTTGGGAGCCAACAGTATCTACCCCACAAAAGTCCGCCTCTCAAGTCACCATCCCTGACAGTATTACTTTTGAAGATAACTTGTATAACGCAAACCCAAGTTGGTCATGGCGCTTGAATTTAACAGATAAGTTATTAGCAACGGTTAACCCCATCCCGTTATTAATGAACCAAATTAATGATATTGAAGGAGAGGGAGAACATTGGCTAAGCTTATATACTTTATTAACTGAATTATTTGTTAATTCTCTTGATCACGGCGTCTTAGGGCTAAGTTCTGAATTGAAAAGCTCACCTGAAGGTTTTAGTCAATATTATAATGAAAGAGCCAAACGCCTAGAAAAATTAACACTGGGATATGTAAATATAGAGGTAAGTTTCTTTCCTTTTGCTCATGGTGGCAAGGTGATGATCAATATGAAAGATAGTGGTGAAGGCTTTGATGTATTGGAAGTAATAAAAAATAATTGCTCAAACAATGATGAAGTCATGAAACTAAGTGGTCGTGGAATTGAGTTGATAGATCAGCTTTGTGACACCTTAGATTATCAAGAAAATGGCACATTAGTAACTGCAACTTATGTTTGGCATGACAATCCTTAAAAGGGTTTAAATTTTTTAACAATATCAATGTTAATCAATAAAAGTGGATATTAATTTACAAGGAAATATAAGGAGAATAGTAATGAATAAACATAATCTTTTGATTATTGATGATGATATTGAGTACCTCAAGTTATTAGCTGAAAGTCTAGAAGATGACTTTGAGGTGAGGTGTGCAAACAACCTTAATGTTGCTAATGATTTGCTTAAAGAAAATATTAATTTTGATATTGCTTTGGTTGATGAAAATATTGGACTTGATCGAGGTTCAGAGTGGATCAAGTTACAACAAAACACCCCAAATTCACCGACTTCTTTTGTTCTTTATTCGGGCATGGCCACAGAAGAAGCCATACTTCAAGGGTTAGAGTGTGGTGTCGATGATTTTTTAGCTAAACCTATTTCTCTATTAACTTTAAACAATAAATTGCAACATTTAATTGGTTATCAAGAGAAAATTCATGAGTTTGAAAATGAGATAAAATCAAAAGAAAATGTAATTAATATCTCAATGGCACAAGCGTCAAAATATGGCAGTTGTATGCAACTTACCTCTAAGCTTAACCAATGCAATAGCTATGAGCATATTCGTGATGAAATATTTTCTTTCTTCTATGCAATGGGGTTACATGGTTGTATCGCCTTTTATCCTTTAAATGAAACACCAGCATATTACAGTGCTGAAAGGGGCGTATGTTCTCCTGTTGAAATAGAAGTGATGGAATTGTTAAAAGTAAAATCTCGTTTATATCAATTTGGCTCTAGAACTATTTTTAATCACCCTCAAGTCTCTATTTTCATATTAAATCTAGAGCAAGGCACTGTAGATACAGATATTTATATTGACGCTCTAGCATCTGTTATTGAATGTGTTGGCGCTAGAATGGCTTTTATTGCTTATAAAAACTCTTTAGTCACGGTTCAAGAACAAATAAAGCAAGCAGTAGAGTCGACAAAAAAAATGGTCGAAATATCTAAACATCATCATCAAGAAGTGATGGATGAAATAGTGCAAAAAATAGGGTTAAGTTTTCATGTTTTAGATTTAAATGTAGAGCAAGAAGATTACCTCACTGATTTAGTGCATTCTGCGCTGAAAAGACATACGCAAGATGATGTTAATTTTATTGAAGTGGTTCAACTGCTTGATAGTGCATCGCATAGTGTTGATCAATTACAATCATTAAATTTGCAGCAAGAGTACCTTGCCCAAGAGATTGATGATGAGGATGAGTTGTTTTGAAAGCTGCCCCTCACAAACATCCCCATCAAATCCCAACCCTTGATAAGCTCGATGAGGGATTCTGGCAATGGGATTTAGCAAATGACAGCGTGTTTTATTCGCCCAAATTGATGACATTACTTGGTTATGAATATAAAGGTTATCAAGATAATAGCGAATTTTTGATGAAGCACTTTGAAAAAGAGGCTTTATCAGAGTTTAAGCAACATATAACGCTTCACCTTTCTGGGGACATAGAGAAGGTTGACATAAGCTGTATTCTCACAACTCAAGAAAGGCAAAATATTTGGGTAAGTCTTATTTGTAAAATTACCGAGTTTGATGGTGATGCACCTTGCTTATTATGTGGCTCTATAAGAGCAATACCTGATAATAAAAAACTATGCGCTATGTATCAGAGACAAAATAATTGGCTAACACTTATTGAGAAAGTCAATAATATTGGTTACTGGCGATTTAGCTTGCAAGATCAATTGTTTAGTTGGACAAATAAACTCTATAAAATGCATGGAGTAAGTAAAAAAACGTTTAAACCTAGTATCGACAACGTCAGTCAATTGCTGTCAGGAAAAGAACAACAATTATTTATAGATAAAATGCAAAGAGCGACAACTCTCGCTGAGCCTTTCCATTTAAAAGCAACGATTAATTTAGCTAACAATGAAAAAGTTAAAATAGATATTGTGGCTGAAATTGAGTTTGATACATCAAGTAATATTCAAGCGGTTTATGGCACTGTTAAAGATATCACCCGTCAAGAGGGGGTTTTTGAAAAGTTAAAATTGTTAGCTATGGTTAACTTAACCATCAAAGTGCCGATTTTTTTTATTGATGATAATGACAATGTTGTTTATCAAGATATCTCCCCCCATCAAGACAACGCAAGCGCTGTGTTGTTTAGCTATATCAACTTCAGTATTGCTGATTACATGGAATATAAAAAAAAGGCTGTAAAACAAGGGCAAATCAAATATACCAATGTAAGTTTTGATAAATACAATAGTGTTTTTGACTTTTCAGTTACTTATGAAGCTGAAGAAGGGATTTATATTTGGATTGTTGAAAATGTCACAGAAGCGTTTCGACAAGAGCAACAGCAAATCATTTCAAATCGTTTAGCATTATTAGGTAATACTTTCGGCAATGTTTCACATGATATTAATAACGTACTTGGCGTGGCACTAGGCGCAATTGAAATGTTGGAGTTAAAATTTTCTAGAGGTGAACAGGATATATCAAAGTATATTGACCGTGTTAAAAACGCAATTGATAAAGGGAAGGATGTAACAGAAAGGCTATTGGCCTTTACGCGTAAACCGACAGTTAAAGTAGTCAATTTCGATCCAATTAAAGAGATTCAAGAAAATAAATATTTATTTAAGCAGCTTTTACTCAGTACCATTGATTTAACAATTGATTTTGAAGCAATCCATTGTGTCATTAAGTTTCCGCAAGGAGAGTTTATCAATATTTTGCTTAATTTGGTGTTAAATGCTCAAGATGCTATTCAAGGAAAAGGTCTAACGGGCAAAATAGCAATTTCTATTAATCTAGCTGGCCCTAATCAATTAGAAGTACATGTAAAAGATAGCGGCACAGGTATAGCAAAAGAAAATTTAACTAAAATATTTGATCCCTTTTATAGCTCAAAGTCCGTTAATAAAGGTAATGGTATTGGTTTAGCTAATGTTTATAACACTATGTATAAACATAACGGTCAAATACAAGTAGAAGGGCACAGTGAACTAGGAGGTGCACATTTTACTTTAATATTTAAATGCAAAACCCTTAATAAACAATTTCAATCTGTTAAAAACAAGAACACTTGTTCAAACATGCAAGGTAAAAAGGTTTTAGTGTTAGATGATGAGATCAGTATTGCAGAATTTGTTTGCTTGTTTTTGGAAAGCCAAGGTGCAGAGGTTTCTATGGCCAATAACAAAGATGAGCTTATTAACATTCTCGATAGCCACAGCGAGTTTGACATTTTTATAACGGATATGATCTTACCTGATTTATCTGGGCGTGAAGCGGTTGAGATGGTTAAAAAAGTTATTCCAGACATAAAGGTTTATTCTATTAGTGGTTATATAGCAACTGAAGAGCGAACTTGGAACTACCCTGTACTTAGGAAACCCTTCAACTCAAAAGACTTAGCAGAGTTTCTTGCAAAATAGTCAATAATCTATCTCTTCCATTAACTGAAAAAAACATCTCATAAGAATATGAGGGATTAAATCTTGCTTACATGAAGTTGCATAAAGAAATAAGATTAGTCGTGAATGGTGTTTTGGGTAAAAGCTCAATGAACTGTTGAAAACACAATTCAGTGCAACATTTTGATAATTTTGGTGCAAAAAATAAATAATACAAAAGATATTTACGCTAATGCCTTATTTTCCTTGATTAAACTTTAGGCGTAATACTTGCTTAATGTAATCTTTCGTCCCCATTTAACCCATTAAAGGTTGTATCTAATTCATGAGTCTTAAAGTTAGAATTTTAATAAGTATGGTTGCTAGTGTACTTATCACAGGAATGGCGGTAGTAGTATTACTTGCCCAAATGTCAATTAAAGAATTAGACGAAAATATTCACAAAAAATCTCAACGTGATTTAATCGCAAAAAGAGCAGCAATTAGTACTAAAATTGAAAAGTATTTTTCTACTATAGAGAAACAAATAACAACCTTATCTGCGAGTTCTCAAACTGAAAATGCTGCTCAGGAATTTATCGATGGTTTTAACCTATATGCTTCTCAATCCAATGTTACTAATGAGAATAAAATCACTCAGTCTCTAGATGAATATTATAAAAATGAATTTGGAAAGAAATTTGATGAACTTAATAATACTAGCCTAGAAGTAGAATCGCTTTATAACGAGAACAGCCAAACTGCACATTTATTACAATATGATTTCATCAGTAATAATCCGCATTCATTAGGTGAGAAAGATGAATTAGTGGTCCCTGAAACTAAAACAACCTATGGGAGTACACACCAAAAATACCATCAAGATTTTCAGTATTTTTTAGATCAGTTTGGCTATTACGATATCTTTATAGTCGATGCTGATACAGGAAACATTGTATATAGTGTATTTAAAGAATTAGATTTCGCTACCAACTTGCTTCATGGACCCTATGCAAAAACAGGTATTGCAGAGGCATTTAGAAATGCTAAACAGTTAAAACCTAATGAAACCTATATATCTGACTTTACCTCATACCTGCCTTCTTATAATGCATCAGCAAGTTTTATTGCAAGCCCAATTCAAATAGGTGGTACATCTAAAGCGATTCTTATTTTCCAAATGCCTTTAGCGGAAATTAATAACATTATGACCCATAACAATGATTGGAAAAATAAGGGCTTTGGTCAAAGCGGTGAGACCTATTTAGTAGGCAACGATAAAACCTTGAGAAATGAAAGTCGCTTTTTTATCGAAGATAAAGAAGGCTATTTGGCAATTATATCTAATAGATACCTTGAAAAATCATTACTTATTGCCAAGCAAAATACCAGCATTGGCCTTCAACCTGTTAGTGGTTTAGCCGTTGATGAAGCTTTAGCTGGCCGTTCAGGTTATACCGAATTAAATGATTATCGTGGTGTACCTGTTTTGTCAGCTTATGGCCCTGTGCACTATGGCCCTCACACATGGGCACTATTATCTGAAATTGATGTAGCTGAAGCCTACGAATCTATTGAGAAGTTAAGTCGTAGTATTTGGTGGTCGGCTATTACGGTTTTATCTTTATTAACTGCGGTTACTTTTATACTAGCCTATTGGTTGTCTATGATATTAACAAAACCTATCCTGAAAATAGGGGAAGAAGTTAAAAAGCTTAATAGTGGTGATGCTGATTTAAATATTGTATTGAAGGACTGTGGCATAACTGAATTAGATCAAGTGACACAAGGGATTAATCGCTTCTTGTCGTTAATTAATCAAATTATAGAATCAATAAAACAAAATTCTGAAACTATCGCTTCATCAAGTACTCAGCTTAGTGCAACAACGGAACAAACTAATTGTGTCGCCTCTAGACAGCAAGAGCAGTCTCATGTTGTGAATGATGCTTTAAAGCAATTTTATTATGCTATAGAAGAAGTCTCTGAAAACTCAAATAGAGCCTCTAATGAAACTTCGCAAGCAAAAGATATTACTGAGAAAAATACTAAACGAGCTAACTTAGCGAGAGACAATATTAATGAGCTTGTTACTGAAGTTAATACCTCATCAAAAACGTTAGAAAATCTACAACACCAAGTTGAAAGTATTAATAATGTATTGAATGTTATTACTTCAATTGCAGAACAAACAAATTTACTAGCATTAAATGCAGCAATAGAAGCTGCAAGAGCTGGAGAGCATGGAAGAGGCTTTGCAGTTGTGGCAGATGAAGTACGCCAACTTGCCACTCGAACACAAAAAAGTACTGTGGAAATTCAAGAAAATATCCATTCTTTAACCGAAGTGGCTGATGAAGCTGTCAATTCGATGCAACGTGCCTCGGTATCTGCTAAAGACGGAATTCATTTAGTAGACGAAGTCACCACCTCATTAAATGAATTACTTAATGGTATTAAAGATTTGGATAACATTAACCATTCAGTGGCTGCGTCAAGTGAAGAGCAAAAGCATACATGTGACGCTATCATGAAAAACATGGAAACTGTTGAGAAATCTGCTACAGAACTATTTGATGCCTCAAAAGACGTATCTGGTGCCAGTAACGCATTGTCAACGATTGCTGATGAATTACAAAGCAAAGTATCTCAATTTAAATAAGGACAAAAAGTATTATAGGTAACAGTTTCAACCTTCCTGTTACCTTAGCTTTTATTGATAATAAAGCCTTACTTCCTCATCGATGTTTTGTTTAAGACAAACAAATTATTAATGTTCGTCATGTCGTTAAGAGAACCTGAACAAACTTAGCACTTGATAAACGCATAAAGAAAACAGAAGTTACCTAGAAAGAAGTTGTACACGTAGCTCGAAGAATTAATTAAGTTTTATTAATTCTTTGTTTTTATAATGGTTTTGCTGATTTTAGTCACAACCAGCGTTGACAAGCTTTGCATCATCCATTCAATATTTAAATCATACAGTGACATCGCATAGCTCTTGTCATCTGCTTTGTGTTGTTTATAGGCGGGGCGAGGATCTTGCGCTAATACTTGCTCTATGAGCAAGCTTAGATTTGGGTAAGTTTCCTGTAATTCATGTATCGTTTGCTGAGCTTGACCGCTAAAATTCACTGACAAGCTATCTACAGGCTGTTGTTGGGCAAAACCAGCATGGGCATCAGGTATTGAATCTGCGTAGGGAAGATAGGGCTTGATATCAATAATCGGGGTTTCATCTAACAAGTCGAGCCCAGAAATATGCAAAATGACTTGGTGTTTTTTGACTTCAACTGAGGTTAACTTGACCACTGACATACCTATTGGGTTTGGCCTGAAAGTCGATCTAGTTGCCAGTACACCTACTTTTTTGTTGCCACCTAAACGTGGTGGCCTAACAAGTGGCTTCCATCCTTTCGCTTTAGTCCCATGAAACACAAATAAAAGCCAAAGGTGTGAAAATTGGCCAATTTCTTTAATTAAGTCTGTGTTATTAGCTTTGCCTGTTAAAATAACTTGTCCTTTAGCCGCGTCTACTAATCCTGGTTGCCTGGGTATGGCAAACTTCTCTTTATAAGGTGATTTAACATATCCTATTGCGTTAAAGGTTATTTTATCGTTTGAATTAGTCATATCAGCTTAGTTAACTATTATCTTCAACGACGAAAGCTCTACCATAACAAATAACAATTGCGTGACATTGTTGAGCATCATTGCTTTGGCTTAATAGTTGGAGTTGTTCGGGAGAAAGCTCAGCACAGCCAGTAAATATTATAGCGTTAGCTTGTTTGTTATATGCGAGTTGTCGCGCTTGTGTACGAGCAATAACTTTATCAGGAACGGCATGATGTGGTTTAACTTGACAGTCTTGACCTTCAACTAAGCCTATAAATTCATATTTACCACTAATGTCTGCTTCTTGCTCATAAATAGTTACTTCAGACGCTGAAAAATATTCCTTGAAGTTTTCTTTGTCTAAATTGGTTGAAACTTGATAATTGTGAGTACACGCGTTTAATAAAAAAAACATGGCTATTATAAAACTAATTTTCGACATAGGTTTTTAACTCAGCTAATTTTTCAGATAGTAAAATAGGTTTATTACCGGCAATCCAATAATCAAATAATTTTTTAATGTCATTATTTTTCTTCTTAGTTGTGATCCAGTTTCTCATAAATAATTCAAAAGCATTATCTTTATTGTTTATTGCAAATGCCATAAAGAGTGGTGGTTGAGCTGGTTTTGGGACGATTACTGTGTACTCAGGGTGTAATAACGTCCATGCCGAAGCGGTTGGTGCCCCAAATAACATAGCATCTATATGTTGGTATTCTTCCTTAAAGAAAAGCCTAGGGGTAGATATTTCCCATACTTTTCCATGTTTAAAGTATCGCTTAATTAAATTTTCACTATAAAACAACTCAGGTATACCAATAATCAAATCATCGCGCCTAAATATATTTTTCCAATCCGTAAATTCACGGCGTCTATTTTCTTTTACAATAAAAGCAATGTTTTGTGATGTATAAGGAATGGTGAGGGTGAACTCTTTCATATTATTTGGCAAAACTGGAATACCAGTGGTCATGTCTAAATACCCTGAGGCTAATAATTCTTTAGCCTGATCATGAAAAATTCGAACAAACTCAACACTCACATTTAAATCGTCCGCTAATAGGTTGATTATTTCAATGTCAAAGCCGACTAATTTACCTTCATTGTTATGAAACCCATAAGGTAAATCGTCTCTAAAATAGCCTACACGTAAGAAGCCACGCTGTTTAATACGGCTTAACACATCAGAATAAGGAGATGAATTGATGGAGGAGTTCTCAGGGGCTCTCAGCACGGTAGACTGAATATCAATCATGACAAAGTCACGTTCAATAAATTTTTCATAACCCTGATATTGATAACTTATATTATCAAAGGTAATCCTAAGTGAATAGAAAGTCATTATTGAAAATATTGGAAACAGTATGGCGTACTTTACAAATGAAGCCCATTTAAATGTAAACTGTTTGGTGACACTAGCACTTACCAGTAAAACAAAGCATGTGGAAAATATTACTGAGAGTAACGCACTTAACCTGCCAACAATTAAGTTTTCTGCAACTAAAAATAATTCAAATAATGAGCCGGGTACATTAAATAATTCTAGCAAACTCGGCATTGCAACAGTGCTGGTGCCAAACAGTTGAGGTAAGCCAGCAGCTAATAAGTTTACGTATTGGTCAATGCCAACATGTGAGCCTGAAAACCATGCTGCAAATAAAACAAAAAGTAATGCAAGTAATTTACCGCCTATAGGCAAACTAAAGCTTATAGGCACGATTATACCGGGCAATTTAGTTGCATCATTAACCAATACTGCAGGGATAGTTTGGTTAAGTTTCTCAGATTGTTGATAGGTTTCTTTTATCAATAATTTGGTTTTTTCGACGATTAACGGAATAACAATAAAGAAACTACCAGTAGCAAAAGCGGTGATCATAGCTTCTCTTGATACGGTGAGGACTTGACGATAGCTCAACAGCGTCACAATAGACACTATCGCTGGTAGAATTAAAAAACTTAAAAGAAACACTAAAACTGTAGCAGTTACAATGTAAACTAATAGGCCATCAATCTGAGAGCTATCAACTGTGGCAGCGGCTCTTAAGGCTATACAAAAAACACCCAAAGGCGCTAACTTCATCACATTATTGCTAACAATAATAATGGCATTGTTAAGACCCGTTAATGCTTGTAGTGTTTGTTTTTTCCCCTTTGCACCTTTTAAACCTGCACCTAGGCAAATGCTAAATAAAACAACACTTGGGATTAGCCCGTTTGCGAATGAATGAAAGGGGTTTTGTGGAATAAATAGCGTAATTAGATCAAATTCTTTTGTAGTTTTTATTGTATGTAAACTATAAAAGTCAGCACTAACCCAGTTAGGAAAGGCGATGGGGGCTAATAATATATAAATTAATACTAAAAATACCATTGCTACCAAAATGGTTAACGACTTCTTAAAACCACTTCGTACTTGATTGGGGTTTAAGCCACCAATACCAATGATTAATGATAGGGCAATGTAAGGCAATGCTGTCATTTGTAGTAACATCACAAACGCATTAGCTATTTCGTTAATACCACCAAATACTGTTCCATAAGTAGCACCGATGATAAGCCCTGATACCATGCCGATAATGATAAATGCCGTTGATGGAATAGATTTTATAAAGGAAGTTATTTTATTCACTATAAGTCTCTTAAGCGCTAATATAATTAATGGAAATACAATAAGCGATAATAAAAAAAAGGTATCGCGTTACACTATACCTTTTATACATTGTTTCTGATTTTATATTTTTTATTAAGTTTTTTAGCTACTTAACTCTCATCCCAGCTTTGGCGCCTTCATCAGGATTTAAAATCCATAAATCTTGACCACCAGGCCCAGCTGCTAATACCATGCCTTCTGACATACCAAAACGCATTTTACGTGGTGCTAAATTAGCAACCATTACCGTATGTTTGCCGATAAGATCTTCAGGTTGGTAAGCTGATTTGATTCCTGCGAATACTTGGCGGGTTTCAGAATCATTATCAGAAAGAGACAAGGTCAGTTTCAATAATTTGTCGGCTTTTTCTACATGTTCAGCATTAATGATTTTGGCAATTCTTAAGTCAATTTTTGCAAAATCATCAAATTGGATTTCTTCACTGATAGGATCAGCGGCTAACGGGTTGTTTAGTGCTGCACTATTATCAACGGGTTTATCCTTCTTCTTAGATTTTTTTGATTTCTTATTATCATTAGATGCCGATGCAGGATTTAAATTTTCTTTTGATGCTTCAGTCATAGCATTGATTTTGTCCATATCAACACGTTGTAATAAAGCTTTAAATTTATTAATTTTATGATCTGTTAATAAACTTTGATGACCCTTCCACATTAACTCATCATTTAAAAATGCAGCTGTATTTTCGGCAAGTGAAGGTAGCACGGGTTTTAAGTAAATCATCAAGGTGCGGAACATATTAATACCAAGCGAACATATATCTTGCACTTCTTGTTGTTTGGTTTCATCTTTGATTAATTGCCATGGTTCTTTGATCGCTATATATTCATTAACTTTATCAGCAAGAGCCATTATCTCACGCATAGCGCGGCCGAAATCTCTGTTTTCATAACAACTCGCAATACTGTCTCCAGCATTCATCACTTCATCGGCAAGCGCTTGATCATCAATATTGCTAGATAACATGCCATCAAAGCGTTTAGTAATAAAGCTTGCGCAACGTGAAGCAATATTTACCACTTTACCTACTAAGTCAGAATTTACTCGTTGAGCGAAGTCTTCAAGGTTAAGATCCAAATCATCAATGCGATTTGTTAACTTAGCTGCATAGTAATAACGTAAATATTCAGGGTTTAAATGCTCAAGGTAAGTTCTGCCTTTAATAAAAGTACCTTTTGATTTAGACATTTTCGCGCCATTAACCGTCACAAAACCATGGGCATAAACACTAGTGGGTTTACGATAGCCCGCACCTTCAAGCATCGCAGGCCAAAATAGACTGTGAAAGTAAATAATGTCTTTGCCAATAAAGTGATAAAGTTCAGCATCAGAATTTTCAGCCCAGAAGCTGTCAAAATCAATTTCTGGCTTTTTATTACATAAGTTTTTAAAGCTACCCATGTAACCAATAGGGGCATCTAACCAAACATAGAAAAACTTGCCTGGCGCATTTGGAATTTCAAAGCCAAAATAAGGCGCATCACGGCTAATGTCCCATTGTTTTAGTCCTTGCTCGAACCATTCAGCTAGTTTATTGGCCATTTCTTCTTGTAAAGCACCACTGCGAGTCCAGTCTTTTAACATGGTTTCAAACGCAGGTAAGTCAAAAAAGTAATGTTCAGAATCTTTTAATACCGGTGTTGCCCCTGATACAACAGAGCGAGGATTTAACACTTCAGTAGGCGAGTAAGTTGCACCACAATCATCACAGCTATCACCATTTTGGTCTTCAGCTTTACATTTAGGACACGTGCCTTTAACAAAACGATCAGGTAAAAACATTTCTTTTTCAGGATCGAATAATTGTGAAATTGTTCGGGTTTTTATATGACCGTTAGCATGTAGTTTATTGTAGATCTCAGTCGCAAATTCTTTGTTTTCATCACTATGTGTTGAGTGATAGTTATCAAAACTGATATGAAAGTCTGCAAAATCTGCCATATGTTCTTCACGAACAGCATTGATCATTTCTTCAGGAGAAATACCTAGCTCTTGAGCTTTTAGCATAATTGGAGTGCCGTGAGCATCATCAGCGCAAACAAAGTAAGTTTCATGACCACGCATGCGTTGAAAACGTACCCAAATGTCAGTTTGAATATGTTCAAGTAAATGGCCTAAGTGAATAGAGCCATTAGCATAAGGTAATGCACAAGTAACTAATATTTTGCGTTTCGAAGATGGAGCAGATGAAGAAATAGCAGTAGACATAAAAAATAAATGTTTTGATGGTAATAATGGCTGCAATAGTACAGAATTTAGCTTTTATACTCAAGCCATCATGCAGTGGTTTAAGTATGTTCTTCAATAATTAATACCTTGGATATCCGGGATGTTCGGCAAACTTTTTTCACAAAAAACACAAATTAAGAACCCTTCGTTATTAAGTAATGAAGAAATAGCTGATGTTATAAATACAACATTACAAACTTATCGTTCAGTAAACTTTCCTGAAGGTGTGCTAAGTACTTGTTTATCTATTGAAATTAAACAAGATGAACATATTGACATTCAAATTGAAATGCCTTTTCCTTGCCAAGGAGAGCTGGATGAAATTGCAAGTAGCTTATCGCAAATGCTGCAAAAAACGGTTTTCTTTACAGTGCAACTTAATGTTTCAGCCGTACGTAAATTTTCTTTAAAAGGAAGTGGTCATAATATTGCCAACATTATTGCAATATCTTCTGGCAAAGGCGGTGTAGGTAAGTCTACGACAACGGTTAATTTAGCATATGCCTTAATGGCAGAGGGCGCTAGAGTGGGGGTGTTAGATGCTGATATTTATGGTCCTTCGGTACCAACCTTGTTGGGGTTAAAAAACGCCAAACCTAAATCTTTTGATGGCAAATTGATGTTACCTTTGGTGTCACATGGGTTAAACGCCATGTCGATAGGTTTTTTGGTTCATGCTAACGATGCGACAGTTTGGCGAGGACCTATGGCTAGCGGCGCTTTTGGTCAATTACTTAATGAAACAGCTTGGCCTGAGCTTGATTACTTATTAATTGATATGCCGCCAGGTACTGGTGATATTCAATTAACACTCGCTCAAAAGATACCTGTTGCTGCAGCGGTTATTGTGACAACCCCCCAAGATATAGCACTTGATGACGCCATTAAAGGCGTTACTATGTTTGATCAAGTTCAAGTGCCGGTGCTGGGAGTTGTTGAAAACATGAGTTATCACTTATGTGAAAACTGTGGTCATCAAAGCCATATTTTTGGCGAATCAGGTGGCACATTAATGGCTGAGCGTAAGAAGGTTGAACTTTTAGGGCAATTGCCACTTAATATTGATATTCGTCAAGATGCTGATAGTGGCCAATCGGATATCATTGAAAATAGCACTGGCGAGATAGCAAGTTTGTACCGTAGAATAGCGCGTAATATAGTCGGGCAATTGTTTTTGCAATTGGACAACCGAAGTCCGCTTACTGCAAGCGTTGAAAACATTGAATAATCAACTCAACTAACAAGTGAAAAAATATGAGATTGTGTGATAAAGATATTGAGCAATACCTTGATGATGAAAGAATAGTAATTTCTCCTAAGCCTGATAGTTCAATGATTTCAGGAGTTAGTGTTGATATACGCTTAGGTAATGAATTTAGAGTATTCCAAGATCATACGGCACCTTATATTGATTTAAGTGGTCCTAAAGCTGAAATGCAACAAGCAATGAATTCGGTCATGAGTGATGAAATAGTGATAGCTGATGGTGATGCATTTTTTCTACATCCTGGGGAGTTAGCATTAGCTGTAACCTATGAATCAGTTACATTGCCCGATGATATTGTTGGTTGGTTAGACGGCCGCTCGTCATTGGCTAGGTTAGGGCTTATGGTGCATGTAACAGCCCATAGAATTGATCCCGGCTGGTCAGGACAAATTGTCCTAGAATTTTATAATAGTGGTAAATTGCCGTTAGCTTTACGCCCTAAAATGAAAATTGCAGCGCTAAATTTTGAAACTATGTCGTCCAGTGCTGTACGCCCATATAATAAACGTGATGACGCAAAATACAAAGATCAAAAGGGCGCTGTTGCAAGTCGAATCAGTGAGGATGAAGCATCATCAAATAAGTAACTCAGCTAAACTAAGCTGATTTTTTATTTTCTAATGCAATAGACAGGCAATCTTCTAATGCTGAAATAAGTTTTTGTTTGTCGTGATGATGAGGCACTTTATTATGCGCTAAATCACGGCATATAATATTAACTTTATCAGACTCTACACAGGGCTGTTGGCTTATTACACTATCAACAGGTAAACAGCCGATATTTTCTTCAATCCAATCTAGTTTCTCATCAATAGTTAATTGAGAAGCGGGGCTTTGCTCTGCAACAATATTATCAATAAAGACACAATGGCCCTCTCTATTTTTTAAAGCATTACTAATATCCCTCACCAATAACGGGGGAATAATGCTTGTAAGAAAGCTGCCTGGTCCTAAAATAATTAAATCAGCCTTATTAATAGCATCAATGCAAGGAACTATAGATTTTACTAGAGGTGCTAACATTAAGCTTTTAGGCATGATAGGCATTTCATCAACGGAGAGCTCGCCAACACGGCAACGCCCTTCTGGATAGAATGCCATTAAATCTGTAGGTGTTTCAGACATAGGTAAAACTTGGGTGCGTACACGTAGCATACGCCTAACAAGCTTAATAGAGTCTAACGGCCTAGATTGTACTTGTCCTAAACCATAAAGAATTAAATTTCCTAGATTGTGACCACCAAGTTCGTCACTACCGTCAAATCGAAAGTTAAATAGTTGACTGCCAACAGAATCACTGTCGACAAGTTCTGTCAGGCAATTTCTTAGATCGCCCCAAGCAATTGAACTACTTCGCTTTCTTAATTTGCCTGTTGAGCCGCCATTATCTGTTGTTGTGACTATACCGGTTAATTTATCTTCCATAAAAGAAAGGGTAGAGAGTACTCTACCTAAACCGTGACCACCACCTATGGCAACAACATTTAATTCATTTAACTGCATTCGATTTTAATTTAACTAATACTACTAATAAGTTGTAGGTAAACAATAACGTTAAATCTCGAAAAAATAAAGCGAGTATAGACATAGCTGCTTCATTTTCACTAAATTATTAACTTTGTTATGAATTGAGACTACAATTTGTACAGGCCAAACAAGTGTTTAGGCAAAAAACAATCAACTTGTTGCATAAGTAATCACTCAAGGTGACTTTTATAATATTTTACTGTTTTTTTTAAAATAAGTGTTGACAGTTTTATGGCTGCTGCTTAGAATGCGCCTCGTTTTCAGCAAGTGTTCATTTCATTGTAAATTGCTTAGTTGAAATGGCATTTTTCATTAGAAATAATGGAAAAGCAGTATACTGAAATAACTATTAGGCCAGTTATTAAGTATAACCGTTTGAATAACTTCTTATTAAAGGGAATATTTAAACAAGCGGGGCTATAGCTCAGCTGGGAGAGCGCTTCGCTGGCAGCGAAGAGGTCTGCGGTTCGATCCCGCATAGCTCCACCAAATTTAGGTTCTTTGATGTTTTTAATAGCAAAGAATAGATAGTTTTAACTTGTTATCAAGTTTTAGTGTCCCTATCGTCTAGAGGCCTAGGACACCGCCCTTTCACGGCGGTAACAGGGGTTCGAATCCCCTTAGGGATGCCACTATTTTTAATTCAGTGTCTATTGTTTGATAGATAGTGTATTAACAAATTAAGTTAGCTTAAACTTATAAAACAAAAAGCAATTAAGAATTGGTATATCCAATTCTGTGAGAAATGTTAAAACAATAAGTTTTGATAATTATCTTACGGTTTTAGTGTCCCTATCGTCTAGAGGCCTAGGACACCGCCCTTTCACGGCGGTAACAGGGGTTCGAATCCCCTTAGGGATGCCACTTTATTCTAACTATTAGGGTAGGGTGCTTAAAAGTGAATCAGTTTCTTATACTGACATTTACATGAAAATAAGAGTTTAGAGTTTTAGTTTTGTCTTAAGTCGACTATCATTGAAATTAGACTTAACTAAATCACCAGAGTGATCTGGTAGATAGTATGTCTTAACAAGAGTTAATACAGTGTCCCTATCGTCTAGAGGCCTAGGACACCGCCCTTTCACGGCGGTAACAGGGGTTCGAATCCCCTTAGGGATGCCACTTTTTATGAGTTATTCTTTTATAGAAAGTGTACAAAAGTGAAACATAGAAAACCCACGTAATATTTTATATTACGTGGGTTTTTTTGTGCCTGTCATAACCCACCCTTAGTTTTTAATTGTCGACAATAATACTTAAGTCTACTTGTATTATAAAATCAAACCGCTATTATTCACATGTATCAAATAAATGTGTCGACAATTTAAAAGCTAAGGTCAATGAATGTCTCTATCAAATCCTACTAAACAAACTGCAGTGACAACAGCGGATAAAGTATTTGAACAAATGCAACATGCTATTGTGGAAGGAGATATTCCACCTGGTAGTAAAATTAGTGAGCCTGAACTAGCAAAACGCTATCAAATCAGTCGCTCTACCTTACGAGAAGCTTTAAATCGTCTTGAAAAGTGTCACTTGATTGAGCGTAAAGCGAATGTGGGCTCAAGAGTCGTAGATTGTACTATTGAAGGGTTACTAGAGCTATATATTACGCGTGAAGCTCTAGAAGGAATGGCATGTCGTCAAGCTGCATTGAATATGTCTGATGAGGAAATTGTCGACATGCAATCTATGCTGCATATCCATAGTCAAACTCAAGATCTTAAAGATGGCGTTGCTTACTACCAAGAAGAAGGCGATCTCGACTTTCACTATAAAATTATTCTTGGCAGCCATAACAAACAGTTAATTGATTTGATCTGTGGCCAGCTATATCACTTAGTACGTATGTATCGCTACCAATTTGGCATGAACAGTCCTAGAGCAAGCCGTGCTTTTAATGAGCATTCTCAAATTATACAAGCTATTTGTGATAGAGACGGAGAACTAGCGGAAATATTAATGCGACGACATATTGCAGCATCAAGAAAGAATATAGAAAGCAAAATAGCCCAACAAAAACTAAATGAATTAAAAATGTCGAAATAGAGGAAATAAGATGACAACTCACTTATCAGCCGGAGCCAAATTCCGTAAAGCGTTAAGCAATAACAAACCCCTTCAAGTTGTAGGAACGGTTAATGCCTATTGCGCTATGATGGCAGAGCAGTTGGGACACCAAGCCATTTACTTATCTGGAGGCGGTGTAGCGAATGCCTCATACGGTTTACCTGACCTTGGCATGACATCATTAAATGACGTCATAGCCGATGTATCACGTATTACTTCCGCATCAAGTTTACCTTTACTTGTAGATATTGATACAGGTTGGGGTGGAGCATTTAACATTGCTAAAACCATTCGCGATATGGAAAAAGCGGGAGCAGCCGCTGTTCATATAGAAGATCAAGTGGCACAAAAACGTTGTGGTCATCGTCCAAATAAAGAAATTGTTTCGACAGAAGAAATGGTCGACCGCATTCGTGCTGCTGTTGATGCCCGCCAAGATCCTGATTTTTTCATTATGGCGCGTACCGATGCCTTTGCTCAAGAAGGATTAGAAGCCGCGCTTGAACGAGCGAAAGCTTATGTAGAAGCTGGTGCTGACGGTATTTTTGCTGAAGCAGTTAAAACAGAAGAGCACTACCGAGCTTTTACCCAAGCATTAGAAGTACCTGTCTTGGCAAACATTACCGAATTTGGTCAAACTGAATTATGGAATAAACAGCAACTAGGAGAGTGGGGGTGCGCTATGGTTTTGTATCCTTTATCAGCGTTTAGAGCAATGAATAAAGCGGCGGAGTCTGTTTATAAAACGCTTTTAGCTGAGGGCGATCAAAAAGCTGAAATTGAAAACATGCAAACGCGTATGGAGCTTTATGATTACCTTGGCTATCACGATTACGAACAAAAATTAGATTCACTTTTTGCAGAAGGTAAAAACAAGTAAGCCAAGAGTATTTTCCGCTATTGCCTACATTAATCAAAGGCCCTATACCAATCAAAACAATAGGGGCTTTTTGAGGAGAGCTAAATAGCGGTGACATAAATAGATTAAAAAATTTAATAAATTATGAGGATAGAGCTATGGTTGATAAAAAATTAGGTGGGGCAGGATTACGTGGTCAAAGTGCGGGTGAAACTGCGTTATGCACGGTAGGGAAATCAGGGAGTGGTTTAACTTATTGTGGTTATGATGTTGCTGATTTAGCTGAAAATGCCACCTTTGAAGAAGTTGCTTATTTATTATTTAATGGTGATCTCCCTACAGCAGAGCAACTTGCCATTTATAAAGCAGACTTATTTGCCATGCGTGATCTACCCGATGCACTTAAATCCGTGTTAAAGCTGATCCCAAAACACGCTCACCCAATGGATGTAATGCGTACAGGCTGTTCATTTTTAGGTAATGTCGAACCCGAAGTTGATTTTACTGAGCAAAATAAAGCGGCTAATCGTTTGTTGGCAGCTTTCCCTGCCATCATGTGTTATTGGTATCGATATAGCCATGAAAGTGTTGAAATAGATTGTACAAGCAGTGAAGGTTCATTAGCAGGGCATTTTTTACAATTATTAAACGGTGTAAGCCCTTCAGCGCAACATGAACGCGTGATGGATGTCTCATTAATCTTATATGCTGAGCATGAATTCAATGCCTCAACGTTTACTGCGCGAGTTTGTGCGTCAACATTGTCAGATATGTTCTCATGTATCACTGGCGCTATTGGAACTCTACGTGGACCCCTTCATGGCGGCGCAAATGAAGCCGCAATGGATATGATTGAGAAATTTTCTTCACCTGAAGATGCTAAAGTTCAGATGGCAGGTATGCTTGAGCGAAAAGAAAAAATAATGGGCTTTGGACATGCTATTTACCGAACTTCAGATCCCCGTAATGTCATTATCAAAGCATGGTCAGAAAAACTAGCTGCAGAAAACGGTGATACTTCTCTTTACGATATTTCTGTCGCCTGTGAAGAATTTATGTGGGATACCAAAAAGCTCTTTTGTAATGCTGATTTCTTCCATGCCTCAACATACAACTATATGGGTATTCCAACTAAGTTGTTTACACCTATTTTTGTTTGTTCTCGTCTAACCGGTTGGGCAGCACACGTTATGGAACAACGTGCTAATAACCGTATTATTCGTCCATCTGCAGACTATATTGGCTCTGAACCACGTAAAGTAACACCAATAGCAGAAAGGTAAACCTAAAAGTTGAGACGTTGTGAAGTGTCAGAGGAAACTCTGGCACTGTCCTGAAGGAAATATTATGAATTACGAATATCGCAAACCATTGCCAGGTGCCAATATAGATTATTTTGATACCCGTTCAGCCATTGAAGAAATTAGCGCAGGTTCCTATGCAAAACTTCCTTATACATCACGTATTTTAGCTGAGCAACTAGTCCGTCGCTGTTCACCTGAAACGCTAACTGACTCGTTAAAACAGATCATTGAAAGTAAGCAGGACTTAGACTTTCCTTGGTATCCAGCGCGGGTTGTTTGTCATGATATTTTAGGTCAAACAGCGCTTGTTGATTTAGCTGGACTTCGAGATGCAATCGCAGAGCAAGGTGGTGATCCAGCTAAAGTAAATCCTGTTGTACCCACACAACTGATTGTTGATCACTCACTTGCAGTAGAGCATGGCGGTTTTGAAGCAGATGCGTTTGATAAAAATCGTGCTATTGAAGATAGGCGCAATGAAGACAGGTTTCATTTTATTGAATGGACAAAAACAGCCTTTAAAAATGTTGATGTTATTCCTGCGGGCAACGGCATTATGCATCAAATAAACTTAGAAAAGATGTCACCTGTTGTACAAGTACGTGATGGTGTGGCATTTCCTGATACCTGTGTTGGAACAGATAGTCACACACCGCATATTGATGCCTTGGGTGTGATTGCTATCGGAGTTGGTGGTTTAGAAGCTGAAACAGTCATGTTAGGTCGTCCATCCATGATGCGCCTGCCAAATATTATTGGCGTTAAACTTATTGGCAAGCGAAAACCGGGTATTACAGCAACCGATATGGTATTGGCTATAACCGAGTTTTTACGTAATGAAAAAGTGGTTTCAAGTTATCTAGAATTTTTTGGTGAAGGCACCACAGATTTAACGATCGGCGATAGAGCCACCATTTCAAATATGACTCCAGAATATGGCGCTTCAGCAGCTATGTTCTATATCGATAGACAAACGATTGACTACCTTACTTTAACAGGCAGAGAGCCTGAGCAAGTGGCATTGGTTGAAACTTATGCAAAACATACTGGGCTTTGGGCTGACGATCTTGTTGAAGCTAAGTATCAGCGTGTGCTTGAATTTGATTTATCTACCATAGAGCGCAACATGGCAGGGCCTTCAAATCCACACCGCCGTTTACCTACTCATGCTTTAACAGAAAAAGGTATTGCGAAAGATTTAAGTACTTGCCACGCACAAGAAAAGGCCGGAGAAATGCCCGACGGCGCCGTTATAATAGCGGCTATCACTAGCTGTACTAATACGTCAAATCCACGAAATGTCGTTGCTGCCGGTTTAGTGGCAAAAAGAGCTAATGAGCTAGGACTAATGCGTAAACCTTGGGTTAAATCTTCATTTGCTCCAGGTTCTAAAGTAGCAAAATTATATTTAGAAGAAGCAGGTTTATTAACAGAAATGGAAAAGCTTGGTTTTGGTATTGTCGCATATGCTTGTACTACGTGTAATGGAATGAGTGGTGCATTAGATCCTAAAATTCAGCAAGAAGTGATAGACCGTGATTTGTACGCCACTGCGGTATTATCAGGTAATCGAAATTTTGATGGTCGAATTCATCCTTATGCTAAACAAGCTTTCTTAGCTTCACCACCTTTAGTTGTTGCTTATGCAATAGCAGGAACTATGCGCTTTGATATTGAAAAGGATGTGTTAGGGCAAGATCAACAAGGAAATGATATACGCCTAAAAGATATTTGGCCAAGTGATGAAGAAATTGATGCGCTGGTAAATGCTAGCGTTAAACCAGAGCAATTTAAAAAAGTGTATACGCCTATGTTTGATTTAGGTGCATTTGAGCCAGCAGAAAGTCCTCTTTATGATTGGCGTCCTCAAAGTACTTATATTCGCCGACCACCCTATTGGCAAAAAGCAGGGGATGGCGCATTAGCAGCTGAGCGTACTATGAAAAATATGAGACCACTAGCGGTTTTAGGAGATAACATCACTACCGATCATCTGTCGCCATCAAATGCCATTCAACTCAATAGTGCTGCTGGTGTTTATTTAGCTAAAATGGGGTTGCCAGAAGAAGACTTTAATTCTTATGCAACGCATCGAGGTGATCATTTAACTGCACAACGAGCAACCTTTGCTAATCCTAAACTGTTCAATGAAATGTGTTTAGATGAGAAAGGTGATGTTATTCAAGGCTCTTTAGCGCGTGTAGAGCCAGAAGGTCAACAAATGCGTATGTGGGAAGCGATTGAAACTTATATGGAGAGAAAACAACCACTGATTATTATAGCAGGGGCTGACTATGGTCAAGGATCTTCGCGAGATTGGGCTGCTAAAGGGGTTCGTTTAGCTGGAGTTGAAGTGATTGTTGCTCAAGGCTTTGAAAGGATTCATCGTACTAATTTGGTTGGTATGGGGGTATTACCTCTAGAGTTTATTGGCAGTGACACGCGCAAAACTTATGCTATTGATGGTAGTGAAACTTATGATGTTGAAGGAGAGGTTTCACCAGGCGCGGCAATGAAGGTGGTAATGACTCGAGCAAATGGAGAACAAATAACTATTAAGGTGAAGTGCCGTTTAGATACTGCTGAAGAGGTCAGTGTATTTAAAGCGGGCGGTGTTTTGCAAAAATTTGCTACTGACTTTTTAGCATCGAATGCCTAAAACGCATTGCTTTAAAGAAATGATAACCGGTTTATTCAATAAATTCATGAAAAGGATTAAGCAATGGCTTTCTCTCGACACTCTTCTCAACTAAAGATTCCAGCAACTTATATGCGTGGTGGTACTTCTAAAGGTGTTTTTTTTAATTTAACTGACTTGCCGATAGCTGCGCAGGTAGTAGGTAAAGCACGAGATGATATTTTACTACGCGTTATTGGTAGCCCAGATCCTTATGGTAAACATACTGATGGTATGGGTGGCGCTACATCTAGCACTAGCAAAACGGTTATTTTATCGAAATCAAACCAAGAAAATCATGATGTTGATTACTTGTTTGGACAAGTGGCGATAGATAAACCATTTGTTGATTGGAGTGGAAATTGTGGCAACTTAACTGCTGCAGTTGGCTCGTTTGCAATTAATTCAGGTTTAGTAGATACAAGTCGTATTCCTGAAAATGGTGTTTGTACAGTGCGTATCTGGCAAAAGAATATCAGTAAAACTATTATCGCCCAGATACCTATAACCAATGGGCAAGTACAAGAAACGGGGGATTTCGAGCTTGATGGTGTGACTTTCCCAGCAGCAGAAGTGCCTGTTGAGTTTATTGCACCGGTTGACCCAAGTGAAGCCATGTTTCCGACAGGGAATATTGTTGATGAGTTAGTTGTGCCAGACGTAGGAACATTTAAAGTAACGATGATCACAGCAGGCATTCCTACCATCTTTTTAAATGCTGAAGATATTGGTTATACAGGGACAGAATTACAAGAAGTGATAAATGGGGATGCAGCAGCACTTACTCAATTTGAAACTATTCGTGCCTATGGGGCCGTTAAAATGGGATTAATCTCAAACATTTCAGAAGCTGCTGCTCGTCAACACACACCTAAAATAGCTTTTGTTGGCCCCGCTCAAGATTATATAACCTCAAGTGGTAAATCAGTTTCAGCCTCTGAGATAGACGTACATGTTCGAGCACTATCTATGGGAAAACTACATCATGCCATGATGGGAACAGCTGCTGTTGCCATTGGAACAGCGGCAACTATCCCTGGCACATTAGTTAATTTAGCTGCAGGTGGTGGAGAGAAAGAGTCTGTTACTTTTGGTCACCCATCAGGTACTTTAAAAGTAGGGGCACAAGCAGTTGAAGCTGATGGGCAATGGACAGTGAAAAAGGTGATAATGAGTCGAAGCGCCCGTATACTGATGGAAGGTTGGGTTCGTATTCCAGTTTAACTAAGTTGTTTATTAAGCTGGTTATCGTTTGAAATATTCTTAAGCCGCTTTACTAGACTTTAGGCTACATTACTCATATTTTGCTTTGTTTTAAAGCGTAGTCAGTTTATAACTAAAGATACTTTACATTGTTAAGGACTTTATAGTGGCTAAGATTTTTTCAGGTGTGTACGTAAGTTTAATTAGTTTAGCTTTATCATTTTCATCATCAGCAGCCACAATCAAGGTGGCAGATAATTTAGTTGTGAGTGAAATTAATAATAATAAAGTTGAGCATGGTTTTATTAATAACACGTCTTCATTTAAACTTGATAAAGGCCAGAATACGCTTGTAGTACGTTATAAAGATGTACTTGAAGATATGGATTTTGGTGAGGAGAGGTTGGTTGAATCTAAAGATTTCGCTATTAAGTTCTCAATCGCTAATGAACAAACTTTAATGTTAACAACCACAACAATAAAAGGTTTTACTCAAGCTGAAAAGTTTGCAAACGCACCTCAAGTCATCTTAATAGATGAAAACAATCAACAGCTCGTCACGACATTAGTATCTGCTTCAGAGTATAAAATCGCTAAACAAGTTAATCTGGTTGTGGCGTCTTTAGCGCAACAATCACCAGCAGAAACGAAAACTCCGCAAGTGCAAGGTTTACCGGTTTCATCTCAAGAAAATAGCACTACCAATAATCTTGCTTCACAAGTTGATTCTTTCACTATGTTAAAATATTGGTGGCAGACTGCTTCAGAAACTGAAAGAACGCAGTTTATTTTATTTTTGAAAAACCAATAAAGCCTAAATTTGGAGCTTGAAATGATACCAATAGTCAAAAATGTACGCTTTTGTTTTTTCTTCCTATTAATAAGTAGTTTCACTTTATCTGCTGCTTCGCTAGAGCAAAATATTATCGAAGTTAAAGGGAAGGCGACGGTTGCGGTTCAGCCTGACGAGTTTTCTTTGAGCCTGACAGTTGCCCAAAAAGGTCGAAACACCAGTAAAATTCGTTCATTTGTTGAAAGTAAAAGTGATCAAATCGTTGAGATAGCAAAAGGTTTAGGCGTTTCTGATAATAATATTAACTCAGCACGAGTGAATATGCGTGTTATTGATGATCATGAAAAAGTGAATATTCAAGGTATCGAAGTTAATCAAAAACTAGCCAATAATACACGTAGTAAGGTGTATGTAGATGGTGATTTTACTGATAATAATGACAATAGAATTCAACAGTTTGAATTGAGCCGTATAATTTCAGTTAATTTTTCAAGTATTGAAGATTACGATCACTTTTTAAGTAAGGTAATTAAAATGGGCGTTGAACGTATATCCCCGTTAACAACCAGTGTCTCTGATGCAGAAAAACCTTATCAGCAAGCCTTAAATAAAGCTATTGACGATGCTAAAAGTAAAGCGCAATTGTTAGCAAATCAGGCAAATGTAAGTTTAGGGAAAATGTTATACGTAAAAGAGTTGAGTCAGAATCATTACCAATCTCGACCAGCCGTTGCAAGGGGGGGTAATAATGCTTCACAATTTCATCAATCACAGGTGATGGATACAACAATAAGCGCCACTGTTTTGGTTAAATTTGCTATCAAAGAGTAGTTTTTAGGTTTTATCTTGGATAAAGCTTTAACTATCCCTGTTTTCAAGGTATGTTATGCGTTTTTAAGATATAGCTGTTTAGGAAAACTTACTTGGTGAGCAAATCGATATTTTATCAAGAGTTATTAACACAAGTGAAAGCGTTAATTGCTGATGAAACGGACTTGATTGCTAATATGGCAAATATTAGTGCATTACTTTTCGAAAAATTAGAGCAGGTGAATTGGGTTGGCTTTTACCGTACTGTCAATGGTGAGCTTGTTTTAGGACCTTTCCAAGGTAAAGTTGCCTGTATTCGAATCCCTTTTGAAAAAGGTGTTTGTGGTGCAGCAGTATCAAGCGCAAGTACACAACGAGTCGCTGACGTTCATCAATTCCAAGGTCATATCGCCTGTGATGCCACAACCAACTCAGAAATTGTTATTCCTGTAAAACTTAACAATGATATAATTGCCGTATTGGATATAGATAGCACGAGTTTTAGTCGATTTGATCAAGATGATCAACAAGGACTTGAAACTATCGTTGACGCGTTAGAGCAAACGTTAGTCAAGCCGTAAATCAGAGAATTTTCACGATGAAAGAATTTGTAGTCATTCATGATTATATAGTCAGTGAAGCAGTCGTTGGAGACTGGGAAGGGCAGGAAGAGCTTGTTGCTGAGAAGGTGAATGAAATTTATCACACCTTATATGATTTAGCAGAAGAAGATATTGCCACCGAAGAACTTGAGCAGTTATTAGGCTTAGTTTGGGATACATGGATTGGACAAGAGTTATTGCCAGAAATAGAAAGTGAAGATATATACGATTGGTGTCGCCATTTATTAGAAAATAGAGAGCAACACCTACAACAGCAAGATTATTAATTTAATACTTATTTAACCTAATTTAACTACACATTGTAAAAAGATAGATTTATGGAAACTGAAATAAAGCGTTTAAGCACCAAAGACATTATCACGTATTTAGTTGAAAAATTCCCAGAGTGTTTTTCGGTAAAAGGTAAAGTTAAACCTCTAAAGATTGGTATATTCCAAGACTTAGCTGAGAAATTAAGTGATGATGAAACAGTGAGTAAAACTCGCTTACGTCAAGCACTAAGGCACTACACAAGTAGTTGGAGATACCTTAAAGCGATAAAAGTAGGGGTGTTTCGTGTTGATATTGATGGCAAGGAAGTTGCTGAAATAGATGAAGAGCAAGCGAATTACGCGAGTAAGACCTTAAAAGAAAGCCAAGAAAAATTTGGTAACAAAAAAGAGCAAGACAAACCTGCTAAAAAACCTTATAAAGCTAAAGCTACTGATCATAAAGGTAATAATTCAGATAAGCGTGATTCTGCTAAGTTCAAATCAGTTAAATCTAGTGCTAAAAAAGCCGTTAAAAAAGATTTGCCACCGTTAAAACCAGTTGAATCAGCTACAATTAATGTAGGCAGTCAGGTGATGGTGCAATTGGGGAATTCTCCAATGAAAGCAACTATTACTGAAATTGCGGGCAAAGATATTAGCGTTCAGTTAGATTCTGGTATGGTTATTAAAACGCAAATGAAAAACATATATAGCTAGCTTTACTACAGGCTATATATAGCCTAAACAGTAGTTTATTAGACTCATATAAATTCTTAAGTAAAGTTTGGAGTAAAATGCATGCAAAAACTTTGTCGTATCGCACTTGCTGTTTCAGTTTCCGTTAGCCTGTCATTTACAAGCCTTAGTGCTTTTTCAGCAGATGATCCCAGTGATACGTCACTACCAGAATTGGTTCCTCAAAGTCAGCATGCAACTGCCAGTAAACGTATCACGGCCCGTTTTACTCGAGGGCATTATAAAAAAGTCAAAATTAGTGATGAATTATCACAAGAAGTGTTTGATAGATATATTAAGCAATTAGATTATTCACGTAATATCTTTTTAGCTTCTGATGTTGCTGAATTTCGAAAACAAAGTCTTGGCTTTGATGATGTGTTTGCCCGCGGTAAGTTATCTTTTGCCTATGATATTTATAACTTAAATATGCAGAGGCGTTTAGAGCGTTATCAATATGCCCTTTCTTTGCTAGACAAGAATGCTACAGATGAAAAAGAAAATGATAAAGCGCCGTTTGACTTCACTAAAGATGAAAGCTATTACTATGATCGAGAAGATGCTGACTGGCCAACGTCTGAGGCTGAACTCGATGAATTATGGCGATTAAAAGTTAAATCTGATGTCTTGAATCTAGTATTAACAGGCAAAGAATGGCCAAAGGTTAAAGAGATTCTTACTAAACGCTATAACTATGCTATTAAGCGTTTAAAGCAGGGTGAAAGTGAAGATGTGTTTCAGTTAGTTATGAATAGCTTTGCACGTGTTGTAGAGCCGCATACTTCTTACTTGTCGCCACGTAATGCTGAACGCTTTCAAATGGATATGAATTTATCACTTGAAGGTATTGGTGCTGTATTACGCGCTGAAGAAGATTATACCGTTATTCAAAGCATAGTTACTGGTGGCCCCGCAGATAAATCAAAACAGTTAAAAGCAAAAGATCGCATTGTAGGTGTGGCACAAGCTGATAAAGAGTTTGAAGACGTTATTGGCTGGCGTTTAGATGATGTCGTTGAAAAAATCAAAGGTCCTAAGGGAACAACTGTCCGCTTACAAATATTGTCAGGTGAGTCTGATGATGACGCTAATATTAAAGTAGTTACTATTGTTCGAGATAAAATAAAATTAGAAGATAGGGCAGCAAAATCCGAGGTTTATTATGAAGGCATCGGAGAAGATGCAACTGATGAGCAAGCTAAGGCGAATACTAAGAAGTTAGGGGTCATTACCATACCTAGCTTTTATAACAATTTATCTCGTGATGTGAAAAAAGAATTAGATAAGCTTAAAGAAGCCGGTGTAGAAGGGATTATAGTTGATTTACGCGGTAATGGCGGTGGCTCTTTACCTGAAGCAACTTTATTAACGGGCTTATTCATTGATAAAGGCCCAGTTGTGCAAATTCGCAACAGTGCTGATCGTGTAGATGTTCACCGTGATCGTGATGGTATAAGCTACTATGATGGCCCATTAACTGTCATGGTAGATAGGTACAGTGCTTCTGCTTCTGAAATTTTTGCTGCGGCTATTCAAGATTATGGACGTGGTATTATTGTTGGAGAACATACCTTTGGTAAAGGTACAGTTCAGCAGCATAGAGGCTTAGGGCGTGTATATGACTTATATGAGAACCCTTTAGGTAGCATTCAATATACCATCGCAAAATTCTATCGTATTAATGGCGGTAGTACTCAGCACAAAGGTGTGTTACCTGATATTGCTTTCCCAACAGCGGTTGATCCAAATGATTGGGGAGAAAGTAAGGAAGAAAATGCGCTACCTTGGGATCAAATTGATAGAGCGCAATATACTCAGTTAAATAATGTTGAAACTGATATTTCTTATTTAACCTCTCTTTACCAACAGCGTATTAAAGAAGATGCAGAGTTTAACTATTTATTATCGGATATAGAAAAATACAAAGCTGAAAAAGATGATAAATTTATTTCTCTAAATATCAATGTTCGAAAAGAAAAACGCAAAGAGCGTAAAGCTAAACAACTTGTTAGAGCCAATGAGCGATTAAATCGTTTGGGTAAAGAGCAAGTTAAATCTTTAGATGATTTACCTGATGAACTAGATGAGCTTGATCCATTTTTGGATGAAACAGCACGCATCACCTTTGACCTAGTCAGTTTAGGAAAAGTCGCGAAAAAGTAATATATCTATTATTATAAAGCCGCCTTTAGGGCGGCTTTATTGTTTTTATGCATAGATTTTAGTAAAAAAGATTTTTAATACCAAATATTTACTTTCATTGGTATAAGTAGCTAGATTAAGAACCAACAACAATATAAATATAACAAGGTTGCACCATAAAATGTCAAATCAATCTCCTTCTGAAAATCAACTGAGCAAACATACCCAAGCACCTACAATGTTTGAGGCATTAATTCCATTAATCGCCTTGATTGTTATGTTAACAGCTTCTGTTGTTTATTTTGCTGATAATTCATCTTATGGTCCAAACCAAATATCTTTATTATTAGCCATGGGCATAGCCATCATTATCGGGCTGAAGAATGGCTTTAGCTGGCAAGATATTGAAAAAGCAATTGTTAATGGTATCTCTCTATCGTTAGGGGCGATACTGATATTATTAACTGTAGGTGCGTTAATTGGCACCTGGTTGCTATCAGGTACCGTTCCAACAATGATTTACTATGGTTTGCAGATTATTGATCCGAGTTGGTTTTATGCGGCTTGTTGTGTTGTTTGTGCAATTGTGGCCATGAGTATAGGTAGCTCATGGACAACTGCTGCAACGGTTGGTGTTGCATTTATTGGAATTGCAAATGGTTTTGATATGTCAGCTTCTGTTACGGCTGGTGCAGTAATCTCAGGTGCTTATTTTGGTGATAAATTATCTCCTTTATCTGAAACAACTAACCTTGCACCTGCTGTAGCAGGTAGCGAATTATTTGACCATATTCGGTATATGTTACTGACAACAATCCCGTCTATCGTTATTGCATTAATATTGTTCTTAATCATTGGTTTTGATCACTCTTCTACTAATGCAGTTAATAATCAAAGTATTGATGTAATGACCTCTACTTTAACAGCCACCTACAATATCTCATTAGCTAATTTCATTCCTCTAGTCATTTTACTCATATTGGCTTATAAAAAAGTACCTGCATTTCCAGCGATAGCTATAGGTGCCATTTTAGGTGCTTTTTGGGCAGTGCTTTTTCAACAAGAGCTTATTATCAATATGGCAGAAGAAGGTCTCTCTAGTACTACCGCTTATATTACCATTGTCTGGACGGCTTTTTTTGATGGTGTAGTGGTTAGTACGGGTAATAATGAAATTGACGAACTGCTTAGCAGGGGTGGCATGTCAAGTATGCTTAATACTATCTGGTTGATAATATGCGCATTAAGCTTTGGCGCGGTACTTGAACATCTAGGTATGTTAACTAAGTTTCTTGAAACTATACTTAAAACCGCTAAATCAATTGGCAGTTTAATAACCAGTACTATTGTGACTTGTTTTGGCACAAACTTAATTACATCAGATCAGTATATGGCGATAGTTATGCCTGGAAGAATGTTTAAATCTGAATATCAACGCCGTGGCTTACACCCTACAGTGCTCAGTAGAACTTTAGAAGATTCTGGCACTATCACATCACCTATTATTCCTTGGAATACCTGTGGTGCATTCATGTTTGGGGTATTAGCGTTAACCTCGTATGATTATATTTTTTATTGTTTTTTTAATCTTGTAAATCCTATTATTGCAGTGATTTATGCCTATACAGGATTTAAAATTAGAACCCTCGCTAGCAAAGCTTAATTTTATGCCTGCTTACCTATGGGCTTTCATTAATATTTTTTTATGGCTGATTTATGACTCAATCTACTTCTCGTTTTCTTGCTGATTACACTCCATCTAATTTTACAATTGATACGGTTAACTTAACCGTAAATTTACATGATACATGCACGCAAGTGGTTAATGAAATGACTATCAGTCGTTCAAGTACTGAACCCGCTGGTAACTCGACGCTTGTTTTAGACGGCGAACAGCTTAATTTAGTGTCTGTAGCTGTTAATGATCAACCTTTATCACCACAGCAATATCAACTAACACCTAGCAATCTTACTTTGAAAGTAGAAGAAGATAGGTTTAAGTTAACCATAGTGACGGAAATTAACCCGCAAGAGAACACGTCTTTAGAAGGCTTGTTTAAATCAGGTGATGCATTTTGTACCCAATGCGAAGCTGAAGGCTTTCGCCGTATAAGTTATTACCTTGATAGGCCAGATGTTATGGCTACATTCACCACTAAGGTGATTGGTGATAAAGACTTGTACCCATTTTTACTCTCTAATGGTAATAAAATTGATGAAGGGAAATTAGATAATAATAAGCATTTTGTTACATGGCATGATCCGTTTCCAAAACCTTGTTATTTATTCGCATTAGTTGCTGGTGATTTTGACCTATTAGCCGATAGTTACACCACTAGTTCAGGGCGAGAGGTTGCTTTAGAGATTTTTGTTGATCGGGGTAATTTATCTAAAGCAGAGCATGCCATGACTTCTTTGAAAAAATCAATGGCATGGGATGAACAGACTTTTGCACTAGAATATGATCTTGATATTTATATGATAGTTGCTGTCGACTTCTTTAATATGGGGGCAATGGAAAATAAAGGCTTAAATGTTTTCAATAGTAAATATGTATTAGCTGATAAAGCTTCCGCTACTGATACCGATTATTTTAATATTGAAGCAGTAATAGCGCATGAGTATTTTCATAACTGGACTGGTAATCGAGTAACCTGTCGAGACTGGTTTCAATTGAGTTTAAAAGAAGGTTTAACTGTTTTTCGTGATCAACAATTTAGTGGTGACATGCACTCTAGTGCCGTTACTCGTATTCAGAATGTCAGGTTGTTGCGTTCACAACAATTTGCTGAAGATGCTGGTCCAATGGCACACCCGATCAGACCTGAAAAAGTATTAGAAATGAATAATTTCTATACCTTAACGGTTTATGAAAAAGGTGCTGAAGTTATTCGAATGATGCATACATTACTGGGTGAGAGTGGCTTTAGAGCAGGCATGGATTTATATTTTGAACGCTTCGATGGCATGGCAGTTACCTGTGATGATTTTGTGGATGCTATGAGTGATGCTTCAGGTAAAGATTTAAGCCAATTCAAACGTTGGTATAGCCAATCGGGGACACCTACAATTACTGTTAATGAAAGCTTTGATGATATAACTGGTACTTATCATTTAACCTTAACACAAACGTCTCCGGTAACGAGTTCACAGCCATCTCCTCAAGCATTACATATTCCTGTTAAAATAGAATTGATTTCTTGTGAAGATAAGCAACCAAGCCAATCACATTTGTTGGAGTTAACTCAATTTGAACAAAGTTGGCAGTTTAACGAGTTAAAACAAAAACCTACTTTAGCTTTTCTTGCGGACTTTACTGCGCCTGTAAAAGTTGACTTTGATCAGAACGAAACTAGTTTACTTACGATAATTGCCCAAGCAGAAAATAGCTTTTGTCGCTGGGATGCAGGTCAAAAGCTGTTAATGTCAACAATCCAAACATTAACGTTAACGCCTGATTATGTTTTATCAGATAATCTATTAAGTTGCTTTGCTGAGATACTTGCAGCAGATAATGATCCCGCCTTTGTTGCTGAACAGCTCGTTTTACCTAGTTTTGATGAAGCTGCCGATTTGATCACTGAAGTTGAGCCACAAGCTTTGGTTGTAGCGATTAAGACATTAAGTACATTTATTGCTCAAGGGCTTGAGCAGCAATTTTTACAACGCTATGAACAATGTAACAGCTTATTATCACAAAGTGATTTATCAGAGGCAGAAGTTACGGCAAATCGAGCACTGAAAAATATCTGTCTCTTTTATTTATCATCAATATCAGATTATGAAAACACAGTTGCCACTCAATTCTCTGCTGCAGATAATATGACTGACTCTTTAGCAGCATTAAATTGTAGTGCTAAGCATAATTTGACGTGCTTTGATGCTCAAATGGAAAAATTTGCCAGTCAATGGCAGGGGACTTCACTTGTAATAGATAAATGGTTCTCATTGGCCGCCATTCAAAACAGTGATGAAATATTTGAACTGCTTGAACAGTTAACTAACCACAGTGATTTTAGTTTAAAAAACCCTAATAGAGCGCGGGCATTAATTGGTGCCTTTGCAATGAATAACCCTCGCTATTTTCATTGCCCAACAGGGCGAGGTTATCAATTTTTAGCTGAAAATATCGCTAAACTCAATGAAATAAACCCACAAGTAGCTTCTAGGCTGTTAACACCTTTAATTCAGTTTAAGAGCTTTTCAAAAGCACATCAGGCATTGATGAGAGCAGAATTAGTCAAACTTCAAGCATTACCAAAACTGAGTAAAGACTTACAAGAAAAGTTAACGGCATCGTTAACCTAACTAATAGGCATACTTATATTTATAATGTAAGTATGCCGGTAACTTTCTTTATTAATATATTGCTAATTAGTTATGAAATATTATTTTTATATCAATATGACAGCAAATGAGTTTTTACCTTATTACAAAGGTCATGCCGACTCTATTGTTGTTCAGAGTACTGAAGGACTACGTCTACAATTTCCTGCTAAACATATGCGCTGTCATCTAAAAAGTGAAGGAATTAACGGTTACTTTTGTTTAGAAACAGAAAATAAAAAATTTTTATCGCTCACTAAGATTAAGTAATTACCTTCTCTAAACTACCTTAGAGTAATAGCTTTAAACGGTGGTCAGACCATAACGTTTAACATTTGATTGTTACTGGAGTATTAAACAGTTGGTATTTCATAAACTTAGTGAAGTTAATTAATTTTTGCTTTTTTCAATTTTAAACGCTAGTTTTAAACGAGGTTGATTTTTAATTAAGCTATAAAAAGCAAGTCATTAAAATACAGCGGTTTAAGTATGATTTTTTGACTTGCCAGACCAGTGAAATGATGCAATTATTGAAGAATCTACATCTGTAGTGTACAAAATAAAATAATAAATATGTTAAGCCACAATTAAAAGCTAGATACGAAACAAAGAAAATGTGTTTTGATTCGCTAACGGGGAGAAAACAAATGAAAAATAGCCCGCGCAGTTTTAGCAAAAAACCTATTTCAATAGGTGTTGCTGCTGCACTTTCCATGACTTTATTAGCAACAAGCCTAAATTCACAAGCCGCAAGGTGGGATTTTGGTGATGTTGAAGTCAGTTTTGATTCTACATTTAGTGTTGGCTCAAGCTGGCGTACTGAAAACCGTAATTGGGATGATAATATTGCTAAAGTTAATAACTTACATAATGGTTTTGATTTTAGTAATTATAATGCTGCCACTAACCCATACCCTGATGCTGCAACTATTTGGCAAGGTGCAGGTGGCTATTCAGCTAACGTTGATAATGGTAATTTGAACTATGATGCCGGTGAAGCTTTTTCACAAGTTCTTAAAGGTACACATGAATTAGATATACATTATGATGGCATGGGTGTTTTTGTCCGTGGTATGTATTATTACGATTTTGCTATGATGAATAGCAATAGAGATTGGACTAACCAACTTAGTGGTGAATATAACGATCCTTGTGATGATAGTGAAGCCAAAGAACAGGTGTGTACTGATATACGTTTACTAGATGCTTATGTCTACGGTAATTTTGATATAGGTGACATGCCTTTTTCTGTCCGTATTGGTCAGCAGGTGATTAGCTGGGGTGAAAGTACCTTGATTGGTCATGGTATTAGTGAAATAAACCCTGTTGATATCGCTCGTTTAAAAGCGCCTGGTGCTGAACTTAAAGAAGCATTCATTCCTTTCGGTGCAGTTTGGGGCTCTTTAGGTATTACTGAAAACATTAATATTGAAGCTTTCTATCAATATTCATGGGAAAAAACAGTGTTACCACCTCCAGGTAGCTACTTCTCCACTAACGATTTTGCGGGCGATGGCGGCCATAATAATAACGTGTCTTTAGGTTTCTCTGGAAACCCAGACATGGATATCAATTTTTTACTTGCTAGTTTAAATGGTATTGGTGATGCGCTAAGAGCTGCGCAAATAGATGCATCAACAGCTGCACAAATGTATTTGGCATACCCAACAAAAGTTACATTACGTTCACCAGGAAAGTCTGCTGAATGGGAACCTGAAGATGGTGGTCAATATGGTTTGCGCCTATCTTGGTATTTACCTGAGTTAAATGACACTGAGTTAAGTGTTTATTATGTAAATTATCACAGTCGTAGACCACTGTTCGCTGGTCAAACTGCTGATTTTACAATGCCTACAGCACAAAACCCATTAACATCAGTTAGTGGTGATGTTGGCTTTATAGCAGCAAATGAAATTACCCAAGATAACCTATATGACCTAAGTACTTTCTCTCAAGTTAAACTAGCCTATCCAGAAGATATCAAAATGTACGCGTTAAGTTTTAATACAACTTTAGGTACAACTGCTGTAGCAGGTGAAATAAGTTATCGTCAAGATGAACCATTACAAATTGATGATGTAGAGCTTTTATTTGCTGCAATGCCTCAGCAGTTAGCAAATGCAGGACTTAGACCTGAGCTTGATAATATTTCACAGTTAAATGATCCTAATACTGGTATGCCATATGGTCCTGGCGTAACTGCTAATGGTTTTGTTTTATCTGATACTGTGCAAGCTCAAATGACACTAACCCATTTATTTGGTCCTAGTTTAGGGGCTAGCCAATTAACAGGTTTAATTGAGATTGGTGGTATTAACATCAATGATATGCCTGATGAAAGTGAGTTACGCTTAAATGGACCTGGTACTGCTAGAAATGGTGGTATTGCAGTGGCTCCAGGTTTAGAGCTACCTGTTCAAAATGGCATTGAAACAAATCCTTTCCCAACTGATTTTGCTTGGGGTTATAAAATGGTAGCTAAACTTGATTACACTGACGTTTTTGCGGGCATTAATATGTCACCTCGTGTTGTGTTTTCTCATGATGTAGAAGGTATTACACCTGATCCATTATTCTTATTTGTAGAAGATAGAAAGTCTGTCGCATTAGGATTAAGCTTTGATTATCAAAGTCGTTGGAAAGCTGACATAAATTACAACAGCTTTTTTGATGGTGTTGGTACCACAAATCAAATCGAAGACCGCGATTATGTATCTTTTAGCGTTAGCTACTCAATTTAGGACAAGATAACGATTATGAAAACTCAAATTTTTAATACTTTTACATCTCAAAAAAGTAATTTAAAGAAAAGTAGCTTATTAACACTTGCTGTTTCAGTTGCTTTAGCCTCAACAGTAGCGAATGCAAAAATAACGGCAGAAGAAGCCGCTAAATTAGGTAAAGAGCTAACTCCAATGGGAGCTGTAAAAGCAGCTAATAAAGATGGCTCTATTCCTGAGTGGACTGGTGGTATCACTAAAATACCAGCAGGTTATTCGGTAGGCGATCACCATATTGACCCTTATCCTGAAGATAAAGTTCAATATACAATTACCGCTGAAAATGTTGCTGATTACAAAGCTTTATTAACGCCGGGACAACTCAAATTGTTCGCTACCTATCCTGAAACATTTAAAATGGATGTTTACCAAACAAGGCGTAGTGCTTCTTACCCTGAACATGTTTATGAAGCTGTTAAGGTTAATTCTACCCGAGCTGAGCTTGTGGAAGGTGGTAACGGTATAAAAAATGCTGCTGTGGGCATTCCATTCCCTATTCCTCAAAATGGTTTAGAAGCCATTTGGAATCACATTGTTCGATACCGTGGTGAATCTCTAGTACGCCAAGGCGGTCAAGCTGCACCAACAGCTTCTGGTAACTTTACTTATGTAGGTTTTGATGATCAATTATTGCTTCCTTACAATGTTAAAGGAGCTACGCCTACTGATTTAGAAAAAACAAATATCTTGTTTAAATTCAAACAGAAAGTCACAGAGCCTGCACGTCTTGCTGGTACCGCGTTACTTGTTCATGAGACGATGGATCAAATCAAGACACCACGACAAGCTTGGACATACAATACTGGTCAGCGTCGAGTACGTCGTGCACCTAATGTTGCGTATGATGCACCAGGAAGCGCTTCTGATGGTTTAAGATTGACCGATGATTTTGATATGTACAATGGTGCACCGAATCGCTATAACTGGACATTAAAAGGTAAGCAAGAACTATTAATACCTTATAATGACTACAGATTGCATAGCGATAAAATTAAATATGATGATGTTATAAAACCAGGTCATATCAACCCTGATTTAGTACGCTATGAAAAACATCGTGTATGGGTAGTTGAAGCGAACTTAAAAGACAATACTCGCCATACTTATAAGAAACGTGTTTTCTATATTGATGAAGATAGTTGGCAAGTAGCTGTAGCGGATATTTATGATAACCGTGATGAATTATATCGTGTTGCTGTCGCACATGGCTTAAATTACTATGAAGTACCTACACAGTGGTCTACGCTTGAGGTTTATCATGACTTTCAATCGCGTCGATATATTGCAATGGGCTTAGATAATGAAGCTAAAATGTATGATTTTTCAGTTACATTAAGAGATAAAGACTTCACACCGTCAGCGCTAAGACGAGAAGGTCGAAGATAAATTCTCTATTTGTTCACTAAACGGCTGACTATGTCAGCCGTTTTTATTATAGTTGTCTTATAGTTATTATTTTTATTGCTACTATTTGTTTTATACCTTTATTTTTTAATGTAAGAGAGCCTTTATCATCATGCGTTCCATTGCCGCCATAATTTATAGTTTGATATTGATTGGAGCTTTCAGTCAAAAAGCCCTTTCTGAAGGTGTACCTTCTATATCACCTTCAATTAAGGCACCTTTAGCGAGTAAATCTCTATTATTAGGTATCACCAACATAGGACAAGAAAAGCTTGTTAGTGTTGGGGAGTATGGCCATATTCTGTTATCAACAGATGGAGAGTCATGGCAACAAGCAGAAGTGCCAGTACAAGCAACATTAACCAATGTCTTTTTTTACAATGCCCAACTTGGTTGGGCTGTTGGTCATGATGCTACTATTTTACATACTAAAGATGGTGGATATACATGGCAAATCCAACAGTATAAGCCAGAGTTAGAAAAACCACTTTTAGATGTGGTTTTTAAATCGCCACTTGAAGGTATTGCCATAGGAGCCTATGGGTTATTCTTTCGCACCCTTGATGGCGGCCAAACATGGCAAAGTGAATTCCATCAAGAATTTCTATTGCCTGATGATGCAGCTTATTTAGAAGAGTTGAAACAAGAAGATGAAGAAGCTTACTTAGATGAAGCCTCTTCAATTTTACCTCATTTTAACCGTTTAACTGTCGATGGCAGAACCCTGTATATGGTTGGCGAAATAGGTTTAATAGCGAAAAGCAATGATTTCGGCCTTAATTGGCAACCTTTCGATGAAATATATCAAGGCTCGTTTTTTGATCTAGAGCGCACACAAAAGGGTAACTTACTTGTTGTCGGCTTACGTGGTCACGTTTTTAGAAGTCTTCAAAATGGTACCCCGTGGCAGCAAAGAGAAACGAATACCACAGCATTAATTAACGATATTGTTTTGGCTGATAATAATAAACTTTTTTTACTTGCTAATAATGGCACCTTACTAATTAGTGATGATGATGGTTTGAATTATCAAAAACGAGTACAAAAAGATGGTAAAGCACTCATCGCAGGTGTCTGGTTCAAAAATAAACTTATTGCTGTCTCAGATGTTGGGATTAAAGTAATCTCTTTATAGTTGGCCTTAGTGATAAAAGAAAACTGGATTATATGATTTTATGAAAATTTCTCTTGCAAACCGTTTAGAAATAGGCCTTTTTCGCCATAAATTTATTGTGCTAATACTTTTTGTGGTAGCCAGCTTCTTCTTGTTATTTCAAGCGACACAAATAAAGTTGGATGCCTCTTTTACTAAGAATATTCCTCTTAATCACACCTATATGAAAACCTATTTGAAGCATCGTGAAAATTTTGGCGGTGCAAATAATATTCTTATTTCTGTGTGTAATGCTGAAGATGATATTTTCAATGCTAATTTCTTTAATAGTTTAAAAGGTGTTCACGATAAACTATTTTTTATTCCAGGCGTTGATCGCATCCAAGTAAAATCTCTGTTCTCACCAAGTACTCGCTTTGTTGAAGTTGTTGAAGACGGATTTGCTGGCGGTCCGGTCATTCCTGCAGATTTTCAAGCCAATGAAGCAGGTTTGGCAGTTGTTAAAGGCAATATTGAAAAAGCAGGCATTGTTGGCAGTATAGTTTCTGATGACTATAGCTGTGCCATGGTAAAGGCATCCTTGTTGGATTTTAATCCGGATACGGGTGAGAAACTTGATACCTTAAAAATTGCTGAGCAACTAGAGCAGGAAGTTCGATCTGAATTTGAAAAAGGTAATATTTCTGTTCACATTATTGGCTTTTCTAAGATGGTGGGAGATGTTGCAGAGGGTGCTAAAGGCGTTGTTGCTTTCTTTGCTATTGCAATTGCTATTACCGCAGTTATGGTGTTTTTCTTTTGTCACTCTATTAGCTTAACTTTACTTCCTATTGTTTGCTCTTTAGTGGCAGTTATTTGGCAAATGGGGATGTTATCTACGCTAGGTTTTGGCTTAGATCCTATGTCTATATTAATTCCATTCTTAGTCTTCGCTATTGGTGTTAGCCATGGCGTGCAAATGATCAACTCAGTGGTTAGGCAAGTACATGATGGTTTAAGCTCACAAGCGGCAGCACAAGCCAGTTTTAGAGCATTGTTAATACCTGGGGGGATTGCGTTACTCTCAGATACTATTGGCTTTATGACCTTGTTATCAATCGATATTGGTATTATTCGTGAACTTGCAATCACAGCGTCTTTAGGCGTGGCTATGATCATTTTAACGAACCTTATCTTGTTACCCTTACTTGTTTCATATTTAAAGGTTACACCAAAGGATAGAAAAAATACTGCGGGTAACCTGGGTGAATCGAGCTCTGTATGGCGCTTTATGGCAAGCTTTGCTACTAAAGGACCTGCGGTAGTTATTTTGATAATAGCGGCAGTGCTGTACGGATTAGGTTTATTCAATTCTCAGGCTTTGAAAATAGGGGAGCTACATGCTGGCGCACCCGCATTACATGAATCTTCACGTTATAATCAGGATACTTTCTTGATTACCAATAAGTACGCTATTAGTGTTGATTATATGTCTGTGATTATTGAGAGCACAGCAGACTCATGTACCTACTATGATACGATGAATACCATTAACCGTTTTCAGTGGCGAATGGAAAATGTACCGGGGGTGCAGTCAGCTGTTAGCTTAGCGTCAATCTCTAAAATTGTTAATTCTGGTTATAACGAAGGCAACCCTAAATGGCGGGTACTTTCTCGAAATCAACAAACACTAGTTCAGTCTATTGCCCGTGTGCCATCCTCGAGTGGTTTACTTAATAGAGATTGTAGTGTTATGCCAGTGATTTTATTTTTACAAGATCATAAGGCTGAAACCATAGATAGAGTCATTGATGAAGTTAAAATTGCTGCTGAAGAGTTAGGCCGTTCTGATTTACAATTCAAACTTGCTTCAGGCCCTGTCGGTGTAATGGCAGCGACCAATGAAGCAGTTGCTAGTGCGCAATTACCCATGATGCTTTACGTATATGGTGCAGTTATTCTGTTATGTTTAATCAGCTTTAGAAGTGTACGTGCCACTATTGTGGTTGTCTTACCTCTATATATAGTATCTACATTAGCGCAATGGTTAATGACAGTATTAGACATAGGTTTAACAGTATCGACATTGCCAGTTATTGCGCTCGGTGTTGGTATTGGTGTTGATTATGGCATTTATATCCTTTCAACAATGAGTACTAAGCTTAAAGAAGGTGCCAATGTACATGATGCTTACCTTGCGGCTTTGAAAGAACGTGGTAGCGCGGTATTGATCACGGGTGTTACATTAGCAATCGGCGTTTCTACTTGGTTCTTCTCTGATTTAAAATTCCAAGTTGATATGGGAATACTATTAACCTTTATGTTCTTAGTGAACATGTTAGCAGCAATAATTGTATTACCGGCCTTGTCAGCTTTCTTATGGTCTAATAAGAAATAAAAATTAAACGTTAATCAATAAAAATCCCTGTCAGATGCAGGGATTTTTTTGGTCTGTCTAATGTTATTTACTTTAATTGTTTTTAAACTCTTTCTTCGCTTGCTTGCTCATTACTTTGATATAAATCTTTGGGCATAATGCATATAACCATCGAGCAATAATAGAGACTCGCCCTAAATATAAGCTGTCTCGCTTATTTCGTATGGCCTTTAAAATCTGAGCAGCAGCATATCGAGGTGTTAATTGTTTTCCTGAAGTACTTTTTTTTATTGCGCCCGGAGATGATATACCTGCGTTAACTTTTGCGGTTAACTCAGGCCTAGATTGTATAAAAGCAGGGCTTACCACTAAAACATTAATATTATCATCAGATAATTCGCTAGCTAGGCTGCGAAAAAAACCTTCCATAGCATGTTTACTGGCGCTATAAGCACTGCGACCATAAAGTGGTGCAAAACCCGCGACACTTGAAATTGCGATTATTTGACCTGCTGTTGATTTCTTGATGTAAGTGAGGCATAAACGGGTAATATTGACACTTGCAGTAAAATTCACGGTCATAATCGTTGAGAAATCTGTCTCTGAAAGATCGTCAAAACAACTCATATGTGTAATACCAGCATTGTTTATTAACATGTCAATGCCTTGATAAGTCTGAATAACTTGTTCAATGGCTCGAATCATAGCCAGTTTATCTGTTAAATTTACCGCAATGGGTAATATTTGCTCTGAATTGATTAACTCACTTATGGTCAGATCTAAAGCGGCAACTTTTGCGCCTGCATCAACTAACTGAGTAATAAGAGCTTGTCCCAAACCACCAGCACCGCCAGTGATGACAACCACTTTATTATGAAAGTATGCTTTGTTTTTTAAGCTAGTCATATTGTGTATTTATATTGAGTTTGTTGAACATTAGAAATGATCTAGTGTCCTAATCTGCTGCAATTTAATTGCAGCGAGAGCTAAGAGCGTCAGAATGAAAACGGAGATAACCATAATGGCAACATTTGGCGTGAACACTTGAGCTAACAGACCTGCACCAATACCACTTGCTGCTGGAATTACTTGGCTGATTATGGTGTAAAAACTCATCACTCTACCTCGATGTTCATCAGTTGAATATTGTTGAAGGCCTGCCACTATAAAACTAATAGCAATACCACCACAAACCGCGGAAACTATAAGGGTAATAACCGAGCTGGTAATATTCGTTAGTAAAGCGAGTAAACCTATGCCTATTGCCGCAAAAAAGATACTTTGTAGCATACGCCTACCTATTTTACCTCTGTTTTTCAAATTCATTGCCAGTAAGCCGCCTATGATCAATGAGAATGCAACGAGACTAAGGTAGTTACCTTGCTCAACTTCACTTAGTTGCAAGTTTTCTTTGGCGATACTCGGTAAAATTACCTGCATTGGTCCCATCAAGAGATAAGTAATACTGGCCAATATTAATAATTGTTTTATTTTACTAGCCTGTTTAACAAAGGCTAAACTTGCTTTAATTTCTTTTATCGTTTTATCTTGTGCTTTGCTAATAAATTTAAATGATAAAGGCAGTAGTAAGGCGGTAGATATGGCGAACATGGCTATTGCAACTAGCAATACAGCTTGCCAATCAAACAACACTTTAAGTTGTTTTAATAGCATAGGCGCTAAACCAAAGCCCATCATAACCATCAAGTTTAGTGTAATTGAAGCGCCAGTGATTTTATTCGCGTTCTTTACATAAAAAGGTAAAGTTGCAAATCGAGCAGGGGCAACAAACGACCAGCCTATGCCTGAAAATAATGCCGCAAGCAATAATAACGCTATACGTAACTCTGAAGAGAACGACTTATCAAAAGCTAACCACAGTAACACTAAAGCAACAAAGAAACTGTTTTGCGCCACTAAGAGAACTTTTCTTGGTGAATACCTATCGCAATAAACCCCAGCAAACCAACCTAATATCAATGGCGGGCCAAAACACAAACCATAACCTATGCCAGCTAACGCATGGGAGTTAAACCATTCAAGTGATAAAAAGATGATGCTGTAATTCACCATGTGTCCGGCTAAAAATGCTAATAAACACGAAATAAGAAATAAAAATAATCTCATTACGGCTGAATCTGTGTATCAGTTGTTTGATTATCATGTTTGTTAGCTTGCACTCTGATTAAAGTTGGTTGGCTATCTTCAATATGCCAGCTTGGAAAACTTGAGTTAGTGGTATAAACATCGCCATTGGGTGCAATTTCAACGTCACGGGTGAAACTGACACGTTTAGGAAGTGGGTAATGTGACCATTTGTTTAATTTAATATCATAACTGTATAGCGCATCTGAAGTATTGCCATCAATCCAAACAATATCTCGCTTGGTATCTACATTCAATGAGTAGGGGGTTTCACTGCCAAAGGGCTCTACAGGGAGTGGAAAGTTGGTAAATGTTTCTGTGTTAGGATCAAACTTTACGATCATGGACTCAGGAAATGCGGCAATCCATAAGTTTCCTTGAGAGTCTGTACGCAATCTACGAGGCCCTACAAATGGTGTGTCGTACATGGTTATTGCTAATGTTTTAGCATCAATTTTTCCGATAGAGTCAGCATGTAAACGGGCAAACCAGACATCACCATTTGGGGTGATATCAATGCCATAGGGTAAAGGTACTCCAGAAGATTGTTCATCAATTGAGAACCAATTCGCAAGGGGTAAGCCCCAATCCATCAATTTTAAAATTACTCCCATGGCATAAACGGTTATACCTTCCTTGACGTTTCTACTGGGTAAATCAAACATGACAAACTCATTATTTTCTCTATTTAACATGGCAATTTGATTAGATAATGCCATGGTAAACCAAACTCTATCTTGTTTATCGACACGGACTGTATGAGGATAATAGCCTTCATCCATTTTATGGTTAGTAAACTCTTTAGTGACAGGGTTAAATTCAACTAAGCGTTGCTGATAAGACGTTGTGATAAATATTGCCCCATCCTTTGGTGATTCTGCAAAAGAATGCAAGCCGGCAAAAGCTTCATGTTTAGGAAAACTACTTAAGCGTTTTCCCATCAAACCACCATGTTTATCACCAGCTTCACGTTTTAGTTTATAAACGATATATTTACCAGTTTCAGGGTTGATTTCATATAACCTGTCTTGCAAATTATCGCCTACATAAATCAAACCGTTTGAATGGTAAAGTAAATCATGCATTTGTGAAAAGGCATCACCAATAGGCCACTCAGTAATATTTACCTCGCTTAAGTAATCATTCCATGGTGTACCTTTAGGCACTAGCTCAGGGTTATTATATAAACGTCCATATTCTTGAGTTAATACTTTGGGCAGAACATCTTGAGCGTCACTATGTAAACGTGAGCCGTAACCAACCATACGATAGACTATATCTTGCCAAGCTTCTTCTGTGCGAGGTCTCCGGAAAAAGTGTGAACCTTGTTGATGACAAAAACCACATTGCATAACGTAATGTTTTTTTAGATTTTTAAGATCTGAGTGTTTGCTAAAGTCTAGTGCGGCCAACCAAGTGTTGGCGGGGCGAGACTCAGCCAGAGCAAGTTCGTCTGAGATGGGCACCATAGTGAAGGTTTTATTTTCATTACCTAGAAATTCTTGAGTGATATCTTGGTGCTCAGGAAAACGTAGTCTAATGCGAACTTTTTGATCTTGGTAGCTTGAAAACTGAACTTGACCTTTTTCATCGGTAAATAAGGTGTACACCATATTCGCTTGGTTGGTGATCCGTTCAGGGGGGTAGCCCATGTCAGATCTATCAAGGTTATAGCCGTTAACAGGTGTTTGCATTACCATCACATTACTGATTGCTTGCCCTGCTTGATTAACAACCGTAATAGTGTTGGCTTTAGTTAAGTGTGATAACAACAGACCAATAGATGTTGTGACTATAAGTATAACCTTAGTTACTATGCGCATCATAATTCTCCTACCACTGTGCTAAAAAAGCATCTAATGCTTGCTTAGTGGTATATCGCGGTTGATGATTAAATGTATTTTTAATTTTATCGTTAGCCAATACTGGACGGTATTTAATAAATTTTACTTGCTCAGGTCCGTACTGACTTAATCCCAGTGGTTTTGCGATGGCTAATGCTGCTTGTATTAACCAAGGAGGTAAGGGGAGATAAGGTTTATTTAGGTACTTAGCAATTTCTTGCATTGAAAGCGTACCATCACCAGCAATGTTGTATTCGCCAGTTACTTGTGTTGTAAGTGCTTCTACAATGTAATCTACAATATCTTCTGACCAAATAAAATTAAATGGCCCAGGGTAGCCTAGTAAGCCAACAATTATTTTTTGCCTAAATAAATTAACTACAGGTCCTTCAAAATCAGGACCAAGCACAGCTCCGGGGCGAAATACCACTTGTTTTAATTCGGGATGATCCTTTCTGTAATCAGCCATTAGTGTTTCAACAGCGGCTTTATGCGCACTATAAAAATAGTCGTCATTACCTTTAGGTAAACGGGTTTCAGTAATGATGTCTTTATTTTCAGGGTAATAACCGTAAGCGGCGCCACTAGTAGTAACAATAAACTTGTTTACCTTTAATTTGACCGATTTTTTCAGTAATTTTTTTGTCGCTAATACATCGATTTCATAGGCCGTCTTTCGTGGCATTTTTGCTGATATTTGTAAAATAGAGGCAAGGTGCACAATTTGGTTAGGCTTAACCTTTTCTAACCAAGTATCAAATTCAACACTACGTAAATCTAACTGTTGATAATATAGGTTTTCGGCATCAGCAAATGGGTTTTCTTTAATATCACTGGCAAATACTTCAAACGTTTTGTTAGCCACTAATGCTTTAACAACTCTACTGCCTAAGCAACCTGCAGCACCGGTAATCAAAATTCTCATTGTGATGTTTCTTGTTTGTGGGTGAAGATATGCTTTGAGAACCGGCGAAAAGTAACCGCGATTAACAAACCTGAAATAATATGCCATGTTCCCCAAAAAGCACTAATAAGCGCCATGCCAGCCTCACCATTAAATTGAGTAAAAACTATAGCAATCGCCAAAGATGAATTTTGCATACCTACTTCAATAGTGATTGCTTTGGTATCTTTAACCGATAACTGAGAGAATTTAGCGGCTGAAAAACCGAGCAATAATGCTAAGGCATTGTGGATTAAAACTATGGTAAAAATTAAACTAAAGTGAGACATAAACGCTTGTTGATTTTTAATAAGTGCAATAACGATAAAGGCAACGAGTGCCACTAAGCTACTTACCTTAAGTAGCTTATGAAGTATATTAGCGATAGTTGGGTACTTATGTTTTATCGTTAGCCCTATTATTAGCGGAATTGCTAATACATAAAAAAGATTAAAGAATAATGCTATTCCACTGACTTCGATCGCTTTCATTAAACTCGCTGTTTCTGGATTCAAACTAGCATAAAAAACAAAATTTAACGGCAGTAAAAAGATTGCTAATGCACTTGCCATTGCGGTAATAGAGATAGATAAGGCAGTATTCCCTTTGGCAAGATGAGTGATAAAGTTTGAAATAGCACCACCGGGACAACAAGCAACTAGAATCATTCCTAGCTCAATACCACTGGGTAATTCGAGTAATAAAGTTAATAAGGTTGTTATAACTGGTAGAGCAATAAATTGAGCCGATAACCCAGCTGCAACGGCTTTTGGCATATGAATAACCGCTTTAAAGTCTTGCCAATGAATATCTAAGGCTATACCTAAAATCATGCTTGCTAGCACTAAATTAAGCAGCCATTGGCTGTCAGTGTTGTAATAAACTTGGGCTGTTTCTACCAGCATAGAATATTTTACTCACTAGTTATTTTGAATTCATTCAGTCTAATCTAGCGCATTTAAGAAATAATGACATTACGCGCCATTATGTTGGCATATGAAGTTAATGATTATAAATGCTTATATACTATCTCTATACTGCTTTGGCGTTTGTGTAGTCCACCGTTTGAAAGCCCGTTGAAAAGCGCTTTGCTCTGAAAAACCGAGCATTTGGGCGATATAAATAACTTTAGTGTTAGTATTTTTTAAGTAACTGAGTGCTAATTCTTGTCTTATGCTATCAATCATATTCGTGAAGGTGAGACCATTGTCGCTTAATTTACGCTGTAGGGTTCTAACACTTAAACTTAGCTGATTTGCTGCTTCATCGATTTCCGGAACCCCAATGGGTAATTGGTTGATAATAAATTGGCGTACACTTTCTACAGGTGATAATTCCAACTTGTTACTGAGCATATTGTCAGCTTGGTTACACAGTGCTTCATTGATCTGTGGATCATATTTGGATAAAGGTACTTCGAGTGCAGAATTGGCGATTTGTATACCATTAAAGTCATGTTCAAAATACAAAGGGCAGTTAAAAAAACGTTGATAGCGGACTTTGTCAGTATCGCTTCCTTTGAAACTATGACTGAAATATATTGCACTAGGTGATGCTTTGTTAAGACTCAACTTTGCTGCCAGTGCAGCCCAGCCAGTAATTATCTCTTCAACAACATGATAATTACACTGGTAAGCTGGTATCCATTTCAACAGTAGGTTTTCACCGTACTGTTCGGTTAAGGGGGTACCAATATTGCCCACTAAAGATTGGTATTTTCTTTGTTTTTTCAGCGCATCAGTTAAAGTTTCGGCGGTAAAAGCAATATAGCCAAGAATGCCCCACCGATCAGGACTAATGGCTGCGCCAAAGTCAAATCCTAAGGTTGGTAGTTTATTTTGCTGCTCAACAAATGAAAACAATTGCTCGTAACCTAAACTATCAACTAATCCTTGCCCTTGGGTTAATTGTTGTTCAGTTGTATTAGCAACTGTTAATAACTCATTGCGGCAGTGTTTTATTTGTTCGTTCTGTTCAATAAAGTTTATCAATGCACGTACAGTAGCAATAGATATTTCTGTCTTCATTATTTCAACCTATTAATTCTGTCGTTTGGTATTCTGCTTGTTTAACGTGTGAAATGTTTCAAAGGAGCAATTTTTTTATTTATAAACTTGTTTATTGGTTAAGATATGGAAATTAAAACTAAGAAACTAGTTAATTTTAAAGTAAAAATAACTTTTTTTTCAATATATGCCTACTAGTTTATAACACAATAAGTTTGCGTTTATTTGCATATTTAAACAATAAATGGTTGAAATAAGCGCTAGTTATTTAACATAAATGCATAAACAAATTTTTTTGTAAAATAAAGTATTCGTATTAGTGGTTTAACTTTTGTTTTGATGAGAAAAAAACGCTCGCAATAGCTTAAATTTATTCATAAAATCTGTACTATACTGTAAAAGGTTTCAGTTTAAGTTTTACTGTGAACTTAAGTACGTCTATATAAATAATAAATCAAACTCTATGGTGATGATTTTTTCGCTTGAGTGTTAAATGTCAATTTAGCGATAAAATTAAGAACGAGCAAAAGGAAAAATAATGGCATTAGTAAACGGCGCACCGTCAGTGATACTTAAAAATGTAGCACAACTAATAAAGAAAAAAGTACCATCGGATTCAGCAGAGTTAGTCGCTCAATTTGCTGATTTACTCTATGGTAATATTTCATCACTTGATTTAGATAATAGAAATGATAGTGATATGTATGGCGCTACATTAAGTTTGTGGAGCTCATTAAATGAACATACTGATGAAGCACCTGTTATTCATGTTTTTAACCCAACGGTAAGTAAACATGGCTGGAAGTCGAGTCATACCGTTATTGAAGTAATTGTTAAAGATATGCCTTTTTTAGTGGATTCTATTCGAATAGCATTGAATAGGTTAGGGCTTTCCCCGCATTTAATGCTCAATTCACCATTAAAAATAGTGCGTGATGAAAATCAACAAATAGTAAAAATTACTCCTGCCGCAGATAGTAAAATAAAGGCGACTTCTCAAGAAACTGTTTTCTTCATAGAGATTGATCGCCAATCAAGCCAGCAAGAGCTTACCAATATTAAAAATGAGTTGTTTAGCGTAGTTGAAGATATTTTACTGACAGTGAATGATTGGCAACCAATGCTCAAACAATTAAATAGTATTATTGCTGATATCAAAAAAGGTAAATTACCTGGTCTTAAAAAAACAAAAGATGACACCATTGCGTTTTTATCATGGTTAGCAGCAAATAACTTTACGCTTATGGGCTATCGTTCATATAACGTGAAGGCGGTGAAAGGTGACATTAAACTTGAAGCTGATATGGACTCAAGCTTAGGGTTAATGAAAAACTCTACAGGGGTAAAAGATCGCTTAATTTCCAGCTTAAACACATCAGGTCGTGAACTAGCGCTAGGTGGAAACCATTTAATACTCACCAAGACTAATTCACACTCTAGAGTACATAGACCAGCACAACTTGATTATATCGGAATAAAACGTTTTGACAGTAAAGGTAATGTAATAGGTGAAGAACGTTTCATTGGCTTATTTGGCTCTGCTTATTATACAAATAGTGCATTAGACTTACCGCTTATTTCAACGAAAGTCATGGATGTTTGTAAAGCGTCTGGTTTTGCTGAAGGCTCTCACGCCTATAAAACTTTAATCAATATATTAGAAACTTATCCTCGTGATGAAATTTTACAATCGAGTGTCGATGAGTTATTACAAAACGTGATGGGTGTTCTGCAAATGCAAGAGCGCGATTATTGTGGCCTGTTTGTTAGACGAGACGCATTTGATCGCTTTTACTCTTGTATGGTTTATGTACCACGTGAGCGTTACAACACGAAATTACGTATAGAAACACAAAACCTGTTACAAGAAGCATTTGGTAGTAACGAAGATGTCGAATTTACTACTTATTTCTCAGAATCAGTCCAAGCAAGAACACATTATATTGTTCGGGTTAACTCAACAAAAGCAGATATCAACGTGAAAGAAATTGAAAAGAATTTAAATGAAGCAGCACGTAGCTGGGATGATAAATTAGTCAGTGCTTTATCTGCCAATAAAGGCGAGTCCGCTGCTAAAACGTTAAGTCGAAAATATGCAAACTTTCCACAATCATATAAAGATGCTGTTTTACCCGGCTCTGCCATTGTTGATATTGAAAAACTTGAACGTGTTAGCTTTTCAGATAACCTTGAAATGCTTTTTTATCAACCGCTTGAAGAAAAATCAGGTAGTCGCTTTGTTAAATTAAAACTCTTCCATAAAGGTGAGCCTATTCACTTATCTGACGTATTACCAATGTTAGAAAACTTTGGTTTACGTGTAATTGGCGAAAGTCCTTATGCGATCAAAAGCAGTGATGGAGAAATGTACTGGATTCTAGATTTCTCAATGCTGATAACCGGCGACAGTGACTTTGACGTCTATAAAGTACGTACGTTATTCCAAGACGCTTTTGCCAAAGTATGGCAGGGAGAACTTGAAGATGATGGTTTTAACCGATTGATTTTAGGAGCAGGCCTTGAAGGGCGAAGTGTTTCGGTGTTACGTGCATTTGCGAAATATGAACGCCAAATTGGAGGCACATTTAGTCAAAGTTATATCGAAGATACGTTTGCTGCCTACCCAGCAATAGCTGATTTATTGATTCAACTTTTTGTCTCTCGTTTTGATCCAAGTAATAAATCAACAGAAAGTGCAAAAGAAAAAGCGCAAACAAAACTGCTCACTGAAATTGAGAGTTCATTAGATGATGTTGCTAATTTAGATGACGATAGAATTATTCGTCGTTTTATAGAAATGATCTTAGCTACCATTCGTACTAACTATTTCCAAGTTGATAAACTGATGGGAGATAAACCTTATATTTCCTTTAAAATTGTGCCTGAAAAAATCAGTGAAATGCCACAACCAGTGCCAGCTTTTGAAATATTTGTTTACTCACCGCAAGTTGAAGGTGTCCATTTACGTGGCGGTAAAGTTGCCCGAGGTGGTTTACGTTGGTCAGACAGACGAGAAGACTTTAGAACTGAAGTCCTTGGCTTAGTTAAAGCACAACAGGTTAAAAACACGGTTATTGTACCTGTTGGTGCTAAAGGTGGTTTTGTTTGTAAACAACTTCCCAATGGCTCAAGACAAGAGATCTTTGAAGCAGGTAAAGAGTGTTATCGCACTTTCATACGAGCTTTGTTAGATATAACCGATAATATTGTTAACGGTGAAGTTGTACCGCCTACTGACGTGGTTCGACTTGACGAAGATGATGCTTATTTAGTTGTTGCTGCTGATAAAGGTACTGCGACTTTCTCAGATATCGCCAATGGCATTTCTGAAGAATATAATTTCTGGCTAGGTGATGCTTTTGCCTCAGGTGGTAGTGTTGGTTACGACCATAAAGCTATGGGGATAACCGCAAAAGGAGCTTGGGAGTCAGTAAAACGTCACTTTAGAGAGATGGATATTGACTGTCAAAGTACTGATTTTACCTGTATTGCTATTGGCGATATGGCGGGAGATGTATTCGGGAATGGCATGTTGTTATCTAAGCATATTTGTCTACAAGCGGCTTTCAACCATATGCATATTTTCATTGACCCAACACCAAATTCGGCGAAAACATACCCTGAGCGTGAACGCTTATTTAATTTACCCGGCTGTAGTTGGGAAGATTACAATAAAGATCTCATTTCAGCGGGTGGTGGAGTCTTTAGCCGTAGCGTTAAGTCGATAAAACTAACACCTCAAATTAAGAAAATGCTAGGCACACAAAAACAAAGCATGTCTCCTAATGATTTAATCCAAGCGATTTTGTCAATGAAAGTCGATTTGTTATGGAATGGTGGCATTGGTACTTATGTTAAAGGAAGTAAAGAAACGCATTTAGAAGTAGGTGATAGAGCTAATGATGGGCTACGTATAAACGGCAACCAACTACAAGCAAAAGTTGTTGGTGAAGGGGGTAACCTAGGTTTAACGCAGCTTGGTCGTATAGAATTTGCTGCTAATGGTGGTCGTATTAATACCGATGCTGTAGATAATGCTGGGGGTGTTGACTGTTCGGATAATGAAGTTAATATTAAAATTTTATTAAATGGCTTAGTTCAAAATGGTGACTTAACCGTTAAGCAACGTAATAAACTGCTTTATGATATGACTGATGAAGTAGCAGATATCGTTATTGAAGATTGTTACCGCCAAACGCATTCTTTATCAATCACAGCAATGCGTGGAGTTAATCAATTGAAGGAGCAAGTACGCTTTATTCACGAATTAGAGCGAACAGGTCAGCTAGATCGTGCCTTAGAGTTTATCCCTGACGATGAAGAGATAGCCGATAGACTTTCGTTAGGAACCGGCTTAACAAGGCCTGAAATTTCAGTATTACTTGCCTATAGCAAGATGGTATTAAAAGAAGATCTTGTTCACAAAGAAATTACTGATAATCCGTACTATGATCGCTTATTGATTAATTCCTTTCCAAAACAATTGCGTGATAAGTACCAAGATCAAATGCAACAACACCCTTTACGTGCAGAAATTATAGCTACTAAGTTAGCCAATAAAATTGGTAACGATATGGGCTTTAATTTTGTTAATCGCATGAAAGAAGAAACGGGTGCTACTGTGGCTGAAATAGCTAATAGCTACACGATGGCGTGCGCTGTATTTGAGTTAGAAGAATTTTGGGAAAAAATTGAAATACTCAATAATAAAATTTCTACAGCAATTCAAACTGAAATGCTATTCCAATATCGCCGTACGGTACGAAGAGCAACACGATGGTTCTTACGCCACCGTAATAAGTCAATTACTATTGAGCAATCGATAGCGTTGTTCCAGCCGACCTTTAAATTAATGGCTAAAAAACTTAATAGCCTATTAGTTGAAGATGAAGCTAGTCAATTGCAACGTGTTGAAGGTGATCTTACCTCTGCTGGAGTGCCAAAAGTTGTAGCTGCAAGAATTTCTCAATTAAGTACTATTTTCTCAGCGTTAGACATTGCTGAAATTGCGCAAGAAGATGGCCGTGATATTGAGTTAGTGGCGAGGTTGTACTTTAAATTAGGTGTTCGCCTTGAACTGCATTGGTTCTTAGATCAAATTACTCGACAAGCGGTTGGAAATCATTGGCAAGCACTTGCTAGAGCCTCATTTAGAGAAGAGCTTGATTGGCAGCAGCGTTCATTGACATCAGTTGTATTACGTTGTGATTGTGCGGCGCAAATAAATGACTTGGATGATATGGTGGACGCTTGGGTTGTAACAAATGCTCAAGCACTTGATCGTTGGAAGCATATATTAGCTGACTTTAAAGCGAGCCAAACGCATGAATTTGCTAAGTTCTCAGTGGCACTTAGAGAGTTAATGTTACTTAGCTTAAATTGCCAAAGGCTAATTAAAGAAAATTAATACCGTTAGTTCTTAAGAACAATACTATGAATTAACAACAGTAAACTGTTAAAATCCCTGTCTAGCTTCTTGCTCGTCAGGGATTTTTTATTTCAACATCAGAGGTGTTATGTTTTATTCAGCCATTCGTAAAGTATTTTTTCAGTTTGACGCCGAAACTATTCACGAGTTTACAATCAAAAGTTTAAAAAATACTGGTACAACCGTATTCAATAACCTTTATAAGCAGAAAGTCGATAATAAACCTGTCAATGTGATGGGTATTGAGTTTCCTAATCCTGTCGGTTTAGCCGCGGGTTTAGATAAAAATGGTGAGTGTATTGATGCTTTTGCTGCGATGGGCTTTGGTTTTGTTGAAGTGGGAACGGTAACCCCACGTCCGCAACCGGGTAATGATAAACCAAGAATTTTTAGATTACCTGAAGCAAACGCTATTATTAACCGTATGGGTTTTAATAATAAAGGAGTCGATTACTTAGTCTCACAAGTACGCGCTGCAAAATTTAAAGGTGTTTTAGGCATTAATATTGGTAAAAACAAAGATACTCCTGAAGAAAATGCCAAAGATGATTACATTCATTGTATGCGTAAAGTGTATGATTTTGCGACTTATATAACCGTTAACATTTCTTCTCCTAATACCCCAGGCTTACGTGCACTACAATACGGTGATGCGTTAAACGAGTTACTTGCCGCTTTAAAAGCTGAGCAAAAAATATTAGCAGACCAATTTGGTAAATATGTGCCCGTAGCAGTAAAAATAGCGCCAGATCTCAACGAGGAAGAAGTAAACGGCATTGCCCAATGTTTGATAGATAATGATATTGATGCAGTGATTGCTACTAATACAACCTTATCAAGAGAAGGCGTTGAAAATCTTGAACATGGTGAAGAGCAGGGTGGATTAAGTGGTGCGCCAGTAAAAGATAAAAGCACAACCGTTATTAAATTATTAAGTAAAGCTCTTGAGGGTAAATTACCTATTATTGGTGTTGGCGGTATTGCCTCAAGTGAAGATGCTAATGAAAAATTAGCGGCTGGTGCGAGTTTAGTACAAGTTTATACTGGCTTTATCTACCAAGGGCCAGAATTAATTAAAGACGTGGTAAATGGTTTAAAATAATTTTAAATCGAAGACACTAAATATTTTACCAATAAGCCATCCTTAATTGCCTAAAAATGAAAAAGCGAGTAATGAAAACCCATTACTCGCTTTTTTTATTCATATCAGTTAAATAAGTGGTTAGTAACTTTCGTTATGAACACTTAATACTGCACGACCTGAAGGATCAGCATTATCTTTAAAGCTTTCATCCCAAGCTAATGCTTCTTGTGTAGAGCAGGCAACTGATTTACCACCAATGACACAATCTGCTGCAGAAGGAAGAGGGTACTTTTCTTCAAAAATACTACGGTAGAAATAACCTTCTTTTGTATCAGGCGTATTTACAGGGAACCTGTGATGTGCATTTTCTAATTGTTGATCAGTTACTTGTGTTTCGATAAATGCACGTAAACCATCAATCCAGTTATATCCTACACCATCAGAGAATTGTTCTTTTTGACGCCATAAGATTTCTTTTGGTAAATAACCTTCAAACGATTCACGTAAAATCGCTTTTTCCATTTTACCGTTACCACACATCTTATCTTCTGGGTTAATACGCATTGCTACGTCCATGAAGTTTTTGTCTAAGAACGGAACACGCGCTTCAATACCCCAAGCCGACATCGACTTATTCGCACGTAAACAGTCAAACTTGTGTAAACGATCTAACTTACGGTTAAGCTCTTCGTGGAACTCTTGTGCGTTAGGTGCTTTGTGGAAGTATAAGTAGCCACCAAAGATTTCATCTGCACCTTCACCCGAAAGTACCATTTTAATGCCCATAGCTTTGATTTTACGCGCCATTAAGTACATTGGAGTTGATGCACGAATCGTTGTTACATCATAAGTTTCTAGGTGGTAGATAACTTCTTTAAGGGCATCAATACCTTCTTGTTCAGTAAAGATAACACTGTGGTGAATAGTGCCAATACTATCAGCAACTGTTTGCGCTGCGATTAAGTCAGGAGAGCCTTCTAATCCACACGCAAATGAATGTACTTTCGGCCACCAAGCTTCTGCCAAATCATTATCTTCTACACGGCGAGAGGCAAATTTTTGTGTAATGGCTGAAATTAATGATGAATCTAAACCACCTGAAAGTAATACACCGTATGGTACGTCAGTCATTAGGTGACTTTTTACTGACTCTTCTAAGGCTTCACGAATTTTTGTGGTGCTCGTGGTGTTATCTTTAATAGCATCGTATTTGTGCCAGTTACGTTTGTAGTACTTTTGTACTTCACCTACTTTACTATCGAGTATATGCCCAGGAGGAAACTCCTCAACACTGGTACACATAGGTATTAACGCTTTCATTTCTGATGCAACGTATAAGTGACCTTGCTCGTCGCGTCCCATATAAAGAGGAATAATACCAATATGGTCACGGGCAATTAAATAACTGTTATCTTCAGCGTTATATAAACAGAACGCGAACATACCTTGTAATTTGTCTACAAACTCAACGCCGTGCTCTGCATATAAAGGTAAGATCACTTCACAATCTGAAGCTGTTTTGAATGAGTAATCAATGTTTAACGTGGTTTTTAACGTTTTGTGATTGTAAATTTCACCGTTAACGGCTAAAACGTGAGTTTCATTTTCGTTATAGAGAGGTTGAGCGCCATGCTCAGTATCAACGATAGATAAACGTTCGTGTACTAAAATTGCATTGTCATTATGATAAATACCTGACCAGTCAGGACCACGGTGACGTAAAAGACGGGAACATTCTAAAGCTTGAGGGCGAAGTGCTTCCGCACCTGATTTTATATCTAATATACCAAAGATCGAACACATTGAAGCGCTACTCCTTTAATTAATATTGTTGGGATCAAATTGTGAATGCTAATACTAAAAAAAGTAAGTGATTAGCGAAAAGCCACTTTGCCAGTTTTTAAGGAAAAAGCAATTATAAAATTGAAGATTTTTAAATTAAATTGTTATAAGTAACTAATTTATGGCGTTTGAAAGGCGTTTTGTGTGATTTTTGGACAAAAGAAGGAGGTAGCTGCGTTTTGTCGAGCAGCTACCTGATTGGGTTAGTCCATATAATAACCAATGTGTTGATGTAAACGAACCAACATTTCTTCTTGGTCGTTTACAAAATCTAAACGTTCTGCAAATGAACGTAATGCTTGCTCTATTTGGTTTACAAATTTACCAAAACCATGTGGGGTTTTATTATGCTCACCCGCTACAAAAATTAACTGTATTGTATCAACAAGTTTTGCGCTATCCCATTTACACGTATAGCCACAACTCGTATGAGTTGGATTATAACCAAGCATGAGTAGCTCACCACTGGCAATAACATTTTCATCTTCGGCATTACGTACAATAGGAACTAAGCCATTTGCAATAACAGCACCGTTGTTTAAGTTTTGATTCTTAGCAGAAGTTATAAACGCATCAGCAACTAAATTATACAATTCGTTGTATTTCTCTTTGCTATCTTCACTATCTGGCGCTAATGAACGAATTCTTCGATTAACAGGTAGATCGACAACCGCATAGGTAAGGGCATCAATTGCTTCTGGTAAGTTTTGCTCATCAGCTAAGTAACGATTAGTAATTGAACGGAACTTATGAACTTGAGATCCTTCAACACCCTTATTTTTAGCAAATAAATCATACGTTAAATGCTGGTGGTCACAAAGACGTATAGTAGATTTATCAACCGTTAATTGCTCCGCAAGATTCTCAACCGCTTTGGTAACTTTTTTATGGAATTTTGCTGAATTAATTCTTAACTCAGAGCCATTAGCAAGAAAAACAAGCGTGATTTTTTTAGCACGTTTACTACCATCAATGTAGCTATTTTGGCTTGTATGATAAGCCGGGTTGTAAAGAAACAATAATTGCTGTTTAGTCTCTGATGTTAATTTTTCAGGGCTAAAACGTACACGAGTAAATTTATCATTAGCGACAAATTGGCAACTTTCAATATTTAGCTCATCGTTAATTTTAAAAAACAATTCAGCTATTGTTTGATAGAATTTTTTATAAGGTTGTGCAGATTCTTGATCAATTAAATCAGCATATTTAGCGATTAATTCGTCCGTAAGTGGGAATTTAACCATTAGATATTGGTTTTCACGAGCGGAAGAGGGAATATATACTTTATGTTGAACTTTTCTAGTGCGTGAGATTGACATACTTCATCCTGATTCTTATTTTTCTACATGTTTACTAACTATTTAGCATTATAATAAATTAGTATTGTTCTTTTGCTGATATAAATCAATTATCCCATCAAACCAAATCAACAGGTGATTGACTTACTTCAAGTTTTAACGCATCTTTACTATACCTTAATTATTCAGATTTACATATAATGAAAAAATTGAAAAATGAAGCAGAGCTACTAAAGAAAGCTTTATTAATAGGCGAAAAATATGCTGTCAATAGAGGCTATAATGGCTTTTCTGCCACAGATTCAGCTAAAGAAAAAGTTGAAATTTTGTATCGTTTACTGGTTAACGATAAGCTTATTCAGCCTTTAGCGGTTGATCATGAAGATCAACCTAATATGAAGCATAAACTGGCCCTATGGATTGCTAAACAATTACCCGAAGGTCATGCATTATTAAAATAAGCATTTTCACTATTGCCATAATTCGTCATAATTAATCATTCCTTTGCCATAGTTTAGCGTTAAAAAGACATTTCTATTTTTCATTATTAAACTTTCTTCTACATGGAGTTTAATAATGACAACCCCCAACCAGTCTCAGCCAGTAAAAATCACTCCTCGCTTCGTTTTTAATCTTGGGAGATGTTTCAGGCTTAATAGCATAAATTGTTTATGCGAAAATTTAGCTCGGCTATTTGCGGTTTTGATCTGCACTTTAGGATTTATACCCCTATATACGCAAGCGTCTGAACCAACAATGCAAGAACAAATCCCATACCATGAAGTAAGCTCGGGAAGCTTGTATTTTAAAACTGATCAAGGCTATCAAAGTGCAGTCACACAAAATAGTGATTATCAGATTGAAGTAAACGGTCTATTAGCTCGTGCTTTATTAACTCAATCATTTAAAAATACTAGTGAAGATTTTGTAGAAGCAGTTTATGTTTTTCCTTTAATAGATGATGCTGCTGTCGATTCAATGTTAATGGAGATAGGGGAGCGCCGTATTGTTGGAAAAATAAAAGAGAAGCAGCAAGCTAAACAGCTCTATCAAAAAGCAAAACAACAAGGTAAAAAAGCGAGTTTGGTCAGTCAACAACGACCTAATGTTTTTACCACTAAAGTAAGTAATATCGCACCTGGAGAAACGATTAAAATTACCATAGGCTATTTACAATCGGTTGCTTATGAATACGAGGAGTTTTCATTAAGAATTCCTTTAACATTAACACCTAGATATAGTCCTCAGCCCTTAACTATCACTGATAGTGACCGCGCTGAAAAAGGGGGGGGTTCACATGAATATGATAATACTCAAATAAGCAATCATACTACTATCACTGATTTTGGTTGGGCGGAGGTTTCTCCTTCTTTTACCAGAAATAGCCGAGGTCAACATGTAACAATAGATGTATCATTAAATACCGGCTTAGCACTCACAAATGTCGTAAGTCGTTATCATCCTATACATAAAACTCAACGAAGTAATTTAACGCAAGTTTCTCTTGTCGAAAACAAGGCTTTATTAGATCAAGATTTTGTCCTGACATGGCAAGTTGCTCAGGGGAGAAACCCAAAGGCTGCGTTTTTTCAGATGACAGATAATGATTTTAATTATGGTTTATTGATGGTCATGCCGCCAAAAGTAAAACAAGGAAAAGCGATTGATAAGGAAGTTACCTATATCATTGATGTGTCGGGCTCAATGGGAGGTGTTGCTATTGAGCAGGCTAAACAAGCCTTGCGTACGGCTCTTGATTTATTATCCCCCAGTGACTCATTCAATATTATTGCCTTTAACAATAAAATTAATATGTTATTTCAACGTAGCCTTGATGCCAATGCCATGAATCTAACGTTGGCAAAACACTGGCTAGAAAGCTTAAGAGCAGGCGGTGGTACTGATATGTATCCCGCCATTGACAAAGCGTTAATCCATGAACAAGCAAGTGATAAATATAAGCAGGTAATATTCATCACTGATGGAAGTGTAACCAACGAGCAGGCACTTTTTACGCTTATCGAAAACAAATTAGCGAATACTCGTTTACATACTGTAGGCATTGGCTCTGCTCCGAATAGTTACTTTATGTCTCGCGCAGCCGAGTCTGGTCGCGGCACGTATCGTTACATTGGCTCAGTGAATGACGTTAGTTCTAAAATGCACTCCTTATTTAGTGCTATTAATAATCCTGTGATGAGTAACATTAACGTCAACTGGCCTGAATCAGGGGTTGAGAGTTACCCGATATTGATTCCTGATTTATACCAAAAACAACCTTTAGTAATTAGCGCTAGATGGCCCAAAAAAATGGTTAAGAAAGGAGAGTCTAAAGTAACAGTAACAGGGCAGTTATCAGATCTTGATTGGCAAGAAGAAATTCAAACAGCCAAACATCAGCAGCAAAAAAATACAGGGTTAGATCAGTGGTGGGCTAGGCAAAAAATCAAGCATTTAACTAGCTTACATAGACGAGCAGATTTACAAACCAAACAAGCGATAGAAACACAAATAACCTTATTAGCGCTAAACCATCATTTAGTTTCTCCCTATACAAGTTTTGTTGCTATAGAAGAGCAGAGCAGCCGAAATAAAGACCAACGTCTAGCAAAACATAAAGTGTCTAATTTAATGCCCAAAGGCTCAACTCAAGTGATCCCTTTAAGTAATACAAGCTTAGGCGTAAACCGATATATGTTTACCGGTTTAATATTGTTTTTTATTGGCTTACTAATTCACTTACTACAACTAAAAAGAACAAAGACTAATGAACGCTCATAAGTTAGTTCTATGGAAGTGGTTAACTATCAGTTGCTTAATATTTGGAGGAGGGTTTTTATTTCAAAGTGGTTATCTAATAGCTAAAGCTTATCTAGCGCAAATATTACTTACTCAGACTTGGCAAAGTATTATAAGTAAGGATATAGAAACACAAAGTCCACCATGGCCATGGGCTGATTTTTATCCTGTTGCTAAATTGACTGTTAATGGCTTGGGTATTTCACAGATTGTTCTTAACAATGATTCAGGGCAAGCACTTGCCTTTGGGCCGGCACTAACTGGCATCAATGAGATTGATTTTAAAGGAACCATGGTAATTTCTGCGCACAATGATAGTCATTTTAAGTGGCTTGAGTTACTTAAACTAGGCGAGCAGATCGTCATTGAAAATAATCAACAACAACAAACATACTATGAGGTTCAGCACATGAGTGTGATAGATACTCGAGAAACAAAGCTGACACTTCAAGTTAGCCAAAAGGGCTTAGTCTTGGTTACGTGTTACCCTTTTGCTAGCTTGGAAAGCTCGACACCATATAGGCTAGTGGTTTATTTAACACAAAAGGATAAGGTAATGGTTTAAGGGCTTATTTGAGCGCAACGTATTCTTTGAAATGGCTTCGACAGAGTGCTTGATAGCGCTCATTGCCACCTACTTCGACTTGTTCACCACCCGTAACAGCATTGCCATGTTGATCAAGTCGAATAACAAAATTAGCTTTTCTGCCACAATGACAAATAGTTTTGAGTTCCACCAATTTATCTGCCCAAGCAAGTAAAGCGGCACTCCCTGAAAATGTTTGCCCTAAAAAATCGGTTCTAATTCCGTAGGCCAAAACAGGGATGGCAAGGTCATCAACAATATCAGTTAATTGCTTTACTTGTGGTTTGGTTAAAAACTGGGCTTCATCAATTAATACACAGGCGATATTATCATGTTCATGAAGTACTTTTACCTCATGGAATAAATCAGTTTCTTCAGTAAATAAATTAGCATCAGCATGAATGCCTAAACGAGAAGATACTTTACCTTTTGCATACCGATCATCAATTTGTGCAGTATAAAGTGCAGTGCGTAAACCACATTCATTATAATTATAAGAAGATTGTAATAAATGCGTTGATTTTCCTGCATTCATTGAAGAATAATAAAAATACAGTTGAGCCATAAGGGATTGCCGATTGATTAAAGTTAGTAGGCTTGTTCGCCTGAGCTGTTATCCAAGTTTACGCTGTTTTCTGTGCTCTGATTATCATCAGCATTAAGTGTTGTTAATAGGTTTGATAATAAACTACTGGCACCAAACCTAAAGTGTTCTGCATCGAGCCAATCAGCACCTAAAATGTCATTCGCTAATGACAAATAAACTTCAGCATCATGTGCATTTCTAACACCGCCAGCAGCTTTAAAACCTACATTTAAGTGAGTGTTCTTTATGACCTTGAGCATGAACTCTGCCGCTTCTGGCGTAGCATTAACGGCTACCTTGCCAGTAGATGTTTTAATAAAGTCAGCGCCTGCTCGAATTGAAACTTCACTGGCGAGTGTGATTAATTCTGGTGTTTTTAATTCACCACTTTCTATGATTACTTTCAGTAATACATTTTTAGGGCAGACATTTTTACAGGCCTCAACCAACTCAAAGCCTGTGTTGATATCTCCAGCAATAAGAGCTTTATAGGGGAAGACAACATCAATCTCATCTGCACCATAGGCTACAGCAGCGCGAGTTTCTGCAACCGCAATGTTAATATCATTATTTCCATGAGGAAAGTTAGTGACTGTAGCAACTTTTATATCAGGTGTACCTTGCTCAGCTAATATCTTTTTAGCTAATGGGATAAAGCGCGGAAAAATACAAATAGCCGCTGTATTGCCAACGCTTGATTTAGCTTGCTGACATAAAGCGATGATATCTTCAGGCGTCTCTTGATCTGTTAAACTGGTTAAATCCATCAAGCTAAGTGCTTGTTTTGCTATTTGTTCTATGTGAGTTAAGTTTGATTGAGTCATGAAAAATACCGAAAATTAAAGCGCTATAAATACGCCAGCAATTGCGGCGCTCATTAAGTTAGCTAACGTAGCAGCCAGCATAGCTTTCATACCAAGTTTAGCAATATCATGTCGTCTATTCGGTGCCATAGAGCCTATGCCGCCCAGTAAAATAGCAATTGATGATAAGTTAGCAAAACCACATAGTGCAAAGGTTATGATGGCTTGAGTGCCTTGAGATAATTCATCTTTCACTTCTACAAAATTTACATAAGCAAAAAATTCATTAACAACAATTTTTTGTCCGATAAAGCTTCCTGCTTGTAGCATCTCTGCTGAAGGTACGCCTATAAGGAAAGCTATGGGTGCAAATAAATAACCTAAAAGCCACTCTATGGTTATGCCTTCAAAGCCAAACAATGCTGCAACACCACCTACCATAGAGTTCAGTAAAGCAATTAAAGCAATAAAGGCTAATAACATGGCGCCTACGTTCACGGCTAATTTTAATCCTGATGCTGCGCCACTTGCGGCAGCGTCGATAACATTACTTGACTCTTCGCCAGAGTCTTTGGTTATTAAATCTTCTTTGCTGATTTTTTCTGGTTCAAGCTCAGGGATGATTATCTTTGCCATTAATAAGCCACCTGGTGCAGCCATAAACGAAGCAGCGATCAGGTATTTCAAATCAATACCTAGGCCAGCGTAGCCTGCTAAAATAGAACCTGCAACAGAGGCTAAACCACCCACCATAATGGCAAACAACTCAGATTGCGTCATACCTGCAATATAAGGCCTAATCACTAATGGAGCCTCAGTTTGGCCAACAAAAATATTTGCTGTTGCAGAGAGTGATTCAGGTTTAGAGGTTTTTAAAAGTTTTTGAAGCCCACCTCCAATCACTTTGACCACCCATTGCATAATGCCTAAATAATAAAGCACAGCGATTAACGATGAGAAAAAGATAATGACAGGTAATACGCGAACGGCAAAAACAAAGCCGACACCATTACCAAACATTGCATCCGTTCCTAAGCCGCCAAATAGGAAGTCTATACCGACTTTAGCACTATCGATAACGGTTTGTACGCCACCGGATATTGACGTTAATACATCTTTACCAAACGGGATGTATAGTACAAATGCACCTAAGGAGAGTTGTAAAATAAAAGCCCAAGCGACAGTACGTAAGTTAATGGCTTGCCTTTTTTTTGATAAGAGTACGGCAATGGCTAATAAAATAATGATGCCAAAAATACCGCGCAGTGCTGTTAAATCCATATGATGCTCTTATTATTTTTTTATGATGTGTTTCTAGTTCATGTTATTGAGATAGCTGACGAATTTTTGCTTTAAGCACTTCAATAGCCATGCGATTTTTACCACCACGAGTAACCACTATATCAGCCCAAGCTTTAGAGGGTTCAATAAATTGATAATACATAGGGCGCACAGTGGACAGGTATTGGGTGGTAATCGACATTAAGCTTCGATCTCGCTCAATTGTGTCGCGCTCAATTCGTCTGATCAGGCAAATATCGAGCGGCGTATCCATATACACTTTTATATCAAAGCAATTGCGTAACTCAGGGTTAGACAGTAACAATATGCCTTCTACTAAAATGATCTTAGTGGGTTTAACATTTATAGTTTCTTGCAAACGGGTATGTGTTTTATAGCAATATACAGGGCTACTAATATCTTGTTGGTTTATTAAGGTGCTTAAATGCTTACTTAAAAGTTCATGCTCAAATGCTTTTGGATGATCATAATTTGTTTGGTTTCGCTCATCCATGCTTAGGTGTGATTGATCGCGATAGTAAGCATCTTCTTTAATGATAGAAATGCCATCTTTGCCTAATTCAGGCAGCAATTCATTATAAATAGTTTCAGCAAACAGTGACTTGCCTGATGCAGATGCGCCTGCAATGGCTATTACTGTGGTTTTATTTGGATGCGTCATCAATGTTTCCGTGGGTAATAAAGCACACTAGATTAAGAATGTAGAATTAAAGGTATACTTAAATTGTACTATATTGTTAGTAAAATAGTTCAGCAAAATAGTTAAGTTAAAAGTTAAGCAATAATTTTTTATTATATTGTTCAATAAGCACTTAAAGCTTGTCTGAATATAATAAAAGCATTAAATTATCACAAGCTGACTAAATGGTCATGTTTATTTTTATTCTTTAGATAAATAGGTTTTTATTTTTATGGCAAGAGCAATAGTTATCGTGTTGGACAGCTTTGGCGTTGGCTATAGTCACGATGCTGAAAAGTTTGGTGATGTTGGTGCTAATACGTTTATTAATTTAGCTCAATATTATTTTGAAAATGAAAACAAAGTCATTCAACTTCCTGAGTTAGGGGCGCTTGGCTTACATGAGTTAAGTAAACAGGCGAGTAGTGAGGAGACATGGCAAAAATTTGCACAATGCTTAACCACAAATCATAAAACTATTAATGATTTTTATTATACGCCAACTAAAGGGGCGTATGGTTATATGGCTGAGTTAAGTACAGGCAAAGATACGCCTAGTGGTCATTGGGAAATGGCTGGTGTGCCCGTCATGTTTGATTGGGATTACTTTGAAAACAAAACTAATGCTTTTTCAGCTGAGTTGATTGAAGCCATAAGCGCTAAAACAGGCGTTATGGGTTTGTTAGGTAATTGTCATGCCTCGGGTACGGATATTATCAAGGCGTTAGGAGAGGAGCATATTCAATCAGGTATACCCATTTGTTACACCTCAGCAGACAGTGTTTTTCAAGTTGCCGCTCACGAACAGCATTTTGGTTTAGATAATTTATATCAGTATTGTCAGCAAATCCGTGAGTTATTGGATGAATTGGGTTTAAAAATAGGTCGTGTTATAGCTAGACCTTTTATTGGCAGTGATAGCAACAATTTTGTACGTACAGGCAATAGACGAGATTATTCAGTATTACCGCCTAAACCAACGGTATTAGAAAAAATATCGAATGCTGGTGGCGAAGTCATTAGTGTAGGCAAAATTGCTGATATTTTTGCCCATCAAGGAGTAACAATAAAAACCAAAGCAACAGGGCTTGAAGCTTTAGTCAATGCAACAATCAATCATATTAATACTGCACCAGATAACAGCCTTATATTTACTAATTTAGTGAACTTTGATCAAGACTTTGGACACCGACGTGATGCTATTGGCTACGCACAGGAGTTAGAAGCTTTTGATAAACGTTTACCAGAGATAATTAACAGCATGAATGAGGGAGACATGCTGCTATTAACGGCAGATCATGGTTGTGATCCTACTTGGCAGGGCAGTGATCATACAAGAGAGTTTGTACCTATATTATGTTATCACCACCAAATATTGTCAGTTGATTTAGGTTTACGAAGCAGCTTTGCTGATTTAGGGCAAACTGTTGCTGAGCTTTTTAATGTTCAAGCTATGGACAATGGTGTTAGCTTCTTAGCGGATATTGATTTAAGCGCTCATTCATAAGTTACAAACAGATAAAAAAAACCTGCAATGTTGCAGGTTTTTTTGTATGCGATTGATTGTTTTATCTCATTTACTTATCGAGCAAAGTTATTACAGAATGCTTTCTAATGTTAGCTTCATCATATCTTTAAACGTTGTTTCGCGCTCATCGGCCGTGGTTTGCTCACCGGTTTTTATATGATCAGAAACGGTTAGTACCGTTAATGCCTTTTTACCGTATTCTGCAGCGACACCATATAAACCGGATGCTTCCATTTCAACGGCTAAAATACCATACTTTTCCATTAAGGCGAACATTTCTGGTTGTGGTGTGTAAAACAAGTCTGCGGTAAAAATATTACCTACACGTACTTTTTGTCCAAGCTTATCGGCAGTATTTATGACTTTATGCAATAAACCGAAATCTGCACAAGCAGCAAAATCACATTGATTAAAACGCTGGCGGTTTACATTAGAATCGGTACTGGCAGCCATGCCGATTATGATATCGCGAATTTTCACGTCATCACGAACTGCACCACATGAGCCGATGCGAATAATATTTTCAACACCGTAGTCTTTATATAACTCAGTGGCATATATCGAAATTGAAGGAATCCCCATGCCTGAGCCCATCACAGAGATAGGTTTACTTTGATAGGTTCCGGTATAACCTAATACGTTGCGAACGCTGGTCACGCAGGTAGCATCATCTAAAAAGTTTTCGGCAATAAATTTTGCTCTTAGTGGATCGCCCGGCATAAGTACCGTTTTGGCAAAATCCCCATTTTTTGCGGAGATATGAGGTGTGCTCATGAAATGTCCCTTGTAAAAAATTTTTAAGAAGTCATTATTCAGTAAGTTTCTAGCCAGAACTATTCAACATAACATTGAATTTGTTTCTACTATCAAGGGTGTTTTACTGAACGGTTAGTTTAGCAATATGAAAAAGTAAAGTGTATTGCTTTCATCACATTTTTTTCTAACTAAAATTTCTAGCTATAGTTTCTAACTAAAAAAACGCGTTAAAATAAATTGATAACCAACCCCACCTAGATAAATGCCAAAGATACCGGCAATTCCTGATAAAACAGGTGGTGCAGGTAAGGGGAGTTTTAGAAAAGAAAACATTATGCCAACTACTGCCCCAGTAGCTAAAGAAATTAATACTTCAGTCATGTTTTGCTCCTTTTTATTGAAATTATAGTAAGTCTTATAACAGTATATTTTGTTTTAGCGCTGTTTTCTCATTATGCGATAAAAAGCAAACGTCTAAGGCATTTTGTTGTAGTTTACTTATCTCGCTTTCAGAGAAGTTTAATACCTTTTGAGCAAGTTCGAATTCATGCTTAATTTCAATGCCTTCTACGGCAGGATCGTCAGTATTTAAACAAGCTTTTATTCCCTTATCCAGAAAGGTTTTTAAAGGATGCTGAGTTAAATCTTTCACTGTCCCTGTTTGGAAGTTTGAGGTTAAGCAAGACTCTATGGCAATATTATGTTGCGCCATATAATTCATTAATTCATTATCATTGATACATGCAACGCCATGACCGATGCGTGTTGCTCCTAGCTCTTTTATAGCTTGCCATACACTTTCTGCATTGCCTGCTTCACCTGCATGCACAGTAACATTTAAGCCTGCATCGCGTACTTGTTTAAAATGATCAGTAAATAATGTGCCTGGAAAATTATACTCATCACCGGCTAAATCAATGGCGATAAGATGCTGTTTATGGGCTAAAAGTGCATTAAGCTCCTTTTGGCAATGGTCTACACCAAAGGTTCTACTTAAAATCCCGATTAAGTTGATGTGAATGTTAAAACTTTTTTTAGCCGTGCTAACGCCATCAATAACGGCTGTAACTACTTCTGAAATGTCTAGGTTATGATTCATCGCCATGTAGTAAGGAGAGAAGCGTAACTCAGCATAATGTAAACCAGCGTTATAAGCATCTTCAACATTTTCATAAGCAATGCGTTTAACATCATCAAGATTTTTTAAGACAGCAACACCCCAATCGAGTTTTTTAAGAAAAGCCAGTAAATCTGGTTCGCTGAGTTGGATCTGAACATGAGGAATAAAAGCATCAAATGTTGTTGTTGGTAATTCAATATTATTTTTAAGCGCTAATTGCCAAATTGTGGTAGGGCGAATGTTACCATCAAGGTGACGATGTAAGTCCATTAAAGGCAGTGTAGTGTCAATCATTTTACAAACATCTCATAGAATTTAACTAATCTTTGATTATATGGGAATTTTGCACTTTCTCCACTGGTATTAGCCTGTTAACACTGGTAAATTGGCACTGAATTATCTGTTTAGGCGTCTAGACGTAATTTAAGTAGTAAAGTTATCGCAAACCCTACAAAGGGAATATTGAAAAGAGAGTGAAAAATGTACCAAACTGACGATGTGCGCATCAATAAAATCAAAGACTTATTACCCCCTATCGCATTATTGGAACGATTTCCAGCGTCAGAGCAAGCAACTAAATCAGTCGTTGCAGGACGAGCAGCTATTCATAATATATTGAATGGTAAAGATGATCGTTTACTTGTTGTAATTGGCCCATGTTCTATTCATGATCCAAAAGCTGCGATTGAATACGGTCAACGCTTGGTGAAATTACGTGAAAAATACAAAAACAATTTAGAAATTGTAATGCGTGTTTATTTTGAAAAACCGCGAACCACAGTTGGCTGGAAAGGATTAATTAATGATCCTTATATGGATAATAGCTTTAAACTAAATGATGGCCTGAGAATGGGCAGAAAGTTATTACTAGATATTAATGAACTTGGCTTACCTACAGCCGGTGAGTTTTTAGATATGATTACTCCACAATATATGGCTGATTTTATGTGTTGGGGAGCTATCGGTGCTCGTACAACTGAATCTCAGGTGCATCGTGAGTTAGCTTCAGGTTTATCATGTCCTGTTGGTTTTAAAAATGGCACCGACGGTACTATTAAAATAGCAATAGACGCTATTGGCTCTGCTGCAGCTTCACATCACTTCTTGTCTGTTACTAAATTTGGTCATGCTGCCATTGTAGAAACAACAGGTAACAATGATTGTCATATTATTTTGCGTGGTGGTAACACAACAACAAATTATGATGCCGATAGTGTTAATGAGGTGACTAACCAGCTTGAGCAAGTTGGTTTAAATACGAAGATTATGATTGATTTTAGCCATGCAAACTCGAATAAAAAGTTTGAAAATCAAATGATAGTTTCTACTGATGTTTGTGAGCAAATCGTTCATGGAAATCAAAATATTTTTGGTATTATGGCGGAAAGTCATTTAGTTGAAGGTAATCAAAAGCTGGTTAATGGCAAAGCGCAAGTTTATGGCCAAAGTATTACTGATGCTTGTATTGGCTGGCAAGATACGGAAACTATGCTTGCTCAACTAAACCAAGCTGTTTCAACCAGAAGAAGCACCTTATAATATAGCGTTTGGGTTACTACTACCAATAAGTTGAAATCCATGCTAAAAAGCCTACTTACTCTTTTTAATAAGTTCGTAAGTAGGCTTTTTTTATGCAACGTGAAATTAATGAAATATTAAACCAGATTGAATCAGTTGTACTGGGGAAGCCAAACGAATGTCGTTTAGCACTCACTTGCATATTGGCTCAAGGTCACTTACTTATTGAAGACTTACCGGGTATGGGGAAAACAACCCTAGCTCATGCGCTTGCAAATACACTTGGACTTAGTTACCAACGAGCTCAATTTACCAGTGATTTGCTACCTGCAGATATTATAGGTATTTCAGTTTTTAATCGAGATACAAACAGTTTCGAATTGCACAAAGGGCCTATTTTTAATCAGGTAGTGCTTGCAGATGAAATTAATAGAGCAAGCCCGAAAACACAAAGTGCTTTACTTGAAGCAATGGCTGAATATCAAGTAAGTATTGATGGTAAAACTTACTATTTACCTGAGCCATTTTTTGTTATTGCTACTCAAAATCCATTGTTTCACGCAGGAACATATCCTTTACCTGAATCTCAACTTGATCGTTTTATGATGCGTATCTCATTAGGTTTTCCTGATGTTGCAGCAGAAAAGCAAATATTACTAGCTAGCAAAAGTAATACAGCGGATATGAGTACGTTAAAGCCTGCTATTGATGTTAATTCACTTGCTCAAATGCAAAACCAATGTCAACAAGTGCATGTGGCTGATGAAGTTGCTCACTATGTGATTGCTCTTTGCCAAGTAACTCGAGGTCAATATCAGCAGAACAATGTCAATGATGAGATAAATTGTAAACCTTTATCACCTCGTGCCGGTAAGGCCCTGATCGCTTCAGCTAAAGCATGGGCGTTTATACATAATAGAGATTATATTACTCCTGATGATGTACAAGCCGTTTTTTCAGCCGTATGTCACCACAGAATTGAGCTGGCGGCACAACACAATAATGAGCAGCAAAGTTCATTATGCAATAATATTATTCAATGTGTGGATGTTTTAAATCCACTAAAACTGTAATGGCTAATATCAGTATTAAAGCTTTTTTTAATCGTCGCTTTGAAGCATGGTTAAAACGGCGAGTACCTGGTAAAAGTCGCCATAAACTGTTTCGTAATAATATTTTTATATTGCCAACAAAGTTTGGTTTTGCGTATCTATTATTTGTTTTGGTGTTATTTCTATTAGCGACTAATTACCAAAATAATATAATTATGCTGATGAGCTACCTGCTTGCCAGCTTTTTTATTACGGTAATGATGCATAGTTACTATAACTTCACCACTTTGGAGTTATCCTCGTCAGCAAACCACTTCGGGTTTGCTAAACAAACAGTTCTCATTCCAATTGATATCATTGCAAGTAAACAACATTTCGATCTAACTTTGGGCTTTGTTCAGCAAGAAAAATATAAAGTACATATAGCAGACTGTAATGACGGCAGAACAGAGCTTGCTATACCTTTTTTTGCAGCAAAACGTGGCTTTGTGGGTGCTGGCAGAGTTAAAGTGTCGAGCGAGTACTCTTTTGGGTTATTTGTTGCTTGGGCTGTTTTAGACTTTTCGCATAAAGTTACTGTTTACCCTCAACCTAAAAAAATAAATGCTAATCAATATTCACAAAAAGGCCAAACAAGTGAAGATGAAACTCACACATTAAATGAGCACACTACAGGTATTGACGATTTTAAAGAACTAAAAGACTACGTTTTGGGTGAATCACGCGCGAAAATAGCATGGAAGCAGCTTGCTAGGGGGCAGGGAACCTATACAAAGCATTATCAAGGACAGCAATCGAATGCCCTTTGGTTAAGACTAGATGATATGCCCAAAGCAGATCTTGAAACACAACTAAGCCATCTGTGTTATTTAGTGCTGGAATATTGTGCTAGCGAACAAGATTTTGGCCTTGATCTTAGCCAAGCTGGTTATCAAAACGCTGAACATGCAAATAATATTATTGAGCCAAACTCAGGTATTGAACATCAAAAGGCTTGTTTACTAGCACTTGCCAAGTTTAATCAAGTGAGTCAAGTCAACCAAGATAATGGTGCATTATGAGTAATACGATAAACCAGCCATTACCTTTTAACTTATCAAAGCAAGATGCTTGGTTTCTTTTGTTGTGTCAGTTTCTTAATCTCAGTAGCTTAGCTACAGAACTCTCCAGTTGGATGATAGCTATATTGGCGTTATGTTTTTGTTGGCAGGCTTTATTTTTATCTAGACAAACAACTAAAAGGCAAACGATCCATTCTCTGGTTTTAACTTTATTCGCTATTGCTGGTTGTGTCGCTATAGCTTTTTCAGGGCGGCAATTTGGAATATTAATTTCAATGGTACATTTACTTGCCTTTGCTTATACCTTAAAAGCTTTTGAACTCAAAAAAAGAGCTGATTATTATCAACATATGTTGCTAGGCATGTTTTTATTAGCTTCAGCACTTATTTTTACTCAGCATTTAGCTTTTTCTTTGCTTATTTTATCTTTTCTAGCCATCAATTTAAGCTTGTTGCATAAACAGTTTGCTAAATCTATTTCTATCACCTTTGCAAGCAAAAGAGTGTTTATACTCTTATTTCAAAGTAGCTTTCTTGCCGTGGTTTTATTTTTGATTTTTCCGCGTTTATCACCTTTTTGGCAGGTGCCACTGGTTAAATCAGCTAAAACTGGGCTTTCTGATGAAGTTAGCCCTGGTGATATTGCTAATTTAGCTTTATCTAGTGAACTTGCTTTTCGGGTAAACTTTAATGGCCAAAAAATTCCCGCATATTCAAAACTTTATTGGCGCTCGATGACATTAGAGGATTATGATGGCAGAAAGTGGACGCGGGCAAAAAAGACTAAACAGGAAATAAATAATAGCGAAAGGCAAGGGCGTTTCAATCCAGAGGTTTCTGGCTCACCAATTTCCTACGAAGTGATAGCGCAACCGAGTTTTCAGCCTTGGCTTTTTGCCTTACCGGTAGCGACTACAACCGATCCTAAACTGATAATGAAAGACGATTATACAATACAAAATAGTCGAATTTTAACGCAATTACATCACTATAAAATTCAAAGCTACCTTGACGCGCCAATAGCATTAACTTTATCTACACAAAGTAGGAAGCGTAACCTTGCTATTCATTCAGGCACATACCCTAAACTTGAGCAATTAGCAGAAGAGATAAAGATTAAACATTCATCAGCATTAGCTATTTCTCAAGCGGTATTAACAAGGTTTAGTCGTCTAGAATATTATTATACGTTACAGCCACCTATACTCACTAATAATAGCTTAGAGCAATTTTTCTTCGATACAAAATCAGGTTTTTGTGTGCACTATGCTAGTAGCTATACCTACTTAATGCGCGCTGCTGGAATACCAGCACGCGTTGTTACAGGTTATTTAGGAGGTGAATATAATGATGCCAGTAGCGAAGAGGGTACTGAACAAGGCGGGCACTTAAATATTTATCAGTATGATGCTCATGCATGGGCTGAAATCTGGGTTGATGGTATAGGTTGGTATAGAGTAGACCCTACCGCTGCGGTAGACCCCGAACGTGTTTCACAAGGGTGGTCATCAGATTTATTGGCAGAGCAATCAGCTTTAAACAATGATTTGATCAGTTTATATCGCTTTAAACAATTAGCTTGGTTAAATACATTGCGTTTAAAGCTCGATGCAATTGATTATCAATGGACGCGATGGGTATTAGGTTATTCGGCAAAACAGCAATATGACCTATTAAAGCGTTGGTTTGGCAAAGAAATGCCATGGAAAACAGCGGGAATTATCACTATGTCTTTAATCGCTGTTATGGGCTTATTCGCATTGTTTTATCGATTATCTGGCAATAAACCTCGTAAATTAAAAGAGTCACCTGCACAGCTAGAGTTTAAAAGGTGTTTAACAGCTCTTGAGTCTTATGGATTGGTTAAATTGCCTTACCAAACTATCCATCAATTCTCGTTAATTATAAAAGAAAGGTTTCCAGAATTAACAAATGAAATTAAACAGTTAACAGATAGTTTCGAGTTGTTAGAATACCAAAAACACAATCAACAAAATACGCAAGTCTTTATACAGAAATTAAGGGAGCAAACAACTGCTTTTATTCAATTATTGAAAATAAAGCAGTTACAAAAAAAAGATAAAATAAATTCTTAATAATAAGAATCTCTTATGATTAAAATGCTAACTACAGATAAAAAAGGGCTTGTCGAATACGATTATTAGGACTAGATTGTAATTGATAGCACGATAATGATTTTATCACAATGGAGTGCCAATTTATGCAGTATCATTCAATGGATAAGTCTAAGCAACATCAGCATGCGAGCAGAGAAAGCTATTACGAATCACCCTTGAAGTCTGAGTCTTATGACATGGCGAAAGTGGTATCTATAGTTAGTTATTTCACCCTAATTGGTTGGTTAATTGCCATAGCACTCTATGGTAAACATAAATCTAGTTTTACCAGCTTTCATTTGCGCCAATCATTGGGCTTAATTATTACAGGAGCACTACTATCTTTTATTCCTCTTGTAGGTTGGCTAATTAATGTTGCTGTTATACTGGCGTGGCTATTTGCGCTATATCATGCAATACAAGGGCACCAACAAAAAGTACCTTTCTTAGGAGATTTTTATCAAGAGCACCTTGATTTTATCAAGTAGTTATAAGTTTTGATAAAAAACTTACGTATTTTAAAAATAAACGCTTTACAAATATTCTTACACTATTTAATATTCGCCCCGTCTTCAAGCAAGTGTTTCTATTTGCTTAAGCAATTGGTGAGATGGCTGAGTGGTCGAAAGCACCGGTCTTGAAAACCGGCATGGGTTTGTAGCCCATCTAGGGTTCAAATCCCTATCTCACCGCCATATTCTTAAAAACCGCACCTTTGTCATGTTGCGGTTTTTTTTCGACTCGAGTTTATTCAACGAAATGTATAAAAAAAGCCAATAAATTTTTAAGTTTATTGGCTAATTTAATTAAGCGGCAAGTTCTTGGAACTCAGCCTGTAATTCTTCGTACTCCTCACTCGTTATTTCCTTCACATTTTCAGAAAAATAAATTAAAACTCTATCCATTGCCGCATCAGGGTCGTAAATCATAAAAACCACCTTAGACATTAAATGTCATTGCTAACATTTTAAGTGTAGGAAAATATAAAGATTTGATCAAGCAAACTAAATCGTACTTGGTTCAGATCACTTAATTAGTAAGAGAATTACGATTTAAAGAGATAATTAATAGTAACCGCTATTAAACTTTTTCTTGTCCTTTCCATATAAAGAATTAGTGTCTTAGTTAGGCTGATAGTCAGTAATACTTAATTAACATCTCAAACAAATTTTCGATAAAGACATTACTGTATATTTAAAATTTTTTTCCACTTTTAACTAATAAAAGGAAAGGGGGGGGACACCCTTTGAACATAATACGTTTAAAAGAAAGTAACTAATTTTAGAATAAAACCTTAGTTCACCAAATAAATGTTTGAATTTAAGACATTAAAAGTTTAATTTATTAGAAATTAAATGATTATTTAGATAGAAAAAGCTTTGTAGAAAAGAGGGCTTTTTCCTTCTAATAAGCTGTTATAACTCACTATGAATCGTGTATATAAATTAGATAAGTCTCATTACAAAAAACAGAAAAAAGATAGCTTAATTTATGTATTAATTAATCTTTTACTAGTTGTTTTCTGTTTGTGGTTTTTTTATGAAAACCTGACTCTAAGAGAGTTTTTTGAACGCTTAAAGTTTGATTATCAAATTATTCTTTTTTTACTGGCGGGTTTCTTTTGCTACGTGAACTATTCCAATTGGCAAGATCTTAAAGAAGTTGAGTTCTTTTCAGAAATTAGGATTAATACAACAGAGATTATTCAGTCGACTGGTTTAATTGATGAAAGGATCAAACTTAGTGATGTCGCAAAAATATCTCACAACGATAAAGGGAAAAAGGGTGAGCATATTTTAGTTGAGTTAACTAATGATCAATTTATTGCTATTAGTGAGTATGAGGATATGGATGGTATCTACAGAGAGCTTAAGAAAGTTTGGCGTAGGTGAGTTATAACAAGCCATTACAGTAACGGGACTGCTAACAGTTTGCTCGGTTTCGCTACGCTTCACAATTTAGCAAACTATTAATCAGCCCCTGAATGGGACGTTATATGGCTCTCGGAGTTGTCATGAAAATAAATGGTCGGGAGTTCACATTCCAAGTTGCTAGTGACATAGTTCGTGACGGAATTGGAGTTGAGTTAAAAGAGTTAATAGATGGTAAGGAAGTCTTTGTTGCTGAAATATTCCGAAATGATGCAAAAAATGAAATTCAATTTATCTCAACGGAAGCCGAGTTACCTCATAAAATTCTTTTAAAACTTCAACGGGTATTCGAGGCTGAAATACCAAAAGATTATCAAGAGTAAAAGCCATATAACAAGCTAATAAATAAGGACAAATTACTGTTGGTTTTTGCTCCTTCGTCGCTTATTATAACCAACTAAAATTTGCCCATTATTAGGGCGTTAGCTTTACTATCCAACAAAGGAGTGTTTGATGAGATTATATATTTTTTTAATTACAATTATATTATCTAATTTTTCTCATGCTGATTATGGCGTCCCTTTTATTTTTTTTAATTGTAGTAAAACTTTGGACTTTGCGACATTACAATTTGAATACGTTAACCACCCTAATGAGCTTTTTTCTCAAGGAGAAACAACGCCTAAATTAAGTGTGCTGGAAGATTTGCGTAATCAGAATGTTATATTCCCAGGGCATATCAATTCAAGTACGTGTAGCTTGGAAAAATCTGAAATAAAGGCTTGGGTTGATATAGAAAATTTGCTGTCACTAAGTATAAATGGTTATGTAATTGTCAAATCTATTCCTATCAATGGTGGAAAAATATTCTTTGATAAACTAGTTATTGATGGACATGGTTTTCCTAAAGGTGCTGAAGAAGGAGGTTTGAGCTTTTGTTTTTTTGGACCTGATTATAAAAAATCTATCAATAAAGAATACTTTCACACATATATGAAATACCCAACTCTAGAAGTTGTAGATATGGTTTATTTAACTAACGAAGTTGAGTCTCATAATAATCGGAAAAAACCTACATATTTCCAGAGTTGTGATGGTTTTCAAAGATTTGTAGGCTAGTATCCAATAAAGCTAACAAGTCATTAAAGCAGGACAAATAACAGTTGGTTTTTGCTCCTTCGTCGCTTATTTTAACCAACTATTTTTAGCCTCTTAATGAGGCGTTAGGTATTTCACAAAATTGGCATGCATCCAGACTATAAAAAATATACTCTAATTGAGTTATATGATGTTAAAGAAAATATTGATAAAGAGCTTTACCCTGAAAGGTATGGGTTACTCTTAGATGAAATTAAGCTGAGAGAGGAAAACCCCGATGACGAGCCTGAGCCAAACAAACTCGATGAGAAAGATAAAGCTTCAATATTAAAAGTAGTTATGTCTATTTGTGCTGCTTATTTTTCGTGGACATTAATTCAAGCATATAAGAATGGTTCCATCTGGTATAAACGAGATCATGAGTATTTATTAGATACACAACCAGAAGAGTTTTATTTTGTTGTAATTCTTCATGTGGTCTTTATTGTTACATCTTTATATATTGTATTTAAAGACTTCAGTAGAAAAAATACCTAACAAGCATTTAAAGCAGGACTGCTAACAGTTTGCTCGGTTCCGCTTCGCTTCACAATTTTAGCAAACTATTACCAGCCCCTTAAAAGGGCGTTAGCCTTACAAGGATAGTTATGAGAAACACTCTAGTATTTTTGATTCTATTATTTTCTACACAAGCAATATGTAGTAATGACTTTCATTGGCTAATGGATGATGGTTCAAAAGCCCCTGATAGGGAAAATCAAAAAAGCATTTCTGGCTTTGGTGGGTGGTTACTTGTCACTCCTGATAAGGACTGGGAACAAAAATGGAATACGCCTTTTGAAAATGTCCCATACTTTTCCGAAGCAGAAAATGTAAAACTAGGAGAGGAGTTAACGATTTTACCTTTCTTTGCCAACCCGAAACTCGATCAAATTTCCAATTTCGAAATTTTATGCGATATAAAGGTTGAGAAACCAGATGGTACATTTTCTATAGATGAAAAAAATATTCCATGCGCTAAAGGGAAATTAGAGCAAGACCCAAGATCAATATTTTTAACTCAAACAGTTATTAAGTATATTGGTGAAAAGGGTGACCCATATGGCGTATGGACAGTATATTTTGAAATGAAAGACTCTATACGTGGTGTTTCAGTTCCATTAAAAACGTCATTCAACTTGGTACCAAAGTAAGGCTAACAAGCTGTTCAAGCGGGACTTTTTACTGTTTGCCGAGTTTCGCTGCGCTACACATTATGGCAAACTAATAAAAAGCCCCTTAACGAGGGCGTTAGGTGTTTCTCAGGATGCGGTTAAGTTTTTCACTATTTTTAATTCTTTTTTGCTCATTTAGTTTTGCTCATAAAGATACAGGTATTACACTTGAAGCAAACGGCAAGTTGAAAGGGTTGCCAACCAAGTATTTAACTGCAAATTTCAATGTGCAAAATTTTACTTTGCAAATATCAAATCGTAAATTGCTAATCCCTGAGTGCATCGCAACATATTTCTCTAAAAATGAGCTTTCATTTTCAAGCTCTTGGTATCACACTCGAAGTAAATTACCACCGTATTTTAATATCATAGCTTCTCATCCAGCTAAAAATATTGAATATACATTTATGTTAAATATGGATACATTAGAGTTGATAAAAGCTTATAGTTTTCCAAGTAAAATGGATAAAGCTGGTATTCGTTATAGTATGGAGCCAATAGTTTTATCATCTAGTTGCATACAAAGTGTAAAAGCTAGCTAGGTTACAAAAACACCTAACAAGGTGCTTAAGAACGGACAAAAACAGTTGGCTTTTGCTCGTTCCTCGCTTATTTTAGCCAACATTTTTTGCCGCTTAGCGTGGCGTTAGCTACACAGGGTTGTGGATATATATGAGAGTTCTAACTTTACTAGTTTTTATGGTTTTATCTCAGGGATGCACAATTGTTGGTGCTGTTCTAGATGAGCAGCTTGGAATTGAAAATAAAGACAACCAAAGAGGTCGTACTTTAGCTGAGTTAGGTACACAAGCCGATATTGAACTAGTAAAACATGCTGTTACTGGAGAGCCTTTATCTACTAAAAGTAAACCAAAGGGGTGCAGTGACTTAAAAGGCTCAAAAAAAGCAGAATGTACTGAGACTGTTAAACAATTAAATGCAAGTATAAATAAGAACACTAAGCAGTAGTGTAGCTAACAAGCAAATTAACAGGACAAATAACAGTTGGTTTTTGCTCCTGCGTCCCTTATTTTAACCAACTGATATTTGCCCATTAACAGGGCGTTAAAATGACAAGGAAAGTCTCTTTATGAATTCAACTACAAAAATCTGGTTAACCTTTTCTGTATTAGGTTTAGTCCTATCTATTTCAATTACTTCAATATTTGATGCATTTCCAGAAGTTAGGTTTTTATCAAATGAAGGCGTGGTTTTTGGAATAATGTTCTCTTTGATGGGTGTTGCTTTAAACAAACTTTCAATTTTAAAAAGTGAAAAATTTCATAGTAATGAAAAGTAATGCTAACAAGAACTTCAATCGAACAATTATAATTGTTGGCATCCTCAGCTTCTCTAAGTATTATTAAAAAAATCTCGCCCATAATTAGGGCATCATAAGCCTAAGGATTGATAGTTATAAATGTCTGATATCGAGTTCACAAAACAAGAAAAAGAAGCGATGGTTAATAAGTTGCAATCTTATTTTGATAAAGAATTGGATCAAGAATTAGGTCAATTTGATGCAGAATTTCTATTAGACTTCTTTTCTAAAGAGTTAGGCGCGTTCTATTACAACCGTGGATTACATGATGCTAGAACTATTTTCGAAGAGCGTGTTCAAACGATTGACGATGATATTTATGCTATAGAAAAAGAAGTCAATTTGATTAAATAGATTTACGACAAGTAAATTCATTATCGGGTCTGCTGTTTCGCTCCGCTTTACAGTTAACTAAGCAATATTAGCCCCTGATTTGCGTGATAGTTATCTATCAATATACCGAGTCTAATTTGAACTCTGGAGAAATAAATGTCATCTGATAAAAAAGATAAAGCTAAATCAAATAAGATTGGTGCTGGGATAGCTCTTGGTGTTGGTGTCGGATTAGCTTTAGGTACTTCAATGGGGAATATCGGTGCTGGGCTGGGAGTTGGCATTGCTTTAGGTATCGCTTTTGGGGTAAGTATGCAAAATAAGGATGATTCAAGAAAAAGTGATGAATAGCTATTGTCTTCAAGTTGTCTATTAAACTTTTAACAAGAATAAAAAAAGTTGGTTTTACTACAATGTTTCATATTTTAACTAACTGATATTTGTTTATTATTTGTTCGTTATGTGAACTCTAATTTTTATTAAAAAATACAAGGGGTAAATTATGTCTTATGTTGATGGTTTTGTTGCTGCAGTACCTACAGCGAATAAAGAAAATTACATTAAACATGCAAAGTTATCGGCGATCATCTTTAAAGATTATGGGGCAATTAAGATTACTGAAAGTTGGGGAAATGACGTTCCTGATGGTGAGCATACATCTTTCCCAATGGCTGTTAAATGTAATGAAGATGAAACAGTCGTATTTTCATCTATCGTATGGCCAACAAAGGAAGTTCGAGATGCAGCTTGGAAAGCGATTATGGACGACCCTAGAATGCACCCAGATCAGAACCCCATGCCTTTCGATGGGAAGCGTTTAATATACGGCGGATTTGAAGTTATTCTCGAGGAATAGTAACGTGTATATTTTATATACCAAGTTGCTTAAACGGGCATTGTTCTTCCCCATATTGCTGTTAGTTATGTATTAGTAATCTAGGAGAATTAAGTGTATTTCATTGCAGCATTTGGTTTACTCATGATGTGCTTAAGCATAATCATGATTGTTAATCCAGTTTATTGGTCGAATGGCATAATAACCTTCAGTAGAAAACCATACTTCCATTGGTTTGAAATCATTACCCGGTTAATCACAGGGTTTATCTTTGTATTTTTCCATCAAGCTACACTGTACCCTTATTTAATCTTAAGTATTGGCTATTTACTTATTGCAGTAGGAATTGGGCTTCTAATCTTAGGCTCAGTTAAACACCGTAAATTTGCTGTTTGGTCAGCTCATAAATTTAAGAGTACATTCAGGCCTGCGGGTGTCGGTTCTTTTATATTCGGTAACTTCTTGATTTATATATCAACGATTGGTGTAATCGGCAACTAACAGGCAACATAGGCAGCTAAGTAGTAACAAATCAAGCTTGGCATGTGCTTATGCTCCATTTATTCTTTGCAAAATAAGCTGTTAAACGTTTAGATATTGAGTAAATAAAATGGATTTAGCTGTAAAACATACATTAAAAAGTTACCCTAAAGATACTTCTGAGGCGCTACACTTTATTCGAGGTCTTATTTTCGAGATCGCGAAAGAAAATGGAATAACGGATCTGCTTGAAACCCTGAAATGGGGGGAGCCTAGTTATATTTCAAAAATAGGTACGACTGTAAGATATAATTGGAAATCAAAGTACCCTGATGAATATCGTATTTGTTTTCATTGCCAAACAAGATTAATTGAAACATTCAAAGAAGTATATGGTGATTTATTTTATTATGAGGGAAATCGAGCGTTAGTGTTTAAAATAGGTGAAGATATTCCAGTTAAAGAACTATCACACTGTTTATCTATGGCATTACGGTACAAACAATTAAAGCATCTTGATTTATTGGGTGCTTAAATCAAATATAAAGCTCTTACATATCGATAAATTTTTATCTACATTTGCTGTTAAGTTACTTATCTTAAGTGGTTATTTTATCACTTCCAGTAGGAATATTAAGGTTATATATGTTCACACGTTTCCCGATTTATATACTCGCAATTATTTTCTTTGCTTCAGGTGTAGCAAAATTATTGTCGTTAACATTCGAAGTAGAAGCCTTTGCCAGATGGGGATACTCAACACGATTTATGTATTTTATAGGTATAGTCGAAGTTATTGGGGCAGTAGGTTTACTTATTCCTAAGTTATCCGCACTTGTTTCTTTGTGTTTAACAATGATTATGCTCGGAGCTATTGGTACACACCTTGTTCATAAAGAGTGGTTTATGCTGATTGTTGCAACTGTTATAACGCTATTAAGCTTTTGGCAAGCCTACTCTGGTAGAGAAGAAATTAAAAGAATATTAAGAAGTTTACTTTCTAGATAAGTGTTGATTAATAAACTGTTGCTTTATGTAGGGGGGTGATTTTTTTAATAATACCCTTGGTTATCAGATTATGTTAAATCACATTATTCTACATTTCAGGTCATTCCTTACTTAAAGCAATTATGTTTTATCAAATTTAATAATAATTTTAACTATATATTTTATCTAAAGATCATATTGGTGCTATTTCTCCATTGGTTGAAGGGTTCTAAGTTAGATAATATAACAACTTGTTTATTTTAGTGTTTTTTCGTAATTTTGGCTTGTCATATTTGCAAATTCCATGAATACTTAAAACAAGTTTGGCAAAATTAAAGCTAACGACTTTAATTGAGGATATATGGATTCTTGTTTGATTGAAGATTTAATCAACTTCCAATGTGCAACATAGAAAACGTTCGGTAAGGGGAGGCCATATTATCCGTTATGCCCATTTATATACAATAGGATTAATTATGTTTAGCTACAGTAAACGAAATTTTTTTTCAGGTAGTTTTTCTTTATCAATACTACTCCTTTCAATCTATGCCTCTGCTGATACTATTCAAAAGTCGGTGAGCAAAGATGAGCAACGCTTAGTGTCAATATTTGAGCATCTACATCAAAATCCGGAGCACGCTTTCATGGAGTATGAAACAGCGGCCTTAGTTGCTGATGAATTAAAAAAGAATGGTTTTATTGTTCATACTGGCATTGCAAAAACAGGTGTAGTTGGCATCATAAAAAATGGTGAAGGACCTACCGTTATGTTTCGTAGTGACATGGATGCCTTGCCGATAAAAGAAGAAACGAACCTTCCTTATAAAAGTAGCGCCATTAAAAAAGATCAACACGGTAACATGTTACCTGTAATGCATGCTTGTGGACATGACGCCCATACCACGTGGCTGATTGGTATGGCGAAACAATTAATGCAACGCAAGAATGAGTGGAGTGGTACGCTTGTTCTCGTGGCGCAGCCAGCTGAAGAGCTTATAGAAGGTGCAACCGCGATGGTGAACGATGGTCTCTATAAGGTTGCCCCGAAACCAGATATTATTATTTCGGCCCATACCATGGGTGTAATGCCTGCAGGCTCTGTTGCTATTAGAGATGGCAGAAGAATGGCAGGCACAGATCAGATAGATGTTAAAATTAAAGGGGTGGGAGGCCATGGGTCAACACCACATGCAGCAAAAGATCCCGTCGTAATGGGGGCGATGGCCGTGATGGGATATCAAACCATTGTTACCCGATCGCTAGATCAGTATCAACCAGCGGTTTTGACTGTAGGTGCCTTTCAATCAGGAGATAGCAATAATATTATTCCTGAAGAAGCGATGTTAAAAGTTAATTTACGTTGGTACAACAAAAATGAACGACAACAAATGATTGAAGGTATTAAGTCAGTAACAGATAACATAGCAAAAATGTATGCTATTCCTGAGGACAGAATGCCAAGTTACACCATGAAGGGCTATGCTGTACCGGTTATTAATAATCATCCAGAAGACACTAAACTCGCTAAAGAAGCTATGGAGACAGTGTTAGGGAAAGACAAAGTTTTGTTAGGTTTGCCACCATTGATGGGATCAGAAGACTTCCAAATGTTAGGCAGCCCATTTCCTAATACGCGTATACTTTTTATTGAAGTAGGATCTGCAAAGCAAGGGGTTTATAAAGACTTTATTGAAAGTCAAAAGTTACCTGAGGTGCTCAACCACAACCCAAAATATATCGTCGAAAAACCAGCAATTGCTGCTGGTACAATGGCATTATCCGCTACTGTTCTTGCTTTTTTAAATAAAGAATAAAATTGGGTGTATTATAAAAGCCTCAAAACAGTTATTTTTATCTAACGATTATTTTAAAGTAGCTTTAATTTTTAGCTTAACAAAGGGTTAGCTAAAACTTTCTTTTAAGGAGTTAAATTGAAACCTTTAGTTGTTTTGTTTTTACTTATTCTTTTAAGTGGTGGTGCAACTACAGCTGAAAATGACAACAAAGACGTGGATGAAAACATAGTCGCTAAAGGAAGTATTTGGTTTTTATGTTAAAACTATATTTTATTTTTATATTAATGATTTTTTCTTCATTTACTTATGCAAATGAGCCTCAAACATGTGGGAATAATGAAGAGGCTAGAGAATTGGTTCGATTAATTAAAGAAGATAAATTTCAAAAACGATCAGCTATTCGTTGCAATACAATACTCATGGAAGCTGCCAAGGCTAAGGCTGAAAATATGTCAGAATTTGGTTTGGTTGTTCACAACTTAGGAGGCAGTCCAAATTCGCATTTAGAAAAAGCAGGTTATATACTTCCCAAACATTACGGTACGCAATTTAATAGTAATCAAGTTGAAGCTATAGCTGGTGGTTATTCCAATGCTCATAAAGTATGGGCCGCATTGAAAAACTCTACAGGGCATAGAACTCACTTATTAGGCGATCATGAATTTTATCTAGAGCAAGATGAAATTGGTGTTGCTTTTATAAAAAAGTGGAACTCTCCACATGTTGAGTATTGGGTGGTTTATCTCACTAAAGGCTACGAACAGAATCAGTCTTATTCTGGAGATATGAATAAAATACCTAATAAAAGTTTATTGATATTACAGAAGAATAAATAATAAAAACCTAATAAAAGGTTGTTTAATTCAAATAATACTTCAGTTTTAACTTCCTTTAAACCAGCCTACGATATTCAATCTTAGCCTCGTTGACATGCTGTATGGTAGCAGTGTGTTAAAAAGTCCTTGTAAATAACCAAAAAACTCGTTAAATCATACTGTTCGCGACAATTATGAAGACTGTAATAGTTGCGAAGCTGCATTGATAAGGTTAATGTGAGTTCACTTATTTAATTGTTTTATCAATAACACTGGCCTATATGGTGTTATACGTTAAGGATTTCATGTGAAAAAAACTCTACTGTTACCATTACTTTGTCTTACATTTACCTCTGGCTTGAAGGCAGATGATTCAGCTGTTGATGAGATGTTCAAGGTTATGTCGATTGAAAAACAAATGGCCGGTGGCTTTGAAGCTATGTTGCCAGTAGTTGATCAAATGTCTGTTCAATTCAAATTAGATAGTAAGGGTAAAGAAGAATTAAAGGAGATCTTCCGCACTTGGTATAATGAAGATATAGATCGAGTGAAAATCGTGAATGAAGTTAAAAAGCTTTATGCTGGTACATTTTCTGATAATGAAATTAAAGAAATAATTAAATTTTATCAAACACCAACGGGGCAAAAGTTTTTAGCAGAATCACCTAGATTAATGCGCTCAGGAGCACAAATTGGTATGCAAGAGGCTCAAGTTAAACAAGTTAAATTAATGGCACGAATACAACCATTTTTAGAAAAACATGGTATTAAAAAATAGCATTAACAAGCTTAATTAATTTGATAGTACCTCTAATATTAGTTATTTAACCTATGCGTAAATCAGATAAAAAACTAGACAATCAACTTCGTTTAGCACTGACACAAGTGTGTGAAAAAGCGTTGGAAAGTACCACAGGCTTTCAGTGGCTAACTCATTTAGTTAACTTTTCAGCATTCCCAAATAGCTTAAACGTTATTTGTATATTTGATACCAATGAAAATTTAGAGAATTATAAGCAGTCTAAAAAAAGTCACTTTTTACAGTCATTGGTTAATTCTGAGCTTAACCAGATAGGCATCAAACTGAAAAATATCGCAAACCATGTTTCATTTGATACCGAAGAAAATTGCGATAAACAACATAATGGTCATTGGGGAAATAGGCTTAATGCGCATTAGCCTCATTGCCGATTAATGATTGGCACTGACTTGTGTAAAACTAACAATTGAGACAGATATTAAGATGCGAATTGTATATGTGATGGATCCTATGTGTAGCTGGTGCTTTGGTTTTCAACCAGAGTTGGAAGCCTTTCTAGAAAAGCATCCAACTGTTGAGGTTGATTGGATAATGGGCGGTTTAGCGCCAGATTCCCAAGAGCCAATGGCTGATAATTTAAAGCAAGCTATTGCTTCATATTGGTATGAAATAGAAAAAAGATCGCAAGTTAGCTTTAATCATGACTTTTGGACTTTAAACACGCCTTATCGCTCAACTTACCCTGCATGTCGAGCCGTTATTGCTGCAGAAAGCCTCCAACAAAAAAGTAGTCAATTTATGGTTAAAGCAATTCAGTCTGCTTATTACCGTGAAGCTAAAAATCCATCCCTTGAAGAAGTACTCATTGACTGTGCTAAATCAATTGGGTTAGATGAAAATCAATTTTCAACAGCATTTAAATCAAAAGAGACGGAACAGCGCTTTCAACAGCATTTAGCTATTACGGCTCAATTGCAGGTAAGGAGCTATCCTAGCCTGTTTTATATTGATGATGAGAACCATGCTTACCCAATAATTCCAGGTTTTTGCCAAGCTGCTGAAATAGAGCATCGCTATAACCAAGTTATTTCAAAGTGAATTAGGTGACTGTATTGAAAATGTTATTGAAAGGGTAATGAACGATGAAATGCTCCGTATATATCGCAACAAGTGCTGATGGTTTTATTGCCGATCCAGATGGCAGTGTTGATTGGTTACATTCGGCAGGTAACTTAGATGCCGATATGAGTAAAAATCCAGATATGGGGTTTGATAAATTTATTGCCTCGGTTGATTGTATGATTATGGGGCGTAAATGCATGGAAGTTATTGCTGGTTTTAATTTAACGCCTGAGCAATGGCCATATGGCAATATTAAGATATATGTATTAAGTAACTCAATTAATACGCCACCACATAACTTACTTGATAAGGTAGAAATATTTTCAGGTGGAATTGTACACCTTATTAATCAGCTAGAGGCTGATGGTTTTAAACATGCCTACGTTGATGGTGGTGCTACTATCACTTCTTTTATCAACCTAAAGCTAATCGATGAAATGATAATAACTAAAGCGCCTGTTATTTTAGGTGCAGGTACTCCTCTTTTTGGCAATATAAAAACCAAAGTAAAGCTTTCTGATGCTGAAGCGATATCCTTTCCTAATGACTTTATTCAAGAAAAGTATAGCGTCCATTATTTATAATTAGCCAATATGTGCTGTTATTTGTTGGAGATTAAATGATTAACGTTTATCTATTTGATTGGGGTGATACCTTAATGGTCGACTTTCCAAATGTCAGTGGCAAAATGTGTGATTGGGATAAAGTAGCAGCGGTTTCAGGGGCTAAAGTTACTTTACAAACTTTAGCTGAAAAATCCGAAATATATGTAGCAACTGGTGCTGCCGACTCTAGTGAACTCGACATTAAACGAGCTTTTGAGCGAGTAGGGTTAAGTCAATATATAACAGGGTATTTTTGTAAAGCGAATTTAGGGTTCTCAAAAGGCTCACCTGAGTTTCTTAACGCTATTCTAAAAAAATTAAATTTACCTGCGAGTAATGTTGCCATGGTTGGTGACAATTTTGAAAAGGATATCCAACCTGCTATTGATATAGGAATCAAACCTTATTGGTTTACCTCTAAAAGTAATGACGTTGCTACAGCTAATATTAAGATTGTAAAAAAATTAACTGATTTATGTCATTAAAAAAGTAGCCTAATTCTCATACTGATGTGTTGATAATGATGATATCTATGAAAAATGTACTTGTAATAATTGTTTTACTTTCTTTATTTGGTTGTTTAGGTATGCCTGAAACGATAAAACCAGTGAGTAACTTTCAGTTATCTAAATATTTAGGGAAATGGTATGAAATTGCACGTCTAGACCACTCATTTGAGCGAGGTTTAACACATGTCACTGCTGAATATACAATGAGAGAGGATGGTGGAGTATCAGTGTTGAATCGAGGTTTTTCGCCAGAAAATAATGAATGGAAGGAAGCTATTGGTAAAGCTTACTTTGTTGATAGCGCGAATGAAGGATATTTAAAGGTGTCATTTTTTGGCCCTTTTTATGGTTCTTATGTTGTCTTTGAACTAGAAAAAAACAACTATAACTATGCTTTTGTTTCAGGCCCTAATAATGATTATCTTTGGTTGTTATCTAGAACTCCTGAAGTTCCTGGAGAGGTTAGAGAAAAATTTGAGAGTATGGCCAAACAAAATGGTTTTGCCATTGAGCAGTTAATTTATGTTCAGCAAAAGTAGTAATACCATGAAAATCGAAAGAATATTAATTTTAATGTTGGAGTGCTCTAAAAGTGACAGAAAAAGAAAAAATGCTGCTAGGGCAGTATTATGATGCCAGTGATGCTGAACTTGTTGCTTTACGCTGTAAAGCACGGTTAGCAACAGAGAAATTAAACGCAACGAGTGCAGCAGAGTCAAATGAAAGGATTCGGTTAATTAAGGCTCTATTTGGTAGTAGTGGAAACACTATTTTTATCGAATCAGCATTTAACTGTGACTATGGTGAGAATATTCACGTTGGCGAAAATTTTTATGCCAATTTCGGCTGTGTTATTTTAGATGTAGCAGAAGTTCGCATCGGTGATAATTGTTTTATCGCGCCCCAAGTTGGCATTTATACTGCGACACACCCGTTAGATCCTGTGAAGCGAGCTAGTGGTTTAGAATACGCTAAACCGATCACACTAGGTAATAATTGTTGGATTGGTGGTCACGCTACCATAAACCCTGGGGTAACCTTGGGTGATAATGTCGTTGTTGGCTCAGGGACCGTTGTAACCAAAAGTTTTGGGGATAATGTTGTCATTGCCGGCAATCCTGCCAGAGTGCTGAAAGAAATTTAAGTATGTATATGGTTATATTTATGCCAGTTAAATTTTCAAATCGGTTCGATATTGCTGAAAGTTAATTCAAGTATTTCCAGTCATGTTTATTACTCGCTTTGCCCGTAAAGAGCGATTATCATATAGCCCATGTTTATCTATTAAGTAATTTGTTTATGTCTTTCCCCCCATGTCCTAGTTGTCAATCTGAATATGTTTATCAAGATCAAAGTCATTTAATTTGTCCTGAGTGTGGCCACGAGTGGAACCCTGCTGAAGTTGCCGAAGAAGAAGCAATCAATGTTAAAGATGCTAATGGAGCATTGCTTGCTGATGGCGATAAAGTGATTGTTATAAAAGATTTAAAAATAAAAGGTAGCTCACAAGTAATTAAAATTGGCACAAAAGCCCTTGTGAGACGTGTACTTGATAAAAAGGATCATGAACTTGATTGTAAAGTTGATGGCGCAGGAGAAATGATGATTACTGCTAAGTTTATTAAAAAAGCTTAACCTCTATTACCTACCACTTAAGTGGCTTTTAAAGCTTACACTTAATTACACTATTTATAATGATATTTGAATTCACTAAAGTCATTATTAGTATTCTGTAAAAAGGAGTTCATATGAAACGTATATTTTTATTTCTATTAACAAACATCGCTATCATGTTTGTCTTAAGCATCACGTTAAGACTATTAGGTGTTGATAGCATTTTAGCTGAAAATGGCTCAGATCTTAATATTCAATCCTTGGTGATATTATCCGGCGTTATTGGCTTTGGTGGCGCGTTTATTTCACTATTTATGTCTAAGTGGATGGCAAAATGTATGACGGGGGCGGTTGTGATTAACAAACCACGTAATAATACTGAGCAGTGGTTAATTGATACGGTAGAAAAACAGGCTAAAATTGTAGGGATTAAAATGCCTGAAGTAGCTATTTTCCCTGATAGCCAAATGAATGCTTTTGCAACTGGTGCAAGTAAAAACAACGCCTTAGTTGCTGTATCTCAAGGATTACTTGATGGCATGAATCAAGGAGAAATTGAAGCGGTTGTTGGTCATGAAATGAGTCATGTTGCCAATGGTGACATGGTTACTTTAACCCTCATTCAAGGTGTAGTGAACACCTTTGTCGTATTTTTATCTCGCGTTGTTGGTCATGTTGTTGATCGTGTGATCTTAAAAAATGATCGTGGTCATGGTATTGGTTATTTCGTTACTGTCATGATTGCTCAAGTAGTATTATCAATACTTGCTAGTATCGTAGTTATGTATTTCTCAAGAAAACGTGAGTTTGTTGCTGACACCGGTGGCGCTGATCTAGCGGGTCATCAAAATATGATTAATGCATTAAAGCGCTTAGCTCAAAAAGAGCCTGAAGCATTACCAGAGCAACTGGCTGCTTTTGGTATTGGAGAAAAGGCTAAACAAGGTATGAGTCATTTGTGGTCATCACACCCGCCAATTGAAGACAGAATTGCTGCTCTTGAGTATAGGGCTCAGCAAAAGGGTGAGTAACTTAAATTACTCAGTAGCTAGTAAACCAAATGAAAAGAGAATAGCCGTGCTATTCTCTTTTTGATCGTCTGTTGTTTATAGTGCTCTGCAATTTTAATTTCCACTTATTCTAATTTTCAGTGACTTTTAAACCTTTTAATAAAGCTGCTAATCTCTCGATCTTAATATTTGATAATTGTCGATAATCAAAGTACGGACATACAATTAAATTTTGTGATCTATCAATGGCAAATTCATCATCTAACCAGACAAAATGAGCTTTTAACTTATTATTTTCCAGTAACTGTTTGGCATAAGTTCTACCACAAATGATATGAAGGGCAGTTTTATGTTGTGATGGCTGAGGTGGAGAAAACAATAAAGCTGTTTTACTTTGTTGCTGAAGTAAAAAATGATCACGGTATTTCTGCCATGTCGCTGCACAAGTTGCATAATTAAAATGCTTTTCATCAAGCGCATAAAGTAACTTGGCATAAACATTAAATACCTTACGCCAACCATTACCACATGCGGTATTAATGGTATTGATCTCACTAGAAGTAACGGGCGAAACAGACGTAAGTTGTAGATATTCCAACATATTAGGTCTATTTCCAATATATACAGCAAGCGTAAAGTTTTCACAGCCTAAACCTATATCACTCAATTAATATTACCTAATTTAATGTCACTAAAAAGAACTTCATATTGTAAATTCATTATGCTTAAGGTGGAAAGTATTTTTATCTAGCTTGTTTTTAACGAATACTTTAGGCTAACTGTCCATAACCAGCCAGTATTTAAGGCCTAATTTTAGTATGAGTAACATGGATATGAGCAATAAGAGCGCAGCTAAACTTTTCGAGTCATTTTCAACCACTAAGTTAAATTTAAAAAATCGTACTGTTATGGCGCCCATGACACGCACTTTTTCTCCCAACTATGTCCCCACAGATGATGTTGCACAATATTATCGCCGTAGAGCTGAAGGTAATGTTGGTTTAATTATTACCGAAGGTACCTTTATTTCTCACAAAGCTGCTAATGGTTATGAACGAGTACCGGCTATTTTCGGTAAAGAAGCCCTAGCTGGTTGGAAACATGTCGTAGAACAAGTCCATGCTGCAGGTGGAAAAATTGCGCCGCAGTTGTGGCATGTAGGGTCTGTACGAAAAGAAGGTATAGGGCCAGAAAAGTCTGTTCCTGCATATAGCCCATCAGGTTTATACAAGCAGGGAGCACCTAATGGTGTAGCCATGACTCAACAAGATATAAATGAAGTTGTTGCTTCATTTGCGCAAGCGGCATCTGATGCTAAAGCAATTGGTTTTGATGCGATAGAAGTTCACGGCGCACACGGGTATTTAATTGATCAATTTTTTTGGCAAGCCACTAATCAGCGTGCAGATAAATACGGTGGCTCATTAGAAAACCGCTGTCGTTTCGCGGTTGAAATTGTTGTAGCAATTCGAAAAGCAGTGGGAGAAGACTTTCCTATCATATTTAGGTTCTCACAGTGGAAACAACAAGATTATAACGCTAAGTTATGTCAAAACCCTGAAGAACTCGAAACTTTTTTAAGTTTATTGAGTAACGCTGGTGTTGATATTTTCCATGCCAGTACTCGACGTTTTTGGCAACCCGAATTTGATGGCTCACCATTAAACTTAGCTGGCTGGACTAAAAAGATAACAAATAAACCTGTGATCACAGTTGGTAGTGTTGGGCTTGATAGTGATTTTACTGGCGAAGGAACTAAGGGCTTAGATAGCACATCAAACCCGACTAATATTGATGGTCTTATTACCCGTTTAAATAATAATGAGTTCGACCTTGTAGCCATTGGTCGTGCTTTATTAGTAGATCCTCAGTGGGTCAATAAAATTTATCATGAAAAAGATGATGAAATAGCGCCATTTAATAAAGAAGCGTTAATGAAACTAACTTAATGTTGAGATAACCATTACTATTAATCATTAGCTTTATAAAGACGTAAACTGTAAGGATGAATATGGATACATTATTAGATTTTACAGGAAAAGTTGTCATTATAACGGGCGCAGCACAAGGCTTTGGTAAGTTATTAGCCATTGAACTGGCTAATCGCGGAGCGAAACTTGTAATAGGGGATATTAAAGCGTCTGCTGTTAAAAAAGTTGCAGATAATATTGCCTCCTCAGGAGCAAAGGTTCATGCAATTAAGTGCGATGTAGCGAACAATAATGAATGTGAGGCCATGGTTGATCTTGCTGTAACAAAGTTTGGCCGCGTGGATATTGCGGTAAATAATGCTGGCGTTGCGCATGGCTTTTGTGCGTTACATGAAATTGATGAAGCGGTTATGGACCAACAGTTTGCTATCAATGTAAAAGGGGTTCAGTTTGGCATGAGTCATCAAATAAAACAGATGCTTAAGCAACAGAGCGGTTGTATTTTGAATGTAAGCTCAATGGCTGGCTTAAGTGGTGCACCTAGAGCTTCTGCCTATTCAATGGCTAAACACGCGGTAATTGGTTTAACTAAAACTGCTGCGGTTGAATATGGACGATTTAACATTCGTGTGAATGCTATTTGCCCATTTTTTACTAAAACGGACATGGTTACTAATCTTATTGATGAAGATATGCAGGCTAAAATAAGCTTACTTGCACCCATGAAACGACTTGGTCAACCAAAGGAAGTAGTCGCTATGATGTTAATGATGCTCTCTCCAGCTAATACATATTTGACTGGGCAATGTATTGCGCTTGATGGCGGTGTTTCAGCACAATGAATTCCAAGTTATACGCTACAGCCTGAAGTTCATGTGTGTTTAACGGCTTAAAAAGATAAGGTGATATTTTTATCCATTTCAATAGCATGATCTAATGCGGCTAATATTGCTTTTCTTTCTTTTAATTTTGTACCGTGATGAGCTGTCATATTGAGTGAGAGCATTTGTTTAGCTATTTTTTTAGCTGTTGATAGTAATAGCTCAGGCTCAACTACAGTATCTAAAAAACCAGCAGGTATAGCATCTTTTGGCGAGAACAACTCAGCGTTGATAACCGAGCGTGTTAAATAGTTTGTCGGTATACGGTTACGCGCAATTTCAATACCTGCTTGATGCATCGTCATTCCGATAGCCACTTCATTTAAACCAATATTAAATGGGCCTGAACAGCCAATACGGTAGTCACAACTTAATAGTAAAAAAGCACCTTTAGCAATAGCATGACCCGTACAGGCTGCAATTATAGGTTGTGGGAAGGCAAGCATACGACGTGCTAATGTTGAGCCTGATGTTACGAGCTCAACAGCAGAGTCTGAACTTTCTTTCATGGTTTTTAAGTCAAATCCGGCTGAAAAAATACCCGGTTGACCTGTTATGATTACAACAGCCTTGGCCGTTTCCGCCTGATTTAATGCCTCATTTATTTCTGAAATAACTTGATGTGAAATAGCATTTACTTTGCCATTCTTTAAAGTGATTGTTGCTATTTGTTCGTTAAGTTCAAAGTCAATTAATTTCACGTTTTTTCCTAAATATTAAACTAAAGTATATAACCTAAGTATTATTCCTGAGTATTAAAAAAAAATTCAATTAGCCCTTATCAATAAAGGTAACCGTTTGAAGGTCTCACTTAGTAATGGGCTCTAGAGTTATCGTCCTAATACTAGCATAATGGTAACTAATGTCGCTTTATTTGTGCCTGATCAACTTAGTAATTTTATAACGGATTAAACTAGCAGAATAATTAATTAAAGACTCTTAATATATGCGCTGGCTTTATTTTTTCATCATACAAATATTTGTCGTATTTGCAGTTGTTTATCTTATTCATCTACATGAGGATAAAGTGAGTGTCGTCAAAACTCCGCCTAAAGCATTAGGACAGTGGTATAAACCCGAAAATAAGCGTCAAGTATGGCTACATAATATGTTCAGCTTACGTAGAGAAATGCAAGCGGTTACGCTATATGCTGAAAATAAAGAGCAAGCTTTACTTGAAAAATGGTCAACTAAGTTGACAGAACATTATTTTAAAATTGGTGAAATGGTGCCGAGTTGGGCAAGTAAACTTGATAATCTAACGGCTAACTTGTTACTCAAAAATGTCACTGAAAAAAATTATCCGGCAGTTTTAAAAAATGTCGCCTTGTTACAAGATAACTGTGATAGCTGCCATCAACAATTTCAAACGGCTACAGCGCTTATATATCGTGCGCCAGACTTCTCTACTATTAAGGTTAATGACAAACTACCTATTGCTGATCATATGACGCAGTTAACGCAACAAGTAAACAGTATTAAAATAGCTATGGTTGATGGTCAACAACAATTATCGATTAACGCGTTTCAGGATTTAAAAGCATCGATGCATGAACTTGGTGAAACCTGTATTAATTGCCATAAAGAAGGTAGTAAACCTTACCCTAATGCAGTTATGCAACAAACCCTTACGAGTTTAGCAACTCACCTTGAAACCGGTACGTTAAAACAGCAAGGTAGGGCACTTGGCACTTTAGCAGTACAGGCTTGCGCCCAATGTCATACAACTCATAAGTTTTCTTATGAAGCGAAAAAGCTACTGTCTCGTGAGCTGAGTTATTCAAGCTTACTTGAACATTAATTGCCTTTAAGGTGAGCATTAAACCTTCTATAAATATAAAGACTTAAAGTTAGAACTAATGATAAGTCTCCAATAGGACATTACCTTGATAATAGTGCTTAACTACTAGTGTTATCAGCTATCTTGTGGTTAAATTTAGTTATAGCAATATTCACTACTTATCACGACTGCTATATATAAAATATTCATAACCAAGGTAAGCCGTTGATTAACCTATATCCCGCTAACAAAATGGAAAATTTATTAGCGCTACTTAACAAAATTTCTCAAGTTTCTCCTTTAGGTATTTTTAATCAAGAAGTCATTGTTGTACAAAACCCTAGCATGCAGCATTGGTTAAACTTATCTATTGCAAATGAACGCGGTATCAGTATGAATATTGGTTATGCGTTACCGTCGCAATTACTCTGGAAGCTCATTAGAACACTAGCTGGCGACAATAAAGTGCTTGAGCAGTCACCTTATTCTAGAGAAGTGCTTTCATGGCGTATTTACGCATTATTAGCGAGTGAAACGGTTATATCTGATCCTGACTTTTCTGCTGCCAATACATATTGGCAAGTTGAAAATAATGCTGAATTAAAGCGCTATCAACTGGCGGTACAATTAGCTGACTTATATGAGCAATATTTGATTTTTAGGCCGAATTGGTTAAATCATTGGCAGGATAATGAACTGAATTCATGTAAGGATGACTTTAGCCAGTCATTACCTAAAGAGCTTATTTGGCAAGCTAAATTATGGCAATTGTTAATTAAGCAGCAACCTTATAATCCTGTTGAGTTAATAAGCCAAGCGATTGAAAATATTCAAGAGAAAGTTGCAGCTGATCCATCAATACTGCCCAAACGATTAAGCTTTTTTGCTATCAATACTATGCCACCTATGTGGTTAGCTTTTATTAATGCTTTAAGTCAGCATATTGAAGTTAACTTTTTTCACTTAAACCCTTGCTTTGCCTTCTGGGGTGATATTCTCAGCGAAAAACAGGCCATGAAAAAATTAAACGACTGGTCTGCAGGTGCTGATGACGAGCATTTATTTGTAGGAAACCCTTTATTAGCCAACTTGGGCCAGCAAGGGCGTGAGTTTTTAGTGCTGTTACAAGAATACTCTACTGTAAATGTTGAACTGTTTGTTGAAGCGGGTGAGAAGCATCATGAGCAGAATAAAGTTTGTATTTTACATCAATTGCAAAACGATATTTTAAACCTTGATGATGCAACACAGATGCAAAAAGGAGAAACACAGCTTCCCCTGATTGATGACTCAATTACTATAACCAGTTGTCATAGTGCATTGCGTGAAGTACAGGCCTTGCATGATTATTTATTGCATTTATTTAATCATTCAACTGGCACAGCTGAGCCATTGACACCTAAAGATGTGCTAGTTATGTGTCCTCAAATTGAGCAATACGCTCCTTATGTCAATGCTGTGTTTACCCGAGGTTGGCAAAATTTAGGGGATGAAATCCCACCATTACCGTGTTCTATTGCTGATAGAAGTGCTAAGGATAGTGATCCATTAGTTGCAGCGTTTAATGATTTGTTATCACTACCAGAATCCCGTTTTCAAGTTAGTCATATTTTAGCGTTTATCAGACAAAGTGCTGTGGCTAATAAGTTTGCTATCAACAGTGAAGATATCGATAAGATCAGTATTTGGCTTGAACATGCCAGTGTTCATTGGGGCATTGATGCAGCACACAAACAAAAAATAATCGGTGCTAATGCCAGTAATAGTTTCACTTGGCAACAAGGTTTATCCCGTTTGTTACGCGGTTTTTCTTTTGCTGATCAAGACTCGATTTATCAAGACCAGTTGCTCTTAGCCGATATTGAAGGCGATGATGCCGTATTGCTTGGCCAGCTGATGTTAGTGATTGAGCAATTACAACAATTTGCTCAACAAATCACTCAAGCCCGTACACCAAAACAATGGCAAACGTTTTTATTATCGCAAGTCGAGCGTCTATTTGCCCGAAACCCTCATGTATCATCCATAAATAATGATATTGATAACGCTTTAGCGATCATTGAAAATGCTATCGCTAGCTTTGTTGAGTATTGCCAACAGGCTAATTTCGTTGAAACTATTGAGCTTGGCATAGTTGCTGATTTTCTCAACAATCATTTCAGCCAAGGAGATACAACAAGGCAGTTTATGGTAGGGCAAGTAACATTTTGCTCTATGCTCCCTATGCGAAGCATCCCTTTTAAAGTGATTGCAGTCCTTGGACTTAATGACGGTGAATTTCCAAGGCAAAGGCAACCACTTGGATTTGATTTAATGGCTCAAGCTAGATCAAAACTAGGAGATAGATCACGTCGAGGGGATGATCGCTATTTGTTTTTAGAAGCAATTATCTCAGCACGTCAAAATTTGTACTTGAGTTACCAAGGAAGGAATATAAAAAATAACAATGAAAAACAACCTTCTATAGTATTAAAAGAGTTAATGGATTACTTAAGTCACGGCTATGGTTGGCAGTTTGAAAATGAGCAAGTTAACTCTATTGTTCAAATGCCAATGCAGCCCTTCAGTGAAGCTAATTATTATTCTCATAAACAATTAAAAAACCATGCTAAAGCTAGTTTTGATCAACATTGGTTGAAGTTAGCTAAGCAAGAGCGTTTTGTTGATGGTGAAACTATTGATGAACTTACTTCTAAGCCATTAATCATGGCTATAAGTGAGACAGACGCTTTATCTTTAAACTCATTAGAAATAGACGCCAACCAGTTAATTCGTTTTTTTCAGCAGCCAAGCAAAGTTTTTGCACAAACCGCGCTTAATTTATCATTGGATCAAAATGAACAAGCACTTGAAGATGTCGAACCATTCACGGCTAATCACTTAGATAGTTATTTGTTAAAGCAGGCTTTGTTATCCTCTCAATTAGACAGTAACGATACTTGTGCACAAGAAGCACTACGTAAAGCACAACTATCAGGTAATTTTCCTGATTTACCTAGTATGGATGAGCAATACCAAACTTGGCTTAATGATAGTGAACAATTTGCGCAGGTTATTCTTGAGCAACAAGCTGACAACCCTGAATTAATCCATTGCCAACTAGCTATTACTCTTAATAGCAAGCAAGTGGTTCAATTAAGCGCTCAAGTACCTGTTAAGCGCACGGTTAATGGTGTTCAAATTACCTTTTATCGTAGCTCTACCGCAAAAGCAAAGGATTTGTTCAGCCTGTATATCCATCATTTAATTGTACAATGCTGGCAGAATCAGAACTGTCATATAATTGATTATCAAGACAATATTCTTAGCGAAGTATCAGGAGTAAAAGGCTATTACTTTAATACTAAAGCACAAAAAGTTGAGCAGTATCAAATTCAAGATCAAGTAGATCATGATGTTGAAGGCAATACAGCAAAACTGTCATCAGATTTGTTGGCAGAGCTTATTCGCTATTACATAAAAGGTCATCAACAAGCGCTACTGGTAGATGGCGATATTGCAGCACAAGTTTATAAGAAAAGCCGTGGTAAAACTATTGCCATGACACAAGAGCGTTTTGAGCAGTTGTGGTGGGGTAATGAATCAACAATAGGTTTTGCCGATGACTTATACCGACAATATTTTTGGCCGGAATGCCCTGACATTATGCAACATATCGACGATATTGAATGCATTTATCAAGCATTATATCAGCATGTAGTTAAGATGGCGTAGAGGGAAGTATGAATCAAAAAAACTTAAACGCTGCCGAAATTCCACTTACAGGTAAACACTTAATTGAAGCAAGTGCTGGTACGGGTAAAACATATAACATAACCCGCATCTATCTACGATTATTGCTCGAGCGAGAATTAACAGTAGAACAAATATTGCTGATGACTTTTACTAATGATGCAACACAAGAGTTACGTGGGCGGATAGATTCTTTTATCCGTGATGCATTGGCCAATTGGCAACAATTGTGTATTGATGATCCTTATTTTAAAACAATCAGTGAACGCGTTAATGACGATAAAGTACAGTTTTTATTAAAACGAGCATTATTATTTTTAGATGAAGCGGCTATTTTCACCATTCATGGTTTTTGTCAACGAGCTCTGTCAGAGCATGCTTTTGCCAGTGGATTACCCTTTAATGCCACGCTATCTACCAATAGTAGTGAACTAGTATTACAAGCATGCCAAGATTGGTACCGTCAATTAGCCAAACAAAATACAGAGCACTTTGAATTAATTGCTCAATTTTGGCCTCATCCAAACAGCTTCATGCAAAGTTTTTCGAAAGCCATAAATCAAACTGGTGAGTTAAGTACAATTGATAGTCAAACCATAATTGACGATTTTATTGCTTTAACTAAACAAGCAAAACATAAGCTGGATACTCATGAGGATGTATTAAAAGCTGGCCTTGTTAGTCATAAGAAATCGGAAGAACAAGACAAACGAGCTGTCGAATTAGAAAAATTACACACTTGGTTAGCAAAACTGAGCCAATGTCATGATGAAGCATCGCTATTAAGTTCGGTCAGTATCGCAATGCCTGATTACCTCCTTAACGGTAACCGACACCCAAAAGCGTATAAAGTGCAATTAGCTGAGGTGTTATCTGAGTGTAAAAAAATTAAAGAGCAAATAAAACACCTAGCAAAAGCCATTAATAAAGCAAAAGCTTTTCAACTTGTCCGTCAGGCTATTTATACCATTCGCCAACAAGTCTCAGCACATAAGCAGCAATTAAACATTCTTGATTTTGACGATCTTATTCGTAACCTAGCGACCAGTTTGTCAGCTGATAATGCCAAAAATGGTTTGGCTAACGCCTTACTCGCACAATATCCCGTTGCTTTGGTTGATGAGTTTCAAGATACCGATCCTTTGCAGTTTTCAATTTTACAGGGCTTATATTATAGCGATCAAGCTAACGCTAATGAAGTTGCATTATACTTGATAGGGGATCCTAAACAGGCGATTTATGGCTTTAGAGGTGGCGATATTTTCGCTTACTTAACTGCGCGTCATCATTGCGAATATCACTGGTTAATGGACACTAATTATCGCTCTACACCTGATGTGGTTGATGCCTACAATCAAATTTTTATGAGCAAAGCAGGGCAAAGTGATGATGCAGTATTTGGTTTTCAAATTGATTATCAAATTGTCAAAGCAGGAAAGCAACGAGATAAACTCAAAGACGAAAACCAATCAGGCAAGGCATTACAGTTTATCAATTTTGTTAGTGATGATGATAAAATCCCCTTATCGCAAGCATTTCCTTTGATGGCCACTTGGTGCGCCAATGAAATTAGCCATTTATTAACGAATGAACAGATTAAACCGCAAGATATTGCCATTCTTGTCAGAGATGGTCGAGAAGCCCAATTCATAAAGCAAGCGCTTCAGGAGTCAGGGCTTGCCAGTGTCTTTTTATCTGATCGTGCAAACTTGTTCCACTGCCAGCAAGCACAACAATTATTAAGGTTGTTACAGGGCGTTTTAACCCCTGAGAATGAACGAACGTATCTAGCAGCACTAGCTAGTGGTTTATTAGGGCTGACACCAACTAAGCTTCATCAACTGCAACAAGATGAAATGGCTTATCAGCAGTTAAAATTTGCATTTTTTGATTATAAAAAACAGTGGCAACAACAAGGTTTTATCGCCATGGCCATTAATTTAATGCATCAACATTTTGACTTGCCAGAAACTAATAGAGACAGAGCATTAACTAATATTTTGCATCTTTTTGAGGTATTACAAGCGGCCAGTCAACGATTTTTACAACCTGAAGAGCTACTGTACTGGTTTGAACAACAATGCCAATTAGATTCGCTAAATAGTGAGTTAGAAGCAGAGCTTAGATTAGAAAGTGATGGTGATCTTATTCGCATTGTTACGCAGCATGGTGCCAAAGGGTTAGAGTATCCTGTTGTCTTTATTCCCTTTGCCACAAGACATAAAGATCCCCTTAAGTTCGGTAACCAACATATTAGTTATCTAGAATATCATGATGAGCAAGGCCAATTGTGCTTATCGCTTGATGGAGATGCGCAAGCAAAACTCGCTACGGCTAACGAAACCTACGCTGAAACTATTCGATTACTTTATGTTGCAATAACGCGCGCAGAAAAGCGGTGTTATTTATTGACTGCCGCCTTTGATAAATTCCATTTATCACCATTAGGCAAAACCTTGCAGTGGCAAACCGATACTGACTTAAGCCAAGCACTGGAAGAATTTATTGCTGAGATACCACAGGCGGCTAGTTTCAAACAAGTATCACTAGATGATGTATGCATTGAGGATGTAGTTGCTTTAACTTACGTTGAACAAGAAAAAACAGCACTTGAAGCGAGCCAGTTTGTCGGCAAAATTGAGCGTGATTGGTGGCTTAGCTCTTTTTCAGCATTAAGTAGAAATCTTCGCCATGGTGGTGTTTCTCTACCTGATAGAGATGCAGGAGTTGAGTCTACAATACATTATCTAAATAATCATGATGCAGGTATGTTGCGATTTTCCTTAGCTAAAGGTGCTCATAGCGGTAATTTATTACATGATATTTTAGAGCATACAGATTTTAGTGATAGTAACTTGCTTGAATCAATTAAATGGCCATTAGTAAAATATGGAGATTTACCATCATCGTTTACTACAGATGATTTGATCCATTGGATAGAAGAGGTTATTGCAGCGCCATTAATAAATACACAAAATAATCCTGCTACACATTTTAATTTATCAGATATTGCTAGTGCTAAAACGCTGCGAGAAAGTGAGTTTTACTTCCCGTTAGCCGGAGCAAGTATGCAATGTTTAGCTAAATTGTTAACCGATCATCGAAATAGAAATACCCTACTTATTGACAGTAGTTCAAAGGGTAAACGCTTTGTGAATAACGTCAGGTTGCCAAGTTATCAATCGTTAAAAGGTATGATGCATGGATTTATTGATTTAGTGTTTGAACATCAAGGTAAATACTATGTTTGTGATTATAAATCGAGTCACCTAGGGGATCATTTTGATGATTATCATCAAGATGCTTTACAAGTGAATGTAGAGAATAATTACTATGACTTACAATATCTTATTTATAGTTTAGCCCTTCATCGTTATTTGTCTTTAAACCTTGAAAATTATGATCCGGATGATCACTTTGGTGGTATTTACTACCTATATTTACGCGGTATGACCAATGATATAACGCACCGTGGCGCAGGTGTATATTTTCGTAACATTACGAGTAAAGAATTAATACAATTAGATAAACTGTTTGCAGGTGAACCTGCGTTACAAGAGCAGGAGTGTTAGATGACTTTAGTTACGAATACTTCGGTTAGTCATACTTTACCTAGTCATGAACAGAGAGCGCTTACAAGTTTTTCTCATGCTCAGCAACGAATTTGCGGTATTGAAGCGATAGATTACTTCTTTGCTAAAGAAGTTTGTCAGGCAACAAATATTCATGATAGTGATTATGAAACGTTAGCGTTTATTTGTATTGTCTTAAGTTTTGAATTTCGAGCAGGACATACTTGTTTACCCATAGCTGATATCGCCAATAAATGTTGGGGGAGTGCCTATGATGATGAGGGAATTTGTAGCCACCAAGGCTATACCTTTTCAGATGAAGTTACTCTATCTAACCTTCTGCAACGATTTGAATTAAGAGATGACAAAAAAGAACTGCTGGTGTTCCACCAACAGAACTTATACATGAGACGTTATTTCAATTTTGAAACGGAACTAGCAGGCTTTATCAGTCAAAAATTATCACAGCAAAGTCATTTTTCTGTTTCACAAATATCTGACTGTTTGCAAACACTGTTTCCTTTTCAGTTATCAATGAACGAAGGTAGCAATGACAAGAGTGATGACATTGATTGGCAAAAAATAGCGGTTGCAAACGCAATTAATAAAAATTTTAGTGTTATTGCAGGTGGCCCAGGTACAGGCAAAACCTATACTGTGACTAAATTGCTTGCTGCTTTATTGATGTTAGTGAAAGGAAGCCATGAAACTGATAATTTCCCTTCATTAAATATTGCATTGGTTGCGCCAACAGGTAAAGCTGCACAACGTTTAAGTGAATCAATCACTAAAGCTATTGAAGGTTTCAAAGGTTTGATTGATGATGCTATTTTATCGAGCATGCCGCGAGATGCACAGACTATTCATCGTTTACTTGGTGTAATTCCAAACAGCCCCAACTTTCGTCATCATCAAGATAATCAGTTAAATTATGATGTTATATTAATTGACGAAGTATCTATGGTTGATCTACCTATGATGACGCGTATATTTCGTGCTTTAACCCCTGAGACAAAAGTTATTTTGTTAGGCGATGCTGATCAATTACCTTCAGTTGCTGTAGGAAGTGTTTTAGCTGATATAGCGCCAAGGCCACACCAAGGCTTTAGCCAAGCTAATTATCACTACTTGTCACAAGTATGCCAAATGGATGCACAACAGTTAGAACACGCTTTAGTTAATGATAGTACTAGCGTAAATAGCAATATTAAAAATAAAGCATGTGATCACCTCAGCTTGTTATTAAAGAGTCGTCGCTTTGATGGTGATGGGGAAATAGGGCAGATAGCCACTAAGGTTATTCAAGGTGACGAGGTAGCAAGTTGGCAATTGTTGCAACAAAATATTGGCAATACGGCAATTAAAGATGCTCAACTCGCTTTAGTACAAGGTGAACTTAATAGTTGGTTGTTGCCGCTAGTTAAACAATATTATCAAGGACTTGCTCAGTGTGAAACTGTCGAGCAAGCTTTTGAGTTATTAGCAAGGTTTAGGGTCTTATGTGTAACTCGCCAAGGTGAGTATGGTGTTGATGCTATTAATCAATGGATTATCGAATTGCTTTCAACATATAGAAGCTCACAAGAGCACAGTCTTTATCACGGTATGCCGATCATGATTAGTGAAAATAATTATCAACTTGGTTTATATAATGGTGATATTGGCATTATTTGGTCGACTAAGTTAGAACACAACGAGTCAACAACGCTAATGGCCTATTTTGAGCAGCAAGATAAAGAAACTAATGTTAGTTATTTAAAGCCATTGCTGCCATCACGTTTACCAAAGTTTGATACTGTGTATGCGATGACTATTCATAAAACTCAAGGCAGTGAATTTGAGCATGTTGCCATGGTTTTACCTAAAAATATTAATAGTCAATTACTGAGCCGCGAATTGCTTTATACTGGCATCACCAGAGCTAAGAAACGGCTTACTATTGCAAGTAGTCAGTCAGTTTGGCAACAAGGTGTTATTAAGGCAGTAAAACGACACTCAGGTTTAAAACTCAGCAAGCACTTAGATTAAGCTCTTTTTCAGTCCATTTGTTATCAGTTAATTATATTTTATTATTTTATCGGAACTTTCATCCATGCAGTTAAAAAATATCGACAAAACACTTTATCGTAAAAATTTAAATATAGTTATTGGTGGCTTTATTGCCACACTAGCTATTTTAGCCATTGTTTTTGGACAACTGCTTATTTTGGGCTTTGGCGAAGAAGGAGTAAGTAATTTTAAATTTAATTTACTGGGTGTTATTCTCGCTCTGCTTGCTTGCGCTGCAATTTTACATAGTGCAAAGCACTCATCATTTTTCACTGAAATTTATTATGTTTGGCAATTAAAGCAATTACAAAACAGTATCTATAGAAAGTTAAGTAAGATAAAAGGGGCTGCACAAACTGGTGAGGAAAATGCCTTGATCATCTTAATATTTTACTATCAAAGTTTAAAATTAGTTTATACGCTTGATGACAATACTCTAACGATGTCTACTGTAGAAAAAGAAATTTCCACCTTAGAAGAAATCATGATTGAGAATAGCCTAACAGTAACAGCAGAACAATTTGATAAGGCGATGTTACTTACTTATGCTTAGTAGCTGTCGATAAATTTACGTTTAAAATTTCTTAAGTACTTAGGTTAACTAAAAAAGGAGTTACCAATGATAGGTTATGTCACTTTAGGTACAAATGATTTGGAAAAAGCAGTGTCATTTTACGATCAATTATTTGCCTCTATAGGCGCAGGTCGTTTTTTAGAAACAGAGCAATTTGTTGCCTGGAGCACAGGTATGGACAAGGCAGGCCTTTCAATTACAAAGCCTTTTGACGGTAAGCCAGCTACCGTTGGAAATGGTACTATGGTAGCGATAATGCTTGATTCAACGGATAAAGTTGATGCTTTTTATCAACAAGCGATTGCACTAGGTGCAACTTGTGAAGGTAAACCAGGGCCTCGAGGTGAAATGACAGGTTTTTATGCAGGCTATTTTCGTGATTTAGATGGCAATAAACTCAATGCTTTTTGCATAGATACGCCAAAAAACTAAATAGTAAAGGCTCAGTGGCTATACGAACGTAAAATTTAAGCATGAAAAAACCAGCTATTTCTTCGAAATAATGCTGGTTTTATTTTATGGTATTCATATTTATAGTCATGCGATAAACATGAATGCCAAACATCAGCTACTGTTTTTAACTTTAAAAATGAATTAAAAAACTAGGTAGCGCAAATTATCTAGCGCGGAAAATAATGCGGCCTTTAGATAAATCGTATGGCGTTAACTCAACTGTAACTTTATCGCCAGTTAAAATACGAATGTAGTTTTTACGCATTTTACCTGAGATATGAGCGGTAACTACGTGGCCGTTTTCAAGTTCAACTCTGAACATAGTGTTTGGTAAGGTATCTAGAACCGTACCTTGCATTTCAATATTTTCTTCTTTCGCCATGGGGCGCTAAACCTCTGTGTTGTGCAAACTAGCTAATAATCTAAATTAGGTTGATTTATAGCTGATAAAAAAAGCTGCGCGCATGATGCCTAATTGCACGGCTAAAGTAAAGCTTTGCGCTTGTTTATTTAGAATTCTTCTTTTATTTATGGTGTTTTTTAGCTAATTTGCGAATTGTTTGACTTTTTATCGGTATGAACCCAAACACCTTTAATCAATTTTTCATAAGGAAAATATCGGTTTTTGTAATTCATTTTTGCGCAAGCATCTATTTGGTAACCTAAATAAAGGTAGGGTAAACCAAGGTGTTTGCAATGATTAATTTGCGTTAATATAGAAAAAACGCCTAAACCATTTGCTTTGTATTCAGTATGATAAAACGTATATACAGCAGATAGGGCATTAGGTAGAACATCAGTAATGGCCACACAAACAAGCTTTTCTTCATCATCAATCTTATGCCAAGTTTCGATAAACAGCTGTTGACTTAATTTGGTGGTAAGAAAGCTTTCAAATTGCTGATAGTTAGCAGGGTACATACTGCCATCTTGATGACAAGTGTTGATATAATTTTCATATAAAGGGTAATAACTCGGTTTTAATTCATCAGAGAACTTTATGATGAAATGGCTATTACGTTTTTGACAGCGCCTTTGACTTTTAGAGGCTTTAAATTGATCTACAAGAATTCTAATTGATTTACAGTCATCACAATTTGGACAGTAAGGACGGTAACTTTGATCGCCACTGCGGCGAAAACCCTCTGACATTAATAAACTATAGCTTTGACTATTTTGTAAACGCTCATCAACCGCAAGAAGTAAACGTTCTTGTTTTTCAGGAAGGTAACTACAAGGAAAGGTTTTAGTGATGCCAACTTTAAAACTATTGTCATTCATAAAACACCCTTTATCACTTCAGTACATCTATTACTAAATTCTCATCTAACTCTCTGGGCTGCCAAAAAGTTTGAGACACTACTTTATTTATAGCAGTTTCTTTGAGAGTAACAAATTCAGTACGTGAAACTTCAGAAGCCCCCATATCTGCTAAAAATGGGTTAAGTAGTTGACAATCAATAAATTTAATATCAATACTGCCAAGTAGCTTTGCTAAAGCAACTAAAGCAAATTTTGAAGCATTTGCTGCGGTATAAAACATTGATTCTCCAGAGAAAAAGCCATTAATAGCAACGCCATATAATCCACCAACGAGTTTAGGTGAGTTAGTTGCTTCGTTAACTTGCCAAACTTCAATTGAATGGGCATAACCTTGCTGATGCAACTTACAGTATGCCGCCTGCATATCGGGTAAGATCCAAGTTCCGTCATCACGAAAAGGGGCATCAGCACACAACTCAATAACTTCTTCAAAAGCCGTGTTTAAGGTGATTTTATAAGGTGATTTTTTTATTGCTTTACGAAGGGTTCGGTTGATGCGTAAATCATCAAGTTTAATAATAGCTCTGGGATCCGGAGACCACCACATAAGTGGGTCTCCTTCGCTAAACCAAGGAAATATTCCTTGGCGATAAGTGGCAATTAACCGTTGAGGGGATAAATCACCGCCTAAAGCTAATAATCCATTTGGCTCTGTTAGCGCGTAATGCAGCGGGGGGAAAGCCAAAGGATCATCGTTAAGTTGATATAACACTTTATTAAAAATAAAGCCTATTGAGCATCTAAGTAACGTTCAGCGTCAAGTGCAGCCATACAACCAGCACCTGCAGAAGTAATGGCTTGACGATAAATATGATCCGCTACATCACCAGCGGCATAAATCCCTTCAACACTTGTTTGTGTTGCATTACCTTCAGTGCCACTTTGAATGGTTAAGTAACCATCTTTCATATCAAGCTGGCCTTTAAAGATATCCGTGTTAGGTTTGTGACCAATGGCAATAAATACACCTTGAACTTCTAGTTCATTGGTTGCATCAGACTTAGTATCTTTTAAACGTAAACCAGTAACGCCCATGTTATCACCTAATACTTCATCTAAAGTACGGTCAGTATGAAGGATGATGTTACCGTTTTTAACTTTCTCGTATAAACGATCTGTTAAAATCTTCTCACTACGGAAAGTATCACGACGGTGAATTAAATGAACTTCACTGGCAATATTCGATAAATATAAGGCTTCTTCAACAGCGGTATTACCGCCACCAACAACCGCAACTTTTTGGTTTTTATAGAAGAAACCATCACAGGTAGCACAAGCTGATACACCTTTGCCCATAAAGGCTTCTTCTGATGGCAATCCTAGATATTGTGCAGATGCACCAGTGCAAATAATTAAGGCATCGCAAGTATACTCACTGCTACCAGTTAATTTGTATGGTTTAGATGAAAAATCAACAGACTCGATATGATCAAAAATAATTTCAGTATCAAATTTTTCAGCATGCTTTTGCATACGTTCCATCAGTGCTGGACCTGTTAGGTCATCAGCATCACCTGGCCAGTTTTCAACATCAGTAGTTGTGGTTAATTGTCCACCTTGTTGCATACCGGTAATCATTACTGGTTTTAAATTTGCGCGAGCTGCATATACAGCGGCAGTGTAGCCAGCAGGGCCTGAGCCTAAAATTAATAAAGGACAGTGTCTTACGTCACTCATGATTTCTCCAAGAAAAAGTAATTATCTTATTATTTATAAATAGGGATGATAAGGAAATAAAGCAAGGGGGTAAATAACTTGTTTGTTATATGCTAAAAAAAAAAGAGCCCACATATACTTATTTGCCAGTGTGTGTACACTCTTTTTAAAAAAATAATTTTTTTCAAGCTATAGATAAAAATTTAACAGTTATGCATTAAGCGCTATTTGTGGTGCAACATACTCATAACCTAGTACATCAGCAACAGGTTTGTTGGTGACTTTACCTGCAGCAACATTTAAGCCCGCTAATAAATGTTCATCAGCTAGTAAGGCTTCTTTAGCACCTTTATTCGCCAGCGTTACTGCAAACGGCATAGTGGCATTTGTTAACGCCATTGTAGAAGTACGTGCCACACCACCAGGCATATTTGCTACACAATAATGTACAACGCCATCAACAACGTAGGTAGGCTCTTGATGTGTTGTCGGTTTTGATGTTTCAAAACAGCCACCTTGATCAATAGCAACATCAACAACAACCGCACCTTTTTTCATCATGCTAATATGTTCTTTCGTTACTAATTTAGGCGCAGCTGCACCTGGAATTAAAACTGCACCAACTACTAAGTCAGCTTCAACTACAAGTTGGTTCATCGCATCTGCTGTTGAATAAACAGTTTTTAATCGGCCATCAAACTCGGTATCTAATTGACGTAAACGAGGTAATGAACGATCTAGTATTGTAACATCAGCTCCCATGCCAACAGCCATACGAGCTGCTTGGGTACCTACAACACCACCACCTACAATAAGAACTTTCGCAGGAGCAACACCCGGCACACCACCTAATAAAGCACCTAAACCACCTTGTGCTTTTTCTAATGCGTGGGCTCCAGCTTGAATTGACATACGACCAGCTACTTCAGACATCGGCGCTAAAAGTGGTAAACTTCCGTTTTCTGCTGTCACGGTTTCATATGCAATACAGGTAGCACCAGAGGCTACTAATAATTCTGTTTGTTGTGGATCAGGGGCAAGGTGTAAGTAGGTAAATAAAATTTGACCCGGACGGAGCATTTCACACTCGATAGGTTGTGGCTCCTTTACCTTGATTATCATATCTGCACTGGCAAATATTTCTGCAGCACTATTCACTATTTTTGCACCCGCTGCGATATATTGTTCATTATCAAAACCAATAGCGGCACCGCCATTATTTTCAACAATCACTTCGTGGCCATTGACAGATAACTCCTTTACACCAGCAGGAGTTAATCCAATACGGTATTCATGGTTTTTAATTTCTTTAGGTACACCAACAATCATAATAATCTCTCTTATAGTTCTAGCAATACAAAGCAAATGAGTATCTTTTAGATGCGACTATTATATGAGTAGTTTATTGGAATAACCTGTCGAATTATAAATAATTGCAGTATATAATGCTAAAAACTTGGTAAATTCTAGATAATTATATATAGGGTTATTATGACGAATAAGAAAGTTGATCGTATTGATAAAAATATTTTATTTGAACTACAAAAAAATGGACGACTTTCCAATGTTGAACTTTCTAAACGTGTGGGTTTAAGTCCTACACCATGTCTTGAGCGAGTAAAACGTTTAGAGAAAGAGCAATATATAACTGGCTATCAAGCAAATTTAAACTCGATGAAGTTAGATCTCGCTTTATTAGTATTTGTTGAAATAACCCTTACAAAAACGAGTCCTGATGTATTTGACGATTTTGCTGCTGCAGTACATGAACTTGATGTAATTCAAGAATGTCACTTAGTGTCAGGTGATTTTGATTTTCTGTTAAAAACCCGCGTAAAAGATATGTTAGCGTATCGACAATTATTAGGGGATACCTTATTGAAATTACCTGCGGTAAGTGAAAGTAGAACCTATGTTGTCATGGATGAAATAAAATCCAGTAATATGTTACCAATTAAGCGATAATTTGTTACTTTACTCCTTACTGCCTTACTTTCATTTTTAATGAATAACATCAATGGAATATTAATTGTCTTCAGAACTTATGAAAAATACTGATGAAAGCTTTGATGAGTTAGAAAATACTCAACAAAATGAACCTGCTCCTAAACAGTTAAGTGGTGTACAACGTCTACTTGAAACTGGTTTACTTTTCTTTAGCGTGTTCGCTATGTTTCTTATGTTGGCATTATTTAGTTTTGATGCGGCAGATCCTGGTTGGGCACAAACAGGTTACCAAACACCGGTTAGAAACCTTGGTGGTGCAGTCGGCGCTTATTTGTCTGATCTACTACTTAATTTATTTGGCTTTTTAGCCTATACATTACCTTTCGTTGTAGCCGTTATTGGCTGGCTTTTATTTCAAAAATTTCATCAACTGATGCAATTAGACTATTTAACACTAGGTTTAAAGTTAATTGGTTTTTTCATGTTCTATCTAGGCATTACCTCATTAGCTAGCATGAACTTTGATGATCTTTTCTATTTTTCTGCAGGTGGAATTTTAGGCGACGTTTTAAGCAATAGCTTTTTACCTTATTTTTCCTTTGTTGGCTCAACATTGATTTTTGTTTTATTTACTTGTGCAGGTTTTGTCTTAGTGACAGGCTTTTCATGGTTGAATTTTATCGATAATGTTGGTCGCTATACCATTGCAGCTATCATGTTTATCCAACATTTACCGAGATATATTATTGATAAGTTTGGTACTTCTCCTGTTGAAAATAGTCAACAAGCTAAGAGTAATGAAAAACCCCCAGCTAAAGTAACTAACGAGCCTTCGCCAATGGTTGAACATTTGCCCGTTACTGAAGAAGCCATTGAACCGTTTGTTGACATTGATGAACTTATCTCAGGGCCCATTGCTGGCAATGTTCAAGAACATGTCAGTGAAACTGAAATCACCGCTGCATTTGCCAATGTTGAAAAAGTGAATGTTGAAGATGATAAGCAAGAGCAAGTTAAAAATGCTGTGGTTGAAAGCAGTGATGCTAGCCAAGTAAACCTTGTTGCCAACGAGCCTGAAAGCTTCGAAGGCATGCCTTCTATTGATTTGCTTGATCGACCTGATAAGGCACAAAACCCAATTAACCAAGAAGAATTAGAACAAGTAAGCCGCTTAGTTGAAGCTAAGTTACTCGATTTTAAAGTGCAAGCACAAGTGGTAGCAGTATACCCAGGACCTGTAATTACAAGGTTTGAATTAGACTTAGCACCGGGTATGAAGGTCAGTAAAATCTCTTCATTATCAAAAGACTTAGCTCGTGCGCTTTCTGCTATTAGTGTTCGTGTGGTTGAAGTAATTCCTGGTAAATCAGTTATCGGTTTAGAGTTACCTAACAAGCACCGTGAAATTGTCCGTTTAAGTGAGGTGATTGCTTGTCAAGCCTTTGAAGAGTCATCTTCTGCGTTAACCATGGTGTTAGGTAAAGATATAGCAGGTGAACCTGTGGTGGTTGATTTAGCAAAAATGCCACATCTACTGGTTGCGGGTACCACGGGCTCTGGTAAGTCGGTTGGTGTTAACACCATGATTGTAAGTTTACTTTATAAATCAACCCCTGAAGATGTCCGCCTGATCATGATTGATCCGAAAATGCTTGAGCTTTCAGTATACGAAGGCATTCCGCATTTATTGGCCGAAGTGGTTACCGACATGAAAGATGCTGCAAATGCCTTACGTTGGTGTGTGGGTGAAATGGAGCGTCGTTATAAATTAATGTCAGCACTCGGGGTTCGAAACTTAAAAGGTTATAACAAGAAAATACTTGGTGCAATTGAAGCTGGTGAGCCTATTATAGATCCATTATGGCAACCGAGTGACGGTCTAGATCAAACGCCACCACTTTTAGATAAATTACCGAGCATAGTCGTAATTGTTGATGAATTTGCTGACATGATGATGATTGTGGGTAAAAAAGTTGAAGAATTAATCGCTCGTATTGCGCAAAAAGCACGTGCTGCTGGAATTCACTTAGTTCTTGCAACGCAGCGTCCATCAGTTGATGTTATCACTGGCTTGATTAAGGCAAATATTCCAACAAGAATGGCGTTTCAGGTATCTTCAGGTTTAAACTCGCGCACCATTTTAGATCAGCAAGGTGCGGAACAATTACTCGGTATGGGTGATATGCTTTATTTACCACCGGGTACCGGTGTTCCAACCCGTGTTCATGGCGCTTTTATAGACGATCATGAAGTTCATGCGGTCGTGAATGATTGGAAACAACGTGGCGAGCCAAACTATATTGAAGAAATTTTAGCGGGTGGTAGCGATGAAGATATGTTGTTGCCAGGCGAGCAGGCTGAAGGTGGAGATGAAGATTTAGATGCCCTTTATGATGAAGCGGTAAATTTTGTCACTGAGAAGCGCCGTGTATCTATATCAAGTGTTCAAAGGCAATTTAGAATTGGTTATAATCGTGCAGCCAGAATTGTTGAACAAATGGAAATTCAAGGTGTCGTATCTTCAGCAGGACACAACGGTGCCCGAGAAGTATTAGCGCCGCCTCCGATTAGAGATTAATTCACTTATAAAAGAAAGCATTTACCATGAATAAAAAATCATTAGCTAACGTTGTTAGAACGTTAGCTTTTTGCTCAATTACGACCAGTGTAGTGATTCACGCGGATAATTTACCGTTAGCAACTGAAAATTTAAATCAAGCAAACTCAATTAATCAAATACAATTAAGTGATAGTAAATCAATATTAATCAAAAAATTAAAACACCTTAATTTTTTTACTGCAAACTTTACTCAGCAAGTCATTAGCGATTCTGGTGATATCATAGAAGAAAGCACTGGCAATCTAGCACTGAGCAAGCCTAATTTAGCCAATTGGCAGGTAGAGACGCCAGATGAGCTATCTATTGTTTCAGATGGTGAAAATGTTTGGTTTTATAATCCATGGATAGAGCAAGTAAGCATTTATTCGCTATCATCAGCGATAGCACGTACACCGATTTTATTATTAACCAGTAATGATGAATCATTATGGCAACAATATTCAGTTGAACAAAAAACTGGACAAGAAAACACATACATCATTAGTGCAACTGACGTAAACAGCCAAATTAAGCATTTAACCTTGACCTTCAACACCAATGAGCAAGGGGAGCAATTAAGTGAGTTTTCTTTTCTTGATGCCACAGGTCAGTTAAGTCATGTTAAATTAAGTCAATTTAACGATAAAAATGCACCTGATGAAAAAACGTTTAAATTTGTTGTTCCAGCCAATACACAAATTGATGATCAACGTTAGTTTCATTCGTGTGTAGAGTAAGGCCTAGTTTTGAGTGAAGAAACCCTACAAGCAAGTTTGTTAGCTTTCGAAGAAAATGAATGCGATAACAATGAGGCGAGTGCACAAGTAAATACCCATGATGCAGCACCACTTGCGGCTAGAATGCGCCCTAAAAGTTTATCGGACTATGTTGGTCAACAACATATATTAGCTGAAAACTCGCCACTACGAACCAGTATTGAGCAAGGACATTGTCATTCCCTTATATTTTGGGGGCCACCGGGAAGTGGAAAAACAACCTTAGCTGAAATTATTGCTCACCATGTTAATGCCAAAGTGATCAGGTTGTCAGCAGTAACCTCAGGTATCAAAGACATTCGCCTTGCTATTGAACAAGCAAAAATCAGGGCAACGAATGACAACAATGATAATCTAACCGTGTTATTTGTTGATGAAGTTCATCGTTTTAATAAGTCCCAACAAGATGCCTTTCTACCGTTTATAGAAGATGGCACTATTATTTTCATTGGTGCGACAACAGAAAACCCAGCATTTGAACTTAATCAGGCTATTTTATCGCGTGCTCGGGTTTATACATTAAAAAAACTCACTAGGCAGGATTTAACTCAAGTATTAAATCGAGCTATAACCAGCGTAGAAAGCAGTCAGAATATTTCCATCAACCTTAGTCAAGATGCGAAACAAAGTTTAATTAATAGAGCTGACGGTGATGCAAGGCGTTTATTAAACCTTGTCGAAAATTGCCTAGATAGTATTAGCACAGTAGAAAATAAAAAAAGTATTTCGGTTGAATTAATTAGCCAAGTAGCTGGTTCGAAAGTTGCCTTATACGATAAAGGCGGTGATGCCTTTTATGATTTAATCAGTGCATTTCATAAATCTGTACGTGGCTCCAGTCCTGATGCGGCATTATATTGGTACGCGCGAATTTTAACGGGTGGTGGCGATCCCCTTTATGTTGCTCGTCGTTTATTAGCCATTGCCAGTGAAGATATCGGAAACGCTGATCCACGTGCTATGCAATTAGCCATAAATGCTTGGGATACTTATCATAGAGTTGGTCCAAGTGAAGGGGAACGTGCTATTGCTCAAGCAGCGGTTTACTTAGCGTTAGCGCCAAAAAGTAATGCGGTTTATATTGCGTTTAATCAAGCTAAGGTATTAGCTGAGCAAACATCAAGCTTAGATGTTCCCAATCACTTAAAAAATGCTACCAGTAAACTTACTGAAGAATTAGGTCATGGCGCTGGCTATCGCTATGCACATAATGAAGAAAATGCTTTTGCTAGTGGTGAAAATTATTTTCCTGAAGCATTAGCTAACGCTTCAGGTTACAATACTGAGTTATATCAGCCCACTGACCGCGGCTTAGAAAAACAATTAAAAGAAAAACTTAATTACCTTAAACAATTAAATCAACAGAGTAATGAGCAGCGCTATGACTAATACGGTTAGCAATTTCACTTTATATGCCTTTGTTGCATTAGGTGGTGCCTGTGGAGCAAGCTTACGTTTTTATATTTCGCAATTAGTGTTAAATTGGCTAGGAAAAGGTTTCCCTTTTGCCACCTTGCTAGTTAATATCACAGGCTCATTTGTTATGGGTGTACTTTACCAGTTGATTAGTCATGAATTAATAGAAATTCATGTGCATAGAACATTAATAGGTATAGGGTTTTTAGGTGCTTTTACCACTTTTTCAACTTTTTCATTAGATACCTTATTGTTATTACAACAAGGTGATGTATTAAAAGCAGGCATTAACGTATTGCTTAATGTCTCCCTATGTATAGCAGCCGCTGGATTTGGACTTTATTTAGTATCCAGTTTAGCTAAATAAATTTTAGGATGAGTTTTATAATAGAAAACTTAGCCATTTATTAATATTTTAACTTTGAATTTAAAACAGATAAAACGTGAATTATTATGCTCGACGCAAAACAACTTAGAACAGATTTAGACAATATCGCTAGCCAACTTAAAAAGCGTGGCTTTACCCTTGATATAGAGGCTTTAAATGCTTTAGAAGAGCAACGAAAAGCGATACAAGTAAAAACCCAAGAATTACAAAGCGAACGTAACAGTCGCTCTAAGTCCATTGGCCAAGCAAAAGCACGCGGTGAAGATATTGCCCCTTTACTAGCTGCAGTTAGCCAACTAGGTAATGATCTCGATGTGGCAAAAGCTGAACAAGATGAAGTGCTTGCTAAAATTAACGATATAGCCAGTGCTATTCCAAACTTGTTAGATGAATCTGTTCCTGTTGGTCAAGATGAAGATGACAATGTTGAAGTTAAACGTTGGGGTACGCCTCGTGAATTTGACTTTGAAGTCAAAGACCATGTTGATTTAGGTTTAGCAATTGATAAAGGTTTAGACTTTGAAAGTGGTGCCAAATTAGCAGGAACTCGCTTTGCTGTTATGCGCGGTACAATTGCAAAATTACACCGTGCATTAACACAGTTTATGTTAGATATGCACACTGAAGAGCATGGTTATCAGGAAATGTACGTGCCTTATTTGGTGAATGCAAACTCATTATTTGGTACAGGTCAGTTACCTAAGTTTGGTGAAGATTTATTCCATACTGACTTATCCGGTAAAAAATTCTCTTTAATTCCAACATCAGAAGTACCATTAACCAACATGTACCGTGATGAGATTGTTGATGAAGCAGAGTTACCGATTAAAATGACGGCTCATACGCCATGTTTTCGTAGTGAAGCTGGCTCGGGTGGTCGCGATATTCGTGGTTTAATTCGTCAACATCAGTTTGATAAAGTTGAAATGGTACAGTTAGTTAAACCTGAAGACTCATTTGCTGCCTTAGATGAACTAACCGGCCACGCTGAAGCTATCTTAGAAAAACTTGAACTACCATACCGTACTATGGTGCTTTGTAGTGGAGATGTTGGTTTTAGTGCCGCTAAAACCTTTGATTTAGAAGTTTGGTTACCTGCTCAAAATACCTATCGTGAAATTTCATCGTGTTCGAATATGGGCGCATTCCAAGCTCGACGTATGCAAGCTCGTTATAGAAATAGTGAAACAAACAAACCTGAATTACTCCATACCTTAAATGGCTCTGGTTTAGCTGTTGGTCGTACTCTAGTAGCAATACTAGAAAACTACCAACAAGCCGATGGCAGTATTGATGTGCCGACAGCGTTGCAACCTTATATGAATGGCTTAACAAATATTAGTTAAGCTATCTTGAAGTCGACTACTGATCTTTTTTGAAGGGTAGTCGGCTATTTCCTGACTATACGGTATTGCCAAATAACTTCACCTTATCTGAAAATTCTAACTGATTCATTGCAATAAATTTTCGATGATCGGGTCTATTAAAGAACCTACTTTATTATTTTGACTATTAGTTGCCCGTTAAGGAAGTTGTTTTGTTACGTAGTTTTATCATACAAGCCATTATTTTTGTTTTAGCTTTCCATGTGTTATCTTTTTTTCGTGAAACAAGCATGTTGTCTAAAGATGACAAAATTACTAAATTTGAAACTCAAGTCATAACCAAGGTACCGACCTTAACAGGAGGTGCTGTAGATTTAACCTCACAAGATAAAAAAACAGTTTTATATTTTTTTGCCCCTTGGTGCCAAGTTTGTCATGTCAGTATCGGTAATTTACAAAACCTTTATGAGAAAAATGAAGATATTGATGTTATTGCTGTCGTACTCGATTATTCTAGCATCGAAGAGGTCACTAATTTTACTCAACAACACCAATTAACCTTTCCCATTGCACTAGGAAACGAAGCTATCAAACAAAGCTTTTCTATAAGTGGTTATCCTAGTTATTATGTTATTAACGAAGAAAATATCGTTATTGCTAAATCTATGGGATATTCTTCAGAATTAGGGCTTTATCTAAGATCATTGTAGTGATCTTACTTTTGTTTGTGTACACTGTGACTTTCATCTTTTTAAAAACTTCATGAAGGTGCCTTTATGCAAGCTCCAGCGGTGCAAATAACTGATAACTTTGATAGTGGCAATATTCGCGTTATCGATGCCAGTGATATCAGTAATATTCAATGTGAAATCAAACATGACAATCAATCTGATTTTTATCAATGGTTTCACTTCAAACTTCACACCTTTGCAAATCCTAATAGTGGATCTCAAGAGCATGTTATTCATTTAACCAATGCAGGGCAGGCTGCTTATGTAGAAGGTTGGGAAGATTATCAAGCTGTAGCCTCTTATGATAGAGACCATTGGTTTCGAGTACCCACGAGTTATGATGGCGAAAAGCTCACCATCTCCTTTACGCCTGAATACAATTCAGTCTATTTTGCTTATTTCTCTCCTTATAGTTACGAACGTCATCAAGATTTATTACATAGTGCGCAAATGCATATTGATTGCCAACTGCAAGTGTTAGGACAAACACTTGATGGTCGGGATATGAGCTTACTTAAAGTTGGAGATGAAGGTGAGGGCAAACGCGTTATTTGGTTAACTGCCCGTCAGCATCCTGGCGAAACTATGGCTGAATGGTTTATTGAGGGCTTTTTAGAGCGCTTACTTGATGAAGATGACGGTGTTGCGCGCGCATTATTAAATAAAGCCGTTTTTTATATTGTGCCTAATATGAATCCTGATGGCAGTGTGCGAGGTCATTTGCGTACTAATGCCGTTGGTGCTAATTTAAACCGTGAGTGGTTAACACCAACCATGGAACGTAGCCCGGAAGTTTATTTGGTTCGAGAAAAAATGTTTGAAACCGGCGTTGATATGTTTTTGGATGTTCATGGTGATGAAGCGCTGCCTGTTAATTTTGTTGCTGGTTGTGAAGGCGTTGTAAATTATGATGAACGTCATAAAGCGTTAGAAGATAAATTTAAAGATATACTTTTAGCTATTACACCTGAATTTCAAGATGAACGAGGTTATGATAAGGACGAACCAGGTAAAGCTAACCCTACTGTTGGTACAAACTGGGTAGGTAATCAATTTAAGTGCTTAGCCTATACTATTGAAATGCCATTTAAAGATAATGACTTGTTACCTGACTATAGTGTTGGTTGGTCAGATATGCGCAGTAGTTTATTAGGCCGTGATTTTTTAACCGGCATATATCATATGGTTGATGATTTACGATAAATCATCCGTTTTTCAATTTATTTCATAATAAAAATTACAATAATATCAGGAGTTTTCAGTGCAAGAACTTGTCAATACTATAAATGGTTATATATGGAGCTCGGCATTAATTTATCTTTGCTTAGGCGCAGGTTTATTTTTTACCGTACTTACTCGTTTTGTTCAAATTCGCCAATTTTCAGAAATGTGGCGTTTATTAATGTCAGGTAAAAGTTCATCACAGGGTATCTCTTCATTTCAAGCGTTAGCAGTTTCTCTATCTGGTCGTGTTGGAGCAGGTAATATTGCAGGTGTTGCTGCGGCTATTGGTTTCGGTGGTCCAGGAGCTGTTTTTTGGATGTGGGTTGTAGCCTTTTTTGGTGCAGCAACAGCCTATATCGAATCTGCCAATGCTCAAATATATAAAGAAGAGCATGACGGCAAATACCATGGTGGTCCAGCTTATTATATTGAAAAAGCCATGGGTCAAAAGTGGTATGCATGGATATTTGCCATTGCCACAATTTTAGCCACCGGTATTTTATTACCAACAGTTCAGTCAAATACTATTGGCGGTGCTATTGAACAGGTATTTTCTGGAGCCGGCAGTATTGATACTGCAATCGGTGTTGTGAGCTACGCTAAGCTTTATACTGGTACGGCTATAGTATTATTACTGGGTTTTATTATCTTTGGCGGGATTAAACGTATTGCTAACTTCACACAAATTGTTGTGCCGTTTATGGCGTTAGCTTACATCTTAATTTCACTGATTATTATTGCACTTAATATTACCGAGTTACCAAAAGCATTTATGTTAATTGTAGGTGATGCATTCACACCAATGGCGGGTGTTGGCGCTGCTATTGGTTGGGGTGTTAAACGAGGTGTTTACTCAAATGAAGCAGGGCAAGGTACTGGTCCTCATGCAGCAGCTGCTGCTGAAGTAGATCACCCAGCTCAACAAGGTTTAGTACAAGCATTTTCAGTTTATATCGACACTTTATTTGTTTGTTCTGCTACTGCTTTTATGATTATTATCACAGGAGCCTATAATGTTCATGGTGTAGGTGATGTATTTATTGTTCAAAACATTGCTAGTGACGTTGCCGCAAATGGTCCTGCTTTTACACAAATGGCTGTTGATAGTGTCTTTACCGGTGTTGGCAAACCTTTTGTAGCCCTAGCATTGTTCTTTTTCGCATTTACGACTATTTTGGCGTATTACTTTATTGCTGAAAATAATATCTATTATATAAAGCGAACCTTTAATATTCCTGGCGCCGTATTTTTGCTTAAAGTTGTTATTATGAGTGCGACCTTCTACGGCACAATCAAAGCAGCTAATATTGCTTGGGGACTTGGTGATATAGGTGTTGGTTTAATGGCTTGGTTAAACATTATAGGTATTATTATCATATTCTTTATGTCTAAACCGGCAATTAAAGCTCTTAAAGATTATGAGCAACAGCAAAAAGCAGGTGTTAAGGAATATAGTTTTGATCCTAAAGCACTTGGTATTGAAGGAGCGACATTCTGGGAAGATCGTATCGCAAAATCTAAAGCAAAAGATGAAAACATTACTTAGTAAAAGCTACTTAGTTAAATATTAATCGTAAAAAACGTCCTTAGGGGCGTTTTTTTTTGCCTTAAAAAAGGTAGAATATTTAATACTTATCTACGTACAGAAGTATAGTTTATGGCAGTTATTAAATGCCCTAGTTGTAAAAAGAAAATTTCAGATAAAGCCAAGCAATGTAATTATTGTAAGCTTGATTTGACAGAATTAGATACTGAAAAATTGGCGAGCTTGAATCGTATTGAGCGCATTAATCAAGGGCAAAGATTAATGAATTATTCCTTTATTGCTATGTTGCTCTTTTGCGGCGGTTTTTTATTTATGTTCTGGGATAATGTTGAGCCAGGATCATGGCAGCATACTTTAGCAATGACCTGTTGCGTCATTGGTTTTATTTTATACATAGTTATTCGAGTAAAATTATTGCTCTTTAAACGTCAAAAATAGGATTTTCATGAATTTAGAAAGCACCATAACGCAGATGAGCGAAGCAATGTATTTACGGTTAAAATGCGCTGCAGAAACAGGAAAGTGGCCAGAAGGAACACCTGTAGATCAAGCTCAGCGAAATACCGCCTTACAATTAACCATGGCTTATCAAGCACGTCATTTAAACAATGATGACATGCTAACTATAGGAAATGATGGCAACATTATTAATAAAAATAAACGTCAGTTAAAGGCCGAGTTTTCTTCTGCTGCCAAAGATGAGCCTATTACCCCGTGTGTAAAGCCAGATATTGCCCGTTTCACCGATATTTAATTTGTACGGGGTTAATTTTCACGGATTTAATTTTTTGTGGATTATTAAAAGATAGTGACAATTCTTTTTCACAAGTACTAACCAAATAACTTTATAAGTAAAAACTGTTTTATGATTTTTTCTCGTTTATTCAAAACCAAACAAAGTTGGCAAGCTAAAGATATAAATACCCGTATAGCTGCAATCAATGAATCCCTAAGCCTTAATAACCCAGAAGAAAAACAGGTTTTAATTTCGTTACTTAATACAGATGAAAATGAGTTAGTTCGACGGGCAGCACTCGTTAAATTAAACGACTTTGATATTTACCTATCGGCTAGTCAAAACAATGATAATGACAAAGTAAAGCAATTTTCAGCGTCACAGATAAATAAAATATTAACCAATAGCCATGATATTTGTTTAACTACAGAGGCTAAAAAAGCGTTTTTACAACAACCGAATAGTAAAGCATACATTGCTAAGTGGCTTGAGGTAGAGCAGGAGCCTGAGATTGTTCTCGCAATTTTTAATCAACAATGTAATGAAAAAACAAATACTGCCAACAAACTAATGCAGTTATTCACTCAAAAGCAATCTATCGAGATACAAACACAATTGCTTTCTTTAGATTTACCTGAATTATCAGATGTTAACTTTCTTACTAAGTTGTTGAAGAAATCCAGCGCTGAAGCTGTGAGTTCATTAATAAACAATAAACTTGAGCGATTACAGGCAGCTATTGAAAAACCGATCAAACTTCAAAAACAGTTACAGTTAGTATTGTCTAAGTTATTTGCTTTAAAAGATGTTGCTGACTATGACGTTTATCTGAGTAAACGTGAAGCGTTAATCGTAGAATGGCAAGAAGGTGTTAAAGAGCTAGCGTGTTTAAGTGAAGAACAACAAAAACTCTTGCACGATAAATATCAAAAGATAACTTGGCAATTAGCGCAGTTATTTGTTAGTAAAGCTGAAGCTTACGAGCAAGAAAAGATCGCTCAAAAAATTCAAGCAGAAAAGATAAAAGCGACAACCGAATTCAATCAAATTATTGATGATGTTAATCAACAGATCACTAATTCAGTATTCGAAGATCAAAGTATTGATCAACAAGGCTTTACTCAACAGCTTACTGAACTTCAGCAAACGATAACTGATAGTGTGTTAAATGATAAAGAGCAGAAAGTCTTCTTAGTACAAGTCGATGAGTTGAATACTCGCTTAACTCAGCTTCCTGAAATAGCAGAGTCTGTTACTGCGGCTACACACCTTATATCTAAAGTATCTCAATTATCACTTCCGCAAGATTTATCGGATCTCAATGATCGTCAAGAAACTTATCATCAATGGTTAACAAAATGGCATGAAGTCGAGAAAAAAACATATGGTTCATTACCTCAGTCAATTATAGATGCTTATAACGAAATCACTTGTATGTGGCAGCAAGGACTAAAACCCTTGCAAGAAGAGCAAAGACAATTATTTATTCAAAATAAGAAAAAGCTACAAGATATCAAGCGATTACTCGTTAACGGTAAATTTAAAGTGTGTTTTGGTTTATTCAAAGGCGTTACGCAAGTACAGTCTTTACTTTCAGCTAAACAACAGCAGCAGCTACAACGTGATTTTGAACAGGTGAGTGAAAAACTTGCTGAGATAAGTGACTGGGAGCATTATATTGCCACACCTCGTAAGCAGCAATTGCTTGAAGAAGTGAGTGCTCTTATCGAAAACCCACTTGATAATCCAAATGATCAAGCTGAAAAGGTAAAGCAATATCGACATACTTGGAATTCGCTTGGTCATGCTGATGAGGAAATTGACAAAGCGCTTAATGAGCAATTTAACCAAGCATGTGAGCAAGCCTTTGCCCCTTGTCGCTTATTTTACGCAGAGCAAGAAAAACTTCGCGAACAACACTTGATTGCTCGTCGTGATTTAATTAGTCAAGCTAGTCGTTTAGCTGAATCACTTTCTGAGCAAGATGCTGAAATTTCGGAAAAAGATCAAGCGGTAAGCTTTAAAGCAATTGATGGCGAACTCAACAAGTTACAACAGGCATGGAAGCAAGCAGGTGAGGTCGATAGGAAAGAGTATCAATCTCTACAAAAACAATTTACTCGCGTGTTAACGCCTATCAAAAATACAATCAAAGCTTTTCATGTCACTAATACCGAGAAGAAACAAGCGTTAATCCAACAAGCAATACAACAACTCTCAACAGAAGATGTATTTCAAGCTGTGGAAAACGTGAAGCAATTACAACAGCAATGGCGTGATATTGGTTATGCTGGACCTCGTCAAGAAAATAAACTTTGGCAAACCTTTAGAAAAGCGAATGACGAAATATTTGCTAAACGTGAGCAATTAAAATTACAACAGCAAAGTGCTAAAACTGAATTGATAGCGCAATTTACCCAAGCGTTAGATAACATAAAAACTCAACTAAGCAGTACTGTTGATAAAAATTCACTCAAACAAGCGATACAATCTGCAGAGAACCTTTTGTCTGAAGTACTGGCCAATAAACCAGTAATTAAAACCTTAGCTAATGATATTGAAAACTTTATCAAAAGTAATCAAAGTCAATTAACAGATATTGAAGTTAAAGCTCAAAAAGCTAACTGGCAATGCTTGTTTACTTTATTGAAAACTTTGGCTAAATCAGAACAATTCATCACGGTTAATGAGGTAACTAATTTAGCAGAGTATGAGCACTTAACTGTTGCTTGGCAAAAGCGTGTACAGGATCAAGTGCAAAGTTCTAAAACTGCAGAGGCTGATTTACGTAATAAGAAAACATTGATCATCGAAATATTAGCGCAAGTTGAATCACCAATAGAGCTTTCTCAACAGCGTATGGCAATTCAAGTTGAATTAATGCAAGAGCAAATGTTATCTGGCGCAACGATTGATTTGACGACACAACTCGTTGAATGGTTACAGTTAGGTGCACTAAACTCAGATGATTTGAGTTTACTAGAACGACTAGAAAGCGTGTACCTCAAGCAGGCTTAATCAGTTTACCTTAAGCTTTCTTAACTGTGGCTTAATCAAGACTTAAATAGCTGATTAAGCGTGTTCTCCTTGAAAGCTGTTGAGGTAACTAATACAGACGCCTGTTTATTGGTTTTGAGTTAATTCACCACGTAAACTCATTTGCATTAAGTGACATATTTCTTGGTAACTAAGTGCTTGGCTAAGTAAATAATGTAATTTAGTTAAGGTAGCCTCTAATGTCATGTCATGACCACTGATTACACCAGCTTGGCTTAAGGCATTGCCGGTAGCATATCCTGACATATTGACAGTGCCCTTAATACATTGGCTGCAATTAATAACGATGATTTCTTGCTCTTTAGCTTTTGAAAGACAGGCAAGCAGAGCTTCATCTTGCGGGGCATTACCGACACCATAACTGCGTAAAATTAATGCTTTTACTGGCTGTCTGATCACATTTTCAATCACTTCACTACTTATACCTGGATATAAATGCACAACCCCTATAGGTTGAGGGGTAATATCGCGAACAATAACATCGCCTTGATGTTTAATGCTGTGAGAAACCTTACCTTCAACTACATTGATATTAATACCAGCTTCAAGTAGCGGTGGTAGATTTGGTGAATCGAAAGCATTAAAACCATCAGCATAGGCCTTTATAGAACGGTTGCCGCGGTAAAGTTTATTATTAAAAAATAAGCCAACCTCATTAATGGGATAGCTTGCAGCTATATAAAGTGAATTTAATACATTAACTTGACCATCAGATCGTAATTGACTCAGGGGTATTTGTGAGCCGGTAACAATAATTGGCTTATTCAAATTTTCAAACATAAACGATAATGCTGAACTGGTGTAAGCCATGGTATCAGTGCCATGTAAAACAACAAAACCATCATAATCATCGTAATTGGCCTTAATATCATCAGCTATACGCTGCCAATCGCTGGGCGTCATATTTGATGAGTCAATTAACGGTTGGTATTCGTTAATTCTAAAGTGTGGCATTTCTTGGCGATGAAATTCAGGTAAAGCTTTAATTGACGCTGTTAAATGGCCTTTATCTGGTACATAGCCTTCATGGCTTTTTTTCATACCGATAGTGCCGCCAGTATAAGCGACATAGATGTTTTTACGACTTGACATAACTATTGTTCACTACAAGCTAGGCATAAAGTATAGATGCCTTGTGGATCATTAAATTGGTTAATTGTGGTTATTTCTTTTTGTATTTGACCAAATAACTGGGTGAGTCCTTTATTACCTTCATTACTCCCTGATAATAAATCGCTTGAAGCATAGCTATTAAATTCAAATATGTTCGATGCAGATCCCAATAATTGTTGCAAAAACTTATTGCGAGAAGAGGGCTCTTGCTCGATAAGATGGGTATCATAGCGTTTTAGCTCTGCAAGCTCAGCTGCTGCAACTACAGCATCAGTTAAATTACCTAACTCATCAACTAAACCTAGTTCTTTTGCTTTTGTTCCAGACCAAACACGTCCTTGAGCAATAGCATCAACTTCTTCTGTTGTCATGTTTCTATTCTCAGCAACTAAAGTGATAAAGTCTTGATAGCCTTTATTTATGCTTAATTGAAACAACTTTGACATGCCATCACTGAGTGGTTGCGTGGGACCAAAGCCAGATAAATCTGTAGTACCAACACCATCAGTATGAATACCAAGTTTGCTTAATGAGTCTTCAAAAGTCATCATCATGCCAAAAATACCAATTGAACCAGTAATAGTAGAAGGTGCGGCAAATATTTTATCTGCTGGAGCTGAGATCCAATAACCACCTGAAGCAGCATAAGTTCCCATTGAAGCAATAACAGGTTTGCCAGCCGCTTTTAATAATTCAACTTCTTGGCGAATTATTTCTGAAGCAAAGGCACTACCGCCAGGGCTGTCAACACGTAAAACGACAGCCTTCACTGATTTGTTCATACGTGCTTTACGTAATAAATTCGCGGTAGAATCGCCACCTATAGTTCCCGGTTTTTGTGTACCATTTAAAATGTTGCCTTTAGCAACAATCACTGCCACTTTATCTTTAGGTTTGGTTTCTAATGGTTTTAGTTGTGTAGTTGCTTCAAGATAATCTTTAAAACTTATATGACTGTAACTGTCGCCTTTTTTATTCTTACCCACTAAATCAATTAACTTAACCCGCATTTGGTCACGAGTTTTTAACTCATCAACCCAATTATTTGCTAAGGCATATTGCGCGAAGCTGCTATTTGACTTGCTAAATTTAGTTAATAAATCACTGATACTTTCATCAAAATTTTCAGAAGAAAAACCACGCTGCAAAGCAACATCGTGTTTATATTGGCCCCATAAGTCGTTCAACCATAGTTTATTAGCCGTTTTAGCTTCTTCAGACATATCATCACGAAGAAAAGGCTCCACTGCAGATTTAAAGGTACCAACACGGAAAATATGTTGTTTAATGGCGAGTTTATCTAACGCTGATTTAAAATACATCTTATAACGACCATAGCCATCAAGCAGCATAAAACCTTGTTCATTCAACCAAATATCATCGGCATAACTGGCTAAATAATATTGGTCTTGAGTAAAGTGGTCACCAAGGGCGATGATTTTTTTACCAGAACTTTTATAGTCAATTAGGGCACTACCAATATCCTGTAATTTTGATAATCCAGCATTTTTCAAACTCTGTAACTGCAATACCAATATTTCAACCCGATCATCATTTTTAGCTTTATTAATAACCTTAATTACATCAGCAAGTAATACTTCAGGCTTTTCTTCTTTTTGCGCAAAAGCCTCATTTATAAAAGCGTCTATTGGGCTGACTTCATGCTTTTGTTCAACTATATCACCCACCAAATTCAATACTAAAGCGGTTTTGTCAGGTACTTCCACTTGATCTTTGCCACTGGCAATCATAACCACAAAACTTATAAAGAAAATTATAAAAATTACATTTAAAACAACAGAGCGAGTTAAAGTAAATAACCACCATATGCCTACTAAAATACGCTTAAATAAATTTACTATTGCTGTCATAAAATACTGTCTATCAATTTACGAATATATAACAAGCATATTACCTTAAAGTTATTTAGATTTGACTACTTGTTTGTAAAAAAATGAGTCTATGTTTAATAAACCTCAATTAACTTAGCTAAATAAATTGGGGAGTTGCGTATATTTTGAAAGAATATATTCCGCTTTATGTTCTATATAGAATAATTAGTACAATACCTATTGAGATACTATCATGGCATTTTTGATATCTACGTATAAAAGCTTTTTAACTAAGTTACCCAATTTTGATGGTATTCCAGCTCTTTTGATTCGCTTATACCTTGCGCCTATTTTTATTATGGCGGGCTTTAGTAAAACACAACTACTCAATGAAGAGGTTACAGGCTTTACAGCTTTTATGGCAGATCCTAATATCATTGCATGGTTTGGCAATAGCGATTGGGGATTGGGCTTACCTTTTCCTGCGCTACTAGCTAACCTAGTTATTCTTGTTGAATTTTTTGGTGGCTGGCTATTATTAATTGGCGCTTTTACTCGGTTAATATCAATTCCTTTAATGTTCACTATGATTGTGGCAGCAACAACAGTACATGCAGAAAATGGCTGGTTTGCTATTACCCCAACTAATTCTGACATCAGTGCTGCCAAAGTTCTTCGTTGGTTTGGCTCTGAACAAGCACAAGCAAGCCTTGAAAACAGTGATAATACCGCAAGCAAACTTAACAAAATGCGTGAAATCCTAGATGAGCATGGTAATACTGATTGGCTGTATGAAAATGGCAATATCGTAGTACTTAATAATGGCATAGAGTTTTCAGCCACTTATTTCATTATGTTATTAGCTTTATTTTTTATTGGTGCCGGCCGTTATACCAGTATTGATTATTATTTTAGTAAGCGGTTATTTAGTACTTCAAGGTATCATTTAAACTGATTAACCAAGAAATCTAATAGCTGTCAGTATGATTTAACTGACAGCTATCAATTGTCTATTTGTTGTTGGTTATCAGAACTTCTTTACGTTTTTTTGAGTTTATAAAGATTTCTCCCCAATGATATAAGGCTAATCCTAGAATTATTAATGCCGCACCGATAAGTAATTTATTATTGAGCACTTCATTATTAAGTTTAGCGCCTAAAGTTAAGGCAACAACGGGTGTAATCAGTGTGATCAAAGCAACAGTACTTGCTGTTAATCTTTGTAGGACATAGAAGTAGGCAAAGAAACCTATCAATGAGCCGAACACACCTAAATATAGCGTTGACCAAATTGACTTTGCTTGCCATTGGTTAACATCTAAAGAGCCATCAAATAATAACCAAGTTAATAAAAATAATGGTGTAGCTATGGAAAGGGCACCGATAGTAGTCGCCATAGGATGAATGGCAAGCGAAATACTTTTAACCAAAACACCACTCAAACTAAATAACGACACAGCAATAAAAATAAAGACTAAACCATAAATGCTATTATCTTGTAATGAAAAATTGTCAGAACAAACAAGCCCCAAACCAATTAATGACATCAGCATTGCCAGTTTTCTTACTTGACTCATCTTTGGCTCAGCTAATATTTTTTGTGCAAAAATAGCTGATAACACAGGTGATAAGCCAAAAACTAATGACAGTATTCCAGAAGATATATATTGAGCTGCAAGGTAGGAAAACAGCATGCCACCAAAAATTCCTAACGCAGAATAACTGTATAATCGCAGAGCCTCTTTGTGCCAAGGAAGAGTGATATTTTTCACTAAAATAATACAAGTACCTAATATCAGTGCAATCACCATACGTAAAAGCACAGCCATGGTAGGGTTGATGGACTCACTACTCCAGACTATCGCTAACGGCGTAGTCGACCAAATTAATAACACCGCTAAATATGCAATTGATACTTGCATTGTACACTTCCTTTTTACTTACATTGGTTGCTTGCAGAGCTATTGCGGTTGATTATTGATATAAACAAAAAAGCCGCAAAATTAACTTCTGCGGCTCAGGTATAGTTTACTTAAAGATAAAAAAACTAACTATAACACTCCGCACGTTTTGGCCATACACGAATGACCAGGCTCAGCCAACATGTAGTTGGTAAGCTAAAGGCTAAATTCATTCGTTTGAGCAACAGTGCCACAGCGTTATTCATTTTATTGGTTAAGTTTCGTCTATAAGTGTTAATACTGATTTCATATTGGCTAGGTATAGCTTTTATGTCAAGCACCTGTTTCAAGTTAACTGTTAAATAAAGGAAATTAAGCTTTACAGTTCTCTTTATTCATTGTTAATACACATATGATTTAAAAATTGATCTACCTAAGTCATAGTTATCTGTTTACACTATGTCGTAGATAATTAAGAAACACGCGAGAAAGTATCAAAGCTTATGAGCAATATAGAATTTTTAAAAAGTCGACAGTCAAACCCTTTACTGACAGAGCCTGCACCAACTTCATCACAAGTTGATGACATCATAGCTGCGGGTATGCGTGTGCCGGATCATGCTGGACTTCAACCTTGGCATTTTACTGTTATAAGCGGTAATGGTTTAACGCGTTTAAGTGAGCTGCTTGTTGCTGCTAGTGATAAAAAAACTGCTAATTTAGAAAAAATAGCCAAAATGCCTTTTCGTGCACCAATGATCATTGTTGTTAGTACTCAGTTTATTGACCATGAAAAAGTACCGCAGCAAGAACAAATAATTACTGCAGGCTGTTGTGCACATGCCATGCAAATGGCTTCTGTTGCATTAGGTTTTAATGCCATGTGGCGAACAGGGGAGTTAGCGTATAACGACAAAGTGAAAGCGGGTTTAAACATTACTCAAGGTAATGAGATTGTAGGTTTTTTATATATAGGATCTGAATGTAAGAAGTTACCATTAAAGCCAGCTAAATCTGTTGCAGGTAAAGTAAGCTATTGGCAGTAGTATAAAAATGGCGAGTTAATGCTTTAAACAATAACTCGCCAATTTTTAACGACTAAGTACGTTAAAACGCAGCGTTATTTGGTGTACGAGGGAATGGGATAACATCACGTACGTTTTGCATACCTGTTGCGTAAGCTACTAAGCGTTCAAAACCTAAGCCAAAACCTGAGTGAGGTACGGTGCCGTAACGACGTAAATCACGATACCAGCTGTAATCTGCAGGGATTAAGCCCATTTCATCTAAACGGCTATCTAATACATCAAGGCGTTCTTCACGTTGACTACCACCTATAATTTCACCGATACCTGGTGCAAGAATATCCATAGCTGCAACTGTTTTACCGTCATCATTTAAACGCATATAGAATGATTTGATGTCTTTCGGGTAGTTCTGTAAAACTACAGGGCCATTAAAGTGCTCTTCTGCTAAATAACGCTCGTGCTCTGAGTTTAAATCAACGCCCCAAGAAACAGGGTTTTCAAATTTCTTTCCACAATTTTCTAAAATTGTAATTGCGTCAGTGTAATCTAAACGGACAAAATCAGTATTGATGACAGACTTTAATCTATCGATCACTGTTTTATCGACACGCTGTTGGAAAAAGGCAATATCATCAGCACGTTCATCTAATACAGCTTGTAATACATATTTAAGCATCTCTTCTGCTAAGTCGGCTGCATCAGCAAGATCAGCGAATGCAATTTCTGGCTCAACCATCCAAAACTCGGCTAAGTGACGAGAAGTATTAGAGTTTTCTGCTCTAAAAGTAGGGCCAAAAGTATAAACTTTTGATAACGCGTTACAGTATGTTTCTACGTTTAACTGGCCAGATACGGTTAAAAATGTTTCTTTACCGAAAAAGTCCTGCTTGTAATCAACCTTACCGCTATCATCTCGTGGTAAGTTTTCCATATCTAAGGTACTAACACGAAACATTTCGCCAGCACCTTCACAGTCACTACCTGTAATTAAAGGTGTGCTGATCCAAAAATAACCTTTTGAATGTAAGAAACGATGAATAGCTTGCGCTAAACAGTTACGAACACGTGTCACTGCACCACCAATATTTGTACGGGCGCGTAGGTGAGCTTGTTCACGTAAAAATTCGATGCTATGACGTTTAGCTGCCATTGGGTAAGTATCAGGGTCTTCAACAAAACCTAACACTTCAACAGCAGTTGCTTGAATTTCAAATGATTGTCCCTTACCTGGAGATTCAACCAAAATACCTGTCACTTTAACTGAAGCACCTGTGGTTAACTTCAATACATCTTCTTGATAATTTTCGAGATCATTAGGCACTATGGCTTGAATGGCATCGAAGCACGAACCATCATGAATAGCTAAAAAAGAAATACCCGCTTTAGAGTCGCGGCGTGTTCTGATCCAACCATGTAGGGTTATAGTTTCATCAACAGGATATTTACCCGCTAACACATCAGTAATTGCTATAACTGACATTGAATGACCTCTTATTTATTATCTAATACTTGAAAATTTGCTTTTACGCAGAAAATGGGGTGATATGTTACCGTGACTGTTATGTTTAACAAGTAAAATTTATCAAATTTAGTCACAATCATGAAAAAAATAAGGTTATCAACTTAAGTAAACGATGAAAGTAGTGAGATAAGATGAAATCTACTGAAACAAAACCAATTAAAGAGCGTCGAGAGTCTTTTGACTTTTGGTTTTATGCTGCCAAAATATTAAGTGTGCTTAGTTGGCTGATGTTTCTTTTTGCTTTGGTTATGTCTTTTTATGCGGCACCTGAGAAAAGCTATGGTGTTGCCCGCTATCACGATATTGAAATTCGCCGTTTTTGGCTTACCCCGTTGACAGGTTATTTATACATGATTATTTGGTCAAGTGCTGCAGGTAGTTATGCTGCACAGTTGATTAATAAATACCGAAACCGTCGTTATAGCGATGGTCCCCATTACCATTTATATTTTTTACTGTTCATTAATTTGTTTTGGTTATCGGTAATTTTAAATTATGTTATTAGTCGTTAAGAAAACAATTATCTTCATTAAGTACTGTTGCTATAGCGCTTACTAATTTTGTTATTTCTGCTTTTGTAATCACTAAGGGCGGAATAATATAAATCAATTTTCCGAACGGCCGTATCCAAACTCCTAATTCAACAAATCGCTTTTGAATTTGCGCAACATTTACGGACTGAGTACATTCAACTGCGCCAATAGTACCAAGGGCACGGGCGTCTTGAACTCGAGTATGTTCACCTAATGGAGCTAACAATGCCAACAAATGCTTCTCAATGCTTTGCACTTGTTCTTGCCAATTGTTTTCAAATAATAAATCAATACTTGCATTTGCAACCGCGCAAGCAAGGGCATTACCCATAAATGTTGGGCCGTGCATAAAACAACCGGCTTCACCCTTACTAATAGTATTGGCAATAGTATCCGTACATAATGTTGCCGCTAAGGTGATATAACCACCCGTTAATGTTTTACCTAAACACATAATATCTGGGCTGATATCTGCCCATTCACAGGCAAATAATTTTCCTGTGCGGCCAAAGCCTGTAGCTATTTCATCAACAATCAAGAGTACATCATATTGATCACATAATGCTCTACAAGCTTTAAGGTATTGCGGATGATAAAAGCGCATCCCACCAGTACCTTGTACTATTGGTTCAATAATAAATGCGGCTAATTCTTGATGATGCGTTTCAAATAATTTCGCTAAACATTGAGTGTCTTCATCATGCCATTGTTGATAAAAGCCAACGGTAGGAGCCGGAGCAAAATAGCTTTTCATCAACACTTGTTCGAATATTTGATGCATGCCAGTAACAGGGTCGCACACTGACATAGCGGCAAAGGTATCGCCATGATAACCATTACGTACTGTGAGTAATTTTGTTTTAGTGTTTTTTTCGTTTGTTTTGCTTTGCCAATACTGAAAAGCCATTTTTATCGCAACTTCAACGGCTACTGAGCCAGAATCAGAAAGGAATACTTTATTTAAGCTCGTAGGTGTTAGCTGAACAAGTTTTTCGCATAAATCAATTGCACTTTGATGCGTTAAGCCACCGAACATCACATGCGACATTTTATTGGCTTGTTCAACTAATGCAGCATTCAATTTTGGATGATTATAACCATGGAGCACAGACCACCATGATGACATACCATCAATAAGTTTTTTGCCATCAGCAAGCTGAATATAAACACCTTCAGCACTTTCAACTAAATAAGAAGGTAAGGGCGAAGACATAGATGTATAAGGATGCCAAACGTGATTTTTATCAAACTCAATCAATTTAGTGTGTTTTTTGTTCATTTGTAAACTTGTGGGGCGCTAATTTGTTGACAATACGATTAGGATGGCTAGACTACCCGTTAATTTAGTTATATGCAAACGAGTAATTATGTCCTTGTCAGTAGAATCAGCCGTACTTAATAATGCCGTGGATCTGTCTCCGGTTCGTCACAATTGGACCTTAGCAGAGGTTGAAGCGTTATTTGCGAAACCTTTTAATGATCTTATGTTTGAAGCGCAAACCGTTCACAGACAGCACTTTAATGCCAATGAAGTTCAAGTAAGTACCTTACTTTCTATAAAAACAGGCGCTTGCCCTGAAGATTGTAAATATTGTTCTCAAAGTGCCCGTAATAAAACAGACCTTGAGAAAGAACGTTTACTCGAAGTAGAAAAAGTATTAGAAGCAGCTAAAAAAGCTAAAGATATGGGCTCAACTCGTTTTTGTATGGGCGCTGCATGGCGTAACCCAAAAGAGCGTGATATGCCTATCGTGCTTGATATGATCAAAGGCGTAAAAGCATTGGGTATGGAATCATGTATGACCTTAGGTATGTTGTCTCAAGATCAAGCAGCTCAATTACAAGATGCCGGATTAGATTACTACAACCATAATTTAGATACTTCACCTGAGCATTATAATCAGATCATTACCACACGTACTTATCAAGACAGATTAGATACCTTAGATCACGTTCGCAGTGCCGGTATGAAAGTATGTAGTGGTGGTATTGTTGGTTTAGGTGAAAAAGCGGTTGATAGAGCATCATTACTTGTGCAACTAGCTAACTTGCCTAAACAGCCTGAAAGTGTCCCTATTAATATGTTAGTTAAAGTTGAAGGAACGCCTTTAGCTGATGTAGACGATCTTGAAAGCTTTGACTTTATTCGTTGTATTGCCGTTGCACGTATTATGATGCCTCAATCCCATGTGCGTTTATCAGCAGGGCGCTCAGAAATGAATGAACAAATGCAATCGCTGTGCTTTTTAGCAGGTGCAAACTCAATTTTCTATGGCTGCAAATTGTTAACGACAGAAAATCCAGAAACGGATAAAGATGTTGAGTTATTTAGAAAGCTTGGTATCAATACTGAAACCGTAGTTGATGAAAGTAGCCTTGAAGAGCAACAACTTAAAACCGCTTTGGCTAATGAGCAACATAAAGATTTATTTTATAACGCTGAATAGTTAGCTTTATGTCTTTCGACTTTATCAATGACAAACTGGCTGAGCAGAGAAATAACTCTCGTTACAGACAGCGTGTATGCGCTCAACCCAAAAATACTGGTACATTGCAAAATCAGCCGATTATTGTCGTTGATGGTCAAGAGTATATAAATTTTTCCTCTAATGATTATTTGGGATTAAATAATCATCCAGAGATAAATGAGGCTATGCAAGAGGGCGTAGATAAATTTGGTTTATCTGGTAGCTCATCCAGTTTAGTCACTGGTTTTACCTATGCTCATCAAGTATTAGAAGAAACAATTTGCCAGTGGTTAAATAAACCAAAGTGTTTATTATTTTCAAGTGGTTTTACCGCCAACATGGCGCTATTTCAAGCGTTAGGGCAATCAAGTGAAGTTTGCTTTCTATTAGACAAACTTTCTCATGCCTCAATGATTGATGGTGCTTTTTCATCTAAAGCAACGGTCAAGCGATTTGCGCATAATGATATGGCAAGGCTGTCTAATTTGTTAAACAATTCAGAACATGCAAATAGGCTTATAGCTTCAGAAGGCATCTTTTCAATGGATGGCGATCAAGCGCATTTAGTTGAACTTGCTAAGTTGGCTAACGCTCATAATGCATGGCTTTATCTTGATGATGCACACAGTATTGGTGTTATAGGTGAGCAGGGGCAAGGAAGTAATGCTTTTATAAAACCAGATATTACGATGGCAACCTTTGGTAAAGCAATAGCAACAAATGGTGCATTTCTCGCTTGTGATGAAAACTTGCATGACTATTTGATTAATTTTGCTAGGCATTATATTTACTCTACTGCAATTTCTCCAGCTCTTGCCTGGGCAACAGTTAAAAGTATCGAGATCATTCAATCTCAGCAATGGCGTCGAGATAAGATTTTTGAGTTAAATAGTTTGTTAACTGAATTATTAGATCCTAGTATTACTGTCATAAAATCACAGTCGTCAATACAAGCCATCATTCTTGGTGATGAACAAAAAGCGCTCGATGTCAGTGAACAATTAAAAAAATCAGGTTTTTGGTTAACGGCTATACGTCCACCTACAGTAGCAAAAGGTACATCTAGGTTACGCGTAACCATTTGCTCTAATCATAACCACAATCAAATCAGTGCATTAGCAGAAAGCTTAAATAAAGCCCTGTGTTAAAGAAGGTTTAAAAATTTAATGACCCTTAATAAGCAACTTAACGTTGATAGAGAGAAAATAGCAAAAACTTTTGGCTCAGCAAGTCAATCTTATGATGTTTCTGCTCGATTACAGCGTTTTTCAGGTAAACATTTAATGCCTTGGTTGCCCAATAGAAATGATCTTACGGTATTAGATCTTGGCTCAGGTACAGGTTTTTTTACTGACTTACTAGCGGGTTCATATAACAAAGTAATCGGCCTAGATCTCTCTACAGAAATGTTGCGTTTTGCTGCTAAAGCACGAAACAAAAATATAAGTTGGCTTGAAGCTGATGCTCATAAAATTCCATTACAAGATAATAGTATCGATTTTATTTATTCGAATTTAGTTATTCAGTGGTGTGAGCCTCTAGAGTCTGCCGTCAATGAAATGCTACGTGTATTAAAACCAGGCGGATTAATAATCTTTACCACCTTAGTTGATGGCACTTTACATGAGTTAAAATCTTCATGGAGACAAGTAGATGATGATCAACATGTGATTAACTTTAAAACAGAAGAAGAGTTAACTCGCTATTTTAATCATGACAGGGCTAGTGTTATTGAGTCTAAATGCCAAGATATTATTCTTGAATATCAAAATGTTATTCATTTAGCTAGAGAGTTAAAAGGTCTAGGGGCAAACCATTTACCACAAAAGCGAAATCGTGGTTTATCCGGAAAAGATAAATGGTTTGCTATGACAGAGCACTATAAAGACTTTCTTGAGCCAAGCGGCATTTACCCTGCAACTTACCGACTATATTCTGGTTTAGTTGTAAAACTAAACAATTAATTAATAAGCTTTATGAAAAATTACTTTATTACTGCAACAGATACTGATGCAGGTAAAACCTTTGTAGCCTGTGCATTGACGCAGGCACTTATTAATCAAGATAAAAAAGTTGCTGTATATAAGCCTGTTTCTGCCGGCTGTTATTTAGAAAATGGCAACCTTGTTAATGAAGATGCGTTACTACTAAGTCAATTTGCCAATAGCCAGCAAACCATCAGTGAAGTGAACCCAATTGCTTTTAAAGAGGCTATTGCCCCACATATTGCGGCTGCAAAAGTAAATAAAACGATTACTGTTGATGAAATAACTACTGGTTATCAACGAGTTGAGTCTACCAATGCAGATATAAGAATAACAGAAGGTGCAGGGGGATGGCGCTTACCATTAACCAGCAATCAAGAAAAAAATGTCTATCTTTCTGATTTCGTTAAAGCGACACAGCAAAGTGTTATTTTAGTGGTAAATATGAAGTTAGGTTGCTTAAACCATGCACTATTAACATATGAAGCGATTAAATCTGATGGACTACATTGTATTGCTTGGATTGCTAACTCTGCGGATAAAGAGCCAATGAGTAATTTAACAGAGAATATCAGTTCTTTAGAGTCTTTATTACCTATACCAAAAATTGCCGAATTTGAATTTTATCAAGATGCAAATACAGGCCTACATGAAAAGATTACTCAAGCTGCAACACAAATCGACTGCTCAATCTTATAAATAAATCAGTTAGAGTAATAAGTTAACCGTCATTCGCGCTCTTTTTCTAATTCCGCCAAACAAGCACTTGCTATAAAGCCTGAACGGGTTTTATAAGCAGTGCTTTTGCTTACACGCTCATCTATTTGCTTTATCAATAATTCAGGTAAGGTGACATTAATCTTATGACTTCTTCCTAAGTAAGCGGTTATATCAATATCAACAACAGCCCAAAAAGCTTGTGAATAAGTATGTGGGTTTTCATTCGCAAACAACTTTCTGTGTTTATCAATACTTAAAGCATTTGGAATTTTCTCTCCATATTCAGCCAAAATAGCTAAATGTGATTTTATATTTTTAGTTATTTTTTCTAATCCTAAATCAATAGTGCTCGCATTCACTGAACAACCAGGTAGGTCAGGTACTTTAATTACATAACCTTCTTCACTTATTTCATTTTCAAAAACAATTGGGTATTTCATCTTCTATTCACTCATTAAAATCACACCTTAATAGTGTAACCCTGGCAACTCTATATGTCAAATTACTAACAACTCCAATAACCCCTTGGTGGAGCATAGTTATAACCCTGACAACTCTTATGTAGAAATTATTTGCAACCCCGATAACTCTAGAGTCTAAAATGTGAATACTTACTAGTGCCTTTGCTTAGTAAATTTAGAAATTAGTTTGGATAATAATTTAGATAAGAAATTTAGTGCTTTTATGGGTAAAGTGGCTAAATAAAAGGTGCTAGAGTTATAAATGCTATTGGCAGTTTTAAAACTTGATCATTATAATAAGAATAGATCACATGGATTTAGGGAGTAAAAATGATGCTTACATTGTGTCTTTACAAATTAAAAATAGATGCTTTTACATCGCTCCATGTTGCACACATAAATAACGGACAAGTAATTGATTAGGAAAACTTATGCAAGAGCTTATACAAGCTAAGCCAAATCTACTGATTACTGTTGTTGGTATTGGCGGCTGTGGCTGTAATACAATTGATATGTTATTTGATAATAATTTGTCATCTAAAGTAAACTTAGTCGCGGTAAATACAGATTTAGCTGCATTGAATGCAGTCAAAGTTGATAACAAAATATTGATTGGTGAAACACTTACCAAAGGCTATGGCGCAGGTTCTGATCCAAGGATTGGCTTGCAAGCTGCTTTAGAAAGTGAAGAAACGATCAGTAATGCAATAAAAGACAGTGATGTAGTTATTATCACTGCTGGATTTGGTGGCGGTACAGGAACTGGAGCAAGCCCGCTTGTTGCCAAAGTTGCTCGAGACTTAAATATAAACTGTTTAGCTGTTGTGACTTTACCTTTTGAATCAGAAGGGCAGCGTAGAATGGATTTTGCGCTTAAAGGGATAGAAGATATAAAAGAGCCAGTTCATGCTTATATTACGCTTTCAAATGATCTTTTATTAAAAGGCTTAGGTGAAAGTGTCGGTTTATTTTCAGCTTTTAACCAAAGTAACGAAGTTTTAAAAAACTTACTGTTATCTTTAGTGCAAATGTTAACGGAAACAGGTTATGTCAATGTGGATAAAAATGACTTTGCCAGTATTTTATCGTTTGAAGGAGAATCAATTTTAGGTGTGGGTAAAGCTGAAAATGAAGAGCAAGCTTTTGATGCTCTAACTCAAGCATTAAATAACCCCTTAGTTTCAATGGCTGATATTGATACGGCTAAAGGGATAATCTTTCAGTTGTTTTGTAAATCAGAACCGAAACTTTCTACTTACAATGATTTGATTTCTCACATTAGAGACAAAGTCTCTAATAAGTCAGTATTGATAGTGCCAGGTGTCACGCTTGATCCAAATTTATCTTCTGAGATCGAGATATTAATAATCGCTTCTGGTATTTCTTCTTTAATCAGTAAAAAACAAGCAGTGAAGTCACAATCTGATAGCCATTACCTTGATGAAGAGTTGAGTTTTATCGATGATGAAATCATTGAAACAAATACCCAAGAATATACCGATATACCAGCAATAACTAGAAAGCTAATGGCAAATAAAATCATTGAAGTGAATGATGCCTAGAAATTAGAAATTAGAAATTAGAACTAGAACAAAAAAAAGGAGCCTACGGGCTCCTTTTTGAAGGTATGGTCGGAGTAGCAAGATTCGAACTTGCGACCTCACGTCCCCCAGACGCACGCGCTACCAAGCTGCGCTATACCCCGATATCACAAAGAAACAGTACCAATTGCTTGTTACGATAAAGTAGGGTGCTTTATCCTTTTCTTTGCGCTGTGTATATTAATGATTTATTGCTTTAATGCAACGATAATCATAAGTTTGTAGTATAAAGTTAATTACTTAATATCAGATTGTTTAGTTATTGTTCATTTACTGCATTGAGTGAAAAGCGCTTAATAAAGTGAACGCCATCTATCATCAAAGGAAAATCTTTATTTACGGTGATCGGGGCAGCTAATTGACTAGAATAACTTTGAAAGTTTCCATTTTGGTCAATCAACACAGATTTATCTTTATTAAATACCATAATACCTTCCTGTGTGGTATTAGCGATAATGCGATCTTTTGTTAAAGTTATTAAATCATTGCCGTTAGCATAAAGCTTACTATCGATTTTACAGCCTAACCAATTGCTGATTAAGCTTGGTTGTAAATCCATTTGACTTGTAATTAGATCAAGCTGCTGTGTTTCTTCTTTAGATGGTTTAGGCGTAACAAATAATGCTGTTTTAGTAGACAAGCGTGTATCTTGGCTTTGATTACCTATTGAGCTGATCCAAATATAATCTTTTTGCTGCTTTTGCTTTTGCGCTAACAATAAAGCCTCAACAAACAACTCAAATTGATAACTACTAGCACTATTATTTTGTTCTGTTTTAGTGCCTTTAAAGTAGATAACATGTAAACCTGGCGCTTTGCTATTTAAGCGATCAGCAAACACTAAACTTGAAATATCAGCTAACTGGTTATAATCACTGAATAATGAGCTAAGCCATAATGAAGAAAAATCTTCAAGGGGTTTATCTTTATCAATTAGCGTATAGGTGGTTACTAAGTTATTTTTTTCTAACGATTGAAACAACAATGGTTTACTTTCTTGGGCTAATATATCTTGTTGATAAATACTTGGTAATGAATAGAAAAGGTTAAACCAAGCACCTTGTGACATGGTGGTGTCTACATGGTTGTTTAACTGAAAACTTTTGGTAGTAAGTCTGCTAGAAAATTGTTGCAACTGACCTTCACTTAAGTGCTCGTCTGTTAAAATCAAAAAAACTGAATTTGAAATATCTTTATTTACACATTGAGATGACATTAGTTTAGGATACTCTGGTATGGCTTGACTGAAAGATAACGGGCTAGTTTTACGCTCAATGTAATCTTCAATATCAAACAAGCCATATTTTGTTAGCAATGTTTTTGCTGTTGCAGGGTATGACAATGGTAATACTGTATCTTGACGTAACACATCATAATTTAAATTAGCATCTGCCCAAATGTGTGTTAAATGACTAAAAAAGAAAGCGACAACAAGACCAGTGACTACAAATTTAGCAAAAACGGTTTTTTGTAATTGTTTCAGGTGCTTCCAAGCATAATTACTGATCGTAAATTCAAAACCTAAAATAATAATGGTTAAGGCACCGCTAACCACATAAAACAAACTATTCTCTTGCGCTATTTCTTTTATCAAGTCAATAATTTGAGCACTAGATGACGCGCTAAGGTGATAGCCTAAACGACTATAAATAAAGGCATCTAACAATAACAACAATAAACCAACGGTAAATATGATTGAACCACTGGTGCGTATAAATTTTGTGTTTGGAAATACCAAGGTTATGGGAAACAGAATTAACACAAAACTCATAAAGGTTAAGAAGGCAATATGACTTAACCAAGTTGCCACTAAATAAATTTGTCCTAAAAACGTGTCTGGTGCTGATTCACTAAATAAATAAAATGAGGATAAGGCAATGGCAGCAATTATATTGAAAAAGGTGAACCAGTGGCTCCAACTGATTAAGTGTAATAATTTCTTGCTATAGCTTTTTTTGTCAAAAGAGACCATAGAGTGTAATTCTTCTTATTATGGTTAAATTTATAAAACTAGTGAGTTTTCTGGATAGATTGTTTTAATGCTTGCGTAAAATTGTCTACAATAGCGCTTTGCTTGTCTGCAGGAATTTTACTAATAACATTAGTTACTGTATTTCCTAAGCACATCAGAGCTAAATCTGTTGTTGCTGATTCGTTAACAAGTACATCCATTAATTCTTGGATAATTTTTTCTACACGTTCATTGGAGTATTTAGATACAATGGGCATAATGACACTTAATTGCTGATGGTAAATTATATTTCCTTAGTTTATCAAATGCCTGAACAATATACTAATAGATAGACCTTTAACTATGAGTTTAATTATTTCAAACATCGCCTTACATTTTATCTCCAAAAAACAAGAATCAGGTGAAGTTTCATTACGCCTTGGTCCTGAACAAATTGATTTAAGCTCAAAAATCACAGCTTTTGTTGATGGTCTTCATAGCATATATAACAGTAAAGGCTCTAAAGCTTATGGTAGCTTTAGTAATGCCCCTGTTGAAGGAAATGATGATGGCGAGTTAACAACTGCAAGGTTTGTTGATTTAATGGAAAGTTACTTTGGTGAGAAACAAAGTTTTTATCGGTTTAGTACTCAAGCGGCAAACACCTTAAAAAATGAAATTGAAAAATACGATCTTGAAGAGAGTGGTTATTTAGTAATATGTCATTATGAGTACATGGGAGGACGTTACTTACTGGTCGCCGTTATCCCAGTTTCAGAGCATTACAGTGTTGATGGCGAGTTAAATATTTCAGCGGACCAACACCTTGATACTAGTAAACTACAGCTTGCCGCTCGAATAGACTTATTCGATTATCAAAAGAATGCTAGTGGCAATCGTTACATTTCTTTTATTAAAGGCAGAGCAGGCAGAAAAGTTTCAGATTTCTTTTTAGACTTTTTAGGCTGTGAAGAAGGTCTTGATGCCAAAGAACAAACACAAACACTAGTACAAGCAGTTGAAGATTATGTGGCCGTTAATCAGCTTGATGCCAATGAAAAACAACAAACACGTAAAGAATTACTTAATTACTGTAAAGAACAAAGAGCAAGCTCGCAAGACGTATCAGTTCAAGAAGTAGGTAAGGTAATAGGGCATACCTCAACGGATGCTAATGGCAACGAACAAGATTTTTACCAATTTTGCCAGCAGCAATCTTACCCAATTGAAGAAACATTCCCACATGATCAAACCGTGGTAAATAAAATCACCAAGTATTCAGGTTATGGCAGTGGCATTAGTTTAAGTTTCGAGCGAAGTCATTTTGGGCAAGATGTGGTTTATAATCCTCACAATGATTCGATCACTATTTTTAAAGTTCCACCTAATTTAAAAGAGCAACTTCAAGCACTATTAGCGGCTAATGCAACTGATGAAACAATTGAATAGCCTTATATTTAACGCTTAAAGTGTAACGCGTTACACTTAGTTTGTTGATAATATAGCAATAATTAATTTATAGATTTATTCTTTTTGGAAAGACAATGACAGACAAAACACAATTAAACTCAGGTTTACAACAAGGTGAAACCTTAACAATTACTCGACCAGATGATTGGCATGTACATTTACGTGACGGTGAAGTGTTAGAAAATACCGTAAAAGATATCAGTCGTTATTTTGGCCGCGCTATCATTATGCCTAACCTTGTTCCACCTGTGACAAATACTGCATTAGCGAAAAGTTATTACCAAAGAATTATGGCAGAGCAACCTAGCGCTCACTTTACACCATTAATGGTACTTTATTTAACAGATAATACTTCTCCTGAAGATATCATTGAAGCTAAAGAGTCTGGCTTGGTGTACGCAGCTAAACTTTATCCCGCTGGCGCAACAACTAACTCTTCTTCAGGTGTTACTGATTTCAATAATCTAAAAGATGTTTTTGCTGCTATGGAAAGTGTTGGCATGCCTTTATTAATTCATGGTGAAGTGACTCATGATGACATTGATATTTTTGATCGCGAGCAAGTTTTTATAGATACCATTTTAATTCCGTTAGTTGATAGCTATCCTAACCTTAGAGTGGTTCTTGAACACATCACAACTAAAAATGCGGTTGATTTTGTCAAGTCAGCATCAAATAACGTGGCGGCTACCATCACTGCGCATCATTTGTTATTTAACCGCAACCATATGTTAGTAGGTGGGATACGTCCACATTACTTCTGTTTACCTATTTTAAAACGTAACACTCATCAAGAAGCATTGATTGAAGCTGCCACCAGTGGTAGCGCTAAGTTTTTCTTAGGTACTGATTCAGCGCCACATGCCCAGCATGCAAAAGAATCGGCTTGTGGTTGTGCTGGCTCTTATACTGCGCATGCAGCAATTGAGCTATATGCTGAAGTTTTTGAATTAGAAGGGGCATTAGATAAATTAGAGGCTTTTGCTAGTTTAAATGGCCCAGCTTTTTATCAATTACCTGTTAATAAAGATAAAATCACACTAATTAAGCAACCAATGCAAGTGCCAGCAACATTATCGTTTGGTAGTGATGTTGTAGTGCCTATTCGCGCTAGTGAATCTATTGCTTGGCAAGTAAAATAGGGTTGAGAGGATAATAATGCAATTATTTGTAAATGACCTTACTGTTATTGATTTTTCATACCTTTGTAAAGCACGTGGTATTGTCGGTGAAAGCTGGATTGTCGATGTTTTACTTGATGGCTCCTTAAATGAACAAAGTATGGTACTCGATTTTGCTATTGTAAAAAAACAAATCAAAGCCATTATCGATGACGCGGTTGATCATAAATTATTGCTGCCAATGCAAGAAACAGCTTTAACATTACTAGCATCTCAGCATAATGACCAACATGAAACGATAGACTTTTTATCTCAACGTGCAAGCTATCATTTACAATCGCCTGAATGTGCTTTTGCCAAAATAGAAAGTAATACTATTACAATTGAATCTGTTAAAAACCATTTAACTACAATCATTTTGGAGCAATTACCTAATAATGTAAAAGGGCTAACACTTAACTTGCGTCCTGAAAATATTGAGGGTGATTATTATCACTATACACATGGTTTAAAACTTCATGATGGTAACTGTCAGCGCATAGCACATGGGCACAGATCCAAAATACAGCTATTCGTTAATGACAAAAAAAATACTGCTCTTGAAGCAAAGTGGTGCGAAAGATGGAAAGATATCTATATCGCAAGTGAAAGTGATAGAGTTAGCCAAGATGATATCCAATTATCTGAGCAAGCAATTCAATATTTGACACCCGATCATCAATTTTTCGCTTATCAAGCACCACAAGGTCGCTTTGATATAGCTGTTTCAACACAAGTACTTGATGTTGTAGATTGTGATTCAACCGTGGAATTACTAGCTGACTTTATAGCACGACAACTAAAGAAAGACTTTGCACAATCATCGTTAAAAGTAATCGCCTATGAAGGGGTTGCTAAAGGAGCTATTGTTAATGTTTAAGTCAATTACAACCTTATGTTTATCTTCACTATTAGCATTATCGGCTCATGCTGAGATTAAATTATCTGGAGAAATAAAGCAGGGCGGTTTAATAATTGGTAAAACTCAACCTGGTAGTATTGTAAAGTTAAATGATCGTATTCTTCCTGTGTCTAAAAAAGGGGATTATGTTTTTGCTTTTTCTCGTGATGATACGAATAAGTACACCTTATCTGTAGAGTTAACAGATGGAAGTGTTGATAAAAAAGTGCTAGTTCCTGAAAAACGTGAATATAACATTTCACGGGTTGAAGGAATCAAAAAAAGCATTATGAACCCTAATAAAAAGGCCAATGAACGTGCTGTAAAAGACAGTAAAATGATCAAAGAAGTCAGAAAAGTATCAAGTGATTTAACTGATTTCTCTCAAGGTTTCGTTGCACCACGTAAAGCCCGTATTACCGGCGTATACGGCAGCCAGCGTTTTTATAATGGCGTACCTAAAAACCCACACTATGGGGTTGATTATGCAGGTGCCATTGGGGCACCGGTAAAAGCACCCGCAGCAGGAAAGGTACTGTTATGGGTGCCAGATATGTTCTATTCTGGTGGTACATTAGTAATTGATCATGGCCATGGTATCACGTCTAATTTTCTGCATTTAAGTGACTCACTGGTAGATGTTGGCGATATAGTAAAACAAGGGCAAGTGATTGCGAAAGTTGGAAACTCGGGTAGGGTAACCGGACCACACTTAGATTGGCGAATGAACTGGCATAATGTAAGATTTGATCCTCAACTAGCTATGAAAATTGTGCCTTTTGAACAGTAGTTTGAATCTAATACCAATTTGATTAAATTTCTTCCCTACTCAGAGCTATGCTCGATGTTCAATAACAAGGCAAATTTGTTTAGGTTTAGTCATTCTAAATCAAATAAATTTAACGAAGTTAGTGGGCATCGAGCAAGCTCCCAAAGGGCGAGGTTAAAAGGCTTACATGCTGCGTTATTGATTTTGACAAGGGAATAACCATTCTCTTCAATCAATGCTTTGCCTCTAAGCCTTTTAATTCTCGCTGAGTGGGAAAGACCTTAATCTACTTGGTATAAATATACAGTGGAAGTTTAGGTAATTAATTTAAACAATTAACTTAATAATTTATTTAAATTAACTAAAAAGGTAGCGCTTTAGCTGCCTTTTTCTTTGCAGTTTCAGCACGTCTATCATAGTTCTTTGTGGTTTCTACCGATGAATGTCCCATTAAATCTTGTACTAAAAAAACATCCTCACCATTTTCTAAAAGCTTAGTTGCAAAGGTTCTTCTTAGATCATGTGGGGTAAGACGCTTTAATCCCGCTTCTTTATAGCGTCTAATGATAATATCGTAAATAGTTTGCCCTGAAATCGGTTCATTTACTAAACGATTACCTTTCCTTGCTCTTAAAAATAAGGGTCCAGGCTCAGTTCCACGTTCTTCTAACCAAGTCTGAATAATATCTAAATTTTTATTGTGCAAGCTATTTAAACGCTCTTTATTTCCTTTACCCAGTACTTTAATGGTACCTTCAACAACATCCAAATCTGATAGCATTAAACCTGCTGCTTCATGACGACGCAAACCGGCACCATAAGTTAAGGCAATTACCGCAGCGTCACGCATTGCAATAACGCCTTCTTGCGCCATGCAATAATCAATTAAAATATTTAACTCTTCTAAATCTAATGCTCGGCCTTTTATACTGCGCGTTCCTTTAATACGCTTAACTTCTTTGATATGTTGATAGGCTTCAACTGAAATTAATTGTTTACGCCAAGCCTCTTTAGCTACACCTTTTAAAGCAGATAAGTAGACGTTAATGGTAGCAGGGGATTTTCCTTCATCTGCAAGATCAGACAGTAACATCAGCACTTTTTCATAATGCAAAATTGACCAGTCGACGCTTTGATGCGATTTTTTCTTCGATAGCTTATAGGCAATCACATTCAACATGGAAGTCATAGTGACACGACTTTGTTTTGACTGAAGTGAAAGCAGGTAAACATCAGAAGCTGATTGCTGTTCAAAGGTGCTAGCAGGCATAAATTTACTCAAAAAAATAATTACTTGTGAATTAAAAAAGCGATAGAGTTAATCTTAAAGGCTAGATAAGCAATCACAAGCGTTACATATAACTAATCATTTTACTTTGCTACAAGTAAACATCAATAAATTACACTAAAAAGTTGCGAGCTATATAGCGACAAATTAAAAATTAACATACTGATATATTGAAAAATTCATTAGAAAACAATTTATAAGAAGAGGAACAATGAAAAAATATATTATTTTATTTAGAGGGATTAATGTAGGTGGCAAAAACATAGTGCCTATGAAAGAGCTAGTGACAACACTTAATAAATATAATTATCAAGGAGTTACTTCTTACATTCAAAGTGGCAATATAGTATTAAAAAGTGAAGAAAATCCAATAGCTAATATACAAGACATTGTATCTAAACACTTTGGCTTTTCCCCAGAAATATTTGCGTTAACAGAAACATCTTTAACACAAGCGAACATAAACAACCCCTTTAAAGAATTTGATGGAAAGTATGTTCATTATTACTTTTGTAAACATGACATCGAATTAGATCGAGTTAAGCTTGATAAATATTTGTCACCATCAGAGCAATACATAGTAAAAGGAAATGTGTTTTATTTGTATGCGCCTAATGGTATCGGCCGATCAAAGCTTGTTGCAAATATATTGACTTGTTTAAATCAAACATCTACTGGGCGAAATTTAAATACCATAACTAAGCTCACGACATTAGTAGAAAATCTATAAGATTAAGATTAAAATTAGAAGCAACAGCAGTTAAAGGTCGATACAAACTAAAGTATTAAATATACTTGAAATTAATGCGTAAACAATTAGTTAAAGAGTAACGCTACGTAAAATCTGTGAGTAAATACTGGTGAAAATATATTTCACGCGCGTAGCGTTACGATATTAAATGTTTTAAAAGATAATAAAGAGCAAATTGAGGGTAAATACTTGTTTAAAACTGAAGTAACTTGTAACTGCATGAATAATTGATATATTTATTACTTATTAAAATGCACATTTTAAAAGATTATCTGTTTTAATTTATGTTTATGGCCATACATATAGTTATTACATTTATCGTTATTTTAATTAGCTGTATAAGCCAAGTATTCAAGTTAAAGAATGTATGAATTGTTTTATGAGTTTAAAGAATCTAAGTTTAGATTCTTACACCATTCACTAGCGGCTAAGAATTCTTGCTGTACTAACTCTTTATCTAATGAATACTGTTCGAGGTTATCTTCTAAACTTCCGTCTGAGGCTAAGTTTTCTTTACCCAAAATATAACTAGTTGTTATATCGAGCAACTGACCAAGTAAGCCATCATATTCCACTAACGCTTTTTCAATTGGTTGTGCTAATGGCATGGTTTTAACAATTTCAGAGATTGGCATTGATAACATTACTTCTATTGCACTAAGTAAACCGGTTATGAAAGCAAAATCACTAACAGGTTTAAAGGCTTTGTTAGTACTTAATGCTTGCATCATTTTGCCGGTAATCAAGGCTTGTTTGCAAACTTCATCCGTTGTCTCGGAAGTAAGATTCGAAAGCGCTAAAATTGAAACAAATTGCCTTAGTTTGTCTTCACCTAGGTATGCAGCGGCTTGTTTTAATGAAGTTATTTCAACACGCGTACCTGTGGCAACATTATTAACCATTTTCAATAAACCAACGGTTAAATTAACATCGTGACTGATTATCTCTGCTACAGTGTCGTAATTAAGAGGAAAATTAAATGTTTCACTTAACAGATGCAACATTTGTGCTTTAATAGGAGTTAATGCTTGCCCTTCAATAACTTCCGGCTCATGGTAAAAGTAGCCTTGAAAATAATCAAAACCAACTTCTGCTAGTGTTTGCTGTTGATTTTTTGTTTCAACTTTTTCTGCTGCAATAGCAACATTAAACGGCTTCATTCTGGCTACAGCAGGTAATAAACGCTTGGTGTTTATTTTTTCAATATCAACTTTAACAATATCTATATAAGGAAATAATAAATCCCAATGAGGTGCTAAATCATATTCAGTTAATGCAACTTTATAGCCTTTCTCATGATAAAACTTAATGATTTTTAGGAGTTTCTTGGTGGGCTTTTCTTGGCCAACTAACTCAATTACTATCGTGTCTTTATCAAACATTAACGGAAATTTGTGTATTAGGCAGTTTTCAGTAAAATTAATAAATGAAAGTTTACCCATACTTATGGTTTCAATATCGCCATGTATATGGTTTTGAATAATAAGCTTTGAACTTGCAATGTCTAATTCGATTTCTGGAAACTTATTATCAGGGCTATCTCTAAACAAAAGTTCATAACCAATAGTTTGTGATTTGTCATTTAGAATGGCTTGTCTGGCAATGTAAGAGTTTTTCATTTAGCTTATATTTTATTGTTAGTTATTGATAATTCGTTTAATTGCAAGATTACACTATATTGGGTTGAGATTGCTAGCCTATAATTTATTTGATTTTAATAATAGGTGTTAATACCGCGCTTCTGCCGTCTATATTAGGTGTCTTCTTTAATTCTAATAATTGATTTAACATCGGTAGGATATGAATATTTTCAAAAGGTTCAACTTCCCTTCCCTTAATAATATTAGGACCAGAAGCTAAAAAGACCGCCGTTAAATCTGGAACTTCTTCAACGTCGTAGCCATGTGTAGCGGAATTTTTACTGGCGTACTTAGGGTTTACGATACTGCCATTGATTGCTACTTCCACAATAACATCAGGGATAACTGCTAAGTCTCGGTTAAACTGCCAATGTTTAGGAAAATGACCTTTTTGATGAACACTATAAAGGTCATTATATAATTGTTGGTTAGCATTTATGCCTTTAACTATTTGAGCTTGTTGTTTTTTAGTTATCTTTTTATCGTCAAAATAAATATATAGTTGTGTACTAGTTTTGGTAGTTACTATTGATTTATCAGCAATTAAAGCTTTATGTTCGTCACTGAATACATGTGAAGGCGTAATATTCTTATTTGGATCTATGGATGCCATACCATGATCAGAAAGAAGAATAATATTAACCTCGAATGATATTTCATTTTCTAAACGTTCAATAAATTTACCAAATAATTTATCAAAACTGTTTACAGCCGTTTTTAGTTCAGGGGAATTTGGGCCATACTTGTGGCCAGTTTCATCAATACTTGAAAAGTAACTTGCAATAAATCGCGGCATGTCTGCTTGTGGAAGCTTCAACCAGTCAATTATTTGATCAAACCTTTCTTGTTCAGAGTTAGTTTTATTATATGGAATGTGATAAGTAGGCTCACTGCCCTGTCCTATCGCTTCTGATTCTGGCCAGAAATACACCGCACTTTTTATACCTTGCTCTTCCGCTATAGCCCAAAAAGGTTTAGCTGTTAACCAGGCACTATTCGATTTACCCGCAGCTAATTTATACTTCACACCTAAGGTTGGATGATAAAAGCTATTATTAATGATGCCATGATTAGCAGGATAAACACCGGTAATTATGGATAAATGATTTGGAAATGTTTTACTTGGGTAAACAGGGGTAAGCTTAGCTTTTACCCCTGAGTCAGCAAACTTAAGTATATGGTTAGGCTGTAGTTTGGCTAAATAATTATACGAAAAGCCATCAATAGAAAGTAAAATGACAACAGGTTTTGTTGTTTTACCGTAAACAGAGCCTGAAACTAATAGCACAAAACAAATTAAAACTAATCGACTCATTTTATTTCTCTATATTGGATTTAACTTACACTAATAAATCAAGTACATTCGCCAAATCTGTTTTCCCTTCTCTTATTTCATCAGGAGTTAACCCTGATAACTCATGAGGAAAAACCAACCACTCATCTGATTCATGTACATAATACGTTGGTTTTATGTCAACCTGAGTATTGTTTGGTTTATACCATGGGCATGCAGTGCGCACATCTTTAGGCATATTTTGTCTCATAGATTTTTCTAACTGAGCAATTAGGGCTTTTATGCTTCTGCCTGAGTCAAAAACATCATCGACAATTAATAAGCCGTCACCAGCGTTTGCGTTTTCAATAATGTAATGCAAACCATGAACTTTTATTTCTTTACTTTGCTTATTGATACCATAATAAGATGAAGTTCTTACAGCAATATGATCCGTTTCAACTTTTTTAAAATCGAAAAATTCTTGAACAGCAATACCTATTGGCGCACCCCCACGCCAGATCCCTACAATAAACTGAGGTCTAAAACCATCTTCATATACTTTTGCCGCTAACCTAAAAGAGTCTTCTAATAGTTCTTGTGCCGTAATATATTTTTTTTCCATTACCGATAACCTTTATTGGTTTGTTTACATTGGTTTTATTATAACGTGATTAATTTTGTTTGAAATATTAATTGTCTAGTTAGTCAGGTTTTTATCTATAAAACGTAATTGTTGGTAAATTAACTGGCTTGCTTCGACAAAAAAAGATTGTTTTATACGATTAAAGGTATCTTTAGGAGTGTGATAATTTGGGTGATTGCCAACACCAAAATAAATAAAAGGTATATTTGCACGATAAAATACACTGTGATCACTAGCGTGTAGAAAATTTTGCCGTTTAGTACTCTGGATACTCATTGATCTAAAGCCTTCACGAAGTTTAATGGGTGATTGAAAGCTTGATAACTCCTTTATATGCTCTGCTGATAATACTTGATCAAGATTACGTGCTAGATAATGTAACCTTCTTGTACGATTACTCCCGGCAATCATATCAATATTGATATTTAACTTAACTTTAGGTAAGAGTTTAATCTGTTGTTTTACAAATGCTTTCGCGCCCAGAAGGTTTTGCTCCTCTGCATCAGTAAATAATAAGATCACGCTATGATGTAAGGGGGATTGTTGTATATGTTCAGCAAATGCTAGTAGTGCAGCAACACCTGAGGCATTGTCATCAGCACCATTGTATATAGTGCCTTGCTTTTTACCTAGATGATCATAATGGGCCGTTAAAACAATATATTGTTCAGGGAATATTTGTCCGGGTATATAGCCAATAATATTGTACCCTTGCTTTGTTGAAAACAAAGTCTCATGAATAAAACTATGTCGAAACTTACCTAAAAAAGATGAAACCTGAGCTTTCTGTAATTGTAGGATTATATAGTCTTGAGCCAAAATGCTTTCAGGTGTAGCAAATTTTCTTCCAGCAAAATTATCGTTAGCTAAGGTTTTTACATGCTTAATTAACAGGGATTCATTTAACTTATTTGATGGTTTTATTGTCGGAGTTTTGTGGTTCCCTTTGCTATAAGTAACAAAGTCACTCTTTACAGGAAAGATAAAAATAAAAAGTAAAACGCCCCATATCCAATAAAATTTAATTAACTTGTTCAGCATTTAAAAAGTTCAACTTTGCCACATATTGTTCATCGATACTTTTTATTTTATTGACTCTTATTGCCATGCGCATCATTTTTTTAGTCGCTTGAATATTACCTAATTTATAATAGGTTTTAGCTAAGCCAAAATATAACTCATGGATTTTATTATTTAGTTTCAATGCCTTTTTAAAGTGCTTAATGGCCTGTTGGTAGTTTTCATTGTAGTAAGCTTCATCCCCTAACACGGCGTGGTAATACGGGTTATTTTCTCTTTTAGCCAATAAGCTACTTTCTATTTTCTTTGCTTCTTCAAAGTTGTTTTGATCTCGTAACAAAATAGCTAAATTAGCTAGCGCAGTTAAGTTTTCATTTTTTATGGCTATCGCATAACGGTATGTTTGCTCGGCCTTTTCGGTGTGACCAGTTAGTTTATATAATACGGCTAAATTTCCCCATGCAGCGCTAAATAATGGATCAGCTTCTGTTGCTGCTTTAAAATATTGATAAGCTATTCCGTAATCTTCAGAAACTAACGCTTGTCCGCCTTTATTGTTATAAAACATGGCTAGTACCGTATGTTTTTGTATAACTCTTTTAGGGAAAGATTGCTTGATAATATAAGGGTCAAAATCTACTTCAATATTATCTAAGCCAAAAACAATTTTTCTGTCAGAGTATAAGTCAGCTTTGATTAATAAATTTACATGACCTGTTAGTAAGTTATATTGACCATTTCTAATCCAATACTCAGGCACTTCAACTTCCTGAAACTGTACTTTTAAACCAGCTTCCTTGGCCAGTGTATAAGCCATGATAGTTAGTGACATGCAATTTGCTGATTTATTCTGATAAGCATCACTGGCTGTTACATTAGCGTTACTTTCATAACTAAGTGCAACATTATCTTGAGAGAATATATGCTCTAATAATAATATTGCTTTTAGCTTCGAACTCTTAGCCGGTATTAGTTTTTCTTTAACCATCGCTTTCATATCATCATCTAAAAAGAAGATCTCTTGTTCTGTTTCAAGCTGATGATGTGAAGCAGTGGGGAATTGATTATCTAAATAAAACGAGCTTGGCTGCTCTAGTTTTTGAACAGTATTAGACGTGCTTTGGCAAGCACACAAAGTAACGGTAAGAAATAACGCGGTTAGTTTGAATATAGCTTTCATTGTTTCCCCTAAAAAATTAGAGACAATTTAAGCCTATGCACAAATGTCAATTTATGCAAAATTGAACGTTAGTTATTAATATTTTTTTACAAACTAAAAATATAGAAGGTAATTTTAACGCTCACCATCCCCTAAAAGATAAATTAAGCGTGCCGCAATAGTGTCTTCATCAGTACTCTTTTGAGAACTATGGTAGTGACGCCAATCTAGCTGCAAAGCAAACTTGTTACTTATTTTGTAATGGAGTCCAGCGCCAGCATTTACTTGGAAGGTTTTATAATCATAATCCTTATACCACATCATTTCACCAAAACCTGCGGTTACATAAGGTCTAAATCGACTATCGGTGTTGAAGTAGTATTGACTGTCTAAACTATAGTTTTCATAAGCAATTTCATTACCTGCACTTAAGTTTTCCAATTTATTTTTGGCATAAGATAGTCGAGATGAAAAACTTTTAGAGAAATACAAGCCTAAAGAGTACTCACCTACAATATCATTTTTTACTTGCCAATAATCATCTAGGTAAACCTGCCCTACGCCGTATGATAAACCGACAATACCTGTATCAACAGGATCCTTTTTACGTTTACTGACCTTGCGTTTTTTAGGAGTATAATTGCTACCATCCCCCAGTTGTAATGATATGTTCAGTTGAATTTGGCTCTCGGTATCACCGTTACTGTTTATCGTTACATCCTTAACGCCAACGTAACCTGTGCCAGCCTTAATGATTTCTTTACCAAATAGATTGTTTACGCCAACACTTAAACTATCAACGGGATCAAGCAACACAAGAGCCGTAGAGCCTAAAATTGAAGAGCCCCACAATAAATCATTATCTTCACGAATATCCATTTCAGTATTAAAGGCCCATTCACCGTAGCCCCAACCTAAAATTGGTGTAATAAACAAATCTTGAATTGATGGCACCTCAGCAAAAGCCTCAATACCATACTCCCAGTAAAACGTAGACATTAAAGTTGAATATATGAAAGCATCCCACTGACGATAGCCAGATTTTCGGGCTATTTGATAATATACACCACCAAAGTACGGGTGGCCGATCAAATTAAGTGGACCATTATCTCTATCCCAAACAGGCCCTGATTTAACATTATCAGTCCATTTTCCAAATAAACCTTCTTCAGAATCCCAATTTGATATGTCTTCGGGTAATAATGCGATTACACCTATAACACCGAAACCATAGGCAAAAATTGATTTTGTTTGTGACCATAAACGTGCACTATCTTCACCATTATCAGCTGAAAACAAAGAGATTTGGTAAGGGGATTTGTAAAAATCATCACTAGGGTTAAGGTTTTCCCAACGAGTGACAGGATATTTCTCTGGGTAGTAACTGGCTATTTCTTCTTCTGTAATTACAGGTTTAAGTACAATTGTTTCATCTATGTTAGATGTTGCTTGCTCTTCCTGTGCAAATGTATTTGTTGAAGCGACCACACAAAACATTAAAGCACACTTACACAGCAATTTAATTTCCTTAAACATCAAACGACTTCCCTAACTTAAACAATTAAAAACCATTAACAAGAATGTAAAAAATAAAAAAACCGCATAAAGCGGCCTGACAATATAAAGAACTAAATATTAGCTCTCTACACTATATAAAAACGGTGCGGATATTAGCAGTTTATGCTAGTTCATGCAACCAACCCCCCTATTCATAAACTAACTTAATAACTTAATGGTGTAATATAAATAAACATTAAAATTTGAACTTAACACTGGCGGTAATGCCATTAGTATGTGATTGCGGATAGGTATTTACTGTTTTTTGTCCCATCTCAGGAAACCAAACATCCTCATTTAATAAATTATTACCAAACAAAGATAACTCTACCCCATTCCAACTTGAGTTTTCTGTCAACTTGCCTATGTCTATTAACAAGTTAACACTAAGAAGGTTAACAGCATTAGCCTCAGGGTTTGCAATAACAACGTGACTATTAGGGATATCTTCTAATTTACTCACATTACCCAAATAGCTATTCCAAATACCTAAAGAAACTCCATAATTTGTTGTGTAACTTAAGCCTATTTTGGCCATTGTGTTCGATGCTAACATAATATCTTTAATACCATCTGCATCTTCCGTTTCTTGATAACTTGCATTTCCCTGTAACTGTAACGCGGGCGTAATCTTCCAAACGGCTTCAAGCTCTACTCCAATATAATTGATCTCTTGATCTATATTTACAAAATATGTCTTATCATCAATTCGGCTTCTACCAATTAAATCATTACTCTCACTATGATAAAAAGTTGAAGCAAGTATATATTGACTATTGGTGTAATTAAGTTGTAATTCAGAGGTCTTAATTGTTTCGGGTTTTAAGTTTGGATTACCATTTAAAAAAACTGATTCAAAATTTAATTCTGAACCAAAAGGAGAACGAAATGCTTCAGCATATAATGCTTTAGCCGACCAATTAGGTGTAAATTTATAAACTAGTGCAATTCTTGGTGAAAAATGGGTGTTTTGACTTTCCATTTTATTAGTTTGTAAACCTGCTGTAACTTTAGCTTGATCATTAAACTTATAGTCAAATTGCCCGTAGAAGCTATGACGAATAGTGCTGTTTTTTCCGCCTCGAAAACTTAAATCTCCTTTTACATGATCTTGAACAGCACCAAAAACAACCTCAATCTGTTCATTAACCTTACCATTAACAGAAGCTTCGAACATGTAACCTTCTGACTTATAGGTAATCGCAGTTGGAGACTCGATACTCATATCTACCTGATTACTTGAGAAATTAAATGTAGATTGCCAATTTTCATTAAAAGCATGATCATAATCTAAAGCTAAATATTGACGATTATGAGTCCACTCATCAAGGCCAGACCATAAGAATGGGCCACTTATATTAGGAAGTTTAATTTCACTTAGTGTACTTTCTATTGATAACCCTTTATAACTGCCACCCAATTTAGCAAAGAAGCCTTTTCGGTAAAGTTGACTTGAACCTATTTGCAACTGGCTATCTCGTGCAACAATTGTCTCCCCTTCTTCATCTAACAATTTAAAATAAGCATCAATATTAATATCACTAGTAATATTCGCGTTGCTAAATCCTTCAATGGCTTTATATTTACCATGCCCTGCCATTAACTTAATACTTGAATACGTTTCAGTTGCTGTTTTTTTTGTAATGATATTTATAGTACCGTTGAAAGCATTACTGCCGTATAGCACAGAGCTTGGCCCTCGTATTATTTCAATACGATCAATAACACTGATTGGAAATAGCATGTTTATATCTGTTTGTCGGCCACCATTGAGCGATTCTCTTAAAGGTCGACCATTAATTAAATATAATATGTGGTTATTTAAATGTTGTGTTGCACCAGCGCGCAATGTACTACCATTGCTATGAAGTGCAATAGAATCGAACATGTAATAATTGGGTATTCTAAGAAGAATATCTTTCAGGTTTCGAGCACCAAAACGTTGAATATCCTCTTCGGTTATAATGCTGACTATACCTGGTGCATCAATGATCCGCTCTTCTTTTTTTGACACAGTAGAAACTTTTATTGCCAACAAATCTTCTAATGAAAGTTCAAATAGATCCACTGGTACATCATCATCACTCATTGCTTGAGCTGATAACAATAAAAGAAAAAGAAATTTGCATATACGCATAGGGCGTCCTGAACATTCTGCTAGCGATTATAGTTCCATTTAGTCAAACTCACTTATTGTATAGCTTGAACTAAATCGAGTTGTACAACAAAGTTTAGTTACTATAAACAGGAGTTATGACATATAAAATATGTGTAATTTATTCGATAAAGTCAAATTAGCAAAACTGCCTTAACTTATAACTAAATGTGTGGGTGAGAGAGAAACTCTGAGAACTCTGTAAAAGTCCTTATAAGTTGGGGTATGCATATGTTTTCAGTTGAAATCATGGTCAGATTTTAAATACTGACTTTGGTCGTTAATAGTTGTTAGGAAACTTATAACTTATAGGCTGCTCCTTAGTTTATTCGTTTATCACTGCTTGATACCAAATATTTTACGAATAATAAATGAAACAACTAATGCGATAATAATGGCAACGAAGAAGTAAATAGCGATTAAGTAATTGCCAAATTCAAATTTGTATATTTCACCCGACTCTAATAAGCACTCGCCTGTATCAAATTTAAAGCTGCCACCATTATCTATACACTTATCTACAATCACTAAGTCATTAATCAGCCAAATTACTATAAAACTGACAATAACACCGATAAACTGTGGGATTGAACTTTTCTTCATATTTACCTAATTACAAAGTGCCTAACAAAAAGACAAAAACCATTGGCTAAAATAAGCGACAAAGGCGCAAAAGCCAACTGTTATTTTCCAGATTTAACGACTTACTTATGTTTGTAATAAAAGAGGAACGCTAATATTAAAATTTAATTTGAAACGTTAATTAATATCACAAGCTATTAATTATGGTTAGACACTAATTATTTCTATTGAAAAGTCTAGAAAAGAGTTTTGAACACTAAAAAAACAAGGGCTAGTAACTCAAACATTCATTTAATGAACACTTGAGTTACTAGCCCTTTTATATATGGCGGTGAGATAGGGATTTGAACCCTAGATGGGCTACAAACCCATGCCGGTTTTCAAGACCGGTGCTTTCGACCACTCAGCCATCTCACCAATTGCTTAAGCAAATAGAAACACTTGCTTGAAGACGGGGCGAATATTAAAGTGTCCCTTGGTAGTTGTAAAGTGCTAATTAGGAATTAACGAACCGTTTGCTAAAAAAATAGCCAGTTTGTAGCCGAATCAAGCAAAAGGAATAGTAATGTCTGAAAAAGAAAGTAATGTTTGTCGTTGTCCGTGGGTAGATACAAGTAAATTAGATTATATAGATTACCATGATAATGAATGGGGTGTGCCTGTACATGATGACAAAGTCATGTTTGAGTTCCTTATTTTAGAATCAGCTCAAGCAGGTTTAAGTTGGTATACCATTCTTAAAAAACGCGATGGCTACCGAAAAGCGTTTGCTAACTTTGATGTGATTAAAGTTGCCCGTTTTACTCAAAAAGATATAGAACGATTGATGCAAGACGCTTCGATAGTACGTAATAAACTCAAAATTGAAGGAGCAATTAATAATGCGAAGCGTTTCATAGAAATACAAAATGAGTATGGCAGTTTTTGTACATTTATTTGGTCTTATGTGAATAACGCACCAGTCAAGAATAATATTCAAACTAGTGAAGATTATGTTGCAACCTCTCCTATTAGTAATCAATTAGCAAAAGATATGAAAAAGCGAGGTTTCAAATTTCTAGGATCAACAACTTTATATTCTCATTTACAAGCAACAGGATTAATTAATGATCATTCAAATGAGTGTTTTAGAAAAAATCTTTGTTGATTAATCTAAAAGCAGAATGTAGCGTGATTATAGAGAGAAGCAAGCCAATATAGCTTGTAACAAAAGGACACAATTAACTGAGTAATATCAACGAGCTTGTGCTGGCTATTTAAAAAACCGCATGTCATAATATGTCAATGAGGGTGTATCGTTAGATCAAATAAAACTTGAACTTTACTGAAACGCCCTTATCTTAGTTATTAGAAAAATAAATCAATTAGAATTAAACCTTAAAGGAAGTTTTATGCAATCTAATATGAATTTTCAAACAGCGAGCCAAAGCTCTGCTATAGAAATAAATAAAGTATTGAAAAATACTTATATGTTACTGTCAATGACCTTAGCATTTAGTGCTGTTACCGCTGCCGTTTCAATGGCGATGAACTTGTCACATGTCGCAGCGTTAGTAATGATGTTAGTTGCTTTTGGTTTAATGTTTGTTGTAAATAAAAAAGCTGATTCAGCAAGTGGTATTTTTTGGATTTTCGGCTTCACTGGTTTAATGGGTGCATCACTTGGACCTATGTTAAATGTGTACGCTGCTATGCCAGGCGGCCCTGCATTAATTATGCAAGCTCTTGGTGGAACTGCATTAATATTTTTTGCTTTATCAGGATATGCATTAACAAGTAAAAAAGACTTCTCATTTATGGGCGGTTTTTTAATGACGGGTTTGATTGTTGTATTAGTAGCAAGTTTAGCGAATATCTTTTTCCAAATTCCAGCACTTTCTCTAGCAGTTAGTGCCGCGGTAATTATGGTAATGTCTGGCTTGATCTTATTTGATACAAGCCGAATTATAAACGGTGGTGAGAGTAACTACATTCGTGCAACTATTTCTTTATACTTAAATATTTATAATATTTTTGTTCACCTATTACACTTACTAGGTGTATTCGGTGGTGATGATTAATATCAGTAACGATAAATAGAATTGAGTTTTTGACTTTCTATTTGTTACTATCCATTTATAATAAAGCCTCGCAATTGCGGGGCTTTTTTATACTTTCAACCTGAGAAACCTTTCAAACTGAGAAAATTTAGTGAAGAAACTTGCCGTTATCATAACAACCCCACCTTACAGTAACTTAACTGTTACCGCGCTTAAGTATATTGAAACTGCGTTAAATAATCATATTAATGTTATAGGGGCTTTTTTTTATCAAGATGGAGTATTAAATGCTGCTAGTAAAACACATATAGCAAGTGATGAGTTTCAAACAATAAGCCAATGGCAATTATTGCATGAAAAGTACCAGCTCCCTTTACACTTATGTGTTACTGCTGCTGAAAAGCATGGTCTTGTTACTGAAGATGAAACGAGTGAACTTATTGATGGTTCTTTTACCATTTCAGGGTTAGGTGAACTGGTTGAGTTGACAACAAATGCTGATAAAGTGGTGCAATTTTAATGACTAATGAACAGACTACCAAGTCGATTGCTATAATTAACAGTAAAGCACCGTTTAGCCAAAATACGGGTAAAGATGCACTAGATATAGCATTAATTTTTGGCTCATTCGAGCAAGCACCCGCTCTTTTTTTTCAAGGTGATGGTGTTTATCAACTTATTCCACATCAAAGTGGCGCCTTAATTGACGTTAAAGATTATTTAAAAACATTTTCTGCATTTGAATTTTATGACATTGAAGATATCTATGTCTGCGAAAGTTCATTAAAAGTACGCAATCTAGAACATTCTTTTCATATAGAGCAGGTACAAGTGCTTAATTCACAAAGCTTCGCTAAAAAATTAGCTGCGTTTAACACTGTTTTAAGGTTTTAAAAAGAGGCATTATGACAACTCTTCATATCGTTAGACAAAGCGCCTATTCAACCAATGACTTTGAGCAGTGCGTACAAGTTACTCAAGCAAGTGACGTGGTGGTTTTTATTGATGACGGTTGCTATAACCTAACTCACCCTCTGTTAAACCAGATACATAGAAACATTAACCTGATGGTGCTTAAAGATCATGCTGTCGCAAGAGCAATCGATTTCGAAGCAACACATGCTACCACCATATTAATGGATGACTTAGTATCATTAACCTTTAAAGTAGATAATGTAATTACATGGCAATAACAATTAGTTTTAATGATCAAGCGATAGAAACTGACAAACATGGATATTTACTCGATCATACACTTTGGCAACAAGAATTAGCTGTAATAATGGCGGAGCAAGATGACTTTGAATTAACACCTGCTCATTGGGAAGTGATCAATTTTGTTCGTCAATTTTACCTTACTTACAATACTTCACCTGCTATCAGAGCTTTAACAAAAGCGATGAAAGCAGAGTTTGGCGAAGAAAAATCAAGTAGTCGTTATTTATTTCGGCTATTTCCTGATGGTCCAGCCAAACAAGCGACAAAATATGCTGGTTTACCTAAACCTAAACGATGTTTGTAATATTAAGATGATCGGTTTTCATAAATGTTGGTAAAACACCTCCATTAACGTTAACTTATAGTGATATGTAATTAATCAACGTAATAACAAAAGGCAACAAGCGAAATGCGAAGAATAGGTCTAGTAAGCTTTTTACTCTTGATCCTCACAGGTTGTGTCAATTTTAGTAGCGAATCAGGTGTTGAAAATCTCTGGCGTCAGCATCAAGGTTTTGATAACGGTAAAACAACGAGTAATGCTGTACTCAAAGTACTAGGCCCACCTTCTCAAATTGTTGCTGTTGGTAATAAAACTATCTATTACTATTTAAAAGAGCAAGTCAGCCGTGAAGGCTTGGTACTGCTTATCTACAATAAATCGACTGAAGTCGTGATCTTTGATCGAGCAATATTTATCTTTAATGATCAAGGAGTACTAGAAGACTATTCCTATTCAAAATTACCTAAGCAAAAGCAAGGCTAATATGCTTAGAAGGTTACTCCCCTTAATTGCACTAGTTAATATTGTCAGTTGCTCTGTAGTAGAACGCCAATATGGTGAGAATATACCAGCCAAACAAAGTAATATTCAGAAAATTAAAAATTATCATCATGTACTTGAATACATGGGAGCTCCTGACACCATTGCGGTACTTAATAATGCCTTCATTTTTGCTTATCATAGTGTTTATATTTATGAGCCACAATTTGGCTTGACCTTACCCGGTTATGACTTAATAAAGTTAAATTTAGGGAAAGCAACCGCAAAACACTACTATAATTTTTACGCTTTTAACTTAAACGGTGACTGTATCAACTTAAGTGAATTTAGCTGGCAAAATGATTTAGGCAATGGTTCAACACTTGGGCTTATATTTGTCACCGAAGAAACAGTTGACCTATCGAAGTTTAATCTCACCAAAGAAGCAAGCCTTTGGGGCAAGAACTTGTTGATTGATAAAGAACTTGCTGAATTTGATTTTGAAGAAATCATTCTCGGTAATCGAATCGATTTTATAGGGCAACGCTTTTAAGAAACTTGCCCTAAAACTTAGTGATGGCACTGTACATACAGAGTATTAACATTGCTTCCGCCATTCACATTACCAAAAAAATCTGAGCTAGCAAAAATTCCGGATCTATGATGAACCGACCAACCAAAATAGCAATCTTTTAATTTAGGTTGTCTAATAACATCCCCAATGCTGACATCCCAACTCCAATCTAAATAATTTAAAAACTTAGAGGCAGAGCGGTTCTTCCCTTCTACATGCTCACGTTCAACAAAGGGTACTTTAGCCGCATAAGAAACCCCTTCGGCGATACCTAAACGGGTCTTAACGATATGAGACCATGGAAATTTGGAAAAGTAAGCTTTAAAGCCTAAAACATATTCATTAAAGTTATCTTGTAGACCTTGTTCAAAACGACGAACATAACCGCCTGTCACATATGCCTCTATGGGCAACCACATAAAGTTATCTGCGATTTTTTTACCAACAAAGAAGCTCGCTAACCCAGTACCCCTCTCTTCAGGCTTAAACATATCTTGAAAACGCATTAACTTATTAAAGGTTGTTTCAGTATGCTTACCAGCCGCCGCACGCCAGTACCATTCACCTTTAGTTAAGTCTTTAAATATACTACCGCTGGTATAAGGATCGTCTTGAAAGTCATTAAATTCGTATCGGTAACTAGCAAAGCTAGAAAATTGTCCATTATCAGCTACTATCGGGCTATTTATTTTAGTCGAGTCCAATTCAGAATATTGCATATTAAAGGCTATATAATGGTGCTGCGCTAACCGATAACTCATATCGATACCATATCGCCATTCAAGTGCATTTGTGGTTTGATAGCTAGGTCTGTTTTCCATAGCTTCTGAATCTAATACCCCATAATAATAATTAGTAAGATCTGCATCTTCAAAGGTTATCCCTAACCAAGGTCGAAAACGAAAATTGCCATACTCGAAACGCTTTCCCCAACGTAAATCAGCATCCCAACCATTTGAAGCATTACTGATATCAGCACCTATATCTAAAGTAATACTTCCAAACTCAGTTAAGCGAGAAATAGCAAAACGACCATCGACGCCATCATCACGTTCCATACCATCAAGCTCGAAACTGTCTTCTTCGTTAAAGCCTGCAAACCTATAAGCTGCATAAGTGCCAATAAACCAATCCTTACTTTGATAAAGGTGAACCCCAACCCTAGTACCATCAATAAAATAACGTTCGCCGTTATATGTGATTAAGGGTAAAAAATCATTTACATCGTCATTACCAATATAGGGAAAGGTGCCACTTCTTACACCCATACCTAACGACCAATTACCATCACCAGGTTCAAGGTGTATTTGAGTTACATCACGCGCGGCTAATACGGTAAAACTATTTAAAAAAAACAAAGTAAATAGCAATAAAAGGGAAAAATTTACGGACTTTAAAGACATAGTTTTCTCTACACAGAAGATGATAACAAATTACTACACAATAAAGTTTGCAAACTAACATACTAACAAGAGAAACTAAAACTTTATTGCTATGCATAATTAATCATGCAAAGGTGTTTTATGCTTTATTTGCCTACCCATAAAAAAAAGTTAAAAGTGTCATGCTATGTTATTGCTTGCTTTATTGGTTTTCATCAACACCTTTCGGCAAGCCAATGGACACTGCAAATCGAAAACGATGTGACTTTTTATGAAGATGGTAATTACACTAATGGCCTCCTCATTGGCTGGCAAAGTGATTATCAAGGAAAGAGTGAAGATTTACCGAAACTTTTAAACTGGCAAAAGTCACTATTATTTGCAGATAAATTTTCAGACAATACCGGCGTAAGCAATTGGGGGGCCACCCTTTCGCAGCGCATGTGGACACCTTCAGAAATTAAAATCGAAACGCCTCAACCCCTTGATAGGCCGTATGCAGGGTTATTTCTTTCAGAGTTACATACGGCTCATTATTCAGAAGACTTTGCACAAAAAAATTGGTTAAGTATTGGTTTAATAGGCCCTGCTGCAGGTGCTGAAAAGTTACAACGTCTATTTCATTCTAGTACCGGAGCTTCTTCACCTAATGGCTGGAAATATCAAATTGAAAATCAAGCCGTTGCTTCATACGCCTATGAATTAGAAAAACTGCTCTACCGAAGTCATAATACCCCTAATTATCAATGGGAGATTAGTACTCATGCTTACGGCGCATTAAGTAACTTCAGAAGTGAAGTTAACACGGGTATTACTCTGAATTGGGGCACTAATTTATCAGAAAACTTTGGTCGAATTTCAAATCACTATGGGCAGGTAAGTAACGTGACCTCACTTGCAGCAAGTTATAACCTAAATATTTTTGCCCGAGCACATTTTGGTTATAGGTTTAATGATTTAACCCTCTCGGGTGATTTACCTTATCAATCACAAGTAACACTAGAACATAAACAAGCTATGTTAAAACTAGGAGCACAACTTACTTTTCCTAACTTTGCTGTTTTATGGAGTTTTAACGGTTATACAAAAGATTATCAAACTGACAGTGAAGCCTTGCATGGCTATGGCTCTTTAAGCTTAAGTTGGCAGTTTTAAACTATCGTAATTTATATAAAAGGTAATAAAAAAGCACCTAAACAGAGTGGTTAGGTGCTTTATCATGCTACTTATAAATTTTAAAACTATTGTTTAAATCATTAATTAAGCGGTAATGTTGGTACACTAATACCAGCCATTTCTAGCATTACACGTACAACTTGACAGCTATAGCCAAACTCATTGTCATACCAAACATAAAGCACTGCCCTATCACCATCTACAATAGTTGCTTGAGAATCTACAACACCCGCATAACGAGAGCCCACTAGATCTGTTGATACAATTTCAGATGAAGCTGTGTAATCAACTTGATTTTGTAATTCAGAATTTAAAGAGATATCACGTAAATAGTCATTAAGAGCGGTTTTATCAGTAGACTGTTTTAAGTTTAAATTCATAATTGCCATAGAAACATTAGGTGTAGGTACACGAATAGCATTGCCTGTTAACAAACCTTTTAACTCAGGTAAAGCTTTTGCGACCGCTTTTGCAGCGCCAGTTGTACTGATAACCATATTTAGTGGTGCACTTCTACCGCGACGTGGTGCTTTATGATAGTTATCAATTAAATTCTGATCATTAGTGTAAGAGTGAACCGTTTCAACATGACCATTTTTAATACCAAATTTATCATTCAACGCTTTTAATACTGGTGTAATAGCATTGGTTGTACAACTGGCAGCTGAGACAATAGTATCGCTTGCTTTGATCATATCTTGGTTAACGCCATAAACAATATTTTTAATATCGCCTTTTGCTGGTGCTGTTAGTAATACTTTTGCAACACCATCCGATTGTAAATGTTGGCCTAAGCCCTCTTCATCGCTCCAAATGCCTGTGTTATCGACAACAAGCGCATTATTAATACCATGCTCTAAATAATTAACATCTGCAGGTGACTTCGCATAAATAACTTTAATAAATGCACCATTGGCTCGAATAACATTATTTTCTTTATCTATGGTTATACTTCCGTTAAAAGCTCCGTGAACTGAGTCACGACGTAATAAGCTAGCGCGCTTTTCTAAGTCATCACTTCCTTTACTTGGACGCAACACAATTGCACGTAAATTGAGTTTGGCGTTAGGACCTGTTTGTTCTATCAATAATCTCGCTAACAGACGACCAATACGGCCAAAACCATATAATACAACATCTTGTTTATCGGCGTTTTGATTAGCCCCGCTAATAGAAGCTAACTCTTTCTCAACATATTGTTCAATAGACAAATCATTTGACTGACCTTTAAATAAATAGCTATAAGCTAACTTACCAACATCAATGCGTGCTGGAGCAAGTTCCATCTTATTTAAAGCTTCTACAAAAGGGTAACTTTCACGTAAACGCAGTTTACTTTCTTCATGCAAAGCTACTGATTTATGTGCTTTAATAATATCAATTGGCGAGGCGTTTAATAACGGGCGACCGTACACAGATATTTCAATACCTTTGTTTCTAAATAGCTGCCCTATTATAGGTTGCATATTTTCAGCAAAAGTTTGGCGTTCCTGCCAGCTAGTTTGGTACTCTTTCTCAAGATGAGACATCATTAGATAAACCTTTTATTTCAGTCAATTAAGCGATAGTTTACTATAATCATTTTAAGCCAGTTATTTTGAAAGCGAAACTCGACTATAGTAGAAGATAAATTCGCGCACATTGTAATTCATAGTGAAATATTTCTCTACAGGTTACAAAATTATTTTGACTATTTTAAATCCATATAATACATAAGAATTTAAGAGATTTGTATGAAACTTCTGCCCCTAATCGTTATCCTGTTTTTATTAATGGGTTGTGACTCTAATAAAAGTTTGGCGCAATTATGTAAAGAGAACCCTGAGATTTGCCAAGAATTTGGAGAAGATAGCTGGTGTAAGAAAGAACGAGTAGATGTGGCGCTTTCAAGAATTGATTTAAAGACCAAACAAAAAGATATGCAAAAATACCACTTATTGATCGCCTATGAGAAATATATCAAATGCATGTCGTTAGCTTCACAAATTCAACATATCAAATTAAAAGAGAAAACAACATCAAGAAAGCAGAATTTACTTAAAGCCAACGCACAACTTAGTGAGTTATCAGATCAGACACTCTCATCTGAGCACCCGTATTTACTTTATTACCATTGGTCTAGAGAGTTAAATAAACAATCTTTAAATAAATTTCTTAAATTAGAAGGCAGTGCTGAATTAGAAAATAGTATTTCCCAATACCATTTAGCGAGTTACTATTCTAAGAAAGATATTCAAAAAACCTTAGGCTTATTGTTTCATTCCCTAGAATTACATGACAGTGAACAAAAACTGTTACCTGAAATATTTCAAACCTTAGCAACGATTTTTACTAATAAAGAAAAGCCTAAACAAGCCTATATTTGGTTAAAAGTCTATCAATTAGCAGCTGTAAAAAGTGAAAAGCAGGTAGAACAGACCTTAGAACAGCTTGCCAAGAATTATAGTTTAGATAGTCGTTTTCTAGATAAAGTAGCCAATAGTACTTTAACTAAAATAAGAGCGGGTAACTTTACAGCGCCGAAATATTAAGAAGAAGCTTGCTGAAATGTTAGGCTTAAGGAATTAACACAATAGCGTTTACCTGTTGGCTCAGGACCATCATCAAATACATGCCCTAAGTGAGATTGACAGTGCGAACATTGAATTTCTACACGCTGCATATTATGGCTGTTATCTTCGAGGTAGTTAACATGACCTACAATTGCCTGATAAAAACTTGGCCAGCCACATCCAGCATTAAATTTACTATCACTTGAAAATAGTGGCTTATCGCAGCAGGCACATAAATAAGTGCCTGCTTGCCAATGATCATTATAAACACCAGTAAAAGGATGTTCTGTAGCAGCTAACCGACAAACTTTGTAGGCTGCATCGCTAAGCTTTTCTTTATAATCATCATCATTCATAACAGGTTAACTCACATTTGTAGCGTTTACTCTACAATCACGGTTTGACGATCACTCGTTGACCATAGCACGTGGTATTTTTTACCGTCCATTTTATCTAATCGCTCAAAGGTATGCGCACCAAAAAAATCTCGTTGCGCTTGCAATAAGTTGGCTGGTAAAGTTTCACTACGAATCGAGTCATAGTACGATAATGCTGATGATAACGCGCCATTAGGAATACCAAACATAGTGGCACCACAAACCGCTTTTCGCCAGTTTAATTGACGTTCGCTAAGCTGTTTCGCGAAAAAGTTATCAAGTAATAAATTATCTAAATCTTCATTGCGCTCATACGCTTGGGTAATGGATTGTAAAAATGTAGCTCTGATAATACAACCAGCACGCCAAATTTTGGCTATACTGGCAAAGTTCAATGTCCAGTTATATTCATCTGCTGCTAGCTTCATTAACTGGAAGCCTTGTGCATAGGCACACATTTTCGCACAATAAATAGCATCGTGAAGCTGAGCAATGTAATCTTGTTTTTCTTGCAAAGAAAGTGAAGCTGGTTCAGGCCCTGTTAGCATAGTTGCTGCTTGAGTACGTAATGTTTTGAACGATGAGATAGAGCGAGAATATACCGCTTGTGCTATTGTTGGAGCTGGGCAGCCAACTTCTAAGCTACTCATAGCTGTCCATAGCCCAGTACCCTTTTGCCCTGCTTTATCTAGTATTAAGTCAACTAAGGTTGTGCCAGTATCAGAAGATTTATGACGTAAAACCTCAACACTTATCTCCATTAAATAACTATCAAGTAAACCGTTATTCCATTCTTCGAAGATATCAGCAACTTCAGCGGCAGAAAAGCCTAGACCCGCATTAAGGATATGATAGGCTTCACAAATGATTTGCATATCAGCATACTCAATACCATTGTGTACCATTTTGACATAATGACCAGCTCCAGCTGGGCCAATATATGCTGCACAAGGCTCTCCTGTGGTAATAATTTGACCAGGTTTAGTACGCTCAATTGGTTTCCCCGTTGAAGGGTCAACTTTAGCCGAAATTGCTTCCCAAATAGGTTTTACACGGGTCCATGCATAAGGAGATCCACTTGGCATTAGTGATGGACCAAATCGAGCACCAACTTCACCTCCGGAAACAGCTGATGAAAATAATAAAAAGTTACTTTTATATTTTTTCTCACGTTCTACAGTATCAACCCATAGGCTGTTACCAGTATCTATAATGATATCATCAGGTTGAATACCTGCACCGATCAAGTTTTCACATACTTGATCTACAGGGGCCCCGGCAGGAACACTTAAAACAATTAGGTGAGGTGCTTTTAGGTGTGCTAATAGCTCTGTATAGGATGAACAGCCATAAACACGAGGAGATTCGGTTGTATTCTCAAGCTTATCTTGCTCAAGCACTCCTTGAATCTTTTCATCACTTAAATCAAAAGCTGCGATATTAAAACCATTGTCTGCAAGGTTTAATACCAAGTTTTTACCCATAACACCTAAACCAATAAAGCCGATGTCACACAAAATTTTATCTTGTGTCATAAAATTACATTCCTCAGATTGACGGCTAAACAAGAGCGCAATTTATCTATAATAATCAATGGTTAAGATAGATAACTAAAGCAGATTTTCATATGTTAGTTTCAAATCGAAAGTTAAAACCTGCACAACGAAATTTTTGCGCATATTAACACGTAAATAAGTTTAAATCATGTAAATTAGCGAACAAAATTACCGTATTCGAAATTTTAAGCTATAGTTTTGTTTTCTGTTCGTAAAAATAAACCATTAGGTATTTTTTTTATCAAATAAAGTAACTTTAACTTGAATTTTTCCTAAAATGGTGTAATTTTACTACATAATTAGATTTACGTGTTTACGAGGTTTCACCATGATTAAAGTAGGTATTAACGGTTTCGGCCGTATTGGTCGTTTTGTTTTTAGAGCAGCGGCTGCAAGAGACGATATAGAAGTAGTTGGCATTAATGATTTAATTGATATTGATTATATGGCCTATATGTTGAAATATGATTCAACGCATGGTCGTTTTAATGGCACTGTTGAAGTTTCAGATGGCCAACTAATCGTAAACGGCAACACTGTGCGTGTTACTGCTGAGCGTAACCCAGCTGACTTAAAGTGGGATGCAATTGACGTTGATGTAGTTGTTGAATCTACTGGTTTATTTTTAACTGATGAAACAGCACGCAAACATATTGAAGCAGGTGCTAAGCAAGTAGTACTTTCAGCTCCATCTAAAGATGACACCCCAATGTTTGTTTGTGGTGTGAATTTAAGCGAATATGCTGGACAAGATATAGTTTCGAACGCTTCATGTACAACAAACTGTTTAGCACCAATAGCTAAAGTGTTAAATGATAATTGGGGCATTGAAGACGGTTTAATGACTACCGTTCATGCAACAACAGCCACACAGAAAACAGTTGATAGCCCTTCAGCAAAAGACTGGCGCGGTGGTCGTGGTGCTGGTCAAAACATCATTCCATCTTCAACAGGTGCTGCAAAAGCTGTTGGTAAAGTTATCCCTGAGTTAAACGGTAAACTAACGGGTATGGCTTTCCGTGTTCCAACACCTGACGTTTCAGTTGTTGATTTAACAGTTAACTTGAAAAAGCCTGCTACCTATGACGAAATTTGCCAAGCAATGAGTTCTGCTGCTGAAGGCGATCTAAAAGGTGTTCTAGATTACACTGAAGATGCTGTTGTATCGAATGATTTTATCGGTGAAACTTGTACTTCTGTATTTGATGCAAAAGCAGGTATTGCATTAACTGATACTTTCGTGAAAGTTGTTTCTTGGTATGACAATGAGATTGGTTATTCAAATAAAGTATTAGATTTAGTTAATTACATTTATAATTATCAAAAGTAATTATATGTAGTTTCGAGATCAAAAAAGGCTTAGTGTTCACACTAAGCCTTTTTTATTATCTAGTTAAACTTACTAACCTATTTCAACGAATTGTTAATTTGCGACAAAACTAATTGTGGATCTAACGATTTAGTGATTGGGCGTCCGATCACCAAATAATCAACACCAACATTGATTGCTTGCTCAGGTGTCATAATTCGTTGTTGATCATCATTCGACGAGCCAGCTGGTCTAATGCCAGGAGTAATTAGTTTAAACTCTTTCCCTAAAGACAACTTCAACTGCTCAGCTTCCCATGCAGAGCAAACAACACCATCTAAACCACTCTGCTTAGTTAGCCCAGCAAGAAATTGAACCTGCTCTGCTGGTGACTTATTGATTCCTAAGCCTAGTAAATCATTTTCAGACATGCTCGTTAATACGGTAACAGCAATAAGTAATGGAGCATCATTACCATAGTGATTTAATGCTTCTTTAGCTTTAACCATCATTTGACTGCCACCACTTGCATGAACATTCACCATCCAGACACCAAGATCGGCAGCAGCGGTTACAGCTTTAGCAACCGTATTTGGAATATCATGAAACTTCAAATCAAGAAAAACATCAAACCCCTTCCCTGTTAATGTTTTGACAAAATCAGGGCCAAAGTAGGTAAACATTTCTTTACCTACTTTAAGCTTACAATCGTTAGGTGATACTTTATCTACAAATGATAAAGCGTCTTGCTTTTTATCAAAATCTAGAGCAACAACAACTTTTGGATCTAACATGAAATTTCCTGTTTTTAACTTTTCAATTCTTTTTAAAAGAGATTCTCGATTTACTACATCAAAAAATAATATTTTAAGTTTAATAGATATTAAACGCTATGTCAGATGAAGTGACTTCGAGGAAATAACGCGGAGCTGACGAATGTCAGTGAGCATTTTTGACGATGAAATCACAATAGCTGACGACGAGTTTATTTTCTATTCTCCTTCGAGGCCACGAACTGGTTTAAGCTGCTCCCACTCATGGCATGAAGGGCAAGACCAATAATGAGTAGAACTATTAAAGCCACAACTACGACAACTATATCTATGCTTTACTTTTAAATATTCACTAATTAGTTCTCGAATTAAATCTAAGCTAGCATTATTAACTGCTTTTTCTGGTTGTTGCATTTGTATTTTTACAAAATGCTTAAAACCACGAATTGTGGGCCTACGCTTTAATGCTGATAGCATAAATTCTTGAGACTTTTTATTACCATGCTTGTCTTCTACATACCCTAAATATGATATCAAAGCGCTAGAGCTAGCGGTTTCATCATAAACTTTTTTAATAAATTTGAAGAACTCATCAGTGGCATCGAGCTCTAGATAACATTTGTGCATTTTATCGATGACATCGGGGAAAAATTCTTTATCTTGCTGGTATATATCTTGATAACACTGGCAAGCTAATTCATATTGCTTATGAGCTTGATAAATTTCAGCCATTAACCAATTTGCACGACAAGAGTTAGGATCAAGTTTTAATGCTTGTTCGAGTAATTCAATTACTTCAATAAACTTATCTAGCTCAAACGCTGATGTTGCTTGTTCGCAATAAAAATTAGCTAAGGTGTGTAAAAGGCGCTTATCATCAAGTTTAATGATAAGTTTTTTATGGCTTATCCCTTGATTCCAGTCTTTGGTTGATTGAAATATTTGTAATAAATAAGTGAGTGATTTCAAACCATAATCATTCGATTTTAATAGCTTAGTAAACATTGTTTCAGCGCGATCATAAAGTCCGGCGCTTAAAAAATCTTTACCTAATTCAAATACAGCTTGTTGTTTATCTTTCGTAGGTAAATTGCCATGACGTACCAAGTGCTCATGAACTTTTAGTGCCCTATCCAATTCTCCGCGTTCACGGAATAAATTTGCCATAGCAAAATGGGCTTCGACACTATCGTCTTCAACTTTTAGGGCATCAAGAAGTGAGTCAATTGCTTTATCTTTTTGATTTGATAATAAGTAATTTAGACCGGTAGAGTATTTAATTGAGAGATCTTGCTTAATAGTTTGATCTTTTTGTTTAATGCTGTTTCGCCCCATAAACCAGCCATAAGCCATAGCTACAGGGAGTAATAAAAAAAAGTATTCAATCATTGTATATATTACGCTTAAACTTCAGATGAACGGTTTTTGGCGAGTACTTTTTTACCTTTTCGAATTAAGCGCCATAATATGGTAGCAAGTAAACCAAGAATAAAACCTATCGCTGTAAAGATACTAACAGCGGCGGCAATAGAAAGTTCAACTCTGGCCACAAGGTAATTTAATGAAATAATTTGCTCATTTTGGCTGCCAAAAACAAAAGCAATTGCGAGAAAGATTAAAACCAGAAAAAAAGTAAAGTAGATTTTCACATTAAAACTCGCTTTGAATGATTGGTATTACATATTGCAGGCGAAAAAAAACGGCACACAATGGATGCCGTTTATTATCTAATTTTTTTACCTTTATTACAATAAGAGCACAGTCAAGTTGCAATAAATGAGTAATTAATTAAGCTGCTGAAAGATTAACTCTTTCTCTTAATTCTTTGCCTGGCTTAAAGTGTGGTACATATTTACCACTTAACTCTACTGATTCGCCAGTTTTCGGGTTTCTACCAACTCTTGGTGCACGATAATGTAATGAAAAACTACCGAAACCTCTAATTTCGATGCGTTCACCTTTAGATAAAGATTGCGCCATTAATTCTAAGATTTCTTTAATTGATTGTTCAACATCTTTAGCTGATAAATAAGATAACTTATCGGCTAATTTTTCAATGAGTTCTGATTTGGTCATATGACCCTCCAGTATTCACCTAGCTTCGCGCTAATGGAATTAATAAAAGAGGAAAGTTAAACTTTCCTCCCCCTAGTCTCTTTTTAGTTTAATATAAATTAAAAAGAATGCAAACAATTAAAAACTAACAGTATTTTATTAAAAATTAGTTTTTAGCGTTTTTAAACGCTGCAGCCATAGCACTTAAGCCAGTCTCTTCAGCTTGGTTTAAGCTATCCATTGCTTCACGTTCGTCAGCTTGGTCTTTCGCTTTGATAGATAAGCTGATAGTACGGTTCTTACGATCCACACCCATAAACTTAGCTTCAACATCATCACCAACTGATAATTCTGTAGACGCATCTTCAACACGCTCAACAGAAATGTCGCTTACACGTAAGTAACCTTCAACGCTTTCAGCTAATTCAACTGTTGCACCTTTAGCATCAACGGCTGTAACTTTACCTGTAACAATAGCACCTTTCTTCTTATCAGTTAGGTACATATTGAACGGGTCATCTTCAGCTTGTTTAACACCAAGAGAAATACGTTCACGCTCTGGATCAACTTGAAGTACGATAGCTGTGATTTCATCACCTTTCTTATAATCACGAACAGCTTCTTCACCGCCATTCCATGAAATATCAGATAAGTGAACTAAACCATCTATGCCGCCATCAAGACCAATGAAGATACCAAAGTCAGTGATTGACTTGATCTTACCTGATACTTTATCACCTTTGTTGAAGTTCTTAGCAAACTCTTCCCAAGGGTTAGCGATACATTGCTTAAGACCTAAAGAAATACGACGACGTTCTTCGTCAATTTCTAATACTAGTACTTCAACTGTGTCACCTAAGTTAACTACTTTAGATGGGTGGATGTTTTTGTTAGTCCAATCCATTTCAGAAACGTGAACTAAACCTTCAACGCCTTCTTGGATTTCAACAAAACAACCGTAGTCAGTTAAGTTAGTTACGCGACCAGAAAGTTTAGAACCTTCAGGGTAACGGTTAGCAATAGCTACCCATGGATCTTCGCCTAACTGCTTCATACCAAGAGATACACGAGTACGCTCACGGTCGAATTTCAATACTTTAACTTGTATTTCATCACCAACATTTACGATTTCACTTGGGTGCTTAACACGCTTCCAAGCCATATCTGTAATGTGAAGTAAACCGTCGATGCCACCTAAGTCAACGAATGCACCGTAATCAGTAAGGTTCTTAACGATACCTTTAACTTCTTGGCCTTCCGCTAATGACTCAAGTAATTCATCACGCTCTGCACTGCCTTCAGCTTCGATAACAGCACGACGAGATACAACTACGTTATTACGCTTTTGATCTAGCTTAATAACTTTGAATTCTAAATCTTTACCTTCAAGGTGAGCTGTGTCACGTACTGGACGAACATCAACTAATGAACCCGGTAAGAAAGCACGGATATTGCTAACTTCAACCGTGAAACCACCTTTAACTTTACCGTTGATAACACCGATAACAGTTTCTTTTTCTTCGTAAGCTTTTTCAAGCACTTGCCATGCTTCGTGACGTTTTGCATCATCACGTGAAAGCACAGTTTCACCAAAGCCATCATCTGTTGCTTTAAGAGATACATCTACTTCATCACCAACAACAACTTCTACTTCACCAGCAGTGTTTTTAAATTGGTCGATTGAGATAACACTCTCAGATTTAAGGCCAGCGTCAACGATTACGTTGTCTTTGGTTACTTTTACGATAGTACCGCGGATAATTGAACCCGGGCGAGTTTCGATTTCTTGTAAACTTTCTTCAAAAAGTTGTGCAAAATTTTCAGTCATAACTTGTATATTAACTCGTTATTAATCCAATCAACGTCAGTGTTTCATGGGGTTGTTAAATTAGCCTCGGTACATCCATGACGTAGGCTTATGTTAAATTGTCTTGATTTCTTAGAATAATCTAAGCATATAAAAACAAAGGTTTATGTTAACTTTTCATTCGCAAATGATAGGACTTTATTAACCACTTCTTGTACAGAAAGGTCAGTAGAATCAACAATTAACGCGCCTTCTGCCGGCACAAGCGGTGCAACTTCTCGATTGCGATCTCGCTCATCTCGTTGACGTATGTCATCCAAAAGGCGCCCGATTCTAACATCAAAGCCCTTCTCTTTCAACTGATTAAATCTGCGCTCTGCTCTTTCTTCGGCACTAGCTGTTAAAAATACTTTAACTGGGGCATTAGAAAAAACCACTGTGCCCATATCTCGGCCATCGGCAACAAGACCAGGCGCAACACTAAATGCCCGCTGGCGTCGTAACAATGCTTCACGAACGCGTGGGAAAGCTGCTACTTGAGAAGCAATAGTACCAATTTCTTCTGTGCGAATGGTATTAGTGACATTCTCACCTTCTAAAATAACCTTACTTTCACCTTTGCTGCTAATTTCAAATTGAACATCAAGATGTGCTGCCATGGGAATGAGAGGCTCTTCATCATCAAGACTTACTTGATGATGCTGAGTAGCAACAGCTAATACTCGATAAATAGCACCACTATCGAGCAAGTGCCAACCAAGCTGCTCTGAAACTATTCTAGCAACGGTTCCTTTACCTGCTCCGCTAGGACCATCTATTGTGATTACTGGAACATTTTCCTGCATAGATCTTTCTCCAAATCTAAAAATCGGCGGCATTATACGGGATTTAAATGTCAAATTCGCCTAATATTTTATAATGTTACGTTGTTAACAAGAGATTTTTGCTAACTTATCGAAATAATCAGGGAATGTTTTCGCTGTACATTTAGGGTCATTTATTGTGACTGGTGTATCGCTCAAGGCTACTAATGAAAAACACATTGCAACACGATGATCATCATAAGTATCAATTTCAGCATGTTTTAAAGTCGCTGGTGGCGTTACTGAAATATAATCTTCACCTTCAATAACTTCAGCACCTACTTTACGAAGCTCTGTTGCCATAGCAAATAAGCGATCTGTTTCTTTTACTCGCCAGTTATAAATATTTCTAATTACTGTAGTGCCTGTCGCAAAAAGTGCTGTGGTCGCAATTGTCATTGCTGCATCAGGTATATGGTTCATATCCATATCAACTGCAGTGAGCGCTCTACCTTCAACAGTTATTGATTCATCTTTCCATGTAACTTTTGCACCCATTTTTTCAAGGACATCAGCAAAATGTTTATCTCCTTGTACACTTAATTTACCAACACCATGAACGGTAACTTCCCCTCCCTTGATAGCTCCTGCTGCTAAAAAGTATGACGCAGAGGATGCATCCCCTTCTACCATGTATTTGTCAACCGCTTGATATGACTGACCACCTTTTACGGTGAAAGATTGATAATCATTATTTTGAACATCTACGCCAAAACGGCTCATAATATTAAGCGTAATATCAATATACGGCTTAGAAACTAAATCACCTTCAATGTTAATTTCAGTATCTGTTTTTAATAAAGGCGTGATCATCAAAATAGCCGTTAAGAATTGACTTGAAATAGAACCGTCAATAGTAACTTTGTTGCCAACAGTATTAACACTTAAAGCCTTACCTTTTATTTTTACTGGCGGGTAATCATGGTTTTCTAAATACTCAATATCTGCATCAAGCTGTGATAACGCATTAACTAAGTGTCCAATCGGCCTTTCTTTCATCCTTGGCTCACCCGTTAAAGTAAATTCACCTTCACTAGCCGCTAATGCTGCACATAATGGGCGCATTGCAGTACCTGCATTACCAAGGTATAACTCTACAGGTTTATTGACACTAAAAAAGCCATTATTACCCGTAACAGTACATTCAGTGCCGCAATCACTTATAGAATAATCTATGTTAAGTGTCGTTAAGGCATTAAGCATATGCTTAATATCGTCACTCACCAGTAAATTGGTAATTTTAGTGGTCCCTTTTGCTAGCGCGGCAATTAATAAAGCACGATTAGATAAGCTTTTCGAGCCAGGTAAAAATACTTCACCATTAATTTGATTAATTGGGTTTAATGTTAACTGTTCCATACTATCTAATCTCTTTTTCAAATTTGTTCATAAAGGCTACCAAGGCTTTAACACCTTCAAGAGGCATAGCATTATAAATACTTGCCCGCATACCACCGACAATACGGTGACCTAATAAAGCCATTAAACCTTCTTGCTCTGCTTGAGCTAAAAACGCTTCATTTAAGCTTTCATCGGTAAGCCAAAAAGGAATATTCATTTTACTGCGGTATTGTTTGGCGACATTGTTCGTATATAGGTTACTATTATCGATAGCTTGATATAAAAGTTCAGCTTTCTGTTGATTAACCTTGGCAATTGCTTGTACCCCACCTAAGTCTTTCAACCACTGAAAAACTAAGCCTGCTAAATACCAAGCATAAGTGGGTGGTGTATTAAACATAGAGTCATTGTTGGCTGAGGTTTGGTAGTTCATAATACATGGAGTTGCTTTTTGTGCATTGCCTAATAAGTCTTCTCGCACAATCACGATTGTTAACCCCGATGGGCCAATATTTTTTTGTGCTCCAGCGTAAATCACACCGAACTTACTGACATCAATGTCATGAGATAATATTGTCGAAGACATATCCGCAACTAGTGGTACACCATTGGTGTCAGGGATTTCATTAATTTCAATACCATCAACAGTCTCATTTGGACAATAATGGACGTAAGCAGCTTCTGGATTTAATGGCCACTCACTAGCGGGTAAAAGGTTTACCTCTCCATCACGAGTTTGACGAATATTAATCTCGTTAATTTCACCAAAGTTATTCGCTTCTACCACAGCTGCTTTTGACCATGAACCATTCACAATATAATCGGCTGATTTTCCTGTTGGTAACAAATTTAAAGGTACAGCTGAAAACTGCCCTCTGCCCCCACCATGGCAAAATAACACTTTGTAATTATCTGGGATTGCCATTAATTCGCGTAAATCAGCTTCTGCTTGGGCAGCCATCTCCATATATATTTCACTACGGTGGCTTAACTCCATTACCGAACTACCGGTATTATTCCAGTTTATAAACTCAGTTTGTGCTCTTGCCATCACTGCTTTAGGTAGCATGGCAGGCCCAGCACAAAAATTAAAAATTTCAGACATTTCTTCTTCTCAAATTCAGTATTTACACTGAATGGTAAACAATTAAAAACAAAAAAAGGCGGTTATTAGCCGCCTTTTAAAAGTGTACGACGATTATTCTTGTTCGTCGTTCGATGAAGTATCTTTATCCACTTGTTGAGCGCTATGCTCTGGGTTAAGTGTTGTGGTTTCGCCCTCAGCACCTTCCTCACTTTCAGCAACAGTTGATTCTTCAATTTCATCTATACGTTGTAAGGCAACAACATGCTCACCTTCAACAGTACGTATTAAGCGAACACCTTGAGTATTTCGACCGATAATACTGACTTCATTTACGCGAGTGCGAACTAAAGTACCGTTATCAGTAATAGCCATGATTTCATCGAGCTCTTCCACTTGCACTGCACCAACAACTTTACCGTTACGTTCACTCACTTTGATTGAAACAACACCTTTAGTCGCTCTGCTCTTAGCTGGGTATTCAGCTAACTCTGTGCGCTTACCAAAGCCATTTTCAGTAATGGTCAAAATAGGTCCATCATTTTTCGGTACTATTAGAGAAACAACCTTTTGATCGCCCTCTAGTTTCATACCGCGAACACCTGTACCTGTTCTGCCGATAGGTTTTAAGGCCCAACGCTGTTCACCTGTTTCAGGATCAAGTTTTACTTCACCTGTTTCACTATCTTTAACTTTTTCGTTAAATCTAACTACTTTACCAGCATCAGAGAACAACATGATGTCATTATCACCATCCGTAATATCGACACCAATTAAGGTATCATCATCACGTAAGTTTAAGGCAATAATACCATTTGCACGTTGGTTCTTATAAGCAGTTAATGCTGTTTTCTTCACCGTACCTGAGGCTGTAGCCATGATGATATACTTATCTTCTTCGTACTCTCGTACTGGTAGGATAGCGGTAATGCGCTCATCATTTTCTAACGGTAGAATATTAACAATTGGGCGACCACGAGCGGTTCTACTTGCTAGTGGTAATTGGTACACTTTCAACCAATACAACTTACCTCTATCTGAGAAGCATAAAATCGTATCGTGAGTATTGGCAATCAATAAACGTTCGATGAAATCTTCTTCTTTCATCTTAGTCGCTGCTTTGCCTTTACCGCCTCGACGCTGTGCTTGATAATCACTCAATACTTGATATTTAACGTATCCTTCATGAGATAAAGTTACAACCACATCTTCTTCTGATATTAAATCTTCTAATGATAAGTCATGTGAAGCATTGGTAATTTCAGTTCTACGCTCATCACCAAATTCATCACGAATAGCCACTAACTCTTCACAAATAACTTCCATTAAGCGCTCAGGGCTTTCAAGAATATGCATTAATTCAGCAATAAGATCTAATAACTCTTTGTACTCATTTAGAATTTTTTCGTGTTCTAAACCACTCAGTTTGTAAAGTTGTAACTCAACAATGGCTTTTGCTTGCACAGGTGTTAAGTAGTACTTGTTGTCACGAATACCAAATTCTGGCTCTAACCACTCAGGACGCGCGGCATGAGTACCAGCACGTTCTAGCATGGCGCTAACGTTACCTAAATCCCAGCCTTGAGCAACAAGCTTTTCTTCTGCTTCTTTACGCGAAGGAGAAGTTTTAACTAATTCAATAATTGGTTCAATGTTAGCTAATGCAATCGATAAACCTTCTAAGATGTGAGCTCTATCACGTGCTTTTCTTAATTCGAAAATAGTGCGACGTGTTACCACTTCGCGACGATGAAGAACAAACTCTTCAAGCATTTGCTTTAAGTTGAATACTTTAGGCTGGCCATTACCTAAAGCCACCATATTCAAGCCAAAAGATACCTGCATTTGAGTAAGCTTATACAAGTTATTTAAAACAACTTCGCCTACTTCACCACGTTTAATTTCAATAACCATACGCATACCGTCTTTATCAGACTCATCGCGTAACGCTGAAATTCCCTCAAGGCGTTTTTCTTTAACAAGCTCAGCCATTTTTTCAATAAGGCGTGCTTTGTTTACCTGAAATGGTAACTCGTGAACAATGATGGTTTCTTTGCCAGTGCTTTCATTACATTCAATTTCAGCACGGGCACGGATTTTAATTTTGCCTCGACCTGTTCGGTAAGCTTCTTCAATACCGGCTCTACCACTAATAATACCGGCAGTTGGGAAGTCAGGCCCAGGTATGTGAGTCAATAATTCATCAACCGTTATTTCGCTATTGTCAATCAGAGCTAAACAACCATTAATGACTTCAGTTAAATTATGAGGCGGAATGTTTGTTGCCATACCTACGGCAATACCTGAGCCACCATTAACAAGTAGATTAGGAATTCTAGTAGGCATAACGGCAGGAATATGTTCAGTGCCGTCATAGTTAGGAACAAAATCAACCGTTTCTTTATCAAGGTCAGCTAGAATTGAATGCGATATTTTATCCATTCTAATTTCGGTATAACGCATAGCAGCAGCGCTATCACCATCGACGGAACCAAAGTTACCTTGACCATCAACCAACATGTATCGCATTGAAAAAGGTTGCGCCATACGTACAATAGTATCGTACACAGCGGTATCACCATGTGGGTGATATTTACCTATTACATCACCAACGACACGCGCTGATTTTTTATAACCTTTATTCCAGTCATTTCCTAACACATCCATGGCATATAGCACACGACGATGTACTGGCTTTAAACCATCTCGTACATCAGGTAATGCACGTCCAACAATAACGCTCATGGCGTAATCTAGGTATGAAGTTTTTAATTCATCTTCAATATTTACTGGTACTATTTCTTTGGCCAGATCTGACATAAATAGACGTATCCCTTAACTTAAAACGTAACTATAAAATTACAAGATTTTTATTATTATTTTTTTACAAGGCTTCATAAAAAAATGGTAAATCAACGCAGCATACTAGCATAATTTTTGGGGATGCCAAACAGCTTTATTAACGCGATTAAAAGTGTATTTTTTTTAGACTTATTTGTGGCTATTTATCAAACAAAATAAGCGTTAGTTGATCTATTCGCTTTGTTTAAAAAAGGGTTTGGTTTAGAATCGCTAACATTCTTTTTAAAGACACAAATAATACAATGACTACAAACCCACTTAATGTTAACAATGAAGAAATCGAAAAGTTTGAAAAAGTTGCAAGCCAATGGTGGGACTTAACCGGTGACTTCAAACCTTTACATCAATTAAATCCATTAAGATTACAATTTATTTGTCAGCATATCAGTGAACAAGAATCGGAAGTGTTTGGCAAAAAGATAATCGATGTCGGTTGTGGCGGTGGCATACTAACAGAGTCATTAACTAAGCTAGGTGCTGATGTTACAGGTATTGATATGGGCACTGAACCACTTAATGTGGCTAAACTGCATGCCTTAGAGTCAGGTTTAACCATCAACTATGAAAAAATAACAGCTGAAGAGAAAGCACAACAAGCAGCCGAATCATTTGATTATGTTACTTGCATGGAGATGTTAGAGCATGTTCCAGAGCCTGCGTCTGTCATCAAAGCTTGTGCTCAATTAGTAAAACCTGGTGGTTTAGTTTTCTTTTCAACATTAAATAAAAATATAAAATCCTATTTACTAGCAATATTAGCTGCTGAAAAGATTTTTAAGTTAGTCCCTGATGGCACCCATGACCATGATAAATTTATTAAACCTTCAGAGCTTATTACTTGGGCTCACGCAAGTGATTTAAAATGTATAGATGCAAGCGGGATTCACTATAACCCTATTACTGAAAATCATAAATTAACGGCAAATTTAGATGTGAATTACATTTTGTGTTTTCAGAAGATCTAATCATTGCAAAGGAACTGATTTTAAATTAATCAGGTTGTTTATTCTGTAAGCTATTTAAATAACCTAATGATTTAAAACACTATTATTTATTCATATTCTTATTTGCTATATTAAACCAAAAAATTAAATTAAAATAATTTCAACTAAAAAAAATTATTAAAAAGTATTTGCATTTAATAAATCATTCAATCAAATAGTGGTACTAGGTTAGTCATTACTAACCCAATTACAATCTCTCAAAAAACGGCTAAAAATCAACCTACTTTATCGCTTGCAAAAGTGATTAAACCTCATTATCTTGTGGTTGGAATAAAAAAAAAACCCAAGATGTTGTGCGCGAATGTTCTTTTTTGCGTATTCAGGGAAAAAATAAAAACAAAGGGGTATCTTTAGTTATTTAATTGTGTGTTTTTCCACACCACTTTCTTGGACTAAAGAACAAAATAATAACAATTTTTATCACAGGTCTTTCATGAATAATAATCTTTTTGTTACTAAGCGTAATGGCGAAAAAGAACCTATCAACCTCGAAAAAATCCACCAAGTAATAGCTTGGGCAGCTGAAGGTCTAGAAGAGGTATCCGTTTCTCAAGTAGAACTGAAATCTCATATCCAATTTTATGATGGTATTAAAACCGAAGATATTCACGAAACAATAATCAAGTCTGCTGCTGATTTGATTTCTGAAGAAAGCCCTGATTATCAATATTTAGCTGCAAGGCTTGCGATATTCCATTTGCGTAAAAAAGCCTACGGCCAATTTGAGCCACCAAGGTTATATGATCACGTTGTTAAATTAGTTGAAGCTGGTAAATATGATCAACACTTATTAGCTGACTACAGTGAAAGCGACTTTGAGCATATGTCACTGTTTTTAGATCATAGCCGTGATCTTGATTTCAGCTATGCGGCAGTAAAGCAGCTTGAAGGAAAATATTTAGTTCAAAACCGTGTTAATGGTGATATATACGAAAGTGCGCAATTCCTTTACATATTGGTTGCTGCTTGTTTATTTGCTAAATACCCTAAAGAAACACGATTAAAATATGTTGAAGGGTTTTATAACGCGATATCAACATTTAAAATTTCATTACCTACACCTATTATGGCTGGCGTACGTACCCCGACACGTCAATTCTCATCATGTGTATTAATCGAATGTGATGATTCTTTAGATTCAATTAATGCCGCATCAAGTGCCATAGTTAAGTATGTCTCTCAACGCGCTGGTATCGGTGTTAATGCAGGAAGAATTCGTGCTTTAGGTAGTAGCATTCGTAACGGTGAAGCATTTCACACAGGTTGTATTCCATTTTATAAACACTTTCAAACAGCTGTTAAAAGCTGTTCTCAAGGTGGTGTACGTGGCGGCGCTGCCACCCTATTCTATCCACTTTGGCATTTAGAAGTTGAAAGTTTGTTAGTACTTAAAAATAACCGTGGTGTTGAAGAAAACCGCGTTCGCCATTTAGATTACGGTGTACAATTTAATAAATTAATGTATCAGCGCTTAATCAAGGGCGGTTCTATTACCTTATTCAGTCCAAGTGATGTCCCTGGCCTTTATGATGCATTCTTTGAAGATCAAGAAAAATTTGAACAGCTTTACGTACAGTATGAAAATGATGACTCTATTCGTAAAAAGCGTATTAAAGCTATAGAGCTATTTACTTTGTTTGCTCAAGAGCGTGCAAGTACAGGCCGTATATACTTACAAAACGTTGATCACTGTAATACTCACAGTCCATTCGACCCTAGTGTTGCACCTATTCGTCAAAGTAACTTATGTTTAGAAATCGCTTTACCAACTAAGCCGATGGATGAAGTGAACGATGAAAATGGTGAAATTGCCCTGTGTACTTTATCTGCATTCAACTTAGGTGCTATAGATTCATTAGATGAGCTAGAAGGTTTAGCCGATTTAGCAGTGCGTGCACTGGACAGTTTATTAGACTATCAAGACTACCCTATTCCGGCAGCCAAAAATGCTAGTTTAGCGCGTAGAACTTTAGGTATAGGTGTTATTAATTATGCTTATTATTTAGCTAAAAATGGTTTGTATTATTCGAACGGTAGTGCCAATAATTTAACACATAAAACCTTTGAAGCTATTCAATACTATTTATTAAAAGCCACGAATTTACTGGCTAAAGAGCAAGGTGCTTGTCCTAAATTCAATGAAACCCGTCTTTCTCAAGGGATATTACCCATTGATACTTATAAAAAGACAATCGACGATATTACCGGCGAGCCACTACATCTAGATTGGGAATCTTTACGTAAGAGCATTCAAGAATATGGTGTGCGCAACTCAACTGTTTCGGCCTTAATGCCTTCAGAAACGTCTTCGCAAATATCTAACGCGACTAATGGTATTGAGCCACCGCGTGGATTAATCAGCGTTAAAGCAAGTAAAGACGGAATTTTAAAGCAAGTAGTACCTGAGTATCAAAAACTGAAGCATAACTATGAGCTACTATGGAATATACCAAGCAATGATGGTTACTTAGAGATTGTTGGTATTATGCAAAAGTTTGTCGATCAAACTATCTCAGCCAATACCAATTACGACCCTTCTAAGTTTGAAGGTGGCAAAGTGCCTGTTAAACAAATCTTAAAAGATATTTTAACGGCTTATAAACTTGGTGTTAAAACCATGTACTATCACAACACCCGTGATGGCGCCAGTGATGATGTCGAAGTTGAAGATGATGGTTGTGCCGGTGGTGCTTGTAAAATCTAGCCGTTCAGCTGATTCAACATAATAAGAATAAAAACAAACTCATTAATAATAAATACTGAGCCTAGCGATACCACTAGGCTCATTGTCACAACCAAAGTGTGACATACTAAGGAAATACAACCAATGACGTACACCACGTTTAATCAAACGCCTAACAACGCTTTATTAGAGCCTATGTTTTTAGGCAACAGTGTTAATGTTTCTCGCTACGACCAACAACGATACAGCGCTTTTGAAAAGCTTATTGAAAAGCAATTATCTTTCTTTTGGCGACCTGAAGAAGTTGATGTTTCGAAAGACCGAGCTGATTGGCAGAGTTTGACTCATTCTGAAAGACATATCTTCATTTCAAACTTAAAATATCAAACGCTACTCGATTCAATGGCTGCACGTTCAGTAAATGCAGTATTATTACCGCTAGTGTCTTTACCAGAAGTAGAAACTTGGGTAGAAACATGGGCATTTAGTGAAACGATTCACTCTCGTTCATATACTCATATTCTCCGTAATTTATTCACTGAACCCGGTGAAGTATTTGACGATATTGTTGTTAACCCTGCCATTTTAAAGCGCGCAACCAGTATCGCGAAATACTTTGATGATGTTATTTTAACTACGCAATTATTACAGTCTCAAGGCGAAGGTAGTTATGACATTAATGGCACTAACTTTGAAGTGAGCACGCGTAAATTAAAAGAGCGCTTATTCTTAGCCATTTGCTCTGTAAATGCATTGGAAGCGATTCGTTTTTATGTCAGTTTTGCTTGTTCATTTGCTTTTGCTGAGCGAGAACTATTAGAAGGCAATGCAAAAATCATCAAGCTTATTGCCCGTGATGAAGCACTTCATCTAACAGGAACTCAGCACATTCTTAATAACTGGATGAATGGTAATGATGATCCCGAAATGAAAGAGATCAGTGAGGAAATGCGTGACCAAGGTTTACAAATTTTCCTCGATGTTGTTGATCAAGAAAAAGAGTGGGCAGAATACTTATTTAAAGATGGTTCAATGATTGGCTTAAATGCAGAAATTTTAAATCAATATATTGAATACATTTCAAATCAACGTTTAGCCGCTATTGGTTTTGACGCACCATTCAACATCAAAAGTAACCCGTTACCTTGGATGAACGCTTATTTAGTTAGTGATAACGTGCAAGTAGCTCCTCAAGAGACTGAAATATCAAGCTATTTAGTTGGTCAGGTCGATTCAAGTGTAGAAGCTGACGACTTCGATGATTTTGATTTGTAATGTCAAAAAAAATCCTTGTTGAAGGTCGTGAAATTGACTTTCTTGAGCAAGACAAAAATATACTGAATGCCCTAGAACGCGAAGGTATAGAAAGCCATTATCATTGCAGAGATGGCTTTTGCGGAGCATGCCGGTGTAAGTTAACTAAAGGTGAAGTTGATTATCCAATTTCACCTTTAGCTTTCATAGGTGAAGGTGAAATTTTAACGTGTTGCTCAATTCCTGTGACTAATATTGATATCGACATTCACGAATAGTGCTAACTGAACGCCGCTAAAAATCAAATAACTTCATATAAAAACCTTAACTCTTCCCGTTTTTATTTAAACAATTCCTTTTTTAATATTGACACTCGTTGCTGAAGCACGGGTAATAACTTAATTTCAAACCAAGGATTTTTAGCTAGCCATCGGTTATTACGAGGGCTAGGATGTGGCAGCGGAACAATGCCAGGCCAATACTCTTGCCATGATTTCACTAAAGCCGTGACAGAAGCGGCTTTTCTCCCAAAATGATACTGGTGAGCATATTTTCCTAACACAATGATTAATTCAACTTTATCAAGAAAGCTAAGAAGCTGTTCGCGCCACAAAGCTGCACACTCGATGCGTGGTGGTAAATCACCTGATTTTCCTGTACCAGGAAAACAAAACCCTATAGGTAAAATAGCTACAAGTTCAGGATCATAAAACTCACACCTACTTAAACCTAACCATTCGCGCAGTCGATCCCCACTGGGATCATCAAAAGGTAAACCCGCATTATGAGCTCGTAACCCCGGAGCTTGCCCAGCAATTAATATTTTCGCGTTAGTCGACATTTGAATAATGGGTTTAGGTGTTAACGGTAAAGACTCTGCGCAAGCTGTACACTTGTAAACCTGATTGATTAAAGCGGCAAACTCCACCTCATTAGCGTTTTTCAATAGAAAACTCTTTTTAAACGTTACTTGTGTTGCTCACAAAAATTCTGACTTAAGTTTTTGACTGATACTTAAAGCAAAGCAATGATTCTATTCCCCATCTAAAGCAGTATCTTTTTCAGCAATCTGTAGTAACTGCTTTATTTCTTGCTCATATTTTTCTTTTTTATTGGCAGTAAAACCAACATGACTACTAACAATGACACCTTTGGCATTAATAATAAAACTGCTTGGCATACCCTTAATTTTTAATTCTTTTGCCAGTGAACCCTTAGGGTTATATAAAACAGTAAAATTGGCTGGTGTTTCTTTCAAAAATTGTTGAGCTAGCGTTCTATCTGCGTCTAAATTAACGCTAATGACTTTAAAGCCTTTATCTGCATACTTTACTTGCATTTTATTGAGCCAAGGGAATGACTGCCGACAAGGCGAGCACCAAGACGCCCAAAAGTCGAGGTAAACAACACTGCCTTTGTGCTGTTTAACAATGTCTTGATATTGAAGCTTTTCGTCGGCTATTGCTGGTGTGTGACTTAAAGACAAAAGTATGGTGATAAGAATAAATATTGATTTCATTAAATAACCTACATTTAAATGTCAGTTGGAGAGTAAAAGCTTTTAAACAAATTTATTTAAAAGCTTTCATTGAGTACGAAAAACTCATCAAAGAATAAAAGCTCAAAATTGCTCAAAGATATGAAACAATCTTATGCTACAAATTAGGCTAGCCCTTGGCCTTACTTTTTGACAACATTACCGCCCTTCATAACAAAATCAACATCTAACAACTCTTCAATATGATTTAATGGATTACCGTCAAAAGCAATAATATCAGCGATTTTCCCTTCTTCTATCGTCCCTAAACTATTCGACATACCAATAAGATCAGCCGCATGAATAGTAGCAGATTTTAATATCTCACTATTTTTCATACCCGCTTGTGCCATTAAAACACCTTCTTTACCATTATTACCGTGAGGGGAAACACCACTATCCGTGCCATAAGCGATTTTTACACCTGATTTAAATGAGTGTTTAAAGTTGGCAGTCATATCAGCGCCAACTCGAATGGCTTTTGCTTTAATGGCATCAGACATAAAATTAGTTGTTTTTGCTAACCCAACAACAGTATCCCCTGCCATTAACGTTGGTACTAAATAAGCGCCAGACTTTTTAAATAAAGCAATGCTTTCATCATTGGCATAACTGCCGTGCTCTATACTATCAACCCCAGCACGAAGTGCCGCGTTAATGCCATCAGCGGCATGCGCATGACTTGTTACTTTCCGTCCTAATGCATGTGCTGCGGCAACGACTTCTTTTAGCTCATCATCTGCCATTTGCTGACCAGTACCCGTATTAGTATCAGACAACACACCGCCCGTTGAGGTAATTTTTATTACATCAGCGCCAAACTTAATCGCATGTCTTGTTGCTCTTCTACAGTCATAAGGACCATCACAAATAACTTTACTAGTACGCATTTCAAGAATATCAGGACTTAAACCATCAACATCACCATGACCACCAGTAACTGAAACGGTATTTCCTGCTGCTATAATTCGTGGGCCTTCTACCCAACCTTTAGCTATACCATCACGCAGAGCAAAAATTTGCTCTGCGCTAGCACCAAGATCACGTACCGTAGTAAAACCTGCCATTAAAGTTTTCTTGGCATTAAAGGCACTATTCATCAAAACATCTGAATCAGACATACGAAGTGACTGGCTATCATTTTTAGGGCCTAATTCACCTTGTAAATGTACATGCATATCCATTAAACCTGCCATAACAAAGCTTGAGGATAAGTCGATAAGTTCGGCACCTTTTGCCACTTTATCTGGCTTTATAAAACCTTTTTGTATACTAACAATTTTACCGTCTTTAATAACGAGGCTTTGATTAGCTGTAGGCTTTTCACCAGCTACTTGTAATAAAGTGCCTGCATGAATGACTTGTGTTTGTGCAAATAAATGAAATGAAGAAAGTAAACTGGCAGTTAGTAGAGAAGTTTTTAATACGTTAAATGAGGTTGTTTTTTTTATAGTCATCATGGTGTTACTCGTTGTTTCTCAGCAATTGTTTCTCGTTGTTTTGTAACAAAAGGTGAGATAAATAATAAAATATAGCTGCTAACACCTTAACAGCTATATTTTTTTCGTCAACTAGTGCTGATGTCCACCAACACCATGTGCATGCCCATGCTCTATTTCTTCATCTGTGGCAGCACGTACATCAATAACTTCTATATCAAAAGTAATCACTTTACCTGCAAGTGGTGGATTAATATCAACAGTAACCATAAATTTACCTGTTTTAACCACCGTAACTTGACGTTGACCTTGTTCTGTTTGAACAACGGCAACCATGCCTGCTTTCCATTTCGCATTTTTACTCGGTAAACCTTGCAAGTGTTTAACTGGAACACGTTGAACCATATCTTCTTGACGTTCACCGTAAGCGTCTTCAGGCTGTAACGTGACGCTAAACTTATCACCTGCTTCTTTATCTGTTAGCGCTTTTTCTAAACCTGCAAGGGTATTATTTGCACCATGTAAATAAGCCATTGGATCATTATCTTTTGAACTTTCTAGCTCTTGTCCTGCTTCATCTTTCAAAACATAATGGAATTGCACGACGGTTTTATCTGCTATTTTCATTTTTTTCTCTTTAAATTTGCGTCTAGGTTATCAATATTGCTGTTCAGTTTAACATTAAAGTATTCGTATTTATGCCCAAAGTAATAAAATAACAACACTTAATACAATGAAAAACATTCCTACATATTCTATTGCGGTTATTTTTTCTTTGAACAAACGATAAGTCAGTGCCAAAGTGATAAAAAACTCAACTTGCCCCAAAGCTTTTACGTAGGCTGCTGTTTGAAAACTTGCCCCTGTAAACCAGCCAATAGAGCCTAATACACTGGTGATTCCAACAAATAAACATAACCGCCAATGAGTTAACATTAAAGTGAGCTGTTTTTTATCTTGAAAATAAACATATATGAGTGAAATAACAGATTGCACTGTGATCATAAATACCAAAGTAACCGCAGCACTTACCATTAAATCACTGTTCAAGGCTAAACTAGACTCTCTGATCAACAACGTAGTTATGGCTAATCCTAAACCTGCACCTAAACCAAATGACAAACCAGTCATTGCATCTGAGCCTGCCAGTACATCTTTTAAAGTAAACTTCACTTTAGAGACAAAAAACACCCCAACGACACCAATTAAAACGCTAAACCAACCTAAGAAGCTTAATGGCGCAGCAAAAAATATGGCGCCAACAATAGCCACCTGAATTGCTTCAGTTTTTGCAAGGCTTGTAGCGACGGCAAAGTTTTTAAATCGAAAAGCGGCAACTAAACAAGCGGTTCCGATAATTTGCGTAACGCAGGCGATTAACGCATAAGTTAAAAAATCAGGATTAAGTGTAGGCGTTGTTACTTCTCGAAAATCAAGTATCCACCATAAATAAAGCCAAGCAAACGGTAAAGCATAAACATAGCGTACCGACGTTGTTGCCATAGCGTTTAACTTGCCAGATAACTGCTTCTGCCCAGCAGTTCTTACAGCTTGCATAGTAGCAGCAAGCAAGGTGAAATAGACCCAAGTATCCAATAGTATTCCTTTTAATTTTGAAGCGTTTTTACTTTAGTCAGCGATAAACTTAAATTGATCTTCTAAGCAACTCATACCTAGACCACTTTGTTTTTTAACTTTCACCTGTACTGCTATACGCTCTTTTAACGCTTCAACATGGCTGATAATACCAATCATTTTACCGCTGGCATTAAGGTTATCTAAGGCATCTAGGGCGATCTCTAACGTTTCATTATCTAAAGTGCCAAAGCCTTCATCTAAAAATAGAGAATCAATACTGGTTTTATTACTCACTAAATCAGATAGTGCTAAAGCTAGCGCCAAACTAACTAAAAAACTTTCACCACCAGAAAGTGTTTTTGTATCTCGAACACTATCACCTTGCCATGTATCGAGAACCTCTAAACTTAGGCTTTCGTTTTGCTGACACTGTAATTGATAACGACCGTGCAATTTATTCAGTTGTTCATTAGCCAAATAAACAAGATGATTTAAAGTGAGACTTTGGGCAAATTTTCTAAACTTTGCCCCGTCTGCAGATCCAATTAAATTATTGAGATAAGCAAGATCATCAACAGCAATTTGTTCCGTTTCAATTTGAGCTAACAGTAATTGTTGTTGAGTTTTGTTTTCTTGATCATGAATAATTGCTTGTTGAACTTGTCCTAACGCTCTTTGTTGCTGTTTACTTTGCTGCGCTAATCCTTCAAGGCTGATATTAATTTCACTTTCTAATAATGCTTTAAAATTATCAATGTTATTAGCGGTTAATCGCTCTGCTTCCCGACAAATACCAAAATCAACATTCTCGACATATTTTAGTGCTTTACTTAAGGAATTTTCAGCTATGACTTTAGATTGTTCACAGTGGTTAATTTGCTCATTTATGCCCTGTTTTTGTCCTAAAAGCTGTTGTAATTGGCCTTCTAACTTTTGATGTGCTTCTTGCAAGCCTAATAATTTAGTTTTGAGCAATTCAACTTGCTCAAATAAAACTTTTCTAATATAAACAACAGATTGACTATCTTCTCTTTCATAACCAAGTGCCGCAAACCTAGTTACGCGTAACCTTTTATTGTCGGTTAATTGCTGAATTAATAGCTGTTGCTGATGCTCAAGCGTTTGTAATTGACTAATAGCTTGTTTTGATTGAGAGTCAGCTAGTACAGATGCTTTTTCAACTTCTGATAAACGAGTCTGTATGCTTTGTAATTGTGTCGATTTTTGCTCAAAAGCATCAATTTGTTGTTGTAAATTAATGAGCCAATTTGGTTTATCTATTTCAACAATTTGCAAAGCTTGGGCATCATCTATCAGTATCTTTTGCAAGGTGTGATATTCAGCGGTTAATGAATCGATAGCATTTTTTAGCTGTTCAGTTTCTTTATGTGCAAAAGCAATCTTTTCTTGTAGCAAGTTTTTCTGATACTCATCTTTAGCAAGTAATTGCTCCATATTACTTAATGATTGGCTAACTTGACTTCGTTGTTGGTTCAGGCTGCTAAATTTCTCATTAAACACATTAAGTACTTTAACTTGCTCATTATGTTGGTCATTGCTTTGCTCTATTAACGCTAAATTATCGATGCTGTAGTCATCATTAACTAATGTTCCTGCATTAAAAAGTGCCGAAAAGCTTAATAATAATTCGCCTTGTTCAGCGTCGATTCTTTGTACGGTTTGATCATTAGTATTTATTTCTGCTTTTATCTGTCCTTCTTGCTGAGCTAACTCTTTTCCTTGCTCTTCTAAATGCGATAATTGTTGAACTATATCTTTCAATCTCTCTTGATGCTCGTCAACACTGATAGCTTGATATTCACTAATTGCAGGGTGTTCAGTTGAACCACATAAGGGGCAAGGTTGCTCAGCTTGCAAATTATCTCTGTGGTCACTTAATGCCATGATCGTTTGCTGTTGTGCAATTAAGGTTTCAACATCAAGTTTTTGCTGTTTTATTTGGCTAAACTGCTGGCGCAATTGTAAAAGCTGCCTTTGTGTATCTTCTATAGTTGTTAAAAGTTGATCTTTTCTTATCGCTAATTGCTTTTGCTCTAATTCGATTAACTGATAGCGTTTAGAGAGTTGTAACGCTTGAGAATTCACATACTGTAACTGTTGGCTAGTATTTAATATGCTACTAAGAGCTTCAATAGTTATTTGATTTGAGCTTAACCCGAATACCGCTAACAAATCGCTATACTCAAGAATAAGCTGTTCATTTTCTAATGATAATGTTTCCCCTTGCTCAACGAGTTTGACATGCTCTTGTTGATGGCCACTAAATAACACTTGTTGATTACTCTGCTCAGCAAGTAAGTTTTGATATTCATTTTGATTTAACCTTAGCTGTTGATTTTTCTCATTAAGCTTCTCTTGCATTTGCCTTAACTGAATTTCTTGGCTCTGCCATAGCGGAAGTTTATCTTTTACACTTGCTAAGATTTGATTCTCATTGATATAAGCTTGTAGAAAAGTCGCTTCTTTAGTTAACTGTGCTTGTTGCTGCTGAATATCCTCTAGTTCTTTTGCTAACTTCGCATTAAGTTGTTGTTGCTGTTTAACATGAATTGTTTTTTCATCAAGTTGCACGTTCAAATTGGTTATATAAGTTTCTAGCGGTAAAATATCGTTATTCAGCTTAGTTTCAATACTAGTATGCTCAGCTTGTTGTTTAGTTTGATCGTCTAAACAAGCTTCAATAACCTTTTTACTATCAGTTGCTTGCTGTTGAACTTTCGAGACTTGCCCTTGGATTAAAACACTCTGCTCTACCAGTTTGTTGTGATTCAGATCTGTTAATTTCAGTTCTTTTAACGCTTGATAACATGCCTGAACTTGCTGTAGTTGCTGATCATTTTTCACTAACTCTGCTTGTTGTGTTTGTAACTCAGTTAAAGCTTGCTCAGATAATAAGTTCACACCTTGTGCTTTTGCTTGTATAAGTTGTAAAGATTTTTCAGCCGACTTATGGTTTTCAAAAACTCGTTTTGAAATATCCCCATATACTTGAGTGCCAGTGAGTTGCTCTAACAATTGTGCTCTTTCATTTGGCTGAGCATTTAAAAAAGCGGCGAACTCCCCTTGAGATAACATCATAGACTTTCTAAAACGAGAAAAATCTAAACCGGTTATTTCTGCGACTTTACTTCGGACAACCTTGAGCTTTTCTGCCAAAATAGTGCCATCAATCAAGGCAAGTTCAGCTGTTGGCTCTAATAAATTACCGTCAAGTTTATTTCGCGCACGTTTTTGACTCCAAAATGCCCGATAACCTTGCCCTTTCACTTCAAACTCAACTTCCGCCATGCAGTGAGCCGTGAACCGAGTCATTAATTGATTTTGTTTTTTGGAAATAGTTAATCGTGGTGTTTGGTGATAAAGCGCTAAACAAATGGCATCTAAAATAGTTGTTTTACCAGCACCAGTTGCCCCTGTAATAGCAAATAACCCATTAGTATCAAAAGGTTCTTGGGTAAAATCTAACTGCCATGCATTTTTTAACGCATTAATGTTTTCAAAACGTAAGCGTAAAATTCTCATTAGCCGTCATCCTTTGCTAATGAAGTTGACGCTTGTGATTCGTCAAGCTCATGATCACGCGCTAATACTTGTTCAGCCGTTTGCTTGAACAAGGTTTGTAAAGTTTGTTTTTTGCTTTTCTTGACTGAATTACTTGGAACACTCTGTTCACTTTCATTAAAATCAGGCTCAAGTTTTAAACGTGCGGCAAAAACCTCATCTAACGTTAATTCATTTAATGTGCTTTGATCTTGCTGATGCGTTAATTGCAAACGATCTCTAACCTGTTTTGATCTTCTTACCAGAAGTGCTTCTACAGGAAAGTCTTCAATTATATTATCTATTTTACTTTGTAAGTCGCTTAAAAGATTTGCATCAGATAATTCAATATCTAGCCATATTTTCATTGTTTTCTCATCAATGGCTAAGGTATTTACCACGTCTTCAATTTCAGCTTGTAAGCCTTCGATGGACGTTTTCACCATAGCTAAAGGTTGAAAACAAGGAATACTCAATTCTGTGACGCATTCAAGTTCGCCCTGCGCAAAATCAACCATTAGCACGCGTTTGGTTTGTTTAGCTTCATCAAAACTCAGCGCAATAGGTGAACCGCTATATCGAATATGCTCGGTTTTAGCGACTTTTTGTGCCCGATGAATATGACCGAGTGCAATATAGTCAGCATTTGGAAATGCACTACTAGGCAGTGCTTCAAGCGTGCCTATGTATATATCTCTAACTGAATCTGATGCAGTAACGCCCAACGCCGTTAAATGGCCCGTTGCTATGATAGGTAATCTGTAGTTACTGCTATCTTGCTTTGTCGCAAGTATCTGAGCATGCTTAAATAAAGTTTGATAATGCTCGACTATCGCTTGTTGCAACGCTTTGCGCTTATCTGTTGCTGATTGCCCTACTTTACTCTTAACGACGTCTCGAGGTCGAATAAAGGGCACGGCACAGATAACTGCTTTGGGCTGATTTTGATGATCGTTTATCGTAAATACTTGTTCGGATAAATTATCAAGTTGATTAGGGTCAGTTACACTGGCAATAACGCGAGTTGATAAAGAGGCTAAAAGACTTTGTGATTCTGCCAACATACTGACGGAATCATGGTTACCCGCTAAAACAATCAACTGGCAGTTTAGTGATTGTAGTTCACTGATAAAGTGGAAATACATTTGTCTTGCATAACTTGGCGGCGTTGCGGTATCAAACACATCTCCAGCAACAATAATAGCATCAACCTGATGAGTTTTTACTTGCGTTAATAACCACTTAAAAAAATGTTGATGCTCGTTTGCACGGCTTTTACCATAAAAATATTGACCTAGGTGCCAGTCTGAGGTGTGAATAATACGCATGACAAAAACGAGTGATAAAAGAATAGGTTGATAATTCTACCTCATTACGATAAATAAACCATTAAAGATTATCGTTTTACATGACATATCAATGACACCAGCAACTAAACAACTAGAGCAACAAGGTATCCACTTTGAACTATACCAATACCAACATGACTCGAATGCATCTTCATTTGGTTTAGAAGTAATTGAGAAATTATCACTAAATGCTAAGCAAGTATTTAAAACCTTAATAGTGTGTTGTGAAAAAAATAACCTATCAGTTGCAGTTGTTCCAGTGAAATTTCAATTGAACTTAAAATTGCTAGCAAAAGTATTACAAGTAAAAAAACTGAAAATGGCTGATTCAAAACTAGCTGAGGTAACAACAGGTTACATTTTAGGTGGTATCAGCCCTTTAGGCCAAAAAAAACAATTAACCACAATAGTAGATACCAGTGCTAAAGAGTGTAAAATCATCTATGTGAGTGGTGGTAGACGAGGGCTTGAAATAGCAATATCTCCAATTGACTTAGCAAAAGTGTGCCAGGCAAAGTTTGCCAATATTACAACTTCTAATTAAAACAATACGCGTTTAGCCAAAATAACTTCTATAGGTTTAATGCTAGATCTTCATTGAACGTTGCTTCACTTTAACGTTATATAAATTCATGTGTACAAAACAGTTCACATTAGTGAGGAATTTAGCTATGTTAGCGCGATAATTTAGATTATGCCTATGACTACTAATTCATATATGCATAAGCCAACAAAGTTAATGAAGACATGACGATAAAAACAGATGAATTACGCACTAGTTTAATTGAAAACTTAGTGTCTCCTGCTCAACTTGCTGAACAAATCCCGCTAAGTCAAGATACCGCTGACTTTATTATGCAAAGTCGACAAGACATTGAAGCCATAATTAGCGGTGAAGATAAACGCTTATTAGTCATTATTGGTCCTTGCTCGATTCATGATACCGATGCTGCAATTGATTATGCTAAGCGATTAAAACTATTACGGGATAAATACAGTAATGAGTTACTGATAGTTATGCGTGTGTATTTTGAAAAACCACGTACAACCGTAGGTTGGAAAGGATTAATTAGTGATCCTGACTTAGATAAATCATTTAACGTCGCTAAAGGGTTAAACCTCGCTCGTCAGCTATTACTTGATATTAACGAAATGGGTTTGCCTGCAGGCACAGAGTTTTTAGATATGGTCACCGGCCAATATATATCTGACTTAATCAGTTGGGGCGCGATAGGCGCTAGAACGACAGAAAGCCAAGTACATAGAGAATTAGCTTCGGCACTTTCCTGTCCTGTAGGATTTAAAAATGGTACCGATGGTAATGTGAAAATCGCACTTGATGCGATTAAAGCCTCAAGTGTGCCCCATGTATTATATTCTCCTGATAAGAGTGGACAAATGTGTATCTATAGAACTCACGGTAATCCATTTGCACATGTAATTTTACGTGGCGGAAAAGTGCCTAATTATCATGTAGAAGATATTAATGATGCCAGCAATCAACTTGCTCAAAGTAACTTAAAAGAAAGTATAATGGTTGATTGCAGCCACGGTAATAGTTACAAAGATCATAACAAACAAATTGACGTAGCTCGTTCACTAGCAGAACAAATTAGCCAAGGGGAAGAAAGCATATTTGGCGTGATGATTGAAAGCTTTATTGAAGCTGGAAATCAATCGGTAACTCCTGACAAACCACTTGTCTATGGCCAGAGTATTACTGATGCATGTGTCAATCTTGATGTTAGCAATGACATTCTCGAATTACTAGCGGATGCCGTAAAGAAACGGTAACGCGATACCAAGTATTCAATCTCTCTCGCTCATTTTAACAACCATTTTTGTAAGAATTGAGCTTGAGGGTTAGTTCTTTCGTTAACTCCAACAAAGAAATCTCTTCATTAAAAAACGAGAGTGAACACTTTTCCTCTTCTGTATCTTGCCACATCACATAATATTTCAAGTCATAGTATTTACTTTTGTAATATTATTTTAATTTCAATGACATAAAAGCGTCATACCTGACTTCTACACTTCATGAGTTTTATTTTTACACTCATAATTATAAGTAGGATTAGTATGTCTATAAACACACTGAAAAAATCAATTATTGCATTATCTATTGCCTCACTATTATCAGCTTGTCAATTTGATGGCGATGATGGGGAAACTGGTACCACAGGCCTTACCGGTGAGCAAGGCGCTCAGGGTATTCAGGGACAGCAAGGGGCTGATGGCGTAGATGCTATACAAAATGTTCGAGTTGAGGTTGTTGGTCGATTCAGCGCAGGAGGCAGTGAAATTGCCGGTAAAAGTGCAGCAGAAATTGTTCAATTCCATGAAACATCAAACTCTGCGTTTGCAGTAAATAGTGCGACAAATCAGATAGAAGTTATTAACTTAGTAAATATTGCAACAACTGAAGTTGCCAGCCCTGTTTCAGATACAAGCTTGTCATCTGTCGCATTTACTTATCTAGATGAAGTTGATGTTGAAGGCGCTAACAATCTTACAGAAACAATCAGTTTAGGGGCAGCAAATTCTATTGCTATTTTCGAAGACACTCTGGCTATAGCCGTTGAAGCTACAGATAAAACACAGCCTGGTGTTGTGTTATTTTATACTTTAGATGCACAAGGTGTTGGAACTTTTGTTAAAGGCGTAAAAGTTGGCGCCTTACCTGATATGCTTACTTTCACACCTGATGGCATGAAAGTGTTAGTTGCTAACGAAGGTGAGCCTAACAGTGATTACACTATTGATCCTGAGGGCTCAATATCCGTAATTAACTTAACAGATTCAATACCAGCAGATTTAAGTGAGACGATTAATTTAACTACCGATATCACGTTTAGTAGCGATTTACTCAGTGATGAAGACTTTGATACCGATGAAAAGCGTACGGCATTATTAAAAAGCGCAGGGTTAAAGCTTGCAGGCCCTGATGGAACCAACTTAGCTCAAAGTTTAGAGCCTGAATACATTACCGTTAGTGATGACAGTAAAACGGCTTTTGTAGCCTTACAAGAGAATAACGCAATAGGCATCATTAACCTTGATGATGGCACCATTGAAATTAAACCGTTAGGTTTTAAAGACTGGTCAGATTATGAAATTGATTTTACCAACAAAGATGAAATTGCTGACTTTCAACATGTTAACGGTTTATATGGCATGTACCAGCCAGATACCATAACGTCTTATCAATGGAATGGAGCAACTTTTATACTTTCAGCAAATGAAGGTGATGCACGTGATTATGATGGTTACTCTGAAGAAGTACGTGTAGAAGATATTATAGACCCAGACGAACTCAACAAAGCACTATCACCTGAATTACAAGCTATTTATGATGCTAGCGGCGGAAGTGATGGTCTTGGTCGCTTAAAAGTAACTACTGCTTTAGGTGATGCTGATAATGATGGCGTTTATGAAGCGCTTTATGCTTATGGCGCCCGCTCATTTTCAATTTGGGATCAGAGCGCTAACCTTGTTTACGATTCAGGCGATGATTTTGAAAAAATTTCAGCGGCTGTATTAGGCAGTGACTTTAATTCGACGCATACAGAAAACAAAGGTGACAACCGTTCTGACGATAAAGGTGGTGAGCCTGAAGCAATTGCTGTTGGTGAGATTAATGGCCGAATGTACAGTTTTATTGGCTTAGAGCGCTCAGGTGATCTCTTTGTTTATGATGTCACTAACCCATTTAATGTCACTTTCTCAGCTCATTATAATAATCGTGATTTCGATATTGATTACGAATTAGATGATGATTTAGATAACCCCTGTGATCCTAATGAAGGCATGGATTGTACTATGATTGAAAGCGCTGGTGATCTTGGCCCTGAAAGTATCAAGTTTGTTTCTAGTGAGCAAAGCCCAAGTGGTATGCCCTTGCTGATTATTGGTAATGAAGTAAGTGGATCTGTAACTATTTATCAAGTCATTACAGAATAATTATTTCTTTTTGAGCTTTTAGCGCAAAAAAACAATTAACAAATTGCAGTTCGTTAATAAAAAAGGATAAAGCATTGTTGCTTTATCCTTTTTATTTTTCTGTTTTCTGTTTTCTATTTTCTATAAGGGATATTATCACACACTTATTTTCGTAATATAAATAACTACGCGTGTTTGATTTTTTCTAATAAGCCATCACTGGCATCTTCCACTAAATCTAATACAAAACGAAAACCATTAGCGCCACCATAATAAGGATCTGGCACCTCAGACTCTTCATGGTTGAATGAAAAGTCTAAAAATAACATAGCTTTGTTTTTTAAATGCTCTGGAGCCAGCGCTAACAAATAATCTAGATTATCATTGTCCATCGCTAGGATAAGATCGAAATCCTCGAAATCTTTTTCGGTAACTTTACGCGCCTTAATACCATCAAATGAGTAACCACGTTCAACACCCACTTTTTGTGCTCGATGATCTGGCTTTTCTTTAGCATGTGCACCAACAGTTCCTGCAGAATCCACATTAAGCGAAACCCCTTTCTCTTGGGCTTTATGTCTAAAAACAGCTTCTGCGCTTGGAGAACGGCATATATTGCCCATGCAAACGAACAGTACTGATTTTACTTGTGTATAGTCTTCCAACTTAGTTCCTCTAAATGTGGCGAAATTTTTTGTGAATAAAGTGTTACAAAGCTCACAACGAAAAGCTAGTACTGATTACTAAAAATAGCTAAAAGTATTAGATAATTTATTTCTTATTGATGTAACTCAACTTATTTATATTGCTTACTTTGATAACTAAACCGCCTGATGATTAATAAAGTCATCGCTAGTAACAGATAATAAGATACGCTACCGCTACTCGATGTTTCAGGTGTGGTTTCTTTCGCTATTGTGGAGTTTGAGACAATAGCAATTCCGCCGGGATCATCAATAACACCATTGGCTATGCCATCACTGTCATTAGCGCCACCATCTTCGATATATAGACGTAAACAAACATTACCGATAATCAAGCCTTCCTCATATAAATCACTTTGTGGCGGCGGACATACACCATTAACAGCAGCACTTGTTGCAATAGCATTGTTTGAATCTACTACAAAATCTTGCCAACTATTTTCTGGGGTGAATTTACGATATACAGCATGCTCTTCAATAGACTGTGATAAAGGAAGAACAAGGTAAACTGAACGACCAAACGGGGTTATTTGATGTATTTCAAAATCAAAATAGCCTCCTTGATGAACTAAACTATCTGAATTAATCAGCTTGGTATTACTAACTTCTTGCTGTGATAATTGCACACCATCAGAAGACTGTAATCGTGCATACTTACCTAATTGTAATAATAAACCTGGTTCAGTTTCAGCTAACTTCACCACAGAAGAGTTAACATGCAAAGGTTGCAAATATGAGATGGTAGACACATCTAAATATGCGGGTAAACCATCATTATCATCATCACTAAAGCCTTCATCAATATCTGAAATGCCATCTCTGTCAGTATCTGTAGTACTTAACCGCGCTAAACTATTTACCATCGAAAAGTATAAGTGTTTCGTTTGTGATAGTGATTCAGAACCGCTGTTTGTGGTATTACCGCTATCGGTAACGGTGACTGAAATTTCAACTAAACCATTAATTTCTTCAGGTAAGGTAATATCAGCTGGCGTAATAAATACTTGCAACTGATTAGCGCTAACCTCTGCTGATAAATAATCCGGTAGTTGCCAGTCAATTACATGTGTGTCTTCAGTATTTGAATCACTGATGGCAAGATTAATAGTCGCTTCACCGGCATCTTTTGCTACTTGGTTGCTGTTAAGTCCATTTTGCTCAATAGTTAAGGTGATACTTGGCGCAACATTGGCTTCGACAATATTGATAATATGCTCACTATGAGCTCCGCCATTGACCCCTTGTTCAAAAGTTAAGAGTAATTGTTCTTGATCTTCTAACTCAAAATCATTGTGTAAGTGAATATCAATATATCCTTCTGTGCCCTCTTCAATTACGATGACATTAGCAGCTACAGAATAATCTGCACTATCAACAGTTCCTGTAATAATAAAAGGAATTTCAACGGGGTAGATTGGAGAAATACCTGACAAAGTTACATTAACTTTGGCAATACCACCTTCTGCAACCGTTTGCTCTGCAGAAAAGTTAACGAGTGGGTGAACGTTCAACACCTGTTCTCTTGTAGCTACATTTCCGGCACTATCTACCGCACGCCACGTTATAGGATATAAACCAGAGCTAACATTCTTTGAACCAGTTTCAAAACCTAGTGCAGTTAAATTGCAGCAATTAGTTCCATCCCTGCCATCTTCAACAGCAACATGGGTAATGTCAATCAAGGTGGCTAAATCAAATTCTGTGTAAGTATGATCGGCATAAATATGCACTGCCTGAGGTGGTGTAATGATTGGCGCATAATCATCTAATAATGGGTTAGTATTAGCTTGTGCTTCCTCAGTATTAGATACGCCATCAAAATCGGTATCGAAATTACCATCAGCAGGCTCGAGCGGATCTAAGTTATACGTTAACTCAAATTCATCGCTCATGCCGTCGCCATCATCATCTAGATCAGTATTATTACCTACTTGGTCATTGTCGGTATCAACTTGCTCTGTAGGATCAAAGGGAAGATCATCATAAAAATCTAATGTACCGTCACCATCATCATCGTTATCTAGTACATCACCTATACCATCACCGTCAGTATCATTCGCTTCGGCAACATTAAATGGAAACTCGTCTAGATGATCAGCAATACCATCATTATCATCATCACTGTCCTCATTATTACCTAAGCCATCGTTATCGCTATCTTCAAATTCATTTTCATTTAGCGGAAATAAATCAATAGCATCTACAACACCATCATTATCATCATCTTGATCAGCAACATTACCAATGCCGTCATTATCAGTATCAAACCATTCTAGCGGATCAGTAGGCAATGCATCTTCGCTATCAATAAAGCCATCATTATCGTCATCACTGTCACTGTTATTACCTAAGCCATCACCATCACTGTCATGCTGTTCATTTGCATCTAACGGGAATGCATCTTCGCCGTCAAGTACACCATCATTATCGTCATCGTCATCAGTGTTGTTGCCAATACCGTCGTTATCTGTGTCGAACCATTCAAGCGGATCTAAATCAAAGACATCAATATCATCAGTAAAAGCATCGTTGTCATCATCACTATCGACATTATTACCTAAGTTATCGCCGTCAGTATCATATTGCTCACTGGCATCAAGACGAAAGGCATCAAGAGCATCAAGTACGCCGTCATTATCATCATCATCGTCAGTGTTATTACCAATGCCATCACCATCTGTATCAAGATATTCATTAACATCAAGTGGAAAGTCATCCTCACTATCAACAATGCCATCATTATCATCATCAGCATCACTATTATTGCCAATACCATCGCCATCAGTATCTGTAGTTTCAGCATTGTTATATGGAAAAGCATCGCTGGCATCTAATACGCCATCGCCATCATCATCAGTATCAAGATTATTACCCGTGCCATCACCGTCAGTATCAATAGATTCTAAGAAGTCATCAGGAAGTGCATCTGAAGCATTTGCTATGCCATCGCCATCTCTATCAGGGTCACTATTGTCACCAATTCCATCACCATCTAAATCGGTAGTTTCTAAAGGATCTAATGGGAAAACATCAAGAGAATCATTTACACCATCACCATCATCATCGGTATCTGTATTGTTACCTAGACCATCTAAATCAGTATCAATATATTCGACAGGATTATCAGGGAAATCATCCGAGGCATTATCAACGCCATCACCATCTCTATCATTATCAGCGTTATCACCTAAGCCATCATTATCTAGATCAAATTGCTCAGAATTATCAAGGGGGAATGCATCGGTTACATCTGGTTCGCCATCATTATCTGCGTCTAAATCAGGACCATCACACACGCCATCATTATCAGTATCAAGACGTTCTAAAGGATCTAATGGGCAACTATCAATAGCATCTTGAACGCCATCACCATCATCATCATCATCAGCGTTATTACCGATACCGTCATTATCAGTATCAACCGTTTCAGTTGGGTCGAGCGGTAGGTCATCATTAATATCTAAAAAACCATCGCCGTCATCATCATCATCGGTGTTGTTACCAATACCATCAAGATCTGTATCATACCACTCTGTGGGATCATCAGGGAAAATATCAAAACCAAGTGCCGGGCTGCCATTTACAACCCCATCACCATCACGATCATTATCGGCACTATCACCTAGTCCATCACCATCAATATCTCTATATTCTGCAGGATCAAGGGGAAAGGTGTCATTAACATCATCAAAGCCATCACCATCATCGTCGGTATCAGTATTATTACCTATACCATCCAAATCGGTGTCGATGGTTTCTAAAGGATCAAGTGGAAATTGGTCGTAAACATCAAGCACGCCGTCATTATCATCATCGCTGTCGGCATTATTACCAATAGTATCGTTATCTGAATCTAAACTTTCATTGGCATTTAAAGGGAAAACATCTAACAGATCTGGTACACCATCATTATCATCATCGGTATCAGTATTGTTACCTAAACCATCAAGGTCTGTATCGAGCCATTCACTAGGATCATGTGGAAGCGGATCGTAAACATCTATAGTTAAATCACCATCGTCATTATTATCAACAGTATTGTTTAAACCATCACCATCAATATCTAGATCTGAATTGTTACCTATGCCATCTAAATCGGTATCAATCCATTCAAGGGGGTCGTTTGGAAATAAATCAACATCATCGTCATAACCATCACCATCTGTATCAACGGCAAAAGCAGTACCACTACATACTAAGAGTACTAGTGTTAAATATTTAAACCCACGCATTGTAATACTTCTCCATACGCTTCCCTTGCAAAATTGAGTTAACTGACAGCTTCAGTTACTTTTTAAAACAGTTTTAAGCTTGAACTTTATGACTAATAAGTTTAGCAAACTTGGTAACAAAGACTGTATAAGCTTTGTAACACTGATAATGGGTGTTTGATTATCCTTTTAACGGCTAAAAGGGTTAAAACTTAATCTCAAACCGTTCTTCAACTTCAATAAGCTGAAAACTAATAACCTAATTGACGGCCAAAGGTATAACTAAAACCTAAGTAAACAGATGAGATATCACCAAATTCAGAATAATCAGGGTAATGTTTTACGCCAATTTGCATAGCCATTTGTTTAGTAAATTTTTTATGTACGATAAAGCCCAACATACCGTTGACATCACCTTGCTCAGAAAAATATTTTTCCTCATCTAATTCTGGCCAAAGAAATTTATTTTCAGTAATAGCAACACCAACGCCTGCTTGAAATTCAAAAATCAAGCTTTTCACAAAACGGTTATATGATTTGGGGTGATAACGATAACTTAACGCTAAATCAATGGTATCAGTGGCAAAGTTAATGTCGTCTTCATTCCAAGTGATTTTTATGTCTTTAAGGTGGTTATAACTTACTGACCAGTTAAATTCTTTTTGATTAAAAAAGTTATCACCAACACCTAAACTAATACCATAAGCACCTGATTGGTCGACTTTATGCAGTTGTATTGAGGTTTCTATTGCTGCACTTGTAAAAGCTGTTGTCAGTAGCAGAAACCCTATTAGCCTCATAAATAATTTTTTTGATGCCGACAAAGGCTCATTTTTTAGATTTTTTATATTAACCACTTCAACTCTCCTGCCAGATTTTTGTCAGCGATGATGATATTTTGTGCTATATCACTGTGCTATACTTTTAATAAAATAAACAAGCAAAAATCAAACCACTCTATTTACAAATGTAATAAAAAAACGGTTGCCATAAAATATGGCAACCGTTTTTAATTATTTCGTTAGAAAGTTTTAATTACTCAGCTAAAACTAATCCCTCTCTGCGAGGATCTGCACCGCCGACAAGGCCAGCTTCAGTCACTTCTATAGCTTGAATACCACTATTTAAATCTCGAACAACCACCTTGTGCCCTTTAGCTTCAAGCATTGGCTTTAATTGTTCAATAGGCGTGTTTCGCTCAATTGTGGTAACTTTATTGCGATTAGTTACATTAGGTAAATTTATCGCTTGCTGAGGTGTTAACTGCCAATCAAGTACGCCAATAATTGTTTGTGCTACGTAATTGATGATACGGCTACCACCAGGAGAACCCACTAATAACTTCAGTGAATTGTCTTTATTAAAAATGATGGTTGGCGACATTGAGCTTCTTGGGCGTTTACTTGCTTGAACCCGATTAGCCACTAACTGACCATCTTTCATCGGCGATAATGAAAAATCGGTCAATTGATTATTTAAGATAAACCCTTCCACCATCAAAGCTGATCCAAAGCCATTTTCAATGCTGCTTGTCATTGAAACGGCATTTCCTTGACCATCAATAATTGATAAATGACTGGTAGAAGGCCTTTCAATAGCAGAATCTTCACCTTGTTCTATAGCGCCCTTTGGCAGTCCTGCTTTTGCTTTGCCCATATCTTTATCAGGATTTATTAAACTGCCACGCTTGGCTAAGTAATCTGATTCAATTAAACCTTTTACCGGTACAGAAACAAAGTCTTCATCGCCAATATATTTGTTTCTATCAGCAAAAGCTAAACGCGTACTTTGCGTAAATAAGTGGATCGCTTCTCCGTCATTGGCTGGGTATTTTTCTAAATTAAATTGTTGTAATTGCCCTAATATTTGAATGACAGCAACACCACCCGAGCTTGGAGGCCCCATACCACATACTTTATATTCTTTATAGTAACCACAAACGGGTTGTCGCTCTTTAACCTGATAGGCAGCCATGTCAGCCATAGAAAGTAAGCCAGGTGAAATAGCTGCTTGTTGAACTTTATCTACAATACTTTTGGCAATCCAACCTTGATAAAATACATCGATCCCCTCTTTGGCAACACTGCGGAAAACTTTTGCCAGTTTTTTATTAACCAGTATATCTCCCGCTTTAATTGATTTGCCGTTAGGGAAAAAATACTGCTTGATTTCGGGCAATAGATGAATGCCCGGATTAAAGCTCATTGATAAAAGTTTTTCTAATCGTTTAGAGACCACAAAACCATTTTCAGCCAATTTAATGGCTTCTTCAAAAAGCTTTTCCCAAGGTAATTTGCCATATTTATCATGTGCTGCTTTTAATGTAGCTAATAAACTTGGCACACCAACAGAGCGCCCACCAACTACTGCATCTCGCCAGCCTAATGGCTTACCATGACTATCAAGAAATAATTTACTTGTTGCTGCTGCCGGTGCAGTTTCTCTGCCATCAAACGTAGTTAAATGCTGTTTTTGGTTATCCCAATGGAGCATAAATGTGCCGCCACCAAGGCCAGATGACTGTGGTTCAACCAGAGATAAAACCAGCTGCACCGCAATTGCCGCATCAACCGCACTACCCCCTTGCTGTAAAATACTAAACCCTGCCTTTGTTGCATAAGGGTTAGCCGCAGCAACCATAAATTTCTTACCGAATACGGCCATTTTATCTATATAGCCAGTTGCCGCTTCTGGTTCACGAATTTCTCTAGGCTCAAGATTGGTATTGGCAGCGCTACTAAAAGTAATAATACTAACAAGAGATAAGGTTATGATTTTTTTTGAAAACATGCTTTGATTTTTCTTAAGGTGAATAATGTCACGTATTAATGACTTGACTTAAACGATAACTGAAATTGATTAAACTGTACAAATTTATTTAACAAAGGTTGATAACGCTCCAATGCCAACATTGCTTTAGAATTACTTTCCAGTAGTGCTAAGGCGTAACAGCATGCTTCTAAACTTGATAGTGCCTGCTCTTTTGCGACAGAGCGAATTAAGTATTGGCCGTTATTGGCAAATTCCTCAGGTAAGCAAACATGATGAAGTTGTTGCAAATTTTTTGATAACTGCAGCATTTTAAAAGCCTTTCTCCATGTTCCATCAAGAATGATAAGGCATAGCTCTTTTGCTGAAGCTGAGCTTTTCGCTTTATCCTCAATGCTATTGATGGTTAACACTTCTGCTTTGTCGCTTGGGTAAAGTAACAAGGCATGATATTGATCTAACACCTGATTTAATGCTGGATTTTCCGTGAAGTTTTCATCGACAATAATTTGACAATTAGTCAATGAATTAGCCAGTAAGGTGACCGTTCCTTTGCTGTGATTTACTTCTTTAGGATGCTGCAATATCACCACTGGAATAGAATTATTTGTAGATATAACAAATGCACAAATACATGCTTTCACTGGTCGTTGACATTGCTGACATAAAACTCGAGGCATAAGGATTAAAGACTCTCAGGATAGCGAAGTAAATTATTGAATTTTATTGTGTTGCCACGCATTATATACATAATCAACTTCATACTTAAGCAGCAAAATAGTCTTTTCATGAAACTAGCTTCTTTACCCTTAGCTTTAAAACATTCACTTATTATCTTTTTAGTTGCTTCAATAGCTATCACGTTATTTATTTTGGAACAGTTTTTAGGCAGCGCTTTTACAGACACTTTAGTTTACCAACGGCAATTAATCAGCCAAGGTGAATTATGGCGTTTATTCACTGGGCATTTTCTTCATACCAATGGTTATCATTTATTATTTAACTTATCAGCTTTAATCATGCTTTGGCTATTACACGGGCATTTCTATACTAAACCGAATAACTTGCTACTTTTTTTCATGACACTCTTAACAACAAGCATAGGGCTATATTTCTTTAATCCTAGTCTTGTTCAATATGTTGGTTTATCAGGGATACTTCATGGCATTTTTGTCTTTGGTGCGGTAATGGATATTAGAACCAAGGAAAAAACTGGCTATTTATTATTTTTAGGTGTTTGGTTAAAAGTTGCTCATGAACAAGTTTATGGTGCGAGTACTGAGATTAGTCAAATAATAGAAGCTAATGTTGCAATAGATGCTCATTTATGGGGAGCAGTAGGTGGTTTACTGTTTTCGGTTATTTATCTCATATCCTGTAAAAATAAACACGGCAAATTATCAAAAAAATGACAAATTGCCGTGTTAAATTTTAACTCAAGTTAAACTATCAACTACTACAAGGTATTTTCAAATAACTTGAAGATTCGGCGATATTCATCCAACCACGAACTAGGCTGCACAAAACCATGTGGCTCTACAGGGTAAATAGCCGTTTCAAAGTCTTGCTTTTCTAATTCAATTAAGCGTTGTACTAATCTAACCGTATCTTCAAAGAATACATTATCGTCAACCATTGGGGCGTTAATTAATAACGGTTTTTCTAGTCCTTCAACAAAATATATTGGCGAGCTACGTTCATAAGCAATAGCATCATCAGCCGGTGTATTTAAAATATTTGATGTGTAACCATGATTATAATAAGCCCAGTCAGATACTAAACGAATTGCTGAGCCTGATTGGAATAAATCAGGTGCAGTGAACATAGACATCAAGGTTAAAAAGCCACCATAAGAGCCGCCATAAGTACCTACTCTATTAGCATCAACATTGGCATTTTCTACGATCCAATTAACACCATCTCGCATATCTTCAACTTCTGGTTTACCCATATGACGATAGATACTGGTTCGCCAGTCACGACCATAGCCTTTAGATGCTCGGTAATCCATATCAATAACAACATAACCTTGTTGTACTAGCATTGAATGAAACATGAACTCACGAAAGTAGCCTGACCAACCTAAATGAGAATTTTGTAGGTAACCAGCACCATGGGTAAACATCACTGCACGATTTTTCTCTGCTGTTTTGTCATAATTTTTCGGTAAATAAACCCGTGAGTAAATAGGCTCTTTTTGGTTAGTTGATGGAATAGCTACAATAGTTGGCGTTGCCCAAGGCATTGCTTTAAATTGCGCTGACACAGTTTCTGTTATTTGCTGTGCTTTATCTGTTGAAGCCAGTGATTTTACGTATAACTCCGGCGGCATAGTTAAGCTTGAATGTTGAACTAATAGCTTAGTTTCGTCAGGACTTAATGCATAATCATTCATGCCACCTAAATCGGTTAAAGCAGTAACTGCGTTGGTAGCATTGTTATCTAAACTAACTTGATAAATTTCATAAATACCAGGGTGCTTTTTATTACCCTTAAAAATAAACTGCTGTTGATCTTTAGTAAGCGTAACATCACTTACTTCATACTTGCCTGACGTTAATTGTTTAGTTTTACCGCTACCATCAGTGCTAAAGCTTTTAACATAAAGGTGAGAGTAGCCGCTTTCTTCAGATAAAAAGTATAATTTTTTATCTTCAGCTTCGGCATTTACCCAACCAAACTCATTAAAATTCCAATTTATCCAAGCGTCATCATGCAATTTATGTTGGCTTACAAGTTGATTATTTTCGAAATCAACACTGGCTAACCAGCGAGTTTTGTTATCCCATGCTTCTAACATTAATGCAACCTGACTACCATCTACACTCCATTTTACTGGGTGCCACATGCGTAACAAGTGAATATTACGAGGTTTCTTTTCGCTAACATACTTCTCACCATGTCGCGCATAGTTTTCTTTTCTAACCTTAGCTAGCACATCAGTATCAAAATCTGGCAAGGTGTTATAAGCCAACGGTAATTTTTCAGCTTTAACTAGATCAAGAATAAAGATCTCTTCTTTATATTGACGATTGTTTGCAACGCGAGCACGTACTTTTTCAGCCGCAATAACACCATCATGGGTTACATAGTTAGGCATGATATCGGTTTTATCTCGGCTTGATTTAGCCGACGAAATACTCACGATTAATTTATCCCCTGAAGGCGATAAGCTTGCGTGACTGACTTTATTCCCTTTACCAAAGTAAAATTTGGTTTGAGCAATTGTTGCATTTTCATGCGCTAAGGTTTTCTTTTGCTCAGCTTTTAATTTATTATTTCTATGTTGCAGAGCGATATAATCAATCAATCCGTGCTGCTCTTTAGCGAGATAAGTTTTTGGGCCTTGAACCCCTTTCGGCTTATCTGACATTTGTAAATTAGCCAACTCCCTTACCTGGCCAGTTTCTAAATTATGCGCATAAAAAACATTTCCAACACGATATGCAACATTGCCATTATTTAGAAACATAGCGCTGTTTTCATTCGCTGAAGTAAAAGTAAGTTGTTTTACCGATTGATTTGATAATTGCTTAACAAACACATTACCTTCAAACGTATAAACTTCATGAGTTCCTTTAGCATTGGTAATTGCATTCATATCAGCAGCAATATGCATGTTAACAAGAGCTACTTTTTTGCCATTATCCTTATCAAAAGCAAGATCTTTAACAAATAAATCTTTTAACGGGTTGCCTAACTGCTTTTGTTGATAAAAAACAGTATTGCTATCATCTCCCCAGTACCAGTTCTGTGGTGAGCGACCAAGCCAGTCAGGATCAGCCATAATTTGCTCAAGGGTAATTTCGCTAGCTTGATTAGTTGGCGTGGTCACGCTTGTTTCTGGCGCAATAACCGCTGCCGGTTGAGTTGAATTTGCTGTTCCAGTAGTTGATGGTTCAGTACTAACACAAGCAGCTAATGTAAAACTTATCACAAGGGCAGTTTTACTTTTTAAGGACAATAATTTCATAAATATAGAGTCTTTCTTAAATAGAATAATTAAATGGATTGAATATAGTTATACTGTTGAAATAAATAATATTCAATACGAGACTTGTACAAGCATAAGTGAAATTAATTATGAAGTGTAAGGGAAAGCTACCAGCGGTAAGTTTTTTCAGATGAATTTCTACAATAAGGGCATTATACTGTGTTCTCTCCTCTTCTTTATCTAGTAATGCTTAACCTTTATGCAAACCCAACAACTATGCTTTTGTGGTAATAACATTGCTTTTCACCAATGCTGTCAGCCATTAATTAATGATAACAAACCAGCGGCTACACCCGAAAAGTTAATGCGCTCACGTTTTAGTGCTTATGCAACAAAAGCGTATCAATACATTATTGATACTTATGCTAAAGAAAGCCAAATGTCATTATCAATTGAAGATATTAAAGCGTCAGCAAAAAACACATTATGGTTTGCCTTGGTTATTCATGGTAAAGATGAAGAGAATAGCACTGAGCAGTTTGTTGAGTTTTCCGCCTATTATATTGTTGATGATTGCTTGTATGAGATGCGAGAAAAATCACGTTTTATTAAAGAAATTAATGCTAATAACAACAAGGTATGGCGATATATAGATGGTGATATTATTAAACAAGAGCTACTTAGCCAAATAACACGTAAACAACTTTGCCCATGTAATAACTACCCTAGTGCTTGGACATGTTCAGCAAAACATAAAAAAGGCAAGAAATACAAACAGTGTTGTGGCAAGTAATATCAATAATGATCAATTGAATAAGTAGTTAGCTAAGTTTTAGGCTGTTAATTCTGACAGTAATCTAGATTTAACTAATGAAGTTTGAACATTTTGAAGCCAAGCATCCACATTAGTTGCTAAGCGCTTATTTAACACTGAATTTGGCTTACGCTTTTTATGCTTAGCCTGACAAGCAAGCGTAGTATTACTCATGATATTTGTTGCTATATGTTCTACATCATTTCTAAAAGCGAGTGGTTTAGGCTGCATAGCATTAGTTAAGTGAATATTTCTAAGGTTATTTTCATGAATATCTTGGCTTTGATTAAAAGAATTAATTTGCTTAAGATCACTTAAAGCCAGTGGCGCAGTTTGAGGTAATTGAAACTGCTTTCTTAGCGTATCTGTTGATGTGGTTTTGTCTACCAATTTAAGATGAGGCAGTGCAAATTGGCTTTGCTCTCGTACATCATCACAAAGCATAGCCAACATTAGTGAAAAGTCGGATCGCCTTTGTTGATGAACACACTCATTTAATTGCTCACCTAACTGCAATTCATGTAATAACATATTAGAGGATGAAGGTGCTGAATTAGCACTTTCAACGTCTAAACTATTATTTATGCTTTGTTTTACTGCATCAAAGGCCAAAATATTACTCTTTTTTACTGATGACTTATTCGTAACGAATTAAGTGTGTAAAAAAGTTATCGGCAAAAATAGTTAAAGCTTTACCCGTTTTTGTGTAGAGTTTTCAATTAAGCCACCAAGACAGTAATTATTTATTTCTACTATTCTACGGGCCAAGTTAACGTAAATGCTGCACCACCTAAACTACTGTCAGCTACATTAGCTTTTCCATGGTGCCATTCCATAATTCTTGAAACAATAGCTAATCCTAAACCAAAGCCTCCCGTTTCACGATTTCTGGAATTATCACCACGAGAAAAAGCATCAAAGATAAGTGTTTTAAACTCTTCTGAAACACCTTTACCGTTGTCTTCAACACAAATTTGGCAAAATTTACCCTGCTCTGTTTTTTGCTCTGAAATGGAGACTCTTACCTTACCCTCACCATATTTAATAGCGTTACTAATAAAGTTACTAAGTGCTCTTTCAATAAAATGGCTATCACAAATAGCCATTAAATTAGGAGCATTATCTTGCAGCTCAATATCAGCGTCTAACTGTTGGTGGCTGGCAATTTGTTTATTCACTAAGTCTGTTATATTTTCATTACTAAAGTTAAGCTCTGGCTTATCACTATCAAAAGATGCGTAAATAAGCATTTCATTAATAAGTTCTTCTAGTTCCCTAACATCATTGGTAATTTGAGCTTCATACTTTGCTCTTTTTTCATCATCTTTAACACTTGATAGCATTTGAAGCGCGAACTTACTACGCGCGAGTGGTGTTCTTAATTCATGAGAGACGGCACTTGTTAGCTCTTTATGTGCTTCAATTAATCGTTTAATACGTGATGCCATCATATTAAATGATTTGATCATCGGCGCTACCATAGTCGACTTAGCCGCTGGTGCACTACTATTAAAATTGCCTTGACCAAATTCACGGGTTGTCTTTCTTAAGGCTTCTAAATCACGAGATACTGGCCATAACCATAAGAAAATAATAGCTGCAATGGTTATGTAAACCAGAACTCTATATGTAGCTTTTAGTTTAGGACGTGTAGGCATCAATGCTGGGCCAAGCGTTAACACCATGTCAGAATTAGGAATTATATAATGTAAAATGACGTTACCGTCAGAGTAATAAATATGGGTATTCTCATGCTTAAGCGTACGGTGGTCTTCATGCGCCATTTCATCAATCGCTTCAATGTGGATAAGGGCTAATGGCAATTCATAACGCTCTCCTGTTTTCAAAACTAATTCAGTCCATTCATGCTCTGGGTGCTTTTGCACATAGTCACCTACTGCAACAAGCATGGTTTTATAACCGGTATAGGACTCTATATCTTGCTCTAAGTACCTACTCCAAATATTATCCACTAACCATGAAAATATGATAAAAGCCGAAATTATCATAAAATAAAGGCTAAAAAATGAACGTCCAGCAAAGCTAATTCGAGTGATCATAATAAATTTTAAAGATAAATTAAGCGGAAAATAAAAAGCGAAGCAATTTTTCATTACTTCGCTTTAAGACTTTAAATGATTTAATTCCAAGCGTCAGGAACAAATAAGTAACCTTGTCCCCAGATGGTTTTTATTCTAAATGGTGTCTCAGTATCGTCAAATAATTTTTTCCTTAATCGAGAAATTCTGACATCAACACTTCGGTCTAAACCATCATACTCTCTTCCTACAACCGCTTTGTAAATATAATCACGATTTTGCACTTCACCAGCTTTGCTTGCTAACAACCACAATAAATCAAACTCTTGACTGGTTAAGTCCACATTTTCATTGTCTAAGGTTACTTTTCTTGATGCTCTATTGATATGTAAAGCACCACAGCTTACTTCACCTACCTCTTGGCTTTGATTAGGTAGCTGACCGCGACGTAATAAAGCAGTTACTCGTGCTAATAAAACTCTTGGTTCAACAGGTTTAATAACATAATCATCAGCGCCTATTTCTAAACCAAGTACTTGATCAAAATCAGTACCCTTAGCGGTTAACATTAATATAGGACCGGAAAAGTTTGGTCTAATGTCACGGCAGACAGCAAATCCATCTTTGCCCGGTAGCATAATATCTAAAATGATAATATCAGGCTTAAACAAATCAACGCGTTTAGCAACGGTATCACCGCGAAATTCCTGTTTGACGTGATAACCTTCACTGGTTAAGAAGTCAGTTACTAAATCAGATAACTGACGATCATCTTCAACTAATAATATTTTTTTTACTGAATCAGACATGTTCGTTTCCTTTAACATAAAATCGACTAACTGAGACAAGCTTAAACAAGTTACAGATCTTTAACAACACACAGTACTAGCTGTTACGGTTAAATTACATTTTATTACACTTATCGAACTAATTGGTTAATTATCAAACTGTTTATAAGGTAAGTAAAAAAATAACTTGCGACTGCCTAGCGAAACAAGCAAGATCAAGGTTAATCGTTATCCTCATATTCTGAGCTTTAAATTATGAAAATTATCTCGTTCAATATTAATGGCCTACGTGCCCGACTACACCAACTACAAGCTATTATAGATAAGCACCAGCCAGATATTATTGGTTTACAAGAAATAAAAGTACATGATGAAGCCTTCCCGTTAGAAGCTGTTGAAGCTATGGGCTACCATGTATATTTCCATGGCCAAAAAGCCCATTATGGTGTTGCTATGTTATGTAAAAAAGCAGCGGTTAACGTACAAAAAGGGTTTCCCACAGATGACGATGAAGCTCAACGCCGTATGATTATGGTAGAAACCACCAATGAGGCTGGAGAAAAAGTTACCGTATTGAATGGTTATTTCCCTCAAGGTGAGAATATCAGCCATGAAACCAAATACCCGTACAAACGTAGGTTTTATCAAGATCTAATGACCTACCTTGATAAACACCACACTCAAGATGAAAACATTATCGTCATGGGAGATATCAATATTTCACCGATTGATTTAGATATTGGCATTGGTGAAGTAAATAGAAAACGTTGGTTAAAAACCGGTAAATGTTCATTTCAACCTGAAGAACGTGAATGGTTATCACGTCTGATGGATTGGGGGTTTGTTGATACTTTCCGTCAATTACACCCAGAACGTAGTGAACGTTATTCATGGTTTGATTATCGCTCTCGTGGATTTGACGATAACAGAGGTTTACGTATTGATGTGATACTAGCAACTGCTTCAATAAGTTCAACGTGTACAGAAGCAGAGGTAGACTACGAGTTAAGAGGTATTGAAAAGCCTTCGGATCATGCGCCAATTTGGTCAACGTTTACAGATTAACTATGATTACTGAACCTAATTATCGTTGTCCATTATGCCAGCAAGCTTTAAAGCCTAATGGCAAAACTTTTGTTTGCTCTAATAATCATAGTTTTGATCAGGCAAAACAAGGCTATGTTAATTTACTTCCAGTCCAATTTAAACATTCAAAAGCACCAGGTGATAATAAAAGTATGGTGCAAGCAAGGCGTGCTTTCTTGGATAATGGCTACTATCAGCAACTTGTTACTAAAATGCTATCGCTTTATCAAGCATATGCTCAATTGGATGCACCTATGTTAGATGCAGGCTGCGGTGAAGGTTTTTATAGTCATCAACATAAAACTCCAAGCAACAAAGTTTATGGTGTTGATATTGCCAAAGAAACAATAAAGATTGCTGCAAAACGTTATCAAGATTGTCATTTCAGTGTGGGTACATTATCTAAGTTAAGTTTTGAGGATAACTACTTTTCATGGATCACTTCGGTTTATGCGCCGATTATTGAGAGCGAGTTTTCTCGCGTATTAAAACCAGGGGGATACTTACTCACTGTAACTCCGGCAGCTCGTCATTTATATGAATTAAAACAATTAATATATCGTAACGCTAATGAGCATGATACCAGTCACCTTCCTATAAAATCTTTAACCTTGATTAAAGAAGAGCGGCTAAGTTATTCAATGGTCTTTGATAATAGTAACGATGTGCTTAATTTACTGTCCATGACGCCCTTAGCCTTTAAAGCATCAAATGAAGTGATCGGACAATTGAAGAAATCTGAGCAATTTTCTTGTCAGGCAGACTTTATTTTAAGGCTATATAAAAAAGAAGCTTTAGTATAACGAATTAAGATTTACTGGAAGCATAGGTAATCTGTAATAACTGAGCTAAATCAATATATTTAGGTTTAACAATAGTTAGGCCTTTAAATTTATTTAACCCTCCCTGCTCCTTCGCTTTTTCTAAACCTTCTCTATACCAAGAAGCCAGTGAAGGTGGTAAAAATTTATCCGCTTTAACACCTAAAACAACTAAAGTTTGTATAGGGATTGATAAAATAAACAAACCATACACTATTGCTTGTCCTAAGCTGTTAATAACATTTTCAATACTGCCTTGCCCCATCGGATAACCCGAAGCAAAATAAAGCTGCATAATAAAAGTGAATAACGCTAAAGCAGGAAAGTATCGGCAAACAAAGCGAGCAGCTTGTACCGATTGGTAGTCATCGAAATACCGCGATAGTTCAGGCCTTTCAGGCCAATATTCAAGGTAACGCTGACCTAATTTGATGATTTGTACTACAGATAAATTCATATGCTAACTATAGCAGTTAAGAGACTATTGGCAAAGTAGTGAGCTGATTAGCAATAGATAAGCTTGTAAATAAATGTTACTCGTCATAATTTTTTGCTTTGTATCAATTTATTCTCTGAAAGTACCGTTATAATATAGTGAAAAATTAAAAGTACTAAAAATCTAACGCAAAATTAATAGCAGTAATTATGAATCAAAAAACTCAAGATCAAATCAATTCATCCACTAACACAATTTTAGTTATCAACTGTGGCAGTTCTTCAGTCAAATTTTCACTTATCACACCAAGTACAGGAAAAAACTTATTATCAGGCTTAGCTGAATGTTTACTTAGCCCAGAGGCGTCAATCAAAATCAATTACATTGATCCGGTCAGCTCGAGTGATGAAAAGCATGTTACTCCTTTGCCTGAACCTTTCGATCACTTAGTTGCCATTAATGTTTTGGTTGAAAAATTAAAACAATTAAACCTTGTTGATGATATTAGTGCCATTGGTCATCGTGTCGTTCATGGTGGTGAGCAATATTCGCAGCCAACACTGATTAATGATCAAGTCACATCGACTATTAAAGCACTGGCAAAATTAGCGCCGTTACATAATCCCGCCAATTTAATAGGCATTGAGGCTTGTCAGCAAGCATTTAATAATTTACCTCAAGTGGCAGTTTTTGATACCGCTTTTCATCAAACGATGCCTGAGAAAGCCTTCCTTTATGGCTTACCCTACGCTTTATATCAAAAACATGATATCAGGCGTTACGGATTTCACGGCACAAGTCACTACTTTGTTGCTAAACAAGCTGCATCTTATTTGAATAAGCCTTTATCCGCATGTAATTTGATCAGTGCCCATTTAGGAAATGGCTGTAGCGTTACGGCAATTAAAGCAGGTAAAAGTGTTGATACCAGCTTGGGAATGACACCACTTGAAGGAGTAATGATGGGAACCCGAAGCGGCGATGTCGATGCTGGTATTATCATTCACCTTGTAGAGCACTTAGGTTATAGCATTGAACAAGTTGATACATTACTCAACAAGCAAAGTGGCTTACTTGGCCTTTCAACCTTTAGCAATGATTGTAGATCCCTTGAAACAGCTATGTTAGATACAAAACACCCTCACTCAGAACAAGCAAAAATCGCATTAACGGTCTTTTGTTATCGTATTGCTAAAAGTATTGCTTCTTTTAGTGCTAGTTTAACAAGTTTAGATGGCATAATTTTCACTGGCGGCATTGGTGAAAACTCATCTTGGGTGAGAGAACAAATTACCAAGCAACTAGCATTACTAAACATACACGTGTGCCCAGAAAAAAATGAAACTATACGTTTTGGCGCCAGCGGCAATATAGCAGATGATAATGCCAGAGCCTGTTTTGTGATTGCTACCGATGAAGAATGGGTTATTGCTGAGCAGTCAGCACAATTACTTAATCAACAAAACAAACCACTTAACGAGCAGGAGAAATAAGCCATGTCTCATCGTATTATGTTAATTCCTGTGGGTTTTGGTGTTGGCCTAACTAGTGTCTCTTTAGGTTTATTACATGCTTGTGAGCAAAAAGGCATAAAGGTTGGTCACTTTAAACCAATTAGCCAGCCTTCTCGAAATACACTCGCAAAGAAAAACACTACCATTGACGCTATCAGTTTATCGCAAAATAGTCGCTGCATTTCTTTAAGTTATTTTGAAGAGAAAATGGCTGAAGGTAAACATGATGTGGTGCTTGAAGAGATTGTCGCAAATTTTGATGATTTTAATAAAGGCCAGGAAGTTGTCATTATTGAAGGTTTAATTCCAACCACCAGACAACCCTACGCCGGTAGAATAAATAGAGATGTAGCACAAGCACTCTGTGCAGATATAGTGCTTGTTGCAGCACCAGGAAATGATACGCCTAGTGAATTTAAAGACAGAATTGAAGTCAGTGCCGGCACCTATGGTGGCATCAAAAACAAACACTTATTAGGTTGTATCATTAACAAATTAAATGCACCTGATCAAGATGAATTCGGCCTACTTCCTCGAGAGGAAGAAATTAATACTGACTTTGACATTAGTCCTTGGAAAGACTTAAGCATATTCAAAAATGATCATTTCGAATTACTTGGTGCCATTGCCTGGGAGATGGATTTAATAGCACCTCGTATTATGGACGTTAGCAACTACCTTGAAGCAAAAGTAATCAACGCCGGTGATATGGAACATAGACGCTTTAGAAGCGTTGCTTTTTGCGCACGCAGTGTCAGTAATTTAGTGAGTTATTTAGTGCCTGGTCGCCTGATTGTTACACCTGGTGATCGAACCGACATTATTATTGCAACCTGTTTATCAGCATTAAATGGTACCAAACTTGGCGCCCTTATTTTGACTAATGGTTTTGAGCCATCAAAACAAGTATGGGAATTATGTCAACAAGCCTTAGATGCGGGTTTACCAGTTCTATCAGTGCCATGGGATACATGGCAAACATCCCGCAATATTATGAGTTTTAATCCTGAAATTCCGCAAGATGATATTCAACGCCATGACAAGGTCAGACAGCACGTTGCTGATAGTCTTTCAGAAGAATGGGTAACAAAACTTTCAGCTAAATTTGAATCGAGATATTTATTATCTCCACCCGCTTTCAGGCATAAACTCACTGAACTAGCACGCCAAGCCAATAAATTAATAGTGTTACCAGAAGGTACTGATATTCGAACCATTAAAGCTGCTGCTATTTGTTGTGAGCGTAATATTGCCCGTTGCCAGCTTATCGGAAATAAAGAAGAAATTCTAAGAATCGCTGAGCATCAAGGCATAAACTTACCCGAATCTTTACTGATCACCGATCCTGAAAATATTCGTGATAATTATGTAAAACCTTTAGTAGAGCTAAGAAAAGCGAAGGGAGTAACTGATGTTATCGCTCAAGAAAGCCTAAAAGATAATGTTGTACTGGCTACTATGATGTTGCAAATGGGACAAGTTGACGGGCTAGTATCTGGTGCTGTAAATACAACAGCCAATACAATCAGGCCAGCATTACAATTGATAAAAACAGCGCCGCAAAGCTCATTAGTATCATCAATATTTTTCATGTTACTACCTGAGCAAGTTTTAGTTTACGGCGACTGTGCTATCAACCCTGAGCCAAATGCAGAGCAACTTGCAGATATTGCCATTCAGTCAGCTGATTCTGCTGCTGCCTTTGGTATACCACCACGAGTTGCGATGATTAGTTACAGTACAGGAAGCTCAGGACATGGCGCAGACGTAGAAAAAGTCGCAAAAGCAACGAAGCTAGCACAGAAAAAGCGACCCGATCTTATCATTGATGGTCCATTACAATATGACGCTGCCATTATGGAAAATGTTGCTAAGAAAAAAGCCCCAAACAGTCCTGTGGCAGGTAAAGCAACCGTTTTCATATTCCCAGATTTAAATACTGGCAACACTACCTATAAAGCTGTGCAACGATCTGCTGAACTTGTCAGTATTGGTCCTATGCTTCAAGGGATGAATAAACCAGTGAACGACTTATCTCGTGGCGCACTCGTTGACGATATTGTTTATACCATTGCCTTAACAGCAATTCAGTCAGTACAATCAGAAAAAACCAATTAAACGGCGAAATAAACACCCTAACTAGCGCGATAAATTAGTTATTTCTTATAGTTAACAAGTAGAATTTATTAGAACAACTGTTTTATTAGGTTTTACTTGTATCTCTAGTTTTAATTAATAGGTTTACTTTTTGTACATAAAATAAAATCCATATAATTCAGAATATTAAGCTTTTACACCACTATTGCTAACAATGATATCCACAGGTTTTGTGGATATCAACTTATAAAGAAACATCACATTTTTGAGTGAAAAACAGTATTAATCCGCTTATTTAATCTCATTCAAACGTTAAAACAAACTAGATAGCAATAAAGACATTTTAATTCTTAGTCAACTTGCTTTTAGCTTAGCTAGAGTTAGCTTTTAAAAATTGCTATGCTGTCTTAATAATGTATTTATCAACATCTGGTTAATGATGAGTTTAACGTTAAAGCTATTAGATGAGTGCTTTGCTATCCATAGTTTACCTAGAAATAGCAAAATTCCTGATCAAGTTTTTTCCGCTCCTATTTATTTTATAGCGAAGACATTTAATGAAATTTCAGTAGTGTTGCCGCAAAGTGTAACCATAGACAGCAACAAAGTAGAAACTGAATGGCAAGCATTAGAAGTTGTCGGACCCTTGGATTTTTCATTAACAGGAGTTTTATCAAATATTTCGACTGTTTTAGCCAATGAAAAAATCAGTATTTTCGCTATCTCAACCTTTGATACGGATTATATTTTGGTAAAGGCTAATGAAATTAACTCGGCAATAAACGCCTTAACAACCAGTAACTATCAGGTAATTAAACCTTAAAATTACGATGAATGATAAACAATCAATGACTCAACCCTAAATAAGAATTGAATAATGAATATTACTACCTACGGTATAAACAACTGCGATACAGTCAAAAAATCACTTAAATGGTTAACAGCAAATAACATTGAACACGATTTTTATGACTTTAAAAAGCAGCCATTAACCCCTGAATTATTAACACAATTTGTTAGCTTAAGTGACTGGGGACAATTACTCAATAAACGCAGTACTACGTTTAGAAACTTACCCGAAGAAATTAAAAATAATTTGTCTGATGAGGTTATGTTTGAGCAAGTACTTTTGCAACCGACTTTGTTAAAAAGACCTTTATTATTAATTAGCGATAGCCAGCACGACAAACAATTACACTTAGGCTTTAAAGAGCAGACTTACCAAGCAATATTTCAGGGGTAAATAAACATGACTCAGAAATATAGCGAAGTCATCGAACTAGCGAAGGATTTAATTTCACGTCCATCAGTAACGCCAGAAGACGCTGGCTGCCAAGCATTAATGCAAGCTCGACTAGCAAAGCTCGGCTTTGTTAATGAAACCATGATTTTTCACGATACCACTAATTTATGGTCAAGACGTAATGGTAGTAGTGAAACAGAAGGCCCCGTATTTTGTTTCGCTGGTCATACAGATGTAGTTCCTCCCGGTAATCTCGAATTATGGAACACTCCACCTTTTGAGCCAACAATTATAGATGGTATGCTCTATGGTCGCGGGGCGGCTGATATGAAAGGTAGTTTGGCTGCTATGATTGTTGCAACAGAGCGATTTGTTACAGAACACCCAAAATACCAAGGCGCAATCACATATTTGATCACCAGTGATGAAGAAGGTCCTTTTATCAATGGCACCACTAAGGTTATCGATACCCTTGAAGCTCGTAATGAAAAAATAACTTATTGTATTGTTGGTGAGCCATCAAGCAGCCACCATGTAGGGGATGTAATCAAAAATGGTCGACGTGGTTCAATATCAGCTGACGTTGATATTAAAGGTAAGCAAGGACATGTTGCCTACCCTGAGCATGTTAAAAACCCGATTCATCTGGCAATGCCTGCCTTAGCTGAGCTCAGTCAATATCATTGGGATCATGGTAACGACTACTTCCCTGCCACAAGCTTTCAATTATCGAATATCAATTCAGGTACAGGCGCAACTAATGTAGTTCCTGGACATTTAACCGCGTTATTCAACTTACGTTATAGCACTGAACTTACCGATCAAATTATTGTTGAGCAGGTAGAGTCAATCTTAAATAAGCACCAGCTAGATTATGATATAAAGTGGACTTTTAATGGTAAACCGTTTTTGACGGAATTAGGCCAAGATGAAGGTGACTTTTTGTCTTCGGTAACTCATGCTGTTTCATCAGTAACTGGAACTTCCCCCCAGCTCTCAACTTCGGGTGGTACATCTGATGGGCGATTTATAGCACCAACAGGTGCAAAAGTAATAGAACTTGGGCCTTGTAATGCCACAATTCATCAAGTCAATGAATCAGTATCCTGTGACGATTTAGACAAGCTTGCTGATATTTATTATGCTTGCCTTAAACAAGTCTTACTCAAATAAAGTAATTAAGATTAAGGACTAATAGTTTGATTGAGCCTGTGAGCGATAGTATTCAAGCACAAATTCTTGGCTTAACTGACCGCCATATCCACTACTTCGCCCAAAATAAGGAATTCACAAATAAAAAAGTGGGTATTCATCAGCAAATAATTAAGCCTTTTAATAAACTCGTTAAAAACGCTGCCAAAGCCGGAATTACACTAGAAATTGCCAGTGGCTTTCGATCTTTTGAACGACAATTACTGATATGGAATAACAAGTTTACCGGTAAAACTGCCATCAAAAAGCGCAGTGGTGATGTGTTAACATTAACGGGACTATCTTCTTTAAAAATTATAGAAGGTATTCTTCTCTACTCAGCCCTACCAGGTGCGAGCCGCCACCACTGGGGCTGCGATATTGATATTTATGCGCCAAATTTATTGGCCAACAATCAAACATTGCAGCTTGAGCCATGGGAGTATGCATCAAAAGGACCAATGGCAAAGCTCTCAGAATTTCTCGCAGAAGAAGCACCCAAATTAGGGTTTTATTTGCCCTATGATCAATATCGGGGCGGAGTCGCTCATGAGCCTTGGCATTTATCTTATGCCCCAATAGCAAAGCAATATACTGAAGCTTTTGACATTGATTCGTTAGAGCACTGTTTAAATAACGCAGAGCTTAGTGGTAAAATGGCTATTATTGAAAACTTGCCAGCAATTGTTGAGCAATTTGTAATGAATATAAACCCTATCAACTCAGTTAAAAACCTCAACACAACAGGAACACATCATGGATAACTGGTTAACCATCGTAATGATAGTTATTGTTATCGTTATCTTTGTTGGTAACTTAAGTACTTTCCAAAAAAGTAGTCATCATAAAATGCGCAAAACGAATTTAAATGACATGAAAGAAACCTTACCTAGATCAACAAAAACAGCCCACAAAATGCCTACTATCGATAAAGATAAACTTAAGTAACCTGAGCTTGGCTTATTATATGTTTAACCTTATTTAAGACGGGTCAAACGCTACAAATAAAAAAACGCCAATAAACGGCGTTTTTTTATTTAACATTGTTAATAAATTAATAGAAATTTCTAAACGATAACCCAGGTTCCATTACTGGGAAAATTCTTTCTAAGGTTTCTAATGGAATTGGCTCACCATCAACATTATAAATTGTCACTGATGTTTGATGGTTTTTATCATCTAAAGGTGATAAAACGAATTGATATTTGGCATCTGCCACTTCAATTACAGGTACATCATCTCCCCAAATAGCATCCCAAATACTGGTTTCAGGTTTAGTGAAATCAACATAGTAAATCTTGTTCGTTTCATTAAGGTCGGTAATCGTAAATCCATGCTTTTCAAAGAAGATTGGCATATTTGTCCATAAATTATCTAACCCCATTTCAACGATGTAAGCAGCTTCAGCTTCTTTATTTTCACCTATGGTCACAAGTTTCTGGTTAGCGCGCATTAAACGATTTTCACGTTGCTGAAGACGGTAATCATAATCAACTTGCGCCACTATTTCGTTAAGCATTGCCATTTCAGCACGTTGTTTATCTATAGGGTTGATTGTTTTAGAGCCACCTTGGCTATCTGTTTTCATAAAATCGACAAGAGAAACTTGCAAAGAAACACTACGGCCATGCGGTTTTACAACAAGTTGATAACGAAACTTTAAACTAGTAGATGATTCAATTTCTGTAAATAACCACCCTGTTTCAACTTCACTATGATACCAACTCGACTCGAAGGCTAAACCCTGTCCGCCTTCGGGAACTTCAACATTAGTAGCCACTTCGTCATAAGTAACATCGTCAGACATTAATTGGCTAATAATGGAATTTCTAATTAAAGTTAATAAGTCTTTATCTTCGAGTACTTTATCAAACCAAATAAGTGCTTTATCAGATTCAGGTTCAACACGAGAAGAGGCAGCGACGGGTAACACTAATGATGGTGCTCTAATGTCTACATCTTTACCAACTGGGCCGTTAATTTTGTCATTATCTATAATTAAAAAGTCATCACGCTTAACAGGCTTATCCAAAGCCTCAGGCACTATAAATTCTTTTGATTCTCTTTTTTCTGCATAATCAAAATTTCCCTGGGCTCTATGATTATCAACACTACTACAAGCTGACAACACTAAACTAAGCGCTGAGAAATAAAACAATTGACGACTCATTAAAACTCCTGAGGAAACACTTCATTATTGACTGTTCATTGGATGGTAAAAATCCTCTTTGGTTCATTTTTACCAGAACAAATTTTAGCGCACCATGGTACTTTGCTGGTTTTGCAAACACAAGTAGTTCAACTACTTTTTCTAAACTATATCGCCGTATCATTTTTAGCTTGGTTGATATTTTTTCACCTCTAGTGGATTAAATTGGTATTAGGGTAATTTGCGTATATAATGCCGTTTTCTTATCTAATGTAGGCGTTTTAATGTCACAATATTTAGTACTGACAGCCATGGGCTCTGATAGAACAGGTTGTGTGAGCGAGTTAACTAAATTAGCTAGTGAGTGCGGTTGTAATATACTCGATAGCAGAATGGCTATTTTCGGTTTAGAGTTTACTTTTATCATGTTACTTAATGGTGATAGCCGTGCCATTAATAAAATTGAAGTGAAGCTTCCAAAAGTAGCGCAAGCATTAGATCTTATTACCATGATGAAGCGAACGTCTAGCCATAAGTCCTATGACTTAGTAGAGCATTATCAAGTTGAATATGCTGGTATAGATCAACCCGGTATATTAAAAGCGATGACCGAATTTTTTGCTACGCGTAAAATAGACATTTCTTCTTTGAAATCTGAAATAGATCCAAAAACTAACCATATGAGTGCCGCTATTTCTTTTGCATTAACACAAAAAATTAATATTGAAGATATAGAAAGTGAATTTTTACAGCTTTGTGAGCAATTTGCCGTACAAGGCTGCATAAAGCAAGCACCAAACAGTTTAATATAAAATTTAATAGGACCTTTATGAATACTCTTACCGTTGGCGATAATGCACCACTTTTCTCACTTCAAGATGAAAATGATCAAACAGTTAACTTGGCTGACTTCATTAATAAAAAGCAAGTTTTAGTCTATTTTTATCCAAAAGCGATGACACCCGGCTGTACTATTCAAGCACAAGGTTTAAGAGATATTAAAGCTGAACTTGAAACATTAAATACAGTGGTTTTTGGCATTTCACCGGACCTACCTAAGCGCTTAGAAAAGTTTTGTCAGCGAGATGATTTAAATTTCACCCTACTTTCTGATGTTGATCATAAAGTCGCCGATGACTTTGGTGTTTGGGGTTTGAAAAAATTCATGGGTAAAGAATACGACGGTATTCACCGTTTAAGCTTTTTAATTGGACTTGACGGAAAAATCAGCCATGTTTTTAATAAATTTAAAACGAAAGATCATCACCAAGTAGTGCTTGATGTTTTAAATGAGTTAGCGAAATAAACGCTCATTAACAAATTATAAAGAATCACTATCGCTGTAAATAGCTAAGTTATACTATTTACAGCGCTTCTTCTGTTTGTGCTGAAGACCAGACATTAATTACAGCTTTTACCAAAGTTGCTAAAGGAATAGCGAAAAACACTCCCCAAAACCCCCATAAACCACCAAAGAAAATTACCGCAATAATAATAGTGACAGGATGTAAATTCACTGCTTCAGAGAAAAGTAGCGGTACAATAACATTACCGTCTATAGCTTGAATAATCCCATACGCCAACATGACATAGCCAAGTTCGTTACTAAATCCCCACTGAAAGAGCGCCACTAAAAATACCGGTATAGTGACGATAGTAGCACCCACATAAGGAACCAATACTGACAAGCCAACAAACACACCTAACAATACTGCATAGCGTAAATCTAAAAATATAAACGTTATGGTTGTAATCACGCCAACAATTAAAATTTCAATCACTTTACCGCGAATGTAATTTAAAATTTGTTGATTCATTTCTTTACCAACTTGCACGGCCATTCGACGTTCTTTAGGTAAAAACTGCTTACAAGTTACCAAAAGGTCTGTCTTATCTTTTAAAAAGAAAAAGACCATTAATGGCACTAAAATAAGGTAAATCATTAACGCTACGATATCTGATATTGAGTTCAAGCCAGCAGTTAACGCAAGTTGCCCCCATTCTAGTAACTTTTCTTTAACCGATGAGATAACTGTTTCAATTTGAGATGCGTGAATAATATCAGGATACTTTTCAGGCAAAGTTAATAAATACTTTTGCCCTTGTGAAATCATATTAGGTACTTCTTGCAATAAACTACTGCTTTGTTTCCAGATAATTGGCATCAAACCTAACATGGCTATTAAAGCGACACTAATAAATGCCGTCACTACAATCATAGTTGCGCTAGTACGGGAAAAATTTAATTGAATAAGCTTATTAACGGGTAGATCGAGTAAAAATGCGATACCTAAAGCAACCAATACCGGCATCAACAAACTACTAAAAAAGAGAATAAATAAAAATGAGGTTAATAAAATCAACACTAAAGTAACAGCATGGGGATCTGAAAATTTACGTGTATACCAATCAGAAAACAATTTGATCATAATATGCCTTTACTTGCCCTTATTCATAATTGTTATTTCAACAATACTTGCTTTGGTGTTCACTAACTTATGTTCGTAGCCTAACTTAGCTAATAACTTAGGAATGTCTTTGATAGAGCCACTGTCTTTAATTTTAATGACACAACTATCATCATTAGACATTTTTTTTAATATTAACCGTAAATTTACCAGTGGTAATGGACACACTTCTTGGCTAGCATCATAATGGAAAATCATTCTAAGTTTCTTTTATTTAACAAAGTAATCTGAGACAATTACACACAGTATATTAACGTATCTATAATTGTTTACCTAGCAGGAATCCTCATTAAATGAGTAGTTTACCTAAAAATCCTAACTTAAAAGAGATTAATGCTTATAAAAAGCAATTAACCTGGGGCGATGTACCTGCTATTTATCATTTAGTAGCCACATCACTAGGCGAGTTAGATGGCATTTTATCTCATGGTTTTGATAGTGCCTATAAACAGATTTTAAATCGAAATACGTGGAATCTCACAGCACTAGGTGGTCATAAAGATAATAACGGCAATATCCAGGTAAGAATTAAACCGCAAATAATATTACAACATAATTATACCGATATGGGGTATGAGCTACATTGTTACCCTGTTATTAACGGTGAAAGAATCTTTCGCCCGTTAGTAAATGATCCTAACTGCCCATTTCAAAAGTGGTTACCTGAAAGTATGGGAATGTTATTTAGAATAAACAGTCTAGTCGCTTTTTCAATTTTCACCTATCAAAGTGGTGATGAAGCAGATTTAGCATTAGTTAAGTATGCATATTTTAGGGTGAAACAATTAATTACTACTTTGTCCGAATCTTTTGATATTTTAACGGTCGAAGGTTACAGCATTGCTAATTTTTACCAAGAAATAGATAAAAGAAATGGCAATATACTCTCGAGTGATTGTGTACAACCCCCCTCTCAGAGCTAATTCTTAATGTAGTTGTACGCCACATTGAAAAATCAAAATAGGAAAATCTTTGTTTATGTTGAGACCTTTATTGTCTGCTTGTATCTTCACTCTTCTCATTGCGAGCTTATCAACATTTGATGCAGCAGCTATTAATCAAAACAACAAAAATAAACTGCCAGAAATAGGCATTTCAGGTTTTAGTGTGTTGTCTTTAGATAAAGAAAGACAGCTAGGCCAAGCCATGATGAGGCAATTACGTGCTACTGCGCCTATTATTCAGGATCCTGTTCTGATTGAGTACATTAATCATTTAGGCAATTTATTAGTTAAGAATGCGCAAGATGTAAATTACGCCTTTAAATTTTTTCTAATAAACAACAACGAATTAAACGCTTTTGCTTTTTTTGGTGGTCATGTAGGTATTCATAGCGGGCTTATTACCACCGCCGACAACGAAAGTGAATTAGCATCTGTTATTGCCCATGAGATATCTCACGTAACTCAACGCCACTTAGCTCGTCGTTTAGAATCGCAAAGTCAAACTCAAACCTTAACCATGGCAGGTATGATTTCCGGTATATTAATATCATTGGTTAATCCAACCGTTGGTATGGCGGCATTAAGTGCCTCAATGGCAGCTTCGCAACAAGCAAGTATCAATTATACTCGTGGTAATGAAAAAGAAGCAGATAGAGTTGGCATTGCTTTGTTAGCTAACAGTAATTTTGATCCACAAGGAGCTCCAAGTTTCTTTAACAAAATGTCAGCAAAATATCGCTATGCGAGTAAGCCACCAGCCATGCTATTAACTCACCCGCTTCCAGAGTCACGAATTGCCGATGCCAGACAACGTGCTCATCAATACCCAGTAAGACGATTACCACCAAGTTTACCTTTTGAATTAGCAAAATCACGGATTAAATCTCGCTACCAAGGCAATGCTGAAGCTAATATTAGCTACTATAAATTACAGTTAAATAAAAACAGATATGCCATTAAAGAAGCTACTCAATATGGGTTAGCCTTATCGTATTTTGAAAATAAGCAATATCTTCCTGCAAAAGCATTGCTTGAATCATTAAAAAACAATGATAAACACAATTTATTTTATATCGATGCACTCACGGATGTTTACCTAGCATTACATGAGTATAATAAAGCCTTCGCTATGCTAGAGCCTTTAAGCTTATTAATGCCAAACAATCAGGTAGTCACTCTCAACTATGGTAACGCGTTATTTAAAGCAAAAGAATATAGTCAAGCAGCACGTGTCCTTCAAGACTTTTTGCTCGTCAGTCCAGGAAATTTTATTGCCTATGACATTTTAACTTCGATTTATAAAGAGCATGGGAAAACGGGGTTAATGCATCTTAATAAAGCGGAGTTATACGCTTTATTAGGCGCTTACCAAAAAGCCATAGATGAGTTGCAAACTAGCCATACTTTATTTTCCGAACAACCTTTATTACAAAAGCGTGTTAAAGCGAGAATATTGCAATTTCAAGAACAAGAAAACAGACTTAAGCGTTTATAACGCATTTCAACGTACTTACAGACCACTAAATTTCAACAAGGGTAAATATTATGCTAACGATATACCATAATCCAAGATGTTCAAAAAGCCGTCAAACACTCGCGCTAATTAATGATAATTCAGCGAAAGAAGTCACCATAATTGAATATTTGAAACAACCTTTAACCCATGATGAAATCAAGCAATTATTATTACAATTAGGATGTAAGCCTATTGAAATGATGCGTATTAAGGAAGCAGAGTTTAAAGAGCAACAATTAACTAATGCAAGTGATGAAGCGTTAATTCAAGCTATGGTAGATACGCCAAAATTAATTGAACGTCCAATCGTTTCTGATGGCAATAAAGCTATTATTGGTCGTCCACCAGAAAACGTACTGATCTTATGTTAATAAAAGTCTAAACCGTTATGAAAAAACAAAAAATTAGTACAACAAACTTAAGAAGAATAGCCTTATTAGGCTATTTTTCGTTATTGTTTTATATGCCATTGTGGTTAATATTCCTGTCACCCGATGGCGCATTAAGCGTAACTACGACATTAATATTCTTTTCCCTGCCCCTTTTATTTCCTTTGAAAGGCATGCTTCAAGGTAATCCTTATACTTATGCATGGGCAAATTTTATCGTTTTAATATATTTTTTACATAGCTTAACAACACTGTGGGTTTTACCCAATGAGAGACTTTGGGCATTATTAGAACTCGTATTTGCGACATTAATGTTTTTTGGCTGTACCTATTATGCGAAATATAGAGGCCAAGAGTTAGGTCTTAGTATTCGAAAGAAAAAAGAAGATAAGTAAAAGCGAGGAAAAATATGTCATCATTGCGTTTATTGCTTAGCAAGCCTAAAAAATTTACCGTTATTACAATTGCGTTAACGTATTTATTATTAGCAGGATGCAACGGACATTCCACTGATTTATCTGATGATGATATCAATCATGATACTGATAGAATACTCAGTGTTGATGATGACTTTTTTATTAACCAGAGCGTGGAATTAGTACTTTTCTACCCAGATGCAAACTTAAGTAATATCGTATGGCAACAAACCAGCGGCGCATCGGTTAATATACTCACACCAAATGCTAAGGTTATAGCTTTTACACCCGAGTCATCTGGAGCTTTTAGTTTTGACGTAAGCTTTTCAGTAAACAATGGTGCTACACAAACTTTAAATTACACCCTTAACGTCAACGAAAAAAGTACTAAAGTGGCTGCTCGTCTTGCCCACACTGTCCTTAGCGACAATAAAGTATCACTTCGTGCACAGACTGAACCAAGCATTACTAGTAATACGCTTTTATGGCAACAAACATCTGGGCCTTCTGTTAGTTTTTCTGAAGATGATAGACACGATGAGCCTGCAGTTTTTTTTACTGCCCCCAGTGTTAGCAAAGATACGTTATTAACTTTTGAAGTTTCAGCTAATGACGGTGAAGATAATTTTAGTGATAAAGTTGTTGTATTAGTTGAGCCTGCAGCACAAATTGCTAGTAATGCATATTTTGATGAGAGAGTTGCTACCGTAACGCCCTACAATGCCAATAGCCCATATGCCGATGATATCGTTCATTGTGTTTATAGCAATACACTCTCAAGCTCATGTACTTTGGCAACATTACCATTATTAGCTCAGGAAAATACTACGCCATCAATCGACAACATTATGGATAGAGTGGTGGTTTCTCATCAATGGATGGGAGATAGATTCAAAGAGTTTTTAACTAATAACGATCCCGATGATGATTTTAAGCGGCTACTGCGAGCAACTACCGCAATCGTTATTTCATATGATGTTCGCCCTTCATTCTATTGGGCTGCCACTGGTGCTATCTATCTAGATGCTGATAATTTTTGGTTAACTCCTGATGAAAGAGACACTATTAACGAAGCTCCTGATTATCGAAGTAACTTTGGTCAGGAATTACAATTTGTTATGCCTTGGCGCTACGTTAAAGATAATGATTACGCTGATGAATATTTTCCGATTGACCAACGAGCTACACGAACATCAACCGACGGTTTTTACCGTTTAGCCTCATTGCTTTATCATGAATTAGCACATGCAAACGACTACATTCCAAGTAATGAATGGTTTATCCATGATGAAAGCACCCGAATATTAGATGCAGCTTTAAATAGTAGTTTTGAATCTGACGGGTTAGCGATTGCTTTTCCATTACAAAGTTTAGAGATGCGCAATTTAGCGCAAGTGAGTTTCTCAGGAGAAACCGCCACCTCAGAGCAAAAGTCATACTCTCCTAGTGATATTGAAGGATTTTTCGGTTCTGACGTAGCCTCTGGTTATTATGCCTACTCCAGTGAACGGGAAGATTACGCACTACTTTTTGAAGAACTTATGATGCAAACACGTTTTAACGTATTTCGCGATGTTGCTATTACTAATTTACCCTTGGGTGACGATGTAACTGGCGAAGATTATATAGTTACTTGGGGACAGCGTGGACGTATTGGCGAAGATAACATTAAAACCCGTGTTGCTTATAGCGCATCACGCGTACTACCAGAGTTTGATAGTGCTGCTGCATTATTAAGTGTCACATCGCCAATTCCTATGCAGCCTGGAGAAAATTGGTTAGAAAACTTAACAATCAGCCCAGAGGAAGATATTTTAAAAGCGAGCAAAAAAGCTTTCAGCATTGATGCACACTATCAAGATCAAAAGAAATTAACGAGGCCAATTTCGACTCACTTCTATCATAAACCGTTGCCGAAGAAATAACGGTTAAAATAATCGTTTAGAATCCTATAAAATAAAAAGATTTAGTGCTAATGATTTTACTCAAGGTAGTTAGCCTAAGGTTCGGCACTAAATCTATACTCATGCTTCTACTTGGCAAGCCAACTTGCAGACACTAAGGTTTTATTTTCACACAATACTTTGCCATTAAACCTACTACCAGACTTCACTTCCCCTACACCTTTAGGGGTACCTGTCATAACAATATCTCCATCTTCTAACGTGATGAATTCCTGTAATTGCGACAAAATTACGTCTGGCTTATACATCATTAATGACACGCCACCAGATTGAATCACTTCATCATCAATCGTTAACTCTAAATTCAGTGATTCATCGATACTGTCAATACTTACAAAGTCACTAAACACAGCAGAGCCATCGAAGGCTTTCGCCCTCTCCCACGGCAAGCCTTTCGCTTTTAATTTACTTTGTAAACCACGTTTAGTGAGATCTAAACCAATAGCAATCGCCCTAAAAGCACCTTGTTGGTACATAAAACATAACTCAGATTCATAATGTAATGGCTCTTGGTGATTGGCCATTAATTGCTCTGACATAGCTGAATTTGGCTTTATAAATACCACCATATCTTCAGGTATTTCATTACCTAACTCAGCAATATGATCAACGTAGTTTCGGCCAATACATACAACTTTAGAAGGTATGATTTTTTGATTATTCAATACAACAGATTGCATAAGTTTCTCTCTCAAAAAGGGGTAAATTCAATCGATTGATTTATTTCATTTTGGTAAGCACTATGAGGGCAGCGCTAACACTTCTTTTATAAATGGAATAGTAATTTTTCGTTGCTCACGAATAGAGGCTTTATCTAAAGTATCTAGCGATTGAAGTAGGTTCGACATTTCTCGCGATAAACGATTAAGTAAAAATTTTGCCGCTTCATCACTTAACATTAATCCTCGTTGAGATGCACGGTATTGCAACACTAATACTTTCGCTTCATCATCTAAAGGTTTAACTTGCTCTGTTAAGCCCCAAGTCAATCGAGACACTAAATCAGGCAAACTTAAATTAAGCTGATTTGCACTTTGTTCACCACTGATCAACAAACAGTTATTTTGCTCTATTACACGGTTAAATAAATCAAAAATAGCCTGTTGCCAGAGTTTGTCATTAGCGATCAAATGTATATCATCTAGGCAAATTAAATCAATTTGCTCTAACCCTTCAAGTACATCTACCGATAAAGCCTGTAATTCTGCACAAGATAAGCATACTGATGTTTTGCCAAGTTTTGCGGCATAAGCGCTGCTAGCATGGAGTAAATGCGACTTACCCACTCCTGATAAGCCAAATAGATAAAAACTCTTTGGCTGGCTTGTTTCATTTTGTTCGATAAAGTGAATTAACTGATTGGTGACGCCTGAGTTAGTAATACTTTTAAAACTTTCAAAGGTTTCATCATCGGGTAATTGTACTGACAATGCCAACTGACGATTATCGGTCATTTCACGCCCCAATAAAAAACGGGCGCTTGTGCTATTTCACTATCACTATTTAAATCAGCTAACGGATCAACATACTGTTTTAATTGTTTATTTAATTTCAATGACGCTAATAACGCCTCTGTAGAGCCTAATAGTTGTAGTTTAAAGCGCCTAGACTCACCTTTTGCCGTTAATAAGACGACATTATTTACTGATGATAAACCTTGTAAAAAATCAAAAACTTGTACATAAGTCGCTAAAGAATCTACATTGGCAACTTCCAACACAAAGTCACTATTACTTGTAGTTGATGAAGCGTAATGTTGATAAATAACATCTGTGATATCAGCCAAACCTTGTTGTAGTAACTCTTGGCGCTCACTCCCCTGATATTGCTGACTAAATGTTTGTTGTGTTGTGATTAAACTCCAATCCAACACATAAGCTTGTTGTGGTTGTTGAGACTCAGCACATAGTAAACCACAACCTTGTGATTCTTCCACTAAGCCATCTTCATCCTCATGGCTTTCAGACATTATTAAGCTTGAGTCAGATATTCTCATCACCACAATAGCTTCGGCAAAGTAACGAGCCGAATAGTCTCTGATAGGCTGTTCAAAACGTCCCCAGAGATCACTAACACTAACTTGACTAGCATCAGTTAAGTCCATTAAAGGCATCATAATGGGTAAGCCACGTTGAGCTGAAAACTCATTAACCGTATACGGTAAAGCTGAATTAGAAGAGTTAGACATAATAGAACGAGAAAAACCTTGTTCATCAACTAACCAGAGTAATACTTGCGGTCGCAACCGTCCCCACAAAGATAAGTTAGCTTGTTGAAACAAACGGTTAATTTTTTCTTCATTAAAACTAGCATGCAAAAAAAGTTGCTTCTCAAAAACAGGGCTAGTGTCATTTAAGGACTTATCAGTGCGAACCGTTTTTTGTTGATAACGGTATTGGGTCAAATATTGTTGATGTTTTTTTAATGCTTGCTTTATCAGTGTATTTTCTAACACACTCTTTTCACCACCAACCTTAACCATAACAACCGCTAAAGCCTTTTTTATACCTGCAGCTCTATCTTTACTCGTTTGTGAAGTAATTGAAACGCTAGCCTGATATAAGTCATTAACTTCTACTGCTTTCACGGCAGTATGTGGCACAAGATTTACGATAACAAACAGTAATAAAATTAAATATTTAAACATAGGAAAAAATACAAACCATTTTGTGAGACAGATATTATCACAACCAAGTTAAATTTAACCCTCAAATAAAAATATTTATCTATTTAAGATAAAGATTTTGAGTATGTGCGCTTGCGCTGATAGAATACGCACCTTTAAATTCTTTGGTATTTTTTGAGGTTTCTCGTGAGCGAACAAAAACAGTCTTTAAGCTATAAAGATGCTGGTGTTGATATTGATGCTGGTAACGCCCTTGTTGAAAACATTAAAGGTGCAGTAAAACGCACTACTCGCCCTGAAGTTATGGGTGGTTTAGGTGGTTTTGGCAGCGTATGTCAATTGCCAACGGGTTATAAAGAGCCTGTTTTAGTTGCAGGTACTGATGGAGTTGGAACTAAATTACGTTTAGCTATTGATTTAGCCAAACACGATACTGTAGGTATTGACCTTGTAGCTATGTGTGTAAATGATTTAATCGTACAAGGTGCTGAGCCATTATTCTTTTTAGATTACTACGCAACCGCTAAACTTGACGTTGATGTTGCCTCATCAGTTGTTGAAGGTATCGCCGAAGGTTGTATTCAATCTAACTGTGCTCTTGTTGGCGGCGAAACTGCTGAAATGCCAGGCATGTACCATCAAGGTGATTACGACATCGCAGGTTTTTGTGTTGGTGTTGCTGAAAAATCACGTTTGTTAGATGGCAGTAAAGTAGCAGCGGGTGACCAATTAATTGCACTAGGTGCTTCAGGTCCTCACTCAAATGGTTTCTCATTAATTCGTAAAGTATTAGAAGTTAATAATACTGACACCAGTGAATTACTTGACGGAAAAGCCATTAGCGAGCATTTGCTTGAGCCGACAAAAATATATGTTAAATCTGTATTAGCTCTATTAAAAGACGTAGACGTGCATGCTTTATCGCATATCACGGGTGGTGGTTTCTGGGAGAATATTCCACGCGTATTACCTGAAACTGCTCAAGCCGTTATCAATGGTGACAGCTGGCAATGGCCGTCAATTTTCAACTGGTTGCAAGAAAAAGGTAACATCACTGAACATGAGATGTACCGTACTTTCAACTGTGGTGTTGGTATGATCATCGCCGTTCCTGCTGATAAAGTTGCTCAAAGCATTGAAATATTAACAGCACATGGCGAAAAAGCTTGGCATATAGGCGCTATTAGCGATAAAGCCGATGGTGCTGAGCAAGTTGTTTTTGCTTAATCGATAATTATTAGGTTGTAATTTTTTAAAGGGGCTTTACCAATATTGGTATCTTTGCCCCTTTTCTTTAAGGAAACTAAAGTGTCTAGTCGAATAGTCGTTTTAATATCAGGCAGTGGCAGTAATTTACAAGCAATTATTGACGCAGCAACCTCAAGTAAATACCCTGGGAAAGTTGTAGGCGTAATATCTAATAAAGCGGATGCTTACGGGTTAACCCGCGCTAATAATGCAGATATAGCTACCATTGCCCTTTCTCATAAAGCGTTTGATAGTCGAGAAAGTTATGATCAAGCATTAATGGCTGAAATTGACACTTTTAGTCCTGATGTAGTTGTACTTGCAGGGTTTATGCGTATATTAACGCCTGATTTTGTGCAACATTACCAAGGAAAGCTTCTTAATATACACCCTTCTCTATTACCTAAGTATCAAGGACTTAATACCCATCAACGTGCGATTGATGCTGGAGATGATGAGCATGGTGTTAGCGTTCATTTTGTAACAGAAGAGTTAGATGGTGGTCCAGTAATTCTTCAAGCTAAAGTACCTATTTTTGAAGGTGACAACAGTGATATTCTTGCACAAAGAATTCACGAGCAAGAGCACAGAATTTATCCATTAGTGGTGAAGTGGTTTTGTGAAAATCGCTTAACTATGCGCAAAGATGAGACGCAAGAGCTGGCAATTCTAGACGGTAATATACTTCCGGCCTCTGGTTACGCTAACGACGAATAAACTGCTAGAAAGTTACATTAAGATAAGGTAAGTTAATTTCTTACCTTATCTTTTTAGATAACTTTTCACCTTACCTAGATTACGCCGCAGTTTATGAATACCAAAACCTATACTTTAAAATCTTTTTTATTACTGCTGCTTTTACCTTTGCAGTTTACCCAAGCAGAGCAAGTAACGAACGAATCCAAACAGCCACTAAAAACAACTATTCCTGAATTTACAGCTGATTATACGGTTTTGCATAAATCGAAACCGGTTGGCACGGCTGTCAGACAACTAAGCTATCAAACCGATGGCAGCATAAAATATCACTACCAAACACAAGTTAAATGGCTAATCTTTTCTCAAACACGTACTGAAACTTCCATTGTTGATATTGAAAATAATAACGTCATTCCTAAGCACTATACGAATAGCCGTGAAGGAACAGGGAAAGATAAGTTTTATGAATGGCGTTTCGATGCTAAAACCAATACAGCGCAAGACTTAGGTCGAAAGCGTAAAGTAATGCCGTTAGATTTTACTAATAATCTTCAAGACAAATTAAGTTATCACTTACAGCACAGATTAAACCTAATCGAAGACGCTACACAAAAGAGTTACACCTACCCAGTTGTTAGCACTTCAGGCTCTGTCAAAGATTATGTCTATCAATATGACGGTACAGAAGAGTTGATTTTACCCTACGGTATGATCAAGACCATTCGTTTTAAACGGGAAATTAAAGAGAAAGAGCGCACGACCTATGTATGGTTCGCGCCAGAGTTAAATTACTTATTGGTAAAACTTTATCAAGTTAAAGCAGGCACTGAACAATTTGAAGCGCAACTATCTTCAATAACACTTGCTGATTAAAAAAATGCCAAGCAGTATTGCTTGGCATTAAACGCTATTCCCTTAAGTGCTAATCATCTGCAGCTGCTGCAGATTCAGCAGGAGATAATGGGTGTGATACCAACCTAATGCTATCAAAAAATGCCTCACTACCTTCAGCTGGAGCGCCTTGATAAGACATTTCAAACTGGTCAACACGAATTTCATCACCATCTGTCGATTTAAATTGTGCAAAAACCGTAAGAGATGAATGGCTGCCAGTATTAAAAGTTAATGTATCTTTATTGAAGCTATCGTCACCTTTTATCCCGCCAGCATTCTCTAAGTCATCATAGACAGAATCCTTTTCTGCTAGTTTAGTTGCATCCACAATATTGGTATTACTGTCTTGTGTATAAACGCCAAACAAAATAGTCGAATCACCCGACTTTTTCATTAAATTATAAATAGAAAGTGAATATTCAGTATTAGGTTCAACCGATACCGTTTGAGCAATGTAAGGTTGATGAGGTGTGCCAGTATCATCGCCTACATTCCATTTAAACTTAATGGAACCATTAGCTCCACCAGCAGAATTATCAGAATCTTGAACTTGCCCAATACCAGTACCTTCAACTACAGTCCAGCCATCTTGTCCATCATCAAAATTAGGATTTTCAATATCTGCTTTATTAAGTACTAAGTCATCAACCGTTGCTTGAATCTCTGCTGAGGTTGCATCACCCGAATTAAAACTCACCGAGCTAAAACCATAACTGCTTGATGTTCTTTCGGCAGAATAAGTTTCATTATTTACAACAACAGATAACTTAGCATCCCCTTTCATAAAAGCTGATAAAGTGTAATTTGTGTTAGGCAACAGAACTACGCTTTGGCTTACATTAGCAGCATTACTATCTAAGAGTAAGCTGTTACCACGTGAGAAGGAATTTTCATTGGAAATAATCCTAGCTCCAGAGCCATTATTATCAGTCCAGCCTGTTAAGTCTCCGCTATCAAAGTCATGGTTTTCAATAGTGACCTTGCTTACGTAGACAGTTCCTGGCGTAGGACGATAATTTTTTGGCCCTACTTGGTCTGAAGTTAACGGAGTGAGTGTTGCTGATTCTGATAGCGATTCATCCGCACCTGATGTTGTACTGTCAGATCGTGTTTGACCGTCCATATCAATAGCAGGTAAAGCGAAACTCCCCACATTTACTACTGCAGCAGTTAAATCAGGACTATTTGAGCTTGGACGATATAAATTATCGCTGCCTTTTTCGAGTACTGAATCAAGTAATGTCATACCACTATAGGCTGTTAACCCTTCTTGATCTGAAAACATTTGGCCAAAAACATAATTACCATCGAAGGTTGAGTTTTCAGGCATATCTTCATCATTTGTTCTTATAATAGCGCCTACTGCATCGGCAATAATATTATTAACAAAGTAAATATTTTCAGGTGCTTCATCATTTTTACCACCATAAACGTTTAAACTATTTACGCTATCCACGATGGTATTATGTGCCACTAAAACATTCTCAACATTTTGATATCCATTATCAGTACGACCAGCGCCATCCCCCGTTGTTAATACAATACCGCCATTCCAATTAGAGCTAGCATAGCGTACGCCCTCAATGTAGTTATTAGTTACGGTATGATCGCTATCAACTAAACGAATTCCACCAGAAAATGGATTATCATCACCAAAGATAAAGTTATTTGAAATATTTGCGTGACTACCATGACGAGTCACAATTGAGCCATTACTGTCTCTTACTGTGTTATAACGAATCGTATTGTCTTTAGACTTGTTAGAAATTACCTCTGCTTCACCCTGAATACGTTCAAAGTAATTATATTCAACAACAGTCTGTGAGGAGGCTGTATGGGTTGTACTTAAGCCTAAACGTATTCCTTCATATTCATTATCACTACTACCGGCATAGGCTTGGCCAAAGGCTGGCGGTCTATCACCGAAATAATTGTGATCTATTTGCGCAAATTCTGTAGGCCATGTGTCTTCATCAAAGTCAGCTTCATCAATCCACCGAGGAAATACTAATAATGCACCTCGAGATTCTTTACCTGAAAACCAACTATGATCTATTCGATTATATTGACCATAAACTTCAATCCATTTTGAACTATCGTAATCACCACCATCCATATCAATGATAGCAACTTCAGTAACTCGACAATGACTACACTCAGTTTCACCTTCAAACTTAATAATTGAACTTCCAGAAGTCCCGTCTCTAAAAACTAGGCCTTGCAAAGTGATGTACTCACCGCCCATTCTAACTGAAATCTCTCCTTCCTTTATAATAGCCATACCAGGGTTTTCAGCCGCAACGGTTATAGGTTGTAGTTCAGTGCCTTGCCCTTCAATTCTTAGCTCTAAGTCACCCGAATATTCGCCGTCAGATAAACAAAGTGTATCTCCTGCAACTAGGTTTTCTGCTGAATCCTCTAAAGCAGAAAGAGAGCTCACAGTTTCAGTACAATTTATATCAGGTACAGTATCATTAGCGGCACCCGTGCCAACATTTTCTACCGGCTCATCTACACCAGTAATAGTGATGGTCACTTGACTTTCAGTACCATCTACTGAGGTAATTTGAATAGTATCTGTTATTGTTTCATTTGCGGCTAAGGTGTTAACGGCACTGTTTTCTGTGTCCAATTCATACGTCCAATTGCCATCTTCTGTAATAGAAAACTTACCGTAAGATGTAGCTACATCGGTTTGACTAACAATTGCCGCTTCACCACTATCAACATCGCTAACATTAACAACATTATTATAGTCTGCTGTTGTATTATCGATTTCTGCAGTATTAACGCCTGTAAAAGTTGCTGCTGTGTTAGTCTCCTCAACTTTGTCAATTTCCCCATTATCACTGCCACCACTACCGCCGCCACATGCTGCCAGTGAAAGTGTTAAAGCGATCGTAACTAAGTTTTTATTCATTATTATTATCCTTGTTAGATTCGTAAACTTTGTCTAAACAAAACCAATAAATTGGTAATGTATATTTACTATAATTGGAGAGCACAGGAATATCAACAAACAATTATTGGTATAACCAATCAAGATGACACTCGACTAAATAGGGTTTTAGATTAATTATTATTTTTAGGTTTTACTAAAATAAAGAAATTAAGATCTGTTGAATTTAAGCATCACCATATAATGTAAAGAACAACAACCACACGATATTACCAATCTGTATGACCAATTACAGAGTGTTTTGTTAAGAGACGAAGATAACTAGATGGACTTTATGAAGTTAAAGATTAGCCAATAGCATAGACTGAAATGAATTAACAAAATATAGGCTTTTATATGTCATACGTCAGCGATTGCTGAAAAGAAATAGCAATACATATATTTAGGAAAGTGAATTATAACAATTTAAAAATTGAAAGAGTTTAAACAGTGAATAAACTCTTTCAATAGTCTTGGGGATTAATATCCATATGCATATTTTCTGAGTTAGTAAGTGTTATTATTACGCTTATCACCGCAATGATAATATTAACCAGCTCTTAACGACACAAAACTACACTAGATAAAACTATCTACAGGTGTTGATTAAATTGTATGAAAGCTTGCTCAAGATCGGCAATTAAATCATCAACATCTTCTAAACCAATGTGTAAGCGTATAAGTGGGAACTCTGCTGTCCATTTGGTTGCGGTACGGATAGAGCCAATACTAGTAATACCTAACACTAAAGACTCAAACCCTCCCCAAGAATACCCCATCTTAAAATGCGTTAAACTATCTAGAAAGGCAGTTAATGCTTCTTTATTGCCACAATTTAAGGTGAAAGAAAATAAACCGTTTGAACCGTTAAAATCTCGCTTGAAGAATTCGTGTCCTGGGCAAGATTCAAATGCTGGGTGTAAAATAGTATCAACTTCAGATCTTTGCTCTAACCATTTTGCTACCTTAAGTGCACTTTCTTGATGTTGTTTTAAACGAACACCAATGGTACGAATACCACGTAAAGCAAGATATAAGTCATCAGGCGAAGTACACTGCCCCATTAAGTAACTATTATCTCTAAGTTGTGGCCAATACTTTTCAGTTGCTGTCGCTGTCCCTAACATTACATCGGAATGACCAACAATGTATTTAGTTGCCGCTTGCACACTAATATCAACACCATAATCAAATGGTTTAAAGTTAATACCAGCACCCCAAGTGTTATCAAGCATGACAATACAATCATGTTGATGGGCTATTTTACTAATAGTAGGAACATCTTGAACTTCCATGGTAATAGAGCCAGGAGATTCTAAAAAGACTATTCGAGTATTAGGTTGGATCAAACTTTCAATACCCGCACCAATCATAGGATCATAATAAGTAGTTTCAATGCCCATTTTACCGAGTATTTTATCGCAATAGTCACGGGTTGGCTCATAAGCACTATCTACCATTAAAATGTGATCACCGGTTTTAACAAAGGATAAAATAGCATTGGTTATCGCCGCTGTACCTGATGGATAAAGTGCACAACCTGCGCCACCTTCAAGCTGAGTCATGGCATCACTAAACGCAAATGACGTTGTTGTACCACGGCGGCCATAAAGCATCGTGTTGTTATGGCGGTTTTTTAACGCATGGTTCATTTCTTTAACAGTATCAAATACCACTGTTGAAGCTCGTGTAACACTTGGATTAACTACACCGCGAGTAAACTCAGCTTTACGTCCTGCACTGACTATTTTAGTATCTTGTTTCATTAGCAACCTTAAATATGCAACCTAAACATGTTTTTTTAATAGCTATCTAGCCATCTAAAAACTATCTCTATTTATACCCTGAAACACCTTGTATTTCACCTATTATTTTTACTTTCTCTAAATAAGTTAACATTAAAACAACCCCAGCTGCGTATCGGTCAACTGTTCGAAGCTAGTGCCAATAAAAGGTAATATTGCATCTGCAACAGCACAAAGTTGTCGATCAATATAAAATTGATAATCTAATGGGGATGACAAGTGTTCAATGGCTTGTGGGCCATTAACTGTCATATAGTATTCGATCCAGCCGCGTTTTTGATAACGCAAAGGTTTCCCCTGTTTTTGATTAATATCATCAGCTAAACGAGCAGCTTTAACATGCGGTGGTACATTCTTTACATAATCTTTTAATTTACGGCGAATACGCTTGCGATAAATAAGCTTATCGTCAAAGTCACCATTTAAGGTCTGCTTAACGGTATCTTTAATAAAGTCATCAACACTTTCTTGATTAAATACTTTTAAATATAACGTATGTTGAAAATCTTTTGCCAATTGCGTCCAATCTGTTCTAACACTTTCTAAGCCTTTAAAAATAAGTTTATCTGGTGTTGTTCCTCCCTTACAGACTATGCCAGCATAACGTTTTTTAGTACCAACATCTCTGCCACGAATAGTGGGCATAAAAAATTTACTAAAATGCGTTTCAAACTCTATTTCTAACTCACAAGAAAGCGCAAACTCCTTTCTGACATACGCTTGCCACTTATCATTAATAAACGTTTGCAGCTCTTTACCTAAAGTTTTACTAGCATTGGACGATAGCTCAGCCCCTACGTGAACGAAAATAGAATCTGTATCTCCGTAAATAACTTTATAGCCCTTATCTTCAATCCACGTTTTAGTGGTTTTTAAAATGGCATGACTACGTTTGGTAATCGATCCCGATAAACGAGGATCAAAAAATCGACAGCCAGTAGAGCCTAACACCCCGTAAAAACTGTTCATAATAATTTTAATCGCTTGCGATAAAGCCGCGTTTTTCTGCGCTTTAGCCTTATCACGCTCTTGCCAAAGTGAAGTAATAATTTTGGGTAAAAAATGTTGTTCACGAGAAAAATAAGCACCATCAAAGCCCGGAATACACTCTTGCCCTGCTTCATGTTCACGTAAGCCTTCAATCAAACCCATAGGATCTATTTTGAAAGTGCGGATAATACTTGGGTATAGTGACTTGAAATCCAATACTAATACATTGTCATAAAGGCCAGGAATGGAGTCCATGACATAGCCACCAGGTGAAACTAGCTCTGATGCCCCGTCTCCCATATTAGGCGCAACATAACCACTTCGATGTAATTTAGGTAAATACAGGTTAGTAAAAGCAGCTACAGAGCCACCTATTCTATCAATAGCAAGGCCTGTAAGCTGTGCCCGTAGCTGGGCAAAATCTAATAATTGAGTCTTCTCAAAAATAAGCCAAACTAAACGGCAATCTTCTAAATTATAGGCTGCAAGCGCTTGTTTATTATGATTAAAGTTGTCGGTAATTTCTTTAACGCGATTTTCAACATCCTCAACTTTTTTACCGATCCCTAATAACGTATTAGCGACATTATCCAAAGAAAAGCTAGGAAAATTATAGGTAGCCGTTTTTAGTAGATCGATGCCATCTAGTACTACTCGACCAGCAATTTCAATAAACTCTTGCTCACTGTTATTGGTATTTTTACGCCAACGTGGCGCACTACCATCACGGCCAATCGCAAATTTAATATGGTGAAGATCCATTCGCTTTTGTAATAAACGAAAATCAAAATTAATCACATTCCAACCAATAAAAATATCGGCGTCAATTAACGCTATTTGCTCGATAAGTGCTAACAGTAGCTGTTTTTCATCTTTCAACCACTGAATATACTCTGGTGCATTACTTTCTTGCTCACCTATCATCAATACGCAGCGAAACTCTTCATCATTATTTGCATAAAGTCCTATAGAATAAAGCTCGCCAGCCATTGAACACTCTATATCAATAGATACCATAGTTAGCTTTATTGATAGTTTTTCTGCTGCTTTTTTACACTTAACTTGGCCGCTATCAATAAAGTCGATATCTGAGGTAATAAAACGCTCCATCAAATACCTATCATCAGGGCGAATATCATCTTCATAGCATTTTATCTGTTGCCCTTTGAGACAATCCCGAGCTCGATAAAACTGAGTTAAACTTGAAAAATAAAAACCATGTACATATCGTTGTTCAAAGGTTTTAAGTTGTAATGCTTGTTGCTTGACGAGCAAAATATTGTGGTTTTCAAGTAATTGAATCGCTTGTTCAAACTGTCTAGCTTCCACAAAAAAAACAGCTAATTCATTCTGTATAACTGTTTTATAGGCCTTTTCTTTACCTTTGAGCCATAAGGTGATCTGCATAGCATTGCCCTTATCTTGTACATGACGACTTAACAAGAAACCGCTTTGTATAGACTGTGGCAATGGCTGAGACATAATTTTTAAAAAGTATGGAAATTTTAAGAAGAAAGGTTAAAAACCTGTTATTATATACAGCATCATATCGTATTCGCTGTCTAATGGAAACCATCGCTACATGTTAACTGACAAATTGAAACAAGTGATCCGCCAATCATATAAAGCCATTGGTGAGAACTTAAACAATTTTAACCCACGTAAACAACAAACCTTTCTGATTGCAGAAATAGCGAAAACATTAGCGGGTGATTACAGCAAAGATAGAAAAATCATTACTATTGAAGCTGGAACAGGCACGGGTAAATCACTAGCCTATAGCTTAGGTGCCATCCCGCTAGCATTAGCACGTGATAAAAAAGTGTGTATTTCAACAGCTACTGTTGCGCTTCAAGAACAACTTGTCGATAAAGACCTACCATTTCTTAAAGAACATGCTGGCTTAAAGTTCGATTTTGCACTAGTTAAAGGTCGCCAAAGATATGTCTGTAGACAAAAACTTGCCCAAGCGGTAGCTACAGACTCGCCTCAAGCAGGCTTCACCTTCGCAGAAAAGCCTAAAGCGAGCGATATTCGAACGTTAAATGCGATGCATAAAGCGCTCAATGACGGCTCATGGTTAGGAGATATCGATTCTTGGAAAACCCCTATTCCACACCATATTTGGTCACAAGTACAAAGTGATAAACACAGCTGTTTAAAAACCTTAGCTGATCATCACCATTGCCCTTTTCATAAAGCGCGTGAAACCATGGAGCAGGCGAATGTTTTAGTGGTGAATCACAGCTTATTATTGGCTGACTTAGAGTTAGGAGGTGGCCGAATTTTGTCTCCGCCTGATGAAACTTTTTATATTATTGATGAAGCGCACCATTTACCGAAAATTACCCGAGATCATTCCAGTGCCAGCATAACCCTACGTGGCGCAATTGATTGGTTGTCAAAGCTCAGAGAAACCGGCGATAAAATGGCTAAGTTGATCAAATCACAGCGCGCTATTTCACCCGCATTAAAGCTCAGTGATGATTGCCAAGATTTAGTCATTGAAATGCAAAAAGTACTGACATTTGTTGAAAACAATGCCAATGTATATTTTATCGAAGCTCAAAAAAGCGACAATAACTTTAAACCAAGTGATGAGCAAGTCTATCGTTTTGACAACGGTATCATCCCCAAAACCCTTAAAAACTGGGCGGAAGACTGTAATGAACTCAGTAAAAAATCTTTAAGTCATTTAAATAAACTTTACAATGCCTTGATTGAAGCTGTTAAAGATGGCGATGTTCAAATGTACCTTGCCGAGCCAGTATTAAGTGAAGCTGGTTTTATGCTCCAGAGACTAGAGAACCTAGAGAGCCTTTGGCATATGTTTGCCAAATCAGACAGTGAAAAAGCAGCACCAATGGCAAGGTGGTTACAAAAACAGCTTCCAAATAAAGGTAATAACCGACAAGACTACTTACTTTGTGCTTCTCCTATTGAAGTGGGTTTTACACTGGAAGATAAGTTATGGAGCCAATGTGAAGGAGCTGTATTATGCTCAGCAACCCTCTTAGCTTTAAATTCCTTTGATCATTTTCGCTTTCAAGCAGGCCTTCAAAATAACGATGGCAGTCAATATCAACAGGTTACATCGCCATTTGATTATCAAAATAATGCTCAACTCGTGGTAGCTAAAATGGTAAACGAGCCAAGTGCTGTTGATTTTACCGATGAACTAATTAAAAAATTACCCAAATACCTTGAGCAAGGTAGTGCAAGCTTAGTGTTATTCTCATCTTACTGGCAAATGGAAAAAGTTGCTCAAGCACTTAGAGACAATCATAAATTAGACATTGCCGTACAAGGGGAACACTCACGTCAACACATTATTGAAGATCATAAAAAGCGTTGTGACGATAACAAAACCAGTATTATTTTTGGTACCCAGAGTTTTTCTGAGGGCTTAGATTTACCTGGAGATTATTTGAATAACTTAATTATCACAAAACTCCCTTTTTCTGTGCCAACGTCACCTGTTGAACAAGCTCAAGCAGAGTATGTCTCAGCGAAAGGTGGTAACCCGTTTATGTCATTATCGGTTCCAGATACATCAAAAAAATTAGTACAAGCTTGCGGCCGTTTATTGCGTAACGAAATGGATGAAGGGGTTATTACGTTAATGGATAAACGCGTGGTAACTAAACGCTATGGTAAACAGTTACTTGACTCCTTGCCGCCATTTCAACGTGTAATAGAATAAACTTGCTAGGGCGCGATAAAAACTACTCAATAACTTTGGTAAAAAACATGCTATATGGATCTTCTTGATAATCTCCAAACGGGGGGCATGTTTGAAAACCAAAACCTTGATAAAGTTTATGAGCAGGAATAAATGCATCCATTGTCCCTGTTTCTAAACTTACCCTCTCAACCCCTTTACTTTTTGCATTATTTAAAATGTGTACGAGTAATTTAGCCGCAACACCTTGTCTTAAAAATGCCTTACTCGCTCTCATCGACTTAAGCTCTGCATGTTTATCCGTTAAATATTTAAGTGCGCCACAACCCGCTAACTGATTATGTTCCCAAGCAGACCAGAAAGTAATATCAGAGCTTTTTAACGTCGATAAATCAAGAGCATGCACACTTTCTACTGGTGAATGTTTCAGCATATCTTCATGGTGTTCTAACAGTAATTGCTTAACTTGTTCGTTTTCAAGGCTATCAATAACAATGTGCATTTACTCTCCGTAAATTTTTTTTAAATAATAATTTTCTTCTTATAACTTTTAAAACTTCCTGCTTAGAAATAACGATTATTAATTATTTACTATCGTATAAAATCTTTGAACATTTTTAGTTATAGCGCCCCATCGGGAGTTTTTCACTCTTTTTTGATGGTGTTCAAATGATTGTTGGTTAGCAAACTCTTCATAAACATGAAATTTATTTTTCTCACCAGTATCCTGACTAACTTTAAACATAATGCAGCCAGTCTCTTTTAAAGTTAATTGCTTATGTGTGATGAGTTCTGCCTTCACTTGCATTAAGTCTTCATCACTAACCAAAATGTAACCCTGTAATGTAATTTTCGACAAAACTAATTTCTCTCTGAACTAAACTAAAGCTTTAGAAAAAGCTAAAATCATAAAATAAAAATACCAACTTACTTTACCTTATTATTTTCCAGTAAAGATATTGAAATTTACCTTGAATATATTTTTTCACTTTACGTATCTTTACACAGTTATACTTTACAATACCTAAATTCAGGCACTATTTAGGCTCATCATGACTTTCTCGAAACCACTTTGCTATCTTCCGTTTTTAATATTTTTTACTCTTGCTGGCTGTAGTAGCGTTAGTAAGTCAGATATGAAGGATTTTTTTAACACTAAAATTCAAGATGATGATTCAAAAATGTTTACCTTTACCGTGATTGTTTCAAGCACTAATAACGATAAAAAAATTGCATCAAAAAATAAGCAAACACCGCAAGGTAAAAGCTCTAGAGAACAACAATCAAGAGGAAAAGATTCAGGAGGAAGAGGCGATAAAGGTAGCAGAAATAGCCAAAGCAATAACACTTCGATGGCTAATCGCATTAAGAATACTGAAGAGATGACAGAACTTTTTGAAGAATTACTAACAGAGCGTTTAGATCAAAACCAATATTGTCGTAAAGGCTTTATAGAACTTGAAAGAAGCTTCAGTGGTTCTATATTTACTTTACTTGGAGAATGTCATGAAAGTGCCACTGAAGCTGATAGAAAACGTTTTTTATAAGTCTTAACCTGAATTTTAATATTCGACTATTAGCACTTAATTAAATCTGACAGTCTTATTTGTGCAAAAAGCAAACATCGGTAACGCCTCATCCGGAGGCAATAGATATGTTGGCTAAAATTAAACCATGAAGGTGCAAAAACCAACTGTTAATTGGGTATACTAGACGGCCTTGTTAACAGCACTCTTAAACTGTGATTTATTCTTTTAAGATCTGTCTTTGAACCATTGTTCTAATTTTTCTTGAAATGACGAGCCTGATTTTGCAGCATAAAACCTACTTGCCGATATGATAATTAAAATTGTAGCGATGATAATATTGAAAGCAGAACCTTCAATAACACCTATATAAAAAAGTACTAGTCCAATAATTGCCATAAATACCTGAGCAAACATAAAACCTCCTTGATTAACGACAACTCATTAATAACTACAACAACAATCAAAATTGTTTTTAATCGATTTAGAATGATAAAAGTGAGTTAGTGAGTATTAGAAAGTACTCTATTTAAAGATTGTTCCAAAGAGCTTTGCTCACTATACCATGCACTTTTCCTAGACACTCCAAGATAAAGAGGCATATCTACTATGTAATCAAAATCTTGTTTTTTTATTGTGCCATTAGGATCAAATGGTTGAATGTGATTGATATCAAATGAAGGTGGTGCGATAAATACGTCAATACGATTGTTCTTTATAAGGTTTACCATTATTTTTAAATCTAAAACGGGCACTTTGGTAAAGTTAGTTGCTTGGTCAAACTTTTCAAAGTGTTTATAACCTCTTAGATGCCCAATAATCAAACCATCGAGATCCGAAAATGATTTAATTGTTTTATTCTTGGAATAAAATCGAAAACCTGCATTTTGAACAGCAAAATGTGGAGAGAGGTATTGAATAAATTCTTCTCTGTCATGTGTTTTGAAAAGGTCATCAATAATATCTGCCTGCCCTGTTTCAATGAGTTTTAAACATCTAGCCCATGGACAAGGATATAACTCAATAGGAACCCCAAGCTCCTTCCCTAATTTCACAACAATATTATCTTCTAATTGGCCTGACTCAAATCTATCTATGTACTCAGGGATTGCAGCAAAGATTAATTTCTTCGGTTTAGCTACTGCTGGGAGGGAAAGTAAACTTATTGCTAAAAGCCAACAGAATATATTAAACAATTAGGAAATCCATTTTTCAAATTAATAAATAATTTTATCAGTATAGCACTGTAATACTAAAGTGCAGAATGTAAAAGTTTAATCATTTTGGATATGAATGAAATGAACCAAAGACTGATATTAACTTAGTTATCTACCCAGCTAAAAGTTTAAACATAATCAAGGCTATAATAATTTAAATAATTCGCTCTTACTTCCTATGTTTAACTTTTGATAAATACGGTATAGGTGATTTGACACAGTAGAGGGAGACAAATGTAACTCACGTGCCGCTTCTTTAAATGTTCCTCCTTTCGCTAACACTTTCACTATTTCTAGCTCTCGCTCAGACAGGCTATCCAGCGGTCCTTGAGGCCAAATTTCAACAATAATCAAGTCATTAAATGGCTTTAACTCAACTTGCAAACCCTCTACTTCGTAGCGATTGACCGCGCCATCCAATGCAAAAGGCAATTTAACTAAGTCAGCTTGAGGAAAAAAGCGCTCTAATAAATCGATAAAGCTAGATTGTAATTGATGAAAATAACCTTCACCGTCACAAATAGCCTTGTGACTATTTTTCTTAGTTTTAATGCTTTTATTATCAACGTATTCTAACTGGAGAAAAAGTGCATGCTTAGCAGCAGAGAGTAAATGGTAAAGTGCCTGTTTCTGTACTGCTTTATCTTGTGGGGTAAACGCATTATCGCGTTTAAAGCGATAAAGACTAAGCACAGTAAATAAGCCTGTCCGTTCATCCAAATGAATGGAAGATAGAATTCTTTCTATACCATGAGGTTTAAAACATGTTAAATAAATCTCAGACTGATAAAAATCTTCATCCGTCATCAAGTCCTGCATATCTATCGGCGACCCTAAATTTTCAAACAATTTAGTGGCGATAGGGTTAATTGCTAGGTTATCAAGTAAGCATTGGGTGAGTGTTTCCGATACATTGACCAAAGTATGGTTATGAAAACGCCTAGTGTACTGGTGGCCGTTACTCCATATAGCCCCATCAAACTCAATTAAATTTTGCAATTGAGCAAGTGCCCAATCACGGTATTCCGCCAAATCTATTTGGCTAGTCGCCCTATATAGTTCACTGATAAACTGATTTAATTCATCGGAGTTTGGCGATAAAGCTTTTGTCGTTGGCGATAAACTCATTAGGTAATTTTTACTATAGCGCTGAAGAAATCATAGACTATGATAATGCTATGACAACCAAACTGATGCAAGATGTATGTCGACAAATACCCCAGAGCAAAAGAATAAAATTAATTATGACGTAGTAATCATTGGTGCGGGTATCGCGGGTTTAACAGCAGCCCTTGAACTTGCCAAAGCCAACAAGCAAGTATGTATACTTGATGCCCAAGATGAAGAAAAAGTGGGCGGTTTAGCTCGCTCTGCTTTTGGTGGTATGGCACTTATTGGCACACCCGAGCAAAAGCGTAATGGTATAACCGACAATGCTGATATTGCGTTAAAAGACTGGTTTTCTTTTGCTAACTTTTCAACGCAAGATGTTTATCCAAAACAATGGGCAAAGCTTTATGTAGAGCGCAGTTATCAAGACATTTATCAATACGTAAAAAAACTAGGTATAACCTTTTTACCTGCAGTGAACTGGGTTGAACGTGGGTTGTACGGAGATGGTAACTCGGTACCGCGTTACCATGTTATATGGGGGACATCTTTAGAGTTAGTTAATAAAATGCTCGATGCTATAGCGCCCTTTAAGCATAAAAACATTCACTTTAGTTTTAATTGTAAAATTACACAGTTACTTACGAATGATAACGGTGTTATTGGTTGCCAAGATAATCATGGCAACAACTACTTTGCAGATTCAACTATAGTTGCTACAGGTGGTTTTACAGGTAACCTAACTAAAGTAAAAGCCAACTGGCCAAAACATTTTTCCCCTGCCCCAGATCTTTTACTTAATGGTACACATCCAAGTTGTGATGGCGCAATACACGATGAAGTAGCTAACCTTGGCGGTAATGTAACTCACCTAGATAAAATGTGGAATTATGCTGCTGGAATTCCTCACCCACAAGCAAACTTTGATAAGCAAGGTTTAAGTTTAATTCCCTGTAAGTCAGCCCTTTGGTTGAACAGTGAAGGCAAGCGAATAGGTCCTGAACCATTAGTGACAGGTTTTGATACCCATGAACTTTGCAAAAGCATGAGTGAACAAGAGAACGGCTATGCTTGGCAAGTGCTAAACTGGAAAATAGCCAGTAAAGAGTTTGCTATGTCAGGTACAGATCACAACCCGATGATCCGTGATAAAAAATTTATCACTATGTTAAAAGAAACTCTATTTGGCAATCATAGATTAGTTAAACAAATGCAAAAGGAAAGTGATCATTTTATTGTCGCTGATACGGTTGATGAACTTGCTAAAAAAATGAATGGGATTACTGACAAACCCCGTATTGATTCTAAAGCTTTACAACAAACGCTCGATGAATATGACGCAATTTTAGCAAGACCATCATCTCAGTGGAATGATGATCAAATTAGGCGTATTGAGCATGCACGTAAGTGGAAAGCAGATAAATTAAGAACCTGTAAACCCCACCCAATTCAAGATGTGAAACACGGACCTTTAATTGCCATTAAAATATCACTAATCAGCCGAAAAAGTTTAGGTGGCATTCAAACTAATATACAGTCTCAAGTGCTCAATAATAATGATCATCCTATAACAGGGCTATACGCTATTGGTGAAGCTTCAGGCTTTGGTGGTGGCGGCTCAAATGGCATGAAATCACTTGAAGGAACTTTCTTAGCAGGTTGCATATTAACTGCTCAACAAGCAGCGAAAAACATAAATAACATGAATCATAAAAATAACAATTTAAACTCAGATCCACAGGAAGCTAGCTAATGAAAAAAACAGCCGCATGGTTAACCCGATATGCATTAGAACAAATAGGGGTAAAACATACTTTTGGTATCCCAGGAGTGCATAATACTGAGTTGTATGACGAATTAAATAACTCAGAACAAATAACGCCAAACTTAGTTATGCACGAAGGACATGGTGGCTTTATGGCTGATGCAATCAGCCGTGTAACAAAATCAATAGGTACGCTCGTGATTGTTCCTGCCGCGGGAGTAACTCATGCTGCAAGCGGTATTGCTGAAGCTTACCTTGATGGCATCCCAATGCTAGTCATCACAGGTGGCATTCGTAATGATTCAAAATTTGATTACCAACTTCATGAAATGGATCAACTCAAATTAGTGGCAGGCTTTACTAAGGCAGCATTCAAAGTTAATACTCATGATGAAGTTATAGACACCATCTATAAAGCTTACGATATTGCCATTTCAGGCGAGCCGGGGCCTGTTTTTGTTGAAATCCCTGTTAATTTACAACTTGATAAAGCTGACATAAAAGAATTACCCACTTATATCCAACCTCCCCAAGCACAGTTATCAGAGCAAGTTATTAAGCAAATAGAAAATGCCGCTAAAATGTTAATGGATGCTAAATCCCCCGTTATTTTTGCTGGTTGGGGTGCTATGCATGCTAGCGAATTACTCGTTGCAATTAGCGAGCAAATTGGTGCCGCAGTAGCAACTACAATGCAAGGCATCAGTGCTTTTCCAGCAAATCATCCACTGCATGCAGGTTTTTGTTTTGGGCCAGCAGCAGCTCCTGCCCCGCAAAATGCATTCAATAATGCTGATTGCGTTCTTGCTATTGGCACTCGATTTGGTGAAATTGCCACGGGCAGTTTTGGTGGGGAATTACCAGAGCAACTGATTCATATCGATATCAATCCAAAGGTATTCGACGCTAACTTTAAAACCGCTATCGCCATCGAAGGTGATTCAAAACAAATTTGCCAACTATTACTCACTTCGATAACAGCACTAGGAGCCCAAAAAGACTCATCACAAACACAATTAAATCTTGCTGAAGATAAAAAAGCTTATAAAGAAACTTGGTATCAACATGACTCAAAAGATAAAGTTAACCCTGCTCTCTATTTTGATGAGCTAAGATCCCAGCTAAGTGATGATGCTCACATTGTTGTTGATGATGGCAATCATACCTTTTTAACCGCTGAGTTAATGCCTATTCATCAAGCATACGGATTAATTTCACCAACCGATTTTAACTGTATGGGTTATGCAACACCTGCTGCTATTGCGGTTAAAATGGCAAAGCCAACTCAAGAGGTACACGCCATTGTGGGTGACGGGGCATTTATGATGACAGCCACAGAGCTAGCAACCGCAGTAACTCACAATTTGGGGCTTGTGATTGGCGTATTTAATGACGGAGAGCTGTCTCAAATAGCCCAAGCTCAGCAAATCCCATACAACCGTAAAACTTGTACTGTATTGCCCGAAACTAAATTAAAAGGCTTAGCCATGGCAACGGGAGCTGAATATGTACGTATTGAAAATAACCATGAGATTAAAACTGGTTTAACTCAAGCAAGAGCCCTGGCACAAGAGAATAAAACAGTTATTTTAGATATCAATATTGATTATTCAAAAGCAACGGCATTTACTGAAGGCGCGGTTAAAACCAACTTAAAGCGCATGCCTTTCCCAACTAAAGTACGTATGGTTGGCAGAGCATTGATAAGAAAAGTAACGGGATAAATAAAGTTAAGTTCACAGCTTGTAGGCCTAATATATTTTTTAAACCTACAAGCTGTTATAGCACACTATTACCAATAAATTTACAGCAGAAAATGGTATCTACTTAGCCACTTTAATGCGATATAAACTACTGTAAAGTACTGGCACAGCAATTAATGTCAATATGGTTGCAAACGCTAAACCACCCATAATGGTTACTGACATGTCAGAGAAAAATGGATCTGTATATAGCGGCATTACACCTAAGATAGTCGTTATAGCCGCTAATGATACTGGTCTTAAACGACTTAAGCTTGCTTCAACAATCGCTCGTGCCTTTTCTTTACCTTCATCAATTTGAAGATCTATTTCTTCAAGTAAAACAATGGCATTTTTAATCAGCATGCCAAATAAACTTAAGAAGCCTAATAAAGACATAAAGCTAAATGGCATGTCTGCTAATAATAAGCCAGCAACCACACCTACTACTGCCATTGGCACGATCAGCCAGATAATTAAGGGTTGTCGAACGCGACCAAATAACACAACACTGATCAAAAACATCACCAAAAAGCCAAGAGGAAGCCCTTGTCCTAATGCCGCTTGTGCATCTTTAGAAGACTCATACTCACCTCCCCACTCTAAAACATAACCATCAGGTAAAGGAATAGCTTCAAGTTTTGGTTTTACTCGCTCAAAGGCAGCTCCGGCCGTTTCATCAAACCCTGCTTCTGCCTTAACCGTGATAGTTCTCACGCGATCACGACGATTAATTAACATCTCTTCGCTTTGATAACTAATTCCTGCGCTAACTTGTTTAAATGGAATATAACTGCGCTGACTTGAACTCCATACTAAACTATTTTCCAAAGCAGCTAACTCGTTCTTACTACTTTTAAGATTTTTAGCGACAATAGGGTATAAATAATCACCATCTTGTAATTGCCCTAATTGTAAGCCACTGGTATAAAACTGAATAGCATCGTTAAAATCACTGCGTGAAACGCCCGCGACACTTGCGGCATTATCATCATATTCAGGTGTTAAAGTGATGCCTTTATTACGCCAATTATCTCTAACATCACGTATCAAACCATCATTTGAATAAACCGCTTTGGCTTGTAATGCTAAATCTCGGAGCACCTCAGGATCTGGTCCTGAAAATCTCACTTGTAATTTAGCACCAGCACCTGGGCCAAATTGCATCATTTCTGAAAAATACTGAGCATCAGGGTTAACACTTTTTAATTTTTCAGCGACTTGCTTTGCAATAACAGGCAAGTCTTCAACATCCTTAACGCGCACCAAATACATACCATAACTCTCGTTAGGAAGCTCTGGCGCTAAAACCAAAGTAAAGCGCTCTGCACCACGGCCAATAAAACTAGTAAGCGACTCAACACCTTCAGAGTTTAAAATTAATTCTTCACCTTGTTTCATGTACTTTTCAGTAGCACGGATATCGGTATCTTGTGGTCCCCAATAATGAATAAAAAATATAGGCGCGTTTGACGGTGGGAAAAAGCCTTGTTTTATTAAGCCAAAACTTGCATAAGCACCAACAGTAATCGCTACTAAAAATACTATGGTTGCTGCTCTATATTTAAGAGCTGTTCTTAATAGAATTAAATAACCCTTATGAAATAATGATAAATTATCTTCCTCAGTCCCTTTTTCCGCAGTTTTATTAGCGACTTTATAAAAATATTTACCTAATAAAGGAGTCAGAGATATCGCTAAAATCCAGCTTAACATCAATGAGATCAAGACAACTGCGAATAAGGAAAACAAGAACTCCCCTGTTGCATCATCTGATAAACCAATACCCGAAAATGCAGCTATACCAATTATCGTTGCGCCAAGTAATGGCCACTGCGTTCGTTTAACAATAAAGCTTGCTGATTCAATCGCAGATTTACCCTTTTCCATCCTGAGCATCATGCCTTCAGCTACCACGATGGCATTATCCACCAGCATCCCCATGGCAATGATCATCGCGCCTAATGAAATTCTTTCTAACTGCAAGCCATAAAGCCACATAATTGCAATAGTGCCAAGTACAGTAACCAATAAAGTACCACCAACCACAACACCTGAGCGCCAGCCCATAAACAAGCAAAGTGCAAGCGTAACCACCGCAATAGACATTTCAAGGTTGAAAATAAAGCCACTTACTGCAACGTCAACCATATTGGCTTGATTATAAATAGAGGAAACCTCGATACCTGCTGGCATTTTAGCAAGCACTTCTTGAAGCTTTTCTTCAACTAATTTACCCACTTCAACAATATTAATGTCATTGAGCGCTGATATACCAATAGTAACAGCGCTAGCGCCATTATAGCGTTTTAGATCACTGGGAATATCTACCGCTTGTATGCTGAGATTAGCAATATCTTTAATTTTAACTGAAGCATTTTTCCCTGGAACGACTAAAGATAGGTTCTCAATTTCTTCAACTTTATTGGTGGCACTATCGATAGGAATACGAATTTGCTTATCACCAACATAAATACGCCCACCTGAGAAAGGTTTTAAATTACTGGCTAACACTTGTTGAATATCAGGAAATGACACCCCTAATCCAGCAATTTGATAACTGTCAATTTCGGCAACAATTTGCTCTTCTAAAATGCCATCAACAGCAACCTTTGCCACTCCATCAACAGTCAATAATTCTCGTCGAATAATACGAGAAAATTCACGCATTTGATAAGCTGAAAAATCTGGTGCTGTTAAGCTATAATACAAACCATAAACATCGCCAAAATCATCTACCACCATAGGTGCTGTAGCGCCAAGCGGCAGTGAAGATTGAATATCTCTTAAGCGCTTGCGTAACTCGTCCCATATTTGCGGTAAAAAAGGACCATCAATATGTGACTTCACCTCCATGATTACTTGCGAATAACCAGGTTTACTTACTGAGTCTAACTTCTTAAGTTGCCACATTTGTTGCAAGGTTATTTCTATTTGCTCAGTGACTTCTTTTTCAACTTTTTCAGCGCTAGCACCGGGATAATAAGTAAAAATAACCGCCTGTTTAATAGTAAAAGCTGGATCTTCTAAGCGCCCTATTTCATTCATGGCGATAACACCACCAATGATAAAACATAAAGCAACTAACCAAATATTTACCTGTTTTGTTATCGAATAGCGTGCAAAATCCATATTAAAAATCAGCCTTATATTCTTTAACTACTAGGCCAGATCTCATTTGATTAACCGCGGCTGAAACTACTTTATCTTCAGCTGTTAAACCATTCGTTACTACCACATAGTCACCAAATATTTTGGCTATATTAATTTCAACCTTTTCCACTTGAGAGGTTTCAGGATTAAATCGCCAAACATTAAAGCCAGCGTTTTTATCTCCTGAAACAGCGTTAATAGGAATTAACAATGAATGAGAAACGTCTTTATTTACTTTAACGTTAACCATGGCACGTGAACCTGGGTAAAATGCGTTGGTGATTTTGCTATCTAAAGCAAACGTAACACTATAGGTTTGAGTAATAGGATCTGGCGTGGTTTTATGCTCAACATAATGAATAGAAAAGATATTATCTTCTTGCCCTAAAATATGAGCAGTAGCTTCAACATTTCGATTATGAGCATTGGCGGTCATGATTCGTTCTGGTACATCAAATGAAAAATATAGTTGTGAACGATCTTGCAAGTTAGCCAGTGTGCTTCCAGCATTAATGTAACTATTATTTTCAATGAAACGTTCACCAATAATGGCATCAAATGGCGCTCTTATTGTTGTGTAACTTAAGTCTTGCTCGGCATTAGCAAGGGCAATTTCTGCAATGGAGTATGCGGATTCCGCATCATCTAAATCACTTTGAGAAGCAACATTTTTAGCAAAAATCTTTTTTATTCGTTTTAAATCTCTAGCGGCAACCTCAAAGCGAATTTTACTTTCATCCACTTTTCGTTGAAAAGGTGCGGCATCAATTTTCGCGAGTATTTGACCTTTTTTTACCGTGCTACCCGCAATAAGGTCAGTAAAAACTAGGCGGCCAGATACTTCAAATTTTAGATCTACATTTTTTACTGCCGATACTGTAGCTGGAAATTGATAGCTTTGCTCACTAGAAGCTAACTTAACGGCTGATAACTGTACCACTAACGGCTTTATTTCAACTTTTTTAACTTCCTGTTTTGAGCATGAAAATAAGGAAAATGCTAAAACAATTAATAATATACGGCTCACAATAACTCCAAATCGTGCGTCTATCAGTAAACGAATCAATGATAGTCTTAAATTAACGGCATATTAACACGGGTTTACACATTTACACAATAAGTAAACCTGTAAACTTATATTGCACCGCAATATTTATCACGATAAGATTAGCCCAATTGTGTTTTGCTCTGGTTTTAAATTTTGCTCAAGTCTACTGAAATAATCATTAATGCGGCTACAGATTGCTTTTTTCGTCATGGATATAATGCTGCCAACATTACAGCTATTAGCCGCCAAGCTGAAATTTCGCGTGTGACTATTCATAAACAATTCAGCTCTAAGAAAGAATTATTTAGAGCCGTTGTTGTTAATCACTTCTCTCAAAGTAAGCAAGATGTTATCGCGTATTCAAAAGCGCATGATAATTTTTGGCAAGCAACGCAAGATTTGCTGTTAAAGCGCTGTGAAGGCGTCTTTGATTGTGTCACTAGTAGCTTAATTCGTTCTGAGTTAATTCACTGCGGACATTCACTCTGCAGTGATATTATCGATACCGAAAAAGATGAAGTCGTCAAAGTTATTGAAAACCGTATATTAGAAGAAATCGCAGAAAAACGTTTATCTCTAATCAATATCGAGATGAATGCTTATGATCTTGCTAGAATTATTGAAGCAATCCCCGTCGGAATTGCGGTATCAAACTTTGATAAAGAAAGTGCCAATTTTATCTGTCATACCCTTAACCTTTTCAGGTTAGCAACAGAAATAACTTAGTGGTTAAGTCGCAAACGTACTTTTAATTGTGCTGCTACCATAAAAAGAACAGAGCCTAAGTAATTATCATGCAAGGAATAATAACTTAGGCTTTGAATACACAACTATTTTTTATTTACGGATATGGATTTAAATTCTAATAAACACCTCCTTTTTTAATTACACAACGACTGGGAGCTAATATTTTTTATAGCGAATACTTTTACTTAGTGGTTATTTGCCATTTGGTTATTTTCAAGTGAGCTTGGCTTGTGAAGCTTTAGCACCACACGGCGATCATAAAAGCTTACTTTTTTCTCGTTGTTCGCCACAACCGGTGATTGCTGTCCAAAAGCAAAGGTTTCAATTTGCTCTTCATCAACGCCTTGTGCCATTAATAAGGTTTTCACTGATTCTACTCTGGCTTGCGATAATGCTTGGTTTATAGACTCTTCTCCGGTTAAATCCGTATAGCCTGACAAGTCTATTTTCATTGCTGGCGAGCTATTTAGTATTTGAGCAAGTGCTGACACTTGTTCTTGATAATGTGGCGCTATCTCACTTGAGCCGGTTGAGAATTGTAAACTCATTAGCAGGTTATCAGCCTGTAACTGACCCGTTTGTTGCTTACTTTCTAAGCTAACTAATTGCTTTTGATAAGCAGACTCAACACGTTGTAACTTTGCCTGATATTCATCTTTGATTTTCGCTTGTTGTAACCGCTGTGCTTCTTGCTCTTGAGTTAATGCTATGTTTAATTCTTCATTTTCATCATTTACGTTAATAAATTTAGCAATAAAAACACCGCCTACGCCTGCAATAATGGCTCCCAATGGGCCCGCTGCAATACCGCCGATAACAGCACCTGTGCCAAACCCTATATTTTCATTAGTTGTTTTAGCTTGGTGTTTTTCGGCTTCACTACGTTGTGTAAAGTTGATATCGTCATAAGCCGATACGGATGTGCTAGTTATAGCCGTTACAACTATGGCAGCAACTAACATCTTGCTTGGTGATTTTTTCGAAGTAATAACTGAGTTAACATCTTTGATAGTTTTCATAATAATTCCTCTTTCGTTTAGCTATTTAATCATGTGTGTATAAAACGTTTTTCGTTTACGGTTTCTATTAAACAGCGACAAAAAGGCATTAACATGTAGCAACAAAGGAAAATTAAAGGGCAAATGTGGCAACAAAATGGCAATTTCAAAAATTATGCGCGCTTTTGGGAAAATTTAGATATAGTCAAAGCATGAAAATATCGCAGGCACGATTCTAGCTATATAAGAAGTGAAAAGTGACATGACAAAAAGAATTGCAATTGTTGAAGATGAAGCGGCTATACGGGAAAACTATGCCGATGTATTACGAAGCCAAGGCTATCAAGTACAAACTTATGCCAATAGAGAGACAGCTACACAAGCTTTTAATTTACGTTTACCCAATTTAGTCATTTTAGATATAGGGTTAAATGAAGAATACGATGGCGGTTTTGTGTTATGCCAGCAGCTACGAGCTAAATCGGCAAGTTTACCTATTATATTTTTAACGGCTAGAGATAATGATTTTGACACAGTGTCAGGTTTAAGAATTGGTGCCGATGATTATTTAACAAAAGATATCAGCCTCCCCCATTTAACCGCACGCATTTCAGCATTGTTTCGTCGACAAGAAGCGTTTAAACAACCGGTTAGTGATGAGCATATTACAAAAACTGGCGCTTTAACCATTGATAGTCAACGTATGACCATAACTTGGCAAGATAAAGCTATTGATTTAACCATTACCGAGTTTTGGTTAGTACATGCCTTAGCAAAACATCCTGGGCATGTTAAAAACCGAACTCAGCTGATGACAGATTCGAAAATTTACGTGGATGACAGCACGATCACTTCTCACATAAAACGCATTCGTAAAAAGTTTCTAAAAACAGACAGCGAATTTGATTGTATCGAAACCGTTTACGGTATGGGCTATAGATGGTTAAGTAGTATCAATAATACGAGTGAACATGGCTAAACAAAAGCTTACTAAACCATTTAAATGGCGTTTTGGATTACGAACTAAACTACTACTTTTATCCAGTTTTTTGTTTGTTATTCCATGGTTTGGCTATCAATACGTTTGGGAAATGGAAAAGTATTTACGCTTTGGCCAAGAGCAAACACTCGTTGGTACAGCAAGAGCATTGGCAACAGCGCTTCACGAGCGTGAAAATTTATTTAAGAATCAAGCAAGCTTTTTACCTACTGTTAAGCAAGGTAAAGATTTATATGGTTATCAGTTAACCGAGGCTATTCGCCTTGATGGTTTACATAATGATTGGCCTGAGTTTTCTACACGTGCACACTTTTATGATCATAAACACCAGTTATTTGCTCATGAGCCTTTATCCATAAATTTCAAAGCGAGTGTTGGCAAATATGACAAGTATTTATACTTGTTTTTTCAGGTGGTCGATAATCAGGTTATTTTCCGTGGTAAGAATAGCCGAAGCATCTTAAATAATGATCATTTAGCTTTATCTTTTAGTGATAAAAATAATTTATTAAATCGCTTTATCATTAGTAACAAAAAGCCTGGTTGGATATCAGCTTTTGAAATAACAGAGAAGCAAATTCCAAAACCTGCACCACAAATTCAAGGGCATTGGCGACTAACGCCTCAAGGCTATAATATCGAATTACGGGTACCATTAAGTAACTTAGGCGACAAAATTGCTTTTGCATTTTATGACGTGAATCAAACCAATGGTAATGCAGTATCAGCTATAGGGTCTGCCGAACCAAGCCAATTAGCAAGCTTAGGCACAATACTAGTTCCATCACCAGAAATTGAGCGTATTGTAAAAGGTATGCGCTATACAAACTCAAGTATTTGGGTTGTGGATCAACATCATCGCGTACTTGCCAGTGCTGGCTCTTTAAAATCGGCTAGCGGGGTGTGGAAAAACCAAGAACAACAAATAAGCGAAGTTGAAAAGGCTAGTTTATGGTACCAATTTAAGCAACAAGCTTTACTGCCCTTGTATTATAAATTGTTGACCAAAGCGCCAACTGACTTTATTGATAAACTTTATGATGCCAAACACTTAAGTGGAAAGCATATAGAAAGTGCTTTAACAGGTAATGCTAAATCACAATGGCGACTAACCACAGATAAAAAAGCACTCGTACTTTCTGCAGCCTACCCTATTTATATCAATGAAAATGTACAAGGTGCAGTAATTGTAGAAGAGACCACTAACGGCATTAGAACCCTCAGAAATCATGCTTTAGAGCGGTTGTTTACTGTTATCTTGGCTATCATGCTACTGGGTGCATTAACTTTTATTATTTTCGCTACCCGTATTTCTTCACGAATTCGAAACTTATCTAACCAAGCCGAGCAAGCCATCGATAAACAAGGTCGTATTATTGGAAAGATGTCCCCTTCAACTGCTAATGATGAAATTGGGGACTTATCAAGAAGCTTCACAACGGCTGTAAACAGACTTAGTGAGTACAACCATTATTTAGAAAACATGTCATCACGTTTATCCCACGAGTTGAGAACACCTATCGCGGTTGTTAAAACATCGCTTGAGAGTTTAGCATTACAATCACAACAACCAACAAACGCTAATATTAACTCCAACTCCGCTCAAATAAGCAATAGTAAAAATGCCTATATAGCAAGAGCGCAAACCGGTATTAATACCCTTAATTTGATTTTAACCAATATGAGCGAAGCCACACGGTTGGAACAAATGTTAACCACAACAGAAAAAATTGAATTTGATTTTAAAACCGTTATTAGTGGCTGTATAGCTGGTTATCAACAGGTTTACCCTGATCATACTTTTAACTTAATTACTGAAATTACCACGCTTAACTTCAATGGTTCCCCTGAACATATAGTGCAATTATTTGATAAAGTCATAAACAATGCCGTTGAATTTAGCCAAGATAAAATCATCACCATTGAGCTAACACAAAATTCTCACGAAATTGAGTTATTAATCAGTAACAATGGTGCTTTATTACCCGAACAGTTAACTGAGAGTTTATTCGATTCTATGGTCTCGTTTAGATCAGGCTACACAAATAAAGAAAAAGAACAAGAACAACCTCATTTAGGCTTAGGTTTATATATTGCTCGCTTAATTTGCCAATTTCATCATGGCAAAATCAGTGCCCGCAATAATGACGGTGTAAAAGGCGTTACCGTCAAAATCACTTTACCTTGCAAATAATAACCAACAAGCGGCTCATTTTGATAAACTAAAAAAAATGCCTTCTAGATATATATTATGTCATTAACTAACAAACTATTTTCATTACTGGGCTTTGCTGAGCCTTTAACACTTAAACGAAGTGAGCATTCAACATTATTACCAGAGAAAGTCTTACTAATCAGCATCAATAATGATTTCAATAACACGATTAAAGAAAGTATTAATGAATTAGCCATTAGCACACTAACACTAAATAATGAAATTATTGAAAAATCTATAGATGCTATGGTGATTGATGCCACAACTTTCACAGACGAAATTTGTTACGACAATTTATACTGCAACGTGCACACTAGTTTAAAGTACCTCTCGAAAAACGCTCGAATCTTATTAATTACTAACACAACCAGTCCAACACTGTCGCCGGAGCAAAATGCTTTTAGCCAAGCCATAGTTGGTTTTACAAAAAGCTTAGCCAAAGAAGTAGGACGAAAAGGCAGTACGGCAAATGTTGTAATGATAGATGATAATAAAACGTCAGCAGAAAGGAGTTTGCAAGAAGCTCTGGTAAGCCCATTAACATTTTTTTTATCCGCAAACTCTGCTTTTGTCAGCGGGCAAGTTCTTACACTTAATAGCCAAGCAAAAAAACCTGCATTGCTAAGTAGTGCTAACCAAACTAAAGTTGCTTTAGTTACTGGTGCCGCACAAGGTATTGGTGCCGCAATTGCTGAAACACTAGCCCGAGAAAAATACTTTGTAATTGGTGTTGATATTGAACCCATGAAGTCAGAACTGACAGCACGAATGCAATCAATACAGGCTAAAGCTATTATACTTGATGTATCCTCTAATGACGCTGGAGAACAACTGTCGGACTTAGCAAACTCACACGGTGGTTTTGATTTAATTGTTCATAATGCTGGTATTACCCGCGATAAAACACTTGGTAAAATGCCTGAACATTTTTGGCAGCAAACCATAGCGATTAATTTATTATCGGTTATCGCAATCAATCAAGCGCTTATTGATAACAATGCTATTAATGATCATGGCAGTATTGTCTGTTTATCTTCAATGAATGGTATTGCAGGACAAGGTGGTCAAACCAATTACGCCTGCTCTAAAGCCGGAATTATTGGCTATACCGCCAGTATGGCAGATAAGTTATCCAAGAATAATATCACCATCAATGCCGTTGCCCCTGGTTTTATTGAAACTAAAATGACGGAACAAATACCTTATTTCACACGAGAAATGGGTCGAAGGATGAGTGCACTAGGACAAGGTGGCTTACCTATAGATGTTGCTGAAACTATTGCCTTTTTGGGGGCTGAGTCAAGTTTTGCTATTTCTGGTCAAACTATTCGAGTTTGCGGATTAAATATGATTGGCACTTAATAATACCAATTTGATTAAATTTCTTCCCTACTCAGAGCCATTCAATAACAAGGCAAATTTGTTTAGGTTTAGTCATTCTAAATCAAATAAATTTAACGAAGTTAGTGGGCATCGAAAGCTCCCAAAGGGCGAGTTTAAAAGGCTTACATGCTGCGTTATTGATTTTGACAAGGACGCTACATGGATGTAGCTTATTAGAGAATGCAGGAGCATATTCTCCTGAATAACCATTATCTTCAATCAATGCCTTGCCTCTAAGCCTTTTAATTCTCGCTGAGTGGGAAAGAACTTAATCAACTTGGTATAAGCTACTAACTTCCTCAAAAACGATTAAAAAAGGAGTATTGAATACTCCTTTTAATTTTGGAAGATAGCTTGTGTAGATTAGCTCTGTTTGGGATGCATACTCACTTGATTTCTGCCGTTTTCTTTGGAGCGATATAGCGCAGCATCAGCACATTCTAACCATGCTTCATAATTTCTAATACAAGGCTCAACTTCTGCAAGCCCTATACTAATTGTGTAATTAAGCTCAATATCATTATATTTCACAACAGATTGTTCGACCTTTTTCCGTAGGCGCTCAGCAAAAACATAGGCACTTTTTAAATCAGTATCTGCCAATAAAATTGCAAACTCTTCACCGCCATAACGCCCTGAAATATCGGTTTCTCTTACGTGTTCATGGATCAATGCCGCAAGGTGTCGTATGACTTCATCGCCAACCATATGGCCGTAACTATCATTAACATTTTTAAAATGATCGATATCTAACATCACTAACGAGCTTGAATGTTCACTACGTGTCCAGCGTTTATATTCAGCCTGCAAACAGCTTTCCCAGTGGATTCGGTTAAATAGTTTAGTTAAACCATCCGTTTGGCTTAAAATAGCTAATTCCTCATTAGCTTTTTCTAAGCTTAATTTATGCACCGCATTATCAGTTACATCATAAACTAATAAACATAAGTGTGTGACTTCACCTGTAGAAGATAGTAACGGAATAAACGTGGTATTTTGATACATAAAATCAGCATTACCAGTTACAGGTCGATAGCTATCAAACTTAAATAAATAAGGACGTTGCTCCCAAATAGTAAAAGCTTTATTTTTTAATAAGAATACTGATTCAGCTTTACGTTCAAACCAATCTTGCGGTACTTCAGAAAATAAATCGAAAAGACATTTATCTTTTACTTCCCTAGGCAGAAAACCACTATGATTCTCCATAAAACCATTAAATATTTGTACTTTGTACTCTTTATCTACCACAACTAAGCCAACATCAATGTTATGCAACATTTCCATCAACCAGTGTAATTCATTTAATTGTGTAGTTTCTAACGACATGAATAATCCCGAATGTTAACTAAAACTAGTTTTATCTTATTCAAGTAAATAAGAGAGTTTATTATTTAATGTTTGCATTGAACGCTCCGTAAAGAGCAATAACAAATCACACTTTATTGGATAATTTTCAATGCTATAGCTAATCTCAATTGCTAATGTTTTTTTCCACTTAGAGGCATTATTGGAAATCAATTCTGAGATTTTTCGATGTTGCCCTAAGACAACAGGATGACCTTGACTAAAATCAATATCTAACTGTTCTGATACCCCTTTTAAACAAGCGCCAATGAGTACATTAGCAAGATCCATCAATAGCTCTAATTCCGTCCCCATATCGTCCTGATATTGATAATTAAGTAGTGAGGCTACATCTTTAAAACTTGAATCATTGAGTATTAGAAATGCCTCACCCGAAATGCCTGCGCTAATAAACCCTTGGCAAATACCTGATGTACTCTCATTGGCTTCAACATCTTTTAACGCCATACTCAATTCACTCACTTCGATGAAGTTAACATTAGGAATTGGCAATTCGACAAAAACATCTAACAAGCGTGCTAATAAATCCCCTGCTCGCCCCATAGCAACATTAGCAATTTCTTGATAACAATCTCTTAGATCATTAGATAATGTTAACTCAGTATTAGATGCAGGCGCTGAAACACTCACCGGTGTAATTTTTAAGGGTGCTTTTTCAGGCTTTTTCTCAATCGCTGGCTTTTTTGCTGGAGCAGCAGTTGTTTGCTGAGGCTGACTATCTATGGTGTCATTTTTATCAAAAACGCCATAAGACAATAATACTTCTGTCAGCTTTTCTTTATTAACAGGTTTTTTAATAAAGTCCAACGCACCCAAGCTTGTAACTCTTTTATGAGCTTCTGGTTGAATATCACCAGAAACAACAATCGTTAACGTGGGTAAATCTTGTTTTAGAATAGTTTCCAATACTTGATAGCCATCCATTTCAGGCATATTTAAATCAAGTAGCAGCACATCCCCTTTACCAGCTTTTATAGCTTCTATTCCTTCAACACCATTAGTAGCAAAACTAATATTTACATCCCAACCATCTGGTAAAGAGCGCGCAAGTTGTTTGCGCGCCATATTAGAATCATCACAAATTAGTAAATTAATTGACATAAACAGGCATGTTCCTCAGTACAATGATGAAGCAGTAGACTTATTACTATCAAGAATAGACTTTCCAACATCAACTTAATAGAAAATAATGAAGAAAATTAATAAGAAAAACGATAAACTAAATTTTTATAGTCTAATTATTCCAATTAATGATGAAATTATCCACTTTTAATAACACTTTATTTACATTATTTTTAACAAGTATATTCTCAACTTTTAGCGTAATGGCTAATACACAAACGCCTAATCAACTTAACGAAACACAAAACTTAGTCAAAGCTAATGGTAAGTATGTTTCGTTATTAGGCACACAAGTTAATGTTGGTGAACAGGCACCTAACTTTAAGGTAGTCGACAAAAACTTCGCACCTGTGCAACTGAGTGACTTTACTGGTCAAACATTATTAATTTCAGTTGTACCAAGCTTAGACACGGGTGTTTGCTCCCTACAAACAAAACGTTTCAATGAAGAAAGTGGCAAACTACCTAAAAATATTACCCTACTCACCATCAGTAATGATCTTCCTTTTGCGCAAAAGCGCTTTTGTAAAGTTGAAAATGTAGAGCAAATCAAAGTTCTTTCTGATTCTGTATGGCGTGATTTTGGCGCTAAATATGGTTTGATTATTAAGGATATGGGCTTGTTAACACGCGCTATTTTCATAATTGATGAGACAGGAAAGATAAAATATAAAGAGCTAGTGGCTAACATTTCACAGCATCCTGATTATGCTAAAGCATTAAGCACGGTAAAAGATATTGCCCCTATCATTGTCATGCAAGCTGAGCAGACAGATAAAACAATAGAAGAAAAACAACCTTAAATTCAACCACTTAAAGGTTTTATTTATTTTTTCCTTGAAAAGTAAATCCTAATCCCCACCTTTAATTATGTAGTCGCCGTAAGGGGCTACATAATACCTAACGTTTAAACTTTTAATTTCGCTAGGTATTAATTAACCGCCTGTTCGTTGAAGCTTGCTAATTAAGCTGAGAAAGGCACACAAAAATTATTGCTATTTATTAGGATACTTATTATGCGTACATCTACAGATTTCAGTCCATTATATCGTTCATTTATCGGTTTTGATCACTTAGCAGGTTTGATAGATAAAGCCTCTCGCGCCGACAAACAGTCTTCTTACCCTCCCTATAACATTGAGCTACTTGCAGAAGATCAATATAGAATCACTATGGCAATTGCAGGGTTTAGTGAAGAAGATATTGATATCGAATCAAAAGACAGTAGTTTGATTATTGTTGGTACTAAGAAGCCAAGTGATGAGAAAACAACCAACAATAGAAAATTCTTGCACCAAGGTATAGCTGAACGTAACTTTGAGCGAAAGTTTCAATTAGGCGATCATGTTAAAGTTATTGGTGCCTTTATGGAGAATGGCCTGCTTCATGTTGACTTACAACGAGAAATTCCTGAAGCATTAAAACCAAGAAAAATAGCCATCAACGGTAAAAGCTTACTTAACAATAGCTAACACCTAACTTCATGTTTTCCCTAGTTTTGTTTTTTGCCCAGTCTTAGACTGGGCTTTTTTCGTTATAAACCTTATCTTTATACAAAAACATGATCAGCGTAGCTAATAAGGCGATAGCGCTCGCCACAACAAACGTTGTTTTCGCACCCTCTCCATCAAGCCATAACACGCCAGCTAAATAGGCGCCAATAGCACCGCCAACCCCGTAAACGCCACCTAAGTATATAGCCTGCCCTCGTGATTGCTGACACGACGTAAAGTGAGTGCTAATAAATAACATACTTGCACTGTGGTAAAGAGCAAAACTTGCGGCATGTAATAGCTGAGTTAACGTTAAAATCCAAACTGAGTTTGCAAATACTGCGACTAAATACCAACGTAATGCCGTTAACCCTAAACTGATGATTAATAATTGCTTTAAGCTAAACGCTTTAAAGAAAAAACCTGCATAGATAAAAACTAGGATTTCAGCAATGACACCTAAAGAAATCAATAAACCAATGGTGAAACCAGAATAGGATAAATCACGTAAAAAAAGCGCGAAGAAGCCGTAATATGGCCCAAAACTTATTTGTAATAGCATGCCAGAAACAAAAAAAACAATAAAACCTAACTCTAGCAATTTCGCTTTAATCGCCTTAGGTGCTTGTTTTATCTTTTTGGTTTTCTGTTGAGGTTTAATGGTTAAAGTTGAAATAAATAGTAATAATAAAATAGCACTACCCATAAGCGAAAATGAAAAAGGAAAAGATGATATTGGAAAATATTCCATCACCTGTCCTGCAAACAGTGCTAAAACAATGAAACCTAAACTTCCCCATAAACGAATTCGACCATAAATTTTACTACTTCGCCTCACAGAGTTTAGGGTCAACACTTCAAGTTGAGGTAAAACTGCAGTCCAAAAAAGACTAAACAGCGCCAACGAAAAACTAATAGGCCAATAGCTGTTTAACCAAAACAACAAAGCAAAGCTTATGAACGCAAAGGCGGCGCCTAAACGAATAATGAAAAGTTGTTGTCCAGTTTTATCAGCTAAAATAGCCCATAAACTTGGCGCAACAATTTTAGTAGCGGTGATGATGGCGAAAATTTCTCCTAGCTCTAATGAGCTAAAGCCTTTGGTGTCAAGAAACACCGAAAGGTATGGGGAAACTAGACCAAGAATGGCAAAATAAAAAAAATAACTAGAAGAAAGACGGGTAAACAATGTCAAAATTAATTCCTTATTTACCCTAAAACTTTATCCATAACACTATATGGTTATTTATCAGTGATCACCGGCGTATCACAAACTACATCAGCATTTTGTGCTCTATGTCTTAAGTAGTGATCCATTAACGTTAATGCCAACATAGCCTCAGCAATAGGAACAGCACGAATACCAACACATGGATCATGTCTACCACGGGTGATAATATCCATAGGCTCACCTGCTGTATCGACAGTTTTACCGCTTACACCGATACTTGATGTCGGCTTTAATGCTAAATGAGCAATGATTTGTTGCCCTGAAGAAATCCCACCTAATACACCACCTGCATGGTTAGTGTTAAAACCTTCTGGTGTTAATTCATCTCTATGCTCTGAACCACGTTGATTAACGACAGAAAAGCCATCACCAATTTCAACACCTTTAACCGCATTAATACTCATTAAGCCATGGGCGATGTCAGCATCTAAACGATCAAAGATTGGCTCACCTAAACCTACAGGTACGTTATCTGCAACTACACACACTTTTGCACCGATAGAGTCTTTAGTGCGAATAACGCCACGCAAATACTCATCTAATTGATCTATTTTGGTCTTATCTGGAAAAAAGAAAGGGTTAGATTCTACACCTGCCCAATCAATGCTTTGTATATCTAATGGCGAACTATCTTCCGACGTTGCGTTGATTGGGCCAATTTGCGTGACACAACCTTGAATTTTCATACCAAATTTTTGGGCTAAGTATTTTTTTGCAATAGCGCCGGCAGCAACACGCATAGCCGTTTCTCTTGCTGATGATCTGCCACCACCTCGATAATCACGTAAACCGTATTTCTGCGTATAGGTGTAATCTGCATGCCCTGGACGGAAACTTTTGGCAATATTGCCATAATCTTTTGAACGTTGATCCGTATTTTCAATAACAAGGCCAATAGGTGTCCCTGTCGTTTTGCCTTCAAATACCCCAGACATAATTTTTACTTGATCGGCTTCATTACGGGCGGTGGTAAAACGAGATGTGCCAGGTCGTCTTCTATCAAGATCAACTTGTAAATCTGCCTCACAAAGTTCTAAACCTGGTGGGCAACCGTCAATAATAGCCCCTAAGCCTAAACCATGGCTTTCACCAAATGAGGTAACGGTAAATAATTTTCCAAAAGTATTGCCTGACATTATTACTCCAGCGCTTGTTCTTTAAAATATTTTAATTTGATTTATTTAATGCAGCAGAAAATACTGCTGAAAATTCAGTTAATTGTGCCTTAGTTAACATAAATACACCATGTCCTCCACGCTCAAATGTAAGCCAAGTAAAAGGTACATTAGGATATAGCGATTTTACATGCACTTCTGAGTTACCCACTTCACAAAAGAGTAAGCCACCGTCATTAAGGTGGGAAGCACTTTCTGCTAATATTTTTCTAACGATATCTAAACCATCTGAACCACAACCTAAGCCCATTTCAGGTTCATGCAAGTACTCTTCGGGCAAAGTGTCCATATCATGCTGATCAACATAAGGTGGATTAGTGACAATTAAATCATAAACCTGCCCTTCAACCCCAGAAAAAACATCAGATTGAATTGGAATAACTTGTTCACTAACCCCATGGTTTTCAATATTGATTTGTGCAACATTTAAGGCGTCGACAGATAAATCTACAGCATCAACTTCTGCATCATTAAAATAGCTTGCGCAAGCAATAGCAATACAGCCACTACCGGTACATAAATCTAATATTCTCTTCGGTGCTTTATTTGCTGCTATATAAGGGAAAAATTGATGCTCAATGAGTTCACCAATAGGTGAACGTGGGATAAGAACACGTTCGTCAACATAAAAAGGTAACTGAGCAAAGTAAGCAATATTAGTAATATACGCAACAGGAATTTGCTCTTCAACTCGGCGATTAAATAAAGCAAGTACATTTTCTTTTTCTGTTTCGATTAACCGACAGTTCATTAAACTGCTATTGACTTCAGAGGGCAGTGACAATGCATACATTATTAACGTATAGGCATCACTAAAGGCATTGTCAGTGCCATGACCATAAAAAAGATCAGCTTGGTTAAATAAGGTGGCACCATAACGACAATAATCGGCAACTGTGTGTAATTGGCTGGTTACAGAAGTTAACTTATTCACAACAGGTATTCCTAAATATATAAATGTATGTGTATTTCTCTTTATAATCTTCTTGTAAAGGGCTACAGATATTTTTACACTGCCGCCATGAAAAAGAAAAATACACCTAATAGACTACTTAGTGTAGACGATAAAAAGCTTTTTAAAGAAGCAATAGGCAAGGTCAAGCCGATAATGGCTGACACAATACACTTTGAAAAAACAACCAGCAAGCCCAAAACACGCTATAACGACAAAAAATCGACTAAAGCATTAGCACAATTTCACTTTTCAGATGAGTTTGAGCCTGATTTATCATCCGAAGGACCTGTAAAGTACGTACGAAGTGACGTTGATAGCTTTGAAGCGAAAAACTTACGACGAGGTTATTATCAACCTGATCTCATCTTAGATTTACATGGTTTAGATCAGCAGCAAGCAAAAAAAGAGCTAGCGGCATTACTCTATGCTTGTCAAAAGGAACATGCCCAATGCATTTGCATCATTCACGGTATTGGCTCAAGAGTTTTAAAGAATAAAGTGCCACATTGGTTAGTTCAACACCCTGATGTCATGGCATTTCACCAAGCACCACTTGAATGGGGGGGGAATGGCGCAATATTGGCCTTAATTGAGTTAAAAGATAAATTCAATAAGGGCTAATTAAACATTGAGGGCTAGTTAAGCATTTTCACTTTTCCGGTGAAAACAAGCCTAGCAACTTACCTTGCATCGATTTTTTATCATAATTAATTTGTGCAATAGAGCCTGTTGAAAATATTGGCATATTTTGAGTTTTTGTTATCTGAGCAATAAAATAGCTAACAAATGGCATATGAGACACTAACAAAATATCTTTTTCATCTTCAAGCTGTTGTGCAATTAAACCATCAATAAAGTCGTGAACTTGCTGGGCATCACCAGCCGGGGTAATTATATCTAAAGTGACTGGTGGTGTTCTTAAGCTTAAACCGCAGTTAACAAGTTGTTCAACTACATGTTCACAAGATTGTTGAGCGCGTAAATAAGGGCTAACAAATATTTCAATAGGCGCTTTGATATTCTTCGACAACCATTGTCCCATTTGCTTTGCTTCCCTTTCACCTAGCGTGGTTAAGGGTCTTAAAGCATCATTATTGCTTGAGGTAAAGCTTTGATTACTTGCTTCACCATGGCGCATAATAAAAATTTGCATTAACTACTCATAATAATAGAAAGCGGAGAAGTATGACTCTATATTTTGTTTTACTTACTGGGTTCATTACTGAGCTCAACTAAATTAACCAGATAAAATCACACACATTATCTTTTGTGACTATAGTAATAGAATGTACCAGCCTTTGAAATTAACTGTTAATAATAAAGAAAGTCTTGTTATTCCATATGGTAATTAGATAAGTTAACCTATTGTAAAAATAAAGCTAAGTATGATTTACCGCCCTCAAGCTCAGGAGCCAAGCGTTGAAGCAAAGCCCAAATGATCCTAAACAATATCACTCACTCACCTTAGATAATGGTTTGCGGGTATTACTGATTCATAATAATGAGTCTGACAAATCTGCAGCTGCTTTAGCTGTTAATGCTGGTCACTTTAATGATCCCAAAGACCGACAAGGCTTGGCACATTTTCTCGAACATATGTTATTTTTGGGTACAGAAAAATACCCTGACGGTAGCGAATATCAAAAATATATAAGCCAACACGGTGGATCAAACAACGCATGGACAGCCACTGAGCATACCTGCTTCTATTTTGATATTCACCACCAACATTTTAATGGGGCTCTCGATCGTTTTAGCCAATTTTTCACAGCGCCATTATTAAGTGAAGAATTTATTATAAAAGAAAGAAAAAATATTGACGCAGAATTTAAGCTAAAACTCAAAGATGATATTCGTCGCCTTTATGATGTTCATAAAGAAACCATCAACCAAGAGCATCCTTTTTCTCAATTTTCTGTTGGTAATGTTGACACCCTTGAAGACAGAAATAATCAAAGTATTGTGTCAGAAATTAAAGCCTTTTTTGATACCTATTATCAAGCAAGTTATATGACCTTGGCTATTGAAGGACCACAAGCATTAACTGAGTTAACAGAACTGGCCGAGCAAATGTTTTCTGGTATCAAAACAACCAAGACGCCACTTCCTGAAATATCAGTGCCACTTTATTTACCCGAACACCAAGGCATTGCCATTCAAGTTTGCCCAGTTAAAGATGATAGGCAATTAATTATTAGCTTTGCGATGGAAAGTATTGATAAATATTATCAAGACAAACCAGAATCAATATTGGCTTATTTACTAGGACATGAAGGCCAAGGAAGTATATTAGCTGATTTAAAACATAAGCAATGGGCAATGGGTTTAACTGCTGGCTCAGGCATTAATGGTTCTAACTTTAAAGACTTTAATATACGTATAAGCTTAACGGAATATGGTGAAGATCATATAGACGACATTATTTCCATTGTCTTTGCTTATATAGGCTTGTTGAACGCTGACAAACTTCCTGAACATTACTACAAAGAAAAGCAAGCCATTGCCGAACTTTCCTTTAACTATCATGAAAAAACTCGCCCCTTAGATAATGTTAATCAGTTGGTGATTAACATGCAGCATTACCCAGTTGAAGACTACATCTTTGGGGATTACATCATGTCGGGCATGAATCATCATAATGTTAAACAGCTACTAAGTTACTTAAATGCCGATAACATGAGAGTTATTCATGTCAGTTCTAATAACACATTTTCAAAAACTAGCTTTTGGTATCAGGTGCCCTATCATGTTGAGAAAATTAGTAAAAGAAAATTAACTAAATGGCAAAAGCTAGCTAGCCCGAACACTAAAGCAACCAACAACAGTTCGCTATTTTTGCCAGCAGCTAACCCTTATATTGTTGGTAACCCGCATATCTATGAAAATGAAAATCCAAAAACAGTACCGATAAAAATTGAAGAGGCCAGCGGTTTAGCCATTTGGTTTAAACAAGACACTACGTTTAAAGTTCCTAAAGGATACATATATCTTGGTATTGACTCACCATACTCTATTCAAAGCGTAGAAAATATTGCCATGACACGGCTGTTTGTCGACCTATATACTAATACTGTTGTCGAAGAGAATTATGATGCTGAGCTTGCTTGTATTCATTATCACTTATATGCCCATCAAGGAGGTATTACTCTACAGATTTCTGGTATTAGTGAAAACCAACCTTCACTATTGAAAAAGCTTTTAAGCAGTTTGCATATTAACGATATAAATGAGCAAGATTTTAATTTATTTAAACAGCAATTAATTAGTCATTGGCAAAATACTGATAAAAGTAAATCAATCTCGCAATTGTTTTCAACGTTGAGCTCAATATCTCAACCTAACAACCCAAATGCTGAAGCTCTTGCTAACGCATTGACTAACATTGATTTCATGCATTACAAAGCGTTTTGCCAACAGTTATTTCAACAAATAACACTCGAAGCGCTCATCCACGGAAACTGGCTACTAGAACATGCACAGCTTATCTCAGGTCATATAAAGAATGCTTTTGAAGGACATTATCATGAGCAATATGCTGTGCAGTGCCCTGTAATTGATTTTTCTGATCATGGTACACTCTATTTACCCATGGAGATTCCTGAACATGATCATGCGGCTGTAGTTTATAAGCCTTTACCAACGAGAGATGATGAAATGGTTGCCTTAACTATGGTAACTAGCCACCTTTTATCCCCTTTCTTTTTTCAAGAGATGCGAACAGAAAAACAATATGGTTACATTGTCGGGGTTGGCTATGTTCCTATCAATCGCTATCCTGGTATCGCATTTTATATTCAATCACCTCATATCGAGGCAAAAGATTTAACAAAAGCTATTGATAGTTTTATTAATAATAGTTTATCCATGCTTAAAGAAATAACTGAAGAAAATTGGTCACACTTGATTCAAGGTTTAGCTGGACAACTTGAAGAAAAAGACAGTAATTTAAGAATCAAAAGCCAACGTTTTTGGGCTGCTATTTGTAATAAAGATCACACTTTTTCTAATAAAGATAACCTGCTTAAAGCAATCTTATCTCTCAATTTTGAGCAAGTAATATTCTTTATTGAAAAGCAATTGATGACAATAAATACCCCTGACAGGCTTATTTTAACCTCTACCCCCAAAAAACCAGCAATAAATGAAATAATAAACAAGATAGATACATCCACAAAAGTAATCACTGATATTGATGATTTTATTACAAAAAGTAAAAGAAAATACTAATGATAAGCTGACTAGTGCCGATAACTAACTATTAAGCCTCAGTTGACTTAAGGCTAGGCATGATTTTAAATAGTCATGTATTTACAAGTAATAATACTATTTCTTTTTTTGATTCAGGTTTAGCTGTGCTTTTAAACTTTTCCAAGCTTTGTTCTATTTTAACGGTAACCCGAAAAGGATTTGCTATTAAGCACAATAATCTATCACAGCTAACATTTTTCCTAATTCTTTGCATTGCATCATTATCACTGCCTGTTTTCGCAACGAATGTCACTTCACCTGATAACGACTCAGTCGAGCAGCAATTAAAATTCAGCCACATATCCGCTATTAATGGTCTTTCAAATTCCAATGTTTTTGGTATCACTCAAGATCATCAAGGCTTTATTTGGTTTGCTACAGAAGATGGTTTAAATCGTTACGATGGCAGTAATTTTGTGACGTACCGCCATAATATCAATGACAAAAACTCCATTGCCGACAATGTTATTCGAAAAATCTTTATCGATAGTGATAACACGCTATGGGTTGGTACCGAAAATGGTTTAAGTCGTTACAATATTGAATTAGATAACTTTGATAACTTTACCCATGATGCCAACAATGCTAATTCACTTAGAGATAATGTTATATGGGATATTTATCAAGAACAAAACAACAACAATAAAAAAGGGCTATTGTGGATATCCACAACTCAAGGTTTACATACCATAGCAATCACCAATCCAAAGCTTCAACCTTTTATCACACGCATTGATATACGTGGTCACAACAATATATTCAGAGAAGTCAAAACCATATTTCAAGACAAACAACAAAACTACTGGCTTGGTACTTATGATAATGGTATCCACCTTATCAATAAAAACTTAGCTTACTTAGGATCATTAAAAGAAGATAACATTTACGATTTAACCATAGATGCTCAAGCGCTATTTGACATAAAAGTTATCGCTAATCGTTACTGGTTAGCAACTGATAACGGTCTGTTTATAGTTAACAATGACTATAAACTACTCTCTCACCTATCGGCTGACAATCCCCTCGCCCACCAATCGCTTCTTTCTAACAATATCCGCGCTATTACTCAATATGATGATACCCATGTATGGTTAGCAACTCACGATGGTTTAAACACTATTAACTTATTAGACGATACCATTAGTGCCTATCAAAAAAGCAATAATATAAACTCCCTCAGTGAAAACTGGCTCATGGATATGTACAAGGACAGTAATGGTAATATGTGGCTTGCTAGTTATGGGGGCGGATTAAACAAATACTCACCATTAAACGCATTGTTTTATCATGGACTATCAGGAAATAGAGAGCAAAATTATCGTGTTGAATCTTTTACTGAAACCACTGATAATTTAATCTGGATGGCAACAGAACAACAAAGTTTATATTTTCTTTCATCTAATGAAAATGCTATACAGAAGTCACCTCTAACTTTAACTGATAATATATATCAGACCTTTGCAGGTGAAAATGGTGATGTCTGGTTGCGTTCATATACCGATAAACTATTTTTATATAATAAAAGTAAAGATATATTAATTGAATATAAAGAATGGGAAAATAACGCCGAATATTCAGACAACCGTCCTATTCACCAATTAAATAATAACCTCTGGTTTCTCAATAAAAAAGGTAAATTGACTCAATTTAATACCAAGACTAAACAGTTTAAAAGTTATGAAATAAAGTCAAACATATCACTTACCAGTATTACAACTGATGGTAAGAATACTATTTGGTTAACTACTCAAAAAAACAATATTTATTCATTTAATACTAAAGAAATAGTATTTAAACAGTTTTTAAATCACCAACATACTGAATTATCGAATATAAATACAATTAATATTGCTGTAAGTGATAATTGGATTTGGTTAGGCTCTGAGTCACAAGGCATTGTGCTAATAAACAGGAAAACACAAGGTTTTCATATTTTTAGTGAAGATAGCGGCATGAGGAATAACCATATATCATCTATTTTAATAGATAAAATAGAAAACGCTTGGGTTAGCACTCATTCTGGAATTACTTCTATATCTCCCCAAAGCCACCAGATTATAAACTTTGGTGATGATTTTGCAGTTTCTAATCCAGAATTTATTGAGTATTCAGCATTAAAATCAAAGAAAGGGTTTATGTTCTTTGGAAGTCCTACTGGTTATTACCAGTTTAACCCCGATGATATATTACAAATTCAACAAATTATCTCTCCTCCTCTATTTACTAATTTATATGTAGCAAATAAAAAAATTTCTATAGAGCCTAACTATAAAAAAACAAATAATGATAAATTTACTATAGCTACTCATTTAAACTCTACAGCATTATTAGAACTTGCCTATAAACAATCTCCTATCAGTTTCGAGTTTGTATCTCCCAACCCTAAGCTGCCCTCACAAATAAGATATAAATACCGACTACTAGGCTTAGAAAAAAACTGGATAGATGCTGCAACTGACACTGGCTATAACAACAACAGAGCTACATACACTAACCTCAGCGCTGGAGATTATACCTTTGAGGTACAAGCTTATGATGTAAACTACCCTGAGTATTCAAAAACCAGTCAGCTTAACGTAAAAATATTACCGCCTTGGTGGTTATCTAGCAGTGCATTGTTTGTTTATACCCTACTCTCATTGTTATTTTTAGTGTATGTAGTACAACAATTCCGAAATAAGCAATTATATAACGCTCAAATTAAAGAGAGTGAAGAACGACTTAAGCTTTCCTTATGGGGAAGTGGTGATGAAATGTGGGATTGGAATATCAAAACAGATAAAGTTTATCACACCAACACATGGAATAACTTAGCATTCCCGCAAGATAGTACCCGAAATGCCAAGGCACAAACTAATATCCATCATCAAGATTTAGATCGCGTTAAGCATGCTCTAAGTGAGCATTTAAATGGTCATAATGAACACTTTGAGGCCACTTATCGTGTTAAAGATAAAAATGATCGTTGGATTTGGATTCTTGATCGCGGCAAAATAGTTGAACGTGATGAAAACAATAAACCTACACGTATGACAGGTACACTCAAAGATATTAGTCATATAAAAAGAGCTGAAGAGCGCTTAAAGCTGTTTGCTCGCTGCATACAAAACATATCAGATGCTGTCGTCATCTATGATCGCCAATTTATTACCGTCGATGTTAATAAAGCATTTCAACGAATAACAGGTAAAAGTAAAACTCAAATGCTTGGTCGTTCAATGACTTTCACACAATACCCAAATAGCTTTAGCCAAAACATTAAGAAACATTTGCTAACTCAAGGTGGCTGGAGCGGTGAAGTAGAAAGTATCCGAGCAAATGGTGAAAAATATTTAACCTATTTAAATATCGATATCATTCATGATGAAAGTGGCAATATCTCACATTTTGTTGGGGTATTTTCAGATATTACCAAACGAAAAGAAACTGAGGCAGAGCTTAGAAAGTTAGCGAGTTCAGATACATTAACCGGCTTACCAAATCGATCATTTTTCCAAGCAAATCAAGCTCGGCTAGTTAAAAACAATATCAACCATGCTTTATTGGTATTTGATTTAGATAACTTCAAAAAGATTAATGATTCTATGGGGCATCAAGTAGGTGATAGCATTTTATGCCAAGTAGCTAAACGTATGCTCAATTTAGGTAGAAAGCAAGATACCGTTTATCGCTTAGGTGGAGATGAATTTAGTATCATTATTGAAGGTACAAATGATATTCATACCATCACCACCCTCGCTAAAGATATTTTGGCGGCGATTGCTCAACCCTTTAAATTAAAGAGCCAAGAAATAGTACTCTACAGTAGTATCGGCATTGTTCTCTTCCCCGAAGATGGTAATTCCGGGCACGAATTACTAAAAAACGCCGACACTGCCATGTATCACGCAAAAGGTAGTGGTGGTAATAAGTATCAATTTTTCAGTGACTCAATGAATAAACAAGCAGTAAAACGCTTACAAATTGAAAACTTAATACGACATGGTTTAAAGGAAGATGCTTTTTCTGTCTTTTATCAACCTAAAATTGAGATTTCTACAGGGAAAGTTGCTGGTATGGAAGCACTTGTCCGATTTGAGACTCCAAGCAAAGGTGTTGTAAGCCCAGTCGTATTTATACCTGTATCTGAAGAAACAGGGCAAATTATAGATATCGGCGAAATCGTACTAAGAAAAGCATGTTTTGCTACCAAAAAATGGGTTGATGCCGGTCTATTTGATGGACGAGTAGCGGTAAACCTATCAGCAGTACAATTCACTCAAGCAAACCTAGTAGCACAAATAGCCAATATTTTAAAAGAAAGTCAATTGCCTGCTAAGCACTTAGAGTTAGAAATAACCGAAGGCACGGTTATGGATTCACCTCAAACAGCCATTGATACCATGTTACAAATAAGAGCTATGGGTATACATTTGTCCCTAGATGACTTTGGTACTGGCTACTCTTCTTTAGCTTATTTGAAAAAATTCCCTCTTAACACATTAAAAATAGATAAAGCCTTCGTTGACGACATAGAAGTATCAGAGCAAGGAAGAAACATGGTAGCCACTATCGTTACTATCGCCCACAACTTAGGTATGGATGTAGTTGCTGAAGGTGTAGAAACTAACCAACAATTGAGCTTCTTATCAGGATTACGCTGTGAGTTATTACAAGGCTACCTATATAGTAAACCACTAGCAACTGAGCAATTTCAAAAATACTTGCTGGCTCACCAAATTGCGCACAACTCAACTACCTTTAACTAACCTTTTATAGCGCATATACAAAACCTTAATTAAGTAGCCAGTTATTACTATTAATACTTGTATGTCAAAAATATGACTACTTTATAAACTCATTATAATATTAAGCTTTAAGAAAGTCTTAAATTTCAACAATTACCATCCACCCTACTCTTCAGGCCTTTAAAAATAGGTGTTTTGTATACTTGTACAAAAAAACAATTAACTTGGCACACTTTAAGCATTTACATATTTAGAACAACTAATCAATCTAAATTATTAAGGAAAAGTGCATGTTAAGTTCAATTATTTTATCTGTAGCTATGTCTACGACGCCAGCGCTAGTTGCTGATAACAATCTAGTAGATATTCGTGAAATTGGTGCCCAACGTGGTACTCGCCGTTTAAGTTCTGAAAATGATTTAACCATCAAAGAAGTTGGTGCTCAACGTGGTACACGTCGTTTAAGTACTGAAAATGATTTAACCATCAAAGAAGTTGGTGCTCAACGTGGTACTCGCCGTTTAAGTACTGAAAATGATTTAACCATCGAAGAAGCAGGTGCTCAACGTGGTACTCGTCGTTTAAGTACTGAAAATGATCTAATCATCGAAGAAACAGGTGCTCAACGCGGTACTCGTCGTTTATAACAAAAAACCAATAGCTTACTTACACGTTGGAGTTAACTATGATTAATTTATTTAAAACTTTATTCGGTACAAAGAACGCTAAAAAGGCAAATCCTATTGCAGCTCGTATTGAATTTAAAGAGACTACCGCCAATACTTGGTGGTCATAAAAGTCAAATCGTCTAAGACACTAACATGGATGTTAGCGACTTTATTCTAACGGACTAGCCCGAAACAACTTCATATTTTTCAATAAAAGCTTATCAGCTTTTACTCATAAAGCTTGCATTAGCAAACTCAGTTAACGCACCCGTTAAACACTATTCAGTGCTACGCCCTAAAGATCAATTGATTTAAACCCGTCATATGGTTTAACAGCATTCGCTTTTTCATCATGAACATAGGTAAAATTAGTGGGCCAAACAATAGGCCTGCCAATGTCCATCGTTTACGACCAAAACCTGTAAGTAATGCCTGAATATTAAAAAACACACCACAAACCACACTCACAACGAATACTACTAAAGCCAACACGATTATACCTTTCTAAAATACAGCGAAAAATCGCGGCTAATATAGTAAAAATAGAGTAATTATTCAACACTTATAACGTTAATTAATCAAATCATTCTAGGCAAAAAAGATCCGCACTAACGGATCTTATTTGCCTACATTAGGATCAATATTGCAGTCAAAAAAATGACTAACCCTAAATAACTGATAAAACTTTAGATATAAAAAAACGCCAACTTATAAAAGTTGGCGTTTTGAATTAATATGGCTATTTAAATGACATCAAAATTAATTAAACTAAGATTGGCTCATAATAGCTACTACCATTTTCAGCCATAGAAACTAAAGCTTCACAAGGTGCATAACGATCACCGTGTTGCTCAGCCCATTGAGATAATTGTGCAACTAATGACTGTGCACCAATTTTATCTATATAACGTAGTGGGCCACCTAAGAATGGTGGGAAGCCTATGCCAAAAATAGCCCCAATATCACCATCTCTCGCATTTCTGACTATGCCTTCATCTACACAGCGAGCTGCTTCATTTAACATCATATAAGTACAGCGTTTAGCGATTTCATCATTTGATAAACTACCAGAGGGTTTCAAATTTAATAAACGATAAATACTTTCATCAACTTGCTTTTTACCTTTTTTGGCTTTCTTTCCGTACAAGTAAAAACCTTTCTCTGCTTTTTTACCTAAACGACCATCTTCAAGTAATTTGGAAAAAGCTTCAGGAGCAGCAAAACGTTCACCTAAATCAGCTTGCAAAATAGGCCCTATCTTGGCGCCAACATCAATACCAACTTCATCGAGGAGTTGCATTGGTCCAACAGGGAAGCCAAAGTTAACAAGTGCTTTATCAAGCTTATCAATAGGCTCACCAGCTAAAAGCAATATTGCTGCTTCATTCATATAAGGTGCTAATATACGGTTAACATAAAATCCTGCTTTATCTTTTACCACGATTGGTGTTTTACCTTGTTTTTTGGCAAAAGCAACTGTGGTTGAAATAGTCTGATCTGACGTTGTTTCATGCGGAATAATTTCAGCTAATGGCATTTTATCGACAGGCGAGAAATAATGTAAGCCAATAACATTCTCTTTCCTTGCAGCTTTTTCAGCGATATTTCCAATAGGCAAGCTAGAGGTGTTACTTGCAAAAATTGTAGACTCTTTTGCATTTTTCTCAATTTCTAACACCATATCCTGTTTCAAAGATAAGTTTTCAAATACTGCTTCAACAACAATATCAACATCTTTAAAACCTGAATAGTCAATACAGCCAGTAATCATTGACATCTGCTTTTGCATTTCACTTTTACGTATAAAACGACGCTTTACTTTTTTATTGAGTAAATCAAAGCTGTATTTAAGCGCATGACTAATGCCTTGGTGATTAATATCTTTAATTCTCGCAGGAATATTTGCTTTAGTTGCCGTTACAAAAGCAATACCTCCTCCCATTAAACCTCCACCTAACACACCTGCTTTAATAATTTTTTCAGGCATTACATCAGCAACGCCCTGCTCTTTTTTCATTTCAGTCGTGGCAAAAAACAAATTACGCAATTGTGCCGACTCAGCACTCATTGCTAATTCAGAAAAATGCTCCGCTTCAATTTGATACCCCTTGGCAGAAGACTGTTCGACACCCATTTTTACACAGTCAATAATTTTAACTGGAGCGGGATAATTTCCTTTTGTTTTCGCTAAAACAGACTTTTTAGCTTGTTTATATACTATGCCGCGTCCAAACGATGTGCCTTCTAAAAATTTATTAACCAATGATGACTTAAACTTCACCACTTGCTTTAAACTCCCTGCAAGTGCCATTTTTTCAGCTGTAGCAATTAATATACTATTAGGCACAACATCATTTACTAAGCCCACTTTTAAGGCTTGCTTAGCACGAAGTTGTTTTCCAGTTAACATCATATCCAGTGCTTTTTGTACGCCAACTAATTTAGGTAGTCGTTGAGTACCACCACTGCCTGGTAGTAAACCTAACTGCACTTCGGGTAACCCTAAAGCTGTTTTAGGATTATCACTACAGACCCGGGCATGACATGCCATGGCCAGCTCTAAGCCACCACCCAAACAAGCACCGTTAATAGCAGCAACTACAGGTACAGTTAACTGTTCAAGTTGAGAAAAAATCATCTGCCCTTGGCGAGAAAGTGCTATAACTTCTTCCTTGGACTTACAGCTATTAATCATATTGATATCTGCACCCGCTACAAACGAATCCTTTTTACCACTACATAACACTACACCTGTAATAGACTTGTCTGATTTTATCTCAGCTAATACATCGGCCACTTGTTCAGCAAACTCTGCTTTAAGCGTATTCATGGTGTCTTCAACAACATCCATAACCAAATGAACAATGCCATTATCTTGACGAACTAAAGTAAAAGCGCTCACACTGTTTCCTTCTTCATTAATATCAGTCATTAATCTGTCTCCAATACCATAGCTGCACCTAAACCACCTGCCGCACAAGCAGTTGTCAACCCAACGCCGCCGCCACGACGATTTAACTCATTCAATGTTTGAGTAATTAAGCGTGCGCCAGTTGCTGCAAAAGGATGACCATAAGCAAGAGAGCCACCCATGACATTAAACTTGGTCATATCAATATCACCTATTGCTTTGTCACGACCTAAGTTTTCACGAGCAAATTTGTCACTGGCAAACATTTTCATATTTGCTAATGCTTGTGCCGCAAAAGCTTCATGCATCTCAATCAAATCTAAGTCTGCTAACTCTAAGCCTGCACGTTTTAACGCTATTGGCGTTGCATAACTTGGCCCCATAAGCATATCTTGCCATACATCTATAGCAGCAAATCCATAACTGCGAATATAACCCAACGGTTTATAGCCTAACTCTTTGGCTCGACCTTCTCTCATTAATAATAAAGCTGCACCACCATCCGTTAATGCAGTACTGTTTGCGGCGGTTACTGTGCCATGCTTACGATCAAATACTGGACGAAGCTTCGCATAACCTTCTAATACTGAGTCTTCTCTAAAACAATTATCTTTATCTATAAAACCTTTGTAAGGCTCACTATGGGCAGTCATCACTTCACCATCAAGCTTACCTTCAGCCCAACTTTTCGTTGCTAAGGTATGAGAGCGATGCGCTAAAGCGTCTTGATCTTCACGAGATATTTGATGAGTTTTCGCCATTTGTTCAGCTGTTTGCCCCATCGAAATACCGGTAGAATACTCGGCAACAGCAGGTGCCACAGGCAAAATATCTTTAAAACCTAACTGACGAATTAAAGCAATTTTCTTCCCAAGAGTTTTCGCTTTACTTAAATCTAATAAAGTACGAGCAAACTTCTTCGATACACCAATAGGCGCAACGGAAGATGAATCAGCCCCACCAGCAACGCCCACATCGACGAAACCACCCATAATAGATTCAGCAACATTGACGGTAGACTGAAAACTTGTCGCACAAGCACGGGATACGCTATAAGCGTCAGTATTTACATTCATACCCGTACCCAAAACAATTTCACGCGCAATGTTCGGTGCTTCTGGCATTTGTACAACTTGACCAAACACACATTGGTCAATAATTGCAGGGTCAACATCATGCTTTTGCAATAGCTCATTCACAACTAATTTACCTAGGTCAACAGCTGGTACACCATGGAAGGCTGTAGCCTGCTTAGCAAATGGGGTTCTTAAGCCTGCTACTACAGCAATGCGCTCCCCTGTTCGCGTGGTCATTTTTATCGTCATATATTTTATTCTCCAGTGATGATGCTTACCTATTTACCTATTTACTTATTGCAAAAAATAGACAAGACAAAGAGGTCAGACCTCTTGTTCTTTACCTTTGATTTTAACTAACTATAAAAAATAATCAATCCCTGATTTAAAACTACTGTTTAACCTTCAAAGCATAGACTACTACCAGCAATTGCCAATAAATAAAAATTTGTTACAACTATCAAACAATAACCTTGTTTTCTTTAACTATAACCTTATATAAAATGCTAGAGTGCTAATCAGCAACAACGTTTTACATAAAAACAAAATTTAAAAACAACACTTTAAGATAAAAATATGGCAATTGAACACTTCTCCGCATTAAAACAACATTTATCGCAACAAATTATTGGTCAACCGGCATTTGTTGAAAATTTACTTATTGCATTACTAGCAAACGGCCACCTAATTGTTGAAGGCCCACCAGGTCTTGCAAAAACACGTGCTGTTAATGCTTTAGCTGAAGGTTTAGAAGCAGACTTTCACCGTATTCAATTTACGCCTGATTTATTGCCGGCAGATTTAACTGGCACAGATATTTATCGTCCAGAAGATGGCAGCTTTGTTTTCCAAGCCGGTCCTTTATTTCAAAATCTTGTTTTAGCTGATGAAATTAACCGTGCGCCTGCTAAAGTTCAATCTGCATTACTCGAAGCTATGGCTGAAGGACAGGTAACTGTTGGCCGAAAAACCTATCAATTACCTGAACTATTCTTGGTAATGGCAACACAAAATCCTATTGAGCAAGAAGGCACTTACCCTTTACCTGAAGCACAATTAGATCGATTTTTAATGCACTTAGAAATTGACTACCCTGATGCCAATAGTGAATTAGATATATTAAAGCTTAATCGTGGAGAAGCATTAGCGAGCTCAGCGGAAGAAAAAGCACCACTGAGAGTATTAAGTCAGGCTGAAATTTTTAGTGCCCGTAAAGATGTGCTGAACATCCATATGGCACCAGCGCTAGAAACTTATATGGTTGATTTAATCATAGCTACTCGCCAGCCAGAAAAATATGATGACAAGTTAAAATCTTGGTTAGCTTTTGGTGCCAGCCCTAGAGCTACAATTGCCCTTGATCGCTGTGCCCGCGCTCGTGCTTGGTTACATAACCGTGACTTTGTTAGCCCTGAAGATATTCAAGCCGTTTTTCATAACGTACTCAGACACAGAATTTTATTAAGTTATCAAGCAGAAGCAGAAGGTATTACCGCAAACCAACTACTTGATCACTTATTAAGTCTAGTTGCTGTTGCTTAATCTCGTTTAGTTATAGCTATGTGGTTTAAACAAAAAACAATTAACAGGCAAGCAAATACCCAAAGTGATTTTCAATCTCAACTTGCAAGCATTTTTAGCAATGGGATTGAACTTGCAATGCCTGAGCTGCTTCATTATCAGAACAAAACTGCTCTGATAGATTTGTCCGCCCGTAAAAATATTCATGGGCAAATGTCAGGCAATTATTTATCACGCAGTAAAGGGCGTGGTATGGAGTTTGACGAAGTGCGACATTACCAAACAGGCGATGATATTAGAGCTATTGATTGGCGCGTTACCGCTCGAACAGGTAAAACACATACTAAGTTATTCCGTGAAGAATTAGAGCGCCCTGTGCTTATTGCAACAGATTTAAGTGCTAGCATGCACTTTGGTAGTCAACTTTTATTCAAGTCCGTACAAGCGGCACACTTAGCTTCGCTTGTTGCTTGGCACGCTAAAAACCGTGGTGATCGTTTAGGTGGTATCGTATTTAATCAAAGTGAACACTTAGAATTAAAGCCCAGAAGTCGAAAAGAAGGTGTACTGCATTACTTGCATGCCTTACAGACATTACATAACAGTCAGCACAAACGACAATATCAAGCAGATAGCCAACAAGAAAATTTAACAGCAGGCACTCAAAGTGAACAATACTTTGCTGACAACTGCGCCCGAATTAGGCAAATAGCAAAACCTGGTGCCTTAGTGTATTTAATTACAGATGCACAGCAACTTAAAAATGCCAGTGAAGCACAACAACAAAACGCCCTTCGCCATCTAACACAAATTAGCCAACATTGTGAACTCGTTGTTTGCTTGATTTCTGACTCGTTAGAGCAAGAATTACCAAAAAGTCGCATTAAGCTAAATGTTAACTTTACCGATGGTCATAATCGTCAACAACTTACCTTAGGCGATAGTGCAACTGCGGCCACGTATAAACAACAAGCAAGCATAATGAATAACCACTGTCAGAAACTACTACAAAAAGCAGGTGCCCGAGTTATCACCTTAACGGCTGGAGAAACTTTAGAACAACAACTGAAAAATGGAGAGCAGTTTTGCAACAGATAAATCCCGCTTCTGCTACGCCAGTAACGCCAACAAATCCCCTCAACCTGAACGATATTCACGCACCTGAGCAAATATCAAATTTTCCTATTGCCTACGGTTGGTGGATTTTAACTACAATAGTTGTAGTTCTGATGGTTTTATTTTTTATAAAAACTTACCAACAGAAGAAATTAAAGCAGCAGCAAAAAATAGCATTGCAGCAGTTAAAAAATACGCCAAACATGAGTAATAACGATATTATCGCATTATTAAAATGGGCAGCTTTACAGTATTTCTCACGCTTTGAATTAGCTAAATTATATGGTACTAATTTTCTACAATTTTTATCACAAAAACTCCCTGAAAAGCACCAACAATCATTTCTAGAACTTGTTGGAGATAGCTTCACAAATCAGTATCATAGCTCAATCGATACAGCCGATAATGATCAAAGTAACCTTCACAAAGCAGCTATATTATGGCTTAGCAATGCTTTGCCACCAAAAGAGACAGGCAAAAATTTAAGCTCAAATTTTTGCCCAAATTTAAGCCCCAAAACGCCGGAGGCTGAACTATGATTGATTTTGCCTGGCCATGGTTGTTACTGCTTATGCCCTTACCTTTGTTGGTTTACTGGCTTCCTAAAAAAGAAAAAAGCCATACGAGTGCGGCCTTAATCGTTCCAACACTATTATCGTCAAACAGCTCGAGTACCCAAACACAAAACAGTAAAAAAGCTCCACTCATCATATTAACCCTATGTTGGTTGTTAACTGTATTGGCTCTGAGTCAACCACAATGGTTAGGTGATGCGATAGACATTCCAACCGAAGGTCGAGAGATGATGATTGCCGTCGATTTATCTGGCAGTATGCAAATTGAAGACATGAGTATTAATGGACGAGCCGTCAATCGACTCGATATGTTAAAGGTAGTACTGGGTGATTTTATTGAACGTCGTGTTGGCGATAGATTAGGTTTAATATTGTTTGGCGACGATGCTTATATGCAAACTCCAATGACCTTTGATAGACAAACCGTTAAACAAATGCTTGATGAAAGTGTGCTTGGTTTAGTCGGCAGAAAAACCGCTATTGGTGATGCTATTGCCCTTGCCGTAAAACGTTTCGATGCTAAACAGCAATCCAACAAAGTACTATTATTATTAACTGACGGTCAAAATACCGCTGGAAAAATAACGCCTGAGCAAGCACTTGAACTAGCCATAGCCAAAGATATTACCATTTATTCTATAGGTATAGGCGCTGATGTCATGATACAACAATCACTATTTGGCAATCGCCGCGTAAACCCTTCAAGTGAATTAGACGAGAAAACCTTAACAAAGCTGGCTAATGAAACCGGTGGTAAGTACTTTCGTGCTAGAGACAGCCAAAGTATGAGCCAAATTTATCAGTTGCTTGACGAACTTGAGCCGATTGAGCAAGAGCAACAACAAATGCGCCCACTTACCGCGCTATTTTATTGGCCACTCGCCTTGGCATTAGTATTAAGTTTTTTCTATTTATTAGTGATTAACTTCGCCAGTGTTAATCGCAAAGCGGCTTAGGTTATCGAAAACATATGACTTCTTTCACCGTATTTATAAACAATTTTCACTTTTTAAGACCTTGGTGGTTATTGGCAATAATTGCCCTCATTTTTGCCCTTTGGTTATTAAAAAAACATCGTTTCAACCAATCTCCTTGGAATAAATTTATTCCTGATCATTTAAGGCAAGTCTTAGTTGAGGGTGCCAGTACAACTGCTCAGCCAAAGTCTCAAGGTTTTTCAATTTTTCAAAGCAAGTTAATCAAACCTTTTCTGATTGGTTTCTTTGCTATTATCGCCATGGCAGGCCCTGCATGGCAAAAATTACCACAACCAGTTTATCAAACGCAAACTGGCTCAGTGTTAATTATGGATATGTCATACTCCATGTACGCCACTGACATTAAACCAAATCGCTTAACCCGAGCGCGCTATAAAGCCGTTGATTTACTGAATAAAATAAATGAAGGTGATATTGGTTTAATTGCTTATGCAGGTGATGCCTTTGTGATCAGCCCTTTAACACAAGACATTAAAAATATTGAACTACTCTTGCCATCGTTAAGTCCTGAGATTATGCCTGAACATGGAGCTAACCCATATCCTGCCTTATCACTTGCCCATGAAATGTTGACAAATGCCGGACACCTAAATGGAGATATTTACTGGTTTACTGATGATGTAGATAATAGTGAAATCAATGATATTTATGACTGGTCAACAAAATTCGGCCATCAATTAAATATTTTAGGCATTGGTAGTCAAGAAGGTGCACCAATCACCTTACCTTCAGGTGAATTACTTAAAGATAATTATGGTGCCATTGTCGTGCCTAAGTTACCCATTCAAAAACTTAATGGCTTAACAATGCGTGGTAATGGTCAATATCAAACGATTTCTCACAACGATAATGATATTGAAAAGTTACTGAGTAATCGTACAGTTTTAGCGCAAAGCGAAGAAAACAAACAACAAAGTCAGCAAAGTGGTGATCAATGGCAAGAGCAAGGTCCATGGTTATTAATCATAGTTTTACCGCTATTATTAAGTTATTTCAGACGAGGTAGCAGTGTTTTAATGCTGTCTTCTATAAGTTTGCCTCTATTAACTCTATTGTCTTTTTCATTTATCAGTTCGAATACTTTTGCCTATCAGCAAACTACTGCGCAAATGGAACAAACCACTAATCAGCCAAGTCAAAACCCCAACAATAGTCAAGGCAATAACCAAGGCTCTACTTTGGGTAATATTTGGAACAATTTATGGAAAACTAAGGATCAACAAGCACAACAACGATACAACCAACAAGACTACCAAGGTGCTGCTGAACAATTTGAAAACAATCAATGGCAAGGTAGCGCACACTATAAAGCTGGAAATTATCAAGCAGCATTAGATGCCTTTAAACAAGGTGAACAATCGACGAGTGCTAGCTCATTATATAACCAAGGCAATGCATTAGCGCAAATGCAACAGTACGAGCAAGCGATTGAACATTACGAACAAGCCCTTGCTAAGAATCCAGATCTGCAAGATGCCAAAGACAATATAGAAAAAATTAAACAACAACAAAAACAACAAGAGCAACAGCAACAACAGCAAGGTGATCAATCTCAAGATTCTGATAAACAAGATCAGAGCCAAAACGAAAATCAAGAGCAAAGCCAAAGCGACAATCAAAACAATCAGCAGCAAGGTGAGCAACAAGACTCACAGCAACAAAGTGATGATAACCAACAAAGTGAGCAGAACGAGCAATCACAGCAACAAAGTGACACTGATGAAAATAAACAACAAAATGAACAACAATCTTCAGAACAATCAAAAGACCAACCCCAAGAGCAGCAAAATGAGCAAGAGCAACAAGCTAGTAATTCTGAGCAAGGTGAAAATGAGCAAGGCGAAGAAAAGACGCCAGCACAAATAGCCGCAGAACAACAAGCCAAAGAAACCGAGCAGAAACACCAACAGTTACTTAATAAAGTAACAGACGACCCTCACCTGTTACTGCGAAACAAAATGCAATTAGAGTATCAAAAACGTAAACAGTTTGGTGCTAGTCAAGGAGACAAGAAAAAGTGGTAAAAGTAACCTTAAAACTAGTCGCAACAATAACTATTAGCGCACTATTAGTCATCAGTCAGTCAGCTTTTGCCTTAACGCAAGTGACTGCTAGTATTGACTCTAATCCTGTCATGAGTAACGAATCTATTGTGCTCACAGTTACCGCTGATGACAGTGTCGAGCGCGATGCCCTTGACACAAGCCCATTAACTACTGACTTCATCGTTGCGCGCACCGAAGTAAGCTCTCAGACCAATATAATCAATTTTAAGACTAGCCAGACAACACGCTGGCAAATAGTGCTTATTCCGAAAAAAACCGGCAAGCTTATCATTCCTGCTTTAAAAGTTGATAACCATTACTCAAAAGCAATAGCTGTCGTGGTTGTTGAACCAGGAAATGATAGCTCAGCAAAACAACAAGATATTTTTATTACCGCAGAGCTTTCAAAAAATGATGTTTATGTCCAGCAATTAGTAACGCTCACCGTCAAGCTTCATATTAGTGTCCAACTACAGCGTGGTAGTTTAACTGAGCCCACCCTAGATGGCGCCAATATTTTACAAGTTGGAACAGATAAAGAAACGGACAACATCATTAACGGCAAGCGCTATCGTATTATCGAGCGAACTTACGCAATAACACCAGAAAAAAGTGGAGAATTAACCCTAATTTCCCCAACCTTTGCCGGTGAAGTGATGGTGCAATCAAAACGTCGTTCAGGTTTTTTAAGCTTCGGAGAAACTAAGCCAATCAATATTTTAGGCGAAAAGCTTGCTCTTAATGTACGCCCTATTCCAGATAGCTACCCTGATAACGCAAGTTGGTTACCCAGTGAATTATTAACTTTACATCAAGAGTGGCAACCCAGTAGCAGTGAATTTAAAGTGGGTGAGCCAATTACACGCACGCTTTTGCTTACTGCAGCAGGCCTTGGAGAATCTCAATTACCTAACATAGTTATGCAAGCCCCTATGGGGTTAAAAGTGTATCCAGATCAAGCAGAGCTACATTCAAACTTATCTAAAGATCGCTTAGTAAGTCAAAAGAAGCAAAACTTTGCATTAGTCGCCAGTCAAGTGGGCCAATATACTCTACCTAAAATAACCATTAACTGGTGGAATACGGTCACCAACAAGTATCAACAAGCTGTGTTGCCTGAGCAAACCATCACTATTTTACCTAATGGTGATTCTGGTAACGCGTCACCCTCTATGCAGGTAAATGATCAGCAAGGCTTGAGTCAAAACAAGGTACAAAGTAATCAAGAACATAATAATCAAGAAACTATAGGTTCAGGGCCTCAACAAGCCATTATCATTGAGCAAAACACAAAATTACAATGGCTATTCTTTGCATTGTGGTTATTAACCCTTATCGCCTGGTTTAGCCATGTTATTTATTTAAAACGTGGTTATATAAAAACACAGCCTGCTAAAGAAAAGCCTCTTGCTAATAACCACTACCTTGCCCTACTGGCAAGTTGTAAACAAAATAATGCAGAGCAAACTTTAAATTTAATTGTACCTTGGGTTAACAGTTTACTAGTCAGCGTTAACTCAAATGTTTCAACTTTATCAGAAGCAATGACAGTCATTGAGGATGAAGCATTCACACATGCGGTTAATGATGTGCAATCGTCTCTCTACGGTAAACCCAATGAAAACTCGACATGGTCAGGACAAGCTTTACTCACAGCGATTCAAGACGTTAATAAAAACTTCAAACCATCGAAAAGCAATATCAGCTTCACACTTAACCCATAGTAAACAATAAAAATGTTTATTAAAAAAAAGCGAAATAAATCTGCTAGTGCTCAGGTCTCTACTAATATGGCAACAAAACAAGTTAGATATGAAGCACTAGTCAAGGCTTTGCATACTGATCTATACCGATATGCGTATTGGTTAACTCATGATAAGCAAGTATCTGAAGATTTAGTGCAAGAAACATTTTTACGTGCATGGCGGGCGTTAGACTCATTAAAAGATGAGAAAGCGGCTAAGTCATGGTTGATCACAATTTTACGTCGTGAAAATGCTCGCCGATTTGAACGAAAACGCTTTGATATGAGTGAATACGAAGAAGCCAGTGTAATGGATACTCAGTCTACGAGTACAGAGCAAGAAATTGAAAATCACTGGTTAAGAGAAAAAATAGCGCAATTACCACCTGAGTATTCAGAGCCATTAGTATTACAAATTTTAGGCGGTTACAGTGGTGACGATATAGCCTCTATGCTTGATCTAAATAAAAATACCGTAATGACACGTTTGTTTAGAGCGCGTAATCAGCTAAAAGAAGCGTTAGAGAAAGAACCGAAAGTTAGAGGTCAATATAATGGATGATTTGCAATTTAGACGTAGCATATACGCAGATCCTACATGCCAAGACGACGAAGTACTTAAAGCACAGCAAACTGATCCGTCAAAAAAAGAATTTGCGCAAGAGTTACAGCAACTGGATGAAAAGTTAAAACAAGCTATGCAGGTTCCTGTACCTGAAGGACTGAGTGATAAGTTAATTTTACGTCAAACGCTCGCAAGCCATCAGCAGAAAAAGCGAAAATCTCGCATCCATTTAGCGCTTGCAGCTTCTGTTGCCGTTGTCGCAGGTTTAGTGGTGAATTACCTACAATTTTCAAATGCCTATAGTAATCTCGGTGACTATGCCTTAGCCCACGTCTACCATGAGCAAGGTGTATTTCAAAATGATACAGAAACTGAAATAAGTTTAACGGCTTTAAATAAAAAGATGATTGCTTTTAACGGCAGTTTCGATAAAACCGTGGGCGAGCTAATTTCTGCTGATTATTGTCGATTTGGCGGCATGAAAAGTTTGCATTTAGTTTTTAAAGGAGTCACTGATACCGTTGATGTGTTTGTGGTACCTAAAAATGAAGATTTGCCGTTTAAGCAATATTTTAGTGATACACACTTACAAGGTGAATCAATAGGCTTTGAAAAAGCCAATGTAATTGTGGTCGCGGATAAAAATGAATCATTAAATCAATGGCAGAACGCTATTAGCAACAATGTCTCTTGGTCAATTTAAGACTAATAGATCAGTTTAAGACTACTTGGTCAGTTTAAGATACTTGGCTAATCTAACATTACTTGTGTTTGTTGAAGTTACTTAAAGCAACTAAACTGACTTTTTCTACCATTTATGTTTCATGTGTGTTGCCTGCTTAATAAACAATGCAAACATACATCTAATAAAGTCAGGTGCCACAAAAAGTTTGATAATATCGATCACCATCTTCAGGTAAATCTTGATAATCCTTCGTCGTTGCTAATTCCTGATAGGGAGATTGTAATACGATGAGAAAATCGTTCACTAACTTGTTTATGGTTGCGCTTGGTGCATCCTCATTAGCCATTGCCTCTTCACAGCGAGTTAATACCGCTTCCACATGATGGTTTCGAGGGATAACCACAGGATTATTTTGACGCATTAACAATAAAACAGCATTGTCAGGGGTTGAGCCTATTGCTGAGATAGACTGTGCTGAGATTGAAAGTAATTCATGCCAATCATGATACCAATCCCCTAGCTTAGATTTTAACCTGTTTGCAGCTTCATCATCTGTTAGTGAAAGAGTTAGCAAATTAAAGGTTTGGGTATAATCTAAACCCTCTTCTTGTAAGATAGCCAGTAAACGTTCCGTTAGTTCTTTATTTTCCCTAGTCGCCTTGTCCATGCCCAGTTTATTAGCATACATAGTATAATAAGCCTGATCATACATGGCGTTATACTGATGTATAATTTCTTCAACTTGCCTTACAGCGTGTTTTTCTTGTTCATCATCACTCATATCGCCACAAGTTGTTTGCATTAATAATGGCAATAAACATTCAGCTAATCTCACCATATTCCACTGAATGATCTTTGCTTGATTCCCAAAAGCATAACGGCCATATTCATCTATAGAACTAAAAACAGCTTGTTGATCATACTGTCCCATCATAGCGCATGGTCCAAAATCAATGGTTTCACCACTTATAGCAGTATTATCGGTATTCATCACGCCATGAATAAACCCCACCCGTAACCAGCTAACGACTAAGGTAATTTGTTTCGCTATAACAGCCTCTAAAAAAGCAAGAACGGTTTGCTCATCAAGCAAATCAACATTAGGAACATCTGTATTAACTAGCTCTGGGAAATGACGATTAATAGTATATTTAACCAAAGACTGAAGTGATGTTAAGTCTCCTCTTGCAGCAAAATATTGAAACGTGCCTACACGAATATGACTACTTGCAACACGCGTAACAACAGCGCCCGCTTTCGCAACTCCGCGATTAATAAGTTCGCCTGTAGCAACCACGGCTAAAGAGCGGCTTGTGGGCACGCCTAAGGCAAACATAGCTTCACTCATTATATATTCACGTAAAGCTGGACCTAAGGCACATTTACCATCACCGCGCCTTGAAAAGTGTGTAATTCCTGAGCCTTTAAGTTGGATATCGCGCCTTATATTATCTTTATCAATCACCTCACCTAGTAAATGAGCACGCCCATCCCCTAACTGAGGATTGAAATGTCCAAATTGATGGCCAGAATAAGCCAATGCAATAGGGTCAGCATTTTCAGGGATAACATTGCCAGAAAAGTAGTTAGCCAAGTCACTATCACCATCAGTCAATTGTTGCTGCTCCTGATGGCTAAAACCTAATTGATCCGCTAAATCGCTATTCCATAGCAATAATAAAGGTGAATAAACCTGTTCAGGTAACGTTTTTTGATAAAACTTATCACCTAATTCACTGTAAGTATGAGAAAATTTAAACAAAAGTAATACTCATGGTTAAGCTCATTTAACCTCTTTCATAGCAATAAATTTATGCATGTAGCTTTAGCATTTCATCATGTTTAGCCAAGATCTCATCATCACGTTGAGAAGATAAACTACTGACAATATAAATGGCTAATGAGCAAACTATAAAGCCTGGCACTATTTCGTACATAAGTGCACTTAACGATTGACCATTAATAGTAACCGGCGCATAAATCCATAACAATACAGTGGCTGCGCCTGAAATCATTCCTGCCAAAGCCCCATTTCGAGTCATTTTTCGCCAATATAAACACCCAATAACCACTGGCCCAAAAGCAGCACCAAAACCAGCCCAAGCATTACTGACAAGCGTTAATATAGTTGAATTACGATCATAGGCTAAATAAATAGCTAACATAGCCACTATAAACACTGAGATGCGCCCTACAAGTACTTGCTGTTTATCACTAGCCTCTTGATGTAAAAAAGTTTTATAAAAATCTTCTGTTAAAGAACTTGAGGTCACTAATAATTGTGAGGAAATAGTACTCATGATTGCAGCTAAAATAGCAGCCAATAAAAAGCCAGCAATAAGGGGGCTAAATAAAATTTGCGACAAGACAATAAAAATGGTTTCTGGATCATCTAAAGACATGCCAGTTTGAGCAACATAAGCAATACCTGCAAATCCTGTTGCCATCGCACCAATGATCGCTACAATCATCCAACTCATACCAATACGGCGAGCAGTAGGCATATCTTCAACTCGTCGAACAGCCATAAAACGAACAATAATATGCGGCTGACCAAAATATCCTAAGCCCCACGCCATAGCCGAAATAATGCTGATCAAGCTCACCCCACTAAATACATTCAATAGCTCGGGGTTAATAGCACTGATACTTGCTTGCATTTCACCAATACCGCCAACTTTTCCAATGGTCACAATAGGCACTAATACCAAGGCGATAAACATAATACAACCTTGAACAAAATCAGTTAAACTTACCGCCAAAAAACCACCAAATAAGGTATAAGCAACCACAACTCCAGCCGTTACATATAAGCCTAATTCATAATCTAATCCAAAAGAGCTTTCAAATAGTTTACCACCAGCAACAACACCACTCGATGTATAAAGCGTGAAGAACACTACAATCACGATAGAAGATACTATTCTTAACAGATGGCTATTATCTTTAAATCGGTTTTCAAAAAAATCAGGTAAAGTAATAGAGTCATTCGCAACTTCGGTATACGTACGTAATCGAGGAGCAACAATAAGATAATTACAATAAGCACCAATGACTAAGCCAACAGCAATCCACAAACTGCTCAAGCCACTTAAATACATTGCACCTGGAAGCCCCATTAACATCCAACCACTCATATCAGAAGCACCAGCAGAAAGCGCAGCAACACTAGGGCTTAAACTACGACCACCAAGCATATAACCAGAAACATCACTTGTTGATTTTTTAAATGCGTATAAACCTATTGCTAACATGGCAATAAAATATAAGGCTAATGAAACTAAAGTACCGAGAGCCAAAAGCTTCCCCTTGCAAAGATAATAAAAATAGTTTGCTAAGCTATCAAGAACGCAGCTAAAAAGAAAGTCTAGTCTTTCACATTCCATAGTCAAAACATGAAAATAATAATGGAATACAATATTGCAGTAAGTTAAATAGATAAAAACAAAAAAAAATAATGAAAAAAACACTGGTTTACCATATATTTAATTAATAATTGTTTTTATTTATAGATATTGTTCAAACTATGTACTTTTATGCCGCCCGACAACCTATTTTAGATGTAAACAAAAACCTTTTTGCTTATGAGTTATTGTTTCGAGACAGTATTGATAATGTATTTCCTGAAGTAGATGGTGATGAAGCAACGAGCAAAATGATTGAAGCTAGTCAGTTCAATATGGGCATTAGTGAATTTACCAGTAATAAGCCTGCTTTTATTAACTTCACCTTAGAGACATTAAGTCAGGGTTACCCTGAAATGCTCACCAACGAAGAAGTGGTCGTTGAAGTTTTAGAAACAGTAAAGCCGGGTAAAAAATTGCTATCTCTTTGCAAAGATTTACACGCTAAAGGCTATACAATAGCGTTAGACGATTATGAACATCAAAGTGTTTGGGCGCATTTTTACCCTTTTATTAAAATCATCAAAGTAGATATTCAAGACACTAACTTAGATGACATAAAGCAAATTATAGAAGCCATTAAAGATCACCCTCATATCGCATTGTTGGCTGAAAAAGTAGAAACCTATCAAGAGTATGATCAAGCGTTACAATTAGGATTCAAGTACTTTCAAGGTTTTTTCTTTGCTAGACCTGAAATGGTTAAAACTAAAAGCTTATCACCATCACAGCTTTCCATGGCAGAGCTGCTTTACGAAACCTCGAAACCTGAATTAGATCTTAATAGTATTACCGGTGTTTTTGAGCGTGATGTCTCACTATCATACAAGCTGCTACGTTACGCGAACTCCGCAATTTTCAGACGTCGCAGTGAAATTTCAACAATAAAGCAAGCACTGGTTATATTAGGCTCAAGTGAGCTAAAACGCTTTTTAGGATTAATGTTTGCAGTCACAGCAAACCCTGACAAACCAACAGAACTCATTAAACTTGCTATGACAAGGGCAAAATTTTCAGAGTTAGTAGCCAAAGATATGGGTAATCAAGTTGATGACTCTATCGCCTTTTTAACAGGGCTATTATCGATGATTGATGCCATTTTAGATGAAGAACTAGCTGTTGTGTTAGATAAGCTACCCTTAGCCACTGAGATAAAAGAGCCACTGCTGACTCGAAAAGGGGTAATGGCGGCCATTATTAAATTGGTTGAGTTTATAGAACACGCTCAGTGGGATAAAACGAATATTGTCATGGAAAAATTAAAGCTCGATAAAGAGCAAGCTGTCAAACATTATAACGAAGCCTTAGCTTGGGCTGATGAGCAAAGTATGTTGGCAAGTTAGGCATCTGCACTAAAATTCATACTAAGGCCAACTAAGAGAATCGTTAACAATTAACCTAGAACTCTCTTAGATATTGCTACTTAACAAGTTGAAGCTCTGTTAGAAACCTTGAGGGTTTTCTGATTGCCAGCGCCATGTATCAATTATCATAGTGCGCATATCTCTAGTTGCCTGCCAACCAAGAAGCTCTTTCGCTAAACTAGCATCCGCATAAACAGTGGCTAAATCCCCTGCCCGCCTCGGTACTATACTATACGGAATAGGTTGAGCACTTATTTCTTTAAAAGTATTCACAATTTCTAATACTGACGTGCCGTTACCTGTACCTAAATTTATGGCTTTACAGCCAGAAATTTTATCCAGATTTTGCAGTGCTTTTACATGCCCTTGTGCTAAATCAACAACATGAATATAGTCACGAACCCCTGTGCCATCTACCGTATCATAATCGTCCCCAAACACTTGTAACTCTTTCAATCGACCCACTGCAACTTGAGACACATACGGCAATAAATTATTTGGAATACCGTTAGGGTTTTCACCTATTAATCCTGAACTATGTGCTCCAATAGGGTTAAAATAACGCAAACAAGCAATTGACCAACTGGGATCACTTTTAGCCAAATCAAATAGTATATGTTCCACCATTAACTTGGTTTGTCCGTATGGGTTCGTGGCAGAAGTAGGCATAGTTTCATTTAACGGAGAAGTATTATCGCCATAAACCGTGGCCGATGAACTAAAAACTAACTTCTTAACATTAAATGCTGCCATCACTTTCAATAAAGTTACAGTCCCTGAAACATTGTTTTCATAATAACTTAACGGTATTTCACTGGACTCACCAACCGCTTTTAGTCCGGCAAAATGAATTACAGCATTAATGGCATGTTGTTCAAATACTGATGTTATTGCCTGATGATCACAAATATCTGCTTCAATAAAAGTAACGTTTTTACCTGTTATTTTTTTGATACGATCAAGCACTTTTGTTGATGAGTTTGATAAATTATCTACAATAACTATATCTTGTTCTTCAGATAAACCTTGTAATTCAACAACAGTATGGCTGCCAATATAGCCTGTGCCACCAGTTATTAATAAGCTCATAATAATCCTATATTAAAATATATTGTTGTTATCATTTTATGCGTAATATTCTGACACGCGTTTAATAAAATCAGCAAGCATTTCTTTAGGTAATGCATTGATCCCTGCTGCTGCGGCTCTACCACCACCGGTAGGAAATTGAGCACACAACTCACCAGCTCCCTGTTTGTTGCTTAATGGCGCTCTCAAGCTAATAGTATAAGTATCATCAGCATTTAGAGTAACCACAGCATGTGCTTTATTAGGTGTGGTATTTGCGAGCTCGTTGCCAAAAACGCCACTCACACGTCTTGCCCAAGCTTCATCAGCTAACTGCACAACTTTAAGGGTATCATTATCAGAAAGTACTTCTGAAGCTGCTGCTTTGTCCATATCAGCTAAATAAGCCGCTTTTAAGGTTGAAAAAACAGAGCCTGTTTCTGCAATTAACGCTAGAGGATTTGGATATTCTAGTAGTTGTTGGTATAAATCTGCAGGATGAAAATGTAAATCATCAACGCTTGAGCCATAACCGTTGTAATTAATATAAACACCCAGTTCATTAAGTAGCGATTGCTCTTCTTCAGACAAGCCTATCTCAGTTGCTAAAGCAGTGGCTGAAGCATGCATATTATCGCCAAATGCAGCCGCTATAGCCCACAGTGGAAATTCGCCTTGTAAATGCTTATTCACTAATAAGCTAGTACAAGTATTTGCATCTAAGTCTAACAAGCTGGTCAATTTTTTAGATTGCGGGATCTCCCCCGTTCTATGGTGATCAGCATAAAAAACTGCTATATCATTGTTAAGCAACTCGTTTAAAGGCGCGCTATTTTTTTCTAAAGAAATATCTAACACAGTAACCGACGTAGCTTTACTGATATCGACTTTCTTTAATAAGCTAATATCACGCTTAACCCCGGTAACCAGTACGGTTTCGCTAGGCTGAACTTGTCGTTGAGATAAACGCAGTTGTAATAAGGCGATAATGCCGTCAGCATCACCGTTAAAAACATCATAATGCATAGTATTACCCTAATGACGAAGTAGAAATAAAGCCTTGTTTAGCTAAGTGTTCAACTATTTGTTGTGCACAAGCTCCAATGTCTTTCTCTGCAGTTTTCACATGGATTTCAGGGTTTTGAGGTATATCATAATCAGAGTCTATACCGGTAAAATCTTTAATTTCACCCGCGCGAGCTTTCTTGTATAAGCCTTTGGGATCACGCTGTTCACAAACTTCAATCGGTGTATCAATAAACACTTCAATAAACTCGCCGTCGGCAAGTTTTTCTCGAGCACTGGCTCTGTCTTGTGCAAAAGGAGAAATAAACGCTGTCGAGACAATTAACCCCGCATCAAGAAAAAGTTTTGATACTTCACTGATTCGGCGAATATTCTCAATACGTGCTTCATCAGTAAAATCTAAATCACCATTTAGCCCGTGACGAACATTATCACCATCAAGTAAATAACTGTGATAACCCAGTTTGTATAATAATGCGTCAACGGCATTAGCTACCGTAGATTTACCTGAGCCGCTTAATCCGGTATACCACAGCAAGCAAGGACGTTGTTGTTTTAATTCAGCACGCTGTTCTTTTGATATGTGCTGTTCATGCCAAACAGTGTTTTCTGTTTTCATACAATAAACTCTTAACTAAAAAGGAAAAATTAGCGGGATCATCAATAACACGGTGACACTATATACCAGTGAAATAGGCAAGCCAAACTTAACAAAATCTGTTAATTGGTAGTTACCCGCATTATAAACCATCACATTGGTTTGATAACCATATGGGCTAATAAAGCTACCACTGGCTCCAAACGCTACCGCCATCACAAATGGAATAGGATTAACACCAAGACCTAAAGCAATATTATAAGCAATAGGGAACACCAAAGCTGCTGCAGCATTATTGGTGATTAATTCTGTCATTAATAAGGTTACAAGAAAAATAATAATAAAAGCTAAATAGGCACTTTGGCCATCTATCAAGGCCTTGATTTGCTCGGCAATAATGTTTGCCAAGCCTGTGTTTTCAATAGCGCTTGCTAACGTTAACGCACCGAGTACTATCATCCATATTTCAAGTGGAAAACGTCGCTTTATTTCATTTACCGTTAATGAACCACTAAAAATAAGCACGGCTACATACACAAATAAACAGCTAAGCAAAGATATCGGTGTGACAACAGAAATAAGAATAGCAGCAATAAAGCCTAAAACGGTGCCATAATCTCGCCAACCACTCAGCATATTAACGGCTTGATGGCCCGAAAGAATAAAGAAATTTTTTGATAAGTTAGTACGGCTAGCAAAATCTTGTCCAACCGCAAGCACTAAAAAGTCACCCGACTGTAAAACAATATCACCGAGTTTACCTGATAACGCACTACCTTCTCGGCGAACAGCTACCACTGCAGCATCAAAACGCGCTCGAAATCCCGCCCTTTTTAAGGTCACACCACTAATCGCTGAATCAGGTTTTATCAGTACTTCGGTTAAGTTGTCTTGTAATAAATCATCTTGCTCAGCAAACAAGGTTAAACCATCAAACTGCTGTAAAGTCAGTACTTTAGAAATATCTCCACTGAAGATGAGCTTGTCATTTGCTTGTAAAGCTTCTTCGGGCGATACAGGTGAAATCAACTTGCCACGGCGTACAATTTCTACCAAAAATAATGCATCTAAGTTTCGTAAGCCATTTTCTTCAATACTTTGTCCTATCAGCTTTGAATCTGGAGAGACTTCCGCCTCAAGCAAGTAATCCTGAGTTTTGATTTGCCCCTGCTCCATATTAGGCAAACTTCTCGCTCTGAGAATAATAACCAATAAACAAGCCACTAAAGCAACTAGGCCAATTAAGGTAAAATCAAAAAAAGTAAAACCTGGAACACCTTGCTTAATCAATAAGCTATTGACGATAAGATTGGTTGAAGTACCGACTAAGGTAAGGGTACCACCTAAAATGGCCGCGTAAGATAAAGGTAAAAGCAGCTTTCCTGCATTAATTAAAGGGTTACTTTTAACACTATTAATCAATGTCGCCACTACGGCCGTGTTACTCATCAGTGCCGAAGAGAATGCTGTCCCCACTAGAAGGCGCAGCATTGATTTTATTTTGGAGCCATTGAAAACAGTCGCACTGAGGCGACGTAAAATACTTGTGCGCTCAAATGAGAAAGAACACAACACCAGTAAAATTAAGGTGACTAAACCGGGGTTAACTGCATTAGTAAGAATGTCATCAACAGTGACGAAGGAAAGCGCCAAGCAAACTAAAATAGTGATAGAAAACACTCTTTCTGGCACTTGGCTATATTTGACTAAACCAATAAAGGTGACAATAAATACAGCTATGATCATGTAGTGCGCTATTGTCATTGATATCCTTATATATAAAAAATGATAAGGCCATTAAAGCCTTATCATTTATCTTGAGGCCAGTTTTACTTAGTAATATCTCTAGCACCCCAATGAGGGAAATGCTTACGAACTAAGGTATTAAACTCTAACTCAAATGCTGAGTATTCATGTACTTGAGCATCAAGTGCATGATTAATCATACCTGCGCCAACCGTAATATTGCTTAATCTATCAATAATGATAAAAGCACCGGTACCTTTGCTGTCTTGATAAGAATCAAAATGCAATGTTTCATCAACAACAAAGTCAACTAAACCAATATCATTTACCGCAAGCTGCGAACTTGGCTGTTTTTCCATGGTATTGATGTCAAACTTACTCGCGATTGATTGAGCATGACCTGTAGTCATTTTACTGCCGTGTTTTATAAAGTATTCACGCCCTGGCTCTAGTTCATTCTCATGCATCCAAACCACAGTCGCATTGAACTCTTTTTTAGATAGCGGTAAACAATCTTTTTTAACGATCATTTCACCACGGCTAATGTCTATTTCATCTTCCAACGTCAGTGTTACAGCCATACCTTTATCGGCACGCTCTAAATTGCCATCGTAAGTCACTATCTCTTTTACCACACTTTCTTTACCTGAAGGTAAAGCTACGATAGTGTCACCCACTAACACATGACCAGAAGCAATAGTGCCAGCAAAACCTCTAAAATCAAGGTTTGGTCGATTTACGTATTGTACTTGTAAGCGAAATTGTGTGAATTCATCTTGAACGTCAACATCAATAGTATTTAATAATTTCATTAATGTTGCGCCCGGGTACCACGGCATATTTGCGCTTTCTTCTACCACATTGTCACCGTTTAATGCTGACATTGGTACAAAACGCACATCACTAAAGTTTAACGATTCACTAAATTCACGGTATTCTTTTTTGATCTCTTGGTAACGCTCTTGTGAGTAATCCACCAGGTCCATCTTATTTACCGCAACAACAATGTGTTTAATACCTAGTAATGAACAAATAAATGAATGACGACGCGTTTGTGTTTGAACCCCGTAACGAGCGTCAATTAAGATAATCGCTAAATCACAGGTTGAAGCACCGGTTGCCATATTACGTGTGTATTGTTCATGGCCTGGGGTGTCGGCAATAATAAACTTGCGCTTTTCCGTCGAAAAATAACGATAAGCAACATCGATGGTGATCCCTTGTTCACGCTCTGACTGTAAACCATCTACTAATAACGCTAAATCAATTGCTTCGCCCGTAGTCCCTGACTTCTTAGAGTCTGATTCAATAGCTGCAAGTTGATCTTCAAAAATCATTTTTGAATCATGCAGTAAACGACCGATTAAGGTACTTTTACCATCGTCGACACTACCACAGGTTAAAAAACGAACCAACTCTTTGTTTTCATGTTGCTTTAAGTAACTTTCTATATCACTTTCAATTAAGTCTGATTGATGACTCATGTTTATCTCTCAAAATTTTGTAATGGGCAATTAATAACTAAAAATGGCTAAATAATGGTTTAGAAGTAACCTTCCATTTTCTTCTTCTCCATTGAGCCAGCGCTATCGTGATCTATCACACGACCTTGTCGCTCAGAAGTTTTAGTTAATAACATTTCTTGGATAATTTCAGGTAATGACGCTGCTGTTGACTCAACTGCACCCGTTAATGGGTAACAACCTAATGTTCTAAAGCGTACATCCTTCATTTGAATTTCTTCATCTTCACCAATTGGCATACGGTCATCATCAACCATAATTAATGTACCATCACGCTCAACTACCGGGCGTTTTTCAGATAAATATAGTGGTACAATTGGAATACTTTCTAAATAGATGTACTGCCAAATATCAAGCTCTGTCCAGTTTGATAATGGGAATACACGAATACTTTCACCTTTATTTACTTTACCGTTGTAAACATTCCACAGCTCAGGGCGTTGGCTTTTTGGATCCCAGCGATGATTTTTATCTCTAAATGAATAAACACGCTCTTTAGCGCGAGATTTTTCTTCATCACGACGCGCACCACCAAAAGCAGCATCAAAGCCATATTTATCAAGTGCTTGCTTTAATGCTTGTGTTTTCATTACATCGGTATGCTTAGCACTACCGTGAGTAAAAGGCCCTATTCCCATCGCTAAACCTTCAGGGTTTTTGTGTACAAGCAACTCAAAACCATAATCGGTCGCCATCTTATCGCGAAAGGCAATCATTTCTTTGAATTTCCAATCCGTATCAACATGTAATAATGGAAAAGGAATTTTACCTGGCGCAAACGCCTTACGTGCAAGATGGAGAAGAACAGCAGAGTCTTTACCTACGGAATACAACATGACTGGGTTATCAAACTCAGCAGCTACTTCACGAAAGATATGTATAGATTCAGCTTCTAATTTCTTTAAATGGGTTAAGTTCATATGCAATACAAAAAATGGGAAAAATTAGTGCGCTAAGCATGCCATAAAACTTTCTAACATTCCATATAACAAACTGCTTTAATATAACAAAAAGACATAAAAGATTTATTTATTAGACCGTAACTGATTTTTGATAAAAAAAGCCAGTAACTCACTGGCTTTATTAACTAATCACTCATTAAATGAAGTGCTATATAGATAAACGATATTTGTTGTCAGAAATAACTTTCTTCCCAATTCCCTTAACTTTAAGTAACTCATCAATGGAAGAAAAGCCACCGACTTTCTCTCTATACATCACAATAGCCTCAGCTTTCTTCTTGCCTACCCCTTTTAACAAAGTTAACTGATCAACGGTTGACTTATTCAAATGAATAACTTGCTGCTGTTCATTTGCTTCAAAAGGTATTTTCGCTTCAGCAAAACTACTATTTGCAGTAAAAATTAAACAAAAAGAAAGTAATAGACGTGATAATGCTAATAATGAAATAGTTTTCATAATAAATTCCTTGTATTTGATTCCATAATAATAAGTAGCTACTTCACTGCAAACCTAAGTAAAATAAATTAACAATAAAGCAGACTTTACTAGGTTTAGAAGTAAAATAAATTTTTGTCAAATGTCTTGTAGATCACATAGAATATGCAGCCATAGATTTCATCGGATAAATTATTAAAATTCATGAGCAAAACTAGTTGTTTATTAACCCCGACTCTCGCCAAAAATAAAACCAAAACCGTCGATAAAAAAGTCTGGCACAACTTATACGGGAGCAGCTCTAGCATTGCTTTATATCAAGGCGCTTTAGTAGCCGAAGCTCCATTGCTGATTGTAACTCAAGATACACCTGCTGCCCTTCGTTTAGAGCAAGAATTGCTTAGCCTTGCCCAGCAAGAGTCGCCGTTAACTATCTGTTTATTTCCTGACTGGGAAACATTACCTTACGATACTTTTTCCCCCCATCAAGATATTATTTCTCAGCGCTTATCAACACTTTATCATTTATCGAGAATGGATAAAGGTATCGTCATCGTACCCGTTACAACCCTAGCGCAAAAACTTGCTCCTAAACAGTATTTAGAAGCAAACTCTTTAATGATAAAAAAAGGCGATAAAAAAGATTTACATCAATTAAGGCAAGATCTAGAAAGCAATGGTTACCGCTGTGTTGAACAAGTGATGGAACATGGTGAGTTTTCAGCGCGTGGCGCTATCTTAGATTTATTCCCTATGGGTAGCAAAGTGCCCTTTCGCCTTGACTTTTTTGATGATGAAATTGACGAAATTCGCTTATTTGATCCAGAAAATCAACGCTCTAGTGATAAAATAAACAACATTGATTTATTACCAGCACATGAGTTTCCAACCGATAAAGCGGCTATTAATTTATTTCGAAGCCAGTATCGCCAGTTATTTAAAAGCTCAATCAATAAAGAATCTATATATCACCAAGTTAGTAATGGTGTTTTACCAGCAGGTATCGAGTATTACTTACCACTATTTTTTAATAATTCAGATCTCGATAATCCAGATGAGCTAGGCGAAGGCACAAATACCTTATGTGATTATTTATCGCCGCAAACCCTAGTTGTTATTTATGGTGACTTAGAGAAGCCTCTAACACAATATTGGCAAGATATTGATTATCGATATGAAAACAGGCGTTATGATCCAACAAGGCCATTATTGCCACCTCAACAATTGTTTTTAAGCAAAGAAGCACTATATTCAGCATTAAAACCCTTTGCACGCATAACAATCGAACCTGCCAATGTTCAACAGGTCAATGCTCAACAAGTCAATAAGCCCAATGACACACAAGAAATCGACGTTGCGACTAAAACTAAAAGTAGCGCTATTTACTTTGATGTTAGCCCTTTACCAGATCTAACAGTAGATCATAAGTTAAAGCAACCTTTTGAATTAATTAACCAATTTATAAAAGATAAAGAAACAGCAAGTAAAATACTGTTTGTTGCAGAAAGCCAAGGCCGCAGAGAAAGTGTTTTAGAGTTACTTCATAGAGACAATATCAAGCCAGTAATTTTTGATTCTCTTGAAGCGTTTATCAACGACAATCAACCACTTGGTATTTGCGTAAATGCGCTAAGCCAAGGCTTTTCATTTCAAGCAAAAGGCTCAGCAAAAAAGAACTCTATCGCGTTAATCACTGAAGCTGAACTGTTAGGCTCACATGTAAGGCAATCAAGACGGCGTGATAAATCACAAGACATTGAAACTGATGCAATTTTTAAAAACTTAGCGGAGTTATCTATTGGTCAAGCAGTTGTTCATATAGAACATGGTATCGGCCGTTATCTTGGCTTACAAACCCTTGAAACCGGCGGTATCACCACAGAATTTTTAATGCTTAACTATGCCAACGATGCAAAACTCTACGTACCAGTTGCCTCTCTACATTTAATTAGCCGCTATTCAGGTACCGATAGCGAACATGCACCATTGCATAAGCTCGGTAATGATACTTGGAGCAAAGCTAAACAAAAAGCCGCTGAAAAAGTACGTGATGTAGCCGCTGAGTTATTAGATATTTATGCTAAACGAGCCAGTAATAGTGGCTACAGCTTTAAACGAGATAAAGAAGACTATCTAGCCTTTAGTGATAGTTTCGGTTTTGAAGAAACATTCGATCAAAATCAAGCCATAAACGCCGTAGTCAGCGATATGCTTTCAGATAAGGCAATGGATAGGCTAGTCTGTGGCGACGTTGGTTTTGGTAAAACTGAAGTAGCCATGCGCGCTGCTTTTGTAGCGGTTAATGACAGCAAACAAGTCGCTATACTCGTACCGACAACGTTACTTGCTCAACAGCATTATGAAAATTTTCGAGATCGCTTTGCCAATTGGCCGGTGAGTATTGAAGTTTTATCAAGATTTAAAACCACAAAACAACAAAATGAAGTGATAGCTAAAGTTGAATCTGGACAAGTTGATATTTTAATTGGTACTCATAAGCTGCTTCAAAATAGCATTAAATATAAAGACTTAGGCTTGCTCATTGTTGATGAAGAACACAGATTTGGTGTTAAACAAAAAGAAAAAATCAAACAGCTACGTAGTAATGTTGATATTCTCACGCTCACCGCAACACCGATCCCAAGAACCCTGAATATGGCAATGGGTGGTATGCGTGATTTATCTATTATTGCAACACCACCAGCAAAGCGCTTAGCTGTTAAAACCTTTGTCAGACAACGTGAAGATGCGCTAATTCGCGAAGCAATTTTAAGGGAAACCCTTCGTGGTGGTCAGGTTTACTTCTTACATAACCATGTTGATACTATCGAAAAAACAGCTGCAGAACTTCAAACCCTAGTACCCGAAGCACGTATTGTTACCGCTCATGGGCAAATGCGAGAACGTGAACTTGAGCGTATCATGAGTGATTTTTATCATCAGCGATTCAATGTTATTGTCTGTACAACTATTATAGAAACCGGTATTGACGTGCCTAGTGCTAACACCATTATTATGGACAGAGCAGATCATTTAGGCTTAGCGCAACTGCACCAATTACGTGGCCGAGTTGGTCGCTCTCATCATCAAGCTTATGCTTATTTGTTAACGCCCCATGAAAAGCGCATGACAAAAGATGCCAAAAAACGTCTTGATGCTATCGCTTCACTCGAAGATTTAGGCGCTGGTTTTACACTTGCCACCCATGATTTAGAAATTCGTGGTGCAGGTGAATTGCTGGGTGAAGATCAGTCAGGCTCAATGAGTCAAGTAGGTTTTAGCCTTTATATGGAAATGCTAGATCATGCGGTAGAAGCACTCAAAGAAGGTAAACAGCTAACATTAAATCAAGTAACCTCAAAACAAACTGAAATAGATTTACGCATTCCAGCACTGATTCCAGAGGATTATATTTTTGATGTAAGCCTGCGATTAAGCTTGTATAAACGTATTGCTAGCTGTAAAAATAAAGCCCAATTAGATGATGTGCAAATTGAGTTAATTGATCGCTTCGGCTTATTACCACAAGCAACCAAAAACTTAATTCAAATTGCTAAATTGCGCTTAAAAGTCCAGAAAATAGGTATCAATCGCATTGAAGCCAATGACGCTGGTGGCTCTATTGAGTTTAGCGATGATACCAAAGTGGATCATATGCAGATAATATCCTTAGTGCAAAAACAGCCAACAATGTATAAGATGGTGCCACCAAATAAGCTAAAATTCACCAAAGCGAATGAAGGTGAGCAAGCAAGGTTTAGCGTTGTCACAACACTTATTAACGAGCTTAGCCCTAAAAATCAGTAGTAAATGGACTATTAATGAAATTTAACCACCAAGTTTTATCTTATCGACTGCCTAAATTTATCATTAAAGCATCTTGTTTAAGTTTGCTTACTACCAGTACGTATATTGCTGCTAAACAAGAAAAAAATGCTGAACGTTGGTTTGAAATTGAAGTCATTTTATTTAAGCAACTACAGGATAAAAATTCATTAAAAGAGCAGTTTTCAAATGAAACCAATGCTAATAATTTACCTAACTATAGACGTTCTTTTGATTTATTAACCCCTTACCTTCAGCCAGATTTATCAGCAATAAAACAGCATTTACCACTTTGTAATAATGAGCAAGGTGAAAGCAATTACGCATTATCAATCACAAAACCAACAGTTAACTTACCTGCACAACAACAATTTGTTGACCAAGTAAATGCTTTTACCTATCAACCGATAGATTTATCAAGTTTATCGACTGATCACAATGTTCTAGTTCAGCAAGCAGATGAAGAAGCGGCTAATGTCCAAACAAGCGATACATTTTCTCAGCAGCAAAATGATGAGCAAACTTCAGAAGATAACGTTGAGCAAGCAATAGCGCAAGATATCGAACAAGAAGTAATCCAAATTACAAGTAAAGATAGACCCCATGTAGCAATAGCGCTAAATTTTGACGAATACACAAAAGCAGCTACTAGCCCGTTATATTCAGCAAATACACTATGTGTCTATCAAGAGTCTGATTTTGACAATATATTAACTGAGCAACAATTAACACACTTTAACCTTGATGGATTTCCAGTCGAGGCATTACCAACTAGGCTTAATGCCTCTGGTGCGCACACGGCAAATCAGCCTTATTTAATTGCTGATAGCTCATTGTTGTTAAAAGATATCAATACTCGCCTAGGTTGGAGTAAAGAGTTTAAACCATTACTACATTTTGGCTGGCGGCAGGTAGGGATCACTCGCAGAAAAGCAACACCATTGAAACTTTTCGCTGGTCATCATTTTGAAAACGATTATCAACAAGCGTTAGAAGATTATCAAATTGAACTTGAAGAAGTCAGGAAACAAGAGCAATTACTAATTGAACAATTTCAAGCAGAATCAGCTTTAGCAGCAGAGTCAGAAACTGAAACCCATGGTATTCAAGAAGATGCCATCAACGCTAATGCAGAAAGCATGGTTTCAGAAAACGTAAATGAAGAAAGCGTAAGTGAAGAAAGTGAGTTAACAAAAGAAGCTTATTACTCTCAACTTAAGCAACAATCTTTCACTCAACTATTTAATGACATTAATAACCTAGACAGTGAAAACACAGAAGTTGTCAATGAAGTAATTGAACAACTAGCTTATACGAGCATTGATTCTCTTTTATCACCGTTAGAAGGTAGTAATGACGATTTAGAACAGCCATTAAATATCGCTAACCCACCTGTAGCACCAATCCAGCCTTGGTCTTTAGATGGCTTTTTCAAAGTGCACCTTGATCATTATCTCTACATTACCGCAGACTTTAACGTACTGAGTGAACGACCAACAAACAAATCATTAGAAAACACTGACGAGCCCAGTGTGCAGCTTATTAATTTTAGTCAAAATAGACGAGTGATTACCGGAGAAATACATTACTTTGATCATCCATATATAGGTATGATTGTGCAAATTAGACGCTTTGACCCAACAAAACCGGCTGATGAAGCCGTCACACAAGCAATAAAATAACTCGTAAACATAGGAAATCCAATGAATAAGCAAACAGAGATACAAGCAGCCGTTTTTCGTCGCTTACTTGCCCACTTAGACAGTAGAAAAGATGTGCAAAATATAGAACTAATGAACCTTGCTGGTTTTTGCCGAAACTGCTTTAGCAAATGGACAGTAGCAGAAGCTGAAAAACTTGGTGTAGAAGTAGAGTTATCTGACGCTCAACAGCAGGTTTACGGTATGTCTTATCAAGAATGGAAAGATAACCATCAGTTACCTGCTACTGAAGAGCAATTAGCAAAATTTAATGAGTTAAATAAAAAATAGCCGTTAAAGCTATAAGCTTAAATAATTAGTTTCGCTAAAAAAGCAAAGCGCGACTCATGTCGCGCTTATCTATAAATATAAAAGACTACCAATACCGCTAAGTTTTTTTCGGTACAGGTGATAACAACCTAGCATGTACTGTCACTTCTTCACGATCATAATATAAGTGTTTCGCATATAACTCATACTTAACTTTATGTTCACTAAAAGCATCTTTAATTGACTGTAAATCCTCAGTAACTTGTTGATAACGGCCTTTCATTGGTAATTTCAAATTAAACATTGCTTCCTTACAATAGCCGTTTAATAACCACTCAGACATTAACTTGGCGACACGCTGCGGCTTTTCAATCATGTCACAAACTAACCAATAAACATTTTGCTTCATCGGAACATATTTAAAGCCATCCATCATCTTGTGCTTAACCTGCCCTGTTTCCATTAATGAATCTGCCATAGGGCCATTATCAATTGCTGTCACCATCATACCTCGGCGAACCAATTGATATGTCCAACCACCAGGCGCAGAGCCTAAATCTACCGCATTCATTCCTGATGTTAAACGCTCAGGCCACTCTTCTTTAGGAATAAAGTACAAAAATGCTTCGTCAAGTTTAAGGGTTGAACGACTCGGTGCTTGGCTTGGAAATTTAAGACGAGGGATCCCCATTACGTGTGAAGAGCTATTATGAGCGAAGGAAAAGCCTAAAATGACTTCTTGGCCTGATAAAAACAACGCGTGTAAAATCGCGCCATCCTCTAGTTTTACTTCATCTTTTTGTTTATCGGTCAGTACTTTTGCTTTACGTAATCCTTGACGCAATGGTACAGCGAGCTTACGGCAAAATTTACTTAATGCTTTGCCATCATTAGTATCGGCAGTTTCCATACGCAATTCATCGTATTGCCACTCATCCCCTAGCGCATCAACAATAGCTTCTACGCGATTGTAATCAGGTAATTCAACTTTATCGGTTAAGGTAACAAACCATTGGCGAGCAAAAATAAGTCGTTTCAACGGCAACTTACGCATTAACGCCTCACCATGACTATCTTCATGTAAATGAAAAAACACTAAGCCTTGGTTTTTTTTCAGCTCTAAATAGCCATACATTTCGTTCCAAGCCGCTTTTTCTTGGATTTCAGCGCCACACTCTTTTTCAAAGCCAGGTCGACAGAACAAAACAACAGAAGTCATAATTTTTTAATACCTTCAATAGACAATAACAACCAGGCAAGTGCTAAAGAAACTCCACCCAAAGGTGTGAGCTTGCCAATAATACCAACACTGAAAAATACTTTGATATATATAGTGGCGCTAAACAACACTATGCCAATAAAAAAAGCTAAACAAGCAGCTATTAATACTTTACTGTGCGGCTTAGTCATCGCCCATATCAAAACAGCAAGTAACGCTAAAGTGTGTAAAACTTGGTAAAGTTGCGCTGTTTGTAAACTTACTTGCTGACTTAATTCAAGGGCTTTCCCACCGTGAGCAAGCCAAGCGCCGAATAGTACAGAAAAGCAGCCACTGATACCAACAAAAATCATTAAAAACTTAATGGTGTTGCTTTTTTCTTCACTAGATAACATTTTATAGATCACCTTTGCTTGAATTTTATTTTTGAGATTTGATTATCTGCCCAATAAAAGCTGCAATATGAAAAACTGCCGTTTTCATATGTTGTTGATGAGTAAAACCTGATTTCACTCTAGGCTTCAAGCTATGATCGCCATCAGCTAGATAGCAATATTGGCATAAATTTGACACTTCATAGTTGAGCGTTTCTGTTTGTGAGCCCAAGTTATCTCGCTCACCCTGTATAATAAGAATAGCCTTACGAGTTTCTTGCAAAGGCTCTAAGCGTAATTTATCTGCTTTTTTAGGTGGGTGAAATGGGTATCCTAAACAGAAAACACCTTGAATAAGTGCTGCTATATCGCTATCACCGGCTAAGGTTGCAGCAACACGAGATCCCATAGATTTACCACCAATAAACAGTGGTAACTGATTTTGAGATAATTCTTCATCAACTAAACTGTTAATCACAGATTGATAGCAATCCAGTAACTTGGGCATTCTATCTGGAGGATAACGCCTACCTGTCTCAGCACGCTTATCCATATAAGGAAAATTGAAACGTAAGACATTAATGTTAGCTTCATTGAACAATTTGGTGATCTGTTCCATAAAGTCATGATTCATGTCTGCACCAGCACCGTGAGCAAAGATAATTTGGGCAATGGGTTTCTCAACATTATTTACAATTTTATTAAACATTTAATTACCTATTACCTAGAGATATTTTAGATGATACAAGGCTAAGCAATCTGGCCATCTTTTATTTGTTCTTGCTCTGCTGCAACCATATCTAAAAGCCAATCGCGAAAGGCGCTGATCTTAACATTGTCTTTTTGAGTTTCTCTACAAACAACAAAATAAGCGTTTTTACTCACTAACACGTCATTAAACGGGCAAACTAATCGGCCTGAATCAATATCAGGTTTAGCAAGTACACTATATGCTAACGCTACCCCTTGGCCATGCAGTGCAGCTTGTAACACCATGGCTGAATGGCTAAAAATGGGGCCATGATTAACTTTCCCACCTTTAACACCCACTTGCTTAAACCAACGCTTCCAGTCTTTTCGAGAAGTGTCGTGCAACAAAGTATGATGCTGCAAGTCTTGTAGGCTAACTAGAGCAGGTTTATCAATAGCAGTATTTTCTTCTACCAACAATGGCGAACAAACTGGAATTAAGTACTCTGTATGTAGCTTGTCTGCATGAATATTAGGCCAACTACCTCTACCGTAATATATCGCCACATCAACATCTTCAGTCAATGAATTCTCTGCATGATCAACCGCTTTAATTCTAACATCAATATCAGGATGTAAAGCATTAAAAGCACTTAACCTAGGTACCAGCCACTGTATAGCAAAACTTGCTTGAGAACTTACGGTAATAGCGCCTTTTGCCCCTCGTGCCAATAACTTTTCTGTGGCCTCATGAATTGTATTAAAAATATCTTTTATATCGAGGTAGTAAGACTGCCCTTCTTCAGTTAACAGCAAAGCACGATTTTTTCGCATAAACAATTTTATGCCTAGATGTTCTTCCAATGCCTTAATTTGGTGACTGACAGCTGCTTGAGTTACAAACAGCTCTTCTGCTGCTCGGGTAAAACTAAGCTGTCTTGCAGAAACCTCAAAAGCTTTAAGCGCGTTTAGTGGCGGTAGTCTACTAGCCAAAACATATTTTTCCTTCTTTGTAATCTTTCAAAATAACTTACAGTTTATGTAACAAAACAAGAATAACACCTATCCATTAGTTTTTCTAATACATAAGATTAAAATTCATCATTTTTAATTTTTTGTAGCCTAACGTATTATTCACACCGTAGATGAAGGACATCATCTCAAGATTCTGAAAAATCAATACAAGCTTTACTATCCCAACCCATAGTTTGTATGTGAGCGAAAAAAGCAGCTGCGAGAAAAGTCCTAATAAATCTATTAAAGCCCTAGGGGTAAAACAATATTTATTATTAGATCAATTAAGGAAAAATCATGAAAAACGCAGGTATATATTCATATAAACTAGCTATTGCTGCAACTTCTCTCGTATTAATTTACTTTATCTCAGCTATCACAACATTAGCTCAAGCAACAGAGTTAGTAAAAGTAGAGCCCGTAAAGCAAACCCAATTAATGCAAGAAGCAAAAGAAAGCTTAAAGCTATCATTTTCAACGTTAACAATTGAAAATGAAATAACTAAAAACAGCATTGAAACTTTAGTAGCAAAACAAAAAAATGCTGCTAAAACAAATCAATCGGTAACATTATCTAAAGTATCACGTATCAGTGAGTAACTTTAAAATGCACATCAAAAAATGCTCGCACATTTTATCAAACGATGAAAACTAAAAAAGCTGTCAAACGACAGCTTTTTTTATCTCTACTATTTAGCAAATACTATTACTAATCAGTAATAAGAGGCTCAAAGCCCTTAACTAAATCATCAATCGCTTTCATTTGTGCTAAATAAGGCTCAAGTTTATCGAGTGGTAAAGCGCAAGGGCCATCGCATTTAGCGATACTGGGATCAGGGTGCGCTTCAATAAACAAACCTGCAATACCTATAGCCATACCGCTACGTGTTAACTGAGCGGCTTGTGCACGTCTACCGTCTGCACTATCACTTCTACCGCCAGGCTTTTGTAAAGCGTGTGTGGCATCAAATATAACAGGCGCATAATTTCGCATTTCATCAATAGCAAGCATATCAACAACTAAGTTATTATAACCATAACAACTACCACGCTCACAAAGAATAATGTTTTCATTGCCTGCTTCTGAGAATTTATTAATGATATGTTTCATCTCATGAGCTGATAAAAATTGCGGCTTTTTAACATTAATTGTGGCGCCAGTTTTAGCCATAGCGACGACAAGGTCAGTTTGCCTAGCTAAAAATGCCGGAAGCTGGATAACATCAACAACATCAGCAACAGGTTGTGCTTGGTAAGGCTCATGAACATCGGTAATAATAGGCACATTAAATGTTGACTTAATTTCTTCAAAAATTTTCATACCTTCATCAAGGCCTGGTCCGCGGTATGAGTGTACTGATGAACGGTTAGCCTTATCAAATGAAGCTTTAAAAACATATGGAATATTAAGCTTTTGAGTTACTTCAACATAGTGCTCAGCAATTTTCATCGCTAAATCACGAGATTCAAGTACATTCATACCACCAAATAAAACAAAGGGATTATCATTGGCAACATCAATGCCGCTGACTGAAACTGATTTAATTGTCATAACTTTTCCTGATCAGGCGTCCTAATAAGTGAAATTTAAAGCCTATACAAAAACCTTTGTGAAGCTTTATTAAAAATTTAACTGCCTACTATGCGTAATAATTGCCCACATAGCCAAGCCATATATGTGCCTAACGCATAACCTAACACGGCTAACAACACCCCAACTGGCGCTAGTGACGGATGAAATGCCGATGCGATTACTGGTGCCGATGCTGCACCGCCAATATTCGCTTTACTACCTACAGCTAAATAGAAGATTGGTGCTTTAATCATCTTGCCAACAGCAAACAATAATACAACATGTATGGCCATCCACACTAAACCAATCACTACGTATTTTGGCGCTTCAACAATTTGAGTAACATCCATGTGCAAACCAATGGTTGCCACAAGTATATACAGAAAGCTACTACCAACTTTGGAGGCGCCTGCCGCTTCAAGTTGTCTTGCTTTGGTAAAAGAAAGTAATAAGCCAAGGGTTGTCACCAGCACGATAATCCAAAATAACTTACTATGTAAGCTGAACTTTTCTAAATCTGGATAATTCACTTTGAAAAAAGGTACTAAGTAATCAGCCGCTAAATGGGCAAAACCTGAAGCCCCTAAACCTATGGCTAAAATAAGCATAAAGTCTTTTAATTCTGGGCGTCTAGCATGCTCTCGTTCAAATGCTTCAACTTTATTAATTAACCTATCAATCCCTGTGGTATCTGCGCCACTTTTGGCATCGATACGTTTATGATTAGCAGCAAAATATAGTAAAAATGCCATCCAAATATTGGCAACAATAATGTCAACCGTCACCATAATGGTGAATATATTACCGTCTGCGCCATAAATTTCTTTCATGGCAAGCATGTTGGCACCACCGCCAATCCAACTCCCTGCAAGCGCAGCCATACCACGCCATACTGCTTCAGGGCCAGTAACCCCGATAAGCTCAGGCCAAATTGCAGAAATTAACAATAAGGCAATAGGACCACCAATAACGACACCAACTGTACCCGTTAAAAACATAATAATGGCTTTATTGCCCAATGCTGTAATAGCTTTAAGATCAATACTTAATGTTAATAACACTAAGCAGGCTGGCAATAAATAATACTTTGCCACTTCATCCACTTTACTTACTTCAGCACTAACAATACCGAAAGTATTAAGTAAAGACGGTAACAAATAGCAAATTAATAAAGCAGGTACATATTGATAGAACTTTTTCCATACAGGATGTTGGCTATTAGAGGTATAAAAAACAAATCCTAAAATTAATGCTAATAACCCTAAAACAGTTGCGTCATTCGTGATCAATGGTGCTGACATTTATGTTCCTATTTAGATAATTTAAACTTGAACAACATTATCCTTTAGTGAAACGTAGGATCACTTAGGGTAATATTCTCAAGTTGAAGTTTAAGTAGTTGCGCCGCAGGATCTGTTGGACATTGTTCAACAAAGTAGCGGTAATCGTCTACCGCCACTTTAAAGCAATCTAATTGATGAAGCAAAAACCCACGGTCACGACGTTGGTGTGGATCGTCAGGATTTAGTGACAGTAGCACATCAACACACTGTAATGCTTTATCAAAAGCTTGCTCACGAATTAACGCATTTTTCAAACCACTCAAATATTCAACCAATATTGAAGAGCGATTCATATTGGAAAGCTCATGCTGAGAAGGATCACCATCAATATCATCTAGGCACAAGTCAAGTTCATGCCAGTCTAATGACTCTCCAGTAATTGCATCAAAAATAATGGCGTAGTCGTTATTACAACAAAGTCGCAACATCACTTTGCTGGGCACAAAGACTAAATCACAGCTAAAACCACAAGCATTCACTATTTCAGAGACTACAGCTGCTTTTACCACCGGAGACATTAAACGTTGATTTAAACCACAGGCAACCTTAAAAGCATCAACGGGCCAGTCAGCTCTTTTTTTATCAATAAACAAATGTTGATAAAACAATTCGTTTAACAATATTTCAGCTTTATCAAGAGGAGACTCAACGTCGCTAATAACCGCTTGGCACTGAGCAATTATAGTCTCTAAGGTATCTAGCGATTGATCCGTTAACGGTACCTCTCCACCATTGGATTCAATAGCGTTTTGCTCCGAAAAAATATGCTCTTCTAACAGAACAAGTACCTGTAATAGATCTTTTTTATCAGATTGTAATTCTGATAGTAACAATGTATTCATAACAAATTTTAACTAATTAATTTTCATATTACACAAAAAACAATGGCTCTCTTGTCATTGCTAAACGAACAATTAGCATAACCCAGCCCATTGCTCCTAAATAACCAATAACTTGCATGGTTTTATTTCGTGCTAACTTTAAGGTGTAATACCCCGTAAATATGTAGGCCACAACCGCTAACAATTTCTCTAGTAACCAAAATTGCTCTAGTGGATTCATATAATATTTAACCGCTAACACAACACCAATAACCAGTAATAAAGTATCAATTATGTGAGGGGAAACTTTAACCCATTTAGCGTTTAACTTAGGTGAGTGCATCAATAACCAAATAAAACGTAAAGTAAAAAGTCCGATACTTAAAGCGGCCAATGTCATATGTAAATGTTTCAACGTTAGTTTCCTCTTATTCTTATGTGAATTATTATTATGTGAAATTAATTGCGGCTATTAAGGGTAAATAGCCCATGTAATACGATCCAAACCATTTAAGTCTTTTTGTGTCTGAACACTTTTATAACCTAAGGTCGTTAATAGTTTTTGAACGTCTTTCGCTTGCTCAAAACCATGCTCAATAAACAATGCGCCTGAAGAGGCTAAAAATTGACGAGCAATATCTGCAATATGGTTAATATCTGCTAGGCCCTGCTCTTGAGCAATTAAAGCAGAGTTAGGCTCAAAGCGTACATCCCCTTGGGTTAAATTTTCATCTTCACTATCAATATACGGCGGGTTAGCAACAATTAAGTGATACTTCTTATCTCGTTCAATATTTTTAAACCAGTCACTTTTAAAAATATTCACATGCGCTAAATTTAAATTTTCGGCATTGTGCTGAGCAAGTTCTACCGCCTCGTCATTAAAATCGACCGCATCTATTTTCCAAGTAGGGTTCTCACTAGCTAACGCCAGTGCTATCGCGCCAGTGCCTGTACCTAAATCAAGGCAGTTTAGTGATTTATCACCTACATATTTCGCTAGGACAAGCTCTACAAGGATTTCAGTATCAGGGCGTGGAATCAGTGTTGCGGGAGAAACCTTAAAGGGTAGCGACCAAAACTCTTTTTCACCGGTGATATAGGCAACTGGCTCACCTGAATGTCGACGTGTGATTAAATTAACAAAATGTTTAAGTTGTTCATCCGACAACAACTTTTCAGGCCATGTAAATAAATAACTACGAGGTTTATCTAACACAAATGATAATAAAATTTGTGCATCGAGTAAGGCGCTATCTGAGCCATCACTAAGTAATCCTTGACCTTGAGTAAGCAAATTGGCGATTGAATTATCACCAATAAATCGCATTCGCATCGTATTAATCACTTCGTTAGCTTTGCTCAGCAAGTTCCGCTAATAAGTCTGCCTGATTTTCTTGCATGATCGGTTCCATAACTAACTGTAAATTCCCTTCCATGACTTCATTTAAGCGATATAAGGTCAAATTTATACGATGGTCACTCATACGACCTTGAGGGAAGTTATATGTACGTATACGCTCAGAGCGATCACCGCTTGCCACTAGATTTCTACGTGAGGACTCTTCTTCACTACGACGCTTTTCATCTTCAGCTTGTTGTAAACGTGCTTGCAGCACTGACATTGCTTGCGCGCGATTTTTATGTTGAGAGCGTTGATCTTGACATTCAACCACAACGCCCGTTGGAATATGGGTTATACGAATTGCTGAATCGGTTTTGTTAACATGCTGACCACCAGCACCCGAGGCGCGGAAGGTATCAATTCTTAAATCAGCTTTATTGATTTCAATTGCTTGAGATTCAGGGATTTCAGGCATAACAACAACCGTACATGCTGAAGTATGAACTCGGCCTTGAGACTCAGTTTCAGGAACCCGTTGTACACGATGACCGCCTGATTCAAATTTCATATGACCATAAGCACCTTCGCCGCTGACTTTCATAATCAACTCTTTAAAGCCACCCTGCTCACTTTCGTTGGCATTCATCACTTCAATTTTCCAGCCTTGCTTTTCAGCATAACGGCTATACATTCTAAACAAATCACCTGTAAAAATAGCCGCTTCATCACCACCAGCACCCGCTCTGATTTCAACAAAGCAATTATTGTCATCATTAGGATCACGCGGTAATAAAAGTATTTGTAATTCATCAGATAAATCAGCTACGGCTTTTTTAGCCTCTTTAAATTCTTCCTGTGCCATTTCTCGCATATCAGGATCATCATCTTTTAGCATTAATTCTGCCGTTTCAAAATCATCTTCTGCTTCTTTATAGGCATTAAATACCGAAGTAACTTGCTCTAATTGCTTAAATTCTTGAGAGAGTGCGCGAAACTTTTCTTGATCGGCGATGGTATCTGGATCGGATAATAAGGCTTGAACTTCTTCAAATCGTTCTACTAGGCCTTCAAGCTTTTGATATACTGAGGATTTCATTAAAATAATCTTTTCTTTTTTACTTATGGATAAGGACGTTTTTATCGGAAAAAAACTCAACTGGCGCTATTCTAGCACAATAGAAGTTTTTACATAGTGAAAGGTTTAACTATATAGCTCAAGCTAACTCAAGAAATATGGTTGAATGAATGCTGCTAGCGCTAAGCTGAAAATTAAACTTGGCTACTTGTTATGATCAATATTGAATATGTCGCGCAAATAAATCAGTTTATCTAATTCACCACCTTGCGCAGCCGATTGCAAAGCACTGGTAGGGGCATGCATAAATTTATTGGTTAACTTAACCGCTAACTCATTAATTACCGCTTCAGAATTTTTTCCACTACTTAACTGTGTTAACGCTTTCTCAAGTAATAAATCACGTTCAGCTAAGCACTGTTGTCGATAACTCACCACAGTGTCCTGCGTATTTAAACCACGTAACCAAGCCATAAAACTATTAGACTGACTATTAACAATACTTTCAGCCTCAACAGCGGCTTTTCTGCGATTTTCTAGGTTTTGTGCGATTATTGTTTGTAGATCATCAACGGTATAAAGAAATACGTCGTCTAAATCGCCCACTTGTTCTTCAATATCACGCGGAACAGCAAGATCAACCATGAAAATCGGCTGATGTCTGCGCTCAGAAAGCGCTTGCTCAACCATACCTTTACCAATAAGGGGCAAAGTTGATCCTGTAGAGCTAATAACAATATCTGCTTCACACATTACTTTTGGAATTTGCGCTAAAGTAATAACTTCGGCACCAATTTTTTTCGCCATACCTTCAGCTTTTTCAATAGTACGGTTGGCGACAGTAATTTTCCCGACATTATTCTCATACAAGTGTTTAGCAACGAGTTCGATGGTTTCACCAGCGCCCACTAATAACACACGTGCTTTTTCTAAACTGGCGAAAATATGCTTGGCTAAATTAACACTAGCAAAAGCAACCGATACCGCACTAGTGCCTATATCAGTTTCTGTGCGTACTTGCTTAGCTACGCCAAAAGTGCGTTGAAATAGCCTATCCATAACTAAAGCCATTGAGCCTGCAGCTTTAGCTTGAGAATATGCTTGTTTCATTTGACCTAATATTTGCGGCTCACCCAGTACTAAAGAATCTAAACCACAGGCAACACGCATCATATGATTTACAGCTTCTTGGTCGTGATGCCAATAGATACTCGGTAAAATAGTCGAGGCTGGAACATTATGATAACTTTCGAGCCATTTAACTAATCGCTCTTGTGTAAGCTCAACATCGCCGTCCTGTACAAGGTATAGCTCAGTTCTGTTACAAGTAGATAAAATAGCAACTTCACGACATTGTACTGCTGAGAGCATTTCTTGAAGGGCAAAAGAAAGCTTATCCGGATTAAAGGATATTTTCTCTCTCACGGCAACGGGTGCAGTTTTATGATTAATTCCAACAGCAACTATGGACAATGTAATAAACCTATTGATATTTTACTTGCGAACAAGCTGAGTATAACGCATAGCAAAGTTTTAAAATATGATCTGTGATAAAAATCACTAAATAAAAAAAGCTATTTTACAAAATAATTTTTTACATTCAAACCGCAATTTATTGGCAACAGTTGAATTGAGTAAGTGGCTATGTTCCAATAACCACCTATACAATGTACATTTTAATTCTACATGCCCAAATCAAACTTCTCGTTATATTCCTTACTTTTAATAACGACTATAGTATTTACCGGTTGTGCTACAAAGCCCTTGCCTTCAGAAGAAAATACACTTTCTTTAACGCCTGAACAAAGAGCCGAACAACTAGGAAACAAAAATCGCTGGCAATTACGCGGTAAAATCGCATTTATCGAAAAATATCCTAACAGCAAAGATAAACGTGAAAGTGCCTCCATAACTTGGGTTGTCGATGATAATCAACAATCTCAAGAGTTAAACCTAACCAGTTATCTAGGCATAAATGTTCTTAAGTTGAATTCAAATCAAGAGCTACACACACTTCAAGTTGATGGTAAGGAATATCAGACAAAAGATTTAGTGGGCTTAATAAGTTCCTTGACCGGTTTAACTTTACCTACCAAGGCACTTAGCTTTTGGTTAAAAGGTCTACCTTATCATGCTAACGATACAATCAACTTTGATACTACAACACAATTACCTCTTAGCATGTCTAGCTTTTACAATAATGTTTTATGGCAAATTGATTATGGTAATTACCGACAATTTAACGGTATACCTATGGCAACAAAATTCACGTTCAAAAAAAATAACTTACTAATAAAAGTTGCTGTAACTAAGTGGACTTTAAATGAATAAATATTTAAACAAGACATTGCAATTCCCTTCCCCTGCAAAATTGAATTTATTTTTACATGTTGTTGGCCAGCGCCAAGATGGTTACCATGAATTAGAAACTTTATTTCAGTTTATTGATTACAATGACACTATTGAAATATCTATCACACAAGCTCCAGAAATACTGTTGTCGACACCTATTAAAGGGGTGCAAAACGAAGATAATTTAATCGTTAAAGCCGCGCTTTTACTCCAAAAAAAGGCACAAGAAAAAAACCGATTTCAAGCTGAACCGCTAGGTGCAGATATCAGTATAGAAAAAGTACTGCCAATGGGTGGCGGTTTGGGTGGTGGTTCATCCAATGCCGCAACAATATTAGTGGCCTTAAACACCTTATGGCAAACGAATTTCACAAATAAAGAACTAGCTGAGTTTGGCTTATCCCTTGGTGCTGATGTACCTATTTTTGTTCATGGTTATGCCGCTTTCGCCCAGGGTATTGGTGAAAAGCTCACCCCTGTAGCGCCAAAAGAGCGTTGGTATTTAATCACTAAGCCTGATGTGAGCATTTCAACTGCCAGTGTTTTTACCTCAAAAGATTTACCAAGAAACACGCCTAAAATCTTAAGCAAAAACTTTTCTTTTGATTACCAAGATGACGATTTATTCATTAATACTGCATCAAAAGTCGAAAAATATCATAATGATTGTCAAACCATGGTAACAAAACACTACTTTGAAGTTGCCAAGCTACTGGCTTGGTTGGTAGAATATGCGCCGTCTAGAATGACTGGAACAGGTGCATGTATTTTTTCATGTTTTTCCAGTCAAAAAGAGGCGTGCGATTTACAGGCGAAACTTCCGAAAGGAACACGCTCATTTGTCGCACAAGGGTGCAATAAATCGCCTTTATGCTCAGTGATTGAGCAACTGAAAAGTTCAACCTAATTTGCTGAACTTAACCTATTAAACTAAAGTTACATTATGGTTAAATTCAGTTACTACTATTAATGTCAAATGTTTCTGAGGAACAGACTGTGCCTGACATGAAGATTTTTGCGGGTAATGCCACCCCTGAACTGGCCAAGCAAATTGCAAATCGCCTATATATCACTTTAGGTGAAGCCAAAATTGGCAGTTTTAGCGATGGTGAAATAAGCTTTGAAATCAATGAAAACGTTCGTGGTAGCGATGTATTTATTGTTCAATCAACTTGTGCTCCAACTAATAACAACTTGATGGAATTAATAGTGATGATCGACGCATTTCGTCGTGCATCAGCAGGCAGAATTACTGCTGTTATTCCTTACTTTGGTTATGCTCGCCAAGACAGACGTGTACGTAGTGCTCGTGTACCAATTACTGCAAAAGTTGTTGCTGATTTCTTATCAAGTGTTGGTGTTGACCGTGTATTAACCGTTGATTTGCATGCAGAGCAAATTCAAGGCTTCTTCGATGTTCCTGTTGATAATGCTTTTGGTACACCGATTTTATTAGAAGACATGAAAAACCGCGAACTTGACAACCCTGTAGTGGTTTCACCTGATATTGGTGGTGTTGTTCGTGCGCGTGCTGTTGCCAAATTATTAGATGATGCTGATCTTGCGATAATTGATAAACGTCGTCCAAAAGCAAATGTTGCTCAAGTAATGCATATTATTGGTGATGTAGCAGGTCGTGACTGTATTATTGTTGATGACATGATTGATACTGGTGGTACATTAGCAAAAGCAGCTGAAGCATTAAAAGACCATGGTGCTAAACGTGTTATTGCTTATGCAACACACCCTGTATTATCAGGTAATGCAGCTGAAAACCTTAAAAAATCAGTAATTGATGAAGTTGTTGTAACAGACTCAATTCCATTATCAAAAGAAATTCAAAAACTTAAAATGGTTCGTCAATTAACTTTAAGTGGCATGTTAAGCGAAGCTATTCGCCGCGTATGTAATGAAGAATCAATTTCAGCAATGTTCGATAACTAAATTTTGTTAACCAAGCTCATACAATTAAGCTTGGCTTGCTGAACTTCAAAAAGCAGATATTTAACAATATCTGCTTTTTTTATCGCTTTTAAATAGCTTTACTTTTCCGCTAGTGTTATTATGCCGCGCCTTTTTTATCTACTAACGCACTTTATATCGCGTTTGCTCAGGTAAATAAGCGCGTATACCCTTGTTTTTGGTCGCAAAAAACAAGATTAATTTATTTTATTATATAAGAGTATTTATCATGACTGATTTATTTACTTTGGATGCAGAAGTACGTACAGACTTAGGGAAAGGTGCGAGCCGCCGCCTACGTCACGCGAATAAAGTTCCTGCAATCCTTTACGGTGAAGGCCAAGAGCCAGTATCTTTAACTTTAGAGCACAAAAATGTTTTACGTGCTCAACAAGAAGAAGCTTTCTACTCGCACGTATTAACATTAAACATTGGCAAAGAAGCTGTTCAATGTTTAATTAAAGACATGCAACGTCACCCGTACAAAAACATTATCATGCACATGGATTTCCTACGTATTGATGCAAAACACGCTATCCACAACAATGTACCTGTACACTTCATCAATGAAGATAAAGTTACTAAGTCTGGCGCTACTATTGCTCATCACGTAACTGAAATTGCTGTTACTTGTTTACCAAGTGATTTACCTGAATTTATCGAAATTGATTTAGCAGATCTAGAAGTTGGTCAAACACTACATTTATCAGACGTTACTTTCCCTAAAGGCGTAACTTCAGATGAATTAGCTAAAGGTGAAAGCCATGATCAAGCTGTTGTTACTGCTAACGCTCCTAAAGCTAGCAAAGACGATAGTGAAGAAGCTACTGAAGAAGAACCAGCAGCTGAATAACAGTTTAATAATTATTACTTAATATGAGTATTAAACTGATTGCGGGGCTAGGTAATCCTGGCCCCGAATATACAAGAACACGTCACAATGCAGGTGTTTGGTTCGTAGAAGAACTAGCACAACGCAACAATATTTCTCTCCGTCCTGAAAAAAAATACTCTGGCCTGTATGGTAAAGGGGTTATTGGCGGCGAACTAGTTCACCTTTTAATTCCAACAACATTTATGAATCGCAGTGGTCAAGCAGTTGCTCCTCTTGCAAACTTTTTCCGTATTAATGTTGATAACATCCTAATCGCACATGATGAATTAGATATGTTGCCGGGTGTAGTTAAAATTAAAAAAGGTGGCGGTCATGGTGGACATAATGGCTTAAAAGACATTATTGCACGCATGGCAAATAATAAAGAATTTTATCGATTGCGAATTGGTATTGGCCACCCTGGTCATAGAGATAAAGTCACTGGCCATGTACTTGGTAAAGCTCCACAAAGCGAGCAAGCATTAATTGATCAAGCTATCGACGAAGCAACACGTTGTTTCGACATTTGGCAACAAGACGATTTAAAAAAAGCGCAACAACGTTTGCATGCTTTTAAAGCAATATAAAAAGACTGTTTTATAATTATTGATAAGTAAGTAAAACACCAAAATTATACGAAGGTTCAGTCCTGAGTTAACATTAACAAATTTAATAGGTATCAATCATGGGATTTAAATGTGGTATCGTTGGCCTACCCAACGTCGGTAAATCAACCCTTTTTAATGCACTTACTAAAGCTGGCATTGAAGCTGCTAACTTTCCTTTTTGTACCATAGAGCCAAATACTGGCGTAGTACCTGTACCAGATCCAAGATTGGACCAACTTACCGAAATTGTAAAACCTGAGCGTGTTATTGCTACCACCATGGAATTTGTTGATATTGCTGGCCTAGTTGCTGGTGCATCAAAAGGTGAAGGTTTAGGTAATAAATTTTTAGCGAATATCCGTGAAACAGATGCTATTGGTCATGTTGTCCGTTGTTTTGAAAATGACAACATCATTCATGTTGCTAATAAAATAGATCCTGCTGCAGACATTGATGTTATTAATACAGAATTAGCTTTAGCCGATATGGATACTGCTGAGCGAGCAATTCTACGTCAAACTAAACGCGCAAAAGGTGGCGATAAAGACGCTAAGTTTGAACTACCCGTACTTGAGAAAATTTTAAAGCACGTTGAAGATGGTAATATGGTGCGCTCTTTAGAGCTAACTAAAGAAGAAAAAGCAGCAGTTGCCTACTTAAACTTTTTAACCATTAAACCAACCATGTACATTGCTAATGTCAACGACGATGGTTTTGAAAACAACCCTTATTTAGACATAGTACAAGCCATTGCAGATAAAGAAGGTGCAGTAGTTGTACCTGTTTGTGCTGAAATTGAAGGCGAGCTCTCTGAAATGGATGATGAAGACAGAGATGAGTTCATGGAAGAAATGGGCTTGGAAGAGCCAGGACTTAACCGAGTAATCAACTCAGGTTATGGTTTATTAAGTTTACAAACTTACTTTACTGCTGGTGTTAAAGAAGTGAGAGCATGGACAGTGAAACAAAATGCAACGGCTCCTCAAGCAGCAGGTGTTATTCATACCGACTTTGAAAAAGGCTTTATACGCGCAGAAGTTATTGCCTTTAATGACTTCATTGAGTTTAATGGTGAAGCTGGGGCCAAAGAAGCGGGTAAATGGCGTTTAGAAGGTAAAGAATACCCTGTTAAAGATGGTGACGTAGTACACTTCCGCTTTAACGTATAATCAGCTAACTAAAAAACTTAAAACAAAAAGATAAAACATAAAAAGGGCTAACCTTTTTAAAACTAATATAAAAATGCATACACACACAAAAAGCTGTCAGGTATGCATTTTTTTTGTGTAGTTTGCAGGCAAATTGCACAGGCAATAGCCAAACAAATAAAAAGTCAGTTTTTTTCACAAAAAACGGTTGACGTAAGGCAAGCAGATTTGCATAATACGCGCCACTTGCTGAGAGGCAAGATGTAAAGGCTACATAGCTCAGCTGGTTAGAGCACATCACTCATAATGATGGGGTCCCAGGTTCAAATCCCGGTGTAGCCACCATTCTTCTCTCAACAATAAGAGTTCAAGTCTCTCTAAAATCTTGATTTAAATAGTGCTGAAGTAGTGGAACTGGTAGACACGCTGCCTTTAATAGGATTAGCAGGTTTCAGTGCCGATCGGCATGAGAGTTCAAGTCTCTATAAAAACTTGATGTATATAAATGCGGAAGTGGTGGAATTGGTAGACACGCTGGATTTAGGTTCCAGTGCCTCGCGGCGTGAGAGTTCAAGTCTCTCCTTCCGTACCATTTATATACTAAGTAATACATTGCAGGGGTATAGCCAAGCGGTAAGGCAGCGGGTTTTGATCCCGTCATTCAGAGGTTCAAATCCTCTTACCCCTGCCACTTTTCTTATCTATCCTATGTGTGAATTTTAAGTTAAGTCTTCAATGTAATTACAACTATCTGCAGGGGTATAGCCAAGCGGTAAGGCAGCGGGTTTTGATCCCGTCATTCAGAGGTTCAAATCCTCTTACCCCTGCCACTTTTCTTATAAAGAAAATCAAAATGCGGAAGTGGTGGAATTGGTAGACACGCTGGATTTAGGTTCCAGTGCCTCGCGGCGTGAGAGTTCAAGTCTCTCCTTCCGTACCATTTTGATAACTCTCTTGTACATCTGAATTTTTCCAAAACTAATATCCGTTCACCTCAATTATATAAATTTCTAGTATCTCTAAACACTAATAATTTAAAATGCGAAGTGGTGGAATTGCTAGACACGCTGCTTATGTTAGGTAAAGTAGGTTCCAGTGCCTCGCGGCGTGAGAGTTCAAGTCTCTCCTTCCGTAGCATTTTGATAACTCTCTTGTACACCTCTATTTTTTCAAAACTAATATTCGTTCACCTAAAATATCAATATATAAATTTCTAGTATCTCTAAACATTAATAATTTAAAATTCGAAGTGCTTGAATTGGTAGGCACGCTGCTTATGTTAGGAAAAGTAGGTTCCAGTGCCTCGCAGCGTGAGAGTTCAAGTCTCTCCTTCCGTACCATTTTGATAACTCTCATGCTTACCTCTCATTAACCACTACAAATTTTTGAAACTTATCCTTCACAACAAAACAGTACTATTTTTCATTATCATTTCACTGTACTTATATCTGAACACTTACTCCGTCTAGCTTTACTAGAATTAATTCATACAAGCTAGTTTGCATAAATTTGAAATGATATGGTTTCTTCAATTCTTAAATTAGTTTATTCGGTGTAGAAATAAGGAAGCAAAACCATGGCTTTTTTTGATTTGGTTGATTTTGATGATCATGAGCAAGTAGTTTTTTGTAGTGATAAAAAATCGGGTTTAAAAGCAATTATTGCCGTTCACAGTACAAAACTAGGCCCTGCTGTAGGCGGTTGTAGATTATGGGATTATCAAAGTGATGAAGAAGCATTAGTCGATGCGTTACGTTTATCTAAAGGTATGACCTATAAAAATGCCATGGCTGGCTTACAAATGGGTGGCGGTAAATCGGTAATTATTGGTGATGCTAAATCAATTAAATCTGAAGCACTTTTTAAAGCGTTTGGTGAAGCGTTAAATGATCTAAACGGTCGCTATTTAAGTGCTGAAGATGTCAATATAACCACTGATGATATTGCCATTGCTAATTCAGTAACACCTTTTGTTACAGGCACAGAGGGTAAAAGTGGGAACCCTGGGCCATTTACCGCTCTAGGAACGTTTTTAGGTATAAAAGCCAGCGTCAAGCATAAACTGAACCGTGATGATTTAACAGGCCTTAAAGTAGCTGTACAAGGCCTAGGAAGTGTTGGTTATGGTTTATGTGAGTATTTATATCAAGCTGGTGCAAAGTTAATTGTTTCTGACATTAACCAAGCCGCGCTAGACAAAGCTGCTACTGAGCTTAATGCCACCATTGTGGGCCTTGATGAACTGTATGATCAAGAGGCAGATGTATATGCTCCTTGCGCCCTGGGGGCAAGCATAAATGATGACACCATAAAGCGCTTAAAAGCTAAAATAATTGCTGGCTGTGCCAACAACCAATTAGCAGAGCCGCGACATGATCAAGCCCTACTAGATAAAGGTATATTGTACGCCCCTGATTATGTGATAAATGCAGGTGGTATCATTAATATTTCTTTTGAAGAGGATTATTGTGCAGACAAAGCGACCAAAAAAGTTGAAGAAATATACGATACTTTACTGACTATTTTTACCAAGGCTGAAGAGACTAACAGACCTACCGGAATCATTGCAGATGAAATGGCGCGCGAAATCATAAAAAATGGTGGTAAGTAAAATAAAATCCCCTGTCGAAAAGCATTAATAAGATCCTATACTGGGCTGTAACTGTACTTTTATCAAAATACGGCTATAGCCTAAGTAAACTAACATAAGGGAAGCAAACGCTACATATTATCGGTAATTCAAATAAAGTAAATTAAATAAAGGTAATTACAAATAACAAAGCATATAAATAATTGTATTGTGTAAATGAATGGTTTTGATAATATTTTATCTTAATTAATTCTTTAACAATAAGTTTTTTAATGACGTTTAAAAATAGAGTACTCGCATACTTAACCTCTTTGTCGTATGTCGGTATTGTATTAGCCGCATTATTTTTTTCCTTTTCACTTTCCCCTTCGCTCGTCCCTAGGCCATATATTTTACAAGGCATACTTTCAGGGATATTACTGGCTATCGGCTATGGTTTAGGGGTTTTAATAAGGTGGCTTTGGGATTATTTAAAGCTTCCTGTACTTAACAACCGCCCTCTGTTTATCATTAAGTTATCATTGAGCATACTTAGTTTTTCTCTTTGCCTTTACTCGGTGTTTTATTCAGCTCAATGGCAAAATGAATTGAGAAGCCTTATGGGATTAGAAGCTATTAAACCTAGTTTAACACTCTATATGAGCTTTATATCTATCACAATGGCGCTCATGCTTTTGCTTTTAGCTAATGGCATTAAAGTTATTTTCCTCAGAATTAAAACGCGATTAAAAACGTTAATTCCTCAACGTGTTGCTAATATTTTAAGTTTTTCGTTAGTAGCAACTTTAGTATTTTTTCTCACTAACTCGTTACTGATTACAAAATTTGTCGATGCTTTAGATAATACCTATTTGCTACTTGATGAAAATATTGAAAGTGACATACCAGTGCCGACACTTACCAGTGCGTCTGGTAGTTCATCATCACTTATTTCTTGGCAAAAAATAGGACGAACAGGACAAGAGTTTATTACGCAAACTTCTAAACAGTCAGCGATAGAAAATTTTTGGCAACAAGAAAGCCAACAACCTCTTCGAGTTTACGTGGGTTTACGCTCAAGAGAAACGCCAGAGCAAAGGGCAGAATTAGCGCTACAAGAGTTAATTCGAGTTAACGCTTTTAAGCGGGACAAACTGGTAATTGCCACACCAACGGGAACTGGCTGGTTAGACCCTTCTGCTATGGATACATTTGAATATATCCACAAAGGTAATACCGCTATTGTTGCCATGCAATATTCCTACTTGCCAAGTTGGCTAACACTACTTGTTGATCCAACAAGTGCCAAGCTGTCTGCTACTGCTTTATATCAAAAGGTTCATCAATATTGGTCACAACTTGATAAAACTACACGCCCAGATTTATATCTTTTTGGTCTGAGCTTGGGTGCATACGGGGCAGAAACCTCTATTAATTTAACCACTATTATCAATAATCCTATTCAAGGGGCTTTATTTGTTGGCACGCCTTTTCCTAGCACCATAGCTCCTTATATAACAAAATATCGCAATGATGATTCGCCTCAATGGTTACCTGTTATACAAGACAGTTCTTTAGTGCGTTTTACCACACAAAAAAATAGCCTTAGCAACCCACAATGGCATTGGGGACCAATGCGGTTTGTCTACGTACAATACGCTAGTGATCCCATGGTGTATTTTTCAACCAATTTATTTAGAAAAGAGCCTGATTGGATGAAAGGAGAAAGAGCTTATGATGTTTCTTCACACTTTCAGTGGTTCCCACTTATTACTTTTTTCCAAGTTTTATTTGATATGCCGATGGCTGATAAAGTACCTAGAGGCAACGCGCACAGTTATTCTGCTGCAAGTTATATTGATGGTTGGGTTGCAGTTACTGCGCCTCAAGCATGGAGTCCATCAAGCAACCAACGCGTAAAGGAATTATTTCAAGCTCAATAACAATTGATCACAACATTGTCTGGTATAACTATTGAAATCAGCCTACTAATTGCTACGCTAGGTATATATTTACGGCAAGTAGATTAGCAATTTAGGTTAACAGTTTAAGGAAAAGTAATATGTTGAACATTAACAATATCCTCTATATTTATAGTGACTCTGTAGATAATGCTGTAGCACTAAAAAAAGCGGTTGATGTAGCCAAAAATAATCAAGCCAAATTAACTGTATTATTTACTTTAACCAATGACACTCTGCCCGACTCTCTAGGTTTTACACAGGATGATATCGACGAATTTATTGAAACGAAAGAGCAAGAGCGTGATGGAATCATTGAGCAATACGCCGACAGAATAAGCATTAAAAAAGAAACCTTACTCAATAACTCTTATATTGATGTGGTAAAAATGGTTCAAAGTGACAGCTTTGATTTATTGATTAAACCATCAGAAAATGAAGGTTTTTTATCTAAACTCTTTGGTAGTAACGATATGGGGTACCTTCGTCAATGCCCTTGCCCAGTGTTATTAATCAAACCAAAATCGTTAGGCGATAGTCAAACTATTGTGGCAGCAGTTGATGTTGATAATAATTACCCTGAAACAGAAAAAAACGTTCGAGAGCAGTTGAATATAAACATTGTTAAGGCAGCCGCAGCCATTGCAGCAAATCGAGGCAGCCAATTAAAGATTGTCTCTGCATGGTCAACACCCTACGACAAGGCACTCAACTACGCGAAATACCTTAAAAAGAACACAGAAGACATTAACCTTTACCAGAAAAATGCTGAGCAGCAACATAAACTAAACCTCGCTGCCTTTATGGAAGCCGTTTACAGCACAATTAGCCCTGAAATGCTTGAATATGTGTCTGTAGAGTCGGTATCAATTAATGGTTTACCGAAAGAAAGCCTGCCTCAATATACAAAGCTAATAAATGCTGAATTAGTTGTGATGGGCACCGTAGCAAGGGTTGGTATAAAGGGCTTATTTATCGGCAATACCGCAGAGAATATTTTATATCGACTAAACCAATCCGTATTAGCGTTAAAACCCGAGGGCTTTGATTCTTCAATAGGTCAGTAACTATATGCGATACTTTATGGACTTTGCCTTAAAAACGCTTAGTAAACTATTTAACACATAAATTAGAAAAGACTAAATAGTTTACTTAGCGCATAAAGGGCTAGTTCGTGTTTGAATTTACGACGTACACGAATAAAGTTCAGTCCAGTTACCGTGAAATACTCTTCAATAAACAAGCTAAATAGTCAAATTAAAAGACCGACATTAATAACTTACTTTAAATTCTGCTAATTCTGTAACAGTTCGACTATCATCAATATTCAACGAACTATCAGTATACGACGTATGGATTTTATGTTTCACCATGTATTTAGTTTCTACATTGAACCATATCACTTGCTTCAATATAAAACCATCACCGTCAGTAGTACTCTCTACTTTAAAGCAATAAAACTCGCCGGCGGGAACGGTTACAACTTCCACATCAACAACTTCGTTATAAGTTGTCATATTATTGCTATTACTTTCCCATTTATTACCTACTTTCATTGGCCATTTAGTTCCCTTTAGAATACGGCTATTTAAATCCATTTCATTTGGGCTAGCAGAGTTATACCCAATAGTCATTGATACTGCTTCAAGTGTCTCTTTTTCAAGTAACATTCTGGTACGAGTTGTATAAGTATTATCTTGGGTATTAACCTCGGACGTTTTTGATAAAGACTCTAAACCTATTTCTGTTCGTAATCCCTCAGAAATAGGAAGAAAAACTTCATTTTCTATAACATAAGCTGGCTTGCCTTTATAGCTATCTTCCCCTACAACCAAAGTGGTTAGGTCAGATTCATAAGTGCCAGACACTTTATATTTCCAGTAATCACCTTTATTTAAAATAGGCAGGGCCATAGTTGTTTTATCTTGTTCTAGTTTAACCTCTAAGCTTTTAGTTTTTGTATTAACTTGGGTTAAATCTAAACTCAACTCACGCTGTTTATAACCTGCTTTATTCGCAATTACTTTATAAAAACGGGGTAATAACGACATGCCTTTTTTATAAACTAATGACGTACCTACTTCTAAATCTATCAGTTCAATATTTGCCTGACTTGGCTGAATGTTAATTTCAAGTTTTACTTTAGTGGCTTCTATTTTTGCCAAACGATCACGTTCAGCTTGTTCCTTGGCTAGTCGGTCTGCTTTTTCCTTGGCTAATCGTTCCGCTTTCTCTTTTGCTAGTCTATTAGCCCTTTCTTTAGCTAACCGATCTGCTTTCTCTTTTGCTAGTCGTTCAGCCTTTTCTTTAGCTAACCGCTCTGCTTTCTCTTTGGCTAGTCGCTCAGCCTTTTCTTTGGCTAACCTATCAGCTTTCTCCTTGGCTTTTTTAGCCGCCAATTGCTTTGCTCTTTGCTCAGATAAGGCTTTATTCAAGCTTGACAATAAAATATCATCAACGGCGCCTGTTTCTAACATGCCTTGTTGCTTTTCAAAGGCTTCAATAGCTTTTTGAGTGCGAACATCAAGCTCTCCGTTTGCCGGAGATTGAAAGCCTAGCTCTCTTAACCCTTGCTGCACTGTTAATATTATATTTTTTAGCTCAGCTATACGCTGCTGTTCAATTTTTTGTTGAGCCGCTTTTTCATCTCTTGCTTGAATACGTGCTTGTTCTTTTTGATATTCAGCAAAACCAAAATAACCGCCAGTACCTAACAGCGCAGCTATAATGATAACAATGAGAGTTTTAGCTGAGCCGCTCTTTGTAGGTGTTTCACTAGCTTTTTGCTCAGACGCTTGCTCTGTTTTCGCAGGCGTAGGCTCTTTACTTACTTGACGAGTAACGGCTTCTACTTTACGGGTAGCGTCATCATCAATAGCTGCATTTTCAACAGAGGAAACAACCTCTCCTGCTAATAGTTTTTGTAATTGCTCAACGTTTTGACAACGGTTTTTAACAATTAGCACCATAGCTTGGCTAATGGCTTGTTTAAGCGATTGGCTATATTGCTCAAGCTCGATCGGCTTTAAAGGGTCTGCCTCACCTTCCATAATGTCGTGCTGTCTGTCGGTACTTTCTACCGGCTTAATACCGGTTGCTAAGTAGTACATAACAGCGCCAATTGCATAAATATCTGTGTATGGGCCTTGTTTACCACGTGAAGTATATTGCTCAGGTGGCGCATAACCTTGGCTGATAATGGCACTAATAGACTTAGACTTTTCACCAACACTTTGCCTTGCGGCACCAAAGTCAATGAGCATAGGGTTATTACCATGTTCATCACTTGAACTTTGCAGGTAAATGTTGCCAGGTTTTATGTCTCGATGTAATAGGCCTGCTTTGTGAACTTCAGCAAGCCCTTTTAATACGGGCTCAATAATTTCACGAATACGAGTTTCAGCCATACCACCATTAAAATGGATTTTTTTCAGGTGTTCATCCAGTGCTTCACCTTCAACATATTCCATCACTAGATACGCTGTACCATTAGCTTGTACTAAGGTGTAGGCTTTAACGATATTAGGATGATTGAATTTTGCGAGAGTACGTGCTTCGATGAGGAATTTGTCTAGACCATAATTATAATCATCAGAACAATTGGTTTTAGGGATAACGGTTGATGCATCGTGACTTCTACCGGCTAATTCTTGTGGTAAAAACTCTTTTAACGCCACCATACGGTGCATGATGGTATCTTCAGCTTTATAAGTGATACCAAAACCACCTGCACCTAAGATATCAACAATGCGATAATCACCAACGTGACTGCCAATAGCGAGTGATGAATCCAATTCTTGCACGTGTTTACCCTACTTTTTATTATTACTATTGAATGAGTCTATTCTTTACTTAAAAACACTTCGACACGTCGGTTCAATTGATGTGCCTGCTCAGTTTGTATTGTCATCTTAGGCTCTGTTTCACCTTTACCATAAAAGTTAATTTCACCTGTTAATGCAGGCTGGTGAAACACAACTTCTTGATATACAGACTTTGCTCTTTGTTGTGATAGCTTCATATTATAACTTTCCATACCACGTAAATCAGTATGACCAACAAAGTTGATTTTATATTTTTTAAGTTTCAGGCTGGTTAATGATTTCGCCAGTTGCTCCACTTGCGCTTTACCCGCTGGTGTCAACTCAGCACTATTGGTCGAAAATGCTATCGCCATATTAATACTTTGGGTGCGTTTTAACCCTCTTGCACTGGCAAGTGAGCGAGTTGACGATAACATGCAGTTTAATGCTTTACTATTGACGCCATGAAGTTGCTGATAGTTATTTAAGGCAATTTCCACTTCAGAGATGGGTAACTTTTTAGCACTTGCTGAATGTATTAACTTTTGCACTTTACACACGTTATCTTGCGCTAAATAAAAGTTAGCTTTGAGTAAGCGAACCTTCGCAGCTTGTGGTTTTGTTGTAATATAATCATTCGTTATATCAAGGTAGGTCTGTGCCTGTTTAAATTTATCTTGTTCAACAAGTTCAGTTATTAATGGCATTAAGGTTGATAAGTCTTCGCAATCATCTACGGCGTCTTGTAGTTGATAAAGTCGCTCAACATGATCGTCAGATAGCTGGATATTTGTTTTAACATTACAGTTAGCAGATACTGCCCTGGTAATTAAAAGACTAACTAAACATATACTAATAATTATTTTATTCATCTTATTCACTTGTTTAATACCACTATCTTTTATCGTTATTTTTCTTTTAAAAAAGCTGCCACGTACAATAAATTATAAATGAGCCTTGTTATCATTATCAATATTTCTGACTATTTGCTTGGCAAACTCTCATAATATGCCGCAAGGTTTTTCATATCTTGCTCAGATAAAGGTATAGCCATGGGTTGCATAACAGGGTCTTTACGTGCACCACTTTTATAGTTTTTAAGCTGAGTAAATATATAATTGCCATCTAATCCCGCTAAGCTGGGATATAACTTTATTAATGATATACCGTTAGCTCCATGACAGGCAGCACACATGGCAGACTTACTTTTACCTTTGGCAATATCCCCTGCTATTACATTTTTACTGTTGGCTAAGTCTGGTGTATTTTCAATTTGTGCTAAACGATTTTTTGCTAATTTAGCCGCAGAGCTATCACTGTAAGACCTGATAACAGTGTTATAAGAGGCTCTTGCTTTTGAAAATTGCTGCCGTTTTTCATACACCATACCTAATTTAAGATAACTATCGCCTCGTTTAGTAGAGCTTGGGAACTCGTTTATGACAGTACTAAAATGTTGCTCAGCTAATCTAAAATCGGCCTTATTATAATAAAGCTGCCCTAACCAATAATTTGCGTTTGCCACATAGCTAGAGCTTTTATCTGAATAAACCGACAGAAAATCATTTAGGGCAACTATACCTTCATCATAGTTTCTATCTTTAAGGATAATATTAATCGCTTTATCATACATTTGATGCTCTGATAACTGATTGGCTTTTTTCGCTTTAGCTAAACTCGCTGATTTTTCTTTTGCTAACTTTTCTTGCGCTATTTTTTGCTCTTCTGCTTTCTTATACTGCTGAACTGCTGCTGATAAATTTGACAATAATAAGTTATCCACTTCCCCAGTAACTATCATGCCTTGTTTGGTTTCAAATGCTTCAATGGCTTTAACAGTCCTAATATCTAACGTGCCATGATTCGGTGCTTGATACCCCAAAGTATTCAGGTGTTGTTGTGCTGTTTCTATATCTTGCTTACGCTTAGCTTGCTTTGCCATAGTTTCAAGACGAACACGTTCTTGCTCTTTGGCCATTGCGGCTTGTTTATTACGTGCTAAACGCTGCTGCTCAATTAACGCTTTTTCTTCTAGCTGATTTATCGCTTGATTTGCCTCATCAACAAACTGACCATTAGGCCATTTGTTCAAAAAAGACTGGTAAGCCTCTATATCATTTAATTTTTTAGCTGCTTTCCAAGCTGACTCTTCTTGTTTAATAAGCTTTTGTGCTTTAAACGTTTCAATTTGTGCGGTTTGCTGCGCTGGAGTTAGTTTTTTAACGCTTTCAAAATAATAGGCAAGATCTTCTAATTCTTTTTCTGTTAAACCAACAACCATACCTTGCATAATGGGCTCAGCAATTGAACCATTTTTATAAGCGAGTAACTGTTGGTAAGTATAGTCTTTTGATAAACCCGCCAAGCTAGGGTAAAGTTCTGGCAAATTAGAAATACCTTTATCCCCATGACAAGCGACACAAATTGCCGAGAGTTTTTTACCTGATTCGATCGCTTGCTGTTTTTTCAGTGCTAAGGCTTGTTCTTGGGCTAATTGTTGAGCTAATTTTTCTGCTTGCTCTTCTGCCAACTTTTGTTGATGTTCTGAATATAAAAAATACCCTAAGCCTGCTAATGCACTTGCAACAATAAAAAAAATTATCGGAAGTTTTTTCGATTTTTCTGATTTTGTATGACTGGTTTCAGTGCTTACTTGTTCATGTTTAACTGAAACTTCATCAAGCTGTTTTCTTGATATTTTTTGAGTTTTGTCTTCATCAATACTAGAGCTTGATTTAACCGATTTCTCTTTAGCTTCCCCCTTTAAAAGGGCTTGTAATTCATTAACATGTTGTGGCCTACTTGCTGCCCGTAACATCATCGCTTTAGTTATAGCGTTTACAAGTGACTCACTGTAGCCTCTACTTTGTTCAATAGGTGTTAGCGGATCAGGTTGCTCATCAATAATATCATGTTGTCTGTCGGTACTATCTACTGGCTTTTCTCCGGTAACTAAATAATACATGACGGCGCCAATGGCATAGATGTCGGTATATGGCCCTTGTTTGCCACGAGTAGTGTATTGTTCTGGTGGCGCATAACCTTGGCTGATAATAGCGCTGATAGATTTAGACTTTTCACCCACACTTTGCCTT